>CAWHHJ010000016.1:0-290881 GCA_963829085.1 uncultured beta proteobacterium | reverse complement strand
ATTGGGCCGACATCGCGACTCCTTGAAGTGGATATGCCTGATAACTGGGGGAGTGACGCGTGCCAGTTGAAACCGGGCCATCGCGTCGTGCATTGATTCTATACTCAGACAGCAGTTTGGGGTGCGCGAAAAACAAAATGCCGCGCTAAAGGTATTCGCCTTTCATTGGAGCGCTTATGATGGCGCGAGACTCCAAGCGCGCCGTCCTGGTGCAACCGCAGCAGCCTCCGGGAGATGACATGATGGGACCATCGGTTCGATCTGCACGCGCTCTGCTGATGCTATGTCCGTTCGGCATGACGATGTCGGCACTTGACGTATGGGGTCAATCCTACCCGTCGAAGCCCGCTCGCATGATCGTTGCCTTCGGCGCCGGCGCGACAACCGACATCGTCGCACGCATATTTGCAAACAAGCTGAGCGAAGTGTGGGGTCAGCAACTGGTCGTCGAAAACAAACCGGGTGCGGGAGGCGTGATCGGCCTCGAGTCCGCGGCGCGGGCGACACCTGACGGATACACGCTCGTTCTATGCGGAATCAATCAGGCCATTTCCGCCGCGCTCTATAAAAAGCTTCCTTACGATCATTTGCGCGATTTCGCACCGGTGTCCTTGGTCGCCACACTGCCCAACATACTGGTGGTGAATTCTGCGGTCCCCGCCCGCACCGTAGGCGAATTCGTTGCGTACGCGAAAGCCAACCCCGGCAAGATGAAATATGCGTCGTCAGGCATTGGGGCGTCGCCTCATTTGACGATGGAACTGTTCAAGACAACGTCCGGCATCAACCTCGTGCACGTGCCATACAAGACGATGGCGCAGGGTGTTACCGATCTTCTCGGCGGGCAGTCGATGCGGCGTTCAACAACCTGCCCACTCAACTACCGAACGTGCGCGCGGGCAAGATGCGCGCGCGTCGGCGTGACTTCTGCGAGGCGCTCAAGCAGTTGCCCGATGTGCCGACCATCATCGAATCAGGGTATCCGGATTTCGAAGTAACCGTGTGGCAGGGCCTCTGCGCGCCAGCCCGCACGCCGCCGGGGATACTCACGAAGCTGCACGCGGACGTCATGAAAGCGCTGGCCGCTCCGGATTTGCGGCAGCGCTTTGCCGAACAGGGTGTGGATTCAGCGCCGTCGTCAACGGAAGCATTCTCGGCATTCATCCGCGCGGAAACGGTGCGCTGGGGCAAGACGGTCCGCGAGTCCGGCGTCGTCGCTCAATAAAGCCGGACGTGGCATGAATTGCCAATCTACGCTTCTTGCCTGACCCAGCGCTTATTGTTCGCGATTCGCTAGTGTACGACCCCGGCACACTAGAAGCCGAGCCGGTCGGGGAACTATCTCTGAAGTCTTCAACGGCCCGTCTCAGCGTGCAATGTGCTTAGGCTGCGCACGGAGCTTTCGAACGCTTGATGGTGAATCCGCGCGCATTGCCACTTACGACTTACGACTTACGCTCTTTGCGCACGAAGCCGCCGAGTTTTTCTTTCCACTCGTTTGAGTGCAGGCAACCCACCCACGCTTCATTATCGAAACGCAGACCGGCGGTGAGTCCCGTTTCCTGCGACTGATTGATCGCGGACTTCGCCTGGATGACCGCGACGAGCGGGTTGGCGGCAATGCGCTTCGCGAGCGCCATCGCTTCCTCCATCAACTGTTCGTGCGGGACGACTTTGTTGACGAGTCCGAGCTCTGCTGCCTCGTGCGCGTCCCAGCGCCGGCCCGTGAGTATCAGTTCTTTCGCTTTTTGAATGCCGATCAGGCGCGGCAGTCGTGGGCGGCGCCGCCACCCGGGAAAAAGCCATGCGTTACTTCGGGCAGCGAAAAGATCGCGCGGTCCGACGCGATACTGATATCACATTGCAGACGAGCTCGAAGCCGCCGCCCATGCAGTAACCGTTGATCGCTGCAATCACCGGCTTTCTGAGGCTGGAAAGCACTGTCGTCCATTTCGCCTGGATGGTAAGGCGGTCATATGCACCATCGTTTCGGTGCTGCGCGCCGCGCGCTCCTTTAAATCCGCGCCCGTGCAGAAAGCTTTGTCGCCGGCGCCGGTAAAGACAATCACGCGCACATCATCGCGCAAGTCGAGCTGAGGAAATAGCAGCATCAGCTCCGATCGCAACTGCGTGCTCAGTGAGTTCATTGCTGCGGGACGATTGAGCGTAACGGTGGCTACGCCGTCGGCGACATCAAGAAGATAGAGCTGAGCAGCGGTGTCCATCGGTAACCTTTGTAAGTTGGAAGTCTTGCTCGAACATCATTCGACAGTGATGTCGTTTGCCTTGATTACGCTCGCCCACTTATCGAATTCGACTTTCATATGAGCACCGAACATCTCGGGTGAGCCGCCGGCGATATTGACGTTCACATCATCGAGACGCTTGCGAATCCGCGGATTCTGCAATGTCGCATTGAATGCGGCGTTCGAGCTTCTCGATGATGGCACGCGGCGTGCGCGCGGGCGCCATCAAGCCAAACCATGCTTCGACCACAAAGTCGTCGTAACCGGTTTCCAACATGGTTGGAATGTCGGTCAACTGCGCAGAGCGCTGTTTTCCGGTGACTGCGATCGCCCGCAGCTTGCCGCTTTTGACGTGCGAAATAATGGCAGGCTCGTTTTCAACCAGCATGTTGATTTGTGCACCCGCAACGTCAATGATCGCCGGGCCCGAGCCTTTGTACGGCACATGCACCATGTCAATCCTGTCTCGATACTTGAGAAGCTCTACTGTCATATGCGGCGAGTTGCCTACGCCGCCGGAGCCGAACGTGATCTTACCGGGTCGAGCGCGCGCCATCGCCACGAGGTCTTTAACATCTTTCGCAGGAAACGCCGGTGTGACGACAATACGTTCATGACACCACCGATCAAAATGATCGGTGCGAAGTCTTTCGTGAGATCGTATCCGGTGTTCTTGACCAGGCTTGCGCTGATTGCACACCTGCCGACGGTGCATTGGGACAATGTATAACCGTCGGCCGCGGCGCGCGCAACCGCGGCCGTACCGATGAGCCCGCCCGCACCGGTACGATTATCGATAATAACGGATTGACCCAGCGGCTCGGCTGCGCCGTCTGCGATGATGCGACCGACGAGATCGGTAGAGCCGCCGGGGGCAAACGGCACGATGATGCGAATCGGTTTATCCGGAAATGTCTGCGCAGCTGCCGGCCCGGCTGCAACGCCAACAATCAACCCGATGAGAGAACAGGAGTTCATCGAGCCGCTCGTCATGCTCTCAAAATTCACGCAGCTTTATATACACCACACGCTCGAATCAATCGCCGCTGAGCGTGCAGCCCGACCTTACGGCATCCGGATGTCCGTCGAATGTTCTCAGTAAGCCCAGACTTTGGAAGCGCAGAGTCCAGTTCACGGCACGCCCATGCATCGGTCGCCGCATAGGTAATCTGCGCCGGCGACAAGTCATGCACCGCCCAGTTTGATGTCTTCGTTCCTTTTGGTATACGGAATCCAAGCAGGATGCCGGCGAGATTCCGCACGCCGGTCTGCTTGAGGCCAGCGCGGCGCGCTACGCTGCCAAGATCGACCATGTTTTTTTCCATGAAACTAAAAACGGCCCGCAGCGGACGCAGATCGTCAGCGAGCGACACGCCCGCCTTCACGACGCTCTGTGACTCGAGCAATTCAGCAATAACCGGAAAAACCTCCGGCCGGCGCAACTGGAACAAGTAGACGGCGCGGGCGGTCGCAGCTTGCACGAGACACGGTAGATAAAATTCCCCCTTCCTGAATGCAGGGCGCGTCTCGGTGTCGAAGCCGACAACCGTTTCTTGCCTGAAGTCCGCGAGCGCATGCTCGAGGTCGGCCGCCGTTGCAACGAGACGCACGTCGCCTTCATAGCGGCGAATCGGCAACCCGGCCAGCGCCTCGCGCGAGATTGCACGGCTAATCCCGCTATGTAACGCATTGGTCGCAGAGGAGCGCATGGGTTACTGGAGGATAGCGCATTTCACAGGCATGACGTCTCACGACACTACGGACAAGACGTTGACCGCAGTCACGCAGACAACCGCGTGGCGGTAGACCTCAAAACGGGTAGCGCAGCGAAGACGTAGTTGACGCCGCAGGTCGGGAGCCGGCCAACCGCACCGTCGGATTGCGCCCACCATCTGCGGTGTCCTTCTGGTCGCTATTTCCCGGTTTGCTTTCGAAAGCGAAGTCTTTCTTGTCGCTGCCTGCGCCTGCGCGGATCAGCGCCTGATACCGCGCGTACTCATCGCGCATCAGTTGCGTAAAACCATCCGGAGTATTTTGCGGAGTCGACTCGGCGCCCTGCCGGACGAAGAGTTCGCGCAACGCCGCTTTGTCGAGACCCCGCACAATATCGCCGTGCAATTGCTCCACGATACGGCGCGGCGTTCCTCTCGGCGCCACGATGCCCGACCAGCTGTCGATCTGCGCCTCCGGCAACCCCGCTTCCGCAATCGACGGCACATTGGGCAGCGCCGGGCTGCGCTGCTGAGTCATCACCGCCAGTGCGTTCATTCGTCCCTCGCGTACCGACGCCAGCACGGAAGGCAAGGTAAACACCGCGTAATGCATGCGGCCGAGGCCCATCTCGATAACGCAATCGAATAAATTACGGAAGGGTACGTGCACCGCATCGATGCCCAGCGCGCGCGTGAACAACTGGCCGGCAAGATGCGATGCGGATCCTATACCCAGCGACGCATAGTTGAGTTCGCCGGCGCGCCCTCGCGCGTGAGTAACGAAATCACGCGGCGTGTGCATGGCAAGCGCCGGTGAAACCACGAGCACGTTAGTGATCGAGGCGACGTGCGTGACACCGACGATATCCGCGAGCGCGCGATACGGAGGCTGGTCGTGCATAAGCTCGGTAATGATGCGCGTGACATCGATCATGCCGAGCGTATAGCCATCGGCATTCGCTTTCGAGACCATCGTATTGCCGATCAGTCCGCCGGCCCCTGCGCGGTTATCGACGACGACGCGGCGTCCGTAGAATGCGCTTAACTCATCACCGACCGTGCGCGCAAAAAAATCACTGGCGGTTCCAGGCGACGATGCAACGATGATGCGGATGGGCCGGATTGGATAGTCCGCCAGCGCGGGCGATTGTGCGGCCCCTGGATTCGCGGCGGCGACCGCGGCCGACGCACATATCGCACTGAGCGAAAAGACGTACGAAATTAAACGCAACAACCGGGATGCAACCATGGCAACGGTGTCTCGCCTTAACCCGATAATGTGACTGCAGGGCGTAGAACCTGAGCACGATAACCCTCGAAGCGGCGTGCATCAAGTCCGAACGGCGCCGAAACCCCTTTCCTTCGCGTCCCTGGCCGTGTCAGCCCTTGGACGAGGAAGCAGCGTTCGCTTGAACGAAGTCTGCGAAGCCGCGCATGAAGTTTCGCAGCTGCGTCTGCATTGCGTCATCTGCCATATCGCCGGACTGATCGAACACTTTGCTCGCGCGCGACACCAGTAAGCGGCCGCCAAACCACGGCCGCGTGCCAAGCGTGCGCAGTACCGGGAGCCATGCGTTCTGAGCCAATATAGTTCCAAAACCGCCGGGTGACGCACCGATCACAGCGACCGGCCGATTGCCGAACACTTTCGGGATGTCGGACGAAGGACGCGAAAGCCAGTCGATGGCATTCTTGAACACACCGGGAATTCCGTTATTGTATTCAGGTGTTACCAGCAGCAAGCCGTCGCACGCAACAACCTGCGCTTTCAGCTTTTGCACGCTTTCCGGCAATCCGCTCGCACTCTCAAGGTCGCCGTCGTAGAGTGGAATGCCGCGTATGGAGCCGATTTCCAGGCTCGAACCATCAGGTATCGCCTTCGCAGCGCTCGCGAGCAACCGCGTGTTGAATGAACCGGCGCGCAGGCTGCCGGAGATGCCAAGAATTTTTGTCATGGGAGAGATCCGTTAGTGGCGCTGTTAAGTCGCGATGTTTGACTGCGTCGTTTAGCGCGCGCTCTGTCACGGAGCAAGTCCGTCGTAGAATCATCGCCACGATTTCCCGGCTTAGTAATGAGAAAACTCGCATTCACGATCGTGGTTATGTCGTTGAGCTGCAGCGCCGCCAGTGAGTGGGTGGTGGTTGATGACAACGAGGAATACATCGCATATGCCGATCGCGCCACCATCTCACGCGAGGCTGATCGCGTGCGGATGGTCGATCTGGTCGACCTCAAGACGCCTCGCTCGTCGCCGAACGGCAATCCGCATTCATCGTCTCGTGCAGACAGTGAATTCGACTGCGAAAACCCGCGCATGCGAACGATTGCATTTTCGTTATTTTCCGGCGGGATGGGCAACGGCGATCTCGTCGAAACCATTACCCGATCCGCCAGCTGGCTGACGGTGACACCCGGAACATTGCTAGCCATGCTGCGCGAATTCGCGTGTGGTTAGGTACCGTTCAACAGCCGTCACACCGAAAAGCGAGCGGGCGATATGGCTATTCGCGACACGGAATTCCATCATGCCGGGCGATGAAGTGAAGCACCTCCTGCGCGCACATCGCGGGCGCGACGATCTGCAGGCTATGCGCATTCAGGGGAATGCGCGATCATCGTCAGATTGCGTATCTTCTCGCGCAACAGATCGGTGTGCTCGTCTTTGGTAATCACGCCCGCCGCTGGGTAAATGCCAAGAACCGGGGCGGAAATTTTCGGCAGATAGGGCGCGGCGTCGACTGTTGACACAAAACGGTACATTGCAATCAGCACTTCCGCGTCGGACTTCCCCATTTCGTCCAGCGTCCATGCGAGCAGTTTGGGATCGGCATTAGCCGGAAAGCGGCGGCCGGCATTGGATGCCTCTAGCCAGCCGCGCGAACCCATCTTGCGCAGCGCCGTGACGCGATCCGGGTGTCCGGCGAGCGCACTCACTTTATCCTCCTCGCTCATCGCCACCGGAGAAGAAATGATACTCAGCGTGCGCACGCGTTGCGGAAATTCGGCAGCAAACGCCATTCCCAGTGTACCCGCCGAAGATTCACCACAGTAGTGGGCCGAGTCAACGCCGAGATGATCGAGCAAATCGGTGAAGTCCTTCAAGTACGCTTTTGAGGCTTATGCCGCTATTCAGATCGAAGTCGCGGCTTGATCTGCCGAGCCCGCGCAGGTCGAGCCGAACGACCCGATAGAACCGGCTGAGATACGGCACCCATGCGCGCCAGAACACCGACGAGCGCGCGTAGCCGTGCTGCAGCATGATGCACGGCGCGGATTGTTTCCAGGCGTCAGTGAAATCGTCGAGCTCGTAATAAAGATCCGGCTCGCCGGGTCTAGTAAGAAGAGGCAAAAGTTAGTCCCGCGAAAGTAGTGGCAGAGTGAATTGATGCTGTGAACCGGTGGGCCGGCCTGGCAACCGGCCCGCACGCCATTGTAACCTGCACGATAATCCCGGCATGAGCGGCAACATACCATCGATGACAACATTTCCTCTTCGGTGCATTACCCTTTTATTTGCGTTGGCCTGCGCGCCGTGCGCTGCGCAAACATTTCCTGCGAAGCCGGTGCGCGTCATCGTGCCTACCTCACCGGGCGGACTCATCGACATCGTTACCCGGCTCGTCGCTCAAAAGATGAGCGAGCAAATGGGCCAGGTTGCAGTTGTCGAAAATCGATCCGGCGCATCGACCAACATCGGAACGGAAGCCGTTGCGCGCGCGCCCGCTGACGGCTATACGATCTTATGCACGACGCTGACGCTGGTGGTAAATCCGTCAATGTTTTCAAACCTGCCGTTCAACGCCGAGAAAGACTTCGCGCCGGTTTCTCTTCTGGCCGCCGCGCCATATGTCATCCTCGTGCATCCGAGCGTGCCGGCGGTTTCAATCAAGGAGCTTATTGCGCTTGCGAAAGCCCGTCCGGGGAAGCTCAACTACGCGTCCGGCGGCAATGGCACGAATTTTCACGTTGCCGCAGAGCTTTTCAAGCACCAAACCGGTACCCAGATCGCACACGTGCCTTACAAAGGCGGCGGTCCGGCGCTCGCATCCGTGTTGGGCGGAGAAACGGATATCACCATCGCATCGCTCGGCGCGGCGTTACCACACGTTAATTCCGGGCGTGTGCGGGTACTCGCCATCACGAGCGCGGAGCGCTCTTCACTGATGCCGCACATACCGACCGTTGCGGAATCCGGTGTGCGCGACTACGTATTTACGAGCTGGGTCGGCGCACTTGTGCCGGCTGCCACGCCGCCCGCAATCGTTGCGACGCTTAACAGCATCGTTGTGAAGGCGGTGCGGTCACCCGAAGTCGCGAATCGGCTGGTGTCCGATGGCACGCAGATCATCGGCAGTTCGCCGGAGCAGTTTGCGGCGCTAATCAGGAGCGAGATTCCACGCTGGGCGAAAGTCGTGAAAGCGGGAAATATCCAGCCGCTTTAACAACGTTAGTGGCCGCACTGAGCTGCGTATCAGGAGGAACGCAATTCAGGTATGACCCATAGCGGCGGCTCACCGCGAGCCACACGCTCGATATTGGCAAAGCTGTGGCCAAAGCGCTTCGGCCAGCTCTCCCAGGTTGGACCCGCAGCATGCGGGGACAACACAACGTTCTGCAGGGTGAACAACGGATTCTGAGGATCCGGCGGTTCCTGATCAAACGTATCTAGTCCGGCCGCGAAGATCCGCTCTTCGCGAAGCGCCTTGTACAACGCCGCCTCATCGATAAGCTCTCCGCGTGCGGTGTTAATCAGGATCGCATCACGCCTCATCAAGGCAAGCGTTCGCTCGCAGATCATGTGGTGGCTCGATTCGTTGGCTGGCGCGTGCAGCGTTACAACATCGGACCTGCGGAACAACTCGTCACGCTCGCAATACGTCATGCGCAGTCTAGTGGCGTCTTCGGCCGAGAGCCGGACCGGATCGTAATAGAGCAGCTCTACTTCGAATCCGCTCAGCCGACGCGCGATCGTTTTGCCGATCATGCCGGCGCCGATAATGCCAACCGTCTTCCCGGCGAGTTCATGCTCCTGCTCCTCGCCGAGCTTACTTGATTTCCACTGGCCCGCGCGCACGAGGCGGTCGAGCGCCGGCAGTCGACGATAGACTGCGAGCATCAGCATGATTGCGTGCTCGGACACCGCATATGAATTGGCGCCACCGTTATTGGCGAGGGGTATCCCGCTTTTACGCAAGAGACCGATATCGATGCCGTCATAGCCGGCGCTCAGCAACTGGATGAGCTTTACCTTGCGCAGATGCGGGTAATCATCGGCCTTGAGCGGCTGCGCGCGCGCGAAGCCCATCAGAAAGTCAGCGTCTTTGAGTTGGTCGACACGGCGCTCGGGTTCTTTGGCCAGAATCTCGACCGAAAAGCCCGCCGGCACGAGCGCCTCTCCAATTGCCCATGCCTTCGCTGATATGGCCGGAGAAAATACAATTTTCATTCGATGACCTTTCTGACGACGGCTGTTCCAATCCGTCGTTCGCTACCTTTGCGGTGTGATCCACGAATAACTTGCGCTACTCGAAGATAAGACCCTGGCGAATCTGCGTTTATATCTATCTCACACCGCACGCCACCGCGGCATGAGGCGAAGCGCATTGCCGCGGTCAATCGCTTCGAGTTCGGCGGCGCTAAAGCCATAACTCGTCAGCCCGACCACTGCCTCCGAACCCGGCCGATACGGAAAATCGGTACCGAACATGACTTGCGAAACGGGCGCCAGCTTCAGTAACGCCGCGAGCGCGCCGGCGTGATTCGCCTGCGCCGTGTCGTAATAAAATTTCCTCACTTCGTGCGCAACGCCGTTGGGAAGCACTTTCTGACGATCTTTCAGTGCCGCTTCCTGCCGCGTATACCGGCTATATAGAAATGGCATCGTGCCGCCGCCGTGCGAGTGGATCCACTGGATATCGGGGAACCGCGCGGCCGCGCCGCTGAAGAGCAGCGTCGCAATCATGCGCGACGTATCGGTTGCATACTCGATCGCCGAATTCTGGATGTACTGCGCAACCGGATTGCGGCAGCAGTCGACCGACAACGGATGGTTGTAGACAACAGCCTTGCGCCGGTTGAGCTCTTCCCATATCGGCCAGAACTGTGGATCGCCGAGATACTTGCCGGCATAACTCGTCATCAAGCCGAAACCATCAGCCTTGAGCACGTCCATCGCATATTCGATTTCGCGCAAGCTGCCTTCGACATCGGGCAATGGCAGCGTCGCAAAAATGCCATAACGCCCGGGATAGTCGCGCACGAGCGTCGCTGCATAGTCGTTGCTTTCACGCGCAAGGCGCCGGCCGAGCGCAACATCGCCGAACCATACCTGCGGCTGCATAAGTGAAGTGATCGATGTCGCGATTCCGTTCTTATCCATATCTTCGATCGACCTGGCGGGCGACCACGGCGGCGGATTTTCGCCTTTGATATGCGTCGGCAATTCGGCCACATACTTGGGCGGTAGCAGATGGTGATGAATGTCGATGCGGTGCGGCTTCCCGCGTGCAGCTGCCGACTGGCCTGCGTCCGATGCACAACCCGGCAACAGTGCACTGGCGCCGAGAGCTGCCAGTCCGCCGAGAAACTCTCGGCGGCCATTTACGGCAGCGCAAGTGTTGCTATCTTCAACATCGATTCTTTTTTTACTGTCGAACATCGTCAATGCATCCTCCTTTAGCTGATTATAACTATGCGCATCTCAGAGCTGCCTCAACAACCCACGCCGGAGATAGCGGTATCGACGCCAAGCGGATTAAATTTTTACGCCGTGCGGCCAGCACTTGACGCTGGGCGGGCCGTGCGTGTTGCTAAGGTCGCCCGAGCTCACGACTTGAAGCCGGGATATGCGCTCAAGAATACCGCATCGCATGCGCCGGCGTCCAAGCCCGCTCACCCGTCGCGGCGCATCGTGCTACGCTTGCGCAAAACGATAAGGCTCGGAGGACACGATGCAGTGCTTGCTGCGATTTGGTTTGCTTTACCTTGCTTGTGCATCGTGTGCGGCACTCGCGCAGCAGTATCCTGCACGGGCAATTCGCGTGCTTATCCCATTCACCGCTGGCAGCGCGGCGGACATCATCGCGCGCGCGATGGAACCGCAGATGCGCGAAAAACTCGGACAGGGCTTTGTCATCGACAACCGTGGCGGCGCGGGCGGCAACATTGCCGCGGAAATGACGGCCAAGAGCGCGCCCGATGGTTATACCGTGATGATGGGTACGATCGGCACGCACGCGATCAATTACAGCTTGTACTCGAAACTACCATATCACCCGCAACGCGATTTCACGCCGATCGCATTGGTGGGCGATAGCCCCAACATCCTCGTCATCAATCCCTATGTGCCTGCCAAATCGATCAAGGAACTCATCGCGCTGGCCAAAGCGCGGCCGGGACAGTTGAACTACGGTTCGTCAGGCGCCGGCACATCGGTGCACCTTTCGGCGGAGCTTTTCAGCAGCATGGCCGGCGTCAAGATGGTGCACGTGCCGTTTAAAGGCGCAACTGAAGCGCTGACCGCATTACTTGCCGGTCAGCTCGATTTGATGTTCGCAAGTCTGTCCTCGGCGATTCCGCTCGTGAAGGCGGGACGACTGCGTGCATTCGCAGTCACCGGCGCTCAGCGCTCACCGTCCATTCCCGACTTGCCGACAATGTCTGAAGCGGCGCTGCCGGGTTATGCCGCCGCTGCATGGTACGGACTGCTTGGTCCGGCCGGCATGCCTCCGAATACGGTCACGACACTCAGTGCCGCGGCTCTTGCCGCCCTTCAAACGCAGGAGGTGAAAGACCGTCTGTTTGCCTCCGGCGTTGAAGTGCATCCCGGTGCGCCGGAGCAATTCGCGCAACTCATCGATAGCGAAATCAAAAAGTGGGCGAAGGTCGTGAAGGATTCGGGCGCCAAGGTGGATTGAAAACAAGAGTCGGGACTCGAGAAAAAAAGTCAGGAGAAAAAATCGATGCGGAAAATTCGAATTCCAATCATTACAGCGCTTCTGGCGTGCGCATGTGTCGTGCATGCGCAGCAGTATCCGGCGAAACCGATCCGCCTCGTCGTCGGCTTTGCTGCGGGCGGACCAAGCGACGTTGCAGCGCGCACCATCGCGCAAAAGCTTACCGAGAAATGGGGACAGCAGGTCATTGTTGATATCCGTCCCGGCGCGGGCGGCAACATCGCGAGCGAGATCGTCGCCAAAGCGCCGGCGGACGGCTACACGCTCCTGGAGCCGGCTTTCGCGCATGCGGTCAATCCCTTTCTGTATTCGAAACTGCCGTTCGACACTTTGAAGGACTTCGCGCCCGTGCTGCTGTTCGCATCGATAGCCAATGTCCTCGTGGTCCATCCGTCGATACCCGCGCAGTCCGTAAAAGAATTGATCGCCTTCGCGAAAACACGGCCCGGTCAGTTAAGTTATGGTTCCTCCGGCAACGGCACCGCGTCGCACCTCGCCGGCGAACTGCTGAACCTCATGGGCGGCATCAAAATCGCGCACATTCCCTATAAGGGACTGGCTCCGGCTCACACCGAAGTGATGGGCGGCCAGATCGGCCTGCTCTTCGATGGCATCGTCACCGGCATTCCCGCCGTGAAAGCCGGACGACTGCGCGCGCTGGCCGTGACGACCGTCAAGCGCTGGCAGGGCACTCCTGACATACCGACGATGTCTGAAGCCGGCTTGACCGGGTTCGAAGTGAACTCGTGGTACGGATTGATTGCGCCCGCCGGTACGCCGCGCGAAATCATCATGAAGCTCAATACCGAAGTCGCACGCTCATTGCGCGAGCCCGATGCACGCGAGCGACTCTACTCGATCGGCGCCGAGCCGATGAACAATACGCCCGAGGAGTTTGCGGCGTACATCAACGCCGAAATGGCGAAGTGGTCGAAGGTCGTGAAAACGGCCGGGATCCGCGCCGATTGAATGCTATTAGCAGCGCAGACCTATCTGATCCGATTACAGCGGAATAGCAGCCATCTAATCAGTCTTGCGTTTTCCTGCCGGCGACGCATTAGCTCATCACTGCGCTGCGCCTTAGCTTCGTTTCTTTTTCCGGCCAGCGCTGAGTTCCGCGCGTACGATCGCTGCGCCCGCAGCCAGCGCTTTGAGTTTTGCGAGTGCGACCTCGCGCGGCAACGGCACCATCCCGCAATTCGTGCATGGATAGAGTTTCTCGGGCGCGACGAACTTCATGGCCGCACGTATTGTGCGCGCAACCTCTTCCGGCTTCTCTATTTTCTCAGTAGCGACGTCGATGGCGCCGACCATCACGTCCTTGCCTTTGAGCAAGCCGATCAGTTCGAGCGGCACTTTCGAGTTATGGCACTCGAGGGACACCTGATTGATCGTCGAGCGCGCGAGCAGCGGAAAGGTGCTTTCATACTGGCGCCACTGTGACCCGAGCGTTTTCTTCCAGTCGACATTCGCCTTGATGCCGTAGCCGTAACAGATGTGAACGGCCGTCTTGCATTTCAAACCATCCGCTGCGCGCTGCAAGGCGTCGATTCCCCACGACTTGACGTCGTCGCGATAGGCGTCGACATTGAACGCGGGCTCATCGAACTGAATGACGTTGGCGCCGAGCGCTGCAAGCTCGTGCGCTTCCTTATTGAGAATCTTTGCGAACGCCATCGCGAGCCGGCTGCGGTCCTTGTAGTAGCGGTCGAAGAGCGTATCGATGATCGTCATCGGACCAGGCAGTGTGTATTTGATTGGATGGGACGTCTCCGCACGCAGGAGTCGCAGGTCGTCATTGTGTACGGGACGCGGGCGCGACACCGGTCCGACGACCTGCGGCACATTGGCGTCGTAGCGCTTGCGGATGCTCATCTTCACGAGATGATCGAAGTCGATCCCTTTCAGATGCTCGAGATAGCCGGTTACGAAATGGCGCCGCGATTGCTCGCCGTCAGTGATGATGTCGATGCCGGCTCGCTCCTGGTCGCGGATCGCAAGCCGCGTCGCATCACGCTTGCCTTCGATCAGGCTGTCGCCGTCGAGCAGCCAGGGCGCCCATAATTGTTTCGGCTGAGCGAGCCACGCGGGCTTCGGCAGGCTGCCCGCGATCGTCGTCTGCAGCAGCAGATTGTTCATGTCCGGCTCCCGCGATTTTGCGTTGATTACGTCAGCGCACTATAGATGCGCCGTGCGGCAGCGAACAACGCACGGTCGCCGTCATGTTTACCGATGATCTGTGCGCCGACCGGCAAACCGTGCGGTCCTTTGAATACCGGCATCGTCAACGCGGGCACATGCAAGGTGGTCCAGATCAGGCAGGGCTTTGCGTTGCCGGTGGATTCCAGCCCAAGGGGTGCTTCGCCGGTTGCCGCGGCCGTCAGCAGCACGTCGTAATCGTTCATGAGGGCCGCGAATGCGTGACGACATTTTGCAGCGAATGCACGTGCGTCGCGATAGCGCTCGAATGTGCACGAGAGACCGCTTTGCAGGCGTCCTTTGCGCAGCGCGTCGCTGAGTTTGTCCCAGTGATGCTCGATCTCGTAAGTGAAATTCCGCGAAAACTCGAAGCTCGAGATGGCGAGGTGAGTATCGACGAGCTGTTCGAATTCAGCAGACAGGTTTACATCGCTGACTTTCGCGCCCGTTTTTGCGAGCTTTTGCGCCGCATCCTGCAGCAGCGCCTGCGTATGTGTTTCAACTTCCGGCCACAAGTGCGTGCGGCAGAAACCGACGCGCAAGGCGCCCGCATGTTCAGGCACAGGCACCGGTTGCTCACCCACTAACACATCGCGGTAGAGTGCAATGTCCTCGACCGAGCGGGCGATCAGTCCAAGCGTATCCAGCGAACCTGCAGCTTCGCGCACACCTGAACAGCGCAGATCACCATATGTCGGCCGATAACCGAACGCGCCGCAAAATGACGCCGGGCGTATCGTCGAGCCAGTGGTCTGTGTGCCGATCGCGAGCGCCACCATACAGTCACCGACAGCCGCGGCAGAGCCGCTCGACGAGCCGCCCGGTGTTCGCTTGGGATCGAACGGATTGCGTGTCTTTCCCGGAAAGCGGTTCGCGAACTCGGTCGTCACCGTTTTGCCCATCAACACGCCGCCCGCTTTGCGTCCAAGAGCGACACACGCAGCTTCATTGCGCGGCTGGTGTCCTTTGTAGATAGGCGACCCGTATTCCGTTGGCATGTCGCTCGTATCGATGATGTCCTTGATCCCGAACGGCACGCCGGCAAGCGGTCCGCGCCGCCCGCTTTTATCCAGTGCAACTGCCTGAGCAATCGCCTGCTTCGGATCGAGGTACTGCCAGGCCTGCACCGCCGGCTCTCGTGCCTCGATGCGCTCGAGACACGCACGCACTACCGCCTCGCACGTTGTTTGTCCGCCGTTGATGGCAGCGACGATTTCGGTTGCAGTCAGCTCGTTCAGTTTGAGTTTTGATTTCGGTTTCGTTGCCGGCATATCCATGACGCATCCTTCGATAGACGTTACTGAGGTTTGAGACCGATCTCGGGTATCAGGCGGCGATACCGATCGTATTCAGCCCGCAACAGTTTCGCATACGATTCGGGCGTCGTGTCCACCGCCGGCTCGCCGCCCTGCCGCTCGAACCGCTCACGCGTATCGGGCTGCCGCAAAATCGTGACGATGTCTGCGTGCAGTTTCGCGATGATTGCGGTTGGCGTCTTCGCCGGCGCAACGATGCCGAACAGGGTGTCAACTTGCGCTGAAGGCAGTCCCGCCTCGGCCATGGTGGGCACATCAGGCAACGCCGCGAAGCGCTTTGCACTGGTTACCGCGAGCGCACGCAGTCTTCCATCGCGTATGCCGGGCATCGCCGCCGGCGCAACGTAGACAAAATAATGCACGCGGTTCGCGTACATCTCGGTATATGAATCAGCGATCGTCTTGAATGGCACGTGCACGGCTTCGAGCCCCGCCGCGCGATTGAAAATTTCGGCAGACAGGTGTGCGGCGGTGCCGGCGCCAATCGAGGCGTAATTAAATTGACCGGGCCTGGACTTCACCAGCGCGACAAATTCCTTTGCTGTCGTGGCCGGCACGGCCGGCGCCACGGCGAGCACGCTGGTGATCGATGCCATCAGCGCGACCGGCGCAAAGTCTTCTATCGAACGATACGGCGGCGTCTTCTGCAACAAGGGGGACACGATGAGCGACGAAGACGCAATACCGATCGTGTAACCGTCGGGTGTTGCAGACGCAATCAGGCTTGCGCCAATCAGGCCGCCCGCTCCCGCCCGGTTGTCAGCGATCACCTGCTGGCGATACAGATCAGTTAGCGACTGCGCCACAGTGCGGCCAAAGTAATCGCTGCCGCTGCCCGGTGAGGCCGGGATGATCATGCGAATCGGATGCACGGGATACGATTGAGCTACCGCGATGCTGATGGTGAACTGTGCGCAGAGAACGAGCGCTGACCGCAATATCGCTGTCATTGAATCGCTCCGACGTTCCCTGTCACCTTTTATTCTCTGCTGGCACACGTAGCCGTGGCGTGTTGGCGTGAGTGTAGAACAAAATGACTACGTGTCCGCAATTGCTTGCCCATACGATCAAATCAACTGCAGGCGTGATCTATCCGCCGAGCTCGTCAGCAAGCGCCCTTGCCCTGCGTGCGCCGGCTGATTATGATGGTTTCGGATAGCCCTTATACCGCCGACAATACTGGCGGTCCTTCCGCCTTACATCCAGAGGAACACAATGTCCGCTCTCAATCTAACCATGATGTCGCCGCTCGCCGTTTATCTCGACGAGATGTCCGACAGCAAACTTGCGCCGCGTCCAGCGACGCTCGATGGCAAAGTCCTCGGGCTGCTGCCGAACTGGCGGCCGTCTGCGATTCACATTCTGCGCTCGCTCGGCGACTTGCTGCAGGAACGCTATAAGCTCAAAGAAGTCTTTATGGAGCAGCCCGTGCGGGAGTTACCCCTGCGCGACGGCAAACTGCTCGATACCATGAAAGAGCGGCTCGATGGCCTCGTCGAGCGCTGCGACGTGGTCATCACCGCCAGCGGCGACTGAGGGTCGTGCACGACGTGGTGTAGCCACGTCACACCGGCTCTTGAAGAACGCGGCATTCCCGCAGTGATGGTCGTTACCGATATGTTCTCGAAGTTTGCCCGGCGCATGTCATCGACGCAGGGATTTCCATACGTCGTTATCGCAGAGACGCCCAATCCGATTCGCCAGCTCGAGCCTGAAGCGCTGCGGCCGCGCGCGAACGCAATGATTCAAACTGTGATCGACGGATTGACGCTGCCACCAGCGGAGCTGCAGTTGCGCATGAAGGACCGCATTAAAGAAATCCACCCACACGGCGTGCCGCGCTCAACGGTGCCGGTATGACGCAGGCGCAGACCCAGGTACAAGCGGAATCGGTCGCGGACCTCCTCACGCGCAGCTACGAGCACGCGTATGAACAGGGGTGGACTGACG
This sequence comes from uncultured beta proteobacterium, assembly GCA_963829085.1. Classification (GTDB taxonomy): domain Bacteria; phylum Pseudomonadota; class Gammaproteobacteria; order Burkholderiales; family SG8-41; genus PALSA-1004. The sequence goes on along the minus strand of CAWHHJ010000016.1, from coordinate 273,502 downwards.
GTCTGCCGATTATTCCGGCGACGCCTGAAGCGGTTGAAAAATTTGTTGCCGCAGCGGGCCGACCGGCCGACGATCTCGTGGCGCTGCTGCCGCCGCGCAAAGGCCGCGCGACAGTCGAAGTGATTGCCGTCAATGCGATCATGGCCGGTTGCCGTCCCGAGTACATGCCGGTGCTGATTGCGGCTGTCGAGGGCGTCACTGATCCAAGCTATCCGCTGGAACTCATGCAGGTCACGACGAATCCCATGACGCCGTTCCTGCTCGTTAACGGCCCCGTGCGCAACCAACTCGAAATCAATTACGGGACCGGCTGTCTGGGCCCGGGATGGCGCGCTAACGCGACAATCGGCCGCGCCTTGCGCCTCGTGCTCATCAATGCAGGCGGTGCTTTGCCGGGTGTTTATTCCAAGACCAGCTTCGGTTCGCCGCTTCGCTATTCATACATCTGCGGTGAAAACGAGGAAGAAAATCCGTGGACACCGTTTCATGTCGATCGCGGCTTCAAGCGGGAGGACAGCACGGTGACGGCTTTCAAAGCGTCGAACTTCTGCAACATCTCCGGCGGCGAGGGTGTGGGTGCTGAAGAAATTCTGCGCCAGATCGCCACGAACATGCCGCCGATGTATGGCGGCGGCGACGGTGTGCTGCTGCTCGTGGGCGTCAATCACGCTCAGTCCCTGCACGAAGCCGGGCTCACTAAACGTGATATCCAGCAGCGTCTATGGGAGATGGCTCGACTGCCGATCTCACATTTCGCGGAAGCGTTCTCGTCGACTGAGCGCGGCGCCGGGCGCGGCGACGACAAAACAGTGTGGCGTGCGCGCAGCCCCGACGAGATTTACATCGCTGTCGCCGGCGGAGCCGGTCCGCAAAATGTATATATCGGTGCGGGAATGCCGCAGACGCGGTTGATACGCGGTTTGTAGCGAACGCCGCGTGATGTGCAGGGCGCGTGGCATTGCCGCCAATAGTTTCATTGGTGCGGTGGTTTTGTTCTGCAACGTCGCCGCTGCAGATACGATTGCATATCCGGAGCGCCCGGTGCGCTTCATCGTGCCATTTCCGCCGGGCGGTTCCGACACTGTCGCGCGCATGATCGGCCAGAAGCTCGGCGAAGGCTTCGGTCAGCAGTTCGTTATCGATAATCGCGCCGGCGCCGCCGGGACACTCGGCGCAGCGATTGCGGCCAAAGCGCCGGCCGACGGCTATACGATCATGTTCACAACGGCCTCCTTCGGCATCAGCGCGAGCCTGTATCGAAAACTGCCGTATGACTCGTTGCGCGATTTTGCGCCGGTGGGACTGATCTCTAGCGGGCCGATGATCGTTGCGGCACATCCTTCCGTGCCTGCAAATTCAATCAGCGAATTGATTGGGCTCGCGAAAGCGAAACCCGGTGCGCTCAATTTCGCGTCCACCGGCACCGGCGGCATCACACATCTTGCTGCTGAGCTGTTTGAAAACATGGCAGGCGTACGCATGACACATGTGCCATACAAGGGCAGCGGCCCCGCGCAAACTGATCTGCTTGCCGGCCAGGTACAGCTCATGTTCGACGTCATAGGCGCGGCACTGCCGCATGTGAGGGCAGGAAAAGTCAAAGCGCTTGCCGTGACGAGCGCACAGCGCTCGGCTTTAGTGCCTGATCTGCCAACCGTCGCGGAAGCGGGCGTGCAGGGCTATGAGGCAGCGACCTGGTACGGCGTCCTGACGCCGCGCGGCACGCCAGAGAGTGTAGTCGCGCGGCTTAACGAGCGGATCGTCGCAACGCTCAAAACCGCGGATTTTAGAGAACGCCTTGCCGTACTTGGTTTCGAGCCGGTGATAAGTCCACCGGGAATTCGGCGACTTTCTGCGCGCCGACATTGCGCGGTGGGCACGCACCATCAAAGAAGCAGGGATAAGGCTCGAGTAAGCTGCAAGCCGGATGCTCGGCGTAACACCGCGTGCTTCAACACACCGCCGTTAGGTCCAATCTGCCCTCAAGCATGGGCGGACACCAATAATACGCTCCCGTAACCGGACGCGAGAATCCGAACAGCGCATCAATGACGCCATCTTCGGCGCCCACCATGCGGTTCAATTGCGCCGCAAATGCAGCAGGCGTATGCCCGAAGGCGACGAACATGAGTCCTGCGCGGGTCGCATCATTCCATGGCATAGAGCGGCGCACAACGAACGCTTCTGGTGCGAAAGTTTCCTGCGCCGTGCGCTTCACATGCGACGATTCCGGAGCATCGGCAAGTTCTTCATTGTCGGACTTGCGGCGTCCAATCGCATTGTCCTGGTCATGCCGAGTCATCGCTTCGAAGCGATCGAAATTGTGCACCCACTGCTGCACAGCGGCGAAGCTTGCACCATCGAGTCCAATGCCATGGCCTTGAACGATTGCCGCTGCAATCGCCGCATCGTCATGCGGATTTTCAGTGCCGTCTTCGTACCCGGTCAGATCGCGGCCGCCGTCATGACGAAATGCATCGACCGCACTATCGAGTACCAATGCTTCTGCCAGCGTTTTCTCGATCAAGCGGCTGCGATGGAATAAGTCGCCGCGATCACTTCCACGCAACCAGCACCAGAGCGCAGCGGGCGTGGACGGCACCTCGAAGCCATCGCCGCTACAACGCGGAAATGTCTGCATATCGGTGATAGGTCTGCCAAGCGCACGCAGTAGCGGTTCACCGAGACCGGCGACACATGCTTCACCGTCGATAATTGCGGCTAGATGATGCAGCGCCTTCCGAGCGTCGCCGCCAGGCATCAGCGTAAACGTGAGGTAGCGACCGCTCACGGGGCCCGCAGCAAGAATCCCCGGCTGTGATGCGGTCACGATCGGGGCGCCGAAAACGGCCTACGCCGTTCCATAGCGCTTGAGCGCAGCCTTATCGAATTTGAGTCCGAGGCCGGGCTTGGTGGGCACGGTGAGCTCACCTTTCACCGGCTGTGGAACTTCTTCGAACAGTTTCGCCGACCATGGCATGTACTCGACGGTCAGTCCGTGCGGAATAGCTGCAACGAGGTGCACTGATATTTCCGGGCACAGGTGATTCACGACGGGCACATTGAACGCTTCCGCCATGCCGGCGATCTTCATCCATCCGGTGATGCCGCCAGAACGCAGCACATCAATCATTACGATATCCACTGAGCGCGCTTCGAGCATGTGGCGGAAGGGCGCGAGACCATAGACATATTCGCCGCCTGCAACCGGTGTCGCCAGCGCCTCCGCGACGCGCGCGAGTCCGGCGTAGTCGTCATGCGTGGTCACGTCCTCGAGCCAGAACAGATTGAATTGCTCAACACGGCTGCCGATCGAGATGGCCTGCCGCACGTCCCAGCGCTGATTGATATCGCACATGAGATCGATGTCCGGGCCGATGGCATCGCGCAGTACGCGCATACGCTCGACTTCTTTGTCGGCACTGGTGTCACCGGGCAGCGCAAGCTGCGTCTTCATCTGGCGAAAGCCCTTCTCGACCAGCTTCGCTCCCGCCTTTGCCACGGCGTCGAGCGGGAAATGGCGCATGAGCGCGCCGCTCGCATAGGTCGGCACGCGCTGTCGATATCCGCCGAGCAGGCGCGAAAGCGGCAGATTGAAGACCTTGCCCTTGATGTCCCACAACGCGATATCGATGGCAGCGAGCGCGAGCGTGAATATCCCGCCCGGACCGCTCATACCGGCCGCGGCGCGCAGCTTGCCCACGATGGCCTCGATGTCGAGCGGATCTTCGCCAACCGTGAGCGCGCCCAGCGCATCGATTGCCATTTTCAGCGCGCCCATCAAGGCGCCGCCAAAAAAACTAATGCCGATACCTTCCACGCCCTCGTCTGTTCGAATGGTGAGCGCGACAAAGTCGCGTGTGGCGCCTGCTACAGCCGGACCGCCGGCAAGCGGCTCGTCGGCGGGAACGCGCACGATTTGCGATTCGATGGTTGTAATTTTCATAGGTATCTTTCCGGGGCTCGTTTATACAAGTTCAAGTAACGGTCGATCATTCACTGCTTCGCAATGCTGACTTTTTGCGGCAGCGTTTCTTCGTCGCGTCGCGGCTCATACACGATGCCATTGCGCGCCGCCCAATGAATGACAGGCCAGAAGAGCGGCACGATTGCGACGTCTTCAAATGCGATGCGCGCGGCTTCGCGCAAATCGGCATTGCGCCTGGCGTCGTCGAATTCACCGAGTGCTCGTTTCAATACGGTATCGAACTTAGCATTCGAGTAACGCGACCGGTTGAATGTGCCCAGTGAAGCGCTCGGGTCGTAAGTCGCGAGAACGGTCGTCAATCCGATTGCCGAGTCCGGCGTGGTGGTGCCGAAACTGAAGATGAACGCGCTGTATTCGCGCTTTGTCGCGGCCGACGCGTAGACGTTGTACGGCAACGCGAACACATTGTTCACTTTGATGCCGCCGCGCGTCAGCATCTGCCCCAGCGCCTGCGCGAGATCGGCATCGCGTGGGAAACGGTCGGCGGAAGTATGGATGGTGATGCCGAAACCTTGCGGGTAGCCTGCCTCAGCCAGCAGTTTCTTAGCTACGGCGACATCCGGTTTGAGCGGCACGAGTGCCGGATCGTAGCCACCCAGACCCTGCGGCACCATTTGTCCTGCAGGCTCGCCGGAGCCCTCGAGCAAACGATCGACGATCGCCTTGCGATCTATCATCAGCGAAATCGCGCGGCGCACACGAGCGTCCTTGAGCGGATTTTTATCTGTGGGCTTGCCGCTGGCGTCGGTGACAAACGGACTGCGATCGCGATCGGAATCGAGCGCCAGATAAATCAGTCGTGTCGAAGCGATCGAATAGACTTTTACCTTTGGACTGGCACGCAGCTGCTTGACGTTATCGGGCGAAACCAGATCGATCATGTCTACGTCACCCGCAAGCAAAGCCGCTGCACGCGCCGCATCTTTGGGAATGAAGCGCACCGTGACATTCTCGAAGTCAGGCTTGGGTCCCCAATAGGCGCCAAACCGCTTGAGCACCAGACGCTGTCCCGGTAACCACTCCACGAAGTGGTAAGGACCGGTGCCCGCCAGGCCCTTGCCCGCGTTGAAGTCAGCAGTCGTGAGTCCACTAGCGGACTTGCGTGACATGATGAACGCACGGCCGATTTGCTCCATCAATTGCGGCAGTGGCTGCGCCGTTTTGATCTGCACCACGAGACTGCTCAGAGCCTTTATTTCGGTAATGCCTGCTACCGCGCTCGAGAACGATGCCGGACTATTCGGCACGTCACGTGCGCGCTCGAGCGAGAAGACGACGTCATCTGCGCTGAAATCGGTCCCGTCATGGAATTTCACTTTTTCGCGCAGCTTGATTTCCCATGTCGTCGGGTTTACGACGCGCCACGTTACCGCGAGCCCGGGCTTGATCTGGTTCGCCGCATCATCCTGCACCAGCCGCTCGAACATGCAGCCCGATGTGCTGTAGTTGTTGTTGGTGCGGCCGAAGAGCGGATCGAGCGACGACTGCTCGACGGCGCGCGCAATGACAAGATCAGCAGCGATGGCCGCGTGCCAGCATACGGCAGCCAACAGCAGCGCAGCGAATAGTCGGATCAGGATCATGAAGATTGCAACGGCGTTAATGCATGCAGCGGCACAATGGGCAATACAACGTGCGAAGCGCGTTTGCGATCGAGATAGATGGTATTAGTCGCCACACGTTTCATCGTTGCCCGGCCTTCGGGCTCGCCGGTGTTGAAGTTCACGTCGTAACGCGGGAAATTACTCGATGAGATATCCAGGCGGATACGATGCCCGGCCTTGAACAGATTGCAAGTTGCGAACGGCTCGATCTTGATTTCGTAAACCTGGCCCGGCGTCATCATTGCCGGACGTTCCCATGAATCGCGATAGCGGCAACGCAGGATGCCATCGCATAGATTCATCGCGAAGCCACGCGGATAGTCCTGATTCGGCGGATGCACATCGACCAGCTTCGCCGTGAAGTCGGTATCGACGCACGTCGATGCAACGTGCAGACGCACAACGACAGGTCCGACGACGGCGACGTCTTCCTCGAGTAGTGGCGTTTCGAAGACCAGCACATCATGACGCGCCGCGAGCGGCAGCCCGGGGTGCTGAACGCCAAAGAAGCGCTCATCTTCGCGCTGGTCGAATGCGCCGCCCACGAACACCGGCGCGCCGGAAGTAAGCGGTCCACCCATCGTGGGCACGGGATCACGCGGATCGAAATCGTACGATCGCGGTTGCGCGTCTGCAGCAGGCATGCCTGTATCGAGCGAGCCATCTGCGTGTAGATAGTAGTTGGTGTATTTGACTTCGGGCAGCGGCCAGTCAGTGCCGGCAATCCAGCGACCGCCGTGATCGAGCCTGCCGGCGGCATTGCGACGACCGGAACCGCCGCCCATGAGGAAAAGCCGCACGGCCGGTTCACGGTCGACCCCGTTGTCGACACCCTTCAGCCAGTGATCAAACCAGCGTTGACGGAACGCGCGCCAGTGCGGCGCGAGATTATTATCGATTGTCGCCGCCGTGCCGAAGTCGACATCTCCAGCGTAACTCTTCGAGCGGTCACCGTGCGTCCACGGGCCCATGATGAGCCGCACCGGTCCACGCTTACTCCTGCTTAGCGCAATGTAATTGTCAGTGGCGGTGCGGACGTAGGCGTCATACCAGCTCGACATGTGAATCTGCGGCACGTCGGCGAACTGATCGTAATAACCGTCAGCGTAAATACCGAGCTGCTTCCAGTAGTCGTCGAATGCGCCGTGCGTCCATTGCGCAAACAGGTAGTCCTCATACTCCGGCACCCAGCGTACCGGAGAATGCCCAGGCTTCCATGGCATGGTCTTAAACCAGTCAATGAGATTTTCCTGGTCAAGCGCGGCGCGAACAACGCGGTTCGCTTTTGCGAGCGGGCTTTCCTTGGCCTGGTTGAAGGCCCAGGTCACCTGTTTCATCTCGAACGCGCCGCCGCTGCGTATGCCCGACAGGTATGCATTGGAAAACGCGCCCGAGTCGATGACCATTGCGGCGAGTCCCGACGGGTTCAGGCATGCGAGCGAGCCCTGCGTGTGCGCCGCATACGACAGACCCATGGTCGCGATCTTGCCGTTGCACCATGGCTGACGAACAAGCCAGGCCATCGTGTCATAACCGTCTTCGCCGTCGGACAGATACTTGACGAATTCACCTTCGGACGCATAACGGCCGCGGCAATCCTGATAGACGACGATGTAGCCGTGCTCCACGAACCAGGTCGCTACGTCCGGACGCAGGCGCGGCGTCGCCATACCCGCATCAACCTCGGAGCGCGAGGTCTGCAGCTTGCCGTACGGGGTGCGCTCCAGAATCACCGGCAATTTTTCCGCGACTGCGCTGCCATTGCGCGCGGGACGATAAATGTCTGTTGCGAGTCTCACACCGTCACGCATCGCAACCATGACGTCGCGCTCAACGACAATTTCGTTCTCAGTTTTCGATCGCGTAGTTGCGGCGGCGGAATTGGGCATGAGTGATGGCAACAGAATCAAAAAAGGTTTTCAGCTCGGATAAGGTAGTGGGTGACGATAGTTACATGCGCAATGTCGCACGCAGATGCGCTGCGGCCTGTGACCGTGTGCCGATCCAGATGTCGTCAGCGGCTTTTGCTATCTCCATGATGCGCTGGAAGACGGCCATGCCGGCCGGTCGTCCAAACACATGCGTATGTATTGCCGGGTCCATGCGGGCGGCGCCGCGCTCATACGTGCGCGCATACGCAAGCCAGTCCTCGAACATCTCCAGCATGACGCGCGGCGAGTTGCCATGCTTCATGTAAATCGGCAGATCATTGACTTCTGTATTATTGGGAAAAGCGACGATCGAGCGATCGCCGAATTTAACGACGTACGGCAGATCATCGTTCAACGTATCGCCGTGCCAGTCGTAGCCTGCTTCGAGCAAAAGTCGCGGCGTGCGCTGGCTCGGCGTGCTGCGCGGGCTTATCCAACCGCGCGGCTTGACACCGGTCGCCTGTTGCAACAGATCCGTCGTGCGACGTATGTTCGCCCGCTCTTCGTCTTCCGTGAGATAAATGGGAATGATGTCCATTGCATATGAATGCGACACGACGTCGTGGCCGTCATCGTGGATGCGTCGAACAATGTCGGGATAACGCTCGGCGAGTATTCCGCACACATTGATCGTCGCTTTGATGTCGTGGCGCGCGAATGTTTCAAGCGCGCGAAAAATTCCGCGCCGGTGTCCGTACTCCGCCCAACCGACAGCATTGAGATCGGGCAGACCGGCTTTGAGCGGATTACCCATCGGGCCGATGCCGGGCCATTTGCCATCGGACCACCATTCGAATGCGACGCGAAAAAAAACCGCAATGCGCTTACCGCCTGGCCAGCGGAAGTCCGCGGGCGCCGGAATTTCTGTACCGCCCGCATGTATGTCGAGACCGGGATCCATTACGTGCTGCTCACCTTCATTTGATGCACGCGTGCCGCTAGCCACGCATGCAATTTTCTGTGATCGCTCGCGCACGCAAGTATACGGTTTCTTCAGCGCGTGAATTCCATATTAAACCATCGCAACGCAGGCGCGGCGGTGCGAATGCTATGCTAACGGCCGGCTGCCGCGCATCAACGCAGCACAATCCTCGAAAGAAAGTATTGCAGCATCTCTCATCATGCCGCGCGCTGCGCCGCCTCGTTGCGCTTGCGCTATGTTACACAGCAGTCGCAGATACTGTCTGCATGGCGGCAGAGACCAGCGACACGTTTCCGGCGCGGCCGGTGAGATGGATCGTGCCGTTTCCACCGGCCGGCAGCATCGACCTTGTAGGCCGCGTCGTCGGACAAAAGCTTTACGACCTGTGGAATCAGCAGGTCGTGATCGACAATCGTGCGGGCGGTGGCGGCAGGCTCGGCACTCAGCTCGCCGCCGGTTCAGCGGCGGATGGCTATACACAGCTCTTTTCGCTCAACACATCGTTCACCATCGATCGTAGTCTGTTCAAAAGTCTCCCCTACGACCCCGACAAGGCCTTCGCGCCGATAACGATCATCGCATCGACGTCCCAGTTACTTGTCACGAATCCATCGTTCCGGGCGAGAAACGTGCGCGAATTGATCGCGCTGTGCAAAGCAAATCCGGGACAAGTGAACTACGGATCATCGGGCACTGGCGGGTCGCTGCATCTCGCCATGGAACTATTCCGCTCGATGACCGGCATCGACATCGTGCACGTGCCGTATAAGGGCGGCCCGCCCGCGGCGACCGATCTTATAGCCGGCCAGATAGAGTTGTTATTCTTCAATACGCCGGCTGCTCTGCCGTACATCAAAGCAGCGAAGTTGCGCGCGCTGGGCGTAAGCACGGCCAAACGTTCCGCGTTACTGCCGGATGTTCCAACAATCGCGGAAGCTGGAGTGCCGGGTTTTGACACTGACGTATGGTTTGGACTTGTCGCGCCTGCGGGGACGCCATCCGACGTTATTGTCAAAACGCACCGCGACATCGCGCGTGTCGTCGGGCTACCCGAGGTGCGTAAACAGTTGCTCGACATCGGCGCTGATCCGGTTGCCAACACGCCTCAAGAATTCGCCCTGCGCATTAAAAAAGAAAGCGCCTTGTGGGCAAAAGTAATTGAGGCTGCGAAAATCCGGTTTGAATAATTCTTAGCGCAAGCCACCTGGGGACGATTGAAACATGATGAACCCGACTGCATTTCCCATGCTGCAAGTGATGCAACTACCGCCCAAACCGCGCACGAACAGCATGCTGCTGATGTCCGAGGTGGGCATTCCGCTGCGTGCTACCGAAGATATTATCGAAATCGCTGCTCCGATCATTGACTACGCGAAGATCACCGACCACGCGGGACTTGTTGATCGCCTTTCCGCAGCGTGGATCAAAAAGAAAGTCGCGCTGTACAACAAGAACGGCATCGACGTGCTTCCTGGCGGCATTCCATTTCAGCTCGCAGTCATCCAGCACAAGGTGGACGATTACTTCAAGGCCGTACGCGATCTGGGCTTCGCCGGCGTCGAGATGAGCGAGGATACGATGGCGCCTATGGAAGCGGGTTATCGTGAGGAACTGATTGCACGTGCGCTGGAACTGGGGTTGAAGGTCATGACCGAAATGGGCCGCAAAAATCTTGATGTACCGTTCGATGCGGACGCCGTTTGCGAGCAGATATTGCGCGACTTAGAACTTGGCGTCTCGAAAATCTATCTCGAGAGCAGCGAAATTCAGGATATGACCCGCAGCGATCCCAAAGCGCTCGACCGCATTGCGTCGCTCGGCAAGAACCAGTATCTGTTGTTCGAGCTCGGCCTCATCGAGCCACAGGAGAAAGCGGCGTGGTTGGTCGAGCGATACGGATTTGAAATTAACTTCGCAAGTGTGAGTCCGGCCGACGTCGTCGCCGTCGATGCAATCCGCCGCGGCATGCATCGAAAGTCGCATTACAGCTACATGGCGGGACGCAGCGCCTGAAATGGGCCTGCTAGACGGCAAGGTTGCAGTTGTGACCGGCGGTAGTCGCGGCATCGGGCGCGCCACAGCCGGGTTGTTCGCAGGTGAAGGCGCGAACATCGCGATCTGCGGACGCACCGAGAATACATTGCGCGACGCGGCTCAATCGCTCAGCGACTCGCACGGAACCCGGGTCATCTGGCAGTGCGCCGACATACTCGACACGGCGTCCGTCGAGCGTTTCATGGCGGCGGTCGGCGACGCGTTTGGGCACGTCGATATACTCATCAATAACGCCGGCGAGTCCTCGCAGCGCGAAGTCAACGGCGTGAACTGGCCGGTGAACGCGGTCGACGCCGTTGGACAGGCACTTCCAGCAGGCCGCTTTGAGTCCATCACTGACGATGAGTGGCGCAATGCGCTCGAACAAAAATTACTCGGCATGATCCGGGTCACACGATGCGCGTTGCCGCTCATGCGCCGTGCGGGCAGCGGCAGCATCGTCAACGTCACTTCGATCAAGGGACGTCAACCGCCGCCGCGCGTGGTAACTTCAGGCGTTGCATGGGCCGCTGCGATGAATCTCTCAAAGGGATTGTCGCTCGAGCTTGCGAACGACAACATCCGCGTGAATGTGGTGAGCGTAGGCGGTATCATGACCGGACAGATGGAAGCGGGACGCGCAAAATGGGCGCCGGACAAATCGCTCGAGGCATTTCTCCAGCCGCGCGTTGCCAATATTCCGCTGCAGCGTCTCGGTACGGTCGAGGAAGTCGCGCAGGGAATCTATTATCTGGCCTCGCCGCTGTCGTCGTATGTAACCGGCCAGTGTCTCGCTATCGATGGCGGCGGTCTGCGCACGATATAAATTATCTTACGGGTGTCCCATGCCAGCATCGACAAATATGCACGCCACACATGCAACGACCGCGGTGAATGCGGTCGGGACTATGACGGTAGTGCCTAGCGGTGCCGCGGTCGGCGCGGAAATTCGCGGGCTCGATCTATCACAACCCGTACCTGAAGAAACGCGCGCTGCGCTGCGCGAAGCATGGGCGGCCCACGGCGTGCTGCTATGGCGTGACCAGAGGCTGCCCGACATCTCATTCCTCGAAGCAGCGTCTATCTTTGGCCCCACCAAGGAGCCGGCGGCAAGAAAGTATCAGGTCGCCGGCGGTTACAAGATCGGCGGCCGGCTTGTGGCTTTGCATTCCCATGTCAGCCTTATCTCTAATCTCGATGAGGACGGAAACCCGGTCAAAGACAACGGAACATTGGGCAGCTACGAAGTAATCTGGCATAGCGACAATTCGTATGTCGAAGTGCCGCCTGCAGGAAGCATGCTCTACGCAGTGATAATTCCAGCAAACGGCGGCGGCGATACATACTTCAACAATCAGTATCAGGCTTATGACGAGCTACCGGAAGACTTGAAGCGCGCAATCGAAGGCAAATCGCAGATTCATGACTCGACGCGTAACAGCGCCGGCATCCTGCGGCCTACGGTGAAGTTGCCCACCAAACCCGAAGAAGTGCCCGGGCCGTCGCACCCGCTCGTGCGCGTTCACCCTGTTACAAAAAAGCGCGCGTTATATCTCGGGCGGCGCCGCGATTGGCCATCCAATTACATCATCGGACTATCGGATGAAGAGAGCGAAGCGCTGCTCGACAAGCTGTGGGCACATGCAACACAACCTAAATATGCGTGGGGCCATCAATGGCGTGTCGGCGATCTTGTGCTCTGGGATAACCGCTGCTGCATGCACTACCGCTCAGAGGTCGACGCGACGCAACCGAGGGTGCTCTACCGTACCGTCGTCAAAGGCGAGCCAGTAATCGCAGCGTAGACTAAGACAGCACACGTGTGGCTCGAGGTGCAGCTTGCGTGCGATCTCGAAGTTGAAGGTGCACGGGCTTAAGACTGCGAAAGCGTAATCACATTTATCTGCTGCCGCCGTCGTAACTTCTCTGTGTCCCCTAACTAAGAAGCGATTTTACGAAGAGCTGAGCATGGCGATCAAATTCAACGAAAGCGATATTGGAGCAGAGGCGTTCGGCGGGAACGCGAGACGCCAGCGCCTGCTGACCGCCGCACGCGTCCCGAACACTAAAGTGCTCCTCGACAGGATTACGCTCGACGCGGGTGCGATCATTGACCTGACAGTGCCTGCCGGAAGCGTGGCGTGGTTTCAAATGCTCGAAGGTGAAGCGGTGTTACGCCGCCGGCAGGACGATAAACGATTGAGTGCCAGCCACGTCGTATTTCTGCCGCCGGCATTCAGCGCCACGCTTGCTTGTGCTGCGAACGCCGCATTGTTATACGCGGAGATTCCCCATGCGGTAAGTCACGATGCCGATTTTGCAGTGCGGACGCCGCAGTTCCGCGTCGTTGACTGGAAGTGCGAGCCGGTGCTTGATTCCGAACATGACGCGCGCAAACGCATTTATCTTGTCACGCCAAAACTTTTCGCTACCAAAGTGCTGAAAGGCGAAATGATCATCTATCCGCCCGGGACGCAAGCTTCGAATCACCACCATGAAGGCGCTGAGCATTTTATGTATGTAACGCAGGGCCGTGGGACCGCGTTTGCCAATGAAGCGCCGCTGCCGGTGCGCAAAGGCGATCTTATTTATTATGCGGACCGCGAGCGTCATTACCTCAGAAGTGAAGGCGAAGAGGATATGATCTTCGTTGAATTCTTTGTGCCTGGAGAATATAAAACCGTGTGGGTCCCCGGCGCGCCTGTGTGCACATGGTCGCCGACCGGCCGTGACATTCGCGGCGAGACGCCCTCGCGCCAGATCAAGAAGCACAGTTCCGCGCTCGCCCAGACGCCGCAGGACATCTGAGCCGGCGTATCGCTAACCGCTTTCTCAAGCGCCTTTGATATTGCTTCGACAGTCAGTGACGATCTGGGCAGGTGCCTTTGCACTTGGCGTCACATGTCCAGCGCTCGCTGGCGATAGCTTCCCCGTGCGGTCGCTGCGTTTCATCATACCGTTTGCCCCGGGCGGCAGCATCGATGTTATTGCCCGCATCGTTGGCCACAAAGTGAATGATGCGTGGGGGCAGCAAGTGGTCATCGACAACCGGCCCGGCGCGGGCGGCAATCTCAGCGCGCAACTGGCAGCCAACGCAGCACCTGATGGCTATACGCTTTACCTCTGCACGCCGTCGTTTGTCGTCAATCCAAGTCTCTACCGGCGGGTGGCATACGATCCGTTCAAAGATTTTTCGCCCGTCAGTTTACTTGCAGCCACACAGAATGTGCTGCTCGCTCATCCAGCGTTCCCCGCCAAAAGTGTTCGTACGCTGATCGCAATGGCACGCGAGAAGCCAGGCACTATCAACTATGCATCGACCGGCGGCGGCAGCTCCGGCCACCTGACGATGGAATTGTTCAAAAATATGGCGCACCTCGATCTGGTGCATGTGCCCTACAAGGTGATCGGTCAGGCACTCAACGATGTCATAGCCGGCCAGGTCATGATTTGGTTCCCTTCCCTGCCGGGTGCACTGCCCCACATTCGCAGCGGAAAGATCGTCGCGTTGGCGACGGGCGGGGCGCAACGCTCAACGGCTCTTCCCGAGGTTCCAACCGTTGCCGAATCCGGTGTGACCGGTTATGAATCGTCAACCTGGTATGCAGCACTCGTTCCGGCGGGCACTGCGAACAAGATCGTCGCAAAACTCCACAGTGAGCTGACCAGCATCGTGAAAGCAACCGATACGCAGGAACGATTAACTGCGCAGGGCGTGGATGTTATCGCGTCGACGCCCACGCAACTCGCCTATCATCTGAAAATGGAATCGCAGAAGTGGGCTGAAGTGATCAGGGTTTCCGGCGCACGCGCCGACTGACATTCACTTTTTAAGAGCGATTCCTCGCGCGCGCTGCAAACGGTCTTTCAAAGCGGCGTCCCGAACTCATCTCGAAACACAAACTCGGACGCGGGTTTTCTGACGCGCGGCTTCAGATCCTTGGCGCGCACGTCCTCAGGCAGCGATTCAACCGTGCCCCGATATCCCGCAGCAACGATTGCAGCGACTCGAAACGGCGGTGGAATGTGCAGGCCCTGCACAATCTTCTGTTCGTTATAGCCGGCCATCGCGTGTATCGTCAGGCCCATTGCGTAGCCCTGGACAAGCATGTTTTCGAGTGCAAGGCCGACATCGAGCAGCCACACGTTAAGCCCGTTGCGGTCCGGCTGCTCATCAGGTGTGCCGATGACCGCGATTTTCACCGGCGCGGCACACGCCCATTGCTTGTTGCCGGCGCTCAGCGCATCGTCGTAGACAGCACGCGCATCAGCGCTCGTAGCAAAGACCAGACGCCATGGTTGACGGTTATTGCAAGACGGCGCCCAGCGAAATGCTTCGATGAGCAAGTCGACATCACCTTGAGCGACCGGCTTCGCGTCGAAGTGGCGGTCACTGCGGCGATTACGTAACACTTCAAGTATGTCCACTGTGCGCCTTTCCGGCACCGGTAATGTGTCGACTCAAGATGACATCGATCTCACGGCGCCCACTCGCGCCATCCAGCCAGCAACGGGAAGTAGAGACCGACCATCGTTTTATCAGTGCCGCCGACTGCCGCAGCATAGCGCGTGAGTTGCGGCTCGTAACGGGCGCGTTCCCGATCGAGAAACGCTTCCTTATCTCCGCCTTCGTGAGAACTCGTCTTGTAATCCGCGACCCAGCGCACGCCTTTGTCGTCGCGAAATACGCGGTCCATTACATAACTGTGCATGACGCTGCCGACCAGGCGGCGCACGCGATACTCGCTGCGCGCATCCTTGCGCGGCCCGAGCAGCCAGCGACCACGCTCGTCGGCAAGCGTTTGCGTAAGCGCGCGCAGGACTTGCGAAGCTGCATCGCTACACTCGCCCGGTCGGACGCCGCGGCGCTCGAGTTCGCGCGCGATGCCGGGTCGCAACGATTCTATGCGCGCAGACGTCCATCCCGCGAGCGCATCGTCCGCGAGACGCTGCAGCCAGCGATGCACAACCGTCCCGACGTGCCGCGCGCTCTCACCTGCCCACGAGAACTCGATCACTTCGGTGTCCTTCGCGCCGGCCATCGGTGCGAGCCAGCGGGCAGCCGGCGGTAATTCGGGAAGTACGAACTCGGCGGAACACCGCACCAGCACTTGCGGCACCTTGACGGCGACTTCGTTCGGCGGCGGCGGTCGGCCGGAGGCGGCGTGTATTGAAGCGACCGCCCATGCCTTCGCGAGCAGCGTTCGCTTGGCAGGCGCTTTAACCGTCCCGTCATGATCACATTTCGTGCAGCCCAGCAAATGCAAATGCGCCACGGCGCGTGTCGCTGCGACATAAAATAAACGCCCCGCTTCAATGTCTTCGGCTTCGCGCTCGAGATTTCGCACATACTCGTACGCAGCATCCTTGCGGGCACCCGCTTCGCGTATCGGCGCAAGCAGCAACGCGTCATGGGCGAGCGCCTTCCAAACAATCAATGGCGGTTCGGTGGTGCGTTGAGTACCGATCGAGACCCGGAATGATTACGGTATCGAACTCCAACCCTTTCGCCTTGTGCACCGTCATAATTTCGATCGCATCAGTGCCGGCGCTGGTGTCAGGCAAGGCATAGAGTTCCGACAACCTTGCTTCGAGCACGCCATGATCGCTGAGGTCCCCGGCTTCGTCCTGGGCCGCGAGTTCATCGAGGAAAATTTCGGCGTCTTCGAGTTCTGTCACGTCAGCGCAGCACGCCGGACCGCCGAGCGCGAGCCACACGCCTTCTACTCGATCGCGCAGGTTGCCGCGCAGACGCCGCGCGAGCGCAGTTGCGAACACGTTGCAAATGCGGACGAGGCGGCGGCGTGCATCTGCGTCGAGCAGCGCGACACGCGCCTCATCATGAATCGCTTCCCACACTGTACCGCGCGTGCCCTCCACCAACGTTGCCATCTCGATCGGCGTCAGCCCGCACCATGGCGCACGAAGCACCGCGAGCCAGGCAATGCGGTCACCCGGATGCGCCAGGGCGCGTGTCAATGCATAAAGGTCCTGGACGACCTGCTTTTCACCGAGCCGCTCGATTTCCACAGCCCGATAACGCAGGCCTGCAACTTTCAGCGCGGGCACGATATGGTCGAGATGACTACGATTGCGCACGAGGATCGCGATTTTGCCGCCGGGGTTTTGCGCGCGGGCCGCACGGACGAGTTCAATCACGCGGTTTGCCTCATCCCCGCGCGTGTCGAATAAGTGCCACCGCACCGCATCTCCATCGCGCGCCGGGTGGTGTGCGACGGATGGCGAATATGGCACCGCGCCGGAAATCTCGTCTTCGGTTCGCGGCAACATGTGCGGGAACGTCGCATTGACCCAATCGACGATTCCGGCCTGCGAACGGAAATTCGTCGTCAGAAGCAATCGATCGAAGGGCACGTCCCCGAGTCCCAAATGGCGCGCGCGCAGAAAAAGCGCCACCTCGGCTTCACGGAAGCGGTAAATCGACTGCATCGGATCGCCGACCGCAAACACAGTGCGTCCATCGTCACGTTGCCATCCGGCCGTCAGGCGTTCCAGCAGTTCCCACTGGCTAATCGACGTGTCTTGAAATTCATCGACCAGAATATGCTTGATGCGCACATCAAGTGACAGCAGCAGATCCGTCGGCGCCTCGGGCTCGCCGAGCGCGTGCACCGCGCCCTGCGCGATCCCGGTGAAATCCGCCTGCCCGAATTCCGCGAACACGATCATGAGTTGAGCCACTGCGCGCGGCAGCAGTTCGAGCATGGCACTCAACGTTTCCCACTGCGCATCCGTGTATGTCTTGGGCGGCAACGCGAGCAGCGCAGCGAGTGCGAGGCGCAGCGGCTCATTGCCGACGAGCGCCTGTGCGGTGGCATTGAGTTTTCGCCACTTGCCTTTTTTTGTCAGCACCTCAATCGCGAATTCTTGGGACGCCGCGGGATGCAGCTTGCGCGCGCGCGCGACGAGGCGCTCGCACTCCGTAGCAAACGCGGCTTCGAGCTCGGCCCGCGCCGGCGCGCGGCCCGTTTTACGCAACCACTGATCGCGCCGCGCCAGCATGGCGGCGAGGAGCTCGCGCGCCGTGTCCACATTGTTATCAAGATGAAGCAGTAAACGCTCTGCCTCGGCGTTCGACGGTTCCAAGGCGAGCGTGCGGCGCGCCGCTTCCGCATAGAGCTCACGCGCATCGTCGACGATTTCCGGCTGCGCGCCGAACCGCGCGAGTATCGGCATCTGTCGAGTCAGCGACGCGCAAAGGGCATCGATCGTTTGTACGCGTAGACGCGGCGCGATGTCAGCGATTGCGCGTGCGTCAAGCACCCCGGGCAAACCTTCGAGCACGCGGCGCTTCATTTCCGCCGCCGCCTTGCGTGTGAACGTAATCGCGAGGATTTCTTCCGGCCGACCGACCGTCGTCAATAGCCGCAGATATCGCTGTACGAGAAGCTCGGTCTTGCCTGAGCCCGCAGGCGCCTGCACGATAAATGAACGGCGCGGATCAAGCGCGCGGGCACGTTCGTCGGCGTCAGCGACTGGCGGTTGTGTACGGTCGCGGCCACTCATTCGTCGTGGCTCTCGTCTTCATCTTCAAGCGCCACGAAGCGCTCGTGCACGCGGCACAACGGTCTGTAAATCGCAATGGCGGCACGTTTTGACGCCGCGTTTGGGATCGACACGCGCCACACCTTCGCCGAACTCGCGGCCGAGCAGACCGAGTTCGCGCCGCCATAGATCCATGAGTCCCTGCCATTCGGCAGCTTTCACTTTGGGCAGCACGTCCTCATCGCGCGTAAGCCCCATGAAGCGCATTTCTCCGGCCTTGATGCGCGCGAAGGCAACGCCCACGACTTCTTCGCCGGCTGCGATCGCATACAGCGGCACCTGCGGGTCGTCGGGCCGTGTATCGAGCCAATCCTTGGGCGTCGCGCGTCCGGTTTTGTAATCGATCAGGATATGGCCGCCGCCGGGCACGCCATCGCGCGTCCAATCCATGCGGTCGATGCGCCCGGTGAATGACAGGCCCGCGACTTCGAGCGTGCGCCGCTCCTCACGTGCCACCACTTCAAATTCGCCCCGTGCGCTTTCGACCATGAGCCATTCGCGAGCGAGCCTCGCGAGCCGCACACGCTCGAGTTCGGCCAGCCGCCCGTCGAGCACACCGATGCGCTTGGCGCGTATGTCAGCGACCGCTGTGGACGCCGCGTCTTCAATCGTCGCGCTGAGCTCAGCCGCGCTCATCGCATCAAGGCGGCCTTTAGTCCCTAGCGCACCCCATAGATGCGCCATCAAAGCATGCAGCAGATTGCCGCGATCGCGCGCGTCGAGGCCATCGGCGGGCGTGTTGAGGGTCTGCGCGCCAAGACGATGCTTTGCATAGGCGCGGAAGGGACACGCCGCCTGATCGGCCAGCACCCGGGTGCCTCCGCGCACGTTTCGCGCCGGATAGGGCGGCCCGACGCCGTCCGCAATGTTCTCCATGCAGCGTGCGGCATGCACTACGTCGCGATAGCGCGCAAATTGTGGCAGATCGATCATACCGGCGGGCACTGCCGCGATTAACGCACTCGGCAGCAAGTCGCGGTCCTTTTCGCGCAACGGATACGAGAACACGACTTCACCTGCCGCGCGAACCCAATCGGCGGTAATGCGCCGGTCCAGGGCAAGCGCGGTGTCGGTGGCGGCCTCAGCGATGCCCGCTTTTTTCTGCAACGCGACGGCGATAAACGGATTCGGCCGCGCGGGCAGCGGCCACGCATCGTCAGTCAGACCGCTGATCCAGAGATGATCGAATTCGAGGCCAGCCGATTCCAATATGCCCAACACCTGCACGGGCGCCGGACCGGATTCAGGCTGGAACAACGCATCGGTCACGAGTCGGCGCAAACGGGCCACCGCTTGCGCGCAGCTCATGCGTGGCACTACGCGTTCGAGCAACGTGAAGTCAGCGAGCACTTCGTACCACTTTGCGTGGGTCTGGAATTCTGCGGAATCAAGCACGCGCTCGCCGGGAAAACCTGCGGCCTCGAGCAGCTTTGAAAAATGGCGCGCCCAAGCGTGCGGCGACTGCATGCCGGCCAAATTGGAGCTGGCGTAACTGAACAACGCTTCAAGCCGTTCTCTTAATAACGGACATCCATCTATAGCGCCGACGATGCGCGGCAGCGTGACACGCGCCGGCAGCGATTCACGTAGATCGGCATCAAGCTCTGCCCGGCGCATGAGCTCGATTTCAGCACCGGCGATAAACGGCGAACGGATCAACCGGCTCGCCACCGCAAAATCAACTTCGCCTGCGGCAATCGCCAGCACGCAGAGCGCTGCATGCGCGAGCGGATAGGATGCCAGCGGCACACCGATCGAAATGTTGAAGGGCAATGGCCGCGCTTCAGCGCCCGGCAAATTCCAGCCCGGCTCCATCACTCGCGAAAACACCCGCTGCACTTCCTGCCGCCGCCGTTCGAGATCCGGCACGACGACGGCGATACGTGGAAGATTCACGTCGCTGGTTCGCATGCTCGTCCCGGCGCCCTCCAGCCGCGCACGCGCCCACGCTGCGGCGGCTTCGAGGTCTTCCCTTGCCGACGGGTAACTCACGCGCACGGCCGTCGCTTCCCGGGCGCGCGGTCCGCAGCGGAGGACCTCGACGCCGCAAGCCGCTGCCGCGCGAAAAAAATCCGCTGTCTGCGGCGGGAGTATGCTAAATGCATACGCGATCAGCACTTGCGGCTTGACGAGCTGCGGCGCCGTGAGCAGTCTTGCGACAACATCGGGCAAGCGTGCATCATCCACTTCCCGCGAGGTGCGCTTCGCGTACGCGTTTGCCCAGTCTGAGAACGCGCGCGCATCATCATTAGCGGGAAATTTATCGAGCGCGCGCTCGATGCGCCAGGCGTGCGCGAGCCGCCATGCATCGCGGCACTGATCCGCCGTCCTTTCTGGCGACAACAATTGCGCCGCCCACGGACTCGCCGCAATGATTTCTTCCCACAGCGCCTGCTCCTGCGGCAGGGACAACAACGGCGTATCGACGCCCAGCTCGGAGTAGATCGCGTTCTCCCACATTCGCTCGACAAATGAGCCGAATGGCAGGATGTCCGCCGCCTCCCAGGTCTGCAGTCCGCTGGCGATCCGGTCGACGTCGAATTCGCGCACAAGCTCCTGCGCGAGCCGGCGATTAGGGGTGACGACCGTTATCCCCGCCTGCTGTCCCTCTGCGAGCCGTCCGAAAAGTTGATCCTTGGAGAGCCCCGGAAAATCGGACAATAACGACATCTGTGCTTGTTGAACGCTCACACTGGAATTTGAGAGCGAAGGCTTCGGCGTCGCGACACAACCAGCGCTTCTGGTGCGATGGTCGTCAGGAATCTAAGGGATGCGGACATCGAGTCTGCCGGCCACCTCGCATCCATGGGTCTCGTGAATTGCCGCGTCCAGGCGGCAACTCATTTATCGCAGGCCAAGCGGCGTGCGCTCCTCGTAGCGACCAGCAGCGCCTGTGGCGCCGCCAGCGCTATTTCTCGAGCAGATGCTTCTTCTCTTTGATTTTCGCCCACTCATCCGCATCCGGCGGAGCGTCTTTTTTCTCGATGATCGGCTTCCAGACTTTCGAAAGCTCCGCGTTCAGGGCGGTGTACTCGCGCTGACTATCGGGGACATCGTCTTCGGCGAAGATCGCCTCAACCGGGCATTCGGCGACACACAACGTGCAATCAATGCATTCGTCCGGGTCGATGACCAGGAAATTGGGCCCTTCACGGAAGCAGTCGACAGGGCACACGTCGACGCAGTCGGTGTATTTGCACTTAATGCAGGTTTCAGTAACAACGTAAGTCATGACTATCCTAGGCTGGTCAAGCCACTTTCGACGTAGCAGAGACAACAGGCTATTTTAACAGAAACGTCGCGCTGTCCCTGTCTCGCGCTTCCCAATCCGGGTGATTTTGGTTAGCATTGGTGTCTTAACACCCCTTGCATCATCGTCACTGAGTTCGCGTGACGTTTCAGTCCATACCCCCAAGCTGCAGGAGACCAACCAATGAGTGAGCATATTCATCACGTCACGGACGATAACTTCGAACCGGAAGTTCTACAGTCCGACAAACCCGTTCTCGTCGACTACTGGGCCGAATGGTGCGGACCCTGCAAGATGATCGCTCCGTTACTCGACGAGGTTGCCAAGGACTACGCCGGCAAGCTCAAAGTCGCGAAGCTCAACATCGATGAGAATCAGGCGACCCCGCCGAAGTACGGCATCCGCGGCATCCCGACGCTTATGCTGTTCAAGAACGGCAATCTCGAGGCAACGAAAGTCGGCGCCCTCTCAAAATCGCAGCTAATGGCCTTTATTGACAGCAATATCTGAAGTCGCTAACCTAAGAACAAATTATCCGGCAGCCGAACCGATTGGTGGCATGCCGGACGAGCGCAAGCTCCTTGCGCGTTCCTAATTTTCCCGCAGTTCCATTCCAGCAACACCCTCACTGTATCTGCCCTCTATGCACTTATCCGACCTGAAAAACCTCCACGTGACTGAACTCGTGGACATGGCCGTCTTGAACGAGATCGACAGCGCCAATCGGCTACGGAAGCAAGAGCTGATATTCGCGCTGCTCAAGAACCGCGCCAAAAAAGGCGAAGCCATTTTCGGTGAGGGGACGCTCGAGGTGCTGCCCGACGGCTTCGGCTTCCTGCGTTCGCCGGACACGTCGTATCTCGCCGGGACCGACGACATCTATGTGAGCCCGTCGCAGATCAGGCGTTTCAATCTGCACACCGGGGACTCGATCAACGGCGAGATTCGCACGCCGAAAGACGGTGAGCGCTACTTCGCGCTCGTCAAGGTCGACAAGGTCAACGACGAGGCGCCCGAGAACTCGAAACACAAGATCCTGTTCGAGAACCTGACGCCGCTGTTCCCCGACGAGCGCTTCATCATGGAGCGCGATATCAAGTCCGAGGAAAATCTGACGGGGCGCATCATCGACATTATCGCCCCGATCGGCAAAGGCCAGCGCGGACTGTTGGTTTCGAGCCCCAAGAGCGGCAAGACGGTAATGATGCAGCACATCGCGCATTCGATTGCCGCCAATAATCCCGAGGTGTACTTGATCGTTCTGCTGATCGACGAGCGCCCTGAGGAAGTGACCGAGATGCAGCGCTCGGTGAAAGGCGAAGTAGTAGCGTCGACATTCGATGAGCCGGCTACACGGCATGTGCAGGTCGCCGAGATGGTGATCGAAAAGGCGAAACGTCTCATCGAGCATAAGAAGGACGTCGTTATTCTGCTCGATTCCATCACGCGGCTTGCGCGCGCTTACAACACCGTCGTGCCGGCGTCAGGCAAAGTGCTCACGGGCGGCGTTGACGCTAACGCGCTGCAGCGACCGAAGCGCTTCTTCGGCGCCGCTCGCAACATCGAGGAAGGCGGCTCGCTTACCATAATCGCTACCGCCCTCATCGACACCGGTTCACGCATGGATGACGTGATCTACGAAGAGTTCAAGGGCACCGGCAATATGGAGATCCATCTCGACCGGCGCATGGCGGAGAAGCGCATATATCCTGCGATCAACGTCAATCGCTCGGGCACGCGCCGAGAAGAGCTCCTGCTCAAACCGGAGATCCTGCAAAAGATCTGGGTACTCAGAAAGCTGCTGTATCCGATGGATGAGCTGGAAGCAACCGAGTTTTTGGTCGATAAGCTGCGCGCCACCAAGAATAACGCGGACTTTTTCGATTCCATGCGTAGAGGATAGGTCCGCATCACATCGCCTCACTGCGGAGAAGCGCACGCGACGAAAAAGTCTGCCGCCGTTCCCGCCAACGGACCTTCGGCTAACGAGTCCCGGCGTCTTTTCGATTCCATGCGAAGGGGCTGATTGCGCAGCGCAGTAACTTCACTGCAAAAATGCATCGGCCGAAAAGTAGGCCGCCGTCCCCGCAACCAGCCGCCGAGATATAATTCCGAAACGCGTCACTGCAGTTTTCTCTTCTGTCTCGACAAGTCGGAACGAGCGCCCTAATCCGCTAACATTCGAGCCATGCGCAACGCCCTGGCGATCTGCATGTTTGTGGTCGCATTTCTAGCCGGATGCTCGACGACGCCGGAAGCCTCGCCGCAAAGCGATGCTGACGCCAAGCGGTTTGAAACGGCTGCGCGCGCCTCAATCATCTATCTCTACCGCGCCGATTTGTGGGGCGGTGTTTCTACCATATGGATCGATGACCGTTTGATCGGGCAGAGCGTAGCGGGTGACGTATTTTCGCGTTTCGGTGCGGCCCGGACGTCATCGAATCGCGGTCTCCGGAAGTGATCAGGGCCGCATCGTCATTGAAACCACGGAAGACAGCGTGCATTTCGTCGAGATGCGCGTGTACGGGGATTCCGAGGGCGCTTACACAACGATATTTCGCAGTGTGTCACCGGAGCTCGGGAAATCTACGATCGCCAAATGCTGCGGCTTGTTAGAAAACTGGCGGCCCGGTCAATCACGTTTCCCGCTATTTGGCCTATAGCGTCGATTCCGGCGTCGCCAGTCGATCCGAAGCAGACCCGCGGCGACCGCATCAGTCATCTGCTCTGGCCGGCTTGTATTAACCAAATCCGCCCTCAACTTGCAAGTCTCTCCCCGCTAAGGGATAATCGCCGCTTTTTCGCGCTGGCGTTACTCGCAAGGACACTCCAATGAAAGCAAAAATTCATCCCGAATACAAAGAGATAAACGTCATCTGCAGTTGCGGCAGCAAGTTCAAGACGCGCTCTACCATGGGCAAAGACCTGCACGTTGAAGTGTGCGCCGAGTGCCATCCTTTCTATACGGGCAAGCAGAAGATCGTCGACACGGCCGGCCGCGTAGAAAAATTCAAGCAAAAATACGCGCGCAAGCCGACTGCGAAAGGCAAATCGGCGACCACCGCCTGAGTCGCAGCGCAATCGCCGTCGAAAAAAGACAGCTTCGGCTGTCTTTTTTATTGCTACTGGTTGCCGGGTACGCCGACGCCGAGTAAAGCCGCAACACCCAATGCGGCGAACATGACCGCCGCAACCGTGCGCACGGCTTTAAATGGTATGCGATGAGATGCGGCGCTGCCCAAAAACACGACCGGCGCATTCGCCAGCATCATGCCTAGCGTAGTACCCAGAACCACCGCGATTAGCGACGGATATTTCGCCGCAAGCACGATAGTCGCGATCTGAGTCTTGTCGCCCACTTCGGCAACAAAAAATACCGCACACGTCAACGCGAAAAGCCCATAGCGGCTCGACTCTCTGACTTCGCCTTCCAGCTTGTCCGGTTTGAGCGTCCACGCAGCGATGACGAGTAATGACGAACCGACCACCCAACGAAGTGTCGTCGGGGACAACAGAGAACTGATCCACGCACCGAGCGCACCGGCCGCGAAATGATTGGCCAGCGTCGCGACCAGGATACCTGCAATTATCGGCAGCGGCCGACGGTAACGTGCCGCAAGCAATAGCGACAGAAGTTGCGTCTTGTCGCCGATCTCGGCGAGCGCAACGATGAGAGTCGAAGTGAGGAACGCTTCCATTCACAACTCAGGGTGGACAGCTCGTACGGAAATGACATCGATTCCCGGGCGACGCCGTCAGGCTGGAACGATCTCAGACTGGCCCGCAGCAAATGAAGGCGCTCCGCTGGCATGCAGAGCCCACCGGACTCTTGTTATTTTTTGCTGCCGGCTCTGTCCGCGAAATCGGATTTGCGAATCATCGCATTGACGCCCTTCACCCGGTCGACGACCTGGGTGACCTGAAAATCGACAGCGGCACTTGCATACGCCATAGCGGTGGCGCGATCCATGCCGAATTTTTCGTTCAGGAATTGTATGGTCTGGCGCGTCGCATCTTTCATCGCTTCATTGAGATCCGTGTGCAGGCCGACCGGAATCCAGTACCGAGGCGTCTCAGCGAACGGATTCTTCATCGGCGCTTTGAGTGGCAGGCCGGCATCGCCCGACTTGAGCACGGTCAAACGAAATGTCGAACGCAGCGAGCCCTCGAGGGCCGTGAGAGCGACTTCACCGTCGCCTTGGACGAAGTGCGGATCGGATGCGTAAAACATTGCGCCGTCGACCTGAACGGGGATGTACAAGACCGAACCGACAGTGAGGTCGTTGATGTCCAGATTTCCGGCGTATTCTCCCGGCGGAATCGAATTGGGCTTGTCCTTCGTGTTGACAGCCACGCCCATCGTGCCGTTGAACGGACGCAACGGAAACAGGGTTTCACGCCCGCTCGTATCCTTGACAGCGCCGTACCATTTGCCGCGAACCTCGCGGATGGGCGAGAACCTGAATACGTTATTAAACTTTTCGGGCTGAGACGCACTCGCATCCGCCTCGGGCGGCTTCGTTTCCGGAAATTCGCCCGGTAACGCGCCTTTGCCGTGACGATTCGAGATCACTCCGTAAGGCACGCGTGGCTTGAGCGCAATCATTTCCACTTTGAGCACGTCGCCCGCTTTAGCGCCCTGGATTTCGACCGGGCCGGTCACTACGTGCGGCCCGTCCTTGACGAAATCATGCTCCATGCTGGAAGCCGCGATCGCCTGTGCATCCTTGAGCACCTGTTCGGGCTTTACGCCGAACTGACCGAAGAACTTGACCGGATCTCTGCCCTGGTCTTCAAGCACGCCTTCGTGCGACACCGAGTCGATCGTTACCACGCTGCCGGAAGGCACGGAAAGCACGGGTTTCGCATCGATGTTCGGCAAGCTACCCCAGCGCACCGTTTCCGTGGTGGACGGCACGTAATAACTGCCTGATGGGAGCACACCTTTCTTGACTTGCATCGGTTTGTCGCTCAGCGGTTGCAGAATCTTGAATTCCGCCGCCTCGGCAAGCTGCGGAAGAAAAATGATGGCGCCAGCCAGCAGCCACTTTCCGCAACGGACGATGGTCGAATGCTTTGCTTGTTTCATGTTGTCTCCCTGTTCTTGCACTTGTGTTCTCGCAGGACAATATGTCGGACGCATGTCGTGAGCGAGTCGCTATAACGCAAAAGCTCACAGCGGACGCCAACATAGCATGTCTGGAATGGCGTCCGCAAATAGCCTGCGTTTATCGCCCCCGCACAACGTGCTGTGTGCGGCCGATGCGTTATCAGTAAGTCTTGTATTGCAGGTACTTGCCGCTCATCTCTATCTTTACGCGATCACCCTTCGGATCCGGCTCACGTGTCAGGTCCATTTTGAAGTCAATCGCGCTCATGATGCCGTCGCCAAACTCTTCGTGTATGAGCTCTTTGAAGGTGGTGCCATACACATTGACGAGCTCGTAGAAGCGATAGATGAGTGGATCCGTGGGTACTGCTGTCGGCAGCGAACCCTTGTACGGCACTTGCTGAAGCAGCAGTACAGCGTCAGGCGGCAACCCGAGCATTTTTCCAGCGCTTTCCGCCTGGGGTTTGGTCATCTGCATCTGGCCGAGCAAAGCGGCGGTCGTCCACTCTTTGCTTTGCCCAACGGCCTTGGCGAGTTTCGCCCACGTCAGGCCTTTCTTGAGACGCGACATGACAATCATCTCGGTGACATCCGAGCGCGTCATTGGTTTTGCGTAGCTCGCCGCGGCGAGATAAGCAGCTTCGGTTTTGCCTGAAGGTTTCATGGTGATCTCCCGGTTATTTGCGCATATTGACGAGGACCGGCTTCGCTATGGCGCGCGAAGTCAGCAATGATTCAGGTATTACAGATTCAGGGGCTGCGAGTCCCGGTGTCACCGACGGAGGACGCTTGGGATCGTAATCAGCCGGCGGACATTCGGTGAATTCCCTCGAGCGGCTGACGAGGAAATCGACGAGATGATTGCGGATCAGGTAATACTGCGGGTCCTTATGTATCATGTGGCGGCTACGATCCCGCGGCAGCGTGTTGACGACAATCTCAGCGATCCGCGCCTGCGGGCCATTTGACATCAGCATTATTCTGTCGGCCAGCAGTATGGCTTCATCGACGTCATGCGTAATCATGAATACGGTCTGATGGGTCTGCCCGCAGATGTTCAATAGCTCGTCCTGGATCACACCGCGCGTGAGCGCGTCGAGCGCGCCAAACGGCTCATCAAGCAGCAGCATCTTCGGTTCAATGGCAAATGCGCGGGCAATCCCGACACGCTGCTTCATGCCGCCGGATAACTCGGATGGTTTTTTATGCTCCGCGCCTATCAGTCCGACGAGATCGAGATAGCGCCGACAAATCGCGTCGACCGTAACCCCGTTGGCCTTGGGCAGTCGGGACCTGACAGCAAACTCCACATTCTTTTTTGCGCTGAGCCACGGCATCAGCGCATGGCCCTGAAAGACGACACCGCGATCGAGGCTCGGCCCGGAGACTTCACGTTGATCCATGATCACGAGTCCGCTCGTCGCCTCGTCGAGCCCGGCGAGAATGTTGAGGATCGTCGACTTCCCGCATCCGGAGTGTCCGATGATGCAGACGAACTCGCCTTTATCGATCGTGAAATTGATGTCCGAGAACACCGTCAGCGGCGCATCGCCACGCGCACCGGGAAACACTTTCGACAGTCCTTCGACCTTCAGAAAATCTTTGTGCACGCTATTCCTGATAGGTGACGAGCCGGGTAAGCCAGCCGAATACAAGATCGAGCAGCATGCCCACGATACCGATCGTCAGGATGGCGAAGATCACGTTGGTGAGGGATAAGTTGTTCCATTCGTTCCACACGAAGTAACCAATCCCGGTGCCGCCGACGAGCATCTCCGCCGCAACGATGACGAGCCATGCGATGCCCATCGAGATGCGCATTCCGGTCAGTATCGTCGGGGCGGCGGCCGGCAAAATGACGCGAAACGCCTTGCGCAAAGCACCGACTTCCAGTGTTTTGGCCACATTCAGCCAATCGCGCTTGACGGATGCGACGCCGTACGCCGTGTTGATCAGCATCGGCCATACGGAACAAATGAAGATAACGAAGACCGACGAGATCGCCGCATCCTTGATCGTGTAAAGCGCAAGCGGCATCCACGCAAGCGGCGATATCGGCTTCAACACCTGGATGAACGGATTAAGGGCGCGATAAATGAGCGGCGACATGCCAATCAGAAATCCCAACGGTATCGCGACCAGCGCTGCACACAAAAATCCGAGACCGACGCGCGCCATCGAGAAAGCGAGCTGGATGCCGATCCCTTTATCGTTGGGACCGCGGTCGTAGAATGGATCGGCGAGATTGGTCCAGATCGTCCGCCCGATCATGGCGGGCGTTGGCAGGCCCGAGCTCTTGCCTCCACCCAAAAGTTTCGCGTATTCGGGGTCAGCGCCGGCAGCCTTCTCCACCGGCAGCGTTGCGGCGTGCCAAATGGCCACGAACAATACGAAAATCAGCAGCGACAGTATGGCTGCTCGCAGATTCAGCACGCTGCGCATGGCTAACTTACGGCGATCGGCGCGCTTCTTGTCGTACCTCATGCCGCCTTCTTAATAGTGAAACTGGCCAGGTACGCGTCGGCCTTTGCGGGATCGAATTCCTTGCCCATCACCTTGAATTTCGCATACGTGGCTGCGGGCGCTTTCTGGTTGAGCTCAGCCATGCGTTTTTTGGCGTCGGTTGCAAGGAAAACCTGTTCCGCGATCTGCTTGTAATTCACATCGCCTTTGATGTAACCCCAGCGTTTCATCTGCGTGAGCATCCACACCGCCATCGATTGCCATGGAAATGGATCGAAGTCGATGCGGTCGGACACGGTCTTGATGTTGCCGAGTCCATCGGCAAACTTGCCGGTGAGCACCTGCTCGAGCACAGGCACCGGCTGATTCAGATAATTGGCAGGCGCGATCACACTGGCTATCAAAGCGCGATGTTTGGGATCCCGCGCCATCGCGGCGGCGTTGAGCACCGCGCGATAGAGTGCCGCAAATGAATTCGGATTTTCGCGAATGAATTCACCCGACAAACCGAATGCGCAACACGGATGACCATCCCACAATTCCTTCGACAGAATGTGAATGAACCCGATCTCGTCATACACCGCCCGCTGGTTGAACGGGTCCGGACCGAGGAATCCGTCGACGTTACCTGCGCGCAAGTTGGCGACCATCTCCGGCGGCGGCGTCACGCGGATCTGAATGTCTTTATCGGGATCCAGCCCATGCTCGGCTACGTAGTACCGCAGCAGAAAATTGTGCATCGAGTAGTCAAAGGGAACCGCAAACGTCATGCCCTTCCACTGCTTCGGATCGCGCTTGTCTTTGTGCTTGTTGGCGAGCGTAATCGCCTGGCCATTTACATTCTGGATCGTTGCGACGTTCATCGGCTGCGCAACGGACCCCAGCCCGAGCGATATGGCGAGCGGCATGGGCGAAAGAAAGTGCGAAGCGTCGTGCTCCTTGTTAAGCATCTTGTCGCGTATCAGAGCCCACCCGGCGGTCTTGTTCAACGTGACTTTGAGGCCTTCCTGCTCGTAGAAATGCAATGGGCCAGCCATGATCAATGGCGTAGCGCACGTGATGGGAATGAAGCCGATCTTAAGCTCTTTCTTCTCGAGCGGCGCCTTGTCTTGCGCCATAGCGGCGAGCGCGCCGATCGGAAAGACGCTCGCAATCGCTGCCATGGCGGTGTTGGCGCCAACGGCCCGTATAAATCGCCGGCGGTTGTCGTCCTGCGGTAACAGCGCACGCACAAGAGCGGACTCGATGAAGCGTTGATTAAGTGATTCGGTGTCGGTGCTCGACGCGACCGGATCGGGTAGCTCGCTATGACCAGTCTCCTGCGCATGGGCAGGGCATCCGCATGCAGAGAGGTTGACCTCACAATCGTAAGGGTTCTTGAATCCAGACATGTGCGAAGTCCCGTGAGTATGAGTTGCCTCCATTCAGCACGATGCATACCAGCGCTGCGTCTGTGCCACGGCGTTGCCAACAGAGAACTGTTTTGGTTAACGAATCGGCTGACAGGCTCGAAGTTGAAAGCATCGCCATAACGGCTCAAGTACCGACTCACGCCCGATATCAGTGCAATGCGCACTTAAAGTGTGCTTTCGGGTAGTCCTTAGTTGAGGCAAACGGCTAAAATTGCGGACGTGACTAGAATTCAGAGCTACCACATCCCGCATCGCATGCGATGAACGCAACGACTCCGCTGGCAACACTACCTATTGCGCACTGGGACGATACGCTCGACACGGCTGCATCTACCGTTGCTACGCGTGACCTCGAAGCCGGCCGCGTATTGTTCCTTCCGCGGCTCTCTTTTGCCCTCGACGCTGACGAACGAGCGTTCCTGTCGCCGCGATCGCTTGCAGGTAGCGCCAAAAATGTGAGCTACGATCCGCGTGCCGGCAGCATCAATCATACGTCCGCGCAAGGTAAAGATCGTGAGCGACTGACCGCCATGATGGCGCGATTCGCTGCGAGCGCACAGCAACTCGTATCGACGTTGTGCCCTGCATATACTCGGCATCTGATTCGCGGTCTCACGAGCTTTCGGCCGGTCGAAACCCACGGACGCGAAACATCGCCCAAGAAAGACGACAGGCGGCTTCACGTGGATGCGTTCGCGTCCCGCCCGAATCAGGGTCTGCGCATCCTGCGCGTGTTTAGTAACATCAATCCGCACGGTATGCCTCGCGTGTGGGAGATCGGGGAGGCGTTCGACGCAGTAGCGCAGCATTTTTCTCCTAGGGTACCGCGGCAGTTGCCGGGCAGCGCATGGCTACTTCAAAAGCTGCACATCACCAAGGGCCGCCGCAGCTCGTATGACCACGTCATGCTGAATCTGCATGACATGGCAAAGCTCGATGACGCATATCAGCGCGAAACTGCTCGCACGCGCATCGAATTCCCCGCGGGTTCCACCTGGGTCGTGTATACCGACCGCGTCATGCACGCAGCACTGGCGGGCCAATTTCTACTGGAGCAGACCTTTTATCTGCCGGTCGCTGCCATGCAGGACGAGCGCATGGCGCCGCTGCGCATCCTTGAGCAGCTCTACCAGCGTCAGCTCGCGTAAACTGCGCGCACTCAAGACTACATCGATTGATGTTCCATGACTCCTAGCGCCCCTGCAAGCGGCGCCGCGCAGCAACCCATCGCGCTCATTTCAATTCTCATACTGGCCGCGGCCTGGATACTCCCGGGGCTCGTGGGCCACGATCCCTGGAAGCCGGACGAGGCGTACACGTTCGGCTTGATTTACAGCCTCCTGCATGGCGGCGACTGGGTTGTGCCGCAGCTCGCGCAGGAACCGTTCATGGAAAAGCCGCCGCTCTTTTATCTGAGCGCCGCGGCTATTGCGTCATTGTTGTCGCCGCCATTCACTCTACACGATGCGGCGCGGCTTACCACCGGCTTGTATATGGCGCTGACGTTTGCATTCATCGCAGCTTCGGCGCGCGAGCTTTACGGCGCGAATCGCGGCTGGGTTGCGACGCTCATCTTCATGGGATGTCTGGGCATCGTGATCCGCAGTCACCAGATGATCACCGACATCTCATTGCTGACCGGATTTGCGCTCGCCTTTTACGGATTGGCACTAGGATTACGGCGGCCTGTGCTGGGCGGTTTCTGGCTCGGCACCGGCGTCGGCATCGGATTCATGTCAAAAGGACTGCTGGAACCGGGAGTGTTCGGCATCATCGCGCTGCTGCTGCCGGTGTTTTCCGCGTGGCGCACGCGGCGGTATGCAATCTGCCTTGCTGCTGCTGCGACGGCCGTTTTGCCTTGGCTAGCCATCTGGCCTATCGCCCTGTACAGCAAATCGCCCGTGTTATTTTCCGAATGGCTGACGGTCAATAATTTCGGCCGCTTTCTCGGCACCAACGAGATCGGGCCGCCTGCGGACACGGCGCACTACCTGCGCATCCTTCCCTGGTATGCGCTGCCCGCGCTACCGCTTGCGGCATGGTCATTATGGCGTGCGCGACTGAAACGGCTGAGCGAACCCGGCTATGCGCTGCCCATCGTCGGCTTTGTCGTACTGTTACTGGTGTTGAGCATTTCCGCCGACGCACGCGAGCTCTATGCGCTTCCGCTGATGGTGCCGCTGTCGCTGCTCGCCACGCCTGCCAGCGATACGTTGCGACGCGGCGTATCGAACCTCATCTACTGGTTCAGCGTCATGACCGGCGCCTTCTTTATATTGGTCGCCTGGTTCTACTGGTGTGCGCTCGAATTGAGCGTTCCGCCGCGGCTGCATGAGCATCTGCTCGACCTGCAGCCCGGATATGAAACCGGCTTTAAATGGCTGCCATTCGTGCTCGGCGTGCTCTACAGCGCCGGTTGGACTTTCTTCGTGATTAAGCTCAAGAAGACGCGTGAACGCCCGATCATCGCATGGGCGACGACAACGACGATGGTGTGGGGACTGCTCGCAATTCTTTTTGTGAGCTGGATCGACGTCGGGAAAACTTATCGTTCCATGATAGCGGACATGCAGGCGGCAATCCCGCCGCAATACAGGTGCATTGCCAGCGTGAATCTCGGCGAGCCGCAACGGGCGATGCTTCATTATTTCGCGGGCGTGATCACCTATCGATATGACGTCGCGGGGCGCAAACGGAGCGATTGCGACTTGACGCTGGTACAAGGTGTTGCCAGCGAAGAGCACGTGCCGCTCGGGCCTTGGCAGAAAATCTGGGAGGGTGCGCGCCCCGGCGACAAGCTGGAGCGCTACCGCCTTTATCAGCGCACGGACCTCAGAGGCCGCAAACCCCGACGCTCGTAGCGGTATGCGGAGCATGAGCCTAAGCTGCCGTCACGCGCCTGGTGACCGACATGCCGCAGCCGACCGCGCAGAGCAAACGCTCACGCCACGAATCAACAGCGCCGCAACCGGCGCTATAATCTGCGGCCCAGGGAGGTCAGCTTATTTTTCACCACCGGACACGAACGGCCGCATACAGATGGCCATTGTATCCAATCACGCATACTGGAGGTCGAAATGGCGATACGCATAGGCGATGACGCACCGGATTTCACGGCTGAAACCACCGAAGGCAAAATCCGGTTTCATGAATGGCTCGGCAATAGCTGGGGCGTGCTCTTCTCGCATCCCAAAGACTTCACACCCGTCTGCACGACCGAGCTCGGCTATCTCGCGGGCCTCAAGCCCGAATTTGATAAGCGCAACGCGAAGATCATCGGATTGAGCGTCGATCCCGTGAGCGATCATAAGTCATGGGTCAACGACATCAAGGAAACGCAGGGTCATGCCGTCAACTACCCGCTGATTGGCGACGCCGATCTGCAAGTCGCGAAACTGTATGACATGATCCATCCCAATGCGAGCGGCGGTCCGCGCACCGCCGCCGATAACGCCACCGTGCGTTCCGTGTTCATCATCGGGCCGGATAAGAAAGTCAAGGCGATGCTTATCTATCCGATGACGGCCGGCCGCAACTTTGACGAAGTGCTGCGCCTGCTCGATTCATTGCAGTTGAGCGCCAAGCATACGGTGGCAACACCCGTAAACTGGCAGCCGGGCCAGGACGTGATTATTCCGGTGTCAGTGTCCGACGAAGATGCGAAGAAGAAATATCCGCAGGGATTTAAAACGCTCAAGTCATATTTGCGCGTCGTCTCACAACCCAAATGATATGAAGCGGGCCGCAAGGCCCGCTTTATTCACGCATCTGCGCATCTACGAGTGCGGCGACGGTGTACCGCCGGTTAATCAGCGCGCGCACCTGACACCTTCACGACGTTTGACCATTTCGAGATCTCGCTTCTGACGTAAGCGTCGAATTGGGCCGGCGTATTGCCGATCACTTCCGCGCCTTCCATTGCAAGCCGCTCGGTGACGTCGGGCAGCTTTAATATGCGCACAATCTCATCGTGCAGCTTGCCTATGATGGGTTGCGGCGTATGCATCGGTACGAACACACCGTACCACCCGGTCACCTCAAATCCACGCACGCCGGACTCAGCCACGGTCGGCAGCTCCGGCATGAGCGGGCTGCGGTTGGCGCCCGTGATCGCGATCGCCCGCAGCTTGCCCGCCTTTATATGCGGCTGCGCTGAGACGATGCCAACAAACATCAGGTCGATGCGGCCGGCGAACATGTCCACGAGAATGGACCCGATGTTTTTATAAGGGACATGCACGAGCTTTACGGCCGACATAGCGGCGAATAACTCAGCAGTCAGGTGACCGGCGCTGCCGCTGCCGGTGGAGGCGTAGTTGATTTGCGCCGGTTTTGATTTCGCAAGCGCGATAAATTCCGGCACTGATCCGGCCGGCAGCGATGGCGTTACCAGCATCGCGTACGGCGCTGATGCGAGCTGCGTTACCGGGGCAAAATCCCGCACAGGGTCGTACGGCAGCTTCGCGTGCAGCCCCGGATTTATCGCGATGTTCGCCGTAATTCCCAGCATCAGCGTATGACCATCGCGAGGCGCCTTGGCGACGATTTCGGACCCCATGATGCCGGCCGAGCCGCCGCGATTGTCGATGATCACCTGCTGTCGCCATGCGTCGCTCATCTTTTGCCCGACCAGACGGGCGAGTATGTCCGCCGAACCGCCGGGAGTGAATGGCACAACAAAACGTATCGGCTTGCTAGGATAAGCAGCGCCTGCTTCGGCGACCTGCTCGGCGCCGATCGCCGGCAGTGCAATGGAGACACCGAGCGTCGCGAGCATCGTTGAGGCGACGATCACTCCGCGCAGAATATGCATCATATGAAGGGAACTCACCTCCGAGTATGAAGCTCAATTATGGCATTGCCACCCTCTATAATCCGCCGATCGTGCCTGACGCAATTCAACGTTTTCTCTTCGAACATGCGCCGGTGCGCGGCGAGATCGTGCACCTTGAAGAAACGTGGCGAACAGTGCTCGCGCACCAGGCTTATCCACCGTGTGTGCGCGCGCTGCTGGGTGAGATGATGGCCGCGGCCGCACTGCTCACTGCGACACTCAAATTCGGCGGCACGCTGATCATGCAAATCCAGGGCACCGGACCGCTGAGTCTCGTGGTCGTTGAATGTACGAGCAGGCACCGCATGCGAGCGACTGCGAAGTGGAGCGCGGTTCCGGAATCCGGAACGCTCGCTGAACTCGTGGGCAGCGGCCGGTTCGGTATCACGCTCGATCCCGGCGCAGGGCGATCGAGCTATCAAAGCATCGTTGCGATCGAGGGCGAAACTATCGCTGCCGCCCTCGAGCAATACATGCTGCGTTCCGGGCAGATCGATACGCGCCTTTGGCTGAGCGCGGACGAAAGGCGGGCGGCGGGTCTGCTCCTGCAGAAACTACCCGAGCGCGAGGGCAACGACGCGGATGCCTGGCGGCGTGCGATCACCATCGCGTCAACGCTGAGTGCGGATGAAATCATCGCGCACGATGCGCCCGAACTGCTGCGGCGACTATATTCGACGGAGGACATCCGCGTGTTCGCGGCGCGGCAAGTGCAGTTTCACTGCTCATGCTCCCGGGAACGGGTAGCGGCAATGCTTCGCATGCTGGGACAGGAAGAGGTGCGCAGCATTATCGCCGAGCGCGGCACGGTAGACGTGAATTGCGAGTTTTGCAGTCACCGCTATAGCTTCACGCCCGGCGATGTCACTTCGCTATTTCCAATGGCGCAGGCAACACCCTCGTCAGCGACACGTCACTAACATGACCCGCTTCCTGAGCGGTCCACAATCTCGACACTGTAAGGTCAGCGGGCGTAAAATGTCGTCCCTTCCCTGTAACGCCGGGCAGCGGCAATTGACGCCGTAGCGCGGGTGCCGGCAGGCAATCAACGATTGATTCAAGGAGAACAGCATGAACAGCGAACGCGAGGTGGTTGTATTGGGCGGTGCGCGCACGGCAATCGGCGACTACGGCGGTGCGTTGAAGGACCTAGCGCCGACCGAGCTCGCGGCGCAGGTCATACGCGAAGCGGTGAAACGCGCGAAGGTCGATCCGAAAGAGGTCGACACACTCGCGCTCGGCAACGTGATTCATACGGAAGCCAAAGACATGTACATCTCGCGCGTCGCATGTCTCAAGGCCGGACTACCGCAAGAGACCACGGCACTCACCGTCAACCGTTTGTGCGGCAGCGGATTGCAGGCGATCGTCAGTGCGGCGCAAATGATCAAACTCGGCGATGCTGATATCGCCGTCGGCGCCGGCGCCGAGTCAATGAGCCGCGGCGGATATCTCATGCCGACGCTGCGCTGGGGCCAGCGCATGAACGACGGCGGCGTGGTTGACATGATGGTGGGCGCGCTGACAGATCCATTCGATTCAGTGCATATGGGCATCACTGCCGAAAACATTGCGTCGCAATGGAAGATCTCGCGCGAGGAGCAGGATGAATACTCGGTGGAAAGCCATCGCCGCGCCGTCAATGCCATTGAAAAAGGCTATTTCAAAGAGCAGATATTGCCGATCGAATTGAAGACGCGCAAAGGCACGACCGTCTTCGACAAGGACGAGCATCCGCGCGCAGATGTCACTGCGGAAGGGCTCGCGAAATTGCGCGCGGTATTCAAAAAGGACGGCTCGGTCACCGCGGGCAACGCATCCGGCATCAACGATGGCGCTGCTGCTGTCGTCCTCATGGAAAAAGAAGCCGCGGCGAAGCGCGGACTGAAGCCGATGGCGCGTTTGGTGTCCTATGCCTTCGCCGGCGTCGATCCGAAGATAATGGGCATCGGGCCGGTGCCGGCGTGCAAGACCGCTCTCGACAAGGCTGGGCTGACAGTGAGCGATATGGACGTCATCGAAGCGAATGAAGCCTTCGCGGTCCAGGCTCTGGCCGTATCGAGCGATCTTAAGTTCGATGCGAAAAAAACCAATCCCAACGGCGGCGCAGTCGGCCTCGGCCATCCCATCGGCGCGACCGGCGCTCTCATCAGCGTAAAGGCGCTCTATGAATTGCAGCGCATCGGCGGAAAATATGCGCTCGTAACGATGTGCATAGGCGGCGGCCAGGGTATTGCGGCAGTATTCGAACGCCTGCAATAAACAACGTTCGCGAATTCGTTCGACGTAGCGAAACGCACGGCCAAAAAAGCACGCGCTGTCGCGCGTGCTTTTTTATTGATACCTTCCAGAAGATGACGGACAACCGATCGGTGCTACGACTACTGACGCCGGCCATCGCCGTCCTGCTGCGCCTCGCCGTCATGGTGATCACAATCTGTGTTGCATGCGCTTCGCTCGCGCAGAATTATCCTTCGGGTCCAATGCGCATGGTGGTGCCGTTTCCACCGGGCGGCGGCACGGACATACTGGGGCGCGCCATTGCGCAAAAATTGAATGAATCATGGGGAGTGCCTGTCATTGTCGATAACCGCGGTGGCGCAAACGGCACCATCGGCGCGGCGGCTGTTGCAAAGTCCGCACCTGACGGCCAGATGCTGCTTATCGTTCCGAGCGGTTTCGCGGTCAATCCGAGCATTTATAAAAATCTTCCGTTCGACTCGCTCAAGGATCTGGCGCCCGTCAGTGAACTCGCGGCGAGTCCGCTGGTAGTCACCGTGCACCCGTCGTTTCCACCGCGTTCGATCCGCGAATTGATTACGTTTTTAAAAGCGCATCCTGCGCAAGTCAATTACGGCAGTTCGGGCAATGGATCGCCGCCGCATCTCGCGACGGAGCTCTTCAAATACATGACCGGCACGCAAATGCTGCATATTCCATATAAGGGTGCGGGACCCGCTGCCATTGACGTCATCGCCGGG
The DNA here is from genome assembly GCA_963829085.1 of uncultured beta proteobacterium. Taxonomy (GTDB): domain Bacteria; phylum Pseudomonadota; class Gammaproteobacteria; order Burkholderiales; family SG8-41; genus PALSA-1004. Next base: position 235,407 of record CAWHHJ010000016.1, on the reverse strand, counting down.
CAAATTCCGGTTTATTTCATGAATGCCCTGCAGGCGGTGCCACACATCAAAGGCGCGCGTTTGCGTGCGCTGGCGGTAACCAGTGAGAAGCGTTTTGCTACGCTGCCGGAAATACCCACCATCGCGGAAGCTGGCGTGCCCGGCTACGCAATGACAAACTGGTATGGCCTGCTTGTACAGGGCAATACGCCCAAAGCATCGATCACGAAATTGCATGCGGAACTCGTGCGAATCCTGGCGCTGCCTGAAGTCAGGGAGCGCCTCGTCAACGAAGGCGCTTCGGTGATCGCGAGTGCGCCTGATCAGTTCGCGGCTTTCCTCAAAAACGAGATCGAGAAGAACGCGCGCATCGTCGAGGCGTCCGGCATGACGGCGAGCAACTAGGCTACAGGACGGTCAAATCCTTCACGCGCAAGCCGGCCGCCGTGAAGCCCCCGTCGACAGCAATCGTCTGCCCGGTCACATAGCTCGCGTCATCCGAAGCGAGGAACAACGCGGCGCCGGCGACTTCTTCAGGCGCACCATAGCGGCCGAGCGGCACGGCGCGCTGCCATGCTTCCCGGCGCTCGCCGGTATGTTGCTTGCGGCTGCGCGGCACATCGATCGGCCCCGGTGCAATTGCATTCACGCGAATCTTATGCGCCGCGAGGTCGACCGCCATCACCCGCGTCATTGCGATGATGCCGCCTTTGGAGGCGGCATACGCAGCTCGTCCGCTGCTTCCCAGCAAGCCGGAATGCGAAGAAAAATTGACGATCGCACCGCCGCCCGCGTTCATCATTTGACGCGCAGCGGCCTGCGCACACAGGAAAGTGCCAATGACGTTCACATCGAGCATCGCGCGCAGCGTTTGAAGCGGCGTCTCGATAAAGTGTTTTTGCGCGCCTGCACCCGCGTTGTTGATCATGATATTCAGAGCACCGAACCGTTCAAGCGCGAACTCAATCATGGCGCTGACACTGTCAGCGTCGCGTATATCCGTGCGGCAAGCTGCCGCCGTGCCGCCATCCGCTGCGATTTCTTCGGCAACGCTCAGCGCGGCTGTTTCATCAATATCCGCACACAGCACTTTCGCGCCTTCGCGTGCAAAACGCCGGGCAGTCGCCGCACCTATTCCGTTGCCCGCGCCGGTCACGATCACTACCTTGCCTGCGAATCGTGCTGTCATGTCATGGCCCTCTTCCACCCAAGCGTCATCGGCGTACCGACTGCTTCCCTCTGGCGCAATCGCGCTAACTCGCCCAAGCAGAAGTAGGTAAACGCGAGCCCACTCAATATCGGAACGAGCAAATTAAGAAGCGGCACGTAATAAAGCACTGCGAGCGCGAACCCCAACACATACATGCGGCCGCGGCTCGTTTGGACGATCGAGCGATATTCCGGTGCGCTCGCATGCTCCGCCAGTGCGTCGTAGCGAAACAGCCGTTGATTCAGGTACACCGACAACAGCAGCGGCAGCACAGGCGCCAAGATGCCGGTCAGCCATAAGGGCAGCGTTACGATCCACAATCCCGCAAATACAAGTATCGCGACCAGCGCGTTGACTATGCTGCCGGCGATCGTTGCCCCATGCTTTTTTTCGAGCTGCGGATAGTGGCGCGCGGCGACGAAATTGACAATTATCGGCATCGCGATAACAGCTGCCAGCAGTACCTGCGGTGATCAATATGACCGGCATAAGCAACATGAAAACCAGCACGAGCGCCGAGTAGTGAATCAGACGCGGAGCGACGTCCGGCGGCAGCCAGTCGGCAATGCGGGTGCCGGTCAGGAGCGCGGACAACGAACCCGTCCAGGCATCCCAATAGAACCACGCCGCGCCGATCCACAGCGCAAGCGCGATAACCATCGGCCAGAAGGTGAGCGCAAGCATCTTCGGATGCATGATGCTGCGCGCTGCGAGGCCAAGCGCTTTCATTACGTCAGTCATGCGAGAGTCTGCAGCAATACAAGTGGGACCGTGCGTCGTTTTGTTCAGCTAAGAATCAGACACCGTTTCAGTCACAGTTTGAAAGCAAGTACAATCGCCGCCATGTAGAGAATCACCGCACCAATGTGAGCGCATCTCTACTGCAATGCGTATCAGGGATTCGCAATACGTCATCCAGCCCTTCTGTCATAAAAGCGCTTGAGGTCACGCACTGCGGACCGGCAGCCTGTCAAAGTCATCGCAAGGAGTATCACCATGAATGAAGAAGTTTTCAACATGAGCATCCGCAAATTCCTCAAAACAGTGGGCGTCCGGTCGCAATCGGAGATCGAGCACGCGGTTAGCAAGGCGATGGCTGATGGGAAATTGAAAGGCAGTGAATCGTTCCCGGCGCGCATGGAGCTCACGATCGAGGCGATCGGACTGCGCGCGACATTCGACGGCGACATCAAACTCGAATAAATCGCGCGCCGGCCCCTCACGTCGCTTACAGCCACAGTCACAACGCCTTGGCCATCGACGCAGGCAAATTGCGCGTCAGCGACCGGCGCTTGAGGGTCTGAGCGTCAGCACGCCATTGCGCTGGCTGAATTCGACGCGGCTGAGAAAGCTCATTCCCAACAGGACGACATTATCGTCAATACCGTCGGATATGACCGCTCCCACGTCCTTCAACTCGAGCGAGCCGACCTGGATGCGGGCAAGACGCGTCTGATATCCGACAGTCGGACCGTTTGCCGTTTGCAACGTCAACGCAGCGCCGCGTTTCAGTCCGAGTTCTGCTGCCATGCCCATCGACACGACGACCCACGTCGCGCCGGTGTCCAGTAAAAATCTTACCGGCCGGCCGTTGATGGTGCCGCTGGCGACGTAGTGTCCGTCGCGATTACGCAGCAACGTGAGGTCGCCCTGCTGCTGTGTCAGTACGTTCGCGGTGTTTGGATTTATCTCTGCGGAGTGCCAACCGCTGAAAAACCAATAGAGCCCGCCCATGATGAGGAGCCATGCCATGACCAGCATGAACGAGCCGCTGCGGACAAAAGGATTCATCGGAGATATCGTTCAGCAGCCGGGCAAGTGTCCGCAGACAAAACCCGTGACGACGCTCACAACTTCAAAAAGTGTTCGCGGTAATACTTGAGCTCGTCGATCGATTCATAGACGTCGGCGAGCGCCTCATGCTTGCCGTGCTTGGTCATCCCTGCCGCAAGCTCCGGCTTCCAGCGGCGCATCAGTTCTTTCAGGGTGCTCACGTCGAGATTGCGGTAGTGAAAATACTCCTCGAGACGCGGCAGGTAGCGCACCATGAATCGCCGATCCTGATGTACCGAGTTGCCGCACAGCGGAGACACGCGTGCCGGCACATGCTCGCTGAGAAATCCCACGAGTGTGTTCTCAACGTCCGCCTCGGACAACCGCGACCTTTTTACACGGTCGATAAGTCCTGACTTTGCGTGCGTGCTTTTATTCCACGAGTCCATGGCATCGAGCACGCTGTCCGGTTGATGCACGACCAACACCGGCGCTTCGGCAACGGTGTTGAGCTGGGTATCGGTAACTACGATCGCTATTTCTAAAACCTTCTCGATCTCCGGATCGAGCCCGCTCATCTCCATGTCGACCCACGCGAGATTGTTTGCATCAGCCGCCATAAGTTTCAATGAACAAAAAGAAGCGATATTTTGTCATATAACGTCGTGATGCCATAATTGGTCATATGCAAACGTTTACCATCATATTCGTCGCAGCGCTCGCCCTCGCCACCGGCACGAAATTGTGGCTGGCCATGCGGCATTTGAAGCACATCGGCGCACATCGCGAGTCGGTGCCGGCCGAATTCACGCAGGACATCAGTCTCGACGCACACCGCAAGGCCGCCGACTATACATGCGCCAAGACGCGTCTCGGTCTTGTCACAACCGCGTTCGAAGGTTTGTTGATGCTCGCGTTCACGCTCGGCGGCGGATTGCAGTGGATGCACGATCTGACGGCCGGCTGGTTTGCGCCCGGCGTCCTGCGCGGCATCGCGCTCGTTGGTGTGCTTGCGGCGATAACGACCGCGCTCGACCTGCCGTTTGCGTGGTACCGCACGTTCACCATCGAACAGCGCTTCGGCTTCAACAAGATGACACCGCTAATGTTCATCGGCGATGCTCTCAAGAACGCAGCGCTTGCCGCGGCACTCGGCATCCCGCTGCTCGCCTGCATCCTGTGGGTTATGGAACGGGCGGGGAACCTGTGGTGGCTTTACGCGTGGTTGATCTGGGTCGCGTTCAATCTCGTGATCCTCACAGTGTATCCGGTATGGATAGCGCCGCTCTTCAACAAGTTCGTACCGCTCAAAGACGTCATGCTGAAAGACAGAATCGAAAGGCTGCTCGAACGGTGCGGCTTCAAGGCGCAGGGCCTAATGGTGATGGATGGGTCGCGCCGCTCGAGCCATGGCAATGCCTATTTCACGGGATTCGGAAAATCGAAGCGAATCGTATTTTTCGATACGCTGCTGGCCCGGCTCGCACCGAGCGAAATCGAAGCGGTGCTTGCGCACGAACTGGGTCACTTCAAGCTGCGCCATGTCATCAAACGCATCGTATGGCTGTTCGCCGGAAGCCTGGCTGTATTGTGGCTGCTTGCGCAGCTCATGAATCAGTCCTGGTTCTATACGGGGCTCAACGTCCACACGCCATCGAACGCGATGGCCCTTATCCTCTTTTTCATCGTTGTCCCGCAGTTCACTTTTTTGCTGCACCCGGTAACGAGTTATCTGTCGCGCAAGCACGAGTTCGAGGCGGACGCGTACGCTGCGCAACACGCGTCGGTTACCGATCTCATCTCAGCGCTGGTAAAGCTGTACAAGGACAACGCTGCGACGCTGACGCCGGACCCGCTGCACTCGGTCTTCTATGATTCGCACCCGTCTGCAACGATACGCATCGCCCGCCTCAAAAGTGCGATTCCCTGACCATCCGGGTATGCGCTCACGCAAAAGGAATCGTTATGGACGTGTGTGACCTTACACAACAGAAATGCAAACCGTGCGAGGGCGGCGTGTCGCCGCTTACGCCGCGCGAGATCGAACAGCTTTTAAAGCAATTGCGCGGCTGGCAATACAAGGACGGCGTGATAACGAAGACATACGAGTTCAAGAACTATTACCAGACCATGGCGTTCGTAAACGCCACCGCCTGGATATCGCACCGGGAAGACCACCATCCGGATATGACCGTCGGCTACAACAAGTGCCGGGTGGATTACTCGACACACGCCATCAGCGGAATGTCGGAAAACGATTTCATCTGCGCGGCGAAACTCGATGCACTCTTCACGCTTTGAGCGGCCGCGCGAAAAAGCGCGCCCATAACATCGAGGCAGGCACCGTCGTTGCGAGCTTCGGACGCCAGTTCGCAGTTGAAGTCAGCAACGGCAGGCTGATTACTTGCGTCACGCGCGGTAAGCGCACCGATATTGCGTGTGGCGACCGCGTTGACGTTGGATTGACTTCGCCGAATCAAGGCGTCATCGAGTCGATCGCGGCCCGCACTTCGCTTTTTTACCGGTCAGACGTCCAGCGCGAAAAATTGATTGCAGCGAACGTGACCCGCGTCGTCGTCGTTCTGGCGCCATCGCCGCCCTTTCATATCGAGTTGCTTGACCGGTGCCTTGCTGCGGCGGAAGACGCAGGTATCCATGCGCTGCTTGCCTTAAACAAGATGGACTTGCCAAGCGCGGCTGCAGTGCTAGCGTCGCTCGCCTTATACGCCAGGCTGGGCTACGAAGTGGTGCAGCTGGCGGCGAAAATAGATATTGCCCCATTGCGCGCGTGCCTCGCCACTCATACCAGCGTACTGGTCGGACAATCGGGCATGGGAAAGTCCACTATCATCAATCGACTATTGCCGGATGCGTCCGCGCGTGTTGCGGACTTGTCGGCAGCACTTGGGAGCGGGCGTCATACGACGACGCATGCACGGCTCTATCATCTTGCTTTTGACAGTCATATCATCGATTCGCCGGGGCTGCAGGAATTCGGTCTTGTCCATGTGGAACCCGAGGACCTCGCGCGCTGCTTTATCGAGTTCAAACCGTATCTGGGCCAATGCAAGTTCAACGACTGTAAGCATTTGAGCGAGCCGGGCTGCGCCATCGGTGCGGCCGGGGAGAGCGGCGCCATCGCGCCGAGCCGGCTGGCTTCGTATCGCACGCTCGTGACGCAACTCATGAAAAAGGCGCGCCGGTGGGATTGAATCCGCGGAACGCTCGATGCGCCGCATAAAAACGCGCTTCATCGCGCCATGTCATGACGAAGCTGTTGTGATGCGTTACTTATTCGATTGCGCGGCGATCGCCATCACACTTACCGCCAGCAGCACGAGCACGCTCGCACAGACTTACCCCGTAAAACCGCTGCGTATCATTGCTGCGCAAAGCGCCGGCGGCGTCACCGATATGCTCGCACGCACACTTGCTCAAAAGTTCAACGAGTCCTGGAAGCAGCCTGCGGTCGTTGAAAACCGGCCGGGTGCCGGCGGCGCAATCGGTACTGAAGTGGCAGCGAAGTCAGCGCCTGACGGCTACACGCTGCTGTTGTCGTCCGCGGGGCCGATCGTCATCAATCAGTATCTCTATCCAAGCTTGGCCTACGATCCGCTCAGAGACCTGCAGCCCATCGCGTTCATTGCCTCGTCGCCTTTGATCCTGGTGACACATCCATCGGTTCCTGCCAGATCCGTGCGGGAATTGATCGCGCTCGCCAGAGCGAAGCCGGACAAACTCAGCTACGGCTCGGGCGGCAGCGGCTCGCCGCCGCACCTGACCGCTGAACTGTTCAAGACCACTACGGGCGTTCGCATGGTTCATGTCCCCTATAAAGGATCGGCGCCGAGCGTGCTGGCGTTAGTTGCAGGACAGGTCGATCTGTCGTTTTCGACGGTTGTCATCACGCTCCCCCAGATAAAAGCCGGCCGGCTGCACGCCTTGGCGGTGACTTCGCCGAAACGCTCGCGCGTAGTTCCGGATCTGCCGACGATGGAGGAAGCGGGCGTCGCCGAATTCGAATCTCAGCAATGGTTTGGATTATTCGCACCGGCCGGTTTAGCGCAAGACATTGTCAGTAAGATTTATGCGGAGACGACGCGCGTTATACAGTCACCGCAAATACGCGACCGTCTGGCGAACGAAGGCGGCGAGCCGGACAGTCTTACGCCGGATCAATTTGCAGCGTTCATCCGCAGAGATGCGGCGCGCTGGGCAAAAGTGGTAAAGGACTCCGGCGCGACCGCCGATTAGCAACAGCCGCACGTACTTCACGCTACTCCTAGAACAAGCTGGCGATCGTTGCGAGCAGAACGAGAAATAGCCACAACACGAGCGCGCGCCAGATCAAGCCGACGGCCGCCTGCATGTAGTCGACGTCGGCGTCGTCTCCATCGCCGAGCTGCTCGCGATAAACGATGCCCTGGTCCTCATGCAAGACCCCGCCCAGCCTCACACCCAGCGCCCCGGCAGCGGCGGCAAGGATGATGCCCCGCGCGATGCTCCGCCAGCTCGCGGCATGCTCGCGCCAGCACTCGATTGCGCCCATGAAATCGCCAGTCATGGCGAATGCAAACGCGGTAAGGCGCGCCGGCACCCAGTCGATAACCTCGAATGCGCGCGCGGCAAATACGCCGAACGTTTCTTGTTCAGTGCTGGCGCGCGACGGCCATCGATCGTTCAACAACGCGGCCAGCCGATAAAATATCGCGCCGGCCGGACCCGTCACGATGAACCACGCCATGACGCCGAAAACATGGCGGTGCGAGCGGATGAGGCCGAGTTCGATTGCGAGGCGCGCGATTTCGCCTGCCGGCAGTTCAGTTCCGGCGGTACCTCGCCACCGCGCGAGCACTTCGCGCGCACGATGCAGATCGTTGGCGCGCAGCGCGACATAAATATCGTTGTAGTAATGGCTGAATTGGCGGAACCCGAGCGCCAGATAGAGCACCGCGATGTTCCAGGCCAACGTGAGCAAGCCGCTCAAGTGGCGCGTGACAAGATATACAGCGAGCGTCACCAACGTGACCGGAACCACCGCCAGCACCCATGAAATGACGCCATCACGATATTGACCGGCGTTGAAATTTTGCGCGATGTAGTTTACGTAGCGCGCAAACGCGACCTGCAACCGGTTACCCGCGCGCAGCGGATGCCATTGCTCGAGTAGCAGCGCCCCGACAAGGGCGAGGAATGTCATGGCGCGCGCAAGGCGGACGCCATGTAGAGCCGGAAAGTGAAGGAAGTGTAGAGTGACTTGCGTCTGATGGGAGTAGCTGGCCGCGCGCAAATCAATCATGGTTTGTGTGGTGCAAGTGAATACGCAGAACCTAAGACGACTACCTCAACGCGACGCGTGCCCGCCTGCGTACTGTATGCCGACAACCTCCAGCTCCAATGCGCCGGCAGGACGCTGCCATTTTACGAGATCCCCCACCCGGGCGCCCATGAGTGCTTTTGCGAGTGGCGACGCCCAACTGATACGCCCGGCGGCGACGTCTGCTTCGTCATCGCCGACGATATCGAAGGTCTGCTGCTTGCCGTCCTCGTCGGTGATAGTCACCGCTGCGCCGAAACGCACTTCGTCGCGCGGCTGATTGGCCGAGTCCACCACAATCGCACGATCGATTTGTGCACTGTAGTAGCGGATGTCGCGCTTCACCTCGGTCAACTTCTGCTTCGCCATGGAAGTATCATCGGCCTTCAGACGATCGCGGCTTTGCTGCAATTCCTTGAGTCGCGCCTTGAGCAGTTCCAGCCCGCGCGGCGTCACATAGTTAGGATGAGCGGAGAGCGGCCGTTCCGGCAGCTCGTCAGACGCATGATCTTCATCTGATTCTTTAACAAACGCTCTACTCATGGTGTATCCATTTCTGCGGGTAGCGCCGCCGTCCTCTATGTAAACTATAAGTCAGCCTGCTTTAATGCTCAATTGCGCGACAGGCGCAAGCGGGCCCCGGTATCGTCCGGTTATGCTCTTATGACCGCTGTTATGCCGTCCCGTTCGCCGATTCTTAGCTCTGCATGGTGCACTGCCCGGTTAAAGCCAACAAGCCTCGTAACCAAAGAACTTCATGAGCTCCTCGCGCCGGTGCATGGTGTCGGTGTATCCCAACTTGATGAGCGCGCGGCAATACTCTCTTTCGAACAGCAGGTAGCTCACCAGATTCGAGCCGCTTTTTCTGAGCGCGCCGACCGTGAACAGGAGGGCCCGTATCGTGCGCGGCAGTTTATGCGTGTACTGGAGCGCGATCTTCTCCAATGCCTCACTCGGCGAGAGCACGCGAAAATCAACCTCCTGTAGCGGCATGTTGTTTGCAGACCGCACTTCCCGCGGAATGATGGCGAGTGTGCGATTGATCCGCTGCAGCCGTTCGAGATCGACTTCGAGGCTGTCAAGAAAAATGCTGTTGAGGCAGTGACCCGCGATTTGGGCAAGTGACGGATATGTCTCGGTCTTGATGCGTTCCGGCGGCGTCTGATGGAGCTGGCGGCCAACGCCGATGACGAAGAGTCGGTCCGCGCCGAGATGCAGCGCAGGGCTGACCGGTGCGATCTGGCGCATCGAGCCGTCGCCAAAGTATTCGCGGTTGATGCGTAACGGCGGAAATATGAATGGCAGCGCTGAGGATGCCATCAGATGATCGAGTCCGATTCGCGCCGGAACGCCTATACGCCGCGCGCGCTGCCAGGGCTCCAGCCGCCCTGCGCCCTGAAAAAAAGTCACCGATTCTCCGGACGTATAGCCGGAGCACGTAATGCTGAACGCATACAGCTTGCCGCTATCGATCGAGCGCTGAATCATGCCGAAGTCCAGCGTGCTGAGACGCTTCGCAAGCGGCGAATTATCGAGCAGGGATACGGGCGTCTTTTGTCCCAGTCCGCCGGTCAACACCGCTGATATCCACTTGGCGCTGTTATGCAACACGCCGACCGGATCAGCGCGGTAAACGTCGCTCACGTGGAAGTTCTTCCAGACGGTAATCAGTTGACGCACGCCACGCCGGAAATTGCCCGCGTTGATGGCGAGAACCGTGGCATTGATTGCGCCGGCGGAGGTGCCGCAGATGATCGGAAAGGGACAAGGCGAATCGGCGGGCAGCATTTCAGCGATCGCGCGCAGCACGCCGACCTGATAAGCCGCACGCGCGCCACCGCCGGTTAACACGATGCCGACCTTGGATTGCCCAGGACGGTCTCTGGTGTCCATGCTGGTCCCCGAGACGAGTGCCGCTATAGTGCCATACAGCGTGCCGCGATTGACAACTTTGCGCCTGGTGTTGCAGCGCCCGTTAGTCGCGCAACCTCACGTCACAGGATCAGCGAGCTGTCGATATAGGCTGTAGAGCATGCCCGCGGTCGCGCCCCAGATATAACGGCCTTCATACGGTATAGCGAGGTAGTCACGGTCGCGGCCGTTGAAATGGTACTTACGCCGTTGGTGGTTGGTCGGATCGAGCACGAAAGACAGCGGCACCTCGAAGGCAGATTCGACCTCGAACGGATCCAATTTCGTTGCGAGCGGCGGCTCGATCCAGCCGACGATGGGACTCACTCGAAATCCCGATGGCATGTCGTAGTCAGGCAGCTTGCCGAGAATTTGCACGCGATCGCGCGCGAGCCCGATCTCTTCCTCCGCTTCCCGCAGTGCAGTCTCGACACGGTTTTGATCAGCGCCTTCGACGCGGCCGCCGGGAAAGCTTATCTGGCTCGGATGATCGTTCAAGTGCGCGGTACGCTGGGTGAGCAACACATGGAGGTCGCCGTCCCGCGGGATGAGCGGTACCAGCACCGCTGCCAGCATGCGCGGATCGCCGTCAAGAGCCGTCATATGATAATCATGTGGATACGGTTCGGCCGGCGGGCGCGCTAGGCGGGCAATCACATCATCGCGCGTGAGCCGGAAAAAACGACCGCTGTCACCGGCGGGCGCTGACGCGGCGGTACTCATCCGCGATTGAGCTCCATCGCCCCCGCGATAAATTCGAGGTCGCCATCAACTGCTACCATGGTATCGGCTTGCGATCGCGGAAGTAGCCGCCCGTCGGACCGTCATCCGGCAATGTCGCGAGCCAGACGATGGTGTCAGCCCCTTCCGCTGCGCTGAGGGGGGCATCGGGCCCGCCCATATCCGTTTTCACCCAGCCGGGAGATGCGGCATTCACGAGAATGTTGGCATGTCGACTTTCGGACGCCACGATACGCGTCAAAGCATTGAGCGCGGTCTTCGACATGCGATACGCCGGCTTGTCGCTGCCCATGCCGGACAACTGTCCAAGTCCGCTCGACACATTCACGATACGCCCGTAGCGCTGGCGGAGCATGATCGGCAATAGAGCTTGCGTAACCTGCAGGGGCCCAAGTGTATTGATCTCGAGCGTCTCGCGAAACGTTTCAACACTGGATTCGAGAAAAGGCGCGCCGCGTCTATCCTTCATGACGCCCGCGTTATTGACGAGAACGTCACAACGGCCGAACTCATCGGCCATAAAATCTGCGAGCGCCTGCACGCTCGCCGCTCCCGTAACATCGAGTTGATGGTAGCAAAACCGGCAATCCGTCGGCTACCAGCGCTTTACACGCAGCCTCGCCCTTCGCCGCATCTCGACTCGTAAGGACGACGTTTATACCGGCCTTCGCGAGCAGCCGGCACGTTTCAAATCCAATTCCCCGGTTCGCACCGGTGACGACTGCGATGCGGCTATCAGCCGCCGCACGCTTCTTACGAGCGATGCTCACGCGACTTTGACCGGTATATTCCCGATCTTCGAGCGCCACTCACGCGGGCCGGCCTCGTGAACGCTGTTGCCATGCGCATCAACTGCAACGGTGACGGGCATGTCTTTCACTTCAAATTCGTAGATCGCCTCCATGCCCAGATCGGGAAATGCGAGCACTTTCGAGCCGCGGATTGCTTTTGAAACCAGATAGGCCGCGCCGCCAATGGCAATCAGATGCACGCCGCCATGACGCTTGATCACTTCAATCGCCTGTGCACCGCGCTCCGACTTGCCAATCGAACCCAACAGATGCGCGCTGCCCAGCATCGCGTCCATGAACTTATCCATGCGTCGGGACGTTGTCGGTCCGGCGGGACCGACAACTTCATCGCGCACCGCATCGACCGGCCCGACGTAATAGATCAGCTTGTTCGTGAAATCAACCGGCGGCTTCTCGCCTTTGGCGAGCATATCAACGATGCGTTTGTGTGCTGCATCGCGCCCGGTCAGGATCTTGCCGTTCAGGAGCAGCCGGTCGCCTGCTTTCCAGTTCGCGGATTGCGCTTTGTCCAATGTCTCGAGGTCGACTCGCCGCGCACCGGCCGCCATGTCGATCGCAAGCTTCGGCCAATTGTCGAGAGTGGGCGCTTCAAACACGGCCGGGCCCGAGCCATCGAGCGCAAACTCGATGTGACGCGTCGCCGCGCAGTTGGGCACGATCGCTACCGGCTTCATCACCGCATGCGTGGGATAGTCGAGCACCTTCACATCGAGGACGGTCGTCAGGCCGCCCAGTCCCTGAGCTCCCATGCCGAGTGCGTTAACCTTCTCAAATAGCTCGAGCCGCAGCGCCTCCGCCCGCGTCTTTGCGCCACGCGCCTTCAATTCATGAATGTTCAGATGATCTAGCAAGGATTCTTTCGCCAGCACCATCGCTTTTTCCGGCGTGCCGCCGATGCCGACGCCGAGCATACCCGGCGGACACCAGTCGCCCCCCATGGTTGGGATCTGCTCGAGTATCCAGTCGACGACACTATCGCTCGGATTCAGAACGGCGAAACGCGTTTTACTCTCCGAGCCCCCGCCTTTCGCGGCCAGCTTCACTTCGAGCTTATCGCCGGACACCACTTCCATGTGCACGACTGCCGGCGAGTTGTCGCGCGTGTTCTTGCGTGTTCCATCCGGATCATCGACGATTGAGCCGCGCAGTGGATTGTCTTTGTTCGTATACGCGCGGCGCACGCCTTCGCTGACCATATCCGTCACCGACATGCGCGCGTCCCAGCGCACATCCATGCCGATTTTCAAATAGACCACCGCAATGCCGGTATCCTGGCATATGGGCCTGTGTCCTTCTGCGGCCATGCGCGAATTGATCAGTATCTGCGCCATCGCATTTTTCGCAGCCGGCGATTCCTCATGCTCATACGCGGCCGCCATCGCCTTGATGAAATCGACCGGGTGATAGTACGAGATGAACTGAAAGGCGTCCGCGATGCTGCGCACGAAATCTTCCTGCTTGATGATAGTCATGATGTACCTTTAAGACCGGACCCGCAGCGCAGGCCCGGATGAACGATTCGTCGACACGGTTAACGCGCGAATTAGTTGCTAGCGCTTGCTGCCGACCATATCTTCCGGCTTCACCCACTCATCGAACTGCGCAGCGGTCACGTGTCCTAACGCAAGCGCCGAGTCTTTGAGGGTCAAACCTTGCTTATGCGCATGCTTTGCAATCTGCGCAGCTTTCTCATAGCCGATATGCGGATTTAGCGCCGTGACCAGCATCAGCGATTCGCGCATGAGTTTGTCGATGCGCTCGCGATTGGCTTCGATGCCGACCGCACAGTGCTCGTTGAACCCTGCGCAGCCATGAGCGAGCAGTTTTGCGCTGTGCAGGAAGTTGCGTATGACGAGCGGCCGGAACACGTTGAGCTCGAAGTTGCCGGAAGCGCCGCCGATGTTGATCGCCACATCATTGCCGAACACCTGGCAGCAAACCATGGTCAACGACTCGGACTGCGTTGGATTCACCTTGCCCGGCATGATCGAGCTGCCGGGCTCGTTTTCCGGAATGGTGAGCTCGCCGATGCCGGAACGTGGACCACTCGCGAGCCAGCGCACATCATTCGCGATTTTCATCAGCGACGCGCCGAGTGTCTTGAGCGCGCCATGCGCATGGACGACCGCATCGCATGAGCCAAGCGCCTCGAACTTGTTAGGCGCAGTCACGAATGGCAACTGCGTCTGGCGTGAGATTTCGGCCGCGACCTTGGTTGCAAATTCAGGATGCGCGTTGAGACCGGTGCCTACCGCCGTGCCGCCGAGCGCGAGCTCGCTGAGATGCGGCAAAGCGCCGTCGATGTGCGCGAGCCCGTGATCGAGCTGCGATACGTAACCTGAAAACTCCTGCCCCAGCGTGAGCGGTGTGGCGTCCTGCAGATGCGTGCGGCCAATCTTGACGATGTCGGCAAACGCCCGGGCTTTCGCATCAAGCGTATCGCGCAATCGCCTGACTGCAGGCTTCACCTCGCGCTCGAGCATTACAACGGCAGCAATGTGCATGGCCGTCGGAAACGTATCGTTCGATGACTGCCCCTTGTTCACGTCGTCGTTCGGATGCACGAGACGGCGGTCGCCGCGTTCTCCGCCGAGGAGCTCGGACGCATAGTTCGCCAGCACCTCATTCACGTTCATGTTCGTCTGCGTGCCTGAGCCGGTTTGCCACGTTACGAGCGGAAAGTGATCATCGAGTTTGCCGGCAAGCGCAGCGTCCGCGGCTCTGATGATTGCTTCGCCTTTCGTGCGGTCGAGCACGCCGAGCGCCATATTGACCGTGGCGGCCGCTTTCTTGACAAGCACCTGCGCATGCACCACTTCGAGCGGCATCGTCTCGCCCGGGAAACGGAAATGCTCGAGACTGCGCTGCGTCTGCGCGCCCCACATGCGATCGGCAGGCACTTCAATTGCGCCCATCGTGTCGTGTTCAATGCGTACGTCGGTCATATAACTAGCCAGACAAGGGTCAGACAGACATGCGCCGCGGGAACTTAGAACGACAGCGCCAGGTTGGCGCGGTCAGCGGCGGCATCGACGGAGGTGAGCGCGGTCATATTGACGAGCCGGCGCACCGTCGCCGTAGCGGTCACAATGTGCACTGCCTTGGCGCCACCCAGCAATATGGGACCCACGGTGATGCCGACACCGGCCGCTGTCTTAAGCAGATTGAACGCGATGTTGGCAGCGTCGAGTGTGGGCATGATGAGCAGGTTCGCTTCGCCTTTGAGGCGGGAGTCTGGAAACGCCTTGCGACGCACGTCCACCGACAACGCTGCGTCGCCGTGCATCTCGCCTTCAATCTCGAGGTCGGGCGCAATCTGCTGGATGAGCGCGAGCGCCGCGCGCATCTTGCACGCAGTCGCAGAATCGCTCGTCCCGAAGCTCGAATGCGATAACAGCGCAATCTTTGGAATGATACCGAACCGGCGCACTTCCTCCGCGGCAAGCACCGTCATCTCCGCGATCTGTGCGGCGTTTGGATCGAAGTTTACGTAGGTGTCACAGATAAAAACCGTGCGCTGCGGCAGCATCAACACATTCATGGCATAAAAGTGATTGACGCCGGGACGCCGTCCGATTACCTGGTCGACGTAGCGCAGGTGAAGATCGTGCGTGCCAAATGTGCCGCAGATCATCCCATCGGCTTCGCCGCGATGCACCGCCATTGCGCCGATCAATGTGTTGCGGCGGCGCATTTCCATCTTGGCATCTTCCTGCGAGACGCCGCGTCGGGCGGTGAGCCGGTAATACTCCTGCCAATAGTCCCGATACCGTTGATCCTGTTCGGGATTGATGAGCTCGAAGTCGATCCCCGACTTCAGTCGCAAACCATACAGCTCCACGCGGCGTTCGATCACGGACGGTCGTCCGACCAGGATCGGGAATGCGAGTTTTTCATCAACGACGACCTGCGCCGCACGCAGCACGCGCTCGTCCTCGCCTTCCGCGTAGATGATGCGCCGCGTGACCTGCTTAGCCGCCGCGAAAAGCGGTTTCATGAACATGCCCGAGTGGTAAACGAACTGCTGCAGCGAATCGCGGTACGCATCGAAATCTGTGATGGGCCGCGTCGCTACGCCGCTATCCATCGCCGCCTTTGCCACCGCCGGCGCGACTTTAACGATAAGACGTGGATCGAACGGCCGCGGAATCAGATAATCCGGGCCGAACGACATTTTTTCTTCGCCGTAGGCAAGCGCAACAATATCCGACTGTTCAGCCTGCGCGAGAGCCGCGATTGCCTTCACCGCCGCCAGTTCCATCTCAGTATTGATGGTAGTCGCGCCAACATCGAGCGCGCCGCGAAATACAAACGGGAAACACAGCACATTGTTGACCTGGTTCGGATAATCCGAACGACCGGTCGCCATCACGACGTCGGGTTTCGCAAGCCTCGCCAAGTCCGGCGAAATTTCCGGCTCGGGATTGGCGAGTGCCAAAATCAATGGCCGGTCCGCCATCTGTTTGACCATCTCGGGTTTGAGCACGCCGCCCGCTGAAAGTCCGAGGAAAACATCCGCGCCCGCGATAACTTCCGCCAGTGTGCGGGCCTTGGTCTGGATCGCATACTGCGCCTTGTCCGGATCCATCTCTTCTTTGCGGCCCGCATACACCACGCCCTTGATGTCCGTAACGGTGATGTTGGCTTTGGGCAGCCCGAGTTTTACCAGGAGATCTAGACATGCCAGCGCTGCGGCGCCGGCGCCCGAGACGACGAGTTTTACCGCGGCAATGTCCTTGCCTACCACTTTCAGGCCGTTCAGGAATGCTGCGCATACGGTGATCGCAGTGCCGTGCTGGTCATCGTGGAATACCGGAATACGGCAGCGCTCACGCAGCTTGCGCTCGACGATAAAACATTCGGGCGCCTTGATATCTTCGAGATTGATGCCGCCGAACGTGGGTTCGAGGCTCGCGATGATATCTACGAGCTTTTCGGGGTCGCGTTCGTTGATCTCGATATCGAAGACGTCGATGCCCGCGAATTTCTTGAAGAGAACAGCCTTGCCTTCCATCACAGGCTTGGCCGCGAGCGGACCGATATTTCCCAAGCCGAGCACCGCGGTGCCATTGGTGATGACGCCGACGAGATTGCCGCGCGCTGTCATGTTGCGCGCTTCGGCGGGATCCCCGACGATGAGCTCGCACGCGACCGCCACCCCCGGCGTGTACGCAAGCGCGAGATCGCGCTGGTTCAGCAAGCCTTTGGTGGGGGTTACGGATATTTTTCCGGGCGTGGGCAGCCGGTGGTAATCGAGCGCGCTTTTGCGGAACTGGTCCATGGAAATCCGTCGGCTGAGGCACGAATTATAACCCCGGCGTGAGCGCTGCTTCGCTCGCGCCACCACTCACGCGTCTGCGCACTTCGAGCGGCGACTTCGCGCAGCGCCGGCTTTGTGCTATTTTCAGCCCTCCCGTTTTCCGCCTGCTTTCGCCGCGCTCAGCCATGGACACGTCGCCCGCCATCCGTACCGAACTTTATCCGCCGGTCGAACCTTATAACGCGGGCCGGCTTGCCCTCGATCGCATACACACCATGTATTGGGAAGAGTCGGGCAATCCGCATGGTGTTCCCGTCGTCTTTCTACATGGCGGACCCGGTGCCGGCAGTGCCCCCAATCACCGTCGGTTCTTCGATCCGGCGCACTACCGCATCGTCATCTTCGATCAGCGCGGCGCCGGGCGCTCGACGCCGCTCGGCGAGGTACGCGACAACACCACACCACATCTGATCGCTGACATGGAGCAATTGCGCCAGCATCTCGGCATCGAGCAGTGGCTCGTTTTCGGCGGCTCCTGGGGTTCGACACTGGCGCTCGCTTATGGCGAAGTACATCCGAGGCGCTGCCTGGGCTTTGTTCTGCGCGGCATTTTTTTATGCCGGCAGACCGAGATTGACTGGTTTCTCTACGGGCTCAGGAATATTTTTCCCGAAGCGTGGGATAAATTCGCCGGCATCATTCCGTCGAGTGAACGGCACGATTTGCTGGGAGCATACGGACGCAGGCTCATGGATCCCGACTCCGGCCGTACATATGCCGGCGGCACGCGCATGGGGCATCTACGAAGGCTCGTGTTCGACGCTGCTGCCGAGCCCGGACACCGTTGCGCACTTCGCGAGCGATGTCGTGGCGCTCGGACTGGCGCGCATGGAAGCGCATTACTTCATGCATGACATCTTCCTGCCGCCAAACTCCCTGCTCGAAAACGTGAGCAAGCTAAGGCGCGTTCCGGCAGTCATTGTGCAGGGTCGCTACGATGCCGTGTGTCCGATAGTAAGTGCTCATGACTTGCAGCACGCGTGGCCCGAAGCCGAATACATCGTCGTGCCGGATGCGGGACACTCCGCATGGGAGCCTGGCATCTGCAACGAGCTGGTTCGCGCGACCGAACGATTCAAAGCGCGGCTGCGCTCACAATGAAGCGCCTGCAGCGCCCGCACGGGAGATCACTTTGCGACTGGTGACTTTCACGCCCCGCCCGCATGGACCGCAGCACGTCGGCCTGGTGCGGGATGCAAATTCGATCATCGATGTGAAAAACGCAGGCGGCAATCCCCCTTTTGATCCGGCTGACATGCTCTCGGTGATCGCGGCCGGTGAACCCGCCCGCGACTGGCTGCGCAATCTGGGGTCGAACGCCGGGCAAGCGATACCCCTGACAGCCGTTACGCTCCTCGCGCCTATCCCGCGGCCGCGTAAGAATGTGTTTTGTGTCGGCTGGAATTACGTCGAGCACTTCGCCGAAGGCGCGAAAACGCGCCCTCATGTGCAGGAGATGCCCGCGCATCCCGCATTTTTCACGAAAGCGCCTACAGCAGTAAATGGGCCGTTTGCGGACGTGCCGGCTCATCGCGGCGTCACCGAGAAACTCGATTGGGAAGTCGAGCTTGCGGTAATCATTGGCACAGCAGGCATCAATATCAGTGAAGCCAACGCATTCAAGCATGTATTTGGCTATACGGTTGTCAACGACGTTTCGGCGCGCGAAGTTCAGCGTCAGCATGGTCAACAGTGGTTCAAAGGCAAAAGCCTGGATGGCCATTTACCGATGGGGCCGTGGATCGCTACTGCCGACGAAGTGCAAGACCCGCAGGATCTGCATATCACCTGCCGCGTGAACGGCGTAGTCAAGCAGGACTCGAGCACGCGTCATATGTACTTCAAGATTCCACGTATCATCGCCGAGCTGTCCGCCGGATTGACGCTCGAACCCGGCGACATTATCTGCACGGGCACGCCGGCCGGCGTCGGACACGCGCGCACACCGCCCGAGTTCATGAAACCGCGGCGACATACTCGAAACCGAAGTCACCGGCCTCGGTGTTCTGCGCAACACAATAACTGCCTGACGTAACGGAGATCATGATGGATATGCCTGCAGCCACGCGCGTCACCGTCGTCCCGACAGGCGCGAGCCTCGGCGCCGATGTCAGCGGCGTCGATGTCGGCGGTGACATCGACGAAGCAACCTTCAAAGCGATTGAAGCGGCGTGGCATCGTCATCTGGTGCTCAGATTTCGCGGCCAGAAACTCGATGATCCGCAGTTTCTCGCATTCGCGCGCCGCTTCGGTGCCTTGGACAAAGCGCCGATCCACGCGAAAAAAGAAGTCGAGGATCCTTATCCGGAAATAACGGTGATGTCGAACATAAAGGTCGACGGCAAGCCGATCGGCAACCTCGGCCACTACGAAGCCGAATGGCACACCGACATGTCGTACAACGAAGTGACGCCGATCGGCAGCTTGCTGTACGCGCTCGAAGTGCCGCCCGCCGGCGGCAATACCGGCTTTGCGAACATGTACGAAGCATTCGAGACGCTGCCCACGGAGTTACGGCGCACGATTGCACAGCTCAAATGCAGGCACGATTCGAGCCGCAACAGCGCCGGTGAATTGCGCAAGGGCTTCAGCGAAATCAGCGATCCCCGGCAAGCGCCGGGCGCGATACATCCGCTTATAAGAACGCATCCTGCCACGCGCCGCAATGCGCTGTTCCTCGGCCGCAGGCGCAATGCTTAC
Organism: uncultured beta proteobacterium; assembly: GCA_963829085.1. Taxonomy (GTDB): domain Bacteria; phylum Pseudomonadota; class Gammaproteobacteria; order Burkholderiales; family SG8-41; genus PALSA-1004. Next base: position 215,644 of record CAWHHJ010000016.1, on the reverse strand, counting down.
ATCATCGGTCTTGGACTTGCGGAAAGCGAAGCGCTGCTCGACGAACTATGGGCACATGCAGGCCAGCCCCGATTCGCGTGGTATCAGGAGTGGAAGGTCGGCGACTTGATTCTGTGGGATAACCGCTGCGCGATGCATCGCAGGGATGCCTTCGACCCGGAGTCAAGACGACTCATGCACCGCACTCAGATCAAAGGCGATCGGCCGTTCCTCGACGAGGCAACGCTCGCCGCGCATTGACAGAAAGTACTTTCAGGCGGATGGCGGTTTGGTTGCGTTGGCAGCCGCGTCGCCGGCAGCGCGCAGCGTTTCAAGCGCCGACTTTTGCATCTCCAATGTTTTTATCGTCATCTGCACAAATCCGGTGTTGACGGTGAGCCAGCTTTCGACCGCTTTGAGCTCGAGAATTTTGCGCTCGATTTCTTCAACGTTCACGGTGGGAGTTATCATGCCCGGTACAGGAAACGACATGGGATTCCACATTTTTTGCATGAACTCAAACCAGTCCTTGGGCACGTCCTGCTCGGCCATATCGAACTCCTTTCGCCGCTGATGTACGATTTACTGTATCACACGGTATCGAGAATTCCCGCCGAGGCTGCGCGCGGAGTAACAGCGTTGAGTTAGAACGCCACGGCGGAATCTCATGGCACTTGTCACCCCGCAACAGGTTCAGGACGTTCTCCGGGAATATCAGCTCGATCACGAAGGACATGTTCAAATCGAAGCGCTCGGCGGGAAATCCGCCCGCGCGCGTTTGACGGTTGCGAGAAAGCACCTGCGACCGGGCGATACAGTGTCGGGACCGATGATGATGGCACTCGCTGACGTGGCCATGTATGCGGCGCTGCTCGGCGAGATTGGCCTCGTTCCGCTGGCGGTAACAACCAACCTCAACATCAATTTTCTGCGTAAGCCAGCGCAGCGCGATGTGATCGGCCTCGCGAACCTGTTGAAAGTGGGTAAGCGTTTGGCGGTGGGGGAAGTTACGCTTTACTCGGAGGGAGATTCCGAGCCGGTTGCCCACGTGACCTGCACCTACTCAATCCCGCCACGCTGAGCATCCGACAACGCGACATGCGTTGTAACGATCGTCCCGTGTCCGCGCTATCGCAAAGAGCTAGCCGGGCGCCGTAGCAGGCGGTGCTGGGGTACGTCGCTCGGCGCTGCGACTACGACTCTGAAACTGCTTTAGCACTTCGTTCAGTCGCTCGCGCTCGGCGATCACTTTGTCCGAGTACGCTTTTTCGTTCTCATCGGAACCGGCGCCCACATAAAGCTGTAGCGCTTCGGCGACATCACCTGTACGGCGTATGTATTCGTGCAGGATCTTCGCGCCGACCAGAATGTTGGCCTGCAGATCGAAGGCCGCCTTCTCGCCGCCGAGCGCTTCAAACTTTTCGGTGTGGAAGCGCGGAATTACCTGCATCAGGCCCTTCGCTCCTCCCACGCTCTGAGCAACCGGATTGAAACGCGATTCGACCGCGATTACAGCAAGTATCAGCATCGGGTCGAGCTTGAATTTGGCGCCAACGCTATACGCTTTAGCGACTACGTCAGTGGTCATCTCGGTCGAAACCCGGAAACGCCGGGCGAGGTAGGCGCCGAGCGCCTGCTGTTTGCGGTCGACGACGGGTGCTGCCGGCGGGACCTCTGCAGCCGGCGGCGACACATCCAGCGACTCGAGGTCGTGCGTAGCGACGCCGTGAGGACCGATTCCGTCGACGTTGCTCCAGACGACATTTAATGAAACCAGCGATGCGACCAGCGTGACGGTGACTCTTGCATTGCGGGTGCGCAGCATGGGGTGCCCTGCTCGCGCGTCCAACAGTTCGGGGTGTGATTTTGCCATGACGCAAAACCTCCTTTCGTTATCGCCGGGACCGATTGGTGCCGACGTCGTTGCCTTGTTGCAAGGACGGGATCGTCAACGAACTTCGAAAATGAAACCGCTACATATTGCGATTGCAGCCGAGCTTTTCGGCAGTTGTAGGGGTCGGTGCGGACACGAGCAAGTTCTGCTGATTTGCTGCTGAGGAGCTTTCCGCGGTCCGAGGCGGAGGTGATTCGATGCACCAGTCAGCGCATTATAGGCAGCATCGTAGGCTTGTCAAATGCGGTCGAAATTCACGGTTTTTTGTGTTCGGAACCGGCCATTTGACCCCCTTTGAGCGCAGTTTGCTGCCGCGCCTCCCATTCGGTGAGCGCGACCTCGTAGCGATCGACCGCTGCCCAATACAGGTCATACACGCACGGATCACAGCCGCTTTGGCAACACGCACCCGGCTCCGGCTCGAGCGGTTTCGCGGGCTTAGGATCCCCTGGCGCGGTTACGGCAATCCCCACGCGCGAAGCGGCTCCGGCAGTCGATAATCGGGATAGCGCTTGCGAAAGTCCGCCAGGCTGGCCTTTGCCTCATCCAACCGGCCCTGTTTGCGCAGATCTTCGATGCGTTCCAACCACTTCTCCGCCGGCAGATCGTTATCACGTTCGAAGCTCCGCAGCGGACTTGGCGGGCGCACGCATTGCCGTCGCTGCTTCCTGCTGCGACTCAGCCTTAGGCGCGAATGGCGGCGTTGCTGGTTTGGCAGCGGGCGTCGGCGCAGGCGACGCCGGAAACGCCTGCATGCGCTGCCGAGTCTCAGTATCCGCTTCATCTGCTCTCGAACGCGGAGCGGCATCTACTTTAGGCTCAGTCGCAACAAGGCTGCCGGCGTGCGGTGCGGGAGGCGCTTGCCGCTCCGGCGCCGTTGCCGCCTTAGCTGTGTCGGTTCCTGACTGCGAGCCGCCCAAGTCCCGTTGTGCATCCGGCGCCCGGCTTAGCAATTCACGCACTGCCGGCGATCTCGCATCGCTCAGATTGTCATTCGGTTTACTGGACTTATCACTGGGTTTTGCAAGGGCTGGCGGTCGCTCAGACGCCGCCGTGTCTTTCTTGCGTTTAAGGCTCTCCGGTTCCATTCGGGCGATAAGTCCCGAGGATGGCGGAATTAGCCCCGTCGACGGCTCTGATCCGGACGGCTTAAGACCGATGTTCTTCGATGATTGCTCGAGCGGTGCTCGCTTGAGTTTCGACGCCGCTGCATCGTTATCATCTGGCGCGCGATACTGCTCCGTCCCGCCACTTGTAGCGGGTGGTGCTGGCGCTTGTGCGAATTCGGGAGCTTCCTCTTTCATCAACGTCACGACCGTAAAGCTCAAAACCACGACTGCCGCGATCGACACGGGCACATGCCAGCGCCGACGCGTCGCATCGGCGGACGCTGGACCGGCACGCACCTCGCGGCGGGCCGCGGCGCGAATCGCATCGTCGAGCGCGGCCGGCGGCTCCTCGGCGGGAGCAGCTCGATATAATGCAGTCAATTCAGCGTCGCGCTCGAAGTCGTTACTCTGCTGGCGGCTCATAGGGTGGGCTCGCGCGCGACCAGAGCGGCCCGCAGCTTCGCGAGCGCATAGCGCAGTCTGCTTTTAGCAGTTTCCCGACTCACGCCTGTGGCCTGCGCAATCTCCTCAACGCTCATATCCGATTCCTGTTGCAGCAAGAATGCCTCGCGCTGCGCGGCTGGCAGGCTCGCGATTTCCTTTAATATCCCCGCCGCCTGCTGTTTCGACTCAGCACTGACCGCGGGATCATCACTGCGCTTTGCTGGAATATCATCGAGCGACGGGCCGTCCTCATCATCCAATGAAGCAATGGCAACGCCTTTTTGGGTGCGGTAATGGTCTATCAGGCGGTTATGCGCTATGCGATATACATATGTCGTGAACTTCGCCTGTACCGTATAGACCGACCGTGAACGCACGAGATTCATCCATACGTCCTGAAACAGCTCCTCCGCTAAGGCGCGGTTCGAACATTGACGCATCAGATAGCGGAATACGCCGCCCTTATGGCGACCGTAGAGTTGGTCGAACGCACCCGCATCACCATCGCGGTAGCTTTCCATCAATTCTTCGTCAGTCGGCTTTTCAGACATCGCGGGATACCAGTATGCGCCAACGCCACTCATACCGGCAACCCCGCGTCGCATCGACGCAACCGTTCAGCGCGGATCGGGCACGAACTGCTGCGGGAACGCGTTGGGACGCGCGAGCCGCATCGTAGCCCGGATTACGCCCTGCGCAACAAGGTTGCGATAACTGTCGTAGAAAATCGTCATCACCTCGTCCGGCGAGTCGACGCCCGTTCGAAACTACCATAGCGGACGACCGATGTCTGATTCTGCCCGTGCCCGGTGCCGAGCTTTTTGCTCTCAGGTGCGGGCTGCGGCACGACCGTCGATGCACGTGGGGCCGCTGCGTCGGCGGCCTCGGCTTGCGATACTGAATCCTTCGCTGAATTCCCGGCTTCCGTGCGCGCCTCCGCTTCTCGTGCGGGCGGGCGATTGCGCGCCAGGTAATCACCTATGAGCGCGCCTACCTCCTGCTTTTTTCTAAACACGGCGACGCCAATCACGCCGACGTTGTCCGGGCGACCCGTGCGCGCTGCGTACGAATTGTCGAGTTCCGTAAAAAAGAACGCGGCGACGCGCTGCAAGTTCTTGCGCCATCCTTTGATGCCGAACGATGTATGCGGATTCAGGATGTACCCCGTCTGGCTCCAGTCCGCAGTCTCGCCGGAAATTGCGTTGACGCCGTCAATTGACACCACGCTGAGGATTTCGCCAGCCTGATTGTTCCGGATCCTGACTTCATACTCATTGCCCGGTTGTCCGGCGACGTAATAGCGACCGTCGTGGTAATGCAATGGCAGGGTTCGATTCTGCGTGCGATCGTAAATAGTGACGTCGGCGATTGTCCCCACCGCCCAGGCGGGACTTGCTGAGACAGCCATGAAGACGGCTGCAACGAAAGTGTTTTTCACCTTTAACTCCATAGATTTGGACACCAAAGTGATGCCGGCTCGTATAAACGTGCATGGGCGGCGTACGGGGTTAACCGTAGCGGGCCGCGGTTTCAATCGCGATGGAGACGCCTTGTAGGGGCAATTCCGCCTCTCTATACTGAAAACGCCACCCTGCGCTTCACGCTACGAAGGAGTTGTGCATGCCGAATTTTGCTGTCGATGCGATACGCACCATTGCACTGGTCGGCCACGGCGCGGCCGGCAAGACGACGCTCGCCGAAGCATTGCTATACAAAGCCGGCGCTATTGCGGCGCCCGGCAGCATCGAAAAAGGTACGACTGTCTGTGATTTCGACCCGCTCGAAAGGGAATTCGGACATTCGCTTGCAAGCTCGGTGGTTCACTTCACGCACCGCGACGCGCGCGTTCACCTGATCGACACACCGGGTTATCCGGATTTCCTGGGGCAATCGCTCAACGCGTTGGCGGCCGTCGAGACAGCAGCGGTCGTGATCAATGCGCAAAACGGCATTGAAATGATCGCCAAGCGCATGATGCAGTGGGCGAGCGCACGCAGTTTATGCCGCATGTTGATCGTGAATAAGATCGACGCGGAAAACGTCGACCTGCCCGCGCTGCTCGACACTATCAAGAGCGTGTTTGGCAAAGAGTGCCTGCCGATCAATCTGCCGGCAGCTGGCGCAAGCAAAGTCGTCGATTGCTTTTTCAACCCTGCCGGCGATGCGGACTTTTCATCGGTCGCCGAGGCGCACCGTGCGCTCGTCGAGCAGGTGGTTGAAGTCGACGAGAAATTGATGGAGCTTTATCTCGAGCAGGGTGAAATCAGCGCCGAGCAATTGCATGCGCCGTTCGAGCAGGCGCTGCGCGATGGCCATTTGGTCCCTGTCTGCTTTGTATCAGCGCGCAACGGGGCCGGCGTGGCCGAATTGCTCGACGTATTCGCGCGTTTGATGCCGAATCCAGCAGAGGGCAATCCGCCGCAGTTTTATTCCGGCGAAGGCGAGCGTGCGGTTGAAATCCATGCCGAGCCGGATCCGAAGAAGCACGTGCTTGCGCACGTTTTTAAAATCGTCGTCGATCCCTTCGTCGGCAAGCTCGCCGCGTTTCGCGTATTCCAAGGGACTATTCGCCGTGACTCGCAGCTTCTCATCGGCGATGGGCGCAAACCGTTCAAAGTCGGCCACTTATTCCTGCTGCAGGGAAAAGACCACATCGAGACGGATGCGTGCGTGCCCGGCGACATCGCCGCAGTGACGAAGGTCGAGGCGATCGAGCTCGATGCAGTGCTTCACGATTCACACGACGAAGATCACATACACCTCAAGCCGATGCAATATCCGGTACCGATGCACGCGCTTGCGCTCGAGCTCAAACGGCGCGGCGATGAACAGCGCCTCTCCGAAGTCTTGCATAAGCTCGGGGCGGAGGACCCGTGCTTCCGGATCGATCACAGCGGCAACGAGACCGTCATCCGCGGACTCGGCGACCTCCACATGCGCTACATTTTGGACAAAATGCAGAAACAATACCGCGTCGACGTATCAACGAAACCGCCGCGTATACCTTATCGCGAAACGATCACGGCGAAAGCCGAAGGCCACCATCGCCATAAAAAACAGACCGGCGGCGCCGGACAGTTTGGCGAAGTGTTCCTGCGCATCGAGCCGCTGCCGCGCGGCAAGGGCTTCGAGTTCATCGACCAGGTCAAAGGCGGGACGATACCGTCGCAGTACATCCCCGCGGTTGAGAAAGGCGTTCGCGATGTCATGAATTGCGGGCCGCTCGCCGGCTTCCAAATGCAGGATGTGCGCGTCATCGTTTACGACGGCAAGCACCATCCGGTCGATTCCAAGGAAGTCGCGTTCGTCTCGGCGGGCAAGCGCGCGTTTCTAGATGCGATTCAGAAAGCACGGCCCATTGTGCTCGAGCCGATCGTCAACATCGAGATCAATGCACCCGATGCCAAAATGGGCGATATCGCCGGTGATCTATCAGCGAAGCGCGGGCAGATCAGCGGCACCCAATCGGCAAGCGCCGGCATGGTTACCATCGCCGGTCGCGCGCCCTTGTCTGAGCTCAACAACTATCAGGCGCGCCTGAAATCAGTGACCGCGGGTCAGGGCTCTTACGTCATCGAGCTCAGTCACTACGAGCCGGTCCCGCCGCAGGTGCAACAGCAACTCGCCTCACAACATAAACACGTTGATGACGGGCAGTAATTGGCGGCACGCGGCGCCAAGCGGTATGCTCTTCTACTTCTTACTAAGTGCTTCGGGATTGAGCACGTTGACGGGTTTTCCATCAGCGAAACCCAGGATGCTATCGATTGCAGAGCCGTAGTACGACTCGTACGTGCTTTGCTCTACATAGCCGAGATGCGGCGTGCAGACGACATTGGGCATCTTGAGCAATGGATGGTTGCCGCCGACCACCGGTTCATCTTCATACACATCGATCGCAGCAAAACCAGGGCGTCCTTTTTTGAGCGCCTCGAGCAAGGCGTCCGCAGCGACCAGCGGTGCACGGCTTGTGTTTACAAAAAGCGCAGTCGGTTTCATCGCGGCAAGGTCCGCCGCGGTGACAATGCCGCGCGTTTCCTTGTTAAGCGGTATATGCAGAGAAATAATATCGGATTGCGCAAAGAACGCTTCGCGGCTTGCCGGCACCTCGTAACCTAGCTCCTGGGCTTTGGTCTTCGACGCCTCGCGCCCCCAGCAGATTACTTTCATGCCAAACGCTTTACCGACCTGAGCGACGCAGGTCCCGATGCGGCCGGGCGAGTACACGCCGAGTGTTCTGCCTTTGAGACCGGTGCCGACGGTCGTTTGCCATACACCCTTCTTCAACTGTTCGACTTCATGCGGAATGTGACGCAGGCTCGCGAGAATAAGTCCCCAGGTCAGCTCGGCTGTCGCATGCGGCGTGCCGCTGCCGGCTGCGGCGACGACAATCCCTTTATCAGTGCAGGCGGCAACATCGATGTGATTGGTATTGCGGCCGGTTTGCGCGATCAGTTTCAGCTTTGGCAGCTTCTCGATCACAGCGCGCGGAAACGGCGAGCGTTGCTGAGTAAGCAGAACGGCGTCCGCATCGGCGAGACGTGACGCGAGCTTCGCCGGATCCTTTTCGGTGTCACGAAACATGATGACCTCATGGTTTTTCAAACGCGCGTAACCAGCCAGGTGCCGGAATGCGTCCTGATAATCATCGATGACTGCGATCTTCATAGCCTGCTCCCAACCAAAAAGCCGCTATTATGCACGCCTCGTGCGATTCAGAGCTCCACCGCCTGCGAGCATGAGCGCATTCACCCAGAATACAGGCGCCAGTCCGAGCGCCGAGCCCAGCGATCCGAAGACAAGCGGCACAGCGATGTGCGTGAAATTGTTGATGGTGAGACGAAGTCCGAGCACTTCGCCGGACCTTCCCTGCGGTGCGCGCGCGTACGCCATTATGAGCGACAACGGCTGCCCGCAACCCAGGCTTAAGCCGAGCATGAACGCGATGCAGGTCAACACGGTGATATCCGTGAAAAATGGAAACAAGAGGTAAGTTGCCCCGCCGAGAAACAAAGAATAGGCAAGCAGCGGCTCCTCGCCCGCTCTGCGCACCAGCGCCGGCATGCCGATACGTATGATGAAGCCGGCAATCGCAACCATACTCAGCACGACCCCGATCTGGGTCGCGGATAGACCGATCGAATGTCCATAGATCGGCATGTAAAACTGGAAGAGATCGGTGCCGGTTAGCACCGCCGCGCTCGTGATCAGCGTTCGCCGCAGCGGCGCCTGTGCGAGGAGCTCGCGTGCGCCCGCGATTTGCGAGCGGCTTTTTTGTTTAACGGTGCCGGCAGTTTTGCCTCGTCTCATGCCGCCCGCGAACGTCTGGGCGAGTACCGGAATCATTGCAACGAGCGCCAGATAGAGGTAGGTGGCGCTATAACCGGCGTGGTCGATTGAAAAGCCGGCGAATAGAGGGCCGGCAAATCCGCCGGTCGAAATCATGAGCGTGTAATTGCTGAAATTGCGTGTGCGCTCTGTTTCTCCACTGATCTCGCCCAACAGGTTCTGCACGGCGACGTGATAGAAGATGTAAGACATGCCGAACAGTGCCGCCGAGGCGAACAAAGCGGGCATGCCAGGCACGGCGGCAGGTAACAGCAGGCCCATGACAAGACCGATGGACCCGATCAACATGGGCAGACGGGTGCCGCGGCGGTCGGACAGCCGGCCTGCATACAGCGCGAGCAGCGTCGGAAACAGCGAATACATGGCGATCAGCAGGCCGATCACGAACTGCGTCGCGCCGAGCTGAAGCGCGAACAGTGACACGACGACACGGCTCGCGCGCAGGCACGAGACGTTGCACAACGCAATCAGAAAGATCAAGTAGATGTTCATCGTGCCATGACTGGATGCGCTGACAGAGAGCGCACCGGAAACCGCAGCGCAAATTGCATGCGCCTCGCCAACTATAGCAGAGTGTCTACATAGCCACGCAGCGCTCATTCACATACAATTCAGCCGCAACGCGTGCGCCTCGTCGTCAGTGGAGACTCGCCTGAAAAAAATAATGGTCACCGGCGGCGCCGGTTTTCTGGGGTCTCACCTCTGCGAAAAGCTGCTCGCCCAGCGTCGTGACGTTCTCTGCGTCGACAACTACTTCACCGGCAGCAAGGACAACATCGCGCATCTTCTGCGCGATCCATACTTCGAGCTCATGCGCCACGACATTACGTTTCCGCTCTATGTAGAAGTAGAGCAGATCTATAACCTGGCGTGCCCCGCCTCCCCCGTTCATTATCAGTTCGACCCCGTGCAGACGACGAAAACGTCCGTGCATGGCGCCATCAACATGCTCGGGCTCGCGAAGCGCGTCAAAGCTCGCATCTTGCAGGCGTCGACTTCCGAGGTCTATGGTGATCCGCAGGTACATCCCCAGACCGAGGACTACGTCGGCAGCGTAAATCCCATCGGGCCCCGCAGTTGTTACGATGAAGGCAAGCGGTGCGCAGAGACCTTGTTTTTTGATTACTACCGGCAACACAAGGTCGACATCAAGGTCGCGCGTATCTTCAACACGTATGGGCCGAGGATGCACCCGAACGACGGACGCGTGGTAAGCAACTTCATCGTGCAGGCGTTGCGTGATGAAGATATTACGCTCTACGGTGATGGCATGCAGACGCGCTCTTTCTGCTATGTCGACGACCTGATTGAAGCGCTCATCAGGCTCATGGACAGCGGTGACGATTTCACCGGTCCTGTGAACCTCGGTAACCCGACAGAAATCTCGATGCGTGCGCTCGCCGAGAAAGTCGTCGCGTTGAGTGGCTCCAAGTCGAAGCTTGCTTACAGGCCCCGGCCACCGGATGATCCGCGTCAGCGTCAGCCTGATATCCGGCTCGCGCGCGACAAACTCAAGTGGGAACCCGGCACTGCGCTCGACGACGGCCTCAGCGAGACGATCAAATATTTCAGAACGGTGCTCGCTTAACCAGCACCATCTGCAGCACGCTGAAGACTTGCTTTATGTGCTTTGTGCATGCAGCCGGTTGAATCCGCGCTGGGCACGACTCGTTAAGCGCTTCGACAGGCCATTTGCTGTACCATTCATGCGCGCTGCCGCGACCGCGAAGCCGCAACCACTGTCTTCGAATTCAACATGCCGCGTGCGCTACGTCATCCCAACTTTGCCCTGTTCGTCAGCGGACAGATCTTCGCGATCAGCGGTTACTGGGTGCAGCAGATTGCGCTCGGGTGGCTCGTTTATCGACTCACGGGCAGCGCGACGCTGCTCGGCGTGCTGAGCTTCGCGTCCAATCTGCCTGTTCTGCTGCTTGCGCCGTTCGCAGGCTTGTGGTCGGACCGTTTCAACCGCCACCGCATGATGCTGGCAACGCAATGGCTCGAGATGCTGCAAGCGGTGGCGCTTACTGCACTCGCGTTCAGCGGTGCGATCGAGATCTGGCACATCGTTGTGCTGACGGCGTTTCTCGGCATGTGCGTCGCTGTTGAACTACCGGTGCGTCATGCCTACCTGCTCGAGCTCATCGAGGACCGCGCGGATCTGCCGAATGCGGTTGCCACTACTTCACTAGTGGCGAATTGCGGCCGGCTCGTTGGTCCGGTCGCCGCTGGCTTGCTGATCGCGCGTTTCAGTGAAGCGACGTGCTTTCTCATTAATGCCCTCAGCTATGTTGCAGTGCTCGTCACTTTTGCAGTCATTCGCGTGAAGCCCGTCGAACACGCGGACGCGCACGCTTCGATGGCCAAAGGATTACGCGAAGGTCTGTCATATGCGTGGCGCACGATCCCGATCCGGCTGCTGCTTACCTTGCTGGCCGCGGTTGCGCTTACCGCGGCGCCTTACGGCACGCTGATGCCGGCGATCGTACATGAAGCATTCGGCGGCAACGCCGAGACGCTCGGCTTTCTGGTCGGGTCCGCGGGATTCGGTGCCGTGACCGGAACGCTCGTGCTATCGCTGCGCAAGAACGTGCGCGGGCTGCTGCCATTCATCTTCGGCGCGGCATTGATGGCCGGCGCAGCGCTGATCGCGCTCTCGTTGTCGCGACTATTACCGCTGTCCATCATGCTGATGGCAGTGATCGGGTTTGGCATCCTCGTTATCTCGGTCTCGGTCAATATGATCCTGCAGACGATCGTCGATGACGACAAGCGTGGCCGGGTGATGAGTCTATACACTGCCGCATTTCTCGGCATCACACCGTTCGGTGCCCTCATGGCGGGCACGCTGGCGGATCGCATAGGTGCGATGAACACGGTATGCATAGGAGGCGCCGCTTGCCTGGTGATTGTCGTTCTCATCATGCGCCGACTGCCACTGCTTCGGCATCAAATCCGGCCGCTATACGCAAGACACGGCATAACGACTGACTGACAACGATGACGCGCACGCCACACTCTGATTTCATCCGATCGCAAGTGCTGCGCGGCATCGCCGGCAATCGCGTCCTCGGCCTGCATTTCCCCGGTTACTTTCTCGACATGCAGTGGCAGTGAAATCGCCGGCCAAACCGCGCGTGTGTCGTTGCCGGATGGCCCTCACTGTCGAGATGCGAGCGGCGAGATCGATCTCTCCGCAGTCGCAATCCTGGCGGACACCGCGCTTGCAACGTCAACGCGATTACTCATATCGCCGGGCGCCCGCCTTGCCACCATTCATATGCAAATTCAGTTCACCGGTATGCCGGCGACGGGTGACATCAGCGCGCAAGCAAACTTGCTCGGCTTCAGCGCCGGCGCGGCCCTACATCAGTCATTAACCAGTGCGACGCTGCACGCCAACGGCAAACCGCTGTGCCATGCGACTGGTGAGTTTGTGCTTCTTGATCCACCACCCGGTGTGAAGCTTGCACCCTTGCCGTGGCAGCGATCAAAGGCCAAGGCGCTCACGCCGCTAGCGGTGGCGGACCTCGAGCCACATGAGCGTCCGATCCTGAAAGCCTGCGATGCAGCGCTCGCTAAGGCCACCGACGAGGTCTCTTTCGTACAGCATTTCTGGGGCGGCGTCCCGAAGCGAACTGCCGGCGGCGCCAGTCTGCGCGTGGCGCTTGGTCCCCATCTTGGTAATCGCGTCGGTCACGTTCAGGGCGGAATATCGCTGGGCATGGCGGCTGCATGTGCGTGCGCGGCGGCGCCGGCCGGCATGATGTTATCGACGGTCGCCGCGTGGTACATCAGTCCCGGGCGCGGAAAATGGCTCAGTATCAGATCACGCGTCATTCATGCCGGACGCACGCTCGCAGTCGTGCGGACGGAAATAAAAACCGCCGCCGGCGACCGCGTGCTCGAAGTCATGACTCAACATGTAGCGCGCAAACGCACGTGATCAATGTAAGTCAGCCTCCGCGGTTTAATAAGTGTCGGGGTACTTTAGGCAGAAATCGATCACTGCGGTGAGCAGAGCGTGCTCAGCCGAACCGCCGGTGTTCAATCGCTGAATAAAGCGCACTTCATCCGGATTATCGAACTCCTGACCGCAGTACGCGCGGCGGAACAAACTGACCGCGGCCTTGTCGATTCGCGGTCCAATGTCCTGCGCCGACAATGCGAGCGTCGTTTCGCACAGGCGGCAAAGCGAATTACGAAATTCGCTGTAATAGCGGGAGAAGTCCGGCGACGTAATCAGCAGCGGCCAGTGTTCATAGCTGTTTTGCTTGAGACTGCCGCTCCAACTGTCAGCATGGCCCTGGCGGACGTAGAACAATTCATCCGAGCAATGAATCTTTCCCTGCAGCGCTGAGATGCACGACGAGAGATACTGAAAGAAAATGACATTCGTGGTACCTGCCGCGGTGCGGCGGAAACTTTCGATAAGGCGCTCACGGCAATGGATCGAATAAAAAGTCGATGCGTATCGGTCAATGTGAGCAATCATGCGCTCGACAGGCGTGTCCTGTTCATACCCTCGCATGGGATGAGGAACGAGCGCAACTGACGTCTGTGCGGCCGCTTTCGCGTCGCCACGCGTCAGCGCGAACATCGCGACCCGGCCGCGCGCTGCGCTATACGCAGAATCGCGATCGAGAAATGTCACGCAGCTTTCGACCGCTGCAGGCACCATGAAGTCGTCGTGCGCATGCAGGATCACAAAACGCGATGGGGTCTTTTCAAGCGTCGCGATCAGCTTGTCGAGGAAGGTGATCCGTTCGTCGAACTGGAACGCTTCGAGATTCAAGTCGCGGTATGCGGTTGCGCATGACGCGATCCATTCCCGGCATGACCCACTGCTGTTATCCGACAATACGATGCGGCCTTTGAACTGCAAGTGCCTCAAGTAATCGAGCGTGCGCTTTACGAACGGCGTGCCATTGAAAGTCGGTAGCACTACGGAGAATAAGTCCGGATTGTCGATTTGCATGAAGTTACGCGCCCGGAGCGAAGCGCATCACGCGATTTGTCATCCGGAAAAGAGCCCGCCCCGTTCTCAGCATCCGCTGTGTTCGCTGCCGGCGACGGCTGAAGACCTACCGGCTACCGGCAACTGCATACTTAAGATAGCGCGGGTCAGTTACCGAATGCTCATTGGCAGCGCCGAAGTGCCATAGCGAAGGTTGATTCGACTCCGAAATCCATGTGACCGACGGCGCGCTTGCATAACGATTCATCATCTTCAGCACGCAAAAAAGGGCGGTCTGATCCACGAGCCAGGCATCCCCTTCGCGCTTGATGTATTCAAGCGCGTAGTTCGCGACCGCTTTGAAATAACCAATAGCGGCGGCGGTCGGGTTGCCAATGATTATGTTGGCGATAACATCGAGCCATGGAGAATCGATTGGCTCCCGGCGGTTCAGCCCGACATCACTGGCGCCTGCAGTATCGACCAGGGTGGCGAGCTCGCCTTGCACAATGATGTCGACATCGAGGCTCAGCACCGGGCGCTGATACCGCTTAAGCCAATACGCCATGTGCACAAGGCGTCCGCAGGCGTAGTACGACTTGCGCCGCTGCTTCTCCACCTGTGGGAAAGGGCTTGTCTCAGGTACTGATTGCCAGAGATACGAGCCCTGCCGTTTGCGCAACATCCTTGGCTTCATCTACGATCCGCTCATCCGCATCGTAGATATGCATGTGAAGGATGTTATTGCCCTGCGCGTGCATCGCAAACGAACGTATGAACGTAAAACCGTATTTGCGCGCATACGCCGAATCGCAGGAAATCAGGACGACATAGCTGCATTCGGCGGGAGGCGTGCTTTCGTGCATGACCTGCGGCGGGGGAATCGCCGGTCCCGTGCCCGAAATCGAATCAAATGCACCCTGGTCGAATGCGACGAGCCGTGGATAGACGAATTTGGCAGCTAGCTGTCCTGCTTCCGCGAAAGCATCCTGCGCTTCATCAAGCCGCCCGAGTTCAGTAAGTGAACAACCCTTGCGCATCGGGATGTGATGATCATGCGCAGCCAGTTGACTCACCGCCTCGAGCTGTTTGAGCGCCGCATCGAATTGCCGTAATCCGTGAAGGACGACGGCCAGACTCACGTGCGCACGTACCAGATCCGGTTTTAGAGCGATGGCGCCACGCAGACAGTGTTCCGCCTCCGCCAGCCGCCCGGTCTTGCAATAACAGTTGCCGAGATTGCCGAGCGTCCAGGGGTCCACACGCAACTGCAGTGCTTTATCGAAATTTGATATCGCGTCGCTCCAGCGGTCTTCGTCCATGCAGATTTGACCGAGCCAGGCGAGGGCGTCGACATCGTGCGGCGTGCGACCAAGCACCTGTTCACATAGTTTTCGTGCACGCTTCAGGTTGCCAACTCGAACCAGCTGTGCAATGGCAGCAAGCACTTGATCGTCGCCGGTATTCTTGATGGACTCAGTCATCCGGCATATTGTGTCAGAGAACAGTCAGATGTCGTCGTAACATTTGACCCGTCTAGAGTGATTTTTGTGTCGACGATCTTTCTCGCTCAATCGGCTTTTGCGCCCGATGCTTTTACGACGGGCGCCCATTTGACGATCTCAGACTTTATGTAAGCACCAAACGCTTCGGGTGTGCTGCCGACGATTTCAAAGCCCACACTTTCCAGCCGTTCCTTTACGTCAGGCATTTTCAGCGCGCGCACGATCTCATCGTGCAGTCGCGTGACGATGGCTTTCGGCGTACGGGCCGGCACGAGCACGCCGTACCATGCAGTTGCCTCAAATTTCGGGAAACCGGATTCAGCGATGGTCGGGATGTCGGGCACCGCTGGTGAACGCTGAGCGCCGGTCACTGCGAGCGCACGCAACCGGCCGGCTTTTATATGCGGCATGACTGACGACATACCGCTCACCATGACCTGCACCTGGCCGCCGACGAGGTCGACCACCGCCTGGCCGCTACCCTTATACGGAACATGCTGCATGTGGATTCCAGCTGCATGGTTGAGCAGTTCGCCGGCCAGATGACCGGGGCTGGCGACCGCCGCTGACGCGAAGTTAACTTTTTGCGGATTTGCTTTCGCGTATGCAATGAATTCTTTGAAATTTTTCGCCGGCACCGAGGGATGCACGACAAGAATGTTCGGCGCTACCGCGAGTTGGGTAACCGGCGCGAGATCTTTGACCGGATCGAAGGGTAGCTTCGCGTACAGGCTTGGCCCTATGGCGAGATTCGCAATGTAACCGAGCAGTATGGTGTACCCGTCGGGTGCAGCGTGCGCGACGAGATCAGTGCCGATATTGCCGTTGCCGCCGGAACGATTATCGACAACGACCTGCTCGCCCAGCGCTTCACCCAGCTTCTGTCCGACTGTGCGGGCGAGTGTATCCGTGCTCCCGCCCGGCGCAAACGGAACGATAAATCGAATTGGCCTGTTCGGATACGATTGTCCCGAATCGGCGGCCGTGACCTGTGTTGCCCAAGCCAACGCGATCAGTGCAATCAGTAATTCTCGCCGTCTTCTTAGTTCAGGCATCCGATCACCTCATTCGACCTTCGCACCCGCATCCTTGATCAACTTGCTGAAACGCGCGGCCTCTGACTTGATGTACTCGGCGAATCGCTCCGGGGTACTGCTGACCGCCTCGACGCCCAGCGCAGCATAACGGTCCTTCACTTCAGCTAAGGCGTGAATACGCGCGATCTCAGCGTGCAGCTTGCTGATGATGTTCTGCGGTACGCCGCGCGGAGCAAGAATACCCCACCAGTTCACCAGCGCATATCCGGCCAGACCGGATTCTGCCACCGTCGCGATCTCAGGCATGAGCGGTGTCCGCTGAACACTCGTTACCGCCAACGCGCGGAGCTTGCCGGATTTGGCGTGCGGCAGTGCAATGGGCATGTCCGAGAACATCAACTGTATCTGTGCTGCGAGTAGATCATTGAGCGCCAACACGGTCCCTTTGTATGAAACGTGAACGATGTTGACGCCCGCGAGCGATCTGAACATTTCGCCGCCGAGATAAGCGAGCGTACCGGCGCCGCCCGAACCGTAATTGAGCGTCCCCGGCTTGGCTTTCGCGAGTTGGACGAGTTCGGCCACCGATTTCGACGCGATACCCGGATTCACGACAAGCAATTGCGGTGCGCTGCCCACTAGGCTCACCGGTGCAAAATCGCGCAATGTCTCGTAGCTGAGTTTGCTGAAGAGACTGGGATTGATGGCGAACTGACTGAGATTGCCGTGCATCAGCGTATAACCGTCCGCCGGCGCGCGGGCTGCGACTTCAGTTCCAATGATGCCGCTGGCGCCCGGCCGGCTGTCGACGACGACTTGCTGACCCCATGCGGCCGTGAGCTGCTGGCCGAGGATACGGGCGAGTGTGTCGGAGGTGCCGCCGGGCGAGAACGGTACGATCATGCGGATGGGCCGGGACGGATACACCTGCGGAGCGACACGCGCTTTAGTCGTCGCAGCGCTGGTTTGCGCAGACGCCTGGCCGCTGATCAGCGTCGCCACGAATATGCCGACGGCGCACGACATTAGGCAGCCGGCGACACGGAGGCGGGGCACCAAGCTGAATTACGGTTTCTTAGTCAAGCGGTCTTCCGCGCGCCAGCGCTCCCACGCGAAACGCTGGTCTTCACGGATCTGGTCATCTTCGAGCATCGCGCGCACGAGCGCACTGAGATCCGACTCGTATGCATTTTTGCGTTTGGAAATATTCCAGCGGTGACCCTTTGGAAAAACCGGCGACTTGAGGAGGTCTTTGAACTTCATGATCGCTTGCTCTCCAGGATTTACGCGTTGCGCGCCGACACGCTACTGCGGACGTTCGGCAAGAACACTGACGCCGATCATCGAATCGCGCGTAATCACGCCCACCAGTTCCGCTTCGCTCATGTTTTCGGTGTAACGGGGGCGCATCGGCAACACCATGTAACGCATGTCCGCAGTGCTGTCGACGACGCGAATCTCGACATCATCGGCCAGCCTCGTGCCGAATTCTGCGAGAACCGCACGCGGCTCAATCACCACGCGTGAGCGATATTCGAGACTCTTATACCAGGCAGGCGGAATACCGAGTATCGCGCGCGGATAACAGGAGCACAGCGTGCAGCAAATGACATGATGGCGTTCGCGCGAATTCTCAACCACCACGAGTTCGGGCGTCAGATTAAGGTCGATTCCAAGATAGGTCTCGATCGCAGGCTTCGCATCTCTTAGTAGCCATGCTTTGTATGCGGCGTCAGTCCACGCGTGAGCAACGACTTTGGCGCCGAGCTCGGGATCGCGCGACTCGGTGAGCTCGATTTGGCGCTGCACGTCGGCGGGCGTAAACACGCCCTTTTCGATCAACAGCTCCCGCAGCGCGCGCTCGAGGAGGATCGAATCGCTCCGGGCACCGTGGGATTCGTTGATCGGCGCGTGCACGTCGTGGTCGTGCGGGTGGTCGTGGTGATGATGGGAATGGTCGTGCGGCATGATCAGCGGTCCGCCTCCAGCCAGTGTTGGAAAATGTCAGCGCTGATGCGGGTGTTGGGCGCAGCTTTTCCCCACACTTCCGCATAGTCGAAATCGACCTGATACAGCGGCACATGCGGAACGCCGATGCGGTGATATGCGAGCTGTTCAGGATTCGGAAACGTTCCAAA
The DNA here is from genome assembly GCA_963829085.1 of uncultured beta proteobacterium. GTDB lineage: Bacteria > Pseudomonadota > Gammaproteobacteria > Burkholderiales > SG8-41 > PALSA-1004. The sequence continues at coordinate 197,232 of CAWHHJ010000016.1, read as the reverse complement.
GACGCGGGTGACGACGCCGCGCTTGCCACGCAGATAATGCGGCGTGCGGCAATGCGTCGCTGTCTCCCGGGCGACTACCCGGACTTTGTCACCGGGCGCGAACGATGGCTTCATTTTCGGCCAGCCTCGTTCGCGAGCGACCGCAGCTTGCTTTCAATGTCTGCTTCACTGACGAGACCTTTCTCCACCACGAGCTTGCGCATGGCTTGTAGCCAGCGCTCGTAGTAGCCAAGGCCCACGTAATCTTCGTGCGGCAGCGATTCGATGGCCCGCCGCATTGCGTCGACCGTGTAATAACCATGCGTCGGGTGCGCGAGCAGCCGCATCATGGCATCGATGCGCTGCTCGAAGAATGTGCGTTCGTGCTCCGCAATCTCGATCGGGCCGGCCGGCAGGCCGCCGATATCATGCACTGCGCGGGTCATGACTGAAAACCATGCATAGTCGGACGGAAAGTATACCGCAGGGACTTGTCGTCGTCGGTCGTGGCTACTTCTTGCGCGGCGGCGCTATCAGATCTGCACGCGTCCTGAGCAGGGGTTCGAGCGACTTGGCTGCAACCACATAAGTCCACCCCGCAAGGCCCTTCTCCAGCTTGACGCGCTCATCGAGTTTCTTAAGCGTTTCAGCATACTGCTTGTCGAGCCGCTCTTTGTCCGCAGGCTTCTCGTCCTTTTCAGGTGTGCGGGTGCGCGGCGGGTCACCCGTCACGGCGACCGACAAATAGTAATCGTCGCTGTCCGGTTTTTTTGCGATCTTGATGGTGTAAACCAGATTATCAAATGTGTCTGCAACATAAGTGCGCGGCTGCGCGAATTTGTCGTCTGTCATGCCGAGCGCGACATCCGTAAAGTTGAGGCCGGCCAGTGCATTCACGGCTGCGACGGCCTTGCTTGGATCAAGCTCGCCGCCGCCGTCCGCAAACTTCCACTGTCCATATTCTTCCGGACGCGTAATCTTCCAAGCGCTTCCCTCGCCGCTTGCTATCAGCGTCTTGATGCGCTCAGCCTTGAAGAAGTCCTTCGCAAGCCACTGCGCAGGTTCGGCGTCTGCGTTTTTCAGCGCATCGGACAAGACGAGGACCGTTGCATTGCCGGGGCTCAAGACATAGCGCCCGACCGGCGTCACCTGCGGTATCGGCAACGGGCTCGGCTCCGTTTTCAAAACCTTCTTGCCGAGCAGCAGCGTGCCGATCACTTTGCCGCTTTTATCGCTCAGTTCAAGCTGAGTACCGCGTCCTCCGGTTTCACATCCTTACCGGGCGCCACCAGATTCAAGCGCGGCAGCAACGAGGCGCCGACCGCTTCGGTCTGCACGACCTTGACGTCCGGCAGCTTGACCAGCAGATCGCCGATCTCCTGCACGCTCGCGTTGTAATCGCCGCGTTCTTTCACGACCCAGCGGCCGTCCTTGAGCACGAGCGTAACGGTGCCTTTGCCGTCGTAGAGACGATCTGCGCAACGTCGTTTACCGGCAACTTCTCGAACAGCTTGGTGCCGATTTTTGCATTCGGGCTGCGCCACGCGCTCAGATCCTGCCAGAACAACGCGAGGCCGGCGCCGCCCACGACGATGAGGAGCAACAATAAGATGAGGAAACTTTTGCGGTTCATTTTCGGCTGCCGTTCTGCGGCGGCGGGCGAGTGCGAGCGCGAGCCCCATGAGCGTGACGAGCAGCGGCACGAGCCCGATATTGACGAGCTTCGTCCGAGAACTGCAGCGACTCGCTCTCGACGCGCAGATCCTTGCGCAGCTCCTTGAGATCGCGGCGCGTCTCAATCGCCTTCTTCTTGAAGTTCTCGACTTCCGTCTGCTGCTCCGAGACATTGTGGCGGCTTGCGCGCCCGCGCGAGTCTTTGAAGGCGGCCAGCTTTCCTGCGTCTGTCTGCAGGTTGTCCTCGAGCTCCTTGATCTTGCCGAGGTAGCTTTGTTGAGCGCGCGCTTCCATTTGCTGAATGACTGTGAGCGGTCGAGTGAAAGCGGCGCGACTGCGCAGTTTCGTCAAGTCGAAATCTCCCGCCACCTGCTCGACCAGGCTTTGCGCAAAGTTAAGATTGCCGTTGCGCGGCACTGCAAGACGCTGGCCGAACACTTCTTGAATCTCGACCGCAGCACCGTCGGTAAGCATATCGACGTCCGATACCAGCACGACCGAATTCTCCTGCGCCGACTCTTTCAGTTGAGGCGGACCGGTGTCTTCGGCCTTCGGCGCCGGTGCTTTGCCGTCTTTCGGCGGCGGCGCATACGGTTTGGGCTTACCCTCGGGGAATGCCGTCGTAAATTTACCGGTTACACGAATCGCCAGCGGGAACGGGCTGCCGGCCGGCTGAAAACCGCGCGTCGAAGGTTCGCCCGACAGCGTCGCAATGATGAGGTCAGCAAGCATAGCGTTCGGCGATGTGTGCACCAGCACATTCTGGGTTAAACCCTGCGCAGGTTTTCCCGTGAAGACGCTTGCGAACGGCAGCAGCAACGTGCCGACCTGACTCGCCACGACGTCCTCTTTGTTGAGCGCGTCACCGCTGAGCGATAACAGCGTCGGCAGAATGCGGGGTCCGGCGCCGCTGGCATATGTCAGATCGGCAGCGACCTTGCCCATTTCCATGCCGTAACCCCAGTGTTTCAGCAGATGATAAAACGTCGACTGGCCGGCAGCGTTGCCGCCCAACGGATTCTGCATATCAGGCTGCTGGTCGAAATAGGCGTACGAATCGAGAAAGGCAATCATCTTGCCGCCCCGCAGAATGAACTGGTCGAGCGCGTACTCGCTTTCTTCGGAGATGTCCCGCGGATGGATGACGAGCAGCACCTTGATGTCATCCGGAATCTTGTCGGCTTTGAGATCGACTTTCTTGACCGTGAAGATATTCTGCAATTCATTTGCGAGCGCCCACGGCTCGGTCGGCTGCTGCTTTGTCATCGGGTTCAGCGGACGTCCCAGCACCGGCAGCGCGCTCATGATGCCCACGACCGGCTTGGTAAGCGACGCCACGCGCGTGATCGCCCGCGTGATGTCGTATTCGAGAAGCTGCTCGCGATCCGGTGCGAGCACCGGCAATGCCGCTTTCTGATCGAGGAAACTGACCGCAAGGCCCAGGTAAAACTTCTCCTGTGTATTCGTCAGTTGCCCCTCGATACCATCGAGAACCGCCGAGTCTTCCGCGTCCGAATCGGGCTCGGGATTGAGCTTCTCAATGATCACTTTGCCGTTGCCGGCACGCTCGAATTCACTGAGCAGATCTTCGACACGCTTCGCGAACGTCTTCAAACCGACCGGCACCACACTGCTGCCCTGCGAATAATAGAGACGGATCTTTACCGGCGCCTCGAGCTTGCTGACGATCGCTTTCGTGCCCTTGCGAGAGCGTATACACGCTGCCCTGCGTCAGGTCGACGCGTGCGTTCAGCGTTCCGAGCAGAAAATTCACCGCAATCAGGATGACGACCAACGCGATAACGCCGCCCGCCGAATAGAACAATGTCGCGAGATGTTTTCTGTTCATGATTTGTTACCCTGCACGATGTCCGCGGATGACCACGCCGGTCGTAAACAGCGCAAATCCGATCAGCGAGGCAAAGAACACCACGTCACGCAAGTCGATGACCCCGCGCTGGAACCCTTCAAAGTGCGTCATGACGCTGAACGACGCGATGGTTTGCACGAAGACCGGATTAGCCCACCGCACGAGAAGATCGGTGACCGGGGTGAAACCTGCGAGTATGAGAAAAAGACAGATCATTACGGAGACAATGAAACTGATCACCTGATTGCGCGTCATCGCCGATGTCATGCAACTGATCGCGAGGTAGGCACCCGCGAGCAGCGCGCTGCCGACGTAACCCGCCATGATCACACCGTTATCGGGATTGCCAAGCCAATTCACCGTAATCCACACGGGGAATGTCAACGCGAGGGCCAGCACCAGAAAGATCCACGACGCGAGAAATTTTCCGATGATCGCCTGCCACGTCGTAACCGGCATCGTCAACAGCAACTCCAGCGTACCCAAACGCCTCTCTTCCGACCATAAACGCATACCGGCCGCAGGTACCAGGAACAGATAAAGCCATGGATGCCACGTAAAGAACGACACGAGCGACGCTTCGCCGCGCTCGAAGAAATTTCCGACGGTGAAGGTGAAGAAACCGGTCAGCAGTAAAAATATAACCAAAAAAACATACGCGACCGGCGACGTGAAATAGCCGCCCAGCTCGCGCTTCATGATCGCTTTGATATTCGTCCAGGCGTTCATGTTCTTCACCGTGCCTTGCATCGCTACCGTATTCATGCGGCCACCTTCACGGTGTCAGGCAGTGTTATCGAGCGGAAGACTTCATCCAGGCGGCCTTCCTCGACATGAATTTCATCGAGCGTCCAGTTCTCGCGCCGCGCCAGGTCTGCGACACCGCCGACCAGCGACATATTCGCGCTGGCGCTCGCGAGGATAGGCGCGCATAACGACGCGGCCATGATCGTCTCGCCAACACTTCAGTGCGCGCCGCAAGCGGCGAAAGCTTTTGTCTCAGCGCGTCTGCACTCGCGCTGTGCGTCGTAAAGCGGACTGCGCCGGCGAGCTGCGAGCGGCCTTTGAGCTCTTCGGGTGTGCCGGCAGCCACGATTCTGCCGCGGTCGATGATGATCGCGCGGGAACACGCGAGCTCCACTTCTTCGAGAATGTGCGTCGAAAATACGATCGCTTTGTTCTCGCCCATGCGCTTGATGAGGCCGCGTACTTCATGTTTCTGATTGGGATCCAATCCGTCGGTCGGCTCATCGAGCACGAGGATGTCCGGATCGTGAATGATCGATTGCGCCAGACACGTGCGGTGTTTGTAGCCCTTCGATAAGGTATCGATCGTCTGATACAAAACGCTGTCGAGGAAACAGGTGTCGACCGCCCGGTGGATCGCCTGCTTTTTCGCGCTGCCTCTGAGACCGCGCAGCTCGGCGGCGAATCCAAGGAAACCGTATACCGTCATGTCCGCGTAGCCGGGCGCATTCTCCGGGAGATAACCGATCAGGCGCTTTGCCGGGATCGGGCTTTCCACGATATCAAATCCGCCGACGCTGACCTGGCCGGATGTCGGCGGATAGAATCCCGTGATGATGCGCATCGTCGTGGACTTGCCTGCGCCGTTCGGTCCGAGAAATCCCAGAACCTCGCCGCGTTCTACCGTGAAGGAAACGTCGTCTACGGCGAGCTTGGTCCCGAACGACTTCACGAGATGTTCGACTCTGATCACAATAATCCCTCCAGCGTGCTCACTGTTTCAATAGTCAGCGCGTCTTTTATAAGCCCTGCCGGGGTTGCTTCGGAAAATCCCACCCGAGCTGCCATATCGACCGGCCACAGCGCCCAAGGTTCCGGAAATTTCAGCGCGCGTTCGAGCGCTCATTTACTGCTTGCCGCAACGATCAGCGGCTAAGCGGCCGATGACCGGTCGATGCGCGGAGCGGGATTATGGCAGGTTTCCGCGAGATGTGCGGTTGGTGCCCGGGTGATTTGTAGCGACTTACTCAGGCATAGAATTCAGAAAGTACATGGCCTTCAGCAGTGTGCTGGGTTCGCCCAGCGGACCATACCATCTTCCATAGAGGTTCAAAATATCGCCGCTGCGGTACAGGCGCGCCAGCTCTCGGTCCACGGCTACTTTGAAATCGGCGTCGCGCCGCATCATCAAGGCGTACGGCTCATACGAGAACATTTCGTCGCTGAGCCGGTAAGACGCCGCGTCAATCCCGCTCAGCGCGAGGCCAACAAGAATGAGGCGATCGGAGGCATACGCATCGATCTTGTCATCGCGCAAGGCGGAGAAGCCATCGGCATGCGTGCGCACGGGAAGGATCTCGGCCGTAACCTGCGCGGCGTCGAGCGCGCCCTTGAGTACTTTCTCGGTGGTCGTGCCGGGGATCACACTCACACGCTTTCCTGCCAGGTCCTTGATCGAGCCTAGCTTGGCTCGCGCCTTGCTGATATAGCTGCCGCCGTCGACGAATGTCATGCTGCTGAAGTCGACTTTCTCCTGCCGGCTTAAAGTGTGAGTGGTTGAGCCACACTCAATGTCGACGTCACCTTTCATGACCGCGGGAATGCGTGTATTGACGTCGACCTTGACCCACTTGATATTGAGGTCGCTGAGTTGCAACTGCTGTTGTATCCCTTCGGCGACACGCTTGCACAAATCAACGGTGTACCCCTGCGGCCGATTGTCGTTCCCGACAAACGAGAATGGCACCGCCGATTCGCTATAGCCGAGCGTTAGTGTTTTACTGGCGCGGATTTTTTTAAGCGTACCTTGCGGCTCTGCCGCGAATGAAGCAGTGCAAACGCAGGCCATGAGCGCAATCAGTGCGATATTCTTCAAGAATCCTCCCGAATCCAAAAGATTGAATCAATCGCTTGCCGCCGCCACCGCGATCCGTCAGTGAACAGTGGTGCCGCTTGTCTGGATTGAACAGACGACCTACCGCTTACAAGGCGGTTGCTCTACCACTGAGCTAAAGCGGCACGCACCGATTTTCGCATAATCGCGCGGCGATGATCATCCAAGTGGTATAGCGCTTGCGCGAAGATGGCACAGCCCGCCTAGGCTGACTCGTTAAATCCGCAGACCTGCACGGCATTCATGCTAAACACTGCGCACGTACACGTTATCTCGCCGGCACGATCACCGGCTCCAATGTATTCTCCACGTGGCGCACCCGATCGTTGATTCTTAACTCCGGTTCCGAATCCTGGGTGACGAACCCGAACTGGCCGTTGTCGTAGCGCACGGTGATTTCCCATACCGGACGGGTCGCGGGTTCGCGCTGCACGCGCTGTGCGCCGCTGCGGCCGATACTGAACAGCGGCACGGCCTGCGTTTCACTGCCCATGCCACCCGCTCTTGGCGCGGACGAAATGCTGGGGAGCGTATTGCGCTCGGGGCTGACTGGCCGTTCGATGCGCCGGATGTTGGAAACGATTCCGCATTCCGGGCACAGGATGACTACTCGCGGCTTATCGACGGAGGTTTCATCAGCGGCGCTGGACACCGGCGCGACCAGGTACATGCCAACGGCGAAAAGGACGCCGATATGATTGTTACGTTTCTTTGGCATACAAAAAATCCTGGAACCAGAATGGATAGGCTACACCGGTGCGGTACCGTCAGCAACCTTCCCGTTGGATCATATCGACGTTGGCGATCGAAGCGATACAGGGCTCACTGACCCGGCGATTTCGGCGAAGCGTTCAACAAACACAAACGAACGCTGGCAATAGGTCCGCGCGATCGCGGAGTGCAGGACCATGTTGGGGAAGCGGTTTCGGTGACACATATGCTGCCAAAACCAGAGCAACATCTCGCCGCGCTGCATTAATTTGCGAACCGCGTTGCGAAGAATATAAAGACGTCGCGCGCGACATTTCGGACTAGCGAAAAAAAACAATAAGCACGTTAACCGTGGACTCTACTCACATGGAATCAGCGAGAGGCCCGAGCAAAAACGGCGGCCGCACGGGCCGCCGTTGCGCCGTGCCGCGGTTTGCTCAAGCGACAGGCTTGGATACGTAGCCATAGCGCATGTTGGTGCGCCCTTCTCCGTATTTTTCGTACAGTTTCTTTGATTTGCGCGAAACGATCACCCTCAAGTGCGGAACGCTGCTGTGCGGTGTAGTTGTAGAGTCTTGCGTTGTTGCCGCCGAAAATCGCGTTCTTGATCGGGCTGTCCGGCGCTGCTCCCAGCGGCTTGAAACCATACTTTTTCTGCATGTCTTCCGGAATTTCAAGGCGCCGCAATCCCTCGATCTGCCATTGGGGCGCACCTGTCCATACTGCATCGGTACCCCACACGACGTGATCGTAGCCAAGACCCTTACCTAGAATGCCCATGACGGCTGCACCTAGACGAGGCTCTGCAACTACCGTCCACGCGAATATCTGACCGAGATCGCCGTACACATTGGTCACGCCGTACTTCGAAGGTATCTCAGCTAGATCGGAGACCCATTCGATGCGACCGGTTTTCTGAAATTGCTCCCAGGCATCTTCGGGCTTGCCGCCGCCGGCCCAGCGATAAGCCGAGTGGTAAATGATGAAATTCAGTTGCGGCCAGTCCTTGGCTGCTTTGGCGACGTCACGCACATCCGAATACGCCACGAGATTTGGAAACTGCTTTTCCACGGACGGCGGGAATAGGCCTTTATGTATGCAGACGTTTTTGAGACCGGCCTTCAGAAACTTCTCGTACGCGGGATAAACAAGCTTTTCGTCATCAAGCCGCCAGGGATGCTTGGAGAGGTCCTTATGCGAATTGTCGCCGATGGTGTAGCCCTTCATAGAGTCGGGCTTTAGGTCTTTGATTGCGTGATCGACCTGTTCCATCCAGCCGTCATATCCCGGCGTGAAAATCGCATGCGCGAGCGCACGTCGAGTACCGGCTTCCTTATTGATCTTGGCGCGCGCCTCCGCTTTCATTTCGTTGGTGAGGAACCAGTCGGCAGGAATTTCCGAGGGGGCACCGGTGATGCAAGCGACTTTGGTGTCGCTGTCCATGTAAACTTCTTTGAAATAATTTGCGAACTTCAGCTCTTCGATGGTTTGCTCTTTGCCGACGAGCTCCGGATTCCATCCCGCTTTACCGACCGCCGCACGCTGCGCCACAAAGCCCATGATCTTCGTGTCGTCGCGCAGGAAGTGCGTGTGCATGTCCATGATGAACTGGCCTTTGAGGCTCTTCGCACGCTCATCCGCCATCTCAGGCGTCGCCGCCTCCGCGCGCGATACGCCGAAGACCGGGCCGTAGGTATCGTTCATCGCAAGGTACGAGGCAGCCATGCCGGCAGCCGTCTTGAAGAAAGCCCGCCGCGTCGTGCCCTGCTTCTTGGCCAGCTCCGAACCAAGCGCCTTTATGCGCGCCTCGTACTCTTTTTGCTTAGCCGTTTGTGGCGAAGGCATGTATTCATCGTTCGACACGATCTGCGCCGGCACAGGGGACGCGAATGATGAACTCTCTGCCGGCAATGTTTGCGCAAGCTCTTCGGGGCTAAGCATGGGTCACCTCCAGTGAGTTTGAATACCAAAAAACGCGTCCGCAGATGCCCGGGGTTCAAGCAAGTGACGCTGCAGTAATTCTCTATCCGCCCGCCGGCAGGTGTCAAACGTGCGGCGCGTCATTGGCCAGCGCACGATCGAGAAAGTCGAGCCTGTCCTGTCCCCAATAAGGCACGTCACGAAAGAAGTACGTCGGCGAGCCGAATACGCCGCGGGCAATCGCATCGGCCGAATTGTCAGCGAACTCTGCGCGAACCGGCAACCCGGTTTGCGACGCAAAGAGTTCGCGACCGTCGATCCCACACTCATCAGCGATCGCAATCAGTGTCGTCTGATCAGCGGTGTTGCGCTCCTCCGCCCACAACGCACGCAGTATGGCGTGTGACAGCCGCATGGCGTCGAGTCCGGCCTGCTTTGATGCGATCACGGCATGCGTCGCCGGTCCGTTATCGGGTGGATAGAACCGCGGCTTGAGATTGAGCGGCATGCCGAGAAATGAGCGCCAGCGGTCAAGCTCGATCGCGTGATAATGCTGCCGCGGCTGCGGGCGCGTGCGCAGCGGAATGCCGCCCGTCAGCGGTACTACTTTCAAAAAATCGTACGGTCGCAGCACCACATCTGCGCCATGCTTGTTTGCGAGCTCAGTGAGTCGCGGGCCCGCGAAATAGGCCCATGGCGAAGACAACGTATAAAAGCAGTCGATCTGCTTCATTAGATTCCTGGTGAGCGAAAGAGAAATGCGCGCCCGCTCCGGTTCGACACTCTCTTGCGACGCGCCCTATAATCGATTCAATCGAGGAGACAACTCTAATGCCACTGACCGTTCACCGCCTGTCCGCCGCCTGCGGTGCAGAGGTGCTCGGCGTTGATTTCACCCGTCCCGTCGCGGCCGACGACGTGACACATATCCATGAGGCGCTAGCTGAGAACTGCGTGCTGGTTTTTCGCGACGCCGACATCACGCCGACGCAGCACATTGCCTTCAGCAAACATTTTGGGCCGCTGGAAGCACATGTCGTAGCGGATTTCGGCCTGCCGGGTCATCCCGAGATCTTTGTGGTCTCGAACGTCAAAGAAGACGGCAAACTGAAGGGCGCCGTCTACGCCGGTCAATACTGGCATTCGGATCTGTCGTATATGCAAAAGCCCTCCATGGGGTCATTGCTGCTCTGCCATGAGATGCCGGACGTCGGCGGCGACACGATGTGGGCGAATCTTTATCTCGCTTATGACACGCTATCCGACACTTTGAAGAAATTTCTGGGCAGTGTGAAGGCGGTCCACGACTACAGTCACGCCTACGACACTTACTTCGCTCATCTCAAGGAACGCCCGCCGCTGACAGCGGAGCAACGCTCGCGGACGCCGCCCGTCGAGCATCCCCTTGTGCGCACTCATCCCGTAACCGGCCGCAAAGCGCTTTACGTGAATCCCGGCTTTACGACCGGTATCGTCGATATGCCGCGCGAAGAAAGCCAGCCGATACTGGATTTTTTGTTCCGTCATTCAACGCGGCCTGAATTTATCTATCGGCACAAATGGAAAGTGCATGACCTCGTATTCTGGGACAACCGTTGCGCCATGCACTACGCGCTCGCAGATTATGATTTTTCGGTGCGCAGGCATATGCATCGCACGACGATCGCCGGTGACGCACCGTACTGACCGTGGGGCGACGGTTGCACGTGTCGCATGATTGCGTGAAGCGATAGTCAGCTTCCATCTTCGCTGTGTAATTCCGGAAAGAAGACGTCACGCCAACTGGCCGGTTTTATTTTGAGCGCGTCCGTCTTATGCATGAAGTCCGCGAACTTCATGAATCCCTGCGGCGCCACGGTGAAGATAAACTGCGGGTCGCTGATGATCTTGTGCACTGCCTCGGGAGAAAGTTTCGATTTCTCTTCCTCGACATAAAGCTTGGCCGCTGCCGCTTTATCGCCATTGATAATTGTCATCGCCTCGCGCAAGGCGCCGACCACCGCTGCATATACCCGCGGATTTTCTACGCGAAATTTTGCTGCCGCATACAGGGAATTCAGCGTCGCGGGACCACCCAGGACGTCATATGAGTTGAGAATGCGGCGAACGCGCGTGTCCTGCAGTTCCTGTTCCTGAAACGGGGAATTGGTGAAGTGGGCGGTTATCTCCGTGCCGCCGGACAGGAGCGCGGCTGCCGCCTGCGGATGGCTCATGCTCACCGTCAGAGCGTCAAGCGAACTGTAAGCGGAGTCGCCGAACAGGCGTGCCGCCGCCATTTGCAGCACCACGGCCTGAATTGAGACTTTGACCGCCGGCAGGGCAATCTTGTCCTTGGGCGAAAAATCGGCAACCGTCTTGATTGCAGGATTGATTGTGTTGAGATAGAGCGGCAGGCTGCCAAGAGCGGCAACGCCGCGCACATCGATCGTGCCGCGCGTGCGTCCCCAGATCTGGAGGACGGGACCGACGCCGCCTGATGCAAAATCCAGCGTGCCCGCGATCAGCGCTGTATTCATATCCGCGCCGCTCGAGAATGTGGTCCATGTGACTTTGATCGCGCCTTGACCAGCACTTTGCGCATGCTTTTCGATCAGGCCCAGCTTCTTGATCACCATCAGCGGCAAGTACGCGACGCCAAACTGCTGGGCGATCCGGACTTCTTTAACTTCCGCTCTCGCGGCAGCACAACAAAGAGCCGCGACTAACGCACATACCAACGTCCGAATGAGCGGCCGTTCGCGACTCATGAATACATCGTTACAGCCGTCGGTGGCATCGATGACAGCCGCCGCGCTCACTGCGCAAGCGCTATTTGACGAGCTGCAGTTTCCGCTTCGCACCGGGCGCTGGCGCCGGTGACTCGGCCTGCCCAGAAGCGGAAGCCCCAGTGGCGGACTCCGAAGAGGAAGACTCCGCCTGAAAAAAAAGACCCTGGCTATTTTCGCGCGCGAAAATTCCGAGCACCGCCGGTATCGGTACGGAGCATTCGCGCGATACCCCGCCAAAGCGCGCCGCAAACTGAATAGCGTCGTCGCCGATCGTGAGCCGGTGCGCAGCATCGGCACTTATGTTGAGCACGATTTCGCCGTCCTTGACGTAGTCGGGAGGGACGCGTGTCTGCGCGTCTACCTTCACGGAAAGATACGGCGTGAGGTTGCTGTCGCTGCACCATTCGTAGATGGCGCGAATCAGATACGGCTTGGTGGAGCGTTCTTTTGCCATGTTTACTTGCGCATCACTTTTTCCGACGCCGTCAGCGAGTCGATAAAGGCCGGCCGGCTGAAAAGCCTTTCCGCGTATTTCATTACCGGCGCAGCCTGCTTGGGCAGCTGAATATCATAATAGTCCAAACGCCAGAGGAGCGGCACGATCGCAACGTCCAGCATTGAAAATTCGTCGCCCAGCATATATTTCTGCTTGGCGAATACCGGTGCTATCTGCGCAAGATTATCGCGAATCGCGGCGCGCGCCTTGTCGGCGATGCGCTGATTACCCTTCTCGAGCGTCTCCACGTGCGTGAACATCTCATGCTCGAAGCGGAAAAGAAACAGCCTCGCACGGGCACGCATGACCGGATCGGCCGGCATCAACTGCGGATGCGGAAAGCGGTCGTCGATGTATTCATTGATGATGTTGGACTCATACAACATGAGATCGCGCTCGACTAGGACCGGAACCTGGTTGTACGGATTCATCACCGCAAGATCCTCAGGCTTATTGTGCAGATCGACATCGACGATCTGAAAATCCATGCCTTTTTCATACAGGACATTGCGGCAGCGTTGGCTGAATGGACAGGTAGTGCCTGAGTAGAGTGTCATCATAATAGGGCACCGTTTTAGTGAACGTCCTTCCAGTAAGCCCGTTTCAGGGCGAATACGAAAACAAACAGCAGGCCGAGCACGAGCAGCGTGTAAATGCCGATCTGCCGGCGTTCGAGACGCGATGGCTCCGCCATGTAGTTCATGTAATTCACGAGATCGGCAACCGCGTTCTCGTACTCGACCTGCGACAATGTGCCCGCCGCCGTACCCGTAGCGGGCTTGATCGACTTGACGACGTAGCGCGTGACTGCTTTGCCGTCCTTCACTTCGCGCGCTTCCTCGAGATCTGAGACCGTTTTTGCGGCAATCAACGCTGCTGTCGCTGCGTGCTCTGAGTCGAACACTTGTTCTTCGAGTTGTTGCTGGCCGTTCAACTGCCACAGCGCGTGCGGCATGCCGACGTTCGCAAACACGAGATTGTTCCAGCCGGTGGGCCGCGACGAATCGCGATAGAACGCGCGCAGATACGTATAGATCCAGTCCGCACCACTCCCCGCCGCCGAACTCCGCGAACGGGCGGTGACGGTGAGATCCGGCGGCGCAACGCCAAACCATTCCTTCGCGTCTTTTTTGTCCATCGACGTCTGCATCAACTCGCCGACTTTTACGCCCGTGAAAATCAGGTTGTCCGTAATTTGTTGTTCGGTGAGTCCAAGATCCCGCAGGCGGTTGTAGCGCATGTATCCGGCGCTGTGGCAATTGAGACAGTAGTTCACGAACAGCTTGGCGCCGTTCTGCAGCGACGCAATATCGTGCGAATTGATGGGCGCCGTCTGCAGCCGAGGTCCTTCGGCGGCCGACGCTAAAACCGGCGCAAACAACATGGCGCAAACCGCCAGGCGGGCGAGGCTATTCAGCGTCCGGCTCCTCATGTCAGCCTCGCTGGCTCGGGCTGCCACCGGTCTCTACGCGAATACCAGGGCATCAGGAAAAAAAACAGGAAATAAAGCGCCGTGCATATACGAGCAACGACTGTCGCGCGATCAGCGTTGGCAAGCCATGGACCGAACTGGCCCCAGACGTTGGTGGGCTCAGTGCCAAGGTAGCCGAGAATCAAAAATACGATCACGAATACCGCGAGCGCACTCTTGAACAGCGGTCCTTTGTAGCGGATCGACTTCACCGGGCTGCGATCGAGCCATGGCAGTAGGAACAGAATCATCGTCGCTAAGCCCATAGCGAGAACGCCGGGAAATTGCGAATTAAACAGCGGCGGTATCGCGCGCAATATCGAGTAGTAGGGCGTGAAGTACCACACCGGCGCGATGTGCGGCGGCGTCTTCAGCGGATCGGCAGGAATGAAGTTGTTGTATTCCAGAAAATAGCCGCCCATCTCCGGCAGAAAGAACATAATTGCCGAGAAGACGATCAGGAACACCACGACGCCCAGCGCATCCTTGACCGTGTAGTACGGATGGGAATAGATCCCGTCGAGCGGTAAGCCGGTTTGCGGATCCTTAGGCTGCTTCTTGATCTCGACGCCGTCCGGATTGCTCGATCCCACTTCGTGCAACGCCATCAGATGCGCCGCCACGAGACCGAGCAACACCAGCGGAATCGCGATCACATGGAAAGCGAAAAAGCGATTGAGGGTCGCATCTGAAACCACATAATCGCCGCGTATCCAGATCGACAAATCTTCGCCGATGAACGGAATCGAGCTGAAGAGATTGACGATAACTTGCGCGCCCCAGTACCGACATCTGCCCCCACGGCAGGAGATAACCAAAAAACGCCTCAGCCATCAAAGAAAGATAGATCAGCATGCCGAAAATCCACAGGAGTTCGCGCGGTTTGCGGTACGAGCCATAGAGGAGCCCGCGGAACATGTGCAGATAGACGCAGATGAAAAAGGCGGAAGCGCCCGTTGAATGCATGTAGCGGATGATCCATCCGCCCCATACATCGCGCATGATATATTCAACAGAAGCGAACGCCTGCGCTGCGTCCGGCTTATAGTTCATCGTCAGAAATATGCCCGTCACGATCTGCAGCACGAGCACAAAGGCGGAAAGCGAGCCGAAGTAGTACCAGAAGTTGAAGTTCTTGGGCGCGACGTACTTGCCCCATTGCTCCTCCCACAAGCTGATGAGCGGGAAGCGTGCGTCGATCCACGTCAGCACGCCGTTCAGCGGACCGGCGCCGGTTATGGGGCGTTTGTCGAGAGCGGCCATCGTTACGCTCCCTTCGTGTCTTCGCCGATGACGATTTTAGTGTCGCCAACGAACTTGTATTTCGGCACTTCGAGATTTTTAGGCGCAGGTGACCCGGCAAAAACGCGGCCGGCGAAATCGAATTTGGAGCCGTGGCATGGGCAAAAGAATCCGCCGTTCCAGTCCTGACCCATGTCACCCTTCGCTTCGACCGATTTAAATTGCGGAGAACAGCCCAGGTGCGTGCACACGCCCTCAAGCACGGCGATCTCCGGCTTTATCGAACGGAATTCGTTTTTCGCGTAGGCGGGCTGTTGCGGCACTTCGGAGTTCGGATCCGAAACTTTCCCGTCACTTTTCTTGATACCTTCCAGCATCTCCTTCGTGCGCTTCACGATCCATACCGGCCTGCCCCGCCATTCGACGATCTGCATTTCGCCGGGCCCGAGCTTGCTGATGTCCGCTTCGACGGGCGCTCCTGCGGCCTTCGCGCGTTCGGAGGGAAACATGCTGCCGACGAAGGGAACCGCTGCGGCGACCCCGGCTACACCGCCCAAGACGCCGGTTGCAACCAGCAAGCCGCGCTTACTCTTATCCACTTCGTGCTCAGACATCCGATTCCCCGCTGGCGATTGACAAAAAATCGCTATTTTAGCGAAGTCCGCGTAAAAACTTAAGCGAAACGTTAAATTCCCGTGCTGCGTCAGGTAATTGCAACGCCAATTCGCGTCTGCCCACGTAGAAATTCAAACGGGATTCGGAATATCCACGAACTCGTGGCGCAACCCGAAACGCCCGGCAAGGTGTTCGCCAAGTGCGCGCACACCGTAGCGTTCAGTCGCATGATGACCTGCAGCAAGGTAGACGACGCCACTTTCGCGTGCGGCATGCACCGTTTGCTCTGAAATCTCACCCGAGATATACGCGTCTACGCCCAATGCGATCGCGTCCTCAAAAAAACTTTGCGCCGCACCTGTACACCATGCCACTCGCCGCACAGTCTTGTTCTGTTCACCAATTACGGTGGGCGCACGCTGCAAGCGCTCCGCGATGCGCTCAGCAAGCGCCGCAACACTCAAGGCCGGCTGCACATCGCCATACAGTGCAATGTCCTGGGGTCCGAATTGTCCGTTCACTGTGAAGCCAAGTGCGCGTGCGAGTTGAATGTTGTTGCCGATTTCAGCGTGCGCATCGAGCGGCAGGTGAAATGCGAACAGGTTGAGATTTTTTTCAATGAGATATGCAAGGCGCTTACGACGCATGCCCGTAACGCGCGCATCTTCGCCACGCCAGAAATAGCCATGATGAACGATCAGCGCATCGGCGCCACACGCGTCGGCGGCGCGAAGCAAATCCAGCGACGCGGTGACTCCGGTTACAATAGAGCCAATCTCGGCCCGCCCTTCCACCTGTAACCCGTTTGGGCAATAATCCTGAAATCGGGCGACCTCAAGAAATCGGTTGAGATAGGCGTCCAACTCCGCGCGTTGCATGCTTCAACCTCTCAATGGCAGCGCGCATTCTAACCTGACGGTTCACCGGCTTTCCATGCGCAGACTCTGGCTCGTCTTTGCCCAAACGACCACAATTTGCCTCGGCATCCTGTTCGTGGTTTCGACGCTGCGGCCTGATCTTCTCGCATGGCGCACGTCAGCGAGCGTCGACGTCGTGACTACCCGCGAGACTGTCGCGGAGGGGCCGCGTCATATCGCCTCGTACAGCGACGCTGCAAAGCGGGCGATGCCGACAGTCGTAAATATCTACACCAGCAAGGAAAGTAAAACACCTCGGCATCCGTTTATGGATGACCCTGTATTCCGCTATTTCTTTGGCGAGCAGCCGGATGCACAGTCCCGGCGCAGTTCGAGCCTCGGCTCCGGCGTAGTCGTCAGCGATAAAGGATACATACTCACCAATCATCATGTAGTCGAGGCCGCGGATGAAATTGAAATCGCGTTTGCCGATAGCCGGCGAACCAAGGCGCGGCTGGTCGGCAGCGATCCCGAGACAGATATCGCGGTCCTGAAAGTGGACGCTGCGAAGCTACCCGCTATTACATTTGCAAAGTCTGAACAGGCGAGCGTGGGCGATGTGGTACTTGCGATCGGCAACCCGTTCGGCGTTGGCCAAACGGTGACGTATGGAATCATCAGCGCGCTCGGACGCAATCATCTCGGCATCAATACGTTCGAAAACTTCATCCAGACCGATGCCGCGATCAATCCCGGCAACTCGGGCGGCGCGCTGGTCGATGTAAACGGCAATCTGCTCGGTATCAACACCGCCATCTACACGCGCAGCGGCGGCTCGCAGGGCATCGGCTTTGCGATTCCTTCGAGCATCGCCAAGCAGGTCATGGAACAGATCATCGAGAGTGGATCGGTGACGCGCGGCTGGGTCGGCATTGGCGTGCAGGACATTACGCCGGAACTCGCGCAGTCGCTCAAGCTGGAAAGCGTCGACGGCGCTCTGATTACGGAAGTCGTAAACGGAAGTCCTGCGCAAAAAGCCGGGATAAAACTCGGCGATGTGCTGGTCGGCGTCGAGCGCCGGCCGGTTACCGATTACGCGAGCACGCTCGCGCTGATATCGGAGTTAAAGCCGGGCAACATGGCAACGCTGAAGGTCATGCGCGAGAAAAACGAGATGGAGTTTCAGGTTGCCGTCGCGCGACGTCCGAAACCGCGCCGCGTCGACGGTTAGCGTTCCAGTCAATCCGGTTTTTGATCTGCTTCGATGCGCGGCGTCGCATCGGCAACGCTTGTCTCTTCGGCGTTTCGCTTACTGACCATCGCCGCCACGATAATGCCTGCTTCATATAACAGCCAGAGCGGCACTGCAAGCAGCAATTGTGAAATCACATCCGGCGGCGTGAAGACGGCGCCGATCACGAATGCGCCGACGATCACATAAGGCCGGATTTCTCTGAGCTTCTCGACGCTGACAACGTTCATCCGCACCAGCAGCACGACGGCGATGGGCACTTCAAATGTAACGCCGAACGCAACGAAGGTGGTTAGCGCGAAGCTCAAGTACTTGTCGATATCCGTCATCCACGCAACGCCTTCCGGCGCGATGGACGCCATGAATTTGAAGACGATCGGAAATACGACAAAGTAAGCGAAGCCCATGCCCGCAATGAATAAGACGGTGCTCGTAAAAATAAGCGGCAGCACGAGGCGCTTTTCATGCGCATATAAGCCCGGTGCAACAAACGCCCATATCTGATACAGCACATAGGGCAGCGCGATGACGAATGCAACCAGCAGCGCGACTTTCACGGGAACCAGGAATACGCCGACCACATCCGTGGCGATCATCTGGCCGCCCTGCGGCAACACTGCAAGCAGAGGCTGGGCCATCAACGTATACAAGTCCTTGGCCCACGGAAACAAACACAGGAACACGACGAGGACGGCAATGATTGCGCGCAGCAGGCGGTCGCGCAGCTCCACCAGGTGGGAGATGAAAGTGTCCTGCGAATTCATCCGCGAGACTGCTTTCCCGGTCGCAGTACGGTCATGAAGACGGCTTGCCCGCTCGCGAATTATCGAGCCCCAGCTCGAGCTGTGAGGTAGTCGACGCCGCAGATTCTGCGGCCGGTATTGCCGCCGGCGAAGTGGCGCTGCTATTGCCCTCTGGCGCCGGCTTCATCGCGTCCGCGGCTGAGTTGGCGATGCTGTTTAGCTCCGTTTCCGTCGCGTTGATTTCCTTCTTGACGGAGTGCTCGATGTCGCGCGCCGCCTCTTGCACGGTCGCTTGCAGTTTGCGCAGTTCGTCGAGCTCCATCTCGCGCGAGATATCGGCTTTGACGTCATTGACGTAGCGCTGCATGCGGCCGAACAGATGTCCGAGCGTGCGCGCGACTTTTGGCAGGCGCTCCGGGCCGATCACGATAAGCGCGACGACTGCGATGACGACTATTTCGGAAAAGCCAACGTCGAACATGACATCAAAGGCGGATGAAGTAGGCGTGCGGATGGTTCGGCCGGCCACCCGCCCGGCGGTGTACAGTCAAACGATGCCGCTCAAATCTTCGACTGCGTTTTTTCTTTCACTTCACCTTCGATCGTCTGCCCGGCGGCCGGATGGATCTCGGCCGTTGCATGTGTCTTGTCGTCTTCCGTTTTCATGCCGTCTTTGAAACCCTTCACCGCACTACCCAGATCAGTGCCGAGATTGCGCAGCTTCTTGGTGCCGAAGATCAGCACGACGACTACGAGTACCGATCAACCAGTGCCAGATGCTTAATGAGCCCATGTTATCTACTCCTGTAACCAGAGATGGTCCGCGCTCCGGCGCGAACATCGGGGAATGCATGACGGCCCAGCGGGCCGTTTACTTCCGTGCCGCTTTCTCGTCGATACCTGACACGCCTTCGCGCCGGCTCAACTCGGCAAGCACGTCGTCGGCGCTCAATCCATGCCATGCCAGCAGAACGAGGCAGTGAAACCACAGGTCCGCGGTTTCGCGCACGACATGCAGTTTATCACCGTCCTTCGACGCAAGCAGAGTTTCGGCCGCCTCCTCGGCTACTTTCTTGAGCACCTGATCCTGGCCTTTGGCGAAAAGCCCCGCAACGTAAGAAGTCGCGGGATCTCCACCTTTGCGCGCAGCAATGGTGCCGGATAAGCGAGTCAGGATCGTGTCCGTCATTTCGCGTAGATCTCTTTTGGATCCCTAATTATCGGATCGGTTGCAACCCACTCACCGTCAACCAGTTGCTGAAAAAAACAACTCTCCCGACCGGTATGACATGCAATGCCTCCCGTCTGCTCTACTTCAATCAGAATTACGTCCTCGTCACAGTCCATCCGGATGCTGCGCACTTTCTGCACATGACCGGATTCCTCGCCTTTGTGCCACAACCTTCTACGTGAGCGTGACCAATAATGGACTTCGCCGGTCTCGGCCGTCTTTTTAAGCGCCTCGCGGTTCATCCAGGCGAGCGTCAGAACCCGGCCGCCCGTCGCTTCCTGGGCGATCGCCGGGACGAGTCCATCGTGAGTCCAGTTGACCTTATTGAGCCAATTTTCCGACATGCCATCCGCCTGAGCTGTGCCTGCGTAAATCGCCCGGCACATCTTCTTATCTTACCCTGTTGGTTCCGTTTGAAGCTCAGACCCGCACTTCGATTCCGCTCGCCCGCATTAGATCCTTGGCCTGTGTGACGGTGAATTCGCCATAGTGAAAAATGCTCGCCGCGAGCACGGCATCCGCGTGGCCCTGCACGATGCCTTCGACCAGGTGCTCGAGGTTGCCAACGCCGCCGCTCGCAACCACTGGAATCTCCAGCGCATCGCTGAAGGCGCGCGTTAGCTCGAGATCGAATCCCTCGCGTGTCCCGTCGCGATCCATACTCGTCAATAGAATTTCACCGGCGCCGAGCGCTTGCACCTTGCGGCCCCATTCGAGAGCATCGACACCTGTCGGCTGGCGGCCGCCGTGCGTATAAACTTCCCATCGCAATGGTTGACTACCCGGCACCCGCTTCGCGTCTACGGCAACCACAATGCACTGCGAGCCGTAACGACTTGTTGCGTCGGCGACCAACTGCGGATTTTGCACCGCCGCGGTGTTGATGCTCACTTTGTCAGCGCCTGCATTCAGCAAACGCCTGACGTCGCTCACTGACCGCACTCCGCCGCCGACAGTAAGCGGAATAAAAACCTGCGCGGCTACTGCTTCAATCATCGGCAAGAGCAGGCCGCGTCCATCGCTGGACGCCGTGATATCAAGAAATGTGAGTTCGTCTGCGCCCTGTTCGTCATAGCGCGCCGCAACTTGCACCGGATCACCCGCGTCGCGCAGCCCGGCGAAATTGATGCCTTTGACGACGCGTCCCGCGTTGACGTCAAGACACGGGATGATGCGCTTGGCGAGCATCAACGTGCGATAGCAGCGTGAACGGAGGCCCGCACATTTGCGAGCCTTGTTCTAACGCCGGATCGTCACTCCTTTACGGGGCAAAGTTTGTCGGCGAGTTTTTGTGCGGCAGCGAAGTCGAGCGTGCCCTGATACACCGCGCGGCCAGTGATTGCGCCGGTGATGCCTTCGACTTCGACTTTGCACAACGCTTCGACGTCGTCGAGATTGGCAACGCCGCCACTGGCAATCACGGGCACTGATAGCTGGCGCGCGAGGCCGACGGTCGCCTCGATATTCACGCCCGTCAGCATGCCGTCGCGTCCGATGTCCGTATAAATGATCGCTTCACTTCCATAGTCTTCGAATTTTTTTGCGAGGTCCACGACGTCATGGCCGGTCATTTTCGACCAGCCATCGACTGCGACTTTTCCACCCTTGGCGTCAAGCGCGACCATTACGTGACCGGTAAAAGCCGTGCACGCGTCGTGCAGGAAACCGGGGGTTTTGACTGCGGCGGTGCCGATGATCACATAGCTGATGCCGCTGTCGATGTAACGCTCTATCGTATCGAGATCACGAATGCCGCCGCCCAGCTGAATCGGAATACGATCCGCGACCGCCTGGACAATCGATCTTATCGCCGCCTCGTTTTTCGGCTTGCCTGCCGCGGCGCCGTTGAGATCGACAACGTGCAGCCGCCGCGCGCCCTGCTTCACCCATTGCGCCGCCATGGCACCCGGATCTTCGGAAAAAATAGTGGCGCTATCGAGCGCACCCTGTTTGAGGCGTACGCACTTACCATCCTTCAGATCGATTGCCGGAATGATCAGCATGCTGCGTGATGACGGTTTACGGGCGGTCTCGGGAAACTCGCATTAGGCTTGCGGCAAGGCAAGGAGCGTTGAGCGAGGACGCGGCTGACGTATGAAGGCTGCGTAAGGAGGCTGGGTGGGAGCTGCTGAAATCATCATACTACAGGGATATTGCTTCGCATAGCATGTCAATGTTCCAGCGCCACACCGGCAGTACGCGGGAGAAATGTCGTCGGCTGCCACGCCACAAAATTAGCAAGTAGCCTCAAGCCGGCCTTCGCGCTTTTTTCCGGGTGAAACTGCACGGCAAACACGTTGTTCCGCCCGATCGCGCAGGTAAACGCATGTGCATACTCGGCCGACCCGGCTTCGAGATCGCGCTCCGCCGTGTCGACGTAATAACTATGCACGAAATAGAAGCGCGATTCATCGGCAATCTCGTCCCATAACGGATGTGCCGCGCTTTGGCGCACTCGATTCCAACCCATGTGAGGGACTTTCAAACGCTTACCGGCGGTATCGATCAGCGGCGTTGCGAAACGTCGAACGCTACCGGCCAGCAGTCCCAGTCCAGCCACATCGCCTTCTTCGCTCTTTTCGAACAGCATCTGCAAGCCGATGCAGATGCCCAGAAATGGTTTCGTATGCGCGCTCTCGAGCACTGCTTCGCGCAAACCACGCGCATCCATTTCGCGCATGCAGTCGGGCATCGCACCCTGCCCCGGAAACACGACACGCGCGGCGCGTACGACAACGTCGGGATCGCTGGTGACGACGACACTGCGACCGGGCGCAACGGCCTCGACTGCTTTCGAGACCGAGCGCAGGTTGCCCATTCCGTAATCGATAACGGCAATATCAATCATGTGCGAGTGAGAGCTGACAGCAGAGGTTCGTTAAAGACTGCCCTTTGTCGACGGCACGCCTTTCATGCGCGGATCCGGTTCCACGGCCATACGCAGAGCGCGTCCAAACGCCTTGAATGCCGTTTCAGCCTGATGGTGCGCGTTATCGCCCTTCAGGTTGTCAACGTGCAAAGTGACCAGCGCATGGTTGATGAACCCCTGGAAAAATTCATGCACGAGATCGACATCAAACTCACCAATGCGCGCACGCACGAAATCGATGTTGAAAGTGAGTCCCGGGCGTCCGGACAAATCCACCACGACACGCGACAACGCTTCATCTAAAGGCACATAGGCGTGCCCGTAGCGCCGTACGCCCTGCTTGTCACCAAGCGCCTTGAGTAAAGCCTGGCCCAGCGTGATCCCCACATCCTCAACGGTGTGGTGCGCATCGATCTGCAAGTCGCCCTTCGCTTCAATCTCCAGATCGAAAACGCCGTGGCGTGCAATCTGGTCGAGCATGTGATCGAAGAACGGCACACCGGTGTCGAGCTTGCTTGCGCCGCTACCGTCGAGATCAAGCTTGACGCGTATCTGCGTCTCTTTCGTATCGCGTCTGACTTCGGCGCTGCGCTTGCTCATTCGAGTGGTGTGGCTGCAGTGGTTTCAAATAACGGCGGCAAGTGCGCTTAGAAATTGGTCGTTCTCGTCCGGCGTGCCGACTGTTACGCGCAGACAGCCTGCCAGCAAGCGATGTGTGCCGTGAAGATTTTTGATCAACACCCGGCGCTGTTTGAGCGCCGTGAAAACGTGATCTGCGTCAGCCACCCTGAACAAGATGAAATTC
Source organism: uncultured beta proteobacterium (assembly GCA_963829085.1). Taxonomy (GTDB): domain Bacteria; phylum Pseudomonadota; class Gammaproteobacteria; order Burkholderiales; family SG8-41; genus PALSA-1004. Next base: position 173,869 of record CAWHHJ010000016.1, on the reverse strand, counting down.
GCGTCGCTTGTATAGCTCTCAACGCTGCGCATAGAGCGTAATGCCGATGCGAGCCGCCCACGCTCGCTGCGTATTCCGGCTGCCTGCGATCCAAGCATATCCCCGTGCCGTAAGACCTCGCTCGCAGCGATCTGCGACAACACGTTTATATTATACGGCAAACGCACTTTATCGACGTGTTCGAGCCACGTCCGACGGCCAGCAAGGACTCCCAGTCGCAAGCCCGCCAGCCCCAGTTTCGACACAGTCCTCATGACGACAAGGTTTGGATAGTCCGCGAGTTGCGGCATGAAGCTCGCGCCGGCAAACGCGTGATACGCCTCATCGAGAACCACGACCCCGGGCGCAGCTTCCAATATGCGAGTGAGCACCGACCGGTCGAACAAGTTACCGCTCGGATTATTCGGGTAAGCAATGAAAATCAGCGCCGGTTCGTGTTGGGCTATTGCCGTAAGCGTAGCGTCCAGATCGACTGTGAAATCGGCCTGCAGCGGCACGCCGACAAAGCGCATGCCGACGACGTCGGCAATAAGCCCGAACATTACGAAAGACGGTTCGAATCCAAGCATCACCGCTTGCGGCCGCGCGAGCGTCAAAGCAAGCATCTGGATCAATTCGTCCGACCCGTTGCCCAGCACGATATCCATGCCGGACGGAACGTCCATGGCGGATCGCACACGCTCCTTGAGCTCGCGCGCGTCCGCGTCCGGATATCGATTCAGTGCTACGTTTTCGAGCTTGCGTGCAATGGCGATGCGAACATCCGCCGGCAATGAGTACGGATTTTCCATGGCGTCGAGCTTTACCATACCGCTCGAATCCGGTACGTGATACGCCTTCAGCGCGCGGAGTTCGCGACGAATCAGATCGTCAGGTGTTTTTGGCACAATTATCAGTAGCGCGTTACTTCAAGACGGGCGCCTTTATGTGCAGCCGGGCACAAGCGTTCCCATGTTTCTATTTCATCCGGTATTCAGCCGCCCTGGCGTGCGCGGTCAAGCCCTCGCCGCGTGCCAGCTCTGCCGCGATCGCTCCCAGCTTGAGTGCGCCCTTCTTCGAGACTGACACGATGCTCGAACGCTTCTGAAAATCATAAACGCCCAGCGGCGACGAAAAGCGCGCGGTGCGTGACGTGGGCAGCACATGATTCGGACCTGCACAGTAGTCGCCGAGCGCTTCCGACGTGTAGCTGCCAATAAAGATGGCGCCCGCGTGACGGATCCTGGATAGCAGCTCGGCGGGCTGCGCTACTGACAATTCGAGATGTTCAGGCGCGATTTTGTTGACGATATCGCATGCTTCATTCAGATCACGGACTTCGATCAAAGCGCCTCGCGCTTCAAGCGCCGCAGCAATGACATCGCGGCGCGGCATGGACTCCAGATGACGCGCGATGCTGGCGGCGACATCATTGACGAAATAGGCGCCCGGTGCGAGCAGAATCGCCTGCGCCATCTCGTCATGCTCGGCCTGCGCAAACATGTCCATCGCAATCCAATCCGGATCGGTGCTGCCGTCGCACACAATCAAAATTTCCGATGGGCCTGCCACCATGTCGATGCCGACGATACCGAACACGCGGCGTTTCGCCGCGGCGACATACGCGTTGCCCGGGCCGACGATTTTATCGACGCCGGGAATTGTCTCGGTGCCATAGGCAAGCGCCCCTATTGCATGCGCGCCGCCAATGCCAAAAACGCGGTCCACGCCCGCCAGCGCAGCAGCGGCCAACACAAGCTGATTGCGTTCACCGTCGGGTGTCGGCACGACCATGATGATCTCGCCGACGCCGGCTACCTTCGCCGGCAGAGCGTTCATTAAGACCGATGATGGATACGAAGCCTTGCCGCCCGGCACATAGACGCCGACGCGGTCGAGCGGCGTCACGTGCTGCCCTAACTGAGTGCCGTCGTCTTCGATGTAACTCCACGACTTTGCGACTTGCCGCTCGTGGTAACTGCGCACACGTGAAGCCGCCTGCTCCAGAGCACTGCGCTGCGCCGTTGGTAACGTTTCCAGGGCAGCGTCCATCTCCGCGCGCGTGAATTCGAGTTGCGCGACACTCGTCGCATGAACCCGATCGAAACGGCGCGTGTACTCGAGCAGCGCTGGATCCCCGCGCTTTTTTACGTCATCCAGAATATCCGCAACGATAATGTCTATCGCCGGATCCTGCGCACTCTCGAAGGCCAAAAGAGCATCGAGCTCAGCGTTGAAAGTCGAAGACGCCGAATTAAGCCGCCGGATCGATATCATGTTTGGGCGGGAGCGAGCCACGCGTTCAAGGTCACAATAAGTGGTACTGCGCGTGTTCACGCTGCCGCCCGCGTCAGGCCCTGCAGCAGCGGCTGAATCTGCGCTCGTTTCAATTTGAATGCGGCTTGGTTGACGATGAGGCGAGCGCTGATTTGAGCGATCTCTTCGACGGCGACCAGATTGTTTGCTTTGAGCGTGTTGCCGGTACTAACGAGGTCGACAATGGCGTCTGCCAAGCCGGTCAATGGCGCGAGCTCCATTGAGCCGTAGAGCTTTATCAAGTCGATGTGCACGCCTTTGGCCGCAAAATGCTCGCGTGCCGTCTGCAGGTACTTAGTTGCCACGCGCAGTCGTGCGCCGGAACGCACCGCCTGTTCGTATGCGAAATCCTTGCGCACGGCTACCATCAGGCGGCACCGCGCGATTTTGAGATCAAGCGGCTGATAGAGCCCATCGCTGCCAAACTCCGCAAGCACATCGCCGCCGACTACACCAAGATCCGCAGCGCCGTACTGAACATACGTCGGGACATCGGTCGCACGCACAATGATGAGCCGCACGCCGGGATGTGAAGTCGCAATAATGAGCTTGCGTGAAGACTCGGGATCTTCGGCCGCGACGATGCCTGCTGCGTTCAGTACCGGCAGCGTCTCGTCGAGGATACGACCCTTGGATAATGCGATACTGATCATCTCGATGCGCGAATTCAGCGATGGCGGATTTTACAGCAGAAGCATGGCTGCAACGGCGCCTTGCGCTCACAGTTGGTTGCGTGAGCTCAATGCAGCGCCCTCCTTGCGAACCTAGCGGACGGGCGTGACCTTCAATGCATGCGGCGTATGCGCGCGCCGAGCCGCGACAGCTTCTCTTCGATGGATTCATAGCCGCGGTCGAGATGATAAACGCGCTCGATGGTCGTTTCGCCGCGGGCGACCAGCCCCGCAACCACAAGGCTCGCTGACGCGCGCAGATCAGTCGCCATAACCGTGGCGCCGTCGAGGTGTTCAACGCCGGTCACCGCCGCGGTGTTGCCGTCGACCTCTATTTGAGCGCCCAAACGGCGCAGTTCCTGAACATGCATGAAGCGGTTCTCAAATATCGTCTCGGTGATCAGGCAACTACCCGCTGCGACGGTGTTGAGCGCCATGAACTGTGCCTGCATGTCGGTTGGGAACGCCGGATAAGGCGCCGTGCGCAGACTAATCGCGTGCAACGCACCGTTCATCCTCAAGGAGATCCCGTTGTCATCACAGTCAACCATAGCGCCGGCCTCACGCAGTTTGTCGAGCACCGCGTCGAGCGTGTTCGTGCGCACATCCCGCAGGCGGATGTTGCCACCAGTCGCCGCCGCGGCCGCGAGGAAAGTACCCGTTTCGATGCGATCAGGCATGACCTGATAGGTCGCTGTTTTGAGCTCTGGCACTCCACAGATAGTAATGATGCCGCTGCCGGCGCCCTTGATTTTCGCGCCCATCGCTTTCAGACAATTAGCGAGATCGACTACTTCCGGTTCGCGCGCGGCGTTTTCAATGATGGTTTCACCATCTGCAAGCGTCGCTGCCATCATGATGTTTTCCGTGCCGGTAACCGTCACGAGTTCCATGATGATGCGTGCGCCGGTGAGCCGTGCCGCATGGGCGTGCATGTAGCCGTGCTCGATCGCGATGGTGGCGCCCATCGCTTCCAGCGCCTTCAAATGCTGATCGACAGGGCGCATGCCGATCGCGCAACCGCCGGGCAATGAGACACGGGCTTCGCCGCAGCGTGCGAGCAGCGGTCCTAGAACCAGCACCGATGCACGCATGGTTTTTACAAGCTCATACGGCGCGACCGGATTAGACAGGGTCTCAGCGGTGAGCTCGACACCAAGCCTATCGTCGACCGATACGCCGACGCCCATTTGTCCAAGCAGACCGAGCATCGTCGTCACGTCTCGCAAGTGCGGCACGTTCTGCACGCGCAACGGCTCGCGGCTCAAAATGGATGCGCAGAGTATGGGCAGCGCAGCGTTTTTAGCGCCCGATATGCGCACTTCGCCCGACAGCGGAACGCCGCCTTCGATGACGAGTTTATCCACCTGCGATGACGGCGCTTATTTTTCCGCCCAGCTCTCTGGCGTGTACGTCTGCATGGACAGCGCGTGTATTTCTTCGCGCATGCGGTCGCCGAGCGCGCGGTACACGAGCTGGTGTTGCTGTACCTTCTTTCTTGCCGCGGAATGCGGCGCTTACGATAACCGCTTCGAAATGATGACCGTCGCCATCGACGCGCACCAGCTCGCACGGCAGGCCTTCCTCGATATACGATTTCACTTGCGCGGGTTGCACCATATCAATGCCTCAACTTGTATCCGCTGCGAATCAGCCACAGGTTCAGTAATGATAAGCCCAGCAGGCTCAGCGCGACTATCGATGCGCTAACCCACGGTGTGACATCACCGACGCCGAAAAAGCCCTGGCGAAATCCATCGACGATGTAAAAGAATGGGTTGAGATGGGTGATGCCGAGCCAGAAGGGCGGCAGGGAGTGAACTGAATAGAAAACACCCGACAAAAAGGTCAGCGGCAGGATGATGAAATTCTGGAACGCGGACACCTGGTCGACCTTGTCAGAGTAGATGCCGGCGATCAACCCGAGCACCGCCATGATCGCGCTGCCGAGGAGTGCGAAAGTCAAAATCCACAGCGGGTGCTCGAACCGCATGCCGCCAAACAAGGAGGTGACGAGCAGCACACCGGTTCCGCAGATCAGACCGCGGGCCATTGCCGCGAGCACATAAGCGGCAAAAAATTCGCGATATGACAACGGCGGCAACAGTACGAATACGATATTGCCGGTCATCTTTGACTGCGTGAGACTCGAGCTCGCGTTTGCAAACGCATTCTGCAAAATCGACATCATCGCGAGACCGGGTACGAGAAAGATACTGTAAGCGACGCCGGGGTAGGGTTCGAGGCTGTTGCGCAGAGTGTGTCCAAACACAAGCAGAAACAGGAGTGCCGTGAGCACCGGCGCCAGTACGGTCTGAATGCTGACTTTCCAGAAACGCAGCCACTCCTTGTAAAACAGCGTGTAAAAGCCCGCGAGCGTCGATACTTGCGGAATATCGAGTGAGCTCATTGCACGCTGGCAGGCTCGAGCACAGTCGGCTGCTGTTCGCGTTTGGACATGATATTCACGAATACTTCCTCGAGATCAGGATCCACGACTTCCAACTCCTGAATCTGCGCACCGGACGTACGCAAGACGGCCATCACGCGCTCGAGTTGGTCATAACCCGGCAGTGCCAGACGAAATCCGGCGTCCGACTGGCTGACCAAGAGAGGCTGCAGCGCGACCGGCAATTCCTTCGGCATGAGTTTGAGGGTTACGTAACAGTGCGAGAACCGCCGCAGCAGATTTTGCACGCTGTCATTCGCAACGATGGCGCCTTGCTGCAGCATCGCGATGCGTGAGCACAACGCTTCAGCCTCTTCGAGGTAATGCGTCGTAAGCACGATCGTATGGCCGTCGCCATTCAGGCGCTTGATGAATTTCCACAGCGCTTGCCGCAGCTCCACATCGACACCTGCAGTCGGCTCATCGAGTACGATCACGGGCGGTTTATGGACCAGCGCCTGAGCGATGAGCACGCGCCGTTTCATGCCACCGGACAACTGCCGCATGTTCGTATTCGCCTTCGCAGAAAGGTCGAGGTAATGCAACAGCTCGTCGATCCAACCGCCGTTATGGCGTATACCGAAATAGCCGGATTGTATGGTGAGCGCTTCGCGGACGGTGAAGAAAGGATCAAACACCAGTTCCTGCGGGACGACACCGAGCGCCCGTCGCGCTTGACGGTAATCCTTTACAACGTCGAAGCCCATAACGCGCGCGCTGCCGGTGGTCGCGAACGCGAGACCCGCCAGTATGCTTATGAGCGTCGTCTTGCCGGCGCCGTTCAGTCCGAGCAAGCCGAAAAATTCGCCTTGTGCAATTTCCAAACTGACCCCGGCCAGCGCATGGAGGCCGCCGTAATGTTTCACGACGTTATGCACCTGAATGGCGGGAGTCAATTGGGAAGACTTGTCATTATGTGCAGCACATGCGCGGAGGTGGCCGCGCAAGCGAAACGCGCTACGCCGCTACCAGATCGGCGACGCCATACAGCGAGGCGAGGCTTTGCACGCTGGACGGCAGGTTACGGAACAATACCTTGATGTTCTTTTGTTTTGCGGCGCGCTGCCATTCGAACAGCACACTGAGAGCGGTCGAATCGACCTCAGTCACACCAGCAAGATCAAACGTGATGTCTGCGTTTAATTCCTGTTTTCCAGCTTCGGCAACTGCTGCCGCATTGGCGATAGTCACAGCACCGGTAACGCGGACCTCATTGCCCTGACGCTCGATCATTTCCTCGCGGCCTCTTGTGGCTCAAGTGCCTTGTTCTTGGCTGCAAGCACCTGAATCAAGCCGTCGACACCGCCTTTCTGAATCTCACTGCTAAAGCTGCTGCGATAGTTCTGTACAAGGCTCACACCGGCGATTGTGAGGTCATAGACTTTCCAGCCGGCGTCCGTCTTCGCCATGCTGTAATTAATATCGATGGGGTCGGCGCCAGAGCTTTGCCTGATGAGCGAACGCACCACGACTTCGTTGTCCGATGGCTGAATCTTGAGCGGCCGGTATTCGATCGTTTGATTACGATATTGCGTGAACGCACTGGTGTAGGTATTCAGAAGTAATTGCCGGAATTCGGTCGTCAGGCTTTGCTGCTGGGCGGGTGTCGCCTGACGCCATGGCGCGCCAACCGCGAGCCGCGTCATGCGCGAGAAGTCGAAGTGAGGCAGGATTTTCGCTTCGACGAGGTCGAGTACTTTCTTGGTGTTGCCCGCTTGAATGTCCTTGTCGGCGCGCAATACCGCAATTACTTCATCGGTCACTTTCTTAGCGAGCACATCAGGCGCCACATCCTGCGCAAATACCGCTACCGGCGTGACGAGCGCCAAAACTATAACCACGAGACTGCTGATCGATCGTTTCATCGAGATTTTCCCTGTGCTTTGGTGCGCTGATTGCGACTACTTGGTGTTATTGCCTTCGGCCGCTTTGCTGTACATGAACTGACTGATAAGTTTTTCGAGCACGACCGCAGACTGCGTGAGCTTGATGGTCTCGCCGTTAGCGAGCATTGCGTCTTCTGCGCCGCCTTCGAGGCCCACGTACTGCTCCCCCAGCAGACCTGCGGTCAGTATCGACGCGGAGGTATCCTTCGGAAACTTGAACTTGCTGTCGATGTTCATCGTTACCGTGGCCATGAACTTCTGATTATCGAAGCCGATCTGCGACACTCGTCCCACCACAACGCCCGCACTCTTGACCGCGGCACGCGCTTTCAAACCGCCTATATTGGTGAACTGAGCCGATAGCTGATAGGTCGAGCCGCCGCTCACGCTGCCCATGTTGCCCACTTTCAGCGCAAGCACGGTGAGCGCCGCAAAGCCCGCAATGACGAACAGGCCGACCCATAAATCAAGTGTGGAGCGTTCCATCAGATCCCCCGAAACATAAAGGCAGTAAGTACGAAATCCAGGCCAAGGATCGACAGCGATGACGTCACGACCGTACGCGTCGTTGCTCCAGACACACCTTCCGCCGTCGGTGGCGCATCATAGCCTTCAAACAGAGCAATCCATGTCACGGCAATACCGAAGACGACACTCTTGATGACGCCGTTCACGATGTCTTCGCGAAAATCCACCGCGCTTTGCATCTGCGACCAGAAGGAACCTTCGTCGACACCGATTACTACAACACCGATCAGATAACCGCCGTACACGCCCATTGCGCTGAACATCGCAGCGAGCAGTGGCATTGAAATGACGCCAGCCCAGAACCTCGGCGCTACGACCCGAGCGATCGGGTCGACGGCCATCATTTCCATCGCCGACAACTGCTCAGTCGCTTTCATGAGCCCGATCTCCGCCGTCATGGCGGACCCGGCGCGGCTTGCAAACAGCAGCGCTGACACGACAGGCCCGAGCTCGCGCACGAGCGATAAGGCAACGAGCACACCAAGTGCCGACTCTGAACCATACGTATTCAGCGTCTGATAGCCCTGGTACCCGAGCACCATGCCGACGAACAGGCCCGAGATCAAAATAATGATCATCGATAGCACGCCCGTGTAGTAAAGCTCGCGAACGATAAGGCGAAACCGGATGAAACTCGTGCCCGAGTGCAGCACCGTCAGCGCGAAAAAACGCGTCGCATAGCCCAGACGCAGCACGATATCAATCGCATGGTGACCGATGTTGCGAACGTTGATGCTGGAGCTGCGGCTAAACAAGCTCGAGTTCCTCGCTGAATTTTTTGCTTGGATACTGGTATGCGACCGGGCCTTCCGCCTCGCCCCACACGAACTGATGCACCAGCGGATCCTGAGAGGCGCGTATCTGTTCGGGCGTCCCGTGCGCAACCATGACGCCTTCCGACAGATGGTACACGTAGTCGACGATATCGAGCGCTTCCTGCACGTCGTGCGTGACGACGATGGATGTCGAGCCGAGTGCGTCGTTTAACTTGCGCACGAGATTGCGGATGACGCCAAGGGAAATAGGGTCGAGTCCGGTGAACGGCTCGTCATACATGATGAGCATCGGATCGAGGGCGGTTGCGCGTGCGAGCGCGACGCGCCTCGCCATGCCGCCTGAGAGCTCGGACGGCATGAAGCGATGTGCGCCGCGCAGGCCCACCGCGTGCAGTTTCATCATCACCAGATCGTTGATCATCGACTCCGGCAGGTCGGTATGCTCTCGCATCTGAAAGGCGACGTTGTCAAAGACGGAAAGATCGGTGAACAAGGCGCCGAACTGAAACAGCATGCCCATTCGCCGCCGCATGCGGAACACGCCGTCGCGATCGAGCTTATCCGTTTCCTGACCATCTACCTTTACACTGCCCTGCGTAGGCCGCAGCGCCCCGCCAATGAGTCGCAATAGCGTCGTCTTGCCGGAGCCGCTGATACCCATGATGGCCACCACTTTGCCGCGCGGGATCACCATATCGATCCCGGACAGGATCGTGCGCCGCCGGTCGTATGAATAACCTACGCCGCTGATCTCCACCAGATTGTCAGCTACCACGATTTCAGCGACGCCATCGCAAAACGCAAAACGTTGAATTCTAGCCACTTAGGCGCATCTCTACAATCAAGGCAGCGCCGAGTGCACGAAGCCGGCCGCACGTTCGAATGGGTGCGGTTATCAGCGGTTTCCGCTCGCGAGCGGCGAATTGCAGTCGAGAGGATGTTATAAGATGACCTTCTGCAATCGAGCACCCGGGAGATATGCCAGAACCTGCTTTGCGCTTTTCAGGCGTTGCGAAAAGCTATGGCCGCACACCCGTTTTGCGGGATTTGTCTTTTGAGGTTGGCACCGGCGAATTCCTCGGGCTGGTGGGCGTCAACGGCGCCGGCAAGACGACGTTGCTCAAATCACTGCTCGATTTTTGCGAGATCGACGCCGGTAGCATTACGATCTTCGGCACGCCGCACACTTCAACCGTCGCACGCAGCCGCCTGGCATTCCTCCCCGAGCGCTTTGTGCCGCCCTATTACCTCACCGGCAAAGAATTCATCCGCTACGTGCTCGACATGCAGGCAGTGCCATATAGCAACGAAAAAACGCTCGAAATGCTGGCTCGATTCGAGCTCGAACCCGCGGCGCTAAAGCTGCGCGTTCGCTCATACTCGAAAGGAATGACGCAAAAGCTCGGGTTAGTAGCTTCGCTGCTGGCCGACAAAGACCTTTATATTTTCGACGAACCTGCAAGTGGACTCGATCCCAAGGCGCGGGCGCTGTTCAAAGCGCAGTTGCGCGTGCTCAAAGCAGAGGGACGCACAATGTTCTTCACCTCGCACGCGCTTGCGGACGTTGACGAAATCTGCGACCGCATGGCCGTCATTCACGCGGGCACTTTACGTTTCGCAGGTACGCCGGCAGCGCTTTGTGAACGTCATGCCGCGGTTGATTTGGAGCAAGCGTTTCTGCGTTGCATCGAGTGACTGCTGAATCGGACGTGCGCGGAGTAATGCACTATCAGGCCGCAAAACTATCTGGCAGAATCGTGCTGTCAGGTTAAGAGATCGCTGTAGCATGCATCGCATTCGCGCTGCATGCGCAAGACGCGATCTAAGGGAGACGACTTGGAAAAACCAGCCGGCAAGCCGGATCTACTGATTGTCGATGACGATCCATTGGTCAGCGACACGTTGAACTTCGTGCTCAGCCGTGATTTCAACGTTTTCGTCGCTGAATCCCGCGCGCAGGTGAAAAGTCTATTGCGTCAGGTCGATGACCCACCGCAATTGGCACTGATCGATCTCGGACTACCGCCGACGCCTCACCGTCCCGACGAAGGCTTCAAGCTCATCAACGAGCTGATCGCCTATTCACCCACCATCAAGATACTGGTGCTGTCCGGCCAGAACGAGGAGACGAACGCGCGGCACGCCCGAACCCTCGGCGCGATTGAATTCATTGCCAAGCCTTGCGAGCCGGAAAAGATAAAGGAACTGCTGTTCAAGGCGCTGCACATCCGCGACGCCGAGATCACGGCGCATGCAGGAGGCGGTGGCCTCATCGGCACGAGCTTGCCGATCGACAAATTACGTCAGCAAATTTCGCAGTACGCCAACGCACCGTTTCCCGTCCTCATCGAGGGAGAATCGGGCAGCGGCAAAGAGCTGATTGCATCCGCGCTGCACCGTCAGAGCCAGCGCGCGGCAAATCCCTTCCTCGCGCTGAATTGCGCCGCAATTTCGCCTAACCTCGTCGAGCCTACGCTTTTCGGGTACAGCAAAGGCGCCTTCACCGGGGCCACGACATCGCGTTCCGGGTATTTCGAAGACGCCAAAGACAGCACGCTCTTTCTCGATGAAATCGGCGAATTGCCGCTCGAGCTGCAAGCCAAGCTGTTGCGCGTGCTGGAGAACGGTGAGTTTCAACGCGTCGGCGAAACGCAGAGTCGGGTTAGCAACGCGCGCGTCGTCGCCGCGACAAACCGCGATATGCGCCAGGAAATCCGCAATGGCCGGTTCCGCGCCGACCTCTATCACCGTCTGTCGGTATTTACGATCGACATGCCGCCGCTGCGCGATCTTGGGGACGACAAGCGCTTACTGCTCGATCACTTCCGTGACTTCTACGCAAAACAGGCCGCAACCAAGCCGTTCGAACTCGACGCCGCGTCAAAAGCCTTGTGGCTGGATTACAGCTTTCCGGGAAACGTTCGGGAGCTCCGCAATATCGTGATTCGCCTTACTACGAAGCATGCCGGCGCCCCGGTTAATGCTGAACAATTGCAATCCGAGCTCGACATGGAAAGCATGGAGCTGGAATTGCCGGGTTTGCCGCTGGGTCAGGACTTCAAATCGGTGCTTGACGCTGCCAAGCGGCACCTGCAAATGCAAAAGAACTTCAACCTCGACCTGACATTGCAAGAATGGGAAAAAGGCTACGTCGAAGCCGCGCTCAAAATAACCCAGGGCAACCTGTCGCAAGCTGCCAAGCTCCTGGGCATACACCGCACGACCCTGTATAGCCGTATGCAAAACTATGGCACTGCCGAAGAAACTCAGCGCGCACAATAACCGGGAAACAGTCTCATACTCGGATCCCGCACGTTTGCTGATCTGCGTCCGCAGCGTCGGATGAAGCGATAGCCGTATGTACTACGCTCATTTCGGCCTGTCGCAACCGCCGTTTCGCATCACCCCCAACACGGACTTCTTCTACGGCGGCGGTAATCGCGGGCCGATACTCGACGCGCTCATTTACGCGATTGTCCAGGGCGAAGGCATCGTCAAAGTCACCGGCGAAGTCGGCAGCGGCAAGACGATGCTGTGCAGCATGCTGCAGGCGAAGCTGCCGCCGAATGTAGAGAGCGTCTACATCGCGAACCCGAGCGTATCGCCCGAAGAAATCCTGCATGCGATAGCGCTCGAGCTGCACTTGAAGCCACTGCGCGATGCGACCCATCTCGAGCTGATGCAATTGCTGACGAACCACTTGCTGGCGCGCCACGCCGCTGGCAAGCAGGTGGTCATGTTCGTCGAAGAATCGCAGAGCATGCCGATCGCAACGCTCGAGGAAATCCGCTTGCTGTCGAACTTAGAGACAGCGGACAGCAAGCTGCTTCAGATTGTACTGTTTGGTCAGCCGGAGCTCGACGACAATTTGCGACAGCCGCAGATCCGTCAGTTGCGCGAGCGCATCACACACAGTTTTCGACTCAGTCCACTCAAGACGACTGAGATCGGCGAGTATCTAAACTTCCGGCTCCGCGCCGCGGGCTATCGCGGCCCGGACGTCTTCTCGCGACAAGTCGTGAATGCGATCGCCAGATCATCGGCGGGGCTGACCCGTCGCATCAATCTTATTGCGGATAAAGCGCTGCTTGTCGCGTTCTCCGAAAACACGCATTCGATAAAATCGAAACACGTTAAGGCGGCCGTTCGTGACAGCGAATTCAGCAGCTATGAGCCGCTGCAACCACGGATTAAGGTTGGACTCGCCATGATGCTGTTCGTAGTGGGCGCCGGGCTTGGCATAGCGCTTTACTCGCTGTTCGAAGCGTATCAAAGACGCGCGGCGACACACGACACAGCGACCGCTGTTGCGCCTGACGCTGCGGCGCAGTCACAGCCGATTGGTAAAAGTACTGCACCTGTTTCGCACGGAGCTACAGCATCGAACGGCTCGGTCCCCGCGCAGCCCGAGAAAAGAGTTGCGGTAAAAGAGACACTCGACACGCCATCCGCGAGTTTGCCCAAAGCCGATCCGCCGCTTGTCGTGACGGCCGTTAGTCCAAGGGCGGCCGCAATTGCCCATGCGGTCCCTTCGCCGCAGGTATCGGCAAACGGCAACGGTCCGACGCCCCAAGCTTCGGCTGCTCCCGGCGAAATCTTGGCTACACCGATAGTGGGCGCAAACCAACAAGCTGCTCGGGGCGATGCCGACCCGGTCGCTTTGAGACTCGCAGCGACGGAGAATTGGCTTAAAAGGGGGAATCCAAACGCTTACAGCATCCAGTTGCTCGGGACGGACAAGCCCGAACAGCTAAACAATCACCTCAATGTCATAAGCAAATACGTTGAAATCAATGAAATTTTTGTATACCGTACGTTAGCCAAAGAAAAACCGTCTTTAACGGTTTTATACGGATCTTTCCAAGACAGGGACGCCGCACGCGAAGCTCTCGCGCGACTCCCCGCTCCTCTAAAGGCCTATAAACCCGTCTTACGGACCATGCAAGGCGTTCGCGCCGAGATCGCTCAGCATCAGTCGTCTTGAGAGCGAGGCGCGTAACCCGTGCTCGGGCATATGAGGGAGGCGTCATGGTTGCAAAAGCGCATCGGGCACTTGAAGTCGTAGCTGGCGGACCGACCACATCGGCGGACTACGCACGCAGGCCGCATCTTTGCTCGGTGTTCTTGTGCGCCCTTACCGCGCTCTCACTGAGCGGCTGTTACCAGCGCTCAGTGCTGCCTCAATCCGAGGGCCATATCACGACGCCATCGCCGAGACCCGCGATAGCCGACGTGCCGCCACCGGCGCGTGTTAGCGACATGGTGCCTCCACCGAAACCGACAACCAAAGCGCCCACCTATAGCGTCGTCGTTAATGAGGTTCCCGTGAAGGAGCTGCTGCTGGCAGTCGCGCGCGACACAAAACAGAACATCGACATACATCCTGGCCTGCAAGGCGTCGTGAGTTTGAATGCGATCAACGAAACGTTGCCGGCGATCCTCGATCGTGTCAGCAAGCAGGTGAACATGCGTTACAAGCTCGAGGCGAACACCATAATCGTGTCGCCCGATACGGCCTATATGAAGACGTACAAAGTGAACTACGTGAATATGACCCGCGAGACGACATCAACGATCGGCGTATCGGGCCAGATTGGTGGCGCCGGAACGAGTTCCACTTCGGGCGCGACGCCAGGCGCCGGCGGCGGAACAGGCTCTGCGGGACAGGCGAACGCATCGAGCACCATCGTCAAAACGGTCTCGAACAATAACTTTTGGGATTCCATGCGCGATAACATTCGCGCCATTCTGGTATCTACACGCAATCAGAGCGTCAGCTCCGAGCAGCGCGCTGAACGCGCTGAATCGCAACGCGCTGCAAGGGAAGAACGATTGCAGCAGGCCGAAGCCGTCGCGCGGGCAGGTCAGGCGGCACCGCAACTATTCAGCAGCGTTTTCGGCGGGCAAACGACACCGCTTCCTGTCGCTGGTGACGTGCGCGAGGATATCATCGTCAACCCCGTGACCGGCACGATAAGCGTGTTTGCAACGGAAAAGCAGCATGCACTCGTTCAACAGCACATCGACAGCATCACACAGATGGCGCAGCGCCAAGTGCTGATTGAAGCGACGATCGCCGAAGTTACCTTATCGGACGCGTATCAAGGAGGCATAGACTGGAGCCGACTCGCTGTCAGCGGTGGCATCAATCTGACGCAATCATTGCTTGGTACCATCACAGGCACCGCGACTAATCCAACGGTTTTTCCGGGTAGCCTGACTGTTGGCTATACGAATCCTACCTCGAGCGTAGGCAACATTGCGGCGACCGTTAAATTGCTCAACCAGTTTGGCAACACGCGCGTCTTGTCGAGTCCGAAGTTGATGGCGCTCAACAACCAAACTGCTTTGTTGAAGGTCGTCGATAACCTCGTATATTTTCACTTGCAAGCTCAGCCGGCGATCGTGTTGAGCGGCAGCACCTCTACAGCACAGCAAGCTACATTCACCACCACTGCCGAAACGGTTCCAGTCGGCGTCGTGATGAGTCTGACGCCGCAGATCAATTCGAATGGTCAAGTGACGTTGAGCGTGCGGCCAACCATTTCGCGCGTCCTGAGCTTCATCAATGACCCGAATCCGGCGCTCGCGCTAGCGGGTGTCACCAGTCCGGTACCGCAGATCCAGACGCGGGAAATGGAGTCTGTGCTGCAACTCATCAGCGGTCAGACGGCCGTTCTTGGCGGATTGATGCAGGACAATTCGCAATACCTGCGGAGTGCCATACCCGGCGCGGGCAACCCCAATTTCACAGGCTTCCTTAGTGAACTATTCAGCGCACGCAACGATTCTGTCATCAAGTCCGAGCTCGTGATATTTCTGCGTCCAACGGTCATCACAAATCCATCGCTTGATAGCGACGAGTTGAAACTCTTCCAGCGCATGCTTCCCAAGCAGACAGAGACGCCGACCGCAAATGTTCCAGGAGAATCGGTGACGGTGCCGAGATGAGTCTCCTCATGAAGGCCTTGGAAAAGGCCGCCAAGGATCGGGGAGACAGCAGCAAAACACCTGACACAGCGCCAGCTCCAGGCGTCTCCACAACTGCACCTGTAGCGGCGGGCGCGAGCGCATCGAAATCGGAACTTATGCTCGAGCCGATCACAGGGGAATCGGCGATTCGCCCCGGTCCTCCCTCTGCACCGCCGCCGCGTGCAACGCCGCCTGTAACTCCCCCTCCACGCAAGCCCGCTGCAGCCGGTCCTGCGACACCTCGCGAGTCCGCGCAAGCCGCCGCAGTGATACGCGCCGAGCAGCGGGAAAGTGGCAGCAATATCGGCGTTTACTTGCGCGATCATCCGCTGCTGGCAATCGGAACCCTGGTCACGCTGTTCATGATCGGGTACGGGAGCTATGTCTATCTGCAGATCAGCAACCCGGGGCTCTTTGCGAAACAACCGCCGCCCCTAACGCAGAGCATGGTGAGTCCTGCGACCAGTCCGCCTCCGCTTACAGCGTCGACAGTTGCTCCCGTTCCGGCCGCACCGGCGCCAACACAATCACCGCCGCTCACGTCTTCGCTAATTCCACCGCTTCAGGAAGTTCCGGCCGCGGACAAGCCGCGAGCAGGTCCCGCGCCTGTTGCAGCGGCTGAGCCGCCACCGGCAAGCGCCCAGCCGCCGGCTGGACGCAGTGCCGTAGCTCGTCCGGTACCGCAACAGGACGTTATAAAAATCACTGCGGCAAGCGCTGCACCCGCGTTGAATCCTGTATTAGCGGAAGCATACAGCTCGCTCAACAGCGGCAATCTTGAATCGTCTCAGCGCCTGTACAACCAGCTCAATAAGAGCGACCCGGGTAACGTAGATGCACTGATCGGCCTTGCGGCAATTGCCATGCGCCAGGGCGACTCTGATGCGGCAATGAAACACTATTTAAAGATACTGGAACTGGAACCCGGCAATGCACTTGCTCAGGCCGGCTTGATCGGCATCATAGGACGCGCCGATCCATCGTCTTCGGAAACACGCGTAAAACAATTGATCGCTCGTGATCCTTCAGCCGCTTATCTGCACTTTACGCTCGGCAACACTTATGTCGATCAGAATCGCTGGCCCGACGCACAGCAATCATTTTTCCAGGCACATCATCTTCAGCCGGATAATCCCGACTACGCCTATAACCTGGCCGTGGCGCTGGAGCATATAGGGCAATCGAAACCCGCACTGGGCTTTTACCGTAGCGCAGTGCAGCTTGCTGCAGCCAAGGGCCGCGCCAACTTCAGCACTGATGCAGCTCAAGAGCGTGTGGCGAAGCTCGAGAGACTTGTTCAGTAAGCCCCGCCTTTGCGCGCACCGAATTCTGCATGATGTGCCATGCGGCGTACGTACCGAATGAATCCTAATGGCTGAACAGCGCAAAAAACTGCGTCTAGGCGAACTGGTAGTTCAGCAGGGGCTCATCACGCCCGACCAGCTTGGCATCGCGCTCGCCGAGCAGAAGCAGAACAATATTCCGATCGGCCGCCAGCTTGTGCGCCTCGGATTCATCACCGAAGCGGCCATACGCGACATCATGGCGCGCACGGTCGGCCAGGAATCGATCGACCTTGCGCAGGTCGTCGCGGATCCCGAAGCGCTGAAGCTGATTCCGCAGGATTTCGCGCGCCGTCACCGCCTGCTTCCGCTCGCGTACGACGCGGAAGAACGCCAGCTCAGCATTGCAACCACTGAGATATTCAACGTCGTTGCGCTGGACCAGTTGCGTGCAACGCTTGGGCCCAACGTTGAGATCAAGAGCCAGCTTGCCGGTGAAGCGCAACTCGAGGACTACATCGACCAGTTCTACGGCCATGAGCTTTCGGTCGATGGCATTCTGCAGGAAATCGAGACTGGAGAGATCGACTATCAGAGTCTCGGCGTAGCGGGCGATGAATATACGCAGCCGATGGTCCGGCTGGTCAACGCTTTATTGGTCGACGCGGTAAAACGGGGCGCATCGGACATTCACTTTGAGCCCGAGTATGCATTTCTGCGGATACGATACCGTATAGACGGCGTCCTCGAGACGGTGCGGAGCCTGCACAAAACATATCTGCCGGGCATTACAGTGCGTATCAAAGTTATCAGCGATATGAACATCGCTGAGACGCGCGCGCCTCAGGACGGCCGACTCTCCCTCACGTTGAATGGCAGGCCGATCGATTTTCGCGTGTCGACGCATCCAACGATTCACGGCGAGAATATCGTGTTGCGGATTCTCGACCGCGAGAAATCGATCATCAGTCTGGACCGCATGAACCTGCCTGGACCGACGCTGGTCCGTCTGAATCTCATTCTTGCACGTCCCGAAGGGATTCTCATCGTCACCGGTCCAACGGGCAGCGGCAAAACTACAACCCTGTATTCATTGTTATCCCAGGTGAATGACGAGACCGTCAACATCATGACTCTCGAGGATCCAGTTGAATACCCGCTGACCCTCATGCGACAAACGTCGGTCAATGACGCCGTTCGGATGGATTTCGCGAACGGTATACGATCAATGATGCGCCAGGACCCGGACATCATTCTCGTCGGCGAAATCCGCGATCGCGATACTGCCGAGATGGCATTTCGTGCGGCCATGACCGGTCATCAGGTTTTTTCGACCTTGCACTCGAACTCGGCGCTCGGTGCGTTTCCCCGCTTGCTCGACATCGGTATTCAACCCGACATCATGGCCGGCAACATCATCGGAGTGATCGCGCAGCGGCTGGTGAGGGTACTCTGCACGCATTGCCGTGAAGCGTATACGCCCACCGCGGATGAGCGCAAGATTCTCGGTTCAGCTTCGGACGGCGTAAGCCATGTCTATCGACCGACCGGCTGCGGCAAATGCAACAACAAGGGCTACAAGGGCCGCTCATCCGTAATGGAGCTGCTGGTAATGGACAGCGAGCTCGACGAGCTCGTTGCGCGCCGGGCAACGGCGAAGGAACTGCGTGCCGCTGCACTGGCGCGCAATTTCCGGCCGCTCGCAGAAGAAGGCGTTGCGCTCGTGCTCAACGGTACTACGAGTATTGCAGAGGTGTCGCGTTCTGTAGATCTCACGGGCCGTTTCGCGTGACCTCCTCTAATACAAAAGCGCTCGAGCTTGCTGCGCCGGGCTTGCGTCGTCATTCGATCTGACTGCCGTGCCCTCATTTCAATATAAAGCCGTCGACAAAACCGGCCGGCCCGCGCGCGGCGCGCTGGATGCGGTAAACGAAGTAGATCTCGAGTTGCGGCTTCGCCGCATGGGATTGGACATGATTACTTTTCGCGAGGTCGCGAAAAGTGCGAGCGGATTTGGTGCCGCCGGCAAGATTACGCGCCGCGATTTGATTACATTCTGCTTCGACATGGAGCAGATAACGCGCTCGGGAATTCCCTTGCTCGAAGGCATACGCGACCTGCGAGACTCCATCGAGAACCCGCGCTTTCGCGAAATACTTGCGACGCTGATCGAAGACATGGAAGGCGGCCGGGTGCTGTCGCAGGCGATGTCGCAGCACAGTTACGTATTCGACAACGTATTCGTGAGCCTGATTCGGGCCGGCGAGCAAGCCGGAAGGCTTACAGACGTATTCGCGAATCTGGGCACGACGCTTAAATGGGAAGACGAGCTGGCATCGCAAACGAAGCGGCTCTTGATGTATCCCGCATTCGTGATGGTGGTCGTCTTCGCTGTCCTGCTTTTCATGTTGATCTACCTCGTTCCGCAGGTTACGCAATTACTCAAAGCAATGGGCATTGCGCTGCCGCTGCAGACGCGATCGTTGATATTCGTGTCAAAGGCAGTCGTCGATTACTGGCCGTTCATATTCGGTATTCCGGTTGTCATAGTCGTCAGCCTCGTCGTGATGGTGCGAAAGAGGCCGAAAGCGCGCTACCTCTGGGACTATACGAAGCTGCACGTGCCGGTAGTCGGGCCCATCATGCAAAAAATTATCATGTCGAGATTCACGAATTTCTTCGCATTGATGTATCAGTCCGGAATCACCATCCTGGAAGCGATCAAGACGTCGGAAGAAATCGTCGGTAACCGTGTGATCGCGGACGGCCTCATGCGGGCCGGTGCACAGATTACTGCCGGCGACAGCCTGACTGAGACCTTCCAGAACTTAGGCATATTTCCACCGCTGGTGATACGCATGCTGCGCGTTGGAGAAGCAACCGGCGCACTGGATACTGCGCTGCTGAATGTGACTTATTTTTACAATCGGGACGTCAAGGAATCGGTAGATAAAGGCATGGCGATGATAGGCCCTGTGCTGACCGTGGTTCTCGGCGGTATCATGGCTTTCATCATGTGGTCAGTCCTTGGACCCGTCTATGATATTCTGGGGAAGATCAAATTCTAGTTCCGTGCCTTCAGGCCAAGGAACACTGAGATATACATGGCAGACAAAGTACTGATTTCAGTCTCCGCCAGTCATATCACGGCAGCGCGTTGGGTAGGGGTCAGGCTCGGCCCGTGCACGTCTTTCGATAACGACGATCACGGACTTGCCGAGTTTAAAGAGTACCTCGCGCGCACATCTCATGCACCCGTGCATATGCTCGTCGATGCGGTCGAGGAAGACTACCGGTTTGAATCGCTGCCGCATAGTTTCGGAAGCGACCGCACAGAAATGCTGACGCGGAAACTAAAACAGCATTATCGGAATACACCGTACTGTAGTGCGCGTCTGCAGGGACGCGATGAAGGAAAGCGACGGGACGACCGGTACTTATTCTGCGCCCTCACAAATCCGGAACTCGTTGCAGCGTGGCTGCAGGCGGTTACCGAACGAGAGTATCCCGTCGCCGGGGTTTACCTGCTGCCCACGGTGACTGTTGGGTTGGTAGAAAAACTCAAGCTTAAACAACCCAACCTGCTCGTGGTCTCTAAACACGGGGCAGGTCTGCGCCTTACCTTTTTCCGCGATCAGCAGTTGCGCCTCAGTCGCCTTGCCCGTATCGACAGCGGCGAAGGGCACGCGGATAAGATTTACGCAGAAGAAATTTCGAACACGCGCTTATATCTGCACGCGCTGCGCGTGATGACGCTCGATGAACAGCTCTCGGTGCTCATCGTCGATCAAGATGACTCGCTCACCGCACTTATGCAGGCCGTCGTGCGTGACAATCCTAATATCGATTGCCGCCATGTAGGGCGACGGGAGATCGTGGATACGCTCGGGATTTCAGGTCCGTCGCTCGACTCATCGCCGGACGCATTCTATTTGCATCTACTCGGCTTGCAGTCACCCGAGAACAATCTCGCTCCCGCAAATGTAACGCTGGGCTACCGGCAGCATCAGCTGCGCCGCGGCATCCATGCGCTGGCGGGTGTTAGTGCGCTCGCGGCGCTGGTCTGGTGCGCACTCAGTCTTTATCAGATATTCGATACGCACTCTGAGACTGAAATCGCGCGCCGTCAAACCGTTGATCTCCAGGAAAAGTATCAGGCAGCAACGCGCCAATTCCCTGCGGCGCCGACCACACCCGACAATCTGCGGCGCGCAGTTGAAGTGTCGCAGAGAATTGGAAAAACGATACGTTCGCCCGAGTTGATGATGGAGGTCGTAAGCCAGGCACTCGACAGCAATCCGTCAATCGTGATGAAAAGGTTCACTTGGAAGTACGCCACGACAGAAGTGGAGACCGGGGGTGATGCGAAGCCGACGCCGGACGCCTCACGAGCTGTCGCACCGCTCGCAGGGAGCGCGCGCAAACAAAGCGGTCTTGTGCAGGGCGAAGTACGTCCGTTTCGGGGAGACTATCGTGCTGCGATCGACGCCATCAACCAGTTCGCCACCAGCTTGTCGCAGCAGCCCGCGGTTGCCGAAGTAAAGATCGTCAAGCTGCCGCTCAACATCAGCCCAAGTCTTACGCTTTCGGGCAACACTCTCGAAAGTCATGAACAATCGGTCAAGGCCGAGTTCAGTGTCGTGATAATCATCAAGCCGACAGCATGAACGCTCTAGAACTGCGCGCGCTGCAAACGCCGCTCATTGTGCTGATCCTCGTTATAGGCTTAGCGGCCGGGATTATTTATCAGCTCGACCAATCGCTAACGACGGCGAAGCGTTCTCTCGCGCAACAACAAAGCCAGCTCCGCGAGGCGAGGACGCGACTGCAGAAATCCGGTGACGAAAAGCAACTCATCGTCCGCCATCTCGGTTCGTATCAGTCCTTGGAACGCCTCGGTTTTGTCGGCGAGGAACAGCGGCTGAACTGGCTCGAGGGTTTGCGCCAATCAAACCAGCAAGCGCAACTCTACGGCATCCAGTACAACATCGGCGCCCAGCAGACATACCCGTATGCAGGCGAACTCGATGCCGGGCAGCTCGGCGTGCATCAGTCTGTCATGCGGCTTAACTTTCAGCTATTGCACGAGGCGGACCTGCTGCGCTTCTTTCGCGCGCTCGCCACGCAGCAGGCCGGATTCTTTTCCGTCGATCAGTGCAGCATGGAGCGGCTCGAAAGCAGTAATGGCGTACGGGTAAACCTGCAGGCGAATCTGCGCGCGGAATGCGACATTGCATGGATCACGCTGAAGCCGCTTAGCGCAGGTGACAAGAAATCATGATTGCCCGCGTTGTCGCAATATCGGTATTTGGATTAGCAGCTTGCGTGGCGTCTGCTGCGGAGCTCGGACGCATGTTTTTTACCCCGGCGCAGCGTAATACACTCGACGTCGCCCGTAAGCAGAACGTGCGTGTCGAAATTGAACCGAGCAATGAGCCGCCGCCGGCGCGCCTGCCACAGAACGTTAGCGTGAGCGGCGTGATCCGACGCAGTGACGGTAAGAACACGATCTGGGTGAACAATCGCGCAGTCACCGAGCAGCAGACAAGCGATCTTGAGGCCAAGGTGGCCACGAGTGACAATAGCGTGCTGGTGCGCGTTCCGGAAAGCGGACGCAGCGTCGACGTCAAGGTCGGGCAAACGATAGAAATGCTGAGTGGGTCCATACAGGAGACGTACATAAGACGTCCTCCACCTGCGAAACCTGAAGTTAAGACGCCTGCGTCCACGGAGAATGTGCGTCCCGACGTTGCAAAAGTCACATCTGGAGATACTGCGGGAGCGGTAAAATCAGTTCCCCCAGCCCGCCGTCGTTCCGACAGTCCGACGAACGCAGATCCGCGGGACGATCTGCCAGTAAATAGCAAGGCAGAGGTCAACTAAGTGGTACGTGCCCCGAGAGGAGGCGCTGATGACCAGCCGCATAATGAAGCGATCCAAGTTACCGCAACGCGGATACGCGATGCTCGGCGCGATAATGGTCATCGGTGTTGCAGCGACTGCAGCCTTGGTTTCTACCTTCAATGCAACGTCCCTCCACAATGACCAATCCCGTAGAACAAATGGCTCGCTTGCGCTCGGGAAGCAGGCGCTGATAGCAAGCGCCGCCTCTAATGTTGGCCACCCGGGCGCACTGCCATGTCCCGACATTAACAATGACGGAATCGCCGACATAACGGCGGGCGCGTGCACCGCTTTGTTGGGCCGCTTACCATGGCAAACCCTCGGACTGCCGGATGTCCGCGATTCTTCAGGCGAGAGGCTCTGGTATATGCTGGCTGTGAATTTTCAGGATATCCCTGGAAACGCTATAAATCCGACGGTTAATGGCGCATTGAATGTGACAGGCGCAGTTGTCGGCAACAGTGTCGTTGCAGTCGTCGTGGCGCCGGGTGCTGCGACCGGTTCTCAAGCGAGGAGTGTCGCTAACGCGAACACGGCCAGTGCTTACCTTGAGATCGATATCGGAGTCAACCAACTTGGCATAAGTGCCGCGGACGTGAACCATAATGATGAAGTCGCCTTGATAACGTCGTCGGATGTATTCACGGTCGTCGAGCGTCGGGTTGCGAAAGAAGTGCAGCTTGCGCTGGATACTTACTACAACACAGCTGCCACATTGGGTCGACTGCCGCAGCCAGCAACCAGCTGCAGTAATACGGGCACCGGAACGTGGAATTGTCCCGCGAATACCGCGTTACTGCCTGCCCCTGCAGTTGTGCGTTCTGGCTATCTGCCCACCGACGCATCGCTCGTTTTGCCGGCATGGTTCGATGCGAACAATTGGCGTACGCAATCCGTGCGTTATGCGATGGATACAGATTGTGCGGACGGCGCCTTAGCGACTTGTGGTAGCGCGTTCGCCGGTTATACCGTGCCAAATGGCGCATTGATTGGCGGAACTGCGGGGAGCCCTTATCCCGGGACTCAGGCGCTGGTTACTTTCTCGGCCGATAATTTCAATACCACGAACCTGCAGGCTGCGTCGCAACTGGCCTTGCATTAACGCGCGTGTCCGCTCCGACGCAGCCTCGCCGCCGCGCGCTGTTTTCAACCGCGCAGCCGGGGTTCACGCTCATAGAATTAGCCGTGGGGCTGCTCGTGCTGTCCTTGCTGCTTGCGACGCTGCTGGGACCTTTGACCGCGCAGGTCGATCAGAAGAAGATCTCTGACACGCAAGCCACTCTCAATCAGATAAGCGAGGCTCTCATCGGTTTTGCAATGAGCAGAGGCTACCTGCCATGCCCGGACAAAACAGCCGGAGCGGCCGGAGGAGTGAACAACACGCCGAACGACGGTAATGAGGATTTCGTCGGCGCCAATTGCGTAGTCAGCGAAGGAAACCTTCCGTGGGCAACACTCGGTATTAGCGGGACCGACGCCTGGGGCAACTTTTTTCGCTATAACGTGACTCCGCTCTTTGCACAGAGACCTAAAGCCATCACGCTCGCTAGCGGGGCGAACGCGAATATAACAGTGGTGTGTCCGGCGCCAGCTTGCAACCCACAGATTACGTACACCTCCGCCGGCAATCTTGCACCTGCACTGGTCATGTCGCATGGTAAGAACGGGGCCGGTGCGATTAACGCCACAACGCGCGCGCTGATGCCAGCGCCCACCAGCGGCAACGAGATCACCAATGCAACATTACCCGCCGGTTTTGGAGACGCGAAGACCTTTAATATCCGTCCGGCGACTGCGGCAAGCGGCGCAACTACAGAATTCGATGACGTCGTGGTATGGCTGTCTACACCTATCCTTTTGAGCCGGATGGTCACAGCACAACAGCTGCCATAACACTGATCGGCTGCCTGAGCGCCTGCTTTGAAGTAACATACATCGTCGTCATAAAAGCGGTCGCCTAGCCGCACACGACTCATAGTTCCGTTTCAACTTCTTTTACTCGGTGCATGTGCCGTAGCGGTGGCATGTACCTCTTTATCGGTGAGGGAGCATGAGACTAGCGACAGGGACCTCGGCGCGCCGTTGCAGCGGTTATGCGCTGATCGCGGTTGTAATGATGGCGGGGGCACGGCGATAACATGTTTCCTGATCGCGCTTGGCTCGAACGTGGCTTCGAGTGATCGTGATCAAAAAACGACAAGTGCTTTGGCCCTTGCGAAACAAGCGCTCATTGCGCGTGCGATATCCGACATCTCTTTGCCCGGCAGTTTCCCATGCCCGGACATCGTGACTCATTTGGGCACCAATGTTCCGAACGATGGCGTCGCCGATCTTTTCGCAGGAATCAATTGCCCGGCCTATGTGGGGCGCCTACCGTGGCGAACGTTAGCATTGCCCGATGTGCGCGATTCAAAGGGTGAGCGTTTATGGTATGCCCTTTCCCCGAACTTTCGCGACTACGCAAGTCAAGTTACGATCAAAGACACGACCGTCGGTACGCTGTCTGTATCCGGCTCGCGATCCGTACACAATGTCGTCGCGATTGTGTTCTCCGCGGGTGCCCCGCTCGCCCGTCAGTTACGAGATGGCGCCCTGCATCAAAACGATGTCGCGAATTATCTCGAAGGCTTGAACGCTCAGGGTGGCCCGGCGTTTTCATCGCAGGCCGCTGACGCAAACTTCAACGATCAGTTACTCGTCATCACCGTCGCCGATCTCATGGCAGGCATCGAAAAGCGGGTCACGAACGAGCTCAACACGCTGCTCAATCGATACTTCATCGCGCACTCGGTTTTTCCCCGTCCGGCCGATTCGACCGACGTTAGTTGCTTGCCGGAAGGTGATCCGAATATGTGCATACCGTCGACTACTATTTGGTCCGGCTTGTTGCCGCGAAACCTGACTCCTGGAAGCGGCTGGTCCGGAATCGTGTTCCCGCCCTGGTTCGAAAAGAACTGGCGTACTGCAGTGCGTTACACGGTCGCACCAGAGTGCACTACCCTTCCGGCGTGCTCATCTACTGTCTTTAGCGCAATGACGGACGCCGGAATTTTTCCGCCCAGTGCCACGCTGGTTATTGGATCCGTCACTACGTTGACGGTTCAGATCGTGGCACACTGAGAACGACAGTTACCGTAGGGCGTTAGCCTTTTAATCTGCAGTTTTGCGCAATTCAAAACATACGTTGCCGGGCGTATTGTTAGCGAGACGAAGACTATAGCCGACCTGCTCGGCATGCTTTGATGCCTGATAAAGTCCGATGCCAAGGCCGTTCTGTGATGGGACCGGTGCTGCGAAGAGCCGCGTGGCCATCGATTTAGGAATAGCCTCGCCCGTGTCGCTCACCGTCAGTCCAGCACCACTTGCTAACTCGAAAGTGACGTTAATCTTGGCGCTCTGGGTCTGTGCCTTGGCTATCGCGTTCTGCAATAGGTTCTCGGCTACGCTATCGAACAACTCGCCGGGTACACTTATCGCCGCGGCACCAGGTTCGCCGGTGAATGATATTTCGCTGCGCGCATAACGCTGTTTGAGGCCGTCCCACCATGCCCCGGCATCGATTTGTCGGACGCTCGAATATTGCGGCGCCTTCAACTTTTCAAGTGTCACAGTCAGCCGTTGAGCGATCTGCGGAAGCTGCCGCTTGACCAGTCCCTGCAGCGCCCCGGCTTCATCGGCGCTGCTGCTCTCTGCCGCGCCACACAACGATCGTAACGATTGCAGCAGATTTTTGACGTCGTGAGTAAGCCGCGCGCCGGTCTCATAGATAGCCTGCGTATAAGCGTTCTGACGCTGAATTTCCTCGCGCTGTTTTGCCTGATAGAAATGACCCAGCATCTGGGTAAGGAGCTTCAAGTGAAGCAGGAGAGCCGGACTCAAAGACCATTTCGTATGGAACGTGAGCGTGAGTTCTTGAAAAGCGAATTCGGCCTGGAAGCGCGACCGTGCACCAAGCTCGCCGTTGCTGTGCGGCGCCTGCCACGAAAGTCCGGCCACCCAAGGCAGCTCCGCCATGTCTTGTAACGCGAGCGATAAAAATCGTGATGGCTCGCGTTCTCGCTCGGCCAGATCCGCGAGCCCCTTCACCCATCGCTCGAACGGCAAGCCGAGGCTCATCAGGTAGCGCGACATCATATGACCGATACCAGCGAACCCGGTACGCGGGCTCCAGAGCCAGCTCAAGGTCATAAGAATGAGCGCCATTACAATCAGGCTTTGCGCAAGCGCGAGCGCGTAATCGCCGTGACTCACCTGCTTCACGACAAAACTTCCCAGCACGAGCCCCGTTACGAGCAGGAACAGAAGAACACTATAGAAAAGGTCAACGGCGACGGGCGATGATTTATTTGCGGCCGGCACGGGTACCGCCATGATCGCGATTAAGAGAATCGGCAAGCCGTAACGGACAAGGATTAGCAGACTCTGCTCGAATTCCTGGTCGGCGAACAGATGTGGCACAACCCAAACGAGCAGTGCGGAGAGCAGGTAGATGGCCGCGAGCAAAGCGGCCAGCCGCTGGCGCGGGTGCTCGGTGCCGATCAGATTGCCGCCAATTAACGCAAACAGGACCGCAAGCCAGACGGCCATCAGCCACCAGTTGTTCCATCCCGCGAGCAATACGCCGACAACGACAATCAGAAATGCCTGGCGCGCGTCCAGATTGCGCTCGCCGCGCCATATGGGCTGCCACATCAGGAAGATGCCGAAATGCGCGAGCAGCATCGCGCGCGAGAAGAGGTTTTCTATTCCCCACGCCAACGTCACATGCAGCGCGAGCAACATGCCGCCGAGCCACCATTGCGGATGTGCCGAAATGAGCTCCTCGCGATGACTGGCGGCGACTTCGGTCACCGGTATGGCTGCATCTGTGGCCTTGGTTGACGGCACACTACCTCGCTATACTGGCGCTGAAACCGCAATAAGAAGCAACCATTATTCCATGCGTCGGCAAATAATTACGCTCGCCCGCTTCACATTCCTCGAAGCGCTGCGCACCCGCCTTTTCTTCGTGTACGTAGTCGGGCTCGCATCGATATTTGCGCTGACATTTTTTATTCAACAGGTGGCTATAACGGAGGCTTCCCGCATTGAAATTGCTTTCTCCGCCGCAATCACCCGCCTGCTTGCTGTTTTTCTTCTCAGCCTCCACGTGATCACCAGCGTCGTACGAGAACTGGATGATAAGGGTCTTGAGCTCACATTATCGTTTGACTTGCGCCGTTCTGACTACATTCTGGGACGACTGTTAGGCTTTGTGCTGATCGCAGTACTAGTGGCAACCCTTGCCGCCTTGTCGCAATCGATTCTGGCCGCAAAAGGCGGCGTATTGGCATGGGGCGTGTCGCTCGCACTAGAGCTTGTCATTATGGCAGCGCTTAGCCTCTTCTGTATTGTTACGTTCACCCAACTGATGCCCGCAATGTGTTTCGTAACCGGATTCTATATAGTCGCTCGCGCGCTGTCCGCAATTCGTCTGATCAGCAAAAGCCCGCTCTCGGGCGAGAGCCCGTCGCAGCACGTCATGTCGTGGCTCGTTGACACGTTGGCGCTGGTCCTTCCAGGCTTTGACCGTTACGCGCCCACCGCCTGGCTGGCGGATGGCGGAGCGCAGTGGTCAGCGGTGGGAACAGCTAGTGTTGAAGCGGCTATCTATACGTCATTACTGTGCGCCGCGGCAACGTTCGACTTCTATCGGCGAAACGTTTGAGCCAACGTAACGAGCGATCCTGGCGGTCCGTACCCAAGTCCGTTATAGCTGCGCTCGCCATCGCACTCATACTTGAAACAGGCTTCCAATCGCACCAGCCCAAAACGCTGGCACGCGCGCAAGCGCTCCATCAACCGCCGGCTGTAAGCGCGCTGAGGCTCGTGAGCCTCGGTGAAAACATAGCTGTCGCGCAACTGATGTCGCTTTACCTGCAGGCGTTCGACAACCAGCCCGGCATCAGCATCCCGTTCCGCGAGCTCGACTACGGACGCGTGTCCGATTGGCTGAAGACAATTCTCGCGCTCGATCCGATTGGCCAGTATCCATTGTTCCTCGCGTCACAAGTGTATCCACAGGTGCCCGATCCCGCACGCACCAGGTCGATGTTTGACTTTGTGTATCAGGAGTTTTTAGCAGATCCCGCCCGACGCTGGCGCTGGCTGGCGCATAGTGCACTTGCCGCAAGACATCGACTAAAAGACAACAAGCTTGCCTTGCACTACGCAAACGAAATCGCGCGGCTGGCGCCCCATGCTCCTGGCTGGGCACGTCAAATGCAGATTTTCATACTCGAAGATATCGGTGAGATTGAGAGCGCGAAGATCATGCTTGGAGCGCTGATCGCTAGCGGCGAAGTTCGAGACGAGCGGGAGCTTCACTTCCTAACAGAGCGCCTCGCAGAACTGGAGAGCGCCGAAAAATCGTCAACACCGTCGAAAAATTGACGTTCGGATAGCGCAGTTCGAGGTGCTGCCTTATCCGTCTGTCATAGGCGGCTATGCCGATCAATTCGGCGGTTGTTACGCAATTGGCATATCTGCCCTTACCAAACAGCAAGTTAGCTGGTTACCGTGCCCCTTGCTTCGCACCTAACGATCCTACGCCGGGCCATCGCGGAGCGATCGGATATGGGTACGTAAATTGCGCGTTTACAAAAATTCATATTTATCTCCTCGTCGCCAGGAATTAAAAAATGCGGAAACAAAACGGCTTCACACTTATAGAAATCGCGATCGTGCTAGTGATCATCGGTCTGCTGCTTGGTGGCGTCCTCAAGGGCCAGGAACTGATCACCGCTGCTCGAGTGCGTAACCTGGCCGCTCAACTTGACGGCGTCAAGATTGCATATCTCGGCTTCCAGGATCGCTATCGTGCGTTGCCGGGAGATTATCCGCTCGGCGCCGCAAACGCGAATATTCCAGGTCCTGCGGGCAACGCGACATTGGGTTGTGCCGGCGCGAACTGTTCAAACGGCAAGATCGACGACACAGGTGGAGTCGGAGGCAATGAATCCATTCTAGTGTGGCATCAGCTTGCGCGTGCCGGATTCATAATCGGTAGCTATGATGGTGTTGCCGCGGCGCCCACCGCAACGAATACTCCGACGAACCCGTTCAGCGGATATCTGCAGATTATTTTTGATAATGATTACAGTGACGTCGCTGCGCCGGTCGCGAACGCAATGAATATAAAGACGGGCAGCAACGTGCCATCACCGATACTGGCAGAACTCGACCGCAAAATCGACGATGGTCTGCCACAGACCGGCGCGTTGCGCTTCAGCCCCGTGTGGGGCGGCTCGACGGCAACATGCCTCAGCGGCGCCGCATATAACGCAGCCGTAGACATCAAGACCTGCGGGGGCGCGCAGCTTCAGTAGGCGACGACAGCGTTTAAAAAAGCCCGCCTCGGCGGGCTTTTTTATTAAGTAACGTTTGCGCGCGCTGGCCGGGTCGAGTGCTGGCCCTGCATTACCAACATCTCCGCTGCGGCGCAGTCGCGCTCGGTGCCATAGAGCACGAGCACATCGCCCACATCAATGCGTGCAGCAGCTTGCGGCACCTGGGCAGCAACGCCCGGACGCCGGACGGCCTTGACCTCGACATTGCAGCGCCCGAGATCCAGCTCTTCAAGCGTCTTCCCTACAGCCGCAGTGCCCGGCGTGATTGGAATGGAATGAAGCAGGCGATGCTCCTCCCGCGCAGCATCTTGCGCCTCATCTGTGCTGCCATGAAAAAACCCGCGCAAGAGACTATACCGTTGCTCCCGGGTATCACGAATACGCCGGAGCACTCGATTGAGCGGCACGCCTAGAACTACGAGCGTGTGCGAAGCGAGCATGAGGCTACCCTCCATTATTTCGGCGACAACCGCGGTGGCGCCCGCTTCTTTCAATCGCTCGATGTCAGTGTCGTCGAGCATGCGCACCACGACGGGAAGGCCCCGACGAAGGTCGCGCACCTGTGCCAGTATCCGCAGGGCAAGCACACTGTCGGCAACCGTGACGACGAGTGCGCGCGCTCTCAGTAATCCCGCTGCGATAAGTACTTCACGCCTCGCTGCGTCCCCGTACACCACGCGTTCACCTGCCGCTGACGCCTCGCGAATGCGATCGGGATCAACGTCGAGCGCGATAAAACCAATGCTTTCCCGCTCGAGCAAACGCGCTAGGTTTTGACCGCTTCGCCCATAGCCGCAAACGACGACGTGGTCACTAACGGCCATCGACTGTACGGCAACGTTGTGCAGCTCCATTGCTCGCGCGAGCCATTCAGC
Source organism: uncultured beta proteobacterium (assembly GCA_963829085.1). Classification (GTDB taxonomy): domain Bacteria; phylum Pseudomonadota; class Gammaproteobacteria; order Burkholderiales; family SG8-41; genus PALSA-1004. The sequence goes on along the minus strand of CAWHHJ010000016.1, from coordinate 142,842 downwards.
GCCGCTGAAATGCCGGACGATGTGCTCGCTGCGCTCGATGATGAACGGCGCTGCAAGCATCGAGAGCACCATCGCGGCCAGGACGGTCTGTAGCACGACGGGCGGTACGACGTGAAGCGGAGCGGCAAGCGATAGCAGGACAAACCCGAACTCACCGCCTTGGGCGAGATCGAGTCCGGTGCGCAGCGCCGCTCCGGTGTCCGAACCGAATAAGCGGCTAAGTCCCGCGATGATCAGAGCTTTGAGCAGAATGAGCGCGATCAGCATGGCTATCACCCAGCGCAGGTTCGCATAGACGAGCGCAATATCGAGCTTCATGCCGATCGTTACGAAAAAGAGCCCGAGCAGCACATCGCGGAACGGCTTGATGACGTCTTCGACCTGATAGCGGTACTCTGTTTCCGAAATGAGCATGCCGGCGATGAATGCGCCCAGCACCAACGATAGTCCAGCGACCTCGGTGATGAAGCCAAGGCCAAGCGTGATGAAGAGAACATTGATGATGAACAGTTCCGACGATTTCTGCGTGGCGACCAAATGAAACCAGGCGCGCATCGGACGTTGACCGAAATAAAGCAGGATCGCGAGCACGATGACCGCTTTACCGAGCGCGAGCGTTAATACGCCGGCCATGTCGCCCGGACTGTGTCCAAGCGCGGGGATCACAATCAGGAAGAGCACGACTGCTAAGTCCTGAAAGAGCAGCACGCCGATCACCTGTCGGCCATGCAGGGTATTCAGCTCGAGCTTATCGGCGAGCATTTTGCTGACGATCGCGGTCGATGACATCGCTACTGCCGCGCCGATAACGATGCCGATACGCCAGTCGGCTGCGCCTCCGAGTGCAATGCCGACGACGATTATGAGAGTTAGCACGACCTGCGAAGCACCGAGCCCGAACACAATCCGTCGCATGGTGGAAAGCTTGGCGAGACTGAATTCAAGACCAATGCTGAACATCAGAAACACGACGCCAATCTCAGCCAGATTGCGCGTGCCTTCAGTATCCGGAATGAGTCCAACGCTGTGCGGACCGATTAGAACGCCCACCAGCAAATAGCCGATCATTGCGGGCAGCTTGAGCTGGCGGAACAGAATCACCACGAGCACCGCTGCGGCAAGCAGAATCAATACAAGGTGCAGTGAGTTTTCCATCCGGCAAGTCCCTCGGTTGCGATGAATGATGCCCTATCGAGCGCGAATTGCAACCGCAACGCCATGTCCTTATGCGTCGGCTGCGAGGGCGACTTTGCTATACTGCAAGCGCTATGACAGCAGCCCGCATGAATGCAGCAACGGCCAACAGCGCGTCTGCGATAGAGCTTGCACGCGAGGTCCTCGAGATCGAGGCGGCCGCAATCACGGCGCTGATCGAGCGACTCGATCTTAACTTCCAGCGAGCGGTCGACATCATTCTCAATTGTCGCGGACGAGTCACGGTAAGCGGCATGGGCAAGTCCGGACACATTGCGCGCAAAGTTGCGTCGACCATGTCCAGCACTGGTACCGCCGCATATTTCGTGACATCCGGCCGAGGCGAGCCACGGAGACCTCGGCATGGTCACGCGTGACGACGTCTTTGTCGCGCTCTCCAATTCCGGCGAGACCGCAGAATTGCTTGCGATCGTGCCGTTGATCAAGCGCAGAGGCGCGAAGCTGATTGCGCTTACGGGCAAACCGGATTCCAGTCTGGCGCTTCAGGCCGACGCTCACTTATATGTAGGAGCGGAAAAAGAGGCATGCCCGCTAAATCTCGCACCGACCGCGAGTACGACCGCCGCGCTCGCGCTCGGCGACGCGCTCGCCGTTGCGGTCATGCAAGCGAAAGGATTCGGCCGCGACGAGTTCGCCAGATCTCACCCCGGCGGTACGCTTGGGCGCAAACTGCTGACGCATGTGAGCGACGTGATGCGAACGGGCGACGCTGTGCCGAAGGTCGCTCATACAGCGACTCTCTCGGACGCAATCCTCGAAATGTCTCGCGGCCGCATGGGAATCACCGCTGTCCTGGGAGCAGACGAACGCGTCGTGGGTATTTTTACAGACGGCGATTTGCGGCGCACCTTGCACAAAGGGATTGACCTTCACGGAACTGCCATTTCCGGAGTGATGACGCGTGGCCCGCGTACTATCGGTCCCGAAAAGCTTGCGGCCGAAGCCGTTCAGGTAATGGAGCAATTCAAAGTGAACCAGCTTCTGGTTGTCGAGTCAGATGAGCGGCTCGTTGGCGCGCTCAATATGCATGATCTCTTCAAGGCCCAAGTGATTTGATTTCGCGTCGACAACGCCGTGCCTCAGTATGGAAAATGGAATTGATCATAAATCGCGCTATGACGCATGCAAGCGATCTACGCTAAGGCCGCACGCACGCGCCTTGCGATATTCGATGTCGACGGCGTTTTAACCGACGGCTCTTTGTACTACACCGATGGCGGGGAAGAGATCAAGGCGTTTCATACGCTCGATGGTCATGGTCTCAAGATGCTGCAGGAGAGCGGCGTCGAGCTCGCGATAATTACCGGACGCCAGTCGCGCGCTGTCGAGCTGCGGTCCAAAAATCTCGGCATCGATCTCGTGTTCCAAGGTGTGGCGGATAAAGCACGCACGTTCGCGGAGCTGGTTAAGTCGCGACGACTCGAGCCGAGCGCTGCTTCTTACATGGGTGATGATGTCGTCGATCTTCCGGTACTGCGCCGCTGCGGGCTATCGCTTAGCGTGCCAGACGCACCGGTCTTCGTCAGACGACACGTCGACTACGTGACACGCGCCGCAGGCGGGCACGGCGCTGTGCGTGAAGCGTGCGAGTTGATCATGCAGGCCCAGGGCACTCTCGCCCACGCGCTTGAGAAATACCTCGAATGATCGAGCGCTTGACTGCATGGTTCCCGGTTTTGATGCTCGCTGCTGTAGCAGCGGTGGCCGTATGGTTGGATCGCCAGGTACCAGCCGGCTGAAGTAGCCAACACCGGTAAAATGCGCCACGACCCGGACTACATCGTGCAGAATTTCTCAGTTACGCAGATGGGCCCGGACGGACTCGCCCGCTACAAGCTCGACGCGCATCGCATGCAACATTATCCGGACGACGACACAACATCCCTGGACGCGCCCAAAGTAGTGAACTTTCGGGGGCCAAAAATCACGCTGACGGCAACATCTAAAAGCGGGATGTTGTCGAGCAATGGCGAAAATGCCTATCTCATCGACGACGTTCGCGTCGTGCGCTCGGCATATGATGATCACAGTGAGATGACGATGTTGACCAGTTGGCTTCACATCGTGCCGGACACCGGCATTGCTAAGACGGATCGCCCGGTGAGGATCTACGATGCGAACACCGTGATCACGTCCGATGGCTTAGAATTCAACAATGAGACGCACATCCTCAATTTCCTGTCGAATGTTCGGGGCCGGTATGAGAAACCCAAGCAGGCGCCGTGAACGGTGTGTATCCCGTTCGCCGTCCTGGAATTGGCGGCGTCTGCTCGTTCTGCTGTCATGCATATTGGTGGCTCCGATCGCATACGGTGAACGTGCTGACCGTGACAAGCCCGTCAACCTCGAAGCTGATCAGGTCACTGTCGACGACAACAAGCAAGTGGCCACTTTCATTGGCAACGTCGTGCTTACGCAAGGCACGCTCGTGATTCGCGGCGACCGCATGGTCGTGCAGCAGGATGCCGAGGGCTTCAAGTACGGTGTCGCGTACGGTAACTTGGCGAGCTTTCGGCAAAAGCGTGAAGGCTACGACGAGTATATCGACGGGTTTGCCGAGCGTATTGAATACGATGGCAAAGCTGAAAAAGTGCAGATGTTCAACCGGGCTTATCTCAAGAAAACGAACGACGACGTGCGTGGCAATTACATCTCATATGAAATCGCAACCGAATTTTTTAAGGTCGTAGGCGGTGGCAAGCAAGCCGCCACGCCGGGGAATCCCGAGGGACGGGTGCGTGCAGTGATCCAGCCTAAACCGAAAGAGAAACCTGCAGCGGCGCCACCGGTCACGCTCAAGCCGGCCGCTGACGTCGCAAATCCGCGGGAAACGCCCGCTGCGCCAGCACGTTGAAGGCAGCATTGCCACTCAACGTGGTGGCGGCACCGCAAAGCGCAGCATCGCGCTGAAATCATGAGCGAGCTTCGATCCGTACAGCTTAAGAAACGCTATAAGTCGCGCGTCGTGGTCAAAGACGTATCGCTCGAAGTGCGCAGCGGCGAGGTCATCGGGTTGCTCGGCCCCAACGGCGCGGGGAAGACGACCTGCTTTTACATGATGGTCGGGCTCGTTCCGCTCGACGGCGGTGATATCTTCCTCGATGCCAAGCGCCTTACGCATATGCCAATTCACCGGCGCGCCCGACTCGGCCTATCGTACCTGCCGCAGGAAGCATCGATCTTCAGACGTTTAACGGTCGCTGATAATGTGCGCGCGGTGCTCGAGCTGCAAATGGACGACGCTGAGCAAATCACCGCCAAGTTAGATGACCTTTTGCACGATTTACACGTCGATCATCTGCGCGACAATCCCGCGATCAGCCTGTCCGGCGGGGAACGTCGCCGTGTTGAGATTGCGCGAGCGCTGGCAACCGAACCGCGCTTTATCCTGCTGGACGAGCCATTCGCGGGCGTCGACCCGATCGCCGTCATTGACATCCAGAAGATCATCCGTTTTCTGAAAGAGCGTGACATCGGCGTTTTAATTACGGACCACAATGTACGGGAAACGCTAGGCATTTGTGATCGTGCGTACATCATTAACGATGGCAGCGTCCTCGCCTACGGAAAACCGGATGAAATCGTTTATAATGACAGCGTGAGAAAGGTCTATCTCGGAGAGCATTTCCGCCTGTAAGGGCACAGATGAGCGGCGTTTGTCGAAACCCGGCGCCGCCAGTGGCGCACGAATAATCGACCAATAGCCAAACTCTCTTTCGGGCACATGAAGCATTCGCTCCAACTCAGGCTCTCCCAGCATCTAACACTTACCCCGCAATTGCAGCAGTCGATCCGGCTGTTGCAGTTGTCGACGCTCGAGCTCAATCAGGAGATCGAGAAGTTTCTGCATGACAATCCACTGCTGGAGCGCGAGGAAGGCAATCTCGAGCAGCCGCTGCCGCCGCCCCAGCCTGGAACTCCGGAGTATGTGGCGGAGAGCCAAGCGCCCGCCGCTGCGGAAACGTCAAACGCCGGCGACGGCGAATCCAGTCCTGAAGTCGGTCAATTCGATGAAGATTTCAGTCACGGCGGCACACGCGATAGCGACAATGATGAAGCCGAATATCCGCAGGTAGCTGCCGAATCGGAAAGTCTGCGCGATCACCTGATTGCGCAAATGACGCTCACGCAGCTGTCCACACGCGATCAGCGGCTGGTTACCCTACTCATCGATTCGCTGGATGATGACGGCTATCTGCATCAGGACCTCGACGAGCTGGTGGCATTGCTGCCACCGGAGCTCGAAATAGAAATCGAAGACCTGCGCGTTGCGCTCCGCCATCTGCACAATCTCGATCCGGCGGGTGTCGGCGCCCGCAATCTGGGGGAATGCCTGAAGTTGCAGATCGAGGCGCTGCCCGAGTCAACGCCGCACCGGGCGGCTGCCTTGCAGATTGTCACGCAGCACCTCGACATACTCGCTGCACGCGATTTCGTGAAGCTGAAAAAGCTGCTGCACTGTGATGACGCGCTCCTACGCGGCGCTCAAAGCTTGATCACCAGCTTAAATCCCCGTCCCGGCGCCAGCTTTTCGTCGGGCGATACCCGCTACATCATTCCCGACGTCATCGTTAAGAAGACGAAGGGCGTTTGGCTGGCGGCGCTCAATCCGGATGCTATGCCGCGCCTGCGCATCAATCGCCTTTACGCTGACATTCTGCAGCGCAACCGCGACGCCGGCCATCAGCAACTGGCGAGCCAGTTGCAAGAGGCCAGATGGCTGATCAAAAATGTACAGCAGCGCTTCGACACCATCCTGCGCGTGTCCCAGGCAATCGTTGACCGCCAGCGCCATTTTTTCGAGCATGGGGAAGTCGCGATGCGACCGCTGGTGTTGCGCGAGATCGCTGAAACGCTGGACTTGCATGAATCGACAGTTTCCCGCGTGACGACGCAGAAATTCATGTTCACACCGCGCGGCATCTTTGAGCTCAAGTATTTCTTCGGCAGCCACGTCACGACCGAAACCGGCGGCTCCGCCTCGAGCACCGCGATCCGCGCGCTGATCAAGCAGCTCGTAAGCGCCGAGAATGGCAAGAAACCGTTGTCGGACAGCCAGATATCCGAGATCCTCGGGCAACAAGGTATCGTCGTTGCACGACGCACGGTCGCAAAGTACCGGGAATCAATGCAGATTTTGCCAGTCAATATGCGAAAGTCTCTGTGATATGCGGTAGTGCGCCGCCGCGAGCACACCCTTAGCTTGACTCAACCCTGGAGGCATATATGAATCTCCACCTCAGCGGTCATCACGTCGATGTCTCGCCTGCAATGCGCGAGTACGTCACTACCAAGCTCAGCCGGATCACGCGCCATTTCGACCATGTCATCGATGTCAACGTGATCGTGTCAGTTGATAAGCTCAAGCAAAAAATCGAAGCTAATGTGCATCTGCGGGGCAAGGATATCTTCGTCGAAAGTCATGATGGCGACATGTATGCGGCTATCGACTCGCTCGTCGACAAACTGGACCGGCAAATCATCAAGCACAAGGAAAAGCATTACGAGCACCGTGGCACACGAATATCCGGCGTGGACGAAGCGGACGTTTGACGCGACGGCCAACTCGCAATGCGTGTATGAAGCCGTCTGATTGTCTGCCTCGTCTATGAGTCTTATCGCGAAACTCGTCTCTGTCCAGGACACTGTCCTCGATCTCGATGTCAGCAGTAAGAAGCGCGTTTTCGAACACGCAGGACTGACGTTCGAAAATAACCACAATATCGCGCGCAGCCAGGTCTTCGATAGTCTCTTTGCGCGGGAGAAGCTCGGTTCGACCGGTCTTGGACAGGGCATCGCCATTCCACACGGGCGCATCAAGGGTCTGAAAGAAGCGGTCGGCGCAATGATCCGCATGAATGAGCCCATTCCGTTTGATGCGCCCGACGGCCAACCGGTCAAGCTGATTTTCGTCTTGCTCGTACCTGAGCGCGCGACCGATCTGCATCTTCAGATCCTGAGCGAGCTTGCACAGATGTTCAGTGACAAGGCGTTCCGGGATCAGCTCTTACTGGCGACCTCCGCCAGCGCAATGCACCAGCTCATCTCGGAATGGGAGCCGCATGCCTCAGGTCAGCGTAGCGCAGCTGTTTGAGGACAACCGTGAGAAACTGCGTCTGGCATGGATAGCCGGTCGCGATGGTGATACGAGAACGCTCGACAGCGGTCACCTGAAAAATTCCCGTGAAGGCCTCATCGGCCATCTGAATTTCATACACCCCAACTGGATTCAGGTGCTGGCGAGCCCTGAGATCGATCACCTGCAGGCGCTGGATTCCGTTACCCGTCAAAAGACGCTGCACCGGCTCGCCGCATCCGACATGGCGTGCCTCGTGGTCGCGGGCGGCGAGAGGGTGCCGGACTACTTGAGCACACATGCAGACCTGATGCATGTCGCGCTTTTCGCGACGCCGCTCGATAGCGTCGAACTCATGTGGATGCTGCGTCCTTATCTCGCTCGCGTACTCGCTGACTCGGCGGCGATGCATGGCGTATTTCTCGATGTTCTCGGTATGGGCGTGATGCTCACCGGCGAGAGCGGCGTCGGCAAAAGCGAGCTTGCACTCGAGCTCATCAGCCGGGGAAGCGGTCTTATCGCCGATGATGTTATCGAGCTCTATCATATTGCGCCCGAAACACTGGAGGGACGCTGCCCTGCGCTACTGCGCGATTTTCTCGAGGTGCGCGGGCTTGGCGTACTCAATATCCGCTCGATCTTCGGTGAAGCAGCGCTCAGACCACGCAAGAGTCTTAAGTTGATCGTACATCTCGAGAAACCCGCCGGCGGTGATACGCACTACGTCGAGCGGCTGCCGCTGAAGCCCGGCTTTCAGGAGATTCTTGGTGTCAGCGTAGGTAAGGTGACGATACCTGTGGCGGCCGGCCGCAATCTTGCGGTGCTGGTCGAGGCCGCAGTACGCAATCGCGTACTGCAACTGCGCGGCATCGATAGCACGAGTGAGTTCATCGCACGCCAGGCGCAGGAACTGAACGGCGGCGGCGAAAGCGACATGCCGCATTGATGACGATCGATTGACGCGCATGCAGCTCATCATCGTCACGGGACTTTCGGGGTCGGGCAAAAGTGTCGCGCTGAAAGCCCTCGAAGATGGCGCGTTTTACACGACGGACAATCTGCCCGCAAAGCTGTTGCCGGAGATGGTGGCCTTCTTGCAGGCCGCGGGCTACACGCGCGCCGCGGTGAGCATCGACGCGCGCAGCGGCGACACGCTTAGCCAGTTGCCGCTACAACTGAACGATCTGCGATCACGCGGTGTCGACGTGCGCGTGCTGTTTCTTGATGCAAAAACCGACACGCTCGTGAAACGCTTTTCCGAAACGCGCAGGCGTCACCCGCTGAGTAATGGCGATCTTACAGTCGCAGAATGTATCGTCCATGAGCGGGAGCTGCTGGCGGAAATTGGCGGTGTCTCTCATCATATCGATACGAGTGACCTCAAGCCGAATGCCTTGCGCGCGTGGATAAGGGAGGTCGTGCACTTCGATCAGTCCGCGATGGCGCTGCTCTTCCAGTCGTTCGGGTTTAAACACGGCGTTCCTCTCGACGCGGATCTTGTCTTCGATGTGCGGTGTCTGCCTAATCCCTATTACGATCCTGACTTACGTCCGCTGACCGGGAAAGACGCGCCGGTAGTAACGTTCCTGGAGGCCGATGCGAACGTGATGCGGATGTACAACGACATCCGTACCTTCATCGAAAACTGGCTGCCATGCTTCGTCGCGGATAACCGCAGCTATGTAACAGTCGCGATCGGATGCACAGGTGGCGAACACCGATCGGTTTACTTCGTCGAAGCCCTCGCACGCCACTTTGCGCATGGCCCGCACGTGTTGGTACGTCACCGCGAGTTATCGTCGTGACGAACGACGCGAAGGACGCCACGGCCACTCCGCAGGATGTCTTCATCTTTCCGCTCAATACCGTGCTGTTCCCGGGCGGCGTGTTGCCGCTCAAAATATTCGAGCAGCGCTACATTGAGATGACGAAAGTGTGTATCAAGGAGGACCGCGCTTTCGGGGTCTGCCTCATCAAGGAAGGGCGGGAAGTCGGGACGCCCGCTGTGCCGCAAGACATCGGCTGCCTTGCTCGCATCGCGCAGTGGGAGATGCCCCAGCTAGGGGTGTTCCATCTGGAGACGCAGGGAACCCGGCGATTTCGTATTATCCGAGTCGACGGTTGGCAAGAATGGATTGATCTCGGCGCAAATTGAGTGTCTGCCCTTGGATACCAGCGAGGCGCCGCAGGAAACGCTGTGCAGCGATGTACTCAAAGCGATCATGGAAAAAATCGGCGCGGAGCGTTTTCCAGCGCCGCACCGCTTCGATGACGCCGCCTGGATCGGCTATCGGCTAAGCGAAGTGCTACCGCTGAGTCTCGACGTGAAGCAACAGTTGCTCGCGATTAGTGATCCGCATGTGCGTCTATCGCACCTGGGCAAGCTGCTAGCCGAGCAGGGACTGCAGAGCTAATGCCCGTAACGTAGTAAGCCGCACATCACTTCTCGGTCTACGTTTTTTGACCCGGGTCTTCGCCAAAGTAACCTGGAAATTCACCGGCGTAACACGGCGGCGAGCTATATGCCGTCGAGGTCTCGGCCGGTCGCCGGGGCAGCCCCCGCTGCAAACACAATTCCTGGACGCGCACGCAGCATTCGCGGCTGCTGACTGCTTGGAGCGCTGAGCCGATCCGTGCATGGATTCCGGCCTCGGTAACCACGAAGTCCATCGGTATGTCGTGCGGCTGCGGATAGATCGTCGGCAGACGCGATGTTTCAAAGGCGACGCCGATGGCGAGCGGTGCCGGCGTTATGGATGCCAGTGTGCGATCGAAATAGCCGCCGCCATAGCCCAGTCGATAGCCCTGCGCGTCGAAACCGTTCATGGGTACGATCGCAGCATCCGGCACCACGGGCGGCGTGCCGTCCGGGAATGGAATGTCATAGACACCCGCTTTGAGCGGCGCGCCTGGCCACCAGGCGCGAAATTGAAGCGGCAATGCCTTCCCGATTACCACTGGAAGTGCGGCCGTTGCATCGCGTTCGCGGAAACGCCTGATGGCAAAACGCGCATCGAACTCACCTTTGAATGGCCAGCAAAAGGCGATCGTCATACCGGCAAGGAGCGCAAAGCCGGCTTCAATATGTGCGGTGATTGCATCTTTCAGTTCGCGCCGGCGCTCGAGCGGAATCGCATCACGCAGGGCAATCAACTGCGCGCGTTGCTCCTTGCGCCACTCTTTGACTTTCGTCCAACTCTCGTCCATATCGATCTTTTGAACCGTGCGGGCACGCTTATACTTCTATTATGCGCGCTACCTTCGCCTGTTTTAAACGTGTCATCTCTGTCGTTCTGACAGGAATACTAATTTCGTTCGTAAGCCCGTTCGCAGCAGCGCAGGAAATCGAGCTGCCGCGCTGGTTCAAAACATCGTTTCTGGATTTTCCTGACGACATCAAGGAAGCCGCAGCGGCACATAAACGCGTAATCATTTATTTCGGGCAGAACGGGTGTATCTACTGCCGCCGTTTAATGGAAGTGAATTTTAAGCAGGCCGATATCGTAGCGCGAACCCAGCAATACTTTGACGTCGTCGAAATCAATATCGTGGGCAGTCGCGACGTGACATGGCGCGACGGCACTACAATGACGGAAAAGGAGTTCGCGCGAGCGATCGGCGTTCGCTTCACACCAACGCTCATTTTCCTCGACGATAAGGGCGCTGTCTTACTGCGCGCAAACGGCTACTATCCGCCGCGCACACATCTCGCCGCCCTCAATTACGTAATTGACGGCGCATTTCGCGGCGAACCCGACTTTCAAAATTATCTGAAGAAGCACAATGTTGAAGTCCCGGCACGCGGTGCCGCGTCGCCTGTTCCGCAATAGCGAAGACGACGGAACTACATAAAGAGGGCGGGCAACTCAAGCGTTTGCGCTCTTCGCGCCGGCAAGTGATGTCAGGATCCGTTTGACCGGTGCGGGAATCGCTGCACGCAACGCATCGTCGACTGAAAGCCAGACATAGCGTGGTTGTGCTGCGTGTGGGGCCAGACGCTTCACGATAAGACGCTGCGGCGCAATGTCGAGCTTGAAATGCGTAAATCCGTGCGAGACGGTCGAGAGTACCTCGTGTGACCCTATTTCGGCACCGTACTCCCGGGCACATAAAGGGACGATATCCGCAGCTGGACCAACCTCCGGAAAACTCCACAGGCCTCCCCAGATACCCATCGGCGCACGCTTCTCCAGCAACACCTCATGCCCATGCAGCAATACGAGCATGCGCGTTTGCCGTTGCGGCAGTGCTACGCGGGGTCGCGGCGCCGGAAAGTCTTTGATCGCCTGACGCGCGAAAGCAATGCAATCTTCCGCCAGTGGGCATGCGTCGCAGCGCGGTTTCACACGAGTGCAGACGGTCGCGCCCAGATCCATCAAGCCTTGGGTGTACGCTTCAATGTCTGATGACGGCAGGCACTGTTCCGCTTCCCGCCAGAGTGCCGCTGCGACATCCGGGTTGCCCGGGTAACCGGGTATGGCGAAACGCCGCGCGAAGAGTCGTTTCACATTACCGTCGAGGATTGCTTCGCTGCCACCGAACGCGAATACGCAGATCGCTGCTGCCGTCGAACGGCCGATGCCGGGCAACGCCAGAATCTCCGCATGCGTCGTGGGAAACCGACCGCCTCGCTCGAACTGAATCGTCTGCGCCGCGCGATGCAAACTACGCGCGCGAGAGTAGTAACCGAGCCCGCTCCATAGCGTAAGGACATCGTTAAGCGACGCCGCTGCAAGCGCATGGATGTCTGGAAAGCGCTGAAGAAATCGCTGGTAATACGGGATAACTGTAGCAACCTGCGTTTGCTGCAGCATGATTTCGGACAGCCAGACATGGTATGGATCGCGCGAGCCTTGCCACGGAAGGCCATGGCGCCCGTATGCTTTTTGCCAGCGCACGACTTTGTCTGAGAGAACCGCCCCGGCCGCGCTTACTTGTTCAGACATCGAGCTAGCGGCCAAGCAGACCTTTGAGCTTGTCCATCACCTGGTCCTGCACCTTACCCTTGATCTCCTCCTTGTTGGTCTCAACGAGCGCCTTTGCGGCGCTCGCTGCCATACCGCTGAAATCGATCGCATACTGCGGCGAGCTGAACGAACCGGTCAACTTCACGGGGACCGTTACGCCCTTTAGCTGCGCAAGTTCCTTGCCGCCCTGGCCGGCAGCGCTCGCGACAACCGTCGCCTTGACCAGGTAATCGAGACGCTCGTTTCCAATGTCGATATCGCCGGCGCCGCCAAGCCGCAGTAATGGCGACTTACCCGAGAGGTCGCTGTTGTGCGCAACGCCATTTTTGATATCGAAACTGGCGGCCAGCTCGGAGAAATCCGTCTTCTCGGTCTGGCTCGCGGCCTGCGTTCTCTCACCGCGCAAGGCGCCGAGCTGTTCTTTGGCGCCGCGGATCGAGCCGGCAATGTTTATACCTTTGATTGCGCCGTCGGTGAGTCTGAGCGCCGCATTCCCGTTCAGCGCTTTTCTGATCGCTGACACTGTGTTGCCCTGACCGTTCACGTCTACTGAAAGGTTGCCCCTCCCTTCCAACGTATCGAAGTTGACTGCGTCCTTCAGCAATGGGCCCACATTGACGCCCGTAAGATTCTGCTTCACTGTGATGACGGGCGTCACCGCTGCCTGCAAGGATAGCGCACCGGCGAGAGTGCCTTGGTACAGGTTCGCCGCGATAGGACGCACATCGACGCGCCCATCTGCCGCCTTGATCTCGATGCGCACATTCGCGGCTTTTACATTGGCCACTTTGAGCGAGCCGATTCTGACGCTGCCGGTGGCATTGAGCCCTTTGAGTGCTGAGAGGTCGAGCGGCTGTTCCGGCTGTTTTTTGGCCTCGGTCTTCGGCATGTAGCGATCCGCATCAAGCTGATCAACGTTAATCTCGAACGTATAGAACGGCGGCGAGAATCTCGTGAGTCCCGCTTTACCGTTGACGTTGCTTTCATCGAATTTTGTTGCGAACGTCATACTGGCATTCTGGCGCGCCAGGTCTACCACAGCTCCGCCGGTAATCGTCGCGTCGATCGGATTCTTCGGCAGCTTCGGATCGTTGACGATTACTGCAGCGACGAATTTGGCAAGCTCCAGTTTCTCCGCATCGATACTGCCCGCGAGCGGGCTGGTCAGCTTGACCTTGGTTGCCGCTCCGCTTTGCTGCATATCGATCGCGAGCGTCATTGCTGCCGCCTGGAATGCCTGTGCATTGCCGCCGATGGCCGGCACTTCCAGCTTAATGACTTTTTTGCCTTTCGCATCTGTCATCGTTGCATCAAGCACAACTTTTTCGCCCGAAACCTTATCTTTCGTAGCGTTGAGCTTTGGAACGTCGAGTTTGATATTGAGGTCGGCACCCTCCTGTTTCCCCGTGCCGGCAACGCTCAGCTTCGAAACGAGGAACTCCTTGGTTGCAATCTTGGCGTCGACATCTCCTTTGGCACTCAACACAAGGTCGGTGATTCCTGCGGCGGCACCTCGAGCAGTCAGGTCCAGACCTTCAAGCGCATAGTGTTGCTTCGGCGGGTCAAAAGTAACGGTGGCATTGAGGGCCGCGTCCACATCGAGTTTCGGCTTATCACTTTGTGCATTGAACGCGATGTCGACTTTGCTCGGAATCCCGTTCGCGATGCGCCCGGTCTTTACGTTTAGCTTCGCCAACTCATACTTCGCGCCCGCTTCCTGGTCCACATAAGTGATTGCCGCGTTTTTTAAGGTAATGTGGTCGATGTCGACTGTAACGGCACTGGGTGCCACCTGATTCCCCGCTTTAGAGGTAGAACCCGCGCCCGTCAGATCGTCGATATTTGTTTTGCCGTCCTTGTAACGCAAGACACTCGCACGCAGGTTATTTGCCTCGATAGCGTCGATCACCACCTGCTTCGATAAGAGCGGCACGAGTTTCAGCGCAACATGCAGATCTTCCGCTGCCGCAAACTCCCGCTCGTTACCGCGTTCCGACAAAGACGCTTTGTCGAGTGTCGCCCCGATGCTCGGGATGAACGTGAGCTTCACGTTGCCATCGAGTTTGAGCGTGCGCTGGGTCTTGTCCTTGACCGCCTGCACCACCTGGGGCTTATAGTGATTTGGGATCGAATGTTGCGGCGATATACGCTGCGATCGCGCCCAATATAACGATCACCGCGAGCAATGGCCAAACGACAAACCTGACGATTTTTCTCATTGCCGTTTTGCCTTTCGCGCAATCGGTGATCCACGATCAAATAAACCCCATGGTCCGGCGCAATTATATGGAGCGGGTGAAGGGAATCGAACCCTCGTATGCAGCTTGGGAAGCTGCCGTTCTACCATTGAACTACACCCGCCTTACGCAGGATTTTATCGCGAAACCAGGAAGCGTAACGACCATAGAGGGGCTGAAGCAACCTTCGACTCCAATCTACAGAACTATTTACCGATGGCATATAACGCGTACACAATATAACAAGCTCCGACAGCTTGATGTCGCTTTCATAGGCGGCGCTATGAAATCTTCCATGTTCGGGCGGCGCGGTGTATGCATGCTGGCCATCGTCGCCGGCGCGGCAGAGATACGCGCAACGCCGATTGCCACAGGCGCCGATGGTGAATCGATCGATCATCTCCAGTCCCCGTCGCGACATACCCTCCAGCTCGCACAACGCAGACAATGCGAGAAGCGCGCCGGTCCGTTTATCTCCCAGTCGACCGCCTGGCAAAAATGGCGCGAGGCGCAAGGTCTCGGCTACGCCGTAAGCCAGAGTGTATTTCCCTGTTACGATCAGTCAGGAAGCCGAGGTTACTGCTTCAACGTTTTCTATCCATGCTGAAAGCAAAGGAACGTCAGAGTTTCGAACGCGCTTAACGTCAGACAAGTCACGGCCTAAGGAGTCGATCATGATGCGGACGAACTTGGTCACGGCCCACTGGGTGGGACCATCACCCTGTTCATGTATATGTCATGTGCCGCCGTGAATGTGTTTGCGCAAGCCCCGGCGTCGGGCACAAGCATTGCAGCGAAGCTGCAAAGCGCCGGCGTAATCGATGCCTACTTTCCCGAGGTGGTACTCGAGGTGGCCACCGCGCTGACGAAGGCTGCGCCCGAGCAGTGGCGCGGTGTGCAGGTGAACCAGGCGCATCGCGCCGGCTGGCTGAATATTTATACGATCGACGCGCGGCGCCTGCCAGACGACGGGCTGCTCGACAACGAAGGCGTCCCCAACTTTACCCCCGATAACCTGCGTGGCGGTGCGCTCGCACACGAAGATTCCGGCACAATTTTTCTTAACACTGCGATGTCCAAGCGGCTCGCCGCAGCAACGTCGATGACGCAAAACAAGGTCCAGCCCGATATTACCGCTGCGATCGCCACCGTCGACGCGGTAGGTTTGGACGCGGCGCGGAAGTACCTGGGATCCCGCTGCGCTGTCGGTTGACACGCCCGCTAACCAGCGAACCGGCTGGCTGTTGCGCGGTGTATTGGCGTTCGTGCTGGCGCATGAGATGGGGCATCTGCGCATCGGCCACGCACAGTTTGAAGAACCCGACAGACTGCGTCTCAAGCTCACGCCGCGTCAGCAGGATGAGCGTCGTGCGTGCCCTGAACTCGTCGAAAAAGAAGCCCGACAGCGCCAGAAGGTGGAACTGGCTGCGGATCTGTCCGGGGTGACCCTGCTCGGCGCTCAATGCCGCATCGGTAACGACGGACAACTCCGGCATTCGATCTATATGTTGGGAACAGGTTGGTATTTTCTTGCGTCGCTCAGCGACAAATTAATTGAAATGGGACGCAACACCGACAGCGCCGTCATCGCTAAAGCGCTCCGCGCGAAACTGGGCTCTCAACTCTACGAGCAGGTGATTGCCGCACAAGCGCGAGAAACGCGCCGCGGCGCCGTAGCGCTCGCGTTCCCCTTGAGTCACCCGCCCGACACGGCCCGTATGCAGGCGATCGAAAACGCTCTGAAATCGACGCCTTGTGGAGGCGGCGGTCTCGATAGGACCGGCGCGCAGATGCTGGACATGTTTCGTGCGCAAATGTGCCGCAGCCTGATTAGCCAGGAGTCAGGTCGATGATGAGAATTGTGACGGCCAGCCTGCATTCCCTTGCTGCACTAACGCTGCTTGCGCCCGTGTTGCTGCTCGCGCAACCGACGAGCTCATCACCTGATGAGGCACGTTTCCGGGAGATTTATCAGCGTCAATACAACGCTGTTAAGGGCGTCGCCTCTGACATGGTCGTGATGGAACTCCGCGATCGTATCGAGCTGGTCGCAAGCCGCGGCAGCCAGGTCGGCGCGGCGTCGAACGACCGGCGCGTTCGCGGCTTCGAGTCAGCGCTGCTGCAAGGCTTGCAGGCTGCGCATTGTCAGGGCGCCACAGCGACTGCCGCGCGGCCATCGCCGGCTGTCATCGAGAAAGTGAACTCTGCTGCGACCGCCCAGCGCTTGCGAACGGAGTCCGCAGACGTCGCGGAGGTTAGCGCGCTTGCGCAACGCTTGCTCGACAGTCAACCGCGCGAGCGTTGGTGCGCATTGAAGTCGCTGGACGATATTCGATGAATCGCAGGCTCCGCCTGCTGATCGGCGCGCTGGTTACTCTTATCTCTGGCGAAGTGTTGTGCGAAGCGCTGCCTCGTATGACGTCGCAGGCGGCATACAAGCAAATCTCCCGCACTGGCGAGCTGCGGCGTATGCAGATCGACGGCGACCTGGATGTCGCTAAGATGCGGGCACCCACCGGCGTTAAGCGCATCGTGCTGCGGGAAGTGCATCTCGAGGGCAAGCTATTTTCGAGCGGCGGTGGCCCAAGTGTTGAGCTGCAGATTGTGGACCAATCACGTGTACGCGATATCGACCTGCGGAACTCGCACTGGAAGGCCGCCCTCTCTGATCGAGAATAGCGTCGTGCGCGACCGCGCATGGTTCGATGGCGCGCAATTTGACGCCGCATTCACGCTGCACGCAAGCGTATTCAATGGGCAGACGATTTTTAGAAACACGCGCTTTGCGGCGCCGGTCGAGATCACGTCCTCACAATTCGAGCCGGCGGCGCCTGTTACCAGCAGCGTGAGTTTCGCGGACGCGCGTTTCGCCGCGCCGGCACGCTTCGACCGCAGCAGCTTCAAAACGGGTGTGCGCTTCGACACCACACGCTTTGACGCTGATGCGTCATTTATCGGCGTAGCAGCGCCGGTCCGTGCAAGCTGGCGCAACGTGATCTTCGGCGGCGACGCCGAATTCAGGTTTTGCAGGCTCGGCGATGCTGACTTCGGCGATGCGGAACAGATGTCGGTTTTCATGCACCTGGCTGACTTCCGCGGCTGCAAGATGACCTCGCTGCGGCTCGACTATGCCGACATTCGCGGCGACATGCTGCTCGTAAATGCGCAGATCGCACCCGGCGACCTGAGCCTCGTCCAGGCATCGCTGCGCGGGGCGAATAATGACTTTCGCGGTTTGCACGTTGGGGGACGGCTCGACTTGCAGGGCGCGCAGATCGCGAATCTTCAATTGCAGTGGAACGAAATCCGACCCGCATTGCTGCGCAGCTCGCCGGGCAGCGATGTGCTGCGCCCGTTGCAATCACGGCTGGAGGAATTGAAGAAGGACGATGAAGCACGGGAAGTCTCGGCCGTCTCTTGCCCATCGCCTCAACAGCGAACGGCTTGCGCAGGCTGACTTGCCCATGGATGACAAGGCAACGTTATGGTTTGAGCGCGTAGTCTGGGGCAGTGCTACCGGTTACGGTACCCGCCTCGGACGCATCGTGGGGGTAGCGCTCACATGCTGGCTGCTGCTCGCGTTGCCGATTGCACTCGCGCGGCAACTGGGCCTCGGTACATTGCGCAGCATGCCGGAAAAATGTCCACCGTTACACCAGGCGCTAACCAGCGATACGTTGGACATTGAGCGCGGTTCACCGCTAACACGCGCGGCACACAGTCTGGCCTACACCTTTGCTCTCATGTTTACGCTGCCGGATTTTCATCTGCGCCCGGTTGAACCCGTGCCCGGGCGCTGGCGCGCGTATCTATTGTTGATACGCGGGATAGGCGTGTGCCTGCTCGCCTTGATCGCACTCACACTGGCGAAAGTAAGCCCGATAATTCAGGCCGTGCTGGGGAAGATCGTAGGCTGATATAAACCGCCGACCGCGGTGTGCAGTTCAGCGCTTTAGCGCCACCGCACCTGATACGCCCGGCCCACCATTCGGAACGCCGGCGTTAAACACGACGCCTGCGCCCTGCGCTTGCGGTCCGGCGAAGAAACCTGCGTAGGAACCGCTCGCGTTGCCGCCCGCACAAGTGCCTGAACACGTCACCGAGGTGAAGCGCGATGCGAACGTGCTGTTCGTCGGACTGAAACCCGTCGTTCCGTTCATCTGAAACGTAGCGCCGGCGCCGCTGTCAGTCGCGTTAATGCTAAGACTTAATGAGCGCGCGTTGAAATCCGCAGTCAAACTTGCACTATTCAATCGCTGGCTGGCGCCCGTGAAGACGGAGCCTATGGGCGTAAACGTCACGACGCCCAACGAAGGCGGCAGTGAAATGGACGCATCTCCGGTGATCCACGATTGTGTCGAATTGTTCGGCGGTTGAAAGGTGGCGTAGTTGCTGTCGGTTATGGCAGCCTTCGTCGCTCCGGTGCTGCCGTTTGCCCAGCGTCCCCAGACGAGATTGCCAGCGCTCGCGTCCGCACCTGCAATCGTATTCGACGCACCGCCGACGAAAGCTTTCACCTCGCCGACGAGAGGACCCATTAGCAACAGTCGTCCGGCGGCATCAAGTTGCACGTTGAAATGGCTCGCGACTGACGCATCGGCGCCCCCGGCCGCGATCGGCGTAGCGATCGCCGCCACTGACCCGTTTGGCGGGACCTGCTGAGACAGCGGAGCGGTAACGGAGGCGGTTCCGCCGCCGCCAACGTTGACGTTGGTTCCCGCGAAATTGAGCGTCGCTTGAGATCCGTTGACCGTGCCTGATACCGTCAGCTGTGTCTCGTTTCCGGGGCCACCCGGCGGTGGGCCGCACTGGCTGCACCGGAAGGCGCCTGAGTTATCCGGAAAGTTAGCGAGATCGAAGGTGCCGCTAAAGGTGATCTGATTACCATTTACGGTAATTGGAATCCCACTGAGATTGATCGGGATACTGTTGTTGAAGATCTGGCCAGAGCTCGTCTGAATCGCCGCACTGGCAGTCGCGCGTCCCAACGCGGTATTAATACCGAGCACAAATTCGCCCAACACCACATTCGCACACGGTGGATTCGAGCAGGTTGTCGCGATGTTGACGGGACCGGACAAGTAGTAAAAGGTCGTGCTGGGCAACGCCGGCGGGGGCGTTATCGGCGGTGTTATCGGTGGGGTTATCGGTGGGGTTACTGGCGGGGTTACGCCAAGGCCCAGCGACGCGGTCGTAGCCTGGTTGTTGACCTGAAACACGTTCGTGTTGATCGCTACTGGCACCGTGGTAATCGCCGTAGATGAGGACACGCGCGAGTCGCCCGTTCCTCCATTCATGCCAGTAGGCGCAACAACTGTTCCGGCCGTGCTCGCTGCTGCTGTTTGTTGCTGACTTTGCTGTTGTTGACTTTGCTGTTGCTGGCTTTGCTGTTGTGGCTGATTGGTGGGCGCTACAGCAGCAGCGGCCCGCGTGCGCGAGCGACCCTCGAGTTTGTCGCTCAGGAAAGACGGCGGCGCGATCAACTGCTGGGGTGCAGTGTCCTTACTCGCGACGTGAAAGTACTGATCAGCCCCGAAATCATGCGTGCCAGTACCATTGGTCACTACAATCTGGCCGTTGGTCACGGCGCCATAACTGCCTGGCGGCGCCGTACGTGCCGTTGGCATTCTTGAATGGGACATCGCTATGCACGATGCCATAGTGCGTGCCGCGCAGTCCAATGATCATCACCGGCGTGTTCACGGAGTAGTTGCGGTTATCGAGCTTGCCGATGAGGCCTGTGATCGTTCGCATACCGCCCTTGACCAGATTCAGGAACGCGCGCCCTTCTTCCGGTTTGTCGGCCTGAAAACGATACTCTGAAATCTTGAACTCGGTGTCCGGACGCAGCGCAACGATCGATGAGTCGGTGAAGTAGATTTGCGCGTTCGATTCCGCGCCGAGTCGAACGGTGTCGCCACTCAGCAATTGAGTCCCGATGTATCCGGCCACTTTTTGACCGTCTCGCAAGATCGTCACGTCTCCAACCGAAGATATGATGCGGCCCGCGACCTGCTGCGCAAGACAAGACAAGCTGGTCGTCAGCGCAGTCAGGAAGATCAGTACTGAGGACAGTCTTTTCATGGCATTTCTCCACTTGCATACATATTGCAATGGCAGCGTAAAGCGGTTGCACATGCTGGGCAGCGATGCTGTATGCACTGTCGCAGAAACTCGTCGACTGCTGTTATGTCGGCACTACCGCAATAACACTCTGCAGAAGATAGCGCGGTTCAAGTCGAACGGTGTCGCATTCTACTCTGCTACGAGCACGCGGACGATAGTCCAAAAGCATAGACCTTACCGCCTTGTTTACATAGCATGTTCCGCTCGCACCGCAGTGTGGCGAGTCCGCAGCGATCGCACTGAGGGCTGCTGTTGTCTGCGTGAGCCTGCCTACTTGCCCAAGGATCCGAATACCTTTTGCGCCATCCCGCTCGCCGCACCTGCCGGGTCTTTGCGGATGGCTTTTTCCTGCTCGGCGATCATCAGATAGAGGCCGTCCAGTGTTTTCTGCGTTACATAGTGTTCAATGTTCGCCTGCTTCGCATCCACGAGCCCGAGCTGAGCGCCCTGACCAGCCAGGCTATTGTATTTCTCCGCAAGCCCGACTTTGCTGGTTGCCTTCGTAACGATCGGCAGGAATTTCTGCGTAAGTTGAGCGCTCGTCGTCTTGCGGAAATATTCTGTCGCAGCCGTGTCGCCGCCGGTTAACACTCCCTTGGCATCCTGCACGCTCATGTTCTTTACCGCTCCGGTAAGCAGCGACTTGGCCTCGGGCACCGCCTGCTCGGCGGCGTGATTCATCGCGGTAACAAGCTCATCCGCCTGACGCTGCATACCAAGCATCCGCAGTCCACTTTCCACACGCCGGAGGGCATCGGGTAGCGGAATCTTCACCTTTTCGTTTCCGAGGAAACCGTTTTCGACGCCGAGCTTGCCGACGGCGACTGACGCTCCCTGCGTAAGTGCGTCTTTCAATCCCGCGACAGCGTCGCCATTGCTGATATCAGAAAGGCCAGCCGCAAACGCCGGAATACTGGTCGTCAGCAACAGAATTAGTGCCATTAGGGGGCGCATTGCGTACTCCTTTCGATCACTGGTCGCGAGAAAAGCGCAGCTCGCTCTTGTCATAGGCGCGCCTCGCTAAATCGAGTATATAGTAGCGCTGTCCGGAGGCTCCGAACGAAAAACAATTCGCCCCGTTTAATCTCGGCCATTCGATCCGCCTCAGTAATGCTCCGGTATCGCTTGGTGTTTCGCAGCGAAAGCGTTTCTGTGAAGGGCACACGATTGTGATTCTTGCGATTCGCCCGGGTCCAAGCGCATCCCCGTCCGCTTTGTTGATATGACGTATGTAGACTAGCCATGCCAATTCAACTCGACGCGCTGGAACAAGCCAAGAGCACCTTGATCGACCTTGCGATCAAGTTCGGGCCGAAGGTGCTGGTGGCCATTTTGATAGCGATTGCCGGTTTTTATGCGGCAAGGTGGGTTGGAAAAGTAGTCAACCGCTCGCTTCTCAAGTTCGATCTCGAGCCGCCCGTACGTTTGCTGCTTGTACGCATCGCGGGATTGCTGGTAGGCGGTATATTCATCATCATGGCGCTGCAGAACCTCGGCGTCGAGTTGCTGCCGCTCATCGCCGGGCTCGGTGTGGCTGGCGCAGGCATCGCTCTTGCGATGCAAGGCGTCCTCGGCAATCTCGCAGCGGGCCTGACCATTATTTTCACCAGACCGTTTCGCGTCGGCGAGTATGTTGCTTTGAGCGGCGTCGAAGGCCAGGTCGAGGCTATCGATCTTTTTTCAACCCGACTAAGTCATCCCGATCGCTCGATAGTCGTCGTGCCTAACCGCAAAATCGTCGGCGAAATTCTGCATAACTATGGCGCCATCCGCCAACTTGAATTGAGCGTCGCGATCTCGCGGGCCGACGATCTTGATGATGCCCTTGCAGTAATCGAAGCGGCTGTAAAAGGCAATGCACGGACGCTGAAAGAGCCTGCACCCGTGATCGGCGTCTATAATCTGGCCGATGCATCCATCGGTATCGCAGTCAGACCCTGGGTCAAAATCAGTGATTACATCGCTGCCGGCGCTGAAATCAACCACGCTATCGTCGAGAACTTTGTCGTTGCCGGTATTCGTTATCCTTTGCCGCTCAGCGTCGTAGAAAGCAAAAAGCTTCAAACAATGGGTATCGCGCACGTGACAGAATGAAATCAATGGCCGCCCGCGCTTGTCATCGGTTGCCGACCAGGCATTTGCGAGTGGTATTACCCGCTGCCATTGCATCGAGCTCGGTAAGTGGTGCGCTTTGATGTTGCGCCGTCTCCTTCACAACCTTCGCACGACGCCGCCAACGTCGGCTCCGAACCCTGATAAACCGCATGTGACCGAGGCTGACTTGCAGGATGCGCCGTGGCGGCGCCATTTTGAAATCCTGCACGGTGCAACACGTATCGGGGACGTCGACTATATCGACCTTTTCTGGCGCTGCGCGAATGATACGGACACCGCAATATATCCTCATAACCTCTTTCGCCGCGCACAGGCCGGCATAAATCTGGCGCGTTATTTTCTTAGTGCGCTGGAAATAGACGGCGCGCGGGCGGAGTGCGGCGTCTACCGTGGCATGAGCTCGCTGCTGATGTGTCGCGCGGCACAGGTGGTGCAGCCAGGTTTTTCAGGCGAGCATATGCACCTCTTCGACAGCTTCGAGCGATTCAGCGAGCCGACAGCGTTCGACATGATCAACTCCACAGATGAGCACGGTACACAGACGACGCGGCGGCCGTTTCCCGTCAACTCGCGCCTCAACACTTCACTGGCCGAAGTACAGCAGGCTCTCGCCGAATTTCCGAAGCTGGTGATCAGGCAAGGCTGGGTGCCGCAGGTCCTCGAGCAATTGCCGGAACAGGTGTGGTCGTTTGTGCATCTCGATGTCGACTTATACGAGCCGACACTTGGCGGACTGGAGTATTTCTATCCGCGTTTGAGCGTGGGCGGCATCATCATCACCGACGACTATGGCACTCAGCGCTATCCCGGCGCACGCAAAGCATGGCAAAAATTCTGTACTGCCGGCAACATTCCTTATAGCGTGTTTGAAACCGGCCAAGCGGCGATCATACGCAGCTGATGAGATATACATGCGCGAGTTCGCATCTATCTGTTTGGAATAAAGACTTCCGTAAGGTGTTAACGCCATGCAGGAATTCCCCTGCGGGTGGTAAGAAGGAGCAGATGATGATCCGTTTTAGATTGACGATCGCGGGTGCTGTGGCGCTATTGCTGGTCGGCTGCGCCGGGATGACTTATGCGCCCGTCCGCTACACCAATGGGTTGATGACCGGAAGCACCGGCATGACGCTCTACACGTTTGATAAAGACACGCCTTACTCCGGCAAGAGTGCGTGCAACGGTCAGTGTGCCACCAACTGGCCGCCGTTCGCCGCCAGTTCGACTGACCAGCCGGGCGGCGACTGGACTATCGTTGTCCGCGACGACGGTATCCGCCAATGGGCATACTCCGGACAGCCGCTCTACTTCTGGGCAAAAGATAAAAAACCGGGCGACACGACCGGCGACGGCGTGAACAACGTGTGGCATGCAGTTAGACCGCCACCGCAGCCGCTCACCGGCTCGATGAACTGCTAAGTCCCGCTCGCGGGCGCGGGACGACCGCGCCCGCCATATGTCCTGTCGCCCCTGCATGGCGATAAGCGGTCGTTTCGTCCATGAAGCGCGTTCGGCGCACGCGTCACGTCCGAACTCCGCGGTCACCCCTCCCCATCGCTTTCCTGCTTGGCACGCCACACGAATCGATAGGATAATTCCCATCAAACGTTAGGCGGCAAACCGAGCCGCAAATAAAGGCTCGTCACCAAAGGAGGCGTCATGAAATCTGATATCGCTCGAGTGCAGCACAAACGGGTGCCGGTTATCTGCGCACTGGGCATGGCAGCGTTGGCGCTGTTGCCGAACACATGGGCACAGAAGCCGCCCGCTTCTCCGCCTAACGCGCCGCCAGCAGCTCAAGTGCAAGGGTCGACGCCTGGGATGGCGCCGCCGGGCGCTGCGACTACGCCACCACCGTCGTGGCAGCAGGGCCGCGGCACGGAGCACCAGTCGTCGCCACTACATCCGTTTGCGCCGCACTTGACCGGGCGTCCCTCGAGCGAATTACCCCTGAACAAACTGAAAGTACCAGCAGGCTTCAAAGTTGAAGTCTGGGCTGAAGGTGTGCCGGAAGCGCGTTCACTCGCACTCGGTGACAAAGGCACCGTATTTGTCGGCAACCGCAATCTGTCAGACGTGTACGCAATTGTCGATCGCGGCGGTAAGCGAGAAGTCAAAAAGATCTTGAAAGGATTGAAAGCGCCCAACGGCGTAGCGTTCAGCAAAGGCACCCTGTATGTCGCCGAGCGCCATCGCATCACGCGCTACGACGGCATCGAGGACAAGCTTGATAATCCGCCGGAAGCAAAAATCGTCATCGACAATCTCGACCCGACATCGCAAGCGGGACACTTCTGGAAATTTCTAGCGATGGGCCCCGATAACAAGCTGTATTTCAACATCGGCGCGCCGGGCAATATCGTCATGCCGAGCTACATGCAGGCGGCAATCCACCGCGTGGATCCGAATACCGGCATCATGGAATACGTCGCGCATGGCGTACGCAACTCGGTCGGATTCGACTGGCATCCGCAGACCAAGCAGATGTGGTTTACCAACCATGCGCGCGACTGGATAAACGACGACATGCCGAACGACACACTGCATCGGGTCACGCATGCACGCATGGACTATGGCTATCCGTTCTGCCATCAGGGCGATTTTCTCGATCCCGAATTCGGCAAAGGCCGCTCGTGCAAGGAATTTGACGCGCCGGCAGCGAAGCTGGGACCGCATATCGCGCCACTCGGACTGCGTTTCTACACGGGTAATATGTTTCCCGCGGAATACCGCAACAATATGTTTATTGCCATGCACGGCTCATGGAACCGCAGCGTCAAGCACGGCTATAACGTCATGCGCGTGATCGTGGACGCGAACGGCAACACCAAGATGCAGCCCTTCCTCGAAGGTTTTCTGACGGATGAAAAAGCAGATCCGCCGATGTGGGGCCGGCCGGTTGATGTGATGGTCATGCGTGACGGAGCGATGCTGGTCTCCGATGACTTCAACGGAATCATCTATCGCATCAGCTACAAGAAGTAGGCAAGTGCGGGCGTCGTCTCCACTCTCGCGGCGTGCGGCGTCCGCCGTCTTTACATTGTTTGTGTTTGCGTCCGTGTGTGCGGCGTGGTCGGCGCACGCCGCGGACGTCGAAGCGGGACGTCAGAAAGCGCAAGTCTGCACAGCTTGCCACGGAGCGGACGGCAACTCCTCCATAGCGGCTAATCCGTCGCTGGCCGGACAACCTGCCCAGTTCATCGCCACTCAATTGCTGATGTTCCGGGAAGGCAACCGGAAGGATGCGCAGATGTCGCCGTTCGCCGCCAATCTGACTAACCCGGACATCAATAATCTTGCGGCCTATTTTTCGGCCCAAAAACCCGCCACGCCCGGGCGCAAGATAGATGCTGCGAAAGCCCAGGGCGGACGTCAACTGGCGGAGCGCTTCAACTGCGTGCAATGTCACGGACCGCAATTGGCAGGACAGCAGCACATACCGCGGCTCGCCGGACAACAGCTCGATTACCTTCGCACGCAATTGCGCGGCTTCAAGGCGTCCACGCGCTTCGACATGGATGGCCAGATGACCTCCGCCGCGCAACCGCTGTCCGATGCAGACATCGAAACACTTGCGAATTACCTTGCGAGTCTGCAGTAGCGATGACTTGAGCGGCGAACGATGAAGCCGCATTTGGCACGCTACGTCCTCGCATCTTGCGCCGCGGGCGTGCTAGCCATCGACAGCCACGCGCAACAAGGCCTGAAGCCCCCGCCTTCTGCTGTTCTGCTACCTGAAGTCGTGACCAGCGCGACGCGCAGCGAGCGTGACAGTTTCGATCTGCCGGTGGCAATTGATAGCGTCGACAAAGCCGCAATTCAGGAGGATCGCCCGCAGGTCAATCTATCCGAGGCGCTTAATCGGGTGCCGGGCATTTCTGCGCTTAACCGCCAGAACTACGCACAGGACCTGCAGATCTCGTCGCGCGGATTCGGCGCTCGTTCAACCTTCGGCGTGCGCGGCATCCGGCTCATTGCGGACGGCATTCCGGCAACCATGCCTGACGGTCAGGCACAGGCCGCATCCTTCGACCTCAGTTCCGCTGAACGCATCGAAGTCATGCGCGGCCCGTTCTCCACACTGTACGGCAACGCGGCCGGTGGCGTGATCCAGCTCTTCACCGCGGACGGACCGCCGGAGCCCACTCTGTCCGGCTCGGTGTTCGCCGGCAGCTACAACACCTACAAGGGCGATCTCCAGTTCGGCGGACAAGCGCGCAACCTGAATTACATGCTTGATGCGTCGCGCTTTCACACCGATGGATATCGTGATCACAGCACGGCGACCCGCGATCAAACGAATTCCAAGTTCAAAATGCCGCTGCAAGCAGGCGTCGTAACGATGGTGGTAAATACGCTCGATCAACCGGAAACGCAGGACCCGCTTGGCCTCACCCGTGCGCAGGTCATTGCGAATCCGCGTCAAGCCGATCAGAGCGCATACACGTTCAATACCCGCAAGAGTGTGCGGCAGAATCAGGCCGGGCTTGTGTACGACTTGAACGTTGGCAGCGCAGACTCTGTTCAGGCACGGACCTATATCGGCGATCGGCAGGTAACGCAGTTCCTCGCGATTCCGCTGGCCGCACAGAGTGCTGCGTCTTCCGCAGGCGGCGTGGTCGATCTCGATCGCGGCTACGAAGGCATGGGCATCCGCTGGAGCCACAAGTTCGTGGAAGGCGAACGGCCGTTGACCTTCACGAGCGGTTTCGATTACGACCGCATGGCGGAGAACCGGCGCGGATACATCAACAACAACGGGCTGGCCGGTGCGTTGAAGCGTAACGAAGATGATGTGGTAACGAACAGTGACGTTTACGGACAACTGGAATGGAAATTTGCGCCCAGGTGGTCACTCATTACAGGGTTGCGCTACAGCCGGGTTGCTTTCAACTCGAAAGACTATTTCATCGCACCGGGCAATCCCGACGACAGCGGCAGCATAAGCTATAGCAAAACAACGCCGGTCGCGGGCGTAATGTTTCAGGCGTCGCCGACCGTGCATCTTTATGGGAACATCGGTCGCGGGTTCGAAACGCCGACATTCGCGGAGCTCGCGTATCGTCCCGGCGGTGCGACGGGCCTGAACTTTGCGCTCACTCCGTCGACGAGCCTGCACAAAGAAGTCGGCGTCAAGGCGAAGATTGGATCCGCCGCGCGTGTGAATCTCTCGCTCTTTCACATCAATACCAACGACGAAATCGTCGTGAACAGTGCAGTCGGCGGACGCACCGACTACAAGAATGCGTCACAAACGCGACGCCGCGGCGCAGAGCTGTCGGTCGAGGGCTATCTCGGAAAAGGGTTTGAAGCCTATCTTGCATATACATATCTCCAGGCGGAATTTACCCAGCCCTTCATATCCGGCAGTCCTCCGGTCACTGTCAGCGCAGGCAGCAAACTGCCGGGCGTTCCTGTCTACTCTGTATGGGGAGAAGTCATCTGGCGCCATGTGCCGACCGGCTTCCACGCGGGGGTTGAACTGCGCTCGAACGGCAGGGTCTATGTGAATGACGTGAACAGCGCATTCGCGGATCCTTATACGATCGCCAACCTCAAGGCTGGCTTTGAGCAACGCGGGAAAAAATGGCGGCTGACCGAGTTTGCGCGCGTCGACAACATCACCGATCGACAGTACGTCGGTTCAGTTATCGTCGCCGACTCCAATAACCGGTTTTACGAGCCGTCACCCGGCCGCAATTATCTCGTCGGCGTAAACGCGCAGCTAAGTTTCTGAATCCATGATTGCACTTACCGTCAATGGTGAATCGCGTCGCTTCGAGGCGCCGCTTAATTGTCGACAGTTGCTCGAGCACCTTGAATTGGGCGGCAAACGGGTCGCGGTCGAGCGCAACGGCGAGATCGTTCCGCGCAGCCGTCACGCAGATCAATTCTTAGCGGATGGCGACAAGCTCGAGATCGTGGTTGCGGTGGGCGGCGGCTGATCGGCGGCTGATTGCCCGGCGCGCAAAATTGTTGCAGACTGTCCGATTGCACATCGGATATCGCTTCGAACTTCGACATGAACCCGCGCGAACATTTAGATCCATTAATTATTGCCGGCAAACAGTATGAGTCGCGTCTCCTCGTAGGAACCGGCAAGTACAAGGACTTCGCCGAAACGCGCGCTGCCGTCGAGACAAGCGGCGCACAGATCGTCACCGTCGCGATCCGCCGCACCAACATCGGTCAGGATCCCGGACAGCCCAGTTTGCTCGACGCGCTGCCGCCCAGCCAGTTTACGCTGCTGCCCAATACCGCCGGATGCTATTCCGCCGATGAAGCGGTACGCACGCTGCGGCTTGCGCGCGAACTGCTCGATGGACACGACCTCGTGAAGCTCGAGGTGCTCGGCGATCAAAAAACATTATTTCCGAATATGGCCGAAACATTGGCAGCGGCAAAAACGCTGGTCGATGACAATTTCAAAGTGATGGTGTACTGCAGCGACGACCCGATCGCTGCGCGCCAACTCGAGGAGATCGGCTGCTGTGCCGTGATGCCGCTCGCCTCCTTGATCGGTTCCGGCATGGGGATTCTCAATCCCTGGAATCTGCAGATCATCATCGAGAATGCGAAGGTGCCGGTGATCGTCGACGCCGGTGTCGGCACCGCGTCTGACGCAGCGATCGCGATGGAGCTGGGCTGTCACGGCGTGTTGATGAACACCGCCATTGCAACCGCAAAAAACCCGGTCATGATGGCATCCGCCATGAAGAAAGCAGTGGAAGCCGGGCGCGAAGCGTTCCTCGCCGGCCGCATGCCTAAAAAGTTTTACACTGCGTCTCCCAGCTCTCCGGTCGGCGGGCTTATCGCCAGCAACTGAGCAGCGCTCCAACCATTTCGGTGTAGTTGCCGCACGCGTGGCCGGACGCGTGCGCTACACTTTCACGAATGAACACCGTGTCGCATCGCCCGATACGCAGCTTCGTACTGCGCCAGGGGCGCGTGTCGAATGCGCAGCAGCGAGCATACAATGCGCTGCTGCCGCAGTTCGGTATCCCCTACTCGGCGCAGCCTTTAGAGCTCGACGCAATCTTCGGCCGCGTCGCACCCAAGTTCGTGGAGATCGGTTTTGGCATGGGCGAAACGACCGCTACGGTCGCCGCCCAGCATCGCGAAAACGACTATCTCGGTATCGAAGTGCATACGCCGGGCGTTGGCAGCCTGCTGAAAGCCATTGCCGAGCGCGATCTCACCAACGTACGCATCATCCAGCATGATGCGGTCGAGGTACTGAGTGAAATGATCCCGCCGGCGACGCTCAGCGGCGTTCACATTTTTTTCCCGGACCCGTGGCCGAAGAAGCGCCATCACAAGCGCCGCCTGCTGCAGCCTGCGTTCGTCAGTTTGATCGCGGAGCGCCTGGCAGCCGGGGCTTACCTGCATGCGGCGACCGACTGGCGGGAGTACGCCGAATTCATCCTCGATGTGCTACGCGCTGAACCGCGTCTCGCGAATATCGCCAAGGATTACTCACCTCGCCCCGACTACCGACCACTCACGAAATTCGAGGCGCGCGGGCTTAAGCTCGGCCACGGCGTATGGGATATCATCTTTCGAAGGGTGTGACGCGATAACCCAGACCTGCGGGAGTCCCCAAAGATGTTTGCCGTGATCTTCGAAGTCCAGCCGGCTCCCGGCAAAGAGCAGGACTATCTCAATATTGCCGGCCGACTCAGGCCCGAGCTTGAAAAGATCGATGGATTCGTTTCAATCGAGCGCTTTTCGAGCCTGACCACGCCAGGAAAAATCCTCTCTTTATCTTTCTGGCGGGACGAAGCTGCACTCATTAAATGGCGGCAGCACGAGGAACATCATCGCGCGCAGTGGCAGGGGCGAACGAGCGTTTTTGCCGATTACCGGCTGCGCGTTGCATCAGTCGTGCGTGACTACGGCATGTTCGAGCGCGCTGAGGCGCCGCAGGAATTTCCCGCGGTGAAACGCTAAATAGCTCACGGACTCGAACGCGTGACAGCCGCTCCCCAGACGATGATGCAGTTGTTCGGGTGCGTCAGCGGATTTTCGGGAAGCACGCGCGCATCGAGCCGCTGGCAAAGCTCGTCTCGCGTCATGGGCCGAAACTTCGGCGGCGCGATATCGTTGAAAGTGATGTAACCCTTCGCGCTGCGGCTAAGCGCTTTGTCGAAATAAACCTCCTGTAGTTCGCGCGAGAGTTCAGTAAATGCGTAGTTGCTGACTGCGAAGTGATAAGGCCGCGGCGACAATTCATTCATGGTTCGTAACCGCACACTGCATCTCAGCGGGAACCTGCTCAGAAATTCGTCGGTAAGGTTGAGCACCGGGCGCAAATCGACGAGCGTGTACCGAATTAAGCTTGAAGAGCGAATCCAGTATCCGGCACTGGCCGCCGTAGCCGACGCCGATTTCAATGACGTCAGCGCCATCAATGCTGCCGAAATGCGTCTCGATGTCGTCCGCTACTTTGAGATACCGCAGCGTTGTCGGCGAAATAACGAGTCCGGAGTCGAGCCGCATGGTTCGTGGATTTCCGACATCATCATTCTTCGCAGCCTCGTGCAGGCCACGGCGCGCGCGACCTTGCGCTGATATCAGCTGCAGATATTGGTGGCCGAGACCCTCGGACACATGTTCAAGCACTTTCGTGTAGTCCGGATGTCGGCGGAAATCAGCAAACGCTCCAGCATCTAACGTCGCCATGCGACAAGCCGCGAGATAATCGTCGTTGCCGCTCGTTGCGCTTTCTGCGTGGGCATGCGCCGGCCGGCCGTCATCGTTTACGACTGCGCCGGTCGGGCGTTGCGACTGCACTCGCATCTTTCCCGAAGAGGCTCATAGCGGCAAGCCAATTCGAATGCGGCGAGACCGGCGCAGACCGTGTTTACTCACCCTTGATGTTCGCTTCCTTGATGAGCTTTTGATAGCGCGCGGTTTCCTTGGCCATGAAATCGCCGAACTGCTCCGGGGTACTGGACACTGCTTCGACGCCGAGTTCACCCAAGCGCGTCTTCACTTCCTGGTTCGCGACAACTTTAACGATGTCCGCGTTAACTTTATCGATAATAGGCCGCGGGACGCCTGCGGGAAAGAGAATGCCCCACCAGTTGGCGGCCGCAAAACCCTTGACGCCCTCTTCCTCGAGCGTCGGCAGTTCCGGCGTAAACGGCGAGCGCTTTTCGCTGGTGACCGCCAGCGCGCGCAACTTGCCGCTTCTCATGTTCGTCATCGCCGGCAGTGCATCCGCGAAAACCATCGCGATATGCCCGCCCATCGTATCGGTGATCCACTGAACACCGCCTTTGTAAGCGATCTGGGTGATATTTACGTCGGCAAGCCGCTTGAACATCTCACCTGCGAGATGCGACATGCTGCCCGGACCGCTCGTGCCGAACGTGAGTTCGCCCGGCCGCGCTTTAGCCAACGCAATGAGCTGTTTCGTATTCTTCACCGGCAGCGAGGTCGGTATGACGAGAATGTTGGCGCCTATCGTGATGAGGGACACGGGCACGAAATCTTTTTTCGCGTCGTAATTAACTTTGGTGAGCAGTGGATTCGCGACGACGGGCCCGAAATTTCCGAGCAAGAACGTATACCCGTCGGGAGGCTGTTTGGCGGCATATTCCATGCCGATTGCGCCTGCAGCGCCGGGCTTCGAATCGACCACGACCTGCTGACCCCAGAGATCAGTCAGCTTCTGGCCGACGATACGGGACATCACATCCGAACTGCCGCCCGCCGGATAGGTCACAACGAAGCGCACGAACTTGTTTGGATAACCTTGGGACTGCGCGTGCGCCGATGTGCAACATATAGCGACCGCAAGGGCGCAAACGAACCTGACAACTTGACGCATGCTGCCTCCTTTTATTGATCCGCACCCGAACTCACGGGGATCGCTACGCCGGCATGATCGATGCTTCGTTTTTCGACTATTCTAGGGCGTCTGCAGGCATCGGCAAAGCAGTTCGCACTTGAAGACTTCCGGCCCGCCTCAGCACCGGTCGCCCACTTCGTTACATGGATTCACCAATGACAGCCTTCCACATCGACTGCGAGATGAGCTATGACGTTGTGCAGCAGTCCCTATTCGTATTCAATCTCGCGATTCCGAATTCTTCGCAGCAACGTGTCATCGCCGAAACGATAACCACGACACCGGCCACAGCGTATGACGAGTTTCGTGATGAGGCTGGTCACAACCGCTTCCTGCGCGTCGATGTTGCACCCGGCCCTTTCACTGTGCGGTATCTTGCCACGGTCGAATTACAACCGCCCGCTTATCGACGTGGATGCGCCGGAGGTTCCACTGGCGCGCCTGCCCGGCGAACTGCTGATTTATGTGCGGCCGAGCCGGTATTGTGAAGTTGAAGCAATCTACGGTTTCGCGGTGCGCAAGTTCGGCAACCTGCCGACCGGCTATCGACGTGTGCAGGCGATTTGCCAGTGGGTCAAAGAGAACGTCGATTACCAAACCGGATCGTCTACCGTGAATTCGAGCGCGCGTGACGTGCTTGCGAATCGCGCCGGCGTGTGCCGAGACTTTGCACATCTCGTCATTGCGCTTTGCCGCGCGCTCAATGTGCCGGCCCGTTTCGTGACGGCTTATACCCGGTATGAGACGCCGCCGCCCGATTTCCATGCGGTGGTAGAAGCGTACCTCGGTGATCGCTGGCATCTCTTCGATCCGACAGAGCTTGCGCCGATTTCCGATCTCGTGCGGCTCGGCATCGGACGCGACGCACTAGACGTACCTTTTGCGACCTACTTCGGCTCGGCGCAGATGCGGCGTTTGAGTCCGATGGTGTTGCAAGCGAAGCCCGGGGAAACACTCATGACGCTGCAAACCGAAGATGCTGGCATCGTGTTGTCACCCTCCGCCCCGGTGAGTGGCGTGCGCGCTTAATAGTCTTTTCACGCCGTTTCGCGCTTGGTCTCGGGCAAAAAGAGTTGCAGCAGGTCGTTCAGAAAACGTTGACCCAACTTAGTCGGCTTGACGCGACTGTGATCGCGTTCGATGAGGCCGCGCCGTTCCGCTTCGTCGAGTGCTTTTAGTACTGACGTCCACGGGATACCTGCGCGCTCCTGGAAGAGCACTACCGGAAACCCGTTGGTAAGTCGCAGGGCGTTCATCATGAACTCAAATGGGATATCCTCGGTCGCGACGTCGTGCTGCTCCTGGATTGCATTGCCGCGCGCCGCATTGTCCATGTATTGGCGAGGCTGCTTATAACGCATCTGTCGCGCAATGCGATCGGGGAACGAAATTTTGCTATGAGCGCCGGCGCCGATGCCGAGATAGTCGGCGAACGTCCAGTAATTCATATTGTGACGCGCCTGTTTGCCCGGTTGTGCAAAGGCCGACGTCTCGTAATGACGAAAGCCCGCAGCGTCGAGTCGTTGCTCGATCGCCTCCTGCATTCGAGCACTGGCATCGTCATCAGGCAGCGGCGGCGGGTAGCGATGGAAGTAAGTATTCGGTTCGAGCGTCAGGTGATACGCTGAAATATGCGGCGGCGAAAATGACAGCGCAGCTTCGATGTCGGCGCACGCTTCGTCCAGCGTCTGCTCAGGCAATCCATACATCAGATCGAGATTGAAGTTGTCGAAATGCGCACGCGCAATATCGATGGCCGCATACGCCTGCTGATCGTCGTGGATACGGCCCAGCGCCTTGAGATGTTTCGGATTGAAGCTTTGTACGCCGATCGATAGCCGGTTTACGCCTGCCGCGCGAAACGCACGAAATTTCTCCGCTTCGAATGTCCCTGGATTTGCTTCGAGCGTAATCTCGGCATCAATCGAAAGCGGCACGCGCGAGCGCACCGCGGCAATAATCTGCTCGATACCTGCTGCGGAGAACATGCTCGGTGTCCCTCCGCCGAAAAACACGGTGTAGACCTTGCGCCCCCAAATGAGAGGCAAAGCGCTTTCGAGATCGGCAATCAGCGCCTCGATATAGCGCGTTTCGGCTATCGGTTCCCGGGCCTCATGGGAATTGAAGTCGCAGTATGGACATTTGCGCACGCACCACGGGATATGGATGTACAGCGAGAGTGGGGGCAGCGCCTTGAACGAGGGTGCATTGTGAGTGTTAAGCGGCAGTAATGCAGACATAATGGTTGCCGGATCATCGCAGCCGTAACATTAGTCTTTGGACGTCCTGCGGCGTCCGATGCTCACGCCGGCATGTGGATCGAGTCGGGCCGCCAGCGCCGCGAGCGCCTGCCCGCGATGACTGATGCGATTTTTATCATCCGCGCGGAGCTCGGCGCCGGTCTTGCGCAGCGCCGGTATGAAAAAAAGCGGATCGTAACCGAAACCACCGCTGCCGCGCGGACCGCGAGCGACTTCGCCATGCCATTCTGCTTCGCAGATGATGGGCTGCGGGTCGCCGGCGCTGCGCGTCAAAACAATCACGCAATAGTAATGCGCTTTGCGATTCGTGTCGTTGCTAAGCAGCGTGAGTAATTTCTGATTATTGCGCTCGTCCTGCTCCGCACGCGTCGTCGCGGCTGGCCCGTCGTCGGCAAACCGGGCCGAATGCACGCCAGGCGCACCTTGCAAAGCGTCCACGCAAATGCCCGAATCGTCGGCGAGTGCCGGCAGCCCCGTATGCAAACTTGCGTGACGTGCTTTTGCGAGCGCGTTCTCGACGAACGTACAATGTGGTTCGGCGGCTTCACTTACACCGAGCGTGGACTGCGCAATGATCTCGATATCGAGCGGCGCGAGAATCGCGCCGATCTCATTCAGCTTGCCGACGTTATTTGAAGCGATCACGATTTTTTTCATGCGTTGCTTAGTGCCGTAACGGAGAAGTGGGCAGGACGACCACGAGAACCGTGTCGCGTGCTGAGCTTCGCCTTTTGCGTGAGCATTCCTATTGTGCGAGCGCGGCTTTTTGAGCAGCCACCAACCGCTGGATGCCCTTCTGCGCAAGACCAAGCAGCGCGTCCATTTCCGTGCGGGAGAATGGCGCCCGCTCGGCCGTACCTTGAACTTCGACGAAACCGCCGCTTCCCGTCATGACCACGTTCATGTCAGTGTCGCAGGCCGAGTCTTCAGGGTAATCCAGATCGAGTACCGGCGTGCCTTCGTAGACACCGACGGAAACAGCGGCCACAAAATCGCGAATCGGCGAGGCGGCGAGCAGTTTTTTCTCGAGGAGATAATCGACTGCATCGTGTACTGCGACGAAGGCGCCGGTGATACCGGCAGTCCGCGTGCCGCCATCGGCTTGAATGACATCGCAATCAATTTGCAGTGTGCGCTCGCCCAGTGCATCGAGATCGACCACGCTGCGCAAGGCGCGACCGATCAATCGCTGGATTTCCTGCGTGCGACCCGACTGCTTTCCACGCGCCGCCTCGCGGTCCGAGCGCGTATTCGTCGCGCGCGGCAGCATGCCGTACTCGGCAGTGAGCCATCCGCGTCCCTTGCCCTTCAAAAACGGCGGCACCTTGTCTTCGACGCTTACTGTGCACAGCACCCGCGTGTCGCCCGCTTCGATCAGCACTGCGCCTTCTGCGTGGCGCGTATAACGGCGGGTAATGCGTATGCTGCGTAACTCATCGGGTTGTCGCTTGCTGGGCCGCATGGTTCTTCCTTGAATATGTTATTGTTGCCGCCATCTGTAGGTCCGCCGGCGACGTCAATGATAAAGGCCAATAGTAAATGGTAATGCTCGCAGCCGGCGATTGTGCTTATCAGTATTTATCGGTTGCGCCGTTGCTCCCATGATCCATAGCATGACCGGATTTGCCAGCGCTACGCGTGAACTGCCCACGTCCGCGCTCAACGTCGAACTGCGCTCGGTAAATCACCGTTATCTCGACCTTCAGTTCCGGTTGCCCGAAGACTTGCGCGCTCTCGAACCGGGCTTGCGCGAATTGATTGTGGCAAGACTGCAGCGCGGCAAAGTCGAATGCCGCATTGGTCTTAACACGCTCACCGCCGCAACGAAGTCGTTCGAGCTCAATGTCGAGGTCCTTAAGCAACTGCGCGCCTTGAGCGAAAAATTGCGGCTGGCGTGGCCCAGCGTGAACGGCCTTACAGCGGCCGACATCCTGCGCTGGCCGGGCATGCTTGGGGCAGAAACGGTTTCACTCGAGGAGATGCGCGCGGCGGCGCAGGATGCACTCCGTCAGGTTTTGGAAGAATTCTCCGCATCGCGCGCGCGTGAGGGTGAAAAGCTCAAAACGGTCCTGCTCGAACGTGTCGCGGCGATGGAGGAACGCGTCGCTTCAGTCGCGCCCCGTATGCCCCAGGTCATCGCGGCTTTTCAGGAAAAGCTGACCCTGCGGCTGCGTGAAGCCATGGCGGTCGCCGACGACGAGCGCATCCGCCAGGAGATCGCGCTTTTTGCGAACCGCATCGACATCGATGAGGAGCTCTCGCGTCTTGCGACGCACTTCAGCGAGATCAAACGGATTCTCGAGCGCGGCGGCGCTGTCGGCAAGCGACTGGACTTCATGATGCAGGAACTTAACCGGGAAGCGAATACGCTCGGCTCGAAATCCGTCGACGTCGAAGTCACTCGCGTGTCGCTGGACCTGAAGCTGCTGATCGAGCAGATGCGCGAACAAATCCAGAACATCGAGTAATCGCAAACTCAGGAACGCAGACCTGGACATCGAGCCACCGTCACGCCGCACCAGCTTCATGCGCACTCAAGTCCGGCGGGCGGGCAGCAACGTCGTTTGTACGGCAAGCGTTCCCTGCATAGCATGAGCGGCAAGCTTTTCATCGTAAGTGCGCCTTCCGGCGCCGGTAAAACGTCTCTGGTGGCCGCACTGCTCAAAGCGGATCCGCTGATTAAGCTTTCGATCTCCTGTACCACCCGCCCGCCGCGTCCCGGCGAAGTGGACGGCCGCGATTATCATTTCATCTCGAAGCAGAAGTTCGAGGAGATGACGGCCGCCGGCGCTTTTCTCGAAAGTGCCTGCGTGCACGACAACTTATACGGTACTTCGCAAGCCTGGATCGACGAACAGCGCGCAGCCGGCGCCGACATCCTGCTCGAGATTGACTGGCAAGGCGCCGCCCAGGTCCGCAAGTTAGTGAGCGACGCGGTTGGCATTTTCATCATGCCGCCCTCCCTGGATACACTTCTCGACCGGCTAAAGGGACGCGGACAGGACCCGCCCGACGTCATAGCCCGCCGCTTGTCAGCTGCAAACCGGGAAATCAGCCATTTTGTCGAGTTCGATTATGTTATTATCAATGATAATTTCGCAGAGGCGGTACAGGACCTGGTGAGCATAGTCCGCGCCGAACGCCTGCGGGTTGCTGCCCAGGTCGCCCGCCATCGCGAACAATTCAACCGTATGATGTAAGGATCAAATCCATGGCTCGTATCACTGTCGACGATTGTCTGAAAATAATACCGAACCGTTTTGAGTTGACACTCGCGGCAACGTACCGCGCCCGGCAACTCACGAACGGCGCGACGCCGATGCTCGAAGCGAACCGCGACAAGGCGACCGTCATTTCGTTGCGCGAACTCGCCGCGGGACATTACGGGCTCGACATACTGAACAAAACCCCGTCCTGACCGGAGGCCTTCGAGGAAGCGCAGGGGCGACGGATGCATCCCGCTGACGCGGGCGCCGTGCTGAGCGAACCATCCACCGTCCCATGTCTTCCATCTTTGTGGAGATATGCCCGAAGCCGTCACTCTCTTCAAGGAATGGTCCGGCTATTTAAAGCCGGATGATGTCTCTCGAATAGAATCGGCCTACCACTTCAGCGAAGCGGCACACAACGGCCAGTTTCGCGCATCCGGCGACCCGTATATATCGCACCCGCTCGCCGTAGCGAACATCCTCGCGCAGCTGCATCTCGATTCACAGGCGCTTAGCGCAGCGCTCCTGCATGACGTCATGGAAGATACCGCCGTTACCAAGGCGGAGATCACCAAAAAATTCGGTAAACCGGTTGCCGAGCTCGTTGATGGCGTTTCGAAGCTGGATCGCATCGAGTTCGAGACGCACGAAGAAGCGCAAGCCGAAAACTTCCGCAAGATGCTGCTCGCGATGGCGCGCGACGTGCGCGTGATTCTCATCAAGCTCGCGGATCGTCTGCACAATATGCGCACACTCGACGCGGTGCCGACCGCGAAGCGCAAACGGGTGGCGCGCGAGACCCTCGAGATTTACGCGCCGATAGCCAACCGCCTCGGCCTGAACAGCATCTATCAGGAACTCGAAGATCTGAGTTTCAGCTATCTGTTTCCGATGCGCAGCCGCGCACTTGCGAAGGCGCTTAAGAGCGCGCGTGGAAACCGGCGCGAAGTGGTCGGCAAGGTTGAAGCAACGATCAATAAGCGGCTCAAGCAGGACGGCATTGAAGCGATCGTGCATGGACGCGAGAAGCATCTGTTCAGTATCTATCGAAAGATGCGCGAGAAGCACCTCTCCTTTTCGAAGGTGCATGACGTTTTCGGTTTTCGCATCATCGTCAACGATGTGCCCTCGTGCTATCTCGTGCTCGGCGCCCTGCATTCGCTCTATCAGCCCATTCCCGGCAAGTTCAAGGATTACATTGCGATCCCGAAAGCGAACGGCTATCAATCGCTGCATACGACGCTGTTCGGCCCGTTTGGAAGCCCGCTCGAAGTGCAGATCCGCACGCAGGAAATGCACAAAATCGCGGAAGCCGGCGTCGCTTCGCACTGGTTGTATAAGAGCACCGATGCGTCACTGAACGAGCTGCAGAAGAAGACGCATCAGTGGCTGCAAAGCCTGCTTGAGATCCATTCGGGCAGCGGTGATTCGACCGAGTTTCTCGAGCATCTGAAAGTCG
Organism: uncultured beta proteobacterium; assembly: GCA_963829085.1. GTDB lineage: Bacteria > Pseudomonadota > Gammaproteobacteria > Burkholderiales > SG8-41 > PALSA-1004. Next base: position 103,321 of record CAWHHJ010000016.1, on the reverse strand, counting down.
ATCTATTCCCGGATGCGGTCTATGTCTTCACCCCGAAAGGCAAAATCCTCTCCCTGCCACGGGGCGCCACAGCGGTCGACTTCGCGTATGCCGTACATACGGATATCGGCAATCGCTGTGTCGCCGTGAAGATCAACGACGAACTGATGCCCCTCAGAACGGAGCTCAAGAACGGAGAGCGGGTCGAGATCATCACCGCGTCTCACGCCAAGCCCAATCCGTTATGGCTGAATTATGTTGTGACCGCAAAAGCGCGCTCGCACATCCGCCATTTTCTGAAGACCGTACAGTCGCAGGAATCGGCGCAGCTCGGCGAGCGTTTGCTCAATCAGGCGCTGGCGACGCTTAGATCCGGTGTCAGCGCGATCAAGCCGACGCAATGGGACAAGCTGCTCAAAGATACCGGCGCGAAATCACAACAAGACATACTTGCGGACATCGGCCTCGGCAAACGTCTCGCCGTGGTCGTAGCCCGGCGGCTTTTATCGTTGGGCGACGTGCCCGACGTCGATCGCAGGACCGCCGCACCCGTGATGATTCGCGGCTCGGAGGGTATGGCTGTGCAGTTTGCGCAGTGCTGCAAACCAATCCCCGGCGATCCCATCATCGGGCTGATTAACAAGGGGCAGGGCATGGCAATTCACACGCATGACTGTCCGGTGATCGCAAAAACACGCTCCGATCCCGACAAAGTGATCGATGTGGAATGGGCGCCGGAGACGCGCAAGCTTTTCGCTGTGACCATCAAGCTCGAGGTGTTGAACCAGCGGGGTGTGCTTGCTAAGCTGGCCGCTCAAATCGCGGAAGCGGAGTCAAATATCGACAACGTCGCGATCGGTCCGGCGCAGGGCGACCCGTATGCGACGATTACCTTCACGTTGCAGGTATTGAACCGGCTGCATCTCGCACATATCATGCGTACAGCTGCGGCGGACGCCCGAAGTGATTCGGATCGCGCGGGTCAAGAATTAGCGGCGAAGGACATCAAGAGCTCGTCGCGGCAGTGCGGGCCGGTGTCGGAAAAACGGGGCATCAAGGCAACGCACTGGATGCACTCGCGATAATGCTCAATGACAATAGTATCTGAAGTGGAGTCGTCGCTTTGACACGCAGACTCATCTCTGCCGCTTGCAAATATCAAACCCGTCCTGCCAGCCTTGGGCGTAACGCGTATCGGACTTGATGCGAGCTTCGTCCCTTATACGCGTTGCATTCGGCTTCGCACTCGTACAACCGTCGGTATAACCGTCGCGAAACTCCGGCGGATATCCCGAGAGATTAACCGTGGGCGCCGGCGGCTTGGGCTTCGTGACCACAGGCGGTTGCTGCTCGGGCTGGGGTTGCGACTGCACGGGCGGCTGCCCCCTCAGCAGGCGGTGGCTGGCCTACTTGCGTCGCACATGCACTTAACATTAGTAGCAACATCGCGCATGAAAGTCTCCGCATGATCTCGTGATCCGGTTATAGAACGGTCTGTTGGATGGCGCGTGGTACCAGGGAGTTCCCGCCCAAGACCTTCAGCGATGCGTCGTCGCTCGCGTTGCACACTTTCTGCAGCGCAAGAAATGCCCGTCCTGCTGCCGTGTCATGCCAGAACCATTGCAGGATCGCGCTTGCATCGGGATTGCCTGGCTTCGCGGCAGCCGCCTCGTAATAGTAAGCGCGCAAATCGTCGCAAACGATTTTCAATGTCTCGCCGGCGGTCATCGCTTGAAACTTGTGCGCTGCGCTTCCGTTCAGATAAGAGGCAATTAGCCGCGCTAGTTCGTCGATGTCGAGTCCGCTCACGCCGGTTGTCGTTCGCCCGCGACGCTTGACCGCGAGGTCGTGCCAGGGCGCCAGCTCCTCGATCTCTCTCGCCAATTGCGCACCGAGATTGTTTGGGTTGGTCTCAACATCGAAACTGACTGGACACGCAACGCCTTCGACATCTTCGGCGCGCGGAGCGGGTGCTTCCTGATCGTAATCCTCAAGCACCGGCCCGGATGGCGCATCGAGCAATCGCAGTACTGTCGTTAAGACTCGACGTTGAAATGCACTGTCACCCGGAACACCGAATGGACGGCCCAGAATGAACGGCACCCACAACGCGCGCGGCGGTTTGATTGCAGCAGTGTGCTCGCGTACGAGCGATATCTGCGTCGTCGCGATACCTTCCGTCTCGAGGTAGTGACCGAGCGCGCCAACGGCGCACGTGCAATTCGGTCAGACCGGACTCAGTAGTACCGCATCGACGCGGTCACTCTTGAGCAGTCCCGCGAGCTCTCGCGCCTTCGGTTCGAGCTTGCGAATCGGCGCCGCGCCCATAAACGAATAATGAAACTCAGCTACCGATCCGATGACGCCGTCGGTCGCAAGCTCGTTCAACCTGTCGAGCGGAAAAACGACGTTATGATCTTCCTGAAAGCCTGAACGATCGAAGTTTACCGATTGATGACTCATCACGAGATCGGCCGCTGCGGTATCGCCGGGGATGATGCGATAGTCCGTTGCATTCGCGCTGGGCCCGAATGGCCGGTCGCCGCGCGCGTGCAGCCCTGCGGTCGAAATGATCGCGACGCGGCACTTGTCGAGCGCCGGCGGCTTTACCCACGGTCGCCCGTCGAAACCGGCGCAGTCTTTCACTTTGCTCAACATATGTTGACGTTCCCAATCGGGCAGGTCAGCGAGCCTTACCATGCGTGTGCTCCTGTGATGCTTTGGAAAATGGTGCGAGGACTGTCAGTCAGCCGGGCGCCGGTATCTTGAGTTCGTGCGCGAGCTGGTCAAGACCTGTCGCGAGAGCCGGCGGCAGCGGGATCCCCAGTCGTGTCCGCTCGAGGCGTTTAGCATGGCTTTGTTCTCCCGGCAGGCGAATAGCGTCGACGCCCGGAAGCCGCTTGGAATTTCGGATATCCCGCACGAGTTGATCGACGCTCGTTTTGAACTCTGCGATGTCGCGGAACATGGCAACGTTAATCGCGACGATCACATGTCCGGTATTGGTCGCCGTCGTATCATCGTTGTTGAAATCGACGACATCGCGTCCCATCGCCGCACCGTTTAACGTGCCTGCAAGCAGCCCGAAGACGAGCGCAAGTCCGTACCCTTTGTAGCCGCCGATCGGCAACAGCAGGCCTTCGCCCGCACGCTTCGGATCGGTCAGCGGCTTCCCCTGTCGATCGATCATCCACCCTTCCGGCATCGTCTCGCCGCGTTGCGCTGACGTTTTCACTTTGCCATACGCAGCAACGGTGGTCGCCATATCGAGCACGATGGGCGGCTCTGTACCTGCCGGCACACCGACCGCGATCGGATTCGTCGACAGCAGCATATCAAGTCCACCCCACGCCGCGAGATGATTTGCATTGCCGACAGCGAGATATAGACCAATCATGTCATGCTCGATCGGCATGCTCGCATACAACGAAGCGGGTCCCGCATGGTTGCTCGCCTTCACGCCCACCCATGCGGTGCCGGCGGTTTTTGCTTTTTCAATGGCTTTTTCGGTGGCGAAGCGCATGACGAGATGGCCCATGCCATTGTCGCCGTCCACGAGCGCCATACCGGGCGCGTCGCGTTCGACGCGAATCGTTGGCTTGATATTGACGGCCCCGCCCTTGATGCGCCGGATGTATTGCGGCAGGCGAAACACACCGTGCCCGTCGGCGCCATTGACATCCGCGCGCGTCATCAGTTCGGCGATTACTTTTGCTTCAGCTGTGGATACGCCAACGGCTTCAAACGCGCGCGCTATGAATGCTTGTAACGCGGTCGCACTGATTCTGCGTGTCTGCTCACTCATGGGCCCATTTTATCCGGTCGCGAACGCACGCGGGCCACTCACAAGACATCGGCGACATTTCCTCAGTGTCTTGCAACCGAAGCGACGAAGCAGCTCACGATCAGATTCCTCGCACAGTCGCACTCAAACAAATCGTGAGCGGCAAGGATGCAGCCACAAAAATGGTTGCGAGATCCGCCGCGCTGAGCGAATTCATCACCAGCTGAACATTTCGACCGGCTACGTGGAGTATCGGATGATCGAGTATCGCCTGACGCGCCGCGTCTAACCGGGTCAGCCCGTCGGATGTGAGCGCCGGCCTGACCAGCACCAGGAGCTGCACGCTCGCACTTGCGGGCGTCAGCGCAATGCCGCCAGGCGAATTCGCCGGCGCTGAAGATTGTCGTAAGCGAGGATCTTCCTGAACGAACCATGGCCAAACGTAAATCGCCGCCAGCGTGTCGTCAGGTCGAGCGAGGATAACCTGGTCGCCGGTTTGCGCGGCGAGCATATCGCGCACTGCCGCCAATGCTGTCGCGACCGTCACGTTACGCATCACCCAACGACGCTGTCGCCGAACGCAGGATATCGGTCATGGCATCGCTGCACCGACTGCGTTGCGCACCGGGATGCCGCTTGGATCGAAATAATGCAGGCAGAACACATTGATTCCAACATAGTCCGGCGTAACGCGTTTGCGGTGAAACGGATAAATGCCGCAGATTTTGCAAAAAAAATGGCGAGCAGTCCTGGTATGAAACTGATATTCGGTGAGCGCTTCTGCGCCCTTCAAAAGTATGAACATGCTCTCATGCACCTTGACCATCAGTGCATTCTTGCGGCGGCAGATCGAGCAGTCGCACATTGTGAGCTCGGGAAAGTCAGTCGTGATTTCGAAGCGCACTGAACCGCAGTGGCAGCTTCCCGTGTATTTTTGCATCGGCCGACTACCCATGCTCTCGACCCCTCACTTTGTCGTTAGGCGCATTGTCGTACGTCTCGCTGCTCCCCCGGCTCAGCACACGGACGCAGCAACAACCTTGCGCGTCTTGAGCTCGATACCGAACCAGCATTCATGATCGCCTTTGACGTGACGTGTGCACATGATCTCACCTTGAGTCTTGCTGAGACTGCCGTCATCGAGGCACTCATCCCTTTTAGGCTTCGATCTTAACGCGCGATACACGTCAGTTGCTGCAGCACCTGTTAGATGCAATCTCAAGTGTGTGTCCTTTTGTTCGCCGGGGGCCGGATCGATCAGCGATGCGGGCGAAAGTGCGTATGTGCCCGTCAAGCGCTTTGGATCTGCGGCCGATAACGAGAATGCAAGGGACATACCGACAGTCAATGCGATGTTGCGAGCAGACGTGCGAACTCGCGGGCATCTGGCTAGACTCATGCAAGCAACCTTAGCACCGCCCGGCACTGCGGTTTTCTCGTAGCATGTTGCAGAATAGCGCACCCTGCTCAATTGCATCGTCCAGCGCGATGTGGGTATGCGGCAACTTGTCGAACCAGTGTTTCGGCATATTGCGCTTGGTGCTCGCGTAGAAATCAGTTTTCAACACCGCCATCGCAAATGACTTGATATCAAGCGCGGAATGGCTGAAGGGACTCTCTCCAACGAAACGGAGCAGATACCACTGAATAAATAGAAAGTCGAAGCCCGCGGGATACGCCACGAATACAGGCGTCGCCGGCAACGATTTCAACCAAACGAGGTACCGGTGCATCGCCTCAGCGGGCGGCTCGAGATTTTGCCGGCATGCTTCCCATGCCTTCGGCTGCGTTGCCCACCACTCCGCTGTCTTGGGATGAGCAGATGCGCCCGCCAGCGTTTGCAGATTTGCACTGAATGTTGCTATGAGTCTCTTGTCCTCCGCATAAGCGGCGGACCCGAAGCTGAGCATCGAGTGCGGTCCGGGAATGGGACCATCGGTCTCGACATCAGTGCTGACATACAGCTCTGTCATTGAACAGCCAACACGTCGTCCTTGCGTTCGCCTGCAGCCATGCGATTCGCGTTCAAGGACGTCTGGTGAGGAACCAGGCGATTTTCTTTTAAAAACTTATCAAACTGCACTGTCCAGATCGCAATGCCGCTGTCGGTTGTGAAGAGCGAATGTCCATTTTTGCCAAAAGCAGGCTGAATCACAAGCACGCCTTTACCCCCGGATTTTTCGAATGCCGCAAACCACAATTTCGCATACTCAGGTCCAAAGAAGAGATCATTCTCGACGTAATGCCAAAGTACGGGCACGTCTATCGTTTCTCCAAACTTTCCGATCGTTTCAGCCATGCCCCTGGCACCGCATGGAACTCCCGGATGTTTCTGCGGATCTCCGCCACGTCCTCCTGAAAAGTTGACAACTGCGATTAAACCGGCGGGCTTGAGGCTGGCGGCAGCCAACGATGCAAAGCCGCCGGCGGACTGACCAACCAATATAACCGCCGCCGGGTTTACGAAGGGCAGCTTTTTTGCGAAATCGATTGATGCGATCAGATCCCTGGCAGCCTCCGCGCCGGCCTGCGTGAATGATGCGTAATCACAGCGCGCGTAGCTCTCGGCATAGTTGCCGCCGGTCGCGCCGTAGCCGCGCCTGATCGGCACGAGAACTGCGAAGCCGCGATTCAGAAATTCTTTGACTTGTGGAATCCTGCGAAAGCGTCCGATCGCCGGGCGATCAGCTGCATTCGGCGGATTACCGTGGCTCAACACTATGAGCGGGAATGGCCCGTTGCCTTTCGGGTGAAATGTTGTCGCCGTAAGAGAAACTGCATGCTGGCCTGTCGCGCTACCGACGGTCACAGGAATTTGCACGACTTCTTCATTGAGCTCCGATATCAGCTCGTTGTCATCGGCAACCGCAGGCCGGCAAAGTGCGGCGAAAAACCAAGCCGCCGCAACGATCCGTAGCAATAAAATCGGGGTCATCATTGTTGGGTGCGCCTTGACTGTCCGCGCTGCGATTGAAAACAGAAGCCAGGACGCAGTGCGCCCGTTTCGAACGGAATCAGCAATCACCTCTCGCACTCCATGAACGCTCGCCCCGGGGCACAACGTCGCCGTAGATCCCTGTGGTGGTGCGCCGCTTCACCGCTCACGCAGATAAAAGTCAGGCGGCCGCAATGCAACGAAAGACGGTGGTGAGCGCATCTAATTTCGGAGCACTGCCAAGTGCCCTATCGACGGGACACCATGGATAAGGCAGTGGAGAAAGCCATTTCATTATGACTGCAACATCAGCGGGAGGTAGCGTCTGCATCAGGTCAATAGTGATCTTCAGGTGCTCAACCAGTGAGTCCGCGCGAAACGTCCAGTCATACCGTCCGCTGCCAACCCGGACGTCGCGCGTTTCCTTTTCGGACATGCCCACGAGCCACCGGCAAGAAAACACTTTGTCATCTGTGCAAGGTGGTATCCCCAGGCAAAGCGTATGGACATTTTCGAATTTTCTGGCGAAATCGCGAACCAGTACATCAGTGATCGATTCGAGCCCGTGGCACATTGGCGGGAACGAGAGCGTGCCCGCCTTTGCGACAATCTCTAGCGTCGCGGTGTCAGCGAAAGCGCGGCTCATCAGGTAGGGTCGATTCTCGTCCTTGGCCCGAATGTATGTGAATACCGAATCTTGCGGCGCCGGTGGCTTGATAGCGGTCATGGCCATAACCAATTGAGTCACATCGCGGATTGTGACCGCACGCTCGTCCGCCTCACTGGAAGAGTGCTACGACCAGACGGCCGACGATTAACAGCAGCATTGCGACAGTCGGATAGAACGTCAACGCAAACCCCAGCGCGCGGCCCGGTGCGCCGCGAGCGTAGCCGCGCCAGAAGAGCACGCGACCGATGAAAAACAGAATGGCCGCAGCTGGAATGACGGCTTGCCAGCTCGCAGGCATTTCTGCGGCCCACACTGCATGGACCGATAGTGCCAGCACGGTTTGCTCCAGCGTGTTCTGAAGCGTGGCCTGAAGTACTTGTGCTTGCGCGGTGCCTTTCGTAAGGCCGCCGCCGTCGATGTCCTCGGGCGTGAAGAACCGGTGGCGCGCAAGCAGGCCGATGTTCGCCGTGAGACACAGAACGATAAGCACGTCCCATCGCAGGGCATGCATTACGGAGGCCGCATAGTCGTCCGTCGGTGTGAGGAGCGTCGGACGCGCGGTGATAGCTAGCGCAAGAGCGGCGAGCGTAGCGACAAGGCCTGCAGCCATGCCGAGCAGTACACCTCGCTGCTTGTCACTGAGCAATCCCGACCTCCGCTATTTCACGATGCTACGTGCCGCCCGAGCCCCGACCGGAAACAACACTGCGGCTTCTCGATGTCGGTGCAGCGGAACGCCGCCTGATCAAGGCACCTTCGCCAGAATCTTTTCCATCTCGGCGCTTGTGAAAGCGCGCATGGTCTGCGTGCGGATGCTGCCCATCATGTCCGCGGCCAGCAACACGCTGGCGGCCGTCTCGTCGTCCGGCGCCTCGAAGATGCACACCTGATCATAATGACCCAGCGTCCAATACATCTGCTTGATGCTTACTCCGCTCGACTGGACCTTGGCGGACCAATCGGCTACCCGCCGGGTCGTGTCCTTTGCGGCACGGATGCCATTGTCGGTGAATTGAACCAGACTGATATACGTCGGCATGATGTCTCCTCCTTCAGGTGATTACCGAATGGTTCCACTACGCACTACTTCAGGCGTGAAGTGCTCTTTGCATGCGGTCATAAGCGTTGGGCGCTGTTGCGAGACTTGGCGGCTAATGTTACTCCCGAGGAGCGTTTCAGCGGCCGTGCTCACTGCGAGCAGTGACAACACACCTGAGAAAGCGCCCGTGTCATCGCGTCGTTCTAGTCCGCTAGCATCGCGCGCGTTGCCGGCCGGCGATCGCCGTTTATTCGATCACCTTGTCCGCGCGGAGCCTCAGCTCTTGCGGTATTTTGATGCCGAGTGCTTTCGCCGCTCTCGCGTTAACGATGAGGTTGAATTTGGTCGGCTCTTCGACTGGCAGATCAGCGGGGCTCGCGCCTTTCACAATTCGATCAATATAAACGGCGACTTTGCGGCACATTGCACCAACGTCCGCGAAATACATTACCACCGCCCCCGCTTCGGCGTAAGAAATGTTCGTTCCCGAGGTAGGGATCCGATACTTGCGAAGCATCTCGACTGTTCGCGGCGGCAAGACGCCTTGCACGATTGCCGCGTCGGGCTTTTGCGCGGCAACGCCTGCGACGACTTGATCCACCTGATCGTCGCGCTGCACTAACGCCACGTCGATTTGCAGGGAGCGTGTGCGCGCCATCTCCTGCAAGTGCGTGCGCAGCGGCTTCGAAAACGGGTCACGCGCATCGAGAATCGCGGCGACGCGACGAGCGCCTGGAATAATTTCGCACAGAAAGTCGAGTGCCTTGACGTGGGTGTCCGTCCCGCTCGAGCCGACGCCGGTTATGTTCGAGCCCGGTCGCGAAAGGCTCGAAATGATCCCGGCGCCGACTGGATCCGCGACGCTTAATATCACGATCGGAGTCACAGACGTCGCGCCTTTCGCTGCGTGTGCCGCTGGCGTGCGCAGCGCGACTATGACATCGACCTTCATGCGGACCAGCTCCGCGGCCAACGTCGCAAGGAGGTCCAATGTGTCTGCCGCGCGCAGGTCGAACTGAACATTCATACCCTCGGCGTATCCGAGGTCGCGCAATGCACTTCGCACGAGGCCCCAGTGCGGCTCCACCTGCGGCTTGACGGTGAGGAATCCGATTTTCACGACCTTGCGTTGCTGCGCATAAGCCGACAGCGGCCAAAGGGCCGCTGCGCCCGTGAGCATCAAGAAATCGCGGCGTCTCGTCATTCGTTCGATTTTGGCACGACTTCATTGCAGCGCGCGGAACATTACATACGCGTCGACGAAGCCGTGTTGGGAGTGCCGAAACGCGCCCGGCAAGGTCCCGACAATCTCAAACCCGAGCGCTTGCCACAGCCGCACCGCTCGCTCGTTGGTCGACACGACAAAATTGAACTGCATCGCGCGGAAACCAAGCCGGCGCGCTTCGATAAGAGAGTGCTCGCCCATGCGTCTGCCGATGCCGCAACCGCGAGCGCTCGGTGAGACCATGAAGGCGGCGTTCGCCACGTGAGAGCCCGATCCAGACTGATTCGGTTTGAGAATATAGGTGCCGACCACCCGTCCGTCGTGCTCTGCCACATAGGTGTGCGTGTCGGGGTGGAACCAGTATGACAGCGCTTCATGGCGCGCCATCTGCGGATCAAACACGTACGTATCGCCTGAAGCGACGACAGCATGGAAAATGCTCCAGATCGCATCGTCATCATCGCGCGTGGCTGGTCGAATCATCGACGTCTAACCTGCGTGAACTGAAGAACCGCCTTTTCGAAATACTCGGTGAAATGGTCCTCCGTCATGCGGCGGAAGAGAGCACGATGACAATCACCTTTCCTTGCCGCTTAACTTTCGAGATGACGTCTGGAAATGCCCCTAGATGGAGGGTCAGGCTCGACTCTCACACGGCCCCGGGCTGTTCGTCCGTTCATCACGGAGCCGTGCGACAAGGTTGTGGAGGTCGCCAAGCACCCAAAGATCGCGTATGCGAGGTCCGTCGAACGTGAAGACGGGCGTGCCATGCCACCAAACGTGCCTCCCCGTAGGCTGCACGTCGAGCAGTTCGCCCCGGTGGAACCCATGAAAACGGACCTTCGCAAAGACCTCATTGCCCTCTTCAACCAAGGCAAGTATGTCCGTCGTGTAATGGTCAAGTGCTGCAGTTACGTGGTGAACGTATCCAATGAACTGCTCGTACCCGACAAGCTCAGGCCCTAGAGAACCACGGAACGTGAAATCGGGATGAAAGAGCCGCGGCACAAAAGATATGTCCGCGTTGTCCCACATCTCCTTGTAGAACACACGAACGGCTTCTTTCTGTGGCGACCACGGTATTCGCTTCAGATCGAGGATTGCTTCATGCATACCCATCGCCTCGTTTGTGCAGCGTAACGATTTATCTCAGCGGCCAAGCATATCCTCAATTCCGCACCAGCCCGCGCGCACGTCATTACGCGCACGATGCGGCCACGACGCGCGGCGGTCCGGTGCAGCGTTTGGTTAGCCCTTAACGCGGCGCAGTGACTCCGGACAGTGTGCATAGAACATCTCTGCAGTTTCGCATCGTCCCTTTGACGGGTAAATGTGGTTGAACCCAATGCACCGCTTGGATAGCGCCCCGACCCACTCCCGAATTCTCGGTTCTTCCTCCTCGTATTTCGGCGGAACAAGATTCTCAGCGATTTCGACGTAACGCCGGAGGAAATAAGCCAGAAAGTCAGCAACTTGGATCATTGGTACTTGTTTTGAGTCCGCGAAGTACGGCGCGTCTACCATGTGAGATAGCGCAGCGTCCCTATTGCCGCGTCCATAGTAAGTGTTGCTCCACTGCGGAGGATTAACCACCAAATTTGTGAGCGGCCCTTCGTCATGACCCTTGTTGTCGAATATCAACAACGTATGGCCGCGCGTCTTCTTTTCGCATTGATGTGCTCGCTGGAGAGCGAGCACGCAGTGGAATGCACCAGCAATCCAAGGCGTTGATAGTTCGGCGTGCAGCTTCCCGGCAGCCCGGGACTTCTCATACTCTGCTTTGTGCACTGCGCTGTACACAAAATCGTGCTTGCGTTCGCAGAACCACGAAATGATCTCAGAAATGTACTTAGCCCTAGTCGGCCCATCCATTTTCTTGAAAGGACTATTGCCCGCGTAGAAGTCCTTCGTGTGCAACTCGTCGAGCTTTCTTCCACAAAGGCCCGAAAGCACGTCTAGAAGCTCGCTCCAATGCTCCTTCGTCACGTGCATCCGTTGTGCATCAACGACGACGCCGGTGACCACCGCGACGGGCTCCTCGCCCGTGCCGCTCTCGTCGAAATAGCACACCTTCATTGTTGAAGGCTAACGTCCGCGATCACGCGCGCCCGGAAGCGCGCAGCGCTTTCCCGCGTCGCAGTGGATCGTGCGGTTATGTTGCATTTTCCGCTCTTCGCGATACTGCCTGTTTGCATCTTTGATCAGAGATACCGTGCAATATACAAATGTCCTTAAGAACAAATCATCAACACCAAGGAGGCGGCCACCCACACCCCGCCCTTTCTGAAGGCCAACGTTGCGGCTCGACGGCATTAAGTTAAGCATAGAACGCGACACACACAGCCGCGTAACCGGTGGCCGGCAACGACAGGACCAAACCGACCCAGAGAAATATTTGTCTGCGCCTAGTCATTCGCAACATAACTATTATTGGTTGCCAAAAATTCGTTGCCAGAATTTAGGTGACGAAATTTATCTGCCCAGATGTAACGAAGCGGACCATCTCCGGCGCTTATTACTTATGTTCTAGCCGGTCGTCGCTTTCTTTTAGCTCACATTACACCTGTTAACAAAGCCGCGCAATGCGCGGCCCGCCGCGGAGATGACAATGAATGACATTGGCAATCTGAACTTTGTCAGATCACTTAATGCCGCTTCCGCGATTGTTTGAGGCAGTTCGAGTTGTCATTGGAGCGCGGCACTACAATTGGTCATGCGGATGTCTCGACGACAATGATTTACACGCATGTGCTCAACAAAGGCGGCCGCGCGGTGCGCAGTCCGCTTGAGGGAAGATAGAAGCTGACGAGATTCCGGGCGTTCAGCCGGATCTTCGAGTCTTCGTGCCCCACTTAGTGTTCTTCAATCTCCACCAGCGCGCCGAGAAAATCGCGCGGATGCACGAACGCGATCGGTGCACCATGAACATTTTTCTGCGCGCCGTCCCCAATTACGTTCACACCTTTGTTCTTCCATTCGCTCGCGGCATCAGCAACATCGTCGACCTCGAGGCTGAAATGATGGATACCGCCTTTAGGGTTTCGCGCGAGGAACTTTCCTGATGGCGAGTCAGCGCTGGTCGGCTGCATGAGCTCGATCTTCGCGTTACCAAGATCGACATAAGCCATGCGCACGCCCTGCTCGGCATTGACTTTGATCGCGCCGGTCTTCAAGCCATACTTACTAGCGAGCTCACGCGCGGCGGCGTCGAGATCCGGCACGACGATCGAAACGTGGCTCAAGCCTTTGATGGTCATATGACCTTCTCGCGGCGCAAACCGGCAAGTTGTTCGTCGCCGTAACCAAGCTCATTGCGCAATATCTCATCCGTGTGCTCACCGAGCAGCGGCGGCGGACGCCGCACAGATGTCGGCGTTGCATTCAGCTTGAATGGCGTGCCAAGCATTTTGAGCGCGCCGATCGCCGGGTGCTCAATCGTCTCAATCATGGTGCGCGCGGCCGTCTGAGGATCGTCGAGCGCCTGCTTGACGGAGTTTATTTTGCCGCACGGAACGCCTGCCGCCTGTAGCTTCTTGATCCATGCATCGGCAGTGTCGCCGGCCAGCGCCTTTGCGATCATGCCTTCGACTTCATCGCGATGGGCAACGCGATCGCGATTGCGCATGTAGCGCTCGTCCGTGCCCCACTCGGAATGACCAAGCACCGTTGCACAGCGCGCGAATTGCGCATCATTGCCGACCGCAAGCGCCAGCATGCTGTCCGCGGTCTGGAAAGTGGTGTACGGCACGATGCTCGGATGGCCGTTGCCAAAGCGTCCGCCATCCCTGCCTGCGATCAGATAATTGGACGCGACGTTGACGAGCATCGCGAGCGAAGATTCATACAGCGAGACTTCGACTTTCTGACCGCGGCCGGTCTTATGCCGTGCATTCAGCGCCGCCAGTACGGCGTTCGATGCCAGCATGCCCGTGCAGACATCAACGAGCGCAACGCCATGCTTGGTTGGCGTGCCGTCCTGCGGCCCGGTGATGCTCATCAGGCCCGATTCCGCCTGCAGGATGAAATCGTACCCGGGCTGAGCGGCTTTCGGTCCGCTCGAACCGTAACCGGTGATCGAGCAGCGCACGAGACGTGGCGCATGTTCATCGAACCACGCATCGGTAAAGCCCCACTTCGCCAGCGTGCCGAGCTTGAAGTTGTCGAGCAGCACATCGCTTTTCCTCGCGAGGTCGGCCAATATTTGTTGGCCCTGCTTGACGCCCATGTTGAGAACGAGCGAGCGCTTGTTGCGATTGAGTCCGAGAAAATAAGTGGCTTCGCCTTCGACAAATGGCGGGCCCCACGTCCGCGTGTCGTCGCCGTTCGGCGGCTCGATCTTGATCACGTCGGCGCCCATGTCGCCGAGCATCATGCCGCACAACGGACCTGCGAGAATGCGCGTGAGATCGAGCACCCGCACGCCAGCGAGCGCGCCGGAATGAGCGTCTGCCTGGCCGGTCATATCTTCAGTCGCAACTGCACGTACCGACTCGTATTCGAAAGCCCGACAGACGCTAGCCTTGCTTGCGCTTATTGCGCATATACGGCGGCTCATTCAAATCATTGTTGAAGCCGTCCATATAGCGTTCGAGCTCGCGCTTGTCGCGCTGGCGAAACTGGTTGAAGTCCGGTTTGCGGCCCTTCAGGAATGCATCCATGCCTTCATTGGCTTCAGGCGAGCCCCACACGTGCGCGAGCAGCTCCATACCGTGCTGCCACGATGAATAGAGATTGTCGGACTCGAAGTTGAGCGAGCGCTTCGTCATGCGTATGGTAAGCGCGCTGTGGCCTTTCATGGTCTCGCACCATTTGAGGGTCTCGGCGAGCAGGTCTTTTTGCGGCACGCATTTATTAATGAGGCCGACTTCAACCGCTTCGTGCGCGGTGAAGCGCCGCGCGCAAAATATCATTTCACGCGCAAGCCGCTCGCCGATGATGCGCGGCAGATATTGCGTTGCGCCGACGGTGGGGCATGCACCCACCTTTGCGCCCGTCTGTCCCAGCACTGCGTTCTCGGAAGCGATCACGACATCGCACCACAACGCGAGCTCATGACCGCCGCCCATGCACCAGCCGTTTACCATCGCGATTACCGGTATCGGCAGTCCGCGAATTGTCATGGCCAGACCGAGCATGCGGTCGTTCCACATGTAGGCATTCGCGAAGTTGAGCCGCTTCATGGCGAAGAAATCGCCGCCTGCCGAGAATGACTTGTCGCCGGCACCCGTTACGACCGCGCAGACGATCGACGGATCTTCGCGCGTCGATTTCAGCGCATCAATCATCTGGTCGAGCGTCTGCTCGCGGAATGAATTCAGAACGCGCGGCCGGTTGATGGTGACCCATGCCACTTGATCCTTGACCTCGTAAAGTATGTCTGAGTATTTTCTTGACGATGCCCGCACCTTGACGGCTTTCTTGCGCTTGACTGCCATGACTTATTCTCCGGGAAAAACCTTGATGTGACGCTCGATTTGAGCCGCGAGTTTAGCAGACTGCGTGTGTGCAAGTTTCGCGTTGCCCTCGTCCGCGCACGCCGTTTGACACTGATGGAAGTACTCAACTATCTTCGCGAACTCGTGTCTACCTGAATTGGTATTGCACGTGAGAAAGCCTGGAGGACACCCGTGATTGCATCATGTAAATACGTGATCGCACTATTCGCCATCGCTGCGAGTGCCTGTGCTCCGCTTGCGGTTGCGCAGAATTATCCGGTACGGCCCGTGCGCATCATCGTACCGTTCGTGCCCGGCGGACCGACTGATATCCAGGCGCGCTGGGCCGCTCAGCAATTAAATGCGGCACTCGGCCAGGGCTTCATCGTCGATAACCGCGGCGGCGCAGGCGGCGTACCCGGCACTGAAGCGGTGGTGAAAAGCGCACCCGACGGCTATACGCTGCTCGCCGGAAATCCTGGACCGCTGACGATCGCACCTTCGGTCCGCGCAAACATGCCATACCAAACACTGCGGGATCTGGCACCCATCATGCTGATTGCTCGCAGCGCAAGCTGCCTCTGCATCCATCCGAGTCTGCCCGTGAAGGGCGTGAAGGATTTCGTTGCACTCGCGCGCACGCGGCCGGGCACTATCAACTATGGCTCGCCAGGCGTCGGCACCGTCGGTCATCTCGCGACGGAGCTTTTTGCGACACAAGCGGGCATCAAGATGAATCATGTGCCCTATAAGGGCGCCTCTCGTACACCATCGATCTGCTGGCCGGCCATATCGAATTCGCTATCATTCAATTCGCAGGCTGCGCGCCGCTGCTGAACCAAGGCAAGCTGCGCGCGATCGGCGCGACGTCGCGCAAGCGCTCGCCGCTGTTGCCCAATCTAGCGACTGTCGCTGAGCAGGGGCTCGCGGGTTTTGAAAGTTACAACTGGAATGGCATGCTGGCGCCGGCCGCAACGCCCAGGCCGATCATCACGCGCATACACGAAATACTCGCTAAACAACTGGCCGCGCCTGAAAACCAGGAAGTGTTCATTAGCCAGGGCCATGAGCCGGGCGGTGATACACCGGAGGAGTACGCTGCGTTTATACGCGCCGAAACCGAAAAATGGGCGCGCGTCGCGAAGGCGGCCGGCATACGCGAAGAATAATATGACTACTCTCTAACAATCCGTACCATCAACCGAAAGAGCGCGACCATGGCAGAGAAAAAAGATCCTCCGTACTTCTGTACTTCCCGGCAATTACCGCTGGTCGGCCGGCTTTATCAACATGTTGAGCTCCGCGCCGTACGGCGGCTCGGAAATCGGAGAGCTGCACAAGATCGGCACGATGTTGAAAGGCAAGGCCGCGGAAGACGATGAAGCCTGGTTCGACGCGTGCGTAAAAGTTGCGGATGGCGTGCGGGCGCACGCCCAGAAGTTCGATAAGGACGGGCACCCCGTATCCGCAGCCCACGCGTACTTGCGCGCCTGCAATTACTATCAAATGGCCGAGCGTTTTCGTACGCCGAAAGATACCAAGGCGCTCACTGCGTTCCGCGAAGGCGTGGACTGCTTTCACCGGCATGTTGCTCTCACCGACGTCAAAATCGAGATCGTCGAAGTGCCGTTCAAGGACGGCAGCTTGCCCGGTTACTTCGTGCATGCGCAGAACACGAAGGCGCTCAAGGCCCCCTGCGTCGTGTTCTTCGACGGCTTGGACGTGACGAAAGAAATCCAGTACATGCGCGGCGTGCCCGATCTCATCAAGCGCGGTATATCCGTGCTGGTCATGGATGGCCCGGGCACTGGAGAGGCGATTCGCTTCCGCGGTCATTACCTGCGCTACGACTATGAAGTCGCGGGCAGCGCGTGCATCGATTTTCTCGAGAAGCGCAGCGATGTCGATGCCAAAAAGATCGGCATCGTCGCCATCAGTCTCGGCGGCTATTATTCCCCGCGCTGTGCTGCCATGGACCCGCGCTATGCCGCGTGCATCGCATGGGGCGCGCAATGGGATTACCACGCGACGTGGAAGAAACGGATCGATGCGCAGTTCAAGACTTCACTGTCGGTGCCGGGGCATCACATTACATGGATACTCGGCGTGGATACGCTCGATCAGGCGCTCAAAGCGCTCGAGCCATTCAAGCTCGACGGCGTGATGCAGAAAATGCGTTGCCCGTTCCTGCTGGTGCATGGCGCCGAAGATGAGCAGATCCCGCTTGCTGATGCGCAGAAACAGTTCGATGCATGCGGTTCGAAGGACAAGACGTTTCGTGTCTACACCGCTGAAGAAGGCGGATCGCAGCACTGCCAGCGGGATTATCTGACGCTGGTGGTGGCGGATATGTGGAACTGGTTCGAGGACAAGCTCGTGCGCGGGAAATAAGCGCGTCGTTTACGGCGTGTTCGACCTCTGGGCGGGACTCGCGCCTCAAAGATTATCCGCGAGCCAGTCCGCGACGTAGTTCGAGCCGAGCACGCGATTGTCACCCTGCACGTGTTCGCTGCCGCCTTCGTCAGCCGTGAATATCTTTATCGTCTTGTTGTTCGATCCAACGGCATCATAAAGAAGCTGCGCGTATGCGGCGGGCACGATCGTGTCATGCTCGCCGTGGGTTACGAGAAACGGACACGTGATTTTTTCCGCCACGCCGGCGAGCGTGAATTGCTTCAACTTCGCCATCGCCGCATCCATGTCCGGCACACCGAGTACCCACATCAAGTGAAAGTACGGTGCTGATACCTTCGTGCCCCCGGATTCAATTTCTTTGCGCCTGCGGATCCATGAAGCGTGATAGTCGAAGTGCCCACCCCAGGCGACGCACGCCGCATAGCGCTTTTCAAATGCGGCGACGCGCGGCGCGTAATAGCCGCCCATACTGATTCCCATGATCGCGACACGTGTGGCATCGACGTCCGCGCGCTTCGTCACGCTTTCGTACGCCGCGGTGCCAGCGACCTCGTAATCGTAACGGCTTGGAATATTGTGCAGTCGAAGCGCCTCCCCTTGCCCCGGACCGTCGATTGCCAGCAGGTTGATGCCGCGTGCAGCGAGCTCGACGCCGCCGTACAGAACGCCCACTTCCTTTGTCCCGTCGAGGCCATTGAAGAATACGACGGTCGGCGCTTTACCTTTTGCGGTCGGCGATTTCATAAACCAGGCAGGCAGCACCTTGCCCTCATAGGGCACCTCGACGCGTTCTATGGTTGGATATCGCCGCCGGATGCCCTTCTCGAAGCAACGCAAACTGCGCCGATACACATCGAGCTTCTTTTCGCCGAGATGCAGAAAGCGCTCGCCGTAGCCATAGTACGTCCATGCATGCAGGTAGTACGTGCCTGCAGTGAGGGCGTGATTGGCCGCCGCCGCTTCGTCCGCGCGACGCTCCATCTTTTCCGCCATCTTCGACCATTCGTCGCACCACGCTTCATTGTCGCCCTCGCGACCTTTCAGGCGCTGACCGACCTGATCGATCTCACCCATCGCTGCCGCCCCATACGGGATCATCTCGATCGCCGACATGATGCCCTGCGACCACATGAAGCTCTCAGGGAAATACTGAAACCAATGAGTGATAGTTTGTTGTGTCACTTTCGATTTACCTGCGAATTGATTAAGAGATGGCAAATGAAGGTATGGGGCGCGGGCGTCGTTCCCGCAAACGGGCCTGCGGCTAACGAGTCACGACGCTGCCCCTACCGGGATCATCTCGATCGCCGACATGAAGCCCTGCGACCACATGAAGCTCTTAGGGAAATACTGAAACCAATGAGTGATATTTTGCTGTGTCACTTTCGATTTACCTGCGAATTGATTAAGACATCGCGAATGAAGGTATGGGGCGCGGGCGTCGTTCCCGCAAACGGGCCTGCGGCTAACGAGTCACGACGCTGCCCCTCCGGGATTCATTTCGATCGCCGACATGATGCCCTGCGACCACATGAAGCTCTCAGGGAAATACTGAAACCAATGACTGATATTTTGTTGTCTCACTTTGTGCTTAACTATTCAGAAGATGATGCAATGATTGCGGCGCGTCGGTGATGACGATGGAAAAACTCGACAGCGCCATCACTCCGGCTTAATACCGGCTTCCTTGATCAGCTTGCCATAGCGATCGTAATCGCCGCGCAGGCGTGCCGCGGCCTGGTCCAGCGTCGTCAGCGCTATTTCCATTCCCTGTCGCGCCCATAACTCCTTCATTTCCGGAAGCGACAACGCCTTGAGAATGGCGGCGTTCAGCTTCACGAGCACGTCACGCGGCGTAGCGGCAGGCGCCAGAATGATATGACCGCCGCTCATCTCATATCCGCGCAAGCCGGACTCTGCAACCGTCGGCACGAGCGGCAGCAGCGGATCGCGATGGTCGCCGGTCACAGCAAGCGCCCGCAATCTTCCTGCTTCGATCTGTTGACGCACAACTGCGAGCGAATAGAACATCAAGTCGAGACGGCCGCCCATCATGTCTGTAACCGCCGGCGGGCCGCCTTTGTAAGGGACATGGATGATGTCGATCTTTGCCATCAGCCGAAACAATTCGCCCGCGAGATGAAACGCGCTGCCGACGCCCGACGACCCGTACGTCAGTACTCCCGGTTTAGATTTCGCAAGAGCAATCAACTCGCTGACGGACTTCGCTGGCACCGACGGATGCGTAATGAGAACGTACGAAAACCAGTTGATCTGGTTGATGCTGACGAAGTCGCGCAATGGATCGAACGGCAGATGCTGGCTTAAATGCGGTGTACTTGTGATCGCGGAGCTGGGTGTTCCAAGCAGCGTATATCCGTCAGCCGGCGCTTTCGCCACGAGTTCCGACGCGATTACACCGGTTGCGCCCGCACGGTTGTCGACGATGAACTGCTGCCCGAACGTTTGCGTTAGATGCTGTGCAAGCGGGCGCACGAGCACGTCGACAGTGCTGCCCGCCGGAAACCCCATGATGATCCTGACCGGCTTGGAGGGATACGTTTGAGCGGCGGCACCGGCACAACACGACAACATGATGACCAGCGCGGCAGCTGCGCGCTGCAATTGCACGTACATCGATCGGGTATCCATTCAGAAGAGAAATGCTGGCGCCGATGATCGCATAAGCGTTGCGACCCATCAACGAAGTTGCGCCGCCCATGCTCGACGCGCAAAATAGCCGGCGCACACGACTCAGTTACAGTGCTCAACACGCAGTAAACAATTCCCCGGGGAACCGCCTTGAATGATCTGTCGACGCCGTTAAGAGAAATCACCGCAGTCCGGCAACAATTCCCCGGCACTGATAAGTGGATCTACTTCGAAACGTCAGCGCGCGGTCTGCTGCCAATCGGCGCACGCGATGCGGTGATGCGTTACCTCGATGGACGCATCTATGAAGGCGGCGAGCGTTCGTCGATGCTCGACGTGCTCGAGCGCGTGCGCGAAAAATTTGCGCGTCTGATAGGCGGCCAACCGGAAGAAATTGCGATCGTCAAAAACGTATCGGAGGGCATCAATGCGATCGTAACGTCGATTCCCTGGAAGGCCGGCGACAATGCGGTGCTCTGCGCCGATATTGAGCACCCGAACAGTCTTTATTCGTTGTACAACATGCGCGATCGCCATGGCATTGAAGTGCGGGCAGTGCCATCCACTGCAGATTTCGCGACTCCGGTCGAAACGATCGCACGAAATATCGATGCCAAGACCCGGCTCGTCATCGCGTCAACAGTTACTTATACGACCGGTGCCCGCAGCGATCTCGATGCGCTCGCCAAGCTGTGCCAGAATCGCGATGTGATGCTTCTCGTGGATGGTGCGCAGTCGGTCGGGGCCTTGAACTTGGATGTGCGCACGACGCTCGTCGACGCAATGACCGTCGGTGCATCGAAGTACTTATGCGGACCTTACGGATTCGGTTTTCTCTATGTGCGGCGCGAGCGCGCGGAACGCATGCAGCCCGGCAATCTCGCACGCTACGGCATCGACCTCGGCGACGCCCATGAAGGCGAGAAAGGCGGCACTGAATACAAGCTGATGCCGGCGGCACGGCGGTTCGAGGTCGGCAGCTATAACTATGCCGGTGCCAATGCGACCGATGTCTCGCTCGATCTGCTCGCCGGCACCGGTATTGCTGCAATCGAAGCGCACGTGCTTGCGCTTGCACGCGAATTTACTGCCGGCCTGAATGCGCTCGGGCTGCCGGTTATGAGCGGAAAAGTTCCGACGCACTTCTCGCATGTCGTAGTCGTTGGAGCAATCGATCCGGATGCAGCCCTGCAAGCGCAACTGCAGGACGTACATGATCATCTCGCGAAGAATCGAGTGAAGTTGTCTATACGGCACGGGAGGCTGCGGTTTTCGTTTCATTTCTACAACACCGCCGCAGAGGTTGCCAAAGTGCTCGCGCTGGTGCGCGAACGGCTTTGAGATGCGTTAGGTCACGCCGGCAGCGTACGCCCGGCGCAATCTAATCGCACAATGTCCTGCATCCGCATACTCGGCGAAGACGATGTGCGCGCGGCAATCGACAGCGAGCGCGCGCTCGATCTCGCGCGGCGCACGCTTAAGGATCAAGCGCAGGGCAACAGCATGCTATCGACGCCCTCTTCGATGTCGCTTGACGCGCGGCGCTTCGGCGCCGGACGTTTCAAGTTCAAAGCGGCTAGCGTCGGTCACTTAGGCGCATCCGGCATCCGGCTGATATCGAGGATGTCCGCAACCGATCCCGACGCGTTTAATTACAGCGCCGTCTATCAGCATGACGGGCTCGCCCTTTCCGGCCTCGTCCCCGAGCTATGGATCAGCCGCATTCGCACTGCGGCGTTCGGCGCAGCGACCATAGAATCGCTTGTCAACCGCGGCCCGCTGATAGTAGCGCTCTTCGGCACCGGCAAAATTGCGAACGAGATCGTGCCTATGCTCGCGCGCACGCTCGACATATCAGAATTGCGGGTCAATGCCCGCCGAACTGAAAGCATGTCTGCGTTCGTCGCCGCGCATGCACCAAAACTTGCTTTCGACATGCATGTGGAACCGAATAAAGCCGGTGCGGTGCATGATGCAGATCTCATCATCACGCTCACTGACTCTACCGCCCCTCTGGTCCTGCCTCGAACGATCAAGGCCGGTGCCGTCGTATGCTCGATGGGCGGCGGCAACGAGATCGACCATGGCGTGCTGCCGGAATGCCAACGCCTGATCGTGGATGATGCCGACTTTGCATCGGAAGTCGGCGACGGCGGCGCCTGGATTTCGCAGGGCCACTTGTCGCGCGAAGCGTTCTCCTCACGCATCGACGCTCTTGCATGTGACGTCGTGGCCGGTAAAAAACGCGGCAGAGATTCAAAGGCCGATCGCATACTTGCGCTCATTCAGGGGATGGCGATCGGCGATATCGCCTTTGCAGCTTACGCGCTGCAGGAAGCGACTAAGCGGGGACGCGGCAAGCTTGTCGAACTTCCGTAAATTGCGGCGTAACCAAACGCAGAGCTGGTCTCTTCTTATTCAAGCGGGCCTGAACATCACTCTTCCTTCACCAGCGTCGATTTGCGGCCTATGCATTCTCCTATTGACCGAGCTCGTGATCGGCCGGCAAGCACACGCGCAGACGTATCCCGCAAAGCCGATTCGATTCATTCTCTCTTATCCGCCCGGCGGGTCGACCGACACCCTGGGTCGCATCGTCGCCAAGGTTGTCTCCGATGCGGAGGGCGTGAACGTTATCGCCGACAACCGCCCGGGCGCGAGCGGCAGCATCGGCACCAGTCTGTGCGCGAAGTCGCCGCCTGACGGTTACACGATGTGCATGGTGTCGCCGGCGCAGACGATCGCTTCCAGATTGTCCGCGAATGCGGGCTACGACTCGCTCAAGGATCTGTCGCAGGTGACGCTGGTGGCTACGGTACCGATGCTGCTGCTCGTGCATCCTTCACTGCCCGTAAAAAACGTCGGCGAACTGATCGCGCTCGCGAAGCGCAGGCCGGGCGCCCTCAACTACGCATCAAGCGGCGGCGGCGCCAGTCCGCATCTCGCCATGGAGCTATTCAAGCAACAGGCCGGCCTCGACATCACGCTGATTACTTATAAAGGCGCCGGCGCCCAAATGGTCGACCAACTGGCCGGGCGCGTCGAGCTCGCATTCGCGCCTGCGGTCGGTGTCGTTCCATTCGTGAAGGAAGGCCGCTTGCGCGCTATTGCCGTTTCGACAAGAGATCGCTTCCCGATTCTTCCCGACGTGCCGGCCATCAATGAAGCGGGCTTGAAAGGCTACGATGCGAGCTCGTGGCAAGGCGTTGCGATGCCCGCCGGTGTTCCGCGCGAAATCGTTGTTCGCATCAGCACGGATATTGCGAAAGCGTTGCATACACCTGCCATGACCAACCGCATCCTCGAGCTTGGCGGCGTTGCGGTTGGCAACACACCCGACGATTTCAGCCGCTATTGGATGGCCGAGTCGGACAAGTGGTTTCGCGTCGCGAAGACAGCGAACGTTACGATCGATTAACGGTTACGGCGGAAAATGCCGTTGCAGGAAGTTGAGAGCGTCGCTCGCACACCGGTCCGGCAGGTAATCGCAGATGTTGTGGTTCGCGACATCATAAGTAACGAGTTCGCTGCCGCGAATGCGCTTATGCATGTCAGCATACGCGCTCGCATTGCCGATCGCGTCGCCCGCGGGCGCGACAATCAAAGTCGGACACTGGATACGGGCGATATCGTCCATCCAATACTGCGTCGTCATATAAAGCACGAAGCGCTTCACGAATGATTCGTCATTGCGTGCGATCTCATCGAGAAACCATGCGATCTGCGCTTTGCTCAGTTGCTCGACGGGCAGCCGCTCTGCGAGCGTCGACGCAATGAATGCACTCAATCCCATGCGTTCCATTTCGGGAATCCAAGCTGCACCCTTGCTGTCCTTGAAGCCGGGCCGCGATGCGAACAGCAACAGGCTGAGCACGCGCGCGGGCTGATGGATAGCGATCTGCTGCGCAAGATAGCCGCCGCCCGACACCCCGAGTAAATGCGCCGCTTTGACTTCGAGATGATCGATCAGCTCGAGCACGTCCTGCGTTAGCCTGGCGAGCGTCAGTGGCTGGTCAGCACGTGGAACCGTCGATTCGCCGTGTCCCCGCAGATCCATGCGTACTACACGGTACCGGCGCGCGAGATGCGGGACCATCGCGTAGAGCCGTCGCGAGCTGCTCATCGCCGAATGCAGCAATATTAGCGTCGGTGCTGTGCGCCAGGGATCGGTGTAATCGTCGATCGTGTACGCGATGCCGAGGCCGTCGCTCGCAGTCATGTGCTGCACGTTATGGGCGCCGCCGTTTACGCACGAACGGCCGCTCCAGGCCGCTGCGCCACATGGAAGCCGCATGCGCGCACCGTGCCAACCTTCGCGCCGGCGCTGTTCAAGACCGGAGGCTCCGCCAGTGGCGCGAGCTCACGCTGTTCGCCTGCATCGAGTAAGCCAAGCGCAGACAGGAGCGCAATCAGCGCCGGCACGCGTCCGCGCGCTTCGCCATCGGCGATCTTGAGCGTTACTGCGAGCCCTTCGCGAGGAACGTACGCCATGATTAAGCCCTCAGCGCCCGTCTTCATGATGATGCGACCCTGTGTGACGCGCGCGAGCTGCACGCCGGCTTGATTCGTGCCGGAAACGTATTCCGGGTGGAGGCGCATCGCTTCGTGTATCGCCAGAATTGCCGCGCGCCGCTTTGGCGATGCCACACGCGCTGCGGCAAAGCGCGCCATGGCGATCGCCATTTCTTCAATGGGCAACGCCGCAGCCGGTAATGCGCAGCCATCAATGCCGAACGGTAATTCATGCGCATCATGCCCGATGAGTTCGGAGAGCGCCTCGAGATAAAGTTGCTGCGCGGGATGTTGCAGGCGGTCGTAACCTTGCACTTCCCAACCGCGATGCCGCGCAACGGTGAGGAATCCGCAATGCTTGCCCGAGCAGTTGTGATAGATGCGTTGTTTCGGATGCCCTTCGATCATGGCTGCCGCAGCGCTTGCTTCGTCAGCCGGATGATCAGGACCGCACGCCAGCGCATTCTGGTCAAGCCCAATGCGGGCCAGCCACGCCGCAGCCAACTCAGTGTGAAACGGTTCGCCGCGATGCGAAGCGCAGGCCAGCGCAAGGTGCCGTGTGCTCAACGCATGCGTCTCATATGCGCCGGTCTCTACAAGGGCTATCGCCTGCACCGGCTTCAACGCCGAGCGCGGATAAGTCACTATCTTGATGTCACCCCATCCCGCGACGATTTCGCCTGCTGCATTGGCGACAGCGGCGGCGCCGACATGCACGCTTTCAACCAGCGGGCCGCGCCAGACTTCGACCATTTTCACGAATGACACGATTTCCCTTTTCAGTGCTGACGCTCGAATGAGAGCCGGTCGCGTATGCGCAATCTTATCGTTTGATTATAATCATTGCGATAACGGCCGAATGCATTGCCACGTAGCGTGGCATGAATCGCCCGCGGCTCAATTCCCTCTAAGGCTCGCATGTCCGCAGTAAATGCAGCAGGCGCGCGTCTCGCTGTTGATATCGGCGGCACGTTCACCGACATCGTGCTCGAAGCGCGCAATCGGCGCTGGACCGGCAAGGTGCTCACTACGCCGCGCGCACCTGAAGAGGCCGTCGTCGGCGCCGTGCAGGAAATTCTGGCGCAGGCGGAGATCGCGCCGCAATCACTCAGCATCTTCATACTCGGCACGACGCTCGCTACGAACGCGCTGATCGAGCGCAAGGGCGCTAGGACAGCGCTCATAACAACTGAGGGATTCCGTGACCTGGTCGAGATCGGCTGGGAGCATCGCTTTGCGCAGTACGACATATTCCTGGACAAGCCGGCGCCGCTGGTGGCGCGTCATCTGCGCCTGCCCGTACCGGAGCGCGTCGATGCGAAAGGCCGCGTGCTCCTTCCGCTTGACGAAGCCGCCGTCGAAGCCCTCGTCCCGACGCTGCAACAGGAGAAAATCGAGAGCGTTGCAATTGCATTTCTGCAGAGCTTCACGAATACAGAACATGAACGCCGCGCGCGGGATGTACTCAAGCGCGCGCTGCCGGATCTATGGATCACGCTCTCATCCGACGTGTGCCCTGAGATTCGCGAATACGAGCGCATCTCCACAACCTGCGCGAATGCTTACGTGCAGCCGGTGATGGCCGGCTATTTGAACCGGCTCGAAACGCGTTTGCATGCGATGGGTATCGTGTGTCCGGCTTTCCTGATGACTTCGGGCGGCGCGCTATGCACGCTTGCAATGGGCGCTGCCGAGCCGGTGCGGCTCGTCGAATCCGGTCCCGCCGGCGGCGCTATCCTCGCGCGCACCGTCGCGGAAAGCTGCGGGACGGAGCGTGCGCTGTCATTCGACATGGGCGGCACCACTGCCAAAATATGTTTCATTGACGATTACGAGCCGGAGATTTCGCGCAGCTTCGAATTCGGGCGCATGTACCGCTTTATGAAAGGCAGCGGACTGCCGATTCGCATACCGGTGATCGAAATGGTCGAGATCGGCGCCGGCGGCGGTTCCATCGCGCGCGTGGATGATCTCGAGCGCGTGCAGGTCGGCCCGGATAGTGCCGGGTCCGAGCCCGGCCCTGCATGCTACGGACGTGGCGGCGACCGCGCGACCGTGACCGATGCTGATTGCGCGATGGGTCTGCTGGATCCGCAGCGATTTGCCGGCGGCAGGGTCGCATTGCAATCCACACGTGCGGAAGCCGCGGTCATGCGCGATGTCGCCAAGCCGCTCAAAGTCGATGCGGCGTTGGGCGCGCTCGCGATCACGGAGATTGTCACCGAGAATATGGCGAATGCTGCGCGCGTGCACGCGATGGAACTCGGCAAAACGGTCGAAAACTATACGGTGATCGCATTCGGCGGTGCTGCGCCGCTGCATGCGGCACGTCTCGCCGACAAGCTGGGCGTCGCCCGCGTTGTCATTCCAGTTGGCGCGAGCGTGGGCTCAGCGCTCGGCTTTCTTACTGCACCGGTCGCGTTCCAGGCGGTGCGCAGTTGGTACCAGCGCGTGGCCACCCTCGATACTGCGCATGCGAATCGCCTGCTCGATGAGATGACTGAGCAAGCGACTGTTGTCGTGCGGGCGGCGGCGGCAAAAGCCGTGCTGACGAACACGCGCATTGCATATATGCGCTACGCCGGTCAGGGACATGAGATTGCAGTGACGCTGCCCGCCGGCCGGCTCGCAGCCAAAGACGCCGCGCGCCTCAAGCACAGCTTTGATGCTGCTTATCGCGTCTTGTACGGGCGCACCGTCCCTAACATGGACGTCGAAATCATGAGCTGGTCGGTCACCGTGTCAACGAAAGTAAAACGTGCGCCGCGCGCACGAACGCTTTCGCGCAAGACCGCCACAGCCGCGGCGAAGCGGCGCCTGTTCGAACCGAAGCTCGCGCAGTGGCGTTCGGCACCGGTTTACGAACGCGCAGCGCTGACTCCGGGCGCGCGCATCGGCGGGCCTGCACTCATCGTTGAAGACCAGACGACGATCGTAGTGACTGCGGATTTCGACGCATCCGTCAACAGCGTCGGCCATGTCGTGCTCGACAAACGCATCACCAGAGGGAAACATTCATGAGCAAACTCGCCGACATCCACATGCAGGTGATGTGGAACCGCCTTATTTCCGTCGTCGAAGAGCAGGCGCAGACGCTGGTGCGCACAGCATTCGGTGCAGCGACGCGCGAAGCTGGTGATCTGTCTGCCGGCGTGTTCCTGCCCGACGGCCGCATGGTCGCGCAGGCGGTCACCGGCACTCCGGGGCACGTGAATTCGATGGCCGAGTCAGTCAAGTTTTTTCTGCGTGAATATCCCCCGAACACCATGGCGCCGGGCGATGTCTTTCTGACCAACGACCCGTGGAAAGGCACCGGGCACCTGAACGATCTGACGATGGTCACGCCGGTTTTCAAAGGCAAGCGCATGGTGGCGCTCTTCGCGTCAACGGTGCACGTCGTCGACATTGGCGGTCTGGGCCTTTCCGCTGACGGCACGCAGGTCTACCACGAAGGACTGTTTTTGCCGCCGCTCAAGCTTGTCGATCGCGGCCGCATGAGCGACACCGTGATGCGTGTCATTCGCGCCAACGTGCGCGAGCCGGTGCAGGTGGAAGGTGACGTGTACGCGCTCGTTGCATGCAACGAGATCGGCGGCCGCCGCCTGCTCGCAATGATGCACGAATATAAGCTGAACGGTATCGAACGACTCAGCGCGCATGTTATCGAGCGTTCACGTGCAGCGATGCTGGCCGCCGCACGCGACTGGCCGCAAGGTTCGTGGTCATATGCGATGACCATCGACGGCTACGATGCGCCGATTACGCTCAAGGCGAAGCTGACAATTTCCAAGACCGGCATCGATATCGACTTCGCGGGCACGAGCCCGTGCGTCACCAACGGCATTAACGTGCCGAAGCCCTATACCGATGCGTACACATCGTTTGGCGTGCGTTGCGTCATCGGCAGCCACATTCCGAATAACGCGGGGTCGCTCTCTGTGGTGCGGGT
This sequence comes from uncultured beta proteobacterium, assembly GCA_963829085.1. GTDB lineage: Bacteria > Pseudomonadota > Gammaproteobacteria > Burkholderiales > SG8-41 > PALSA-1004. The sequence continues at coordinate 74,726 of CAWHHJ010000016.1, read as the reverse complement.
GGCTGCGCCGGAAGGCTCGATCGTCAACGCGCCTTTTCCGCTTGCAGTCGCAGCGCGTTCAACTATCGGCCAAATGCTGCCGGATGTCGTGTTCGGATGTCTGCAGCAGGCTCGTCCGGATCAGGTGCCGGCCGAAGGAACATCATCACTGTGGAATGTGCGGCTGGCAGGCGGCCAGACGTTCAAGGGCGTTGATCCTGAGCAACTCAAAGGCGCGACGCGCTTCAACGCCGTCGGCTTCAACACTGGCGGTACGGGTGCGCGCCCGGGCAAGGACGGCTTGTCGGTCACTTCATTTCCGAGCGGAATCCGCAATGTCGCCGTCGAAATCATGGAAACGCTATCGCCGATCGTCTACTGGAAAAAAGAATATCGTCCTGACTCCGGCGGCGCTGGAAAATACCGCGGCGGTCTCGGGCAGATCATGGAAATTGCGAACGGCGAGCCGGCGCCCATGATTATCTCCGCGACCTTTGATCGGATTGTTTACCCGGCACGCGGTAGCGCAGGCGGCAAGAATGGCGGCGCGGGCCGCTTGTCGCTCAAGTCAGGCGCAAAGCTGCGTGGTTTCGGACGTCAGGTCATTCCTGCGGGTGATCGCGTGATCGTCGAAACCCCCGGCGGCGGCGGCATCGGCGATCCGACCACCAGAGATCCAGACAAGATTGCGAACGATGTACGCAGCGGCATCGTGTCCAAACACGAAGCGAAAACGCTATACGGATACGACGCATAACATTGCAGTACGTTAGTCGCATCATGAGGCGCAGGATGTGTGGCGCCGAATCAATGCTTGCTGCGCTCGGCGCGCTCATCGCGGCATTCACGATGCCGCTCGCCAATGCGCAGGCTTATCCTGCAAAACCAGTGCGGCTCGTCGTGCCCTATCCGCCTGGCGGCGGCGTTGATATCACCGCCCGCATCATCGGACAGAAGCTGGCGGAATTTCTCGTTCAGCCGGTCGTTATCGATAACAGGGCTGGCGCCACCGGTACCATCGGGGCTGATCATGTCGCGAAGGCTGCCCCGGACGGTTACACGCTGCTCGTCGGTGGACGCGGACCCATCGCCGCCGCGCCGCTCATGAATCCGCACTTGCCGTACGTGCCGTCGCGCGATTTAACGCCGGTCAGCAATCTCGTCACCTTTCCATATATCGTCGTCGCGCATTTGTCCGTACCTGCGAATAATGCGCGCGAGCTGATTGCGCTCGCTCGTTCGCGTGCCGGTCAACTCAACATGGCATCGGGCGGCGCTGGTTCGGGCCAGCATATCGCGGGCGAGCTCTTCAATCTGATGGCCCACACCCGCATGACGCACGTGCCGTACAAAGGCACCGCACCTGCCATCAACGACATCATGGGCGGTCATGCCGATGTCGGTTTTCTCGATCCGGCGGTCGTGCCACAGGTGAAAGCAGGACGATTGAAAGCGCTCGGCGTCTCGAGCGAACAGCGGTATGAACCGTTACCGTCCGTGCCGCCGATCAATGAGTCGGGTCTGCCCGGCTACATTTCCGTAACCTGGTATGGATTGATGGCGCCGACCGGCACGCCGCGCGCAACGATCATACGTTTGAATGCCGATGTCGCGCGTGCTCTCGCTCAGCCGGACGTCAAAGAAAAGCTCCTGGCACAAGGTCTGATCGCTGCACCAGGCACGCCGGAACAGTTGGGTATAAATATCCGTGAAGACTATGAACGGCTGGTCAAAGTCATCAAGGCGACCGGGATACAGCTTAATTGATGGTTCGCCTCACTGCTTCGTCAAGCCGAGCTGCTTGAGCAGCGCAGCGTAGCTTGCGTTGTCCCGGTCGAGAGACGCGCGAAATCCATCCGCTTCGAATGTATTGACCCACTGGTTCTTTTCGAGCTCCGCCCGCCATGCCGGGCTTTGCACCATCTGTGTGAGCGCATTTTTCCAATACTGCACGACGCTCGCCGGCATCTCGGGCGGCCCGAAAAGGCCGCGCCAGTTTTCATTCACGACGTCGTATCCTTGCTCGACGAACGTCGGCATTTTCTGAAAACGGCCGCCCAGCCGCTTCGGCGAACTGATGGCAAGCACGCGCATGCGGCCGGATTCGACGTGCGTGATGAGATCGAGCCCGCCCATGCCGACGTCGACGTGACCGCCGATGATGGCCGGATTCGATTCGCCGCCCGAATAGGGAATGTAGGTGAGCTTGGTCGGATCGACCCCGATCGATTTCGCAAACGTGGCGACTGTGATGTGATCCGAATTTCCAAGCGAGGCGCCGCCAAAGCTCAGACTGCCCGCATCCTTGCGCAGCGACGCTTCGATGTCTTTGAGACTGCGGATCGGCGATTCCGCGCGCACGACCATCATTTCATATTCGGAAAAGACCTTGGCAATCGGCGTCATATCTTTATATGAATACGGCGTGCCGAGTGTGAGCGGCGTGACCACCGCATGAATAGCGATGCCCAACAGGTTGTACGGATCGCCTCTGCGCTGAACCATGAGCGCCATGCCGACCGAGCCGCCGGCACCCGGCTTGTTGACCACCTGAATCGGTTTGCTGACGAGCTTCTGGTCGTTCAGGAGCTGCGCTACAGTGCGGCCGAATAAATCGACGCCGCCGCCCGGCGCAAACGGTATGGTCAGCTCGATGTAGCGGTTCGGATAATCACCCGGTAGCGTTGCGGCACTTCGAACGTCGGCAGCTGACGCGGATCCACACGCTATCACGAGTGCCAATCCGGCAATCCGCGCCGCTGTTGCGAGGCGTGCGCTTCGATGTAGACGCGGTTGGTTATTCATGCCGTTTACCGTAACAGCGCGGCATTAAATAACACCAGCCGTTTTCAACGCGCCGAGTCGATCGCCATAGCCAAGTGCGGTAAGGATATCCGCCGTGTGCTCGCCCAGGAGCGGCGCCGGTGTGCGCACACTGCCCGGTGTTTCCGACAGCTTGACGGGCACGCCTACGACACTAATCCTGCCGGCAGTCGGATGTACCTGCTCGACTATCATTTCGCGGGCGACGACCTGCTTGTCGGCAATCATCTGTCCCACCGTGTTGACCGGCGATGCGGGTATGCCGGCTTTGACCAGTACATCGACCCAGTAATCCGTCGGTTTAGTTGCGTAGATCTTCGCAATGATCTCGTGCAGCGCATCGGCATTCACCGTGCGTGCATCGCGCGTACTGAAGCGCGGATCAGTCGCAAGATGCTGCAGATTCATGGTTTCGACGAAGCGATCCCACAACGCGGGATAACTCGCGAATACCGTGAGATAACTTCCGTCCGAGCAGCGAAAGAAGCCGGATGGCGCATTGCTGTCATTGCGCCCGGTCTGTGCGACCCAGTCGCCCTTCACGTGGAAATGCTGCGCGACCGGGCTCACCATCAACGATATGCCTGCTTCGACGAGCGACATGTCGACTTCCTGACCCTTGCCCGTTTTGAGCCGACGTATATACGCGGAGAGTATGCCGTGGCTCGCCCACATCGAGGCGACGACGTCGCAAAGCGCATACCCCATGGGGATCGGCGGACGATCTCCGTCGATGGTGGTTGCGGCGAGCCCGCTTTCCGCAAGCGCAATCATGTTGACGCCGGGATCTTCCGCCTTGGGACCGGTGTTGCCATAGCCCGAGAGTGAGGCATAAATAAGTGCCGGATTGATTTCCTTCAGCGTGTCGTACGTAAGCCCGAGCTTTTTCATCAAGCCCGGACGAAAATTTTGAATCAGCACGTCGGCGGACCGCACGAGATCAAAAAATATTTCCTTGCTCGAAGGATTCTTCAGATCGAGCGTGACACTCTTCTTGTTGCGATGGAGCATCATGAACAGCACGCTCTCGTTGCCGACGTACGGATAACCGCCGCGTGCCTCTGTTTTCTGCCGTGGGTTCTCGATCTTGATGACCTCGGCGCCCATGTCGCCCAACATCATCCCGCAATACGGTCCGGCCCATGCATGCGTTAATTCGATGACGCGCACGCCTTCCAATGCGCCGGCGGTCATGACGGAACCCCTGGTGCACGCGATTTCGCTCGAGCTTCCATCCAGTTGCGCATGGACGACGGCTGTCCGGCACTCGCAGTGCCGGCGCACGTTTTGCGTCCGTCCTGGTTCTCGCACCAGATTTGCAGTTTCACGCGGGGCTTGCCGTCATTGCCAGGCGCGACTTCTGTAACAAGACCATTGGCTGTTATGTGATCCCCCGCATAGACCGGATGGATGTAACGCGCTGAAATCTGTCCGCCATACACCCACGCATCGCCGAAATTGCGTTCCATCATTTCGTGCAGAAACGCCATCTGGTTCTGGCCGGACGCGATGGTGCGCGAGATGCCATCCGCCTTCGCGACATTGATGTCACTGTGCGAATTTCGACCGCGGTCCCATACCACCTTTTCAAATTCGACCATCTTGTCGTTCGTCACCTCGTGCGTGACAGATTGCAAACGATCGCCGACCTTCACTTCCGCCGCCATCAGGTTCCCCACTTCTTTGCAATGTTTTCGTGTGCCGCCTCTTTGCCCACCTCGCGCGCAAGTCCCACCAGGCGGCTTTTTTCGATCAGCCGGCCGTCTTCATCAACAGCCGTCGCCTCTACAACGATGTACGCATTGCCGCGACGGATGTACTTGTCGGCAATGCGTCCGCTGATCGTGATGCGCTTATCCGCCACCGGCGGGTTGTAATACTCCGAATCGTGGCCCATGTTCGGTACCCGCATCACGGCAGCATACTTCCGATAGAAAAGATTGGCCGGATGGCGCGCGGCAACCGTTGGATAAGCTGCGTCTGGATTGTCTACGACGCGCCGGTAATCGGCGATCATCTGCGCTGTAAGAACGTAGTCGAGCGAACCGAGATCGTCACCGAGCGGGATTGCTTGCCACGCTTTACTGCCTTCACTTTCCTCCACCTGGCCTCCTCATCAGTAAAGCTGCACTAGTCTCCCGCGCTGGATTGCCAGCGCCTCGTCCGCACATTGTGTGCCGCGGCACGCATAACGTTTCCACAAGACCGGCGCTGATACATGAAAAAACTGATGTTATACCAACGGATGACCCGGAATCGATCGCGTCAAGCGCAAGGGGTGCCGTGCGGTGTGCTTAGTCGACGGCGTGCTCGGCGTGGTTGCCCGCCGTCGAGCGGTGGCAAATGGAGTTCGTCAGGTGGCCGCTGTTCTTTGCATCAGTTTCACAAGCGTGTCAGCGCGTTGCTCCCGATCAAGCTCCCGGCACGTCTGAATGATTTCGTCGAACTGCGCTGACGGAATCGGCAAGCCAGGCACGACACCGCGAATGCGGCGCGCCTGCTCGTCAAAATCCCAGATGAACTCGCGGCCGGTCCCCTGCAACGTATATTGCCTGCCATCCTTTGTGAAGATCGTAATGCGAGGACCGAACAGCGTCATCGTGTGCGACGGCACGATTGTGACGCGCTTCATGAGCTCGAGCGCTTCAGGTGGATCATCGACGCTGGCGCTTTGCGGCGCCCAGTCGCGAAGCATTGGAAATCCGCGCTTCACCGCGGCATAAGCGATGTGGTACGACGTGCTGCCCGCCTTATGGATCTGATCTTCCCTACGCACCGGAAAAGCGGGACTCGGATACTGCGTCTCGAGCCAGTTGACGACCGCTTCTATGCGCTCGATGTCGGCCGGCAGGATGTTATGTTTCGCGCACAGCGCCGCAGTCACGTCGACGTGCGCGATGTTATAGCCGGAGATTGAATAGATGCGATACAGCGTCTCCAGAAATATCCAGCTTTTTCCCAGATCCGCTGTGACGTTGTCGAGACTCGCACGAGTATCACCGACGAAGCTATAGTTAAGCCGAACCTGATTGTTGCCCACATAAGCGTGATAGAAACCGGCGTCCCCTTCGAGGACCGTCTCGCCGCCGACGTGGCCTCGCCGCGCAAGCGCCACTGCCAGCGTTGCATTGCGCACAGCAGCGCCTTCACGTAGAGCGCGGCCGCCACTGCGCGCCCCTTCGATGCTGCCGCTCGCGAGACTCGCGGATAGCGCGATCGTGCTGTTCAACTGGTCTTCTGTGAGACCGAAAATCTTCGCAGCGGCAATCGCTGCACCGAATATCCCGAACACGGGACTCGGATGAAAGCCGCGCGACATCAACGTGGGAATCACATCGGCAGCAAGGCGCTCCATAACCTCGTAGCCCGCCGCAATCGCGGTGATGAATTGTTTGCCCGAAGCCCCGGTTGCTTCGGCCGCCGCTAGGGCACCGGGTATTACGCTCGTGCCCGGGTGCATGAGCATGCGGAACGTGTCCCACTTGCCGCCGGCGAAAGCCATCTCCGAATTCGCGAAAGCGGCGCCGCTTTTGGTGGCGCGAGTGCCGTTCACCATGATGGTGGCGCCGCGGCGCACGCCCTCTTCCTCTTCGATTACGAGGTCAATTGCTTCGCGGCCGGATGCTGTCTGCGAGCCGAGCAGAATGGATGACAGGCAATGCAAGGTGACGCCTTTGGCTCGATCTATCACCTGCGCTGGCAGGTCGCCATATTCCAGTCCCGCTATCCAGCGTGCCAGTTGCCTGCTAAGCGATGCCATTGCGTGCGCTCCTTTGCATGAACCTTCTTGCGTTGCTGCAATCCGCTGCTGAACTTAATTGCGCATGCCATCTGACGACTAAACCATCGCGACCATACGAGTGTTTGTTTTGAACGACCGGCGACACTACGCGGACGTGCCGCCTCGTTCGAACTACTAAGGTGTGCTGACCGTGCGGATGTACCACGGAAACGAATCCCAGCTCACAACTTTCTCGCTGCCATCGAATAGCGGAGCAATTTTGCCGCCGCCTGCCTTATACGAGAATTTCTTGACGTGGTCCGGCGGCGTCGTAGTGGGATTGCGCATGATGTCGATGGCCTGGTCGGTCTTGAAAATTTGATATTTCGCCGGATCACCGGGATAGAAGAACTTAACTTCCGCACCGCCTTTGACCGCCGGACCACGCTCATACTCGACATGCACCTCCATGCGCTCGCCGCTCGCCGCTGCGAATTCCCAATCTTCAGAGCCTGTCATCACGCCGCCCGCCGCGGTACTCGTGCGCGACATCTTGGCGGTACTTGCGTGCTGATAGACGCCATAGGCGCCGGGCGCATCAGCCGCGCTTTCGGTTAATCCGTGGATGATCATCTGTCCGGTTGCGCCGCCCGCCGTCTGCTTGACGGGAATTGCCAGATAAACAAGACGCGCAGTCGGTCGCGCTGCCGGCTTTCCGTCCGCGCCCATGATCGCCATGCGATCGATAAAAATCATGCGCAGATTTGCATCCTTTGCCGCACCTTGAGTGGCGATCACGGCTTCCCAGCCCTGCGGCAACATCTTTGCGAGCGCCGCATCATTCACATGGAAGTCGAGCTGGAAGCGATGTTCCGCTGCCTGCTCCTGCACCGTTTGCGCGGCTGCAATATCCGGCAACGCGGACAGACCAACAGCGGCTAACACACTTGCAAGCATCATCTTCTTCGTCATGACAACCTCCCCTTTTTAAGGCGCATGTATGCGCTGAAGCTCGGGCTGCAGACGCAGCTTATCGAGCAAAGTTTACTTCGCGAGACCTAAGTCTAGTAACACCGCGCGCAATTCCTGATGCTGGCTATCAAGGAAGCGACGCGTGTCACGGCTGTTGAGGTAAGCGGGGTCCTGCAAGAGACGCACGAGTCCTTCCCGCCACTCCGGTGTCTGTGCGAGATTCGCTAACACGACGTCCCAGTACCGCGACTTGCGCTGCGCTCATTCCTTTTGGCCCCACTACGCCGCGCCAGTTCGCATACACCGAGTCAACGCCTTGCTCCTTCCAGGTGGGAATGTCCGCATAAGCATCTGCAAGGCGGCGCGGACCGGACACTGCGATGCCGCGCAACTTGCCCGCCTGCAAGAATGAAATGAGGCTGGCTGCGCTCGAAGCCACCACATCGATGTGGCCGCCCATGACGGCGGTTATAGACTCGCTGGCGCCGCTTACCACGACGACGCGCAGGCGTTTGACATCGACGCCGGCCGCCTTCAGCGCGAGCACTGTCGCCAGATGGTTGGATCCCGCGAGAGCCGTCGACAATCCGATGCTCAGTGAAGCGGGATCTTTACGCAGACGTTCGACGAGATCGCGCCCTGACTTGATCGGCGACTCCGGCCGCACCGCGAAACCGACGTACTCGTTCAGCAACTGAGCGAGCGGTGTCATTTCGGTGTATGACATCTGGCCCGCGATCATCAGCGGGCCGGTAATCATCGGCTGCAGGCTCAAGGCAATATAATGTCCGTCGCCGGGATGCTGATTCATATAGACGTAACTGAGTGCGCTGCCACCGCCCGTCTTGTTCACGACGCTCGTCGCTACTTCGGTTAAGAGCTTGTCCTGGAATATTTTCTGCATCAGACGTCCGGTGATATCAGCACCGCCGCCCGCTGCTGAGCCGACGATGATTTCGACGTTGCGCGTTGGTTTCCACGTTTGTGCGCTCGCGTGATCGAGCATTGCGAGCATCGCGACAAAAAATGCAACGAACAGATACGGCCAGCGCGACATGAGATTTCGACGAGAACAAACGCATCGATTGTAGCATCGCGTTGTGCTCGAGCTTGATGTGCAATGAGCGCTCCAATTTGTGTCATTCGGATGCAAGCGACGGAAGCAGCGCGCGAAGCGACGCAATGAATCGAAGTGCATTGCGTTGACACTCATGGACGCCGCCAACTAATATGCTGCAAACATTTTCTAACTTCGCGCTTAGTCCGCGCGTGTTAATGCCTCTTCTGCTCAACAATCGTGAAGTCGCCGCCGCCATGAGCGCGGCAGAGTAAGTCGAGACGATGGAGCAGGCGTTTCGCGAGCTCGGCGCCGGACGCGCCGTCAATTCGCTACGCGTTGATACTTGCGTACCGCTCGACGGTTATACGGATGCGCTCAAGCATGCCACGCAAGCGCAGATCGCTGCGCTGCCATTGGAAGCTGATCCCGTATATGCGGCGCCAACGATGGCCGCAGCCAAAGAAGCCGGCGACGTCGTCTATCGGCTCAAGACGACGACGGGGGGTTATCCGGCATGCGGCGTCATGGCCGTACGCATCTCAACGCATTTCGATACGCAGCCGGAGATCGAAGGCATCCTGCGGCGCGTGAAACTTCCGCTCGGGCCCGGCTGGCAGTTCATGAGCATGGTCGTGCTGCTCTCGCTTGAAACCGGCGAGGTGCTGGGCATGTTGCCGGATTCGCATGTGCAGAAGATGCGCGTCGGCGGCACAACTGCCCTCGGTGCGAAGCTGCTGGCACGCGCCGATTCGAGTTGCGCCGGCGTGCTGGGCAGCGGCGCCCAGGCCGAAGCTGCGCTTGAATGCACTGCGGCGGTCATGCCATTGAAGCGGGCCTTCGTGTACAGCCCGACACGCAATAACCGCGAGCGCTTCGCGCGCGACATGAGCAAGCGCCTGCAGATCGACGTCGCCGCCGTCGATACGCCTGAGTGCGCCTTTGACAATGTCGACATCGTGCTCGTCGCCACGAGCTCATATACACCGGTCTATAAGCGTGAATGGGTGCGCCCCGGTATGCATCTCGGAATTGGCACACTGCTCGAAGATGATGCGCAAACGTTCAGTCTGAGCCGCGCGGTCATCGCAAGCATCAAACCCTTCGGCGGCAGCAGCGACTTCGTGCAGAATTACGTAATGGGCGAAAAACGCGGGCCAACGTTCGGCCAGCTCATTAATAAGAAAGCGCGTGAGCTCGACTGGGACTCGATGCGCGAGCTTGGCGATCTGCTCAACGGCCGGGCCCCCGGACGCGAACGTGCGGACGAGATTACGCATCACATCAACAATAACGGCTGCGGCATGCAGTTCGCTGCCGCCGGCGCACGCATACTCGAGAACGCTCGACGCATGGGTCTGGGGACTGACCTGTCAGGCGACTTCTTTTTGCAGAAAGAGCACACCTAGCGCTTTCACACGCGCTCCTGCGTGTCGCGCGCCGCTGATACGCTTTCGGGTTACGATACGCTGGCCGCCATCTGATCGCGAAATCCTAATGCACGCAGTCTTGAAATTGCTCGCCTTCGCGTTAGCGAGTACAACGCTCGTCGCTGTCGCTCAGACTTATCCCGTTAAGCCGGTGCGCATCGTCGTCCCGTTTCCGGCGGGCGGCGGCGTCGACCTCACCGCGCGCACGGTCGGTCAAAAGCTCAGTGATTATCTCGGCCAGCAGATGGTGATCGATAATCGCGCCGGTGCAGCAGGCACCATTGGTGCGGAGAATGTGGCCAAATCACCGCCGGACGGTTACTCGCTCCTGGTTGCGGGACCGGGTTCAGTTGCCGTAGCGCCGCTGCTGTTTCCGAAACTCGGCTACAACCCGCTCAAAGATCTGGCGCCGATCACGATGCTCGTGACCATGCCGTATATCATCGTCATGCATCCGTCCATTCCAGCGAAGAACGCAAAGGAGCTGATTGCACTTGCGAAAGCAAATCCGGGCAAGCTCAATATGGCATCTGGCGGCGCCGGAACGGGCCAGCACCTGGCGGGTGAGTTGTTCAACGTGATGGCCGGCATCAAAATGGTTCATATCCCTTACAAGGGCACCGCGCCGGCAATTGCCGACATCATGGGCGGACATGCAGACCTTACGTTCTCGGATCCGTCGGTGCTGCCGCAACTGCAGTCGGGCAGACTGAAAGCCATTGGCGTCTCGGGGACAAAGCGTTATCCGCCGCTTCCCGACGTGCCCACGGTCGCGGAATCAGGACTGCCGGGATTTGACGCGCTCAACTGGTATCCGATGATGGCGCCCACGGGCACTCCACGCGACATCATCATGCGTCTAAATAGCGATGCAATCAAAGCCCTTGCGGCACCGGACGTTAAAGAAAAACTCATGGCGCAAGGATTGATTCCGACGCCGATGACGCCCGAACAGCTCGGACAATTTATCCGCGAAGATTACGAACGGTGGGCGAAAGTTATCAAAGCCGCCAACGTAAAACTGGACTGAACGCTTGGCGAAACCGGTGACTGATGGCCTTCCGCTGCGCCGCGCTGCAAGCTTCATGCGTGCGCCCGGGCCCGAGACGCGCAGCAATTCGCGCATCGGCGTAGTCGGTATTCCATTCGATTGCGGCGCCCATCCCGTGCGCGTCGGTGCGCGGCTCGGACCTGCGGCGATCCGCGATCAATCGCAATTGCTGCGGCCGTTCAATCCGCCCGACTTCGATTTCGATGCGATCGCGAAACTGCAGGTGGCGGACTGGGGCGATGTCGATGTCGTTCCGGGTCAGATCGAAGACGCGTTTCAGAAAATCGAGCGCGTTATCAGCGCGGTGCTGGCGAATGGCGCTCTGCCGCTAACGATGGGCGGCGATGGCGCCGGAACGCTGCCGCAGATCCGGGCAGTCCATGCAAAATTTCCAGACCTCGCAGTCCTGCACATCGATTCACATACCGACAGCAATCCGCAACCCGAGACAGGGCACGATACGGGTACGGCCTTCACGCGCGCGGCTCAGGAAGGACTTGTTGACGTCGCGCATTCGCTGCACGCGGGCATTCGCGGGACATTTCGCATGCAGGGCAGCCTCGCACATTCGGACGCGCTCGGTTACGAGACCATCCTCATGCGTGACATCGAAGCGATGGGCGTTGCGAACTTGCTCGCCCGCATGCGCCACAAGGTCGCTGCGCGTCCGGTCTACCTCTGCTTCGACATGGACGTGTTCGATCCGTCGTGCGCGCCGGGCGTGTGCGCGCCGTCGTGGGGCGGCCTCACGGCACGCGAGGGTCTCGCGATTCTGCGCGGACTCTGCGGACTGAACGTCGTGGCGATCGACGTCAACACTATCAGCCCGCCGCATGATGTCGCGGGTATGTCGGCGCTGCTGGCGGCGAACGTAATGCTTGAAGGCGTTCTTATTTTCCATGAAAGGCTGCAATGAGAAGAACGCATGCTGTTATCTGCGTACTGCTATCGATGCTCGGCGCGCCTGCTGCCGGCGCCGCTGACGACTATCCGAACCGGCCGATCCGCATGATCGTACCGTGGGCCCCGGGCGGCGGTTCTGAAATTTCCGCGCGCATCATGAGCATCAAGCTAGGCGAATTACTTCATACCACCATAGTCATCGACACGCGCCCCGGCGCCGCAAGCATGCTGGGCACGCAACTCGCGGCGCGCGCACAGCCCGACGGCTACACGCTGCTGTATACCGACTTGCCGGTGACCATCAATCCGGCGGTAAACAAGAACGTCGGTTACGACCTCACCAAGGACTTCGTGCCCGTGTCGATGGTGGCTACGTCGCCGGCGATACTGGTCATGCATCCTTCGGTGCCGGCCGCGGGCATGGCCGAATTCATTGCGCTCGCGAAAGCGCAGCCCGGAAAAATCACACTCGGCCACGGCGGCGTCGGTGCTACGACCCACGTCGTGGGTGAGCTGTTTCAATTGCGCGCTGGCATCAAGTTGAATCCGGTGCCCTACAAGGGAACAGGTCCCGCGGTCGCCGACGCTGTCGCCGGGCAGATTCAGACCGCCATCAGCACTATGCCCGCGGCGGTCCCGAACATACAGGCCGGGCGTCTGCGCGGACTCGGCATCGCCGGCAAGAAACGCTCATCTGCAATTCCCGACGTGCCAACGATGGCAGAAGCGGGCGTCAAGGGCGTCGAAGGTGAAAACTGGAATGGCGTGCTCGCGCCCACCGGCGTATCGCATTCGATCATCGTCCAACTCAACCGTGAAATCATTAAGGCGGTCAACACACCGCAAGTCCGCGAGCGGCTCGCGACATTTTCACTCGAGCCGCTTACGACGACGCCCGACGAATTTCGCAAAGTAATCGACTTCGAGCTCAAGCGATGGGCAGAGGTCGTTAAAGCCGCGAACATCCAGCCCGAATAACCAACGTGGTACCGAGATGAAACCAAAAAACAAAATGAAGCGCGACACCATCACTTCTCACGCGGGCCGCGACCCGCTGCGTTATGCGGGACTCGTCAATACGCCCGTATTCCGCGGCTCGACGGTGTTATTCCCGGACGTCGAATCGTACGAGCACCGCGATCCCGACAATTTCAAGTCGATGCGCTATGGCATACATGGTACGCCGACGACGTTCGCGCTCGAGGAAGCCATTGCCCGGCTGGAAGGCGGTCACGCAGCGGTCGCATTGCCATCCGGGCTCGCGGCCATCGTTGCAGCGCTTGCGCCCTTCGCAAAAAAAGGCGATCACCTGCTGATGGTCGACTCCGTGTACGGTCCCGCACGCAATTTCTGCGAACGCCGGCTGAAGTCGTATGGCGTCGACATTGAATATTACGATCCTCTGATCGGCGGCGGCATCGCGAAGATGATCCGACCGAACACGACCGCGATTTATTGCGAAGCGCCGGGCTCGCTGACGTTCGAGATGCAGGACATTCCGGCGATTGCGGCTGCCGCTCATGCCAAAAATCTTCCGGTGCTCGCGGACAATACGTGGGGAACGCCGTACTTTTTTCGCTCCTTCGAGCATGGCGTAGACGTATCGATACATGCAGGGACCAAGTATGTCGTCGGCCACTCGGATGCGCTGATGGGTCTTGTCGTCACCAATGAAAAATACTGGCTAACGGTGCGGCGTGCGGTTGCCGACTTCGGTTACTGCGTCAGTCCCGATGATTGCTACCTTGCCTTGCGCGGTTTGCGTACGATCGGCGTGCGAATGCGCCAGCAACAGCAGAACGCATTGAAAATCGCGCGCTGGCTCCAAGCGCGCCCTGAGGTGCTGCGCGTTCTTTATCCCGCACTCGAAACGGATCCCGGACATGCGATCTGGAAGCGCGATTTCGATGGTGCCGCGTCACTGTTCGGCGTCATCCTGAAACCGGTCGCTGACGATGCCGTTGCGTCCATGATCGATGCGCTCACACTGTTCGGCATCGGCTCGAGCTGGGGTGGCTTTGAAAGCCTGTGCATCCGCGCTAATCCCGCCAAAGCGCGCACAGCGACCAAGTGGAGCCCCGGCGGTCCGCTCATCCGGCTCCATATCGGTCTCGAAGATGCGGACGATCTGATCGCCGATCTTACACAGGCATTTGCAGCGCTGCGCTCGACATGACAGACCTGGCGGCAGCGAAGCGGGCAGCGGACGAAAGGGTTCTGAATGGACTATTGCTCGCCATCCTCTTCGTCGCCGGCGTCGTCATGGTGCGCGAAGGTCCGCATTACGACAACGTCTTCGACGGCTGGCCATTTTTTACGAGCGCTTTCTTTGTTGGTGCGCTGGCGGGATTCCTGGGTTGGACTTATTCGTTCGGAGCCAGACCGGCGCTTAAATTTTCGGGCGCATACCGTCAGCCGTGGCTGGCTGCGCTCATTCTCGGACTGATCGCGAGTTCAACGGCGTCGTATGTGAACCGTACATTCGCCACGCCGACGGAACGTGTGCTGGTCGGCGAGATCGATGCCCTCATGGAAGGCAAAGGCAACCGCTGGTACGTCGGCGTCAAAAACGCGGATGGACGCTATCAGCGCTATCTGATTTCGAAAGAATCCGCGGAGGCGCTCAAGAGCGGGAAAACGGTGCGGCTGCATGTCGCACGCGGCGCGCTCGGATTCGAGTTTGTCTCGCACGTCGAGCCGGCGCGCAGTTAAACGCCGAATCAAGCACGCTAACGTCCACACCGACGGAGGAATGACGATGAACATCAAACAATGCGGATCTTTTGCGACTTATGTACTGGTTACGCTATTGGCGTTCGGCGGCTGGTCGCGGGCGCAGCAGTTGCCTGTAATCGACGTGGTCGTCGGCAATAACTTCGGCCACTTGCCGATGTTTGTCGGCGTCGAGAAAGGGCTCTTCAAAAAACATGGCGTCGACGTGCGGCTCAAGGTCGTCAATATCGGTTCACAGATGGTGACCTCGATGCAGAAGAACGAGGTGCAAATCGGCGACATGAGCGTGACGACTTTTCTCAAAGCGCGTCACGGCGGCGATCCATTCCGTGTGATCGGTGTCATACAGAGCGACGCCACCCGCTCGAACGCAGATGAGCCGCTCGCCATCGTCGCGCGCAAAGACTCGGGTATCCGGACGGGCAACGTTGAAGACTTGAAAGGCAAGCGCATTGCCTTGTCCAAGGGACAGACGTCAGATGAATACCTGAAGATGGTGCTCGCGCGCCGCAACATGAAATACGAGGACGTGCAGATCGTCGATATCGGTAATGCGAGCCAAACGGAGCTCGCAACGCTGCTCAAGGAAGGCAAAGCGGACGCATCCGTATGCTGGGAGCCGTTCAATACCATGGTGCTCGAACAGGCGCCCGACTCGTATGTCGTCGTCCGCGGCGGCGGTCATCTTTCTTACATCATGATTGCGACGACGCACGAGCCGATGCTGAAGACAAGTCCCGACGTCATACGCAATTTCGTCGCGGGTCTCGCCGCCGCTTCGCAGTACACGCGCAAAAATCGCCCTGAAGCCGTCGAGATTTTCGCAAAGTGGGTACCGGGCCTCGATCCCGCCGTCGGCAAGAAAGCGATTCAGCACATCAGCTACGATCCGCGGGTGTCCGCACCGGTCATCCAGGCGTTTGAGGCTGCCGAAGACGATGTGCTCAAGAATACTTTGCAGGGCGCGACACGCCTGAACGTGCCCGATCAGTTTGCATCATCGTTCATGGCAGACGTGCAAAAATCGAATCCCGAGTACTTCAACGATCTGCCGGCCCTGCCGACTACCACTCGCTAGACGGGGAGTTCGAGGCGTGTGCGTTCAAACAGCGCCGTAACCGCCGCCGCCCGCCGTTTCCATAATCACGCGGTCGCCCTTCTTCAGAACCCAGTGATCCGCCGGGTCGATCGGCTTGCCATTGAGCAGCAGTTGGCCGACCTTGCCCGGAGAGCCGCCGTAGATGCCCTGCGGCGCCGCACGAAAGCGCGTCATGATCATCGACGCCATCATCGGCGTATCGGCCGCGACCTCGACTTCGAAATGCAGACCATCGCCGCCGCGACGTTTTCCCCCGCCGCCGCTGCCGCGCCGGATACTGCGTTCGACCACGCGTATCGGCGCCATCTGCTCAAAGATTTCAATCGGCGTATTCGAAAGGTTCGAAGGGAACGACAGCATCGTATAACCGTTGCGCTGTTTGGTCGCGCCCTGCCCGGCATTCATGAAGTTCACGGCCGCATAAGGGCGGCCGCGATGCTGACCCGTCACGGTAATCGACGAATTCGATGAGCCTTCGGCGATCGCTCGCTCGGGCAGTACGTCAGCGAGCGCCATCATGATCGCCGGCACCATCATGTGACCGATCATGCCGCGGCCGCCGCTCGCGGCAGGATAAGTGGGATTGAAAATCGAGCCTAGCGGCGCCGACGTGGTGATCGGCGTGAAGCTGCCCTCGTTGTTCGGCACGTCCGGGCACAACAGTGCTTTAACAGCAAACGCCGAATACGCGAACGTGTAGATGGGGACCACATTTACCGCCCGCGGGACCTGCGCACTTGATCCGGTGTAATCGATCGCGAGCTTTTCGCCTTTCACGGTGACCGTGCAGTTGATGAGGATGGGCTCTTCGAACCCGTCGTGTTGCGTTTGCGCGTGATACACACCGTCGGGCACGGCACGTATGCTCTTCCTCATTGCGGCTTCCGAGCGGCGTCTGATCTCTGTGCCGAGCGCGTCGAGATCGGTATCGCGTAACAGCGGCTGCAAACGCTCTTCGAGCATTTTGCACGCGGCGACCTGCGCCCATATGTCGCCCAACGTTTGTTCGGGTACCCGGCACATTCTGGCCGATCATGTCGAGAATGTTCTGATCCGGCTTGCCGGCATTGATGAGCTTCAACTGCGGAATCTGCAGGCCTTCTTCGAAGATGTCCCGTATGCCCGCATTGCGGATTCGACCGCCGATATCGGGCATGTGGCTGACAACGGCAGCGAATGCCACGATCTTTTTCTTGTAAAAAATCGGCATCGCGATATTCACATCGTGGATGTGCCCGGTGCCCATCCACGGGTCATTCGTGATCATTACGTCGCCGGGTTTCAATGTGTGCGGCGGGAACTTGCGCAGGAAATGTTTAACGGTCGCCGGTAAGGTGCCGATGAAGGAAGGGATCGATAGCACGGACTGCGCGATGGAGCGGCCCTGTGCATCGGTCAACACGACTGCAAAATCGTTGGCCTCGCGCACGAGCACTGAAAACGATGTGCGCACGAACGCGGCGGATGCCTCATCGACCATGCTGACCAGGCGCTTCCATTGGATTTCGAGCGAGACAGCATCGAGTTTTTGTTTCTTCATGCAAACTCCTTGATTGCAACATCGACCGTGTAATCGGCGAGAATTTTTACGTCTGCCGCAATCGGCACCACGAGAGTCGACTCGCGCTCTTCGAGAATCAACGGGCCTCGGATCCGGCTGCCGGGTTTGAGCGAATAGCGCTCGTAAACAGGCACCGTCTGGAACTTCCTTTTGAGCGGGAGATATATTTCGCGCTTGCCGCGTAAGGCGCTCTTCGCGGCCGCGCGCGCGTCGCCCCAGACGAAGCGATGACTCGTGACAGGTGACCGTCCTGTCAGGCGCCAGGTGATGACCTGCGGCGCAGCACCCGGCACCAGGTGTCCGTAGAACTGTTGATACCGGTGCTCGAATTCCCGGATCAGCGCAGGCGACATTGCCGCGTTGATCCTGCGCCACGGCAACGTCACGGAAACGTTATGACCTTGGCCTGCGTAGCGCATTTCAGCGCCGATATACCAGTCCAGGGTAGCCGCGCCGGCGGATCGCAATTCGTTTTCGGCATCAGCGCGCAAATCACTGTACACCTCCGCGACCTTCTTCCAGTCGATCTCGCTCACGAGCGTCGGATTGGACCACGAACGGTCGACGCGTGCGGGCGCGGCAAGCAGTCCCAGACACGATCCTGCGCCGGCCGCAATCGTTGCAAGCACGCGCGGGATCTGCAATTTGCGTGCGACTTCCACCACGTGCACGGGTCCCGCGCCGCCGGTAGCTACCATGGCGAAACTGCGCGGATCATGGCCTTTCTCAGCGATGTGGATGCGTGCTGCGGCAGCCATATTCTCGTTGACGATGTTGCAGATGCCCCAGGCAACTTCCGCCGCGGTCATCTTTACTTTCGAAGCGAGCTTTTGCAGCGCTGCCCGGGCGAGATCCGTGCGCAGCTTCATTTCACCGCCGAGGAAATTATCCGGATTCAGATAGCCAAGCATGAGATCGGCATCCGTGACGGTTGCGCCTTCACCGCCTAGGCCGTAGCACGCCGGCCCCGGCACTGCACCCGACGATTCCGGACCGACGTTGAGCAGTCCAAGATCGTTGATGTGGGCGATCGAACCACCGCCTGCGCCGATCTCGATCAGATCAATGCTCGGAATTAATATCGGTAATCCCGAGCCGCGCTTGAAGCGTGACACGCGCGCGCATTCGAAGCTGTGTGCGATCAGCGGTTCGCCGCCCACCGCAACGCACGCCTTCGCGGTTGTGCCGCCCATGTCGAATGCCAGAATTTCACTGATGCCATTGTTGCGTGCGGTGTTGAGCGCAGACAGAACGCCTCCGGCCGGTCCCGATTCGAGCAGCAAAATAGGCGTCTGCGCTGCTGCGGTTCCGGATGTGAAACCGCCACTGGAGACCATGATGCGCAATGGCGCAGCGGGCGCAAGCTCATGCACACGCTGGTCGAGTCGGTTGAGATAGTCCGTCATCAATGGCTGCACATAGGCGTTCGCCACTGTCGTCGACATGCGTTCATATTCGCGGATCTCGCGCGCAATACCCGACGAAATGGATACGGCGAGATGCGGAAAGCGCTTGTGGATCGCCGCTTTGATTTGTTCTTCATGAGCGCCGTTGACATACGCATGCAGCAGACACACAGCGACCGCTTCGACTTCGAGTTTAGCTAGGTCGTCTATCAGCCGTGCTACTTCGTCTTCAGTCAGTGGTTTGACTGCTGCACCATCAACATCGAGTCGCTCATCGGCCTCGAGGCGCTTGTCTTCGGCGACGAGCGGCTGCGGGATTTCGAGGTTGAGGTCGTACAGGTCATAGCGAATCTCGCGCGCGATGGTCAGCACGTCGCGGGTGCCGCGCGTTACGATGAGCCCGGTGCGCGCGCCTTTGCGCTCGATCAACGTATTTGTTACGAGCGTGGTTCCGTGCACGACTTCGGTTACCGCAGGTCCTTTCGATCCCAGGGCGCTAGCCATTTGACGCAGCAGGTCGGTCATCACCGTCGTGACTGCTTCGCCAGGATCATGCGGAGTGGTTAGTGTCTTGCCCACCCAGATGCGGCCGCCCGGCGAGAGAACTGCAAGACCGTCGGTGAACGTACCGCCGATGTCGACGGCGATGCGCACGGAACCTGCTTTTTTAGACACATTACTTTTCTTCATTGCTTTCCGCTCAAGGTAGAGTATTCATCTCTGATCAACTCGAACTTACGCGTGAGACAGCGTGCAATTTCTCTTGCTGGTCAGGCTGTAAACACACGGTTGCTCTTACTCAAGGTGCGTGAATGGCGTTAACCTTCATCACCGCTGGCGGTGACCGATGAATCGCGCGAGATCTCCCGGATCTGCTCCCGCCGCTTCAGCCACCACGAATAGGCGGGCGGCAGGAGATCGAGGTAGCCTTCGTAACCGAGCTCTTTCGCGGCGTGCACAGTCCAGTTCGGGTTATACATAAGCTCGCGCGCGAGCGCGATCAGATCTGCCTGGCCATTCTTCAATACGTCTTCCGCCTGTTTAGCTTGCGTAATGAGACCGACCGCACAAGTCATGACAGCGGCCTCGCGCTTCACGCGTTCCGCGTACCGGACCTGGTAGCCCGGAACGCGGGGTACGATCGCCATGTTGAGAGGACCGTTGATGCCCCCGGAGGAACAGGTAATCACATCGATGCCACGTAGCTTCAACTCGCGGGCAAGCACGACAGTATCGTCCATGCTCCATGCACCGCCATCGCCGTCGACTGCAGACACGCGGAAAAAGAGCGGCTTGTCGGCGGGCCACACGGCGCGCACGGCTTCGCTTACCTCGAGCGCGAAACGCATGCGTCCTGCCAGGTCGCCGCCGTACGCATCATCGCGCTTGTTGGCAAGCGGCGACAGAAACTGATGAATAAGATAACCGTGAGCGCCGTGAATTTCGCAAATATCGAAACCCGCATCGAGCGTGCGCTGCGCTGCTTCGCGCCACGCCGCGACCATGCTGCGGATATCGCTGATGGAAACTTCTAGCGGCACCGGCGCATCCGCACGCGGCGACAAAGCGCTTGGCGCGACGGCACGCCACGGACGCATGCCATGCTGTGCATCCTCTTCAGTCAGCGGCTTGAAATTCGTCCATGGCGGACCGCATGACGCCTTGCGGCCCGAGTGGCCGAGCTGCATCGCCGGAATCGCACCGTTATCACGCAGAAAATTGGTAATGCGGCGGTACATCGGCTGGAAGCGGTCCGCATAAATACCCGCGCACTCGTAGGTCTTGCGCGCGCGCTCTTCGACCGCCGTTTCCTCGCAGAACACAATGCCTGCGCCACCGAGCGCGAACTTACCCAGATGAACGAGATGCCAGTCGGTAGGCCCGCCATCGTGCGACGAGTACTGGCACATCGGAGAAACAACCACGCGATTTCGCGCAACGAGGCTGCGCAAGGCGAGCGTAGTGAATAAAAGCGGCGCGCCGGCGCTCATATCCGCGGAACTGTGCTGCACGCGCTAACTGAGCGCGGCGCAAGCGCGTTGAATGCGCTGGCACGCCTCCCGAAGGCTCGCGAGATCGGTCGCTATCGATAGACGCACATACGGACTCAATCCATACGCTTCGCCTTGAATGCCCGCAACGCCGTTGTCGAGCATATACAAAGCGAAGTCCTGCTCGTTGGCGATGGTTTTGCCATCAGGTGTCTTGCGGCCGAGCACTCGCGAGCAGTTCGGATACGCATAGAACGCGCCTTCGGGTGTGCGGCAGCTTAATCCCGGCGCTGCATTGAGCATCGGCACCACCACATCACGGCGCTCCTGAAACTCGAGCGCACGCATGTGCACGTATTCCTGTGGACCCGTCAGCGCCTCCACTGCAGCGGCTTGGCTGATCGACGACGGGTTTGACGTGCTCTGCGACTGCAGCTTTGCCATATTGCGGATAAGATCTTTCGACCCGCCCGCGTAACCGATGCGCCAACCGGTCATCGAATATGCTTTCGAAACACCGTTGACCGTCAAGGTACGCTCGTAGAGCCGCGGTTCGACTTTGGCGATCGTCGCAAACTCGCGATCATCGAACAGCAAGTGCTCATAGATATCGTCAGTCAGTATCCAAACCTGCGGATGCCGCAGCAGCACTTCGGCGAGTGCAGCGAGCTCCGCGCGGCTGTATACGGCGCCACTCGGATTGCACGGTGAATTGATCACGAGCCATTTAGTGCGCGGTGTGATAGCGGCTTCAAGCTGCGCGGGCGTGAGCTTGAAACCATTGTCTTCGCTGCACGCCACTGCGACCGGCGTGCCGTCGGCAACGAGCGCCATGTCGAGATACGACACCCAATACGGCGCCGGTATGATGACTTCATCTCCAGGGGTCAGCG
The DNA here is from genome assembly GCA_963829085.1 of uncultured beta proteobacterium. GTDB lineage: Bacteria > Pseudomonadota > Gammaproteobacteria > Burkholderiales > SG8-41 > PALSA-1004. The sequence continues at coordinate 53,107 of CAWHHJ010000016.1, read as the reverse complement.
TCGCCATCATTGCGTTGAAGACAATCTGCTTGGCGCCGTTCGCTACGGTAATTTGATCGCGCCCGTAATCGAGCCCGTTCTCGCGCTTGAACTTAAGACGTGCAGCGTCTTTCATTTCGTCGGTGCCATCGACGGTCGTGTAACGCGTCTCGTCGCGAGCCATCGCTTCGACGACCGCGCGCTTGACATTGTCCGGCGTTGGAAAATCCGGCTCGCCGATGGTGAGGCCGATGATGTCGCGTCCCTGCGCGCGCAGCTCCCGTACCTTCTGCGTGGCGGCATTGCTCGGGGAATGCTTGATGCGATTCAGACGTGGCGCAAAGAATGACATTCGATATGCGCTATGCGCACCGCCGCAAGGCGGGCGCTGTGCGCCCTGGTGATTATTCGATTTTGATACCCTGCTCGCGTATCACCTTGCCCCACTTGGCCGTTTCAGCCTTGTTGTAGGCGGTGAATTCTTCCGGCGTGCTGCCAACGGTCTCGATGCCCTGATTAAAAAGTTTTTCCTTAACGTCGGGCGCCGCCAGCGCGCGTATCAGTTCCTTGTTGAGCTTGGCAACGATCTCTTTGGGCGTGCCGGCCGGCGCGAATGCCGCAAACGTCGTTGCAGAATCGAAACCGCGCAACCCCGATTCGCTGATTGTCGGCAGGTCGGGCATCATCGCCGAACGTTTGGTGGTACTTGCGGCCAACGGCCGCAGCCGTCCTGCTTTCGCAAAGGGTAGCGCCGTTATCACGTCAACGAACGATAAGCCGGTCTCGCCCGCGAGCAGCGCCTGCGCGGAAGGTCCGCCGCCTTTGTACGGCACGTGAATCATTCTGGTTCCGGTCATATTCATGAAAAGCTCGGTCGCGAGATGACTCGTGCTGCCCGGCCCTGCGGATGAAAATATGAGCGCGCCCGGGCTCGCCTTCGCCAGTGCGATCAGTTCCTTTACGTTCTTCGCCGGAACCGAAGGATGCACCGACAGGATCTGCGGGCTCACTGCCAACAGCGATAAGGGTGCGAACGAGGCATCGTTGTCGTATTGGAGCGTCTTGTACAGATGTGGCGCGATCGCGAAAGTGCTGTTGGTGCCGACGAGCAGCGTATATCCGTCGGGGGGCGACTTGGACACCAACCCATGGCCGATCGTCCCGGTTGCGCCTGCACGATTATCGATAATGAACTGCTGGCCGGTATATTCGGTGAGCTTCGCGGCAAGGATGCGACCGATAGAGTCAGTCGAGCCGCCCGCGGCCCACGGCACGACTACGCGCACCGGCTTGGCCGGGTAATCCTGCGCAAACGCAGCAACTGTCATCAGCGCCCAGCCTGCGGCGATGCGCAGCATTAACGAACAACTCATCCTTGACTCTCCCGAACGCTCGTCCAGCGGATAGCAGCGACACGCGATTATAAGACGAGCGGTGAAACCCGTTATAGTAAGTGCACGTCGTCGGGAGGAATCTTAGTGCGCTGCTGGATATTCGCTGTCGCAATAGTGCCATTCGCTGCAACAGCCGCGGATACCGCGCCGCAGAATTCAGCGCAGTCGTATCCGGTGAAGCCGATCAGATTGATAGTTCCATTTCCACCGGGCGGACTTTCCGATGCGCTGGCGCGCGTCATCGGACAGCATCTCGCACAGGAATGGGGCCAGCAGGTCGTCGTCGACAGCCGTCCCGGCGCGAGCACAATCCTCGGCGCCGAACTGGTCGCAAAGTCTGTAGGCGACGGTTATACGTTGTTCTTCCAGGACATCACGACCCATGGCATCAATGCGGGGCTCTATCGCAAGCTTCCGTACGACAGCATCGCCGATTTCACGCCCGTAGCGATGGCTTCAGCGTCGCCCCTGATCTTGAGCGTGCATCCTTCCCTGCCGGCGAAGTCGGTCAGAGAACTGGTCGGGCTTGCGAAAGCACGCCCCGGTCAGATCGCGTATGGCTCATCCGGCACCGGCGCGATTCTCAATCTCGCAGCCGAAACGTTCAAGAAGCTCGCGGGCGTCGATATGCTGCACGTTCCCTATAAAGGCAGCCCGCCCGCGGTGACAGCGCTGCTCGCTGGTGAAGTCGCCATCGTATTCGCGACCACCGCATCCGTGCTGCCGCATATCAAAAGCGGCCGCATACGTGCGCTCGCGGTCACAACGGCGCGACGCTCGCCGCTCCTGCCGGACCTCCCGCCTGTCGGCGACACACTTCCCGGCTACGACGTGGTTCTCTATCAGGCGGTGCTCGCTCCGGCAAAAACGCCGCGTGAGATCATCGGACGTCTGAACGCCGAAATCAATCGCCTCATGGGACGCGCGTCGTCGAAAGACACTTGGGCGAATTTTGGTGCCGAGATCGTCATCGCGGCGCCGGATGAAATGAACACCCGTTTCCAGCAGGAAATCGCCAAGCTTTCGAGGCTCGCGACAGAATCCGGCGTTAAGCTCGACTGACGATCCGCGCGAACAACGCCATTGCTAACTGCCCGGAATGATTTCGGGGGGCAATGAATAACAGTAATCCGAAATGTCGCAGGGCTTGCACAACCAGACGCGGTCTTTCAGCTTGTGCTCGACGCAATGTTTGAGCGCCTTGCGCAGCGGATGCAGGCGGAACGGCTGTCCGAAGATGTAAGGATGGATCGAGATGTTGAATACGAGAGGCTGATCGACGCACTGCTCGATCATTTCATCGAACTGATCAACGATCATCTCGCAGAATTCGCGCGCACTGTGCTGACGATGGACAATCGCCGGTGAGTCGTTGATCTCGGCGGGATACGGCACGCACAGCAATGGACCCGAACGCGTGCGCATCCAGATCGGCTGATCATCGCACGGCCAGTCCATAAGATACTTGTAGCCCGCTTCCTTGAGCAGATCCGGCGTCGTTGAATTCTCATAGGTGCCGGCGCCCATCCATCCCTGGGGTGGCGCGCCTTCGTGGCTGGCGAATGTTTCGGTGATTTCCTTGATCACGCGCGCTTCGTCCGCTTCCCACATAAAGTCATGCAGATTCTCGGCGTTCGTGCGGCCATGACCGACGATCTCATCTTTGCGGCGCCGGATCGCGTCGAAAATCTGCGGCGCATAGTCGTAGAGCAGGCTGTTGGTATTGTGCGCAGCCGGCAGCTTCAAGTCGTCGAACATATCGAAGAAACGCCAGATGCCGACCCGATTTCCGTAATCGCGCCATGAGTAATTGCGCTGCGTCTGCGGCTCGCCGTGCTTTGCATTGTCGTGGCCGCGGCCTTTGCCAAACGCGAAGCATTCGATGTTCGTAGTAATGCAAATCGCGAGGCGCTTGCCGCCCGGCCAGCTGTAATCCTTGCGCTCGATGATCGGCGAGTAGTCGTAGCGCGAGTGGCGCGGCAGCGTGAGCGATGACATGCTTGAAACTTTCGTCAGTGGTTAATCGACATGCGCGCCCGCCGCGCGGACTGCTTTGCCGAGCTTAGCAATTTCGGAATTGATGTGCGCCGCGAACTCCGCCGGTGTGTCGGTAATCGGATCTACACCGAGACTCGCATACACCGTCTTCACATCCGATGCATTGACCGCCTTGGCGAGTTCGCCGTTCAGCTTGCTGACGATAGGCGCAGGAAGGCCGGGCGGTCCGAGCACCCCGCTATACAAGACGATGTCAAAGCCCTTGAGGCCACCTTCGTCGATAGTCGGCACTTCGGGCGCTGCGGGATTTCGTTTTGGTGTCGTGACACCAAGCGCGCGCAGGCGCGCCCGCTTTTACGTTGGTAACAGCCGGCGGCATGGTCGAGAAAGTGACAGCAACCTCGCCCGCCATGACTGCCTGCACTGCCTGCGAACTGCCTTTGAAAGGCACATGAATCATATCGATACCCGCCATCGATTTGAACGTTTCAGCGGCGAGATGCAATATCGTTCCATTCCCCGACGATGCGAACGCGATCTGTCCCGGCTTTGATTTTCCGAGTGCGATTAAATCGCGTATCGACTTCACCGGCAGCGACGGGTGAACCACCAGCATGAGCGGGCTCGATGCGACGAGGGTCACCGGTGTGAAATCCTTGACCGTGTCGTAGGGCAATTTCTTGTACAGGCTCGCGTTGATGGCGTGCGTTGTGATGTCCTGCATGAAAAGCGTGTAGCCGTCAGGCGGCGACTTCGCGACGAGTTCCGATGCGATCGTTGTGCCGGCTCCGGCGCGGTTATCGACGACGACCTGCTGCCCGAGCTGTGAAGAGAGCCGCGCGCCGATGGCGCGGGCGAGCACGTCGGAGATGCCACCCGCCGTAAATCCAACTACGAGCCTGACCGCTTTGTTCGGATAGTCGGCTTGCCCGAATGCGCTGCCCGCCGCGGCGACGGTAATCAAAGCGCACAGCGCAATCGTTGCGTCAAATCGCTTCACGAATTTCTCCACTCGAATGATTGAAAACTGCGGATCGAGGCAAGAAGCAAGCCAGGGCGCGACATACTATCACAGCAGTTCATCGCTGCCATCTGAACTCGAGTGGTGTCGAAGCTTGCGCGAAAACAAAAAAGCCGGCATCGAGCCGGCTTTTTCTATTCAGGTAAACGCTAAGCGACTTTCGCTATTTTCCACGCCGCAGATTCCCTGGGCAGCTGCTGCACGATCTCCCATCCGCGTTCCATCTCGGCGAGCGCCTTCAGCTCGGTGTCCGCGATACGCGCCAGAAGATCACCTGCCTTCATCAGATCCTCTTCGTATCGCAATAAGCGGAACAAGTCGGACGACTGTGACATGAAGTCCGACGCCGCGCGCACCGCCTCGGCGTTCAGACTTCGTTTTGCAAGTTCGGTTGCTGCGCGCTTCAGATAACCGGCCGCGCTCGCGCGACCCATCACGCCGTGATTTGGAATCTGACCCTGCGCGAAGAGCTTGCGAACCTCCCCGTCGGGCGTTTCAATGTCCTTCAGCTTTCCGCTGCGCACCGCTTCAGCGCATACCGCCATGCCCGGTGCACCGGTCTCCCAATGCGGAATCATCCACTGATTGCCGAACAGCGCATACGGTTTCGGATAGTCGCCGCGCAAAATTTTCAGATTGCGCCGGTAGCTGCCGCGAATCGATACCGCGATGTCCCATTGCGGATCACGGCCCGGATCGACCCACATCATCTGATACGGACCGTAGCCGTCGTGCAAACTCCATTCACCGGTCCACCCATGATGATAGGGCCATTCTGCATAGCGGTTATTCACGCGCTGTGCGGCGCCTTCCCAGGCTTTGCGGAACACGTCGATGGGACACTTATAGCGGGAATGCGGAAGAATATCGTTCGGTTCATAGATCGTGACCGTCTGCGCGTCGAGGTCATAGCCGGCGATGACGATGTGATGGCCCGATGCGAACTTTGCACCCGGACGCTGACCGCGGAGCGATAAGGCCGGCGACGTCGCATCACCGTATGGCCTGATCAAGCTGTAATGCGTTGCCACCTGCACCGGTATGTCGCGGTCGATAAGACCGGTCAGCGTTTCGAACGCCTCATCCCAGCCGCCTTCCTGGTCTTCTTCCCAATGAGCCCGAAACCCGAGCGCCTGCGGCGTGTATTCCCACAGCTCATGGAAAGGGCCTTTGCCGCCATTGAATGCGGGCGCGCCCCACGCCGGACACCAGCGGAATGAGAATCCGTCGCCGCTCGTACCATCTGCAAACAAAACGTCGGGTTCGCCGAAATGGCGCAGCATGCCGAGCATGCCGGTCATATAACAGCGGCCGGAATTTACCTGCTCGGGATAGCCTTTGGCGCCGAACCAGACCATCGAGTAATAAGCGTCACCGTATTTTTCTATCTCATGTTTCGACATGGCATAGATCCTTTCAACGACTCAGTCCAAGTATTCTAGTGCGCGCTGCAGATCGGGTCCACCTGGCACCGAACAAGACCCGCGATTACTCAGCACGCGCGCCGGATTCACGCGCTGCTTTGGCATAGCGCGCCGATTCATCCCTGATAAGGCGTGCGAATTCGTCCGGCGTGCTGCTGACGGGTGTACCGCCGCTGGCTCGAATGCGCGATATATAGTCCGGCGCGCGCACTGCGTTCGCAATCTCCCGATGGAGGCGATCGATCACAGCCGGCGGCGTGCGAGCCGGTGCAAGAATTCCGTTCCATAAGGAAGCGTGTATGTCCGGCCCACCCGCTTCCTTGAGCGTTGGTAGATCCATGACTGGCTCGACGCGCCGCGGACTTGTAACCGCAAGCGCACGCAACTTTCCAGATTTAATAAATGGCGTCGCCGATATGACACCGCTGAATATCAGTGTCACGTGGCCGGCGACAAGATCGACGAAAGCCGGCGCGGCGCCTTTGTATGGAACGTGGACGATGTCGATGCCTGCCGCGGACCGGAACATGTGCGCGACGAGGTGCTGGACGCTGCCTGTGCCAGCGGAGCCATAGTTGATCTGACCCGGACGTGCTTTGGCGAGCGATATGAGATCCCTGACACTGGACACGGGCAGCGATGGATGTATGACCATGACGATCACGCTGTCGTCCATCAGCGATATCGGCGCAAAGTCGCGCTGCGCGTCGTAGGGGAGCGGATTTATGAGCGCCGGATTTATCGATAACGTTGAAACGGTTCCCTGAACGAGCGTATACCCGTCGGGCGCGGCTTTCGCCGCCAGCTCCATGCCGATGATTCCCGAGGCACCACCGCGATTGTCGACGACAACCTGGTACCCCATCGACTCGCTAAGTTTTGCCGCTAAGGTGCGAGCGAGAATGTCCGATCCCGCGCCGGGCGGGACGGTGACGATGATGCGTAGCGGCTTGTTCGGGTAATCGGTTTGCGAAATTGCGTCGCCATAGTACAGCGCTGCGCAGACAAGCATGCAAAACGAATTAAACCTGCGCATTGCAAGGTGCATGGAAAGTTGCGCTTAAACCGCGAGGTTCGCTCAGAGCACGCGAGCTTGCCGGAGCGATTCGAGACACTACAGAGGCAATGCCTGTTTACGGCAGCAGCACCGTTGATCCCGTGGTCTTGCGGGCTTCCAAATCGCGGTGCGCCTGCGCGGCATCTTTCAGGGCATACGTCTGATTGATAGAAATCCTGACAGCTTTTTTCTTGACGACGGCGAACAAGTCTTGGGCCGCCTTCACAAGGTCGTCACGTTTCGCCGTGTAGCTGAACAGCGTCGGACGCGTCAGGAACAACGAGCCTTTGGCCGCGAGCACGCCTGGGTTGAATTGCGTCACCGCACCCGACGCATTGCCGAAGCTCACCATATAGCCGAGCGGCGACAGGCAATCGAGCGATCCGTTGAAAGTATCCTTGCCAACGCCGTCATACACGACGGGCACGCCTTTACCCTTGGTGATTTCCCTCACCCGCGCCACGAAGTCTTCCCTGGAAGTGACGATCACATGCTTGCATCCTGCTTTCTTGGCGAGCGCCGCTTTCTCATCGGTGCCTACCGTGCCGATTACCGTCGCGCCGAGGTACTTGCACCACTGAGACAGGATTTGTCCAACTCCGCCCGCCGCCGCATGCACGACGATGGATTCGCCGGGCTTCACCTTATAAGTGCGCTTGCACAAGTACCACGCCGTCATGCCTTTCAACATGATTGCGGCGGCGATCTTATCGTCGACGCCGGCTGGAACCTTCACGAGACGCTCGACCGGGCGCAGGCATACATCGGAATAGGAGCCGATCGGGTTTGCATAGGCGACGCGGTCACCGGGCTTGAAATCTTTGACTTTCGGACCGACGGCTTCGACGACACCGGCGCCTTCCATGCCGAGGGTAATCGGCAACTGCATCGGGTACAAGCCGGTGCGGTGATAGGTATCGATGAAGTTAAGCCCGACCGCGGTGTTGCGTACGCGCGCTTCGCCCGGCCCCGGATTACCGACTTCGACTTCCTCCCACCGCATGACTTCGGGGCCGCCGTTTTCCTGGATGCGAATTGCGTGAGCCATTGCCATTCTCCGATAGTGATTGAGACGCTGTAACGAGCGCTACATGGTAGCCGAAATACCGCGAAGCTCAAGCGATCAGCCGAGCACCAAAGAACCGCATTTGCAGGCGGACGATAGCGGAAAGTAAACGCTGGCGCCGCCGGGTCGCAGCGCGCAGTTGGATCAAGCGTGCTTAGCGCGCTTTCCCGCGGCAGACTCTGTCTTGCCGGATTTGGGCATCAGCCGTGCCTGTGACGGCTGGAAAACGTAGCCCTTGTCGGTCGCATCCGCGACGCAGCGATCATATTCCTTGTACGCTGCATGCGACTCCGTGATGACTTCCCGGTTGACCGATAGCTGCTGCCATTTCCAGCGCTGTTTGTCGTCGGTGTAAAACCGCCATATCAGATTCATTATTTCTGCTCTCGTATGATGCGCATCAAAGCGCTTTCAAGTTTGATGCGGACGACTTCCCGTCGTTGCCCTTCGCCAACTCATACTGAACCTTCTGCCCATCCTTCAACGTCGACATGCCAGCCTTCTCGACTGCGGATATATGAACGAACACATCTTTTGAGCCATCATCGGCGGCGATGAAGCCAAACCCCTTTGTTGCGTTGAACCACTTTACTTGTCCTGTAGCCACAGCAGCCTCCCGTTGAGAATCAGAGCCGCCATGCGCCGCGGCAAGCGGGACAGTTTACTCCTCTTGTGCAGGGCGGACGAAAAGCTTTCGAAGCCGCTTAATGTGAGCGCGCGTTGGGGGTGCCCGGCGCCGGTCGCGGCCGCAGAGTAAGCGCGTCGGCCCGTGTGAGTGTCTGAGCCACGGGACTCAAGTCGCTAATGCGACTATGCGACGGTCAAGGTCTCCATTATTGTGTGCCCGCCACTCGGCCAGATGCTCGCTCGACTCGGTTGCAGACTCGAGCAGATCGTAGGTGGCGACGCCGCTAGTCAGGCCCATCCGCGTCATGCGAAGCAGATGGTCTTCAAGCATGCTCACCATGAGTCGGCCGTCGATATCGGCGACGGAATCAGCGAGCTTAGCGGCATGCGCGATGCCGTGTATGCCGTCGATCCAGCCGGGCGCATCATTTATGCGAACTGACAGCGCGCGCACCAGCGCCTCACGCGTCGCCGCTGGCATTGCGGGGAAAAACATTTGCACGACGCGCGCGCGAACCTCGCGTGCTGCGGTACGCACAAGATCGTGCGACCGGTAGGTAAGCGAATCGGTGTGCCGGCGATAGCGCGTGAGAGCACCGGACAAATTTTCGAACTGCAATCCGGCGTGCATGCCGTCGACCCAGAGCGCGTAATCTTCGGCGCCGCACTGCGGCTTATACGCAAGGCGTCCGCTGCGAAAAGGATTGAGCCGCATGCAGATGGTCGGGTTCGCGAGTGGCAGATCATGGAACAGCAGCGCACACTTGATAGCGGCATCGGTCAGAGGAAACGTGAGCGTTCCTTGGACTTCGCCGAACATCTCGAGCCCGCCGCCAAGAATATCAGGACCATCAGCGGCGCCAAGCCGGTCGACCTGCCGCTGGAAGCGCCCGGGAATCGCCACATCGTCAGCGTCGAGTAAGGCAACGTACTGTCCGCGCAGCAGCGAAATGGCTGCCTGCCGGGTCGCGCCTACGCCCAAATTCTCCGCCTGACGTACGAAACGCAGTGCCGGATGCCGGATGGCTTCAATGATTTGTGCGGTTGAATCGGTCGATGCGTCGTCGACGACCACGAGCTCGAAATCTGCGAACCCGTTGTCGAGCACCGATTCAATGGCTGCGCGTACATAACGCTCGGCATTGTAGGCCGGCATGAAGACCGACAGCGATGGCAGTGAAGACACGTCGAATGTTTTATATCCGCATGCTGCCAACAACGACAGCGCGCGACGTTGTAAGTGACAACACGCGCCTCAAGTTCACTGCAACGACGTGAAGCCTATGGGCGCACGAGTTTGACATCGACGATCGTCCACTCTTGCCGGCATGGTTGGAGATCGGAAATCAGCGACCATTCTTGCGGCGCGAAAATGCGCGAACTTACGCCGCTAATGCGACCGAGCCACGCCGTCCACCAGGAAAACGACGAGTTTGCGATGATCTGTACCGTGCTGTTGGCCATAGCGTAGAAATCGCCCCACGGGTCGCGTGCGTCGCTTTGCATTACGCCGGCATACCCCTGTACTTTGCGAAAACAATGTTCCGAAAAATTCGGTTCATCGGTGCTGACCCGAAACTCCGGCCAGCCGCATTCCTCGAGGCAAGTCAGGTAGTAAGCAAGCGGCAACAGGCCATGATGTCCGTAGTCTGTTCTGCGCACATGCAAGACGCAGGCGCTGCGCTCAACTTTGTCGGCCCCGTATTTGGTGCGCCCGTGAGCAAGCAAATCATCGCTTACCTTCTGTGCGGCGGCGTCAATGTAATCACCACTTTGCCAATAGCCGTCGCAGACGACATCCGCATCGTTGCGAGCGACCAACGTGTCTTTGATGGAATGACCATTTTCGTTCTTAACAACGCGCATGAGCTTAAGTTCATCGGCTGGAATTTTTCGCAGCGGAATATCAGTAAGAGCTTCGATCAGCGGCGTGCGCCCGTAGCGGTCCGCAGCGAAGTAATTAAGCGCGAGCGCGCTGACCTCGATGCCGTTTACGCGCAAGAAGTGCGCGAATGCGTACTGGAACAACTGGTTCCCCAACCCGCCCTTTAGAGCGACGTACACACCGCCATTGCCCGAAGGCTGCACCGTCGTTTCGGGTATGCGTTTCGAACGCAGCAAATCAAACAGCATGAATTGCGGCCTCGGTCAGAGAATCACTGCGAACTATCGGGCAAAGCGCGAACCGGTGTCAAATCGCCGTGCCCGGTGCAACATCTCGCGTGTCGCTAAAGTAACGGGGCGTCTCGTCCTGTGGCGACACTCGCATCTGCAATAAGAGACGCCTGCCGGCCAAGATACAGATTGACGTTAAGCTCTTGTGCTAGCGCGAGCGCCGTGTGCAAGTCTTTGCGCAGATTCGGCAGTGCGCTGCCCGGGGCGCCGGGCATCAGCATTTTTTTCCAGCGCGGGCCAAGATCATCCCACATCTCGAGCACTGTGCTGTGCGCGATGCCTTCGCTGAAAATCTGTTTCAGCGTCGCCTGGTCCACACCGCCGGCGACGCCAAGCGACAAGCCCTCGAGCAGCGCGATGATGTTGGTGCCCATGATGAGCTGGTGTGCCAGTTTCGCCGCCTGTCCGGCGCCAACATCTCCGGCACGCACTATGGTCGTCGCGAATGCCTGCAGCACGGATTGCGCGCGCTCGATTAGTTCGTGCGGTGCACCCACCATGAGCGCGAGCTTGCCTTCATAAGCGGCGTGATGACCGCCGGTGATCGGCATATCCAGCGTCATGCAACCTTTGGACGCGAGCGCATGCGCAATTCTTTTGACAGGGCCCGGACCCAGCGTGCTGCCGGTGGCAAATAGAGCGCCTGGCTTGATCGAATGCATGATTCCGGCCGCACCGAACACAACATCATCGGTCTGTGCTTCATCCAGCACGAGACTGATAATCATCTCACTGCGCGCGGCGACTTCCATCGATGAAGCACATGCGATGGCGCCAGCGCTTGCCAATTCGGCAACGGGCTCGCTACGCACATCGTAAACCGCTACCTGATGACGCGCCCTGACGAGGCGCTCGGCGATGGGTTTGCCGATTACACCGAGACCGATGACGCCCACATCACGAATCATCGCCATGTGCGAAGGTGAAAACAAACGTTGTGCATCAGTCGACTTTAATACCGGCATCGCGCGCGACGCGCTGCCATTTTTGAATATCGGCGGTCAGCAGGCGCGTGAACCCGACGCTGTTTAAACTCGAAGGCACGGCGCCCTCGCCTGCGAGACGCCTCGCGGATTCGGGCTCGGCAAGAATCGCCGAGATCTGCGCTTGCAGCTTGGTGCTCACTGCCGCCGGTAGCCCCGCCGGCGCGAGCACGCCCCACCAGATGCTCATCTCGTAACCCGGCAGGCCTGATTCCGCAATCGTCGGTATTTCGGGCAGCAGTGCAGTGCGCTTCGACGTGCTGACGCCGAGAGCCTTCAATTTGCCCGCGCGTACTTGGCTGAGCGTGATGGCCGCGGTAGCAAACATGATCTGCACCTGTCCTCCTATCAGGTCGGTCAGCGCTTGCGGACCGCCCTTATAAGGCACATTGATAAGCTGAACGCCCGCACTGCGCGAAAACAGCGCACCGGCGAAATGATTGACACCGCCTGTCCCGGAAACCGCATACGTGATCGTGTTCGGCCTCGCTTTGGCGAGATCGATAAGGTCCTTCACACCGGCGGGTGCGAATGATGGATTCGAGACGAGCACCAGCGGCCCGGCGCCAAGCATCATCACCGGCGTAAAAGATGTGGCCGCATCGAAGGGTAGCTTGTAGATCGCTGCGTTCATCGTATGAGACGTCGACATGAACATCAGCGTGTAACCGTCGGCAGGCGCTTTGGCAGTCATTTCTGCCGCGATAATGCCGTTCACTCCAGGCCGGTTGTCGACGACGACCTGCTGATATAAACGCTCCGTAAGCTTGCCGCCGACGAAGCGCGCGAGCATATCGGTGCCGCTGCCGGGAGGAAAGCCGACGATGATGCGTATGGGGCGTGATGGATATGCCGGTGCTAATTCAGCGTTCGGTTTCGATGAGTCTGCCGCATAGCAGGCGAACGCGGCGCATACACTGATGACGGTCGCCGCGCAGGCAACGATCCGGGCAGACGACCTTGGTAGCGGACGTGCCGGCGTACTCACGTGCGTAGTTACTTGGACGGCAGTTCGCGCCATCCCTTGTCGATATAGCGCTTACCGGCTGCCTCACTGACTTGCAGCACTGCGCGATACGGTCCGTTTTGCACACGCAGCGTGCGAGTGTCGAGCGCTACTTGCTCTTCGTCAGGTCCGGCTGCAAGCGCTTCGAGCATCACCCGGCCATCCATGCCGGTGACGGCTTGCGAATTGCCAAGCAGATACAGCAGCGTTGGCGTGACGTCCACATTTGAAGTCGGCGTTCTGATGACTGCGGCGCGCTTGAAATCCGGCCCGGACGCGAGCATCGTGTTGCGCACGGTCCACGGACCAATGCCGCCATGATTTCCGGCGCGACTGCCCGCTTGGCCGGTTTTCGCTTCGCCGCTAACCTGATTGTAATCGGTGCCGCGCACACCATGACGGTTCACGTCGGAAGTCCATGGAAATGTGAATACGATATCCGGGCTGCGCTCGTGCGCGCCGAGATGCACGTAATCGAGGGAAAATGATCCCGCTACCGAACCCTCATGTTCAGGACCGTTGCGTTTCCCGGCGGTGAATAACAATCCACACCATGCCTGCTGCTGCAGAAAACTAACGATCGTTCGTATGCGCTCGGGGTCACGCTTCTTGACGTGCAATGCAACTGCCTGACCGCTCGACGCGATTACAAGATCGCCGGCTGCCGCGTCGCCGATCAGGCCCGCTTCCCTTAACGCCTGACTAACATTGACATTGAATACTGTCTGGCCAAAGCCGTGGTCCGACACCACGATGATATTGGTTTTATCACGCAATTTGAGCAACTCGAGTTTGTCGAGCACCAGACCAAGCTGCCGGTCGTCATTGCGAATGGATGCAAGCGCCTCCGGCGATCCTGCTCCAAGCCCGTGCTGGCTGTGATCGGGCTCGCTCATCCATGTGAAGATCACCGCGGGCCGCAGATCCGGCAGCACGTAGTCGCGCAACACTTGCATTGACCAGTCGACGGCAGAATTAAATGTTTCCGTGGCGCCGCCCTTTTTCGGCGACGCACCGAAACGCTCCAGCACAGCGGAGCTTACCGCGTCCGGATACGCGACCTTTTTACCAGGAAAGAAATCACCGTTGATTACGGTGCCAGTACCGTGCGGCGCTCTCGACGCGAGCAAGATGGCGCTGCCGGTGGACCCTGAGCTCACCGCTACCATTTTGCGGCCTGTCTGTTCGACCAATTCAGCGATGCCGGGCGCAGTAACCATGCGTCCGGCCGTCGCCTCATCCAGCCTGAGCAACATTTGGAAGTCATCGTTGGTGAACGCGGCGCGTGAATCGACCGCCGGGATGTAAATCGAATTACCCATGATGCCGTGGCGCGCCGGATACATGCCGGTTGCCAGCGATGTCGAATTGACGCGCGTAACGGTCGGAAAGACCGAGTGACTGTTTTCGAACGCCACACCTTCTTTGCGCAGGCGAAAAAGTGTCGGCGTGTCGTTTGCGTTGATGCTGTCGGGGCGCAAACCGTCAATCACGAACACCATGTGGAGCGAAGCAGCGGCTTGTGCTTCAACGAACGCGGCAGCACTGAACAGCAGCGCGCCAAGCGTGCACACCAGACGTCTATAGACCACGCAGCCTCCCGTTAATGCGGAGCGGGAACAAGTCGCAGCGTCACCGCAGCATCGGGTTCAATGCTTGGTTGTGACGCTCTGGTTGGTTGTGAGCAGCTCCTGAATGCCGCGCAGCGCAAGGTAGTAGCCGAAGATCCCGAATCCGGTTACGACTGCGCGGCAGACACGCGCGATCTCGGACTCGCGCCCGCGGCGCGCCGGATTTGAGATATGCAGTTCGACAGTCGGAAACCGGACCTGCGAAATTGCCGCCATCAACGCCGGGTAACCGGTCGTGTAGCCCGCCGGATTGATAATCGCCGCATCGACGCCGCGCTCATTGGCGTCGTAAAACCGGTTAATGACTTCGCCTTCGATGTTGGAATGAAAAATTTCGGTGTCGATTCCAAGATCCGTTGCGTATTTACGAATGTGAACGTCATACTGAGGCAGTGTCATCGGTCCGAAGATTTCGATCTGCGCTTTTCCGCGCATGTTCATGCCGGCACCATGGACGATGAGAACTTTCGGCATTGCTCCAATCCCCTTGTTATCTGTTGTCGAGCCTGCCGCGCATTTTGACACGACGCAGCAGCAGGCTCATGATCGCTCTCAGCATAGCAGCTTTTGTCCGCCTATTACCTATCGAGGTCCCATGATCCGCCATGCCCGCATGCTGACGCGTTACAACGCGTGGTCAAACCAATTGATGTACGACGCGGTCGCGGCGCTGCCGTCCGGTGAAGCGACTAAGGAACGCAAAAGTCTGTTCCGGAACATGCTGCACACGCTGAATCATAACTATGTGATCGACAAAATCTGGCAAGGTCACCTCGAAGGACGCGATCATGGCTATAGCGCGCGAAATACGGTAGATCATCCGCCGCTTGACGATTTGTGGCGCCTGCAGCGCGCGATCGATCAGTGGTACATTGACTGGTGCAATCAACTGACTGACGCCGCGATCGACGAAAAAGTCAAGTTCACGCTCATCGGCGGAAACGCAGGCACGATGTCGCGCGGCGAAATCCTGACGCACGTGGTCAATCACACGAGTTACCACCGCGGCTTCGTCTGTGACATGTTTTTCGAAGTGCCTGCACGGCCGCCGACCATGGACCTGCCCGTGTTTCTGCGCGAGGTACCTCAACCGTGACCGAACAGTGTCCCGGTCCATATGCGAGCAGCCAACGCCCCAACTTTGTGCAACGAGGACGGCGACGGTCCTTTTGATTGACCGGATCAGCATGCGGGCGTAGGATGAATTTGGAAGCCGCGCTCAAACGCCCGATCCGCAGCGCCGGAACCAAAAACTTAATCTGCACACAGGGAGCCCGACATGACGGACCGGCTGATCAAGACCATCATCGAAGACCAGGAAGTAATCACTGCGTCGTCTGATATGACCGTCAGCGATGCCGCGCGTCTCATGCGTCAGGAACATATCGGCGCACTCATCGTGGTCGAGGACGGCCGGCTCGCCGGTATATTCACCGAGCGCGATGCGTTGTTCCGCGTGGTCGCCGAGGGCCGCGACAGCAAGACGACGCACGTGGCCGATGTGATGACGCGTAATCCGCGAACCGTCCGTCCGGATCAGCATTTTTCGGTTGCATTACAGATGATGTATGGCGGCAAGTTCCGGCACGTTCCGGTTGTTGAAAACGGCCTGCCCGTCGGCATCATTTCCGCGCGTGACGCGCTCGGACCTGAGCTCGAGGCATTCGTTTTCGAGCTCCTGCGCCAGGAGCAAGTCGAAAACATACTTGCCTAGCAAGTAATCATCCCGCGGGCGCGCGCGCAGCGCGCATCGAGCGTCACAGTTTGCGATCGTCCAGCCCGACGTTCGCATAGATGCGGTTGATATGCGCCTTCACGTCGGCCGGCGTGTCGTCGTGTTCCGGCAAATGCGCCCAGCCTAATTTCTCGCGCGCGTACCGCCCCATGATTTCATCCTGGTCCGATGTGCCGCCGCTGATGCCGTAACAACCGACCATCTCATCGCCCTTGAACACCGGCGCGCAACCTCCCGAAACAACGACGCGCCCGCCGCTGAAGACCGCTGCATTCATGAGCATCTGCGGGTTGCGCTCCTTGAACCACTGCTGGATCACGAGACCATCGGGAAAGCGTGGACTCATCGAGCGAAACGCCGCGACGGTGTACGCCTTGCTGTGCGCCGTCTCAGGCGTCACAAAACCTGCGTCATCCATGCGCTCGAGCGCGAGCAAATGGCCCTCGCCATTCACGATCGCAATCGCGACGGGCACGCGCATCTCTTCGGCCTTTTCAACCACCGCCTTGATAAACTCGCGGCATTCGACCGCGCGCAGTTTTGCCATGATGAAGTTCCTCACTGTAGGATGCGCAAGTTCATGCAGTATAAATCGGCGCCAGCCACCGGCAAATCGCGATGATGCGTAGCATAAACGCCAGCTTCGTCGCGGGCGCATTTCTCTACGCGGCCATCGCCTCTGCGCAAACGTCTTATCCGGTCAAGCCGGTGCGAATCATCATCGGCTTTCCGCCCGCGAGCGCAGCCGACATCGTCGGACGTGTAGTCGCCGCGAAAATGAGTGATGGACTGGGCCAGCAGCTTGTTATTGAAAACCGGCCCGGCGCGAGCAGTAACATTGCAACCGAAGCAGTGGTGCGTGCACCTGCCGACGGCTACACGTTGTTCATGGGCACCATCGCGAACACCATTAACGCGAGCCTGTACAGCAAGCTGCCGTTCGATTTCGCGCGTGACTTGGCGCCAATCGCAGCGGTTGCATCGGTGCCGAATCTGCTGGTTGTTCATCCGTCGCTTCCGGTACGCTCTGTGCAGGACTTGATCAACGTCGCGAAAGCGAAGCCCGGTGAAATACTTTACGGGTCCTCGGGCAACGGCACAGGTCCGCACTTGTCCGGCGAACTCTTCAATCTCATGGCTCACGTCAAGCTCGTGCATATTCCGTACAAAGGCAGCCCGCAGGCGATGACGGATCTGCTTGGCGGGCGTGTAATGGCGATGTTCTCACCCGCTTCCACCGCGTTGCCACACATCAAAGCAGGAACGCTGCGCGCGCTCGCCGCGAGCAGTGCACGGCGGACGAGTGTCGCGCCTGATCTACCGACGGTCGCTGAATCCGGCTTGCCGGGTTTCGAAACGTCGGTATGGTTTGGCCTGCTGGCGCCGGCGGCGACGCCGCGTGACATCATCGAACGGCTGAACAAAGAAGTGGCGCGCGCGATCGGTGACGGCGAAGTAAAAAAACAATTCGCGACACAAGGCATCGACGCGATGGGCGGCACGCCCGAACACTTCGCGACCTATATACGCGAAGAAACGGCAAAATGGGCGCGCGTCGTACAGGTGTCCGGCGCAAGGCTGGACTGAGCATAAACAACCGAGCAAAGGAAAACGTTATGGCAACCGCAGGCAAGGTAGCGATCGTCACCGGTGCGGGCACCGGCATCGGCAAGGCCACTGCACTCGCTCTGTTGAACGCCGGCTATAGCGTCGCGCTGGCCGGACGACGTCCGGAACCGCTGACGCAAGCGGTCACTGAATCCGGCGCGGGCGACCGTGCAGTAGCGGTGCCCACCGATGTCGCCAGGCCCGACGCAGTCAATGCGCTGTTCGACAAGACCAGACAAAAGTTCGGTCGCATCGACGTTTTGTTCAACAACGCGGGCGCGAACGCTCCCGGCATTCTGTTCGAAGACCTGACTTACGAAAAATGGCAGTCAGTCGTCGACGTGAATCTCACCGGCATGTTTCTCTGCGCGCAGGCTGCTTTCCGCATCATGAAAGCACAGACGCCGCGCGGCGGCCGCATCATCAATAACGGCTCAATCTCGGCGCACGCGCCCCGTCCCGATTCGGCACCGTATACGGCGACGAAACACGCAGTGACCGGACTTACGAAGTGCATATCGCTCGACGGACGCAAGTACGACATCGCCTGCGGCCAGATCGATATCGGAAACGCCATGACCGAGCTCGCCGCACGCATGTCGAAGGGCGTCAAGCAGGCGAGCGGCGAAATCGCGGTTGAAGCGATGATGAACGTCACACAAGTCGCGGATGCCGTAGTGCACATGGCAAGTCTGCCGCTGGAGACTAACGTCCAGTTTATGATGATCATGGCAACCAAGATGCCATTCGTCGGACGCGGCTGATCATTCGCGCGCCGAGCAGCCGGGGCAGTGCGGTCAGCCCCCGCTGAGGATTGATCGTTGATCGCTGCGGAGTGGTTGTGGATTCCCATAACGATAGCTGCCGCGCTGGCACAGACTGCACGCAACGCGGCGCAGCGTCATCTGACGCCGCAACTTGGCACACTCGGCGCAACGCTCGTGCGTTTTCTGTACGGCCTGCCGTTCGCCATACTGTGGCTGGCCGGCGTTTACTTGGTCGGTCGACTTCCATTTCCAACGCCAACTGCCTCATTCATCGGCTGGGTTTCGCTGGCTGCGGTTATGCAAATTGCCGCGACTGCGCTGCTGCTGCGCGTGATCAGCGAACGCAATTTCACGCTCGGCATCGCATACTCAAAGACCGAAGTGATTCAGGTTGCGATTTTCGGACTTGCATTTCTCGGCGATGCAATCACATATACGACCGCGGCAGCGATCGCATGCGGCACACTTGGCGTACTGCTCATGTCGCCGATCGACCGCGCGCATCCGCTGCGCACACTGGTGCAAGGCTGGACGACGCGGCCCGCACTGCTGGGACTCTTGTCGGGCACGGGCTTTGGAATTGCGGCGGTCGGCTATCGTGGCGGCGCGCTCGCGCTTGATGGCGCTGCCTTTCCGATGGCCGCGGCCTATACGCTCGTCGCTGCGCAGACATTGCAAACGATTCTGCTCGTCAGCTGGCTGTTGATACGTGAGCCGGACGTCGTCGCGCGTGTCTGCCGTGCATGGCGCTCATCACTTTTTGCCGGCGGCATGGGCGCTACGGCATCGATAGGATGGTTCACCGCGATGGCGATCGAACCGGTCGCGCATGTACGCACGCTTGCGCTGGTCGAGCTTTTTTTCAGCTATGTGATTTCGCGCCGCATTTTTCGCGAGCGCATAACGCGCATCGAAATCGCCGGCATGCTGCTGCTCCTCGTCAGTCTGATCGTCGTTACGTTGGCGAGATAATGTGCATATCAAAAGCGAGCGCGGATGGCGCGAACAGCAACAGCCGGTAAGCCCTGGTTTCTTTACCTTATTGAGTGCTGCGACGGCAGCCTGTATACGGGCGTCACCGTGAATGTAAACGCGCGTTATGCGGCGCACAGCAGCGGCAAAGGCGCGCGCTACACCCGCTCGCATGCCCCGCGCTGTCTGCTTGGAACAATCGAGTACGCTGACCGATCGTCGGCACTCAGCGCGGAGTGCGCTGTCAAAAAAATGTCGGCGTCCGAAAAACGCGCGTACATAGAAGTACTCGTGCTGGCCGGGCTCGAGTAACCGATTTGACATTCCCCATGGATTACCCGACGCTCGCCCCCTTTTCTTGAATAAATAATCAAAGGAAAACTCATGTCTCCGGTCACTACTGTTTCGGGCCTCGTGTTTGAAGAGATCACCATTGGTGCAGGCGCGGAAGCGTCTCGCGGTCAACAAGTGACCGTCCATTACACGGGCTGGCTCACGGATGGAAAAAAATTTGATTCGAGCAAGGATCGCAACGATCCTTTCAAGTTCCAGCTTGGCAAGGGCCAGGTCATCGCCGGCTGGGACGAAGGCGTCGCTGGGATGAAAGTGGGCGGCACGCGCAAGCTCACGATCCCGCCTGAGCTTGGCTATGGAGCGCGCGGCGCGGGCGGTGTCATTCCGCCCAATGCGACTTTGGTGTTCGAAGTTGAACTACTCGCCGTTTAGGCGAAGCAGGCGATGAGCTGCGACTTTCGCGAGCGCTGGATCGGCCGTGGCTGACATGCCGCCACCCGAGCTCGTGCTCCACGGCGGCAAGATAATCACGCTCGACCGCGGCTCGCGCATCGCGCAAGCGATCGCCGTACGCCATGGGCGCATTCAGTCCGTTGGTGACGACGCTGCGGTCTTGTCATTGGCAAGTCCGACGACGCGCCGCGTCGATCTGGCGGGTCGCGCGGTGTTGCCGGGGCTCATTGATGCGCATCCTCACGCAGATCGCGAGGGATTGAAAGCACGCGGCGGGATTCCCATCGCAGGGCTGCATTCGGTTGCGTCGATAGTCGACGTTGTCAAGCGCGCGGCAGCTGTGCGTCCACCCGGCGAATGGATCGTGCTGATGCCGATGGGTGAAGCGCCGCATGAATATGTAAGCAGACCGGATCAGCTCCACGAAGGCCGTTTTCCGAGCCGCCATGATCTTGATGAGGCGGCACCGGATCATCCCGTTTACATTCGCGCGGTATGGGGATGGTGGAGCCGCCGGCCATTTCCGTCCGTCGCAAATTCGATGGCGCTCAGGCGGGCGGGCGTCACCCGCGATACGGCGCCGCCGCACAACGTTGAAATCATGAAAGACTCGCGCGGCGAGCCCACCGGCGTATTCCTCGAGCGCAACTTCGTTCCGGTGCTCGAGTACACACTGTTCCGCGAGTTGCCGCGCTTCACCTACCAGGACCGCGTCGATAGCGTGCGTCTCGGCGCGCATGCGTATGCCGCCGCGGGAACAACTTCACTCTACGAAGGCCATGGACTTACGCCGACCGTCATCCGTGCTTACCGCGAGAATGCGGAGCGTAACGAGCTCGCAGTTCGTATGCATACACCGGTCAGCATGCCAAGCGCTGCCTTTGACGACAAGCGGCTCACGGACCTTTTTTATCACTATGCAGGCGTTGCCGGCGGCCGCGGCCGTGGCGATGACTATCTGCGCATAGAAGGCATTAATTTGGGCGGATATGCGGATACGACGGTCGCGGACATCATCGCCGCGGGTTATCCGTACGATCAGTGGGCGGGCCACTTTTATCAGGCGATGACACAGGAGCGCTTTGTCCGGCTGGGCACTGAGGCCGCCCGGCTCGGACTGCGCGTGAATTGCGTCGTTAGCCGCGATCTCGAATATGCGTTGAGCGCCTATGAAGCGATCGACCGCGAAGTGCCCATCCGCGATCGGCGCTGGGTCGTGATTCACGTCAACCAGGCCAGCGACGATCAGATCCGCCGCATGCGGGCGCTTGGCGTTATTGCGACGGTTGTGCCGGGCTTTCTGTGGATGGCGGGAGACCGCTACGGGCTCGATAAGCTCGGCGGCGAAGGCATTCCGATCCGACGGATGTTGGATGCCGGCGTGACCGTCGCGCTATCAACAGACGGCGTTCCGTATTCCATGCTGTGGACCGCATGGGAAGCAATAGCACGCTGGGACGAAGACGCCCAGCGCCCGCTCGGTGCGAGTGAGCTTACGCGTGAAGAAGCGCTGCGCATGGCGGCGCAGAGCGGGTACGCACTGACTTGGAACGAAGATCGTTACGGATCGCTCGAGGCAGGAAAGGTAGCGGATATGATCGTTCTCGAGGAAGATCCGCTCACCTGCCCGCTCGATCGCCTGAAAGACATCAAGATCGAACGAACATTTTTGGCCGGACGCCAGGTCTTCGGCGCTGAGTAGAGATTTCAAGACCGCAGTGCTTGATGCTTGGCATGCGGTTTGCTCGAAGCGCTCATCATGGACACCATAGCCCGATGAAAAATTCAGCGTCTATTTTTGCAGCCGCACTATCGGCGCATAATCCGTCTGGAGTTGCATCAGCAGCGGATGCGTATCCAAACAAACCGGTGCGTGTGGTCGTGCCATTCGCGCCCGGCGGCATCAACGATGTGCTTGCGCGTATTCTGTCCCAGAAGCTTGGCGCTGAGTTGGGTACTACGATAGTGATTGACAACCGTGGGGGCGCCGGCGGCACGCTCGGATCAGGGATCGTTGCGCATTCCGCGCCCGATGGCTACACGCTGCTCTTCAGCTCATCGAGCACGATCGTCGTTAGCCCGAGCATGTACAGCAATCTCGCATACGACCCCATCAAGGATTTCAGCCCTATCGCTCAAATCGCATCAGTGGGCAGCGTGCTCGTATTGCATCCGTCTATCGCGGCGACGACCGTCAAGGAACTGATCGCCTATGCGAAAGCCAATCCCGGCAAACTCAATTATGGATCCGCGGGCGCCGGCGCCTCGCAACACCTTGCGAGCGAACTCTTCAAAACAATGGCGGGCATCAACATGGTGCATGTGCCCTACAAAGGCGGTGCGCCGGCGATGGCTGATCTGCTCGCCGGCCAGATTTCTTTAATGATCGAACTGATACCGACCGCGCTGCCTCAGATCAGAGGCGGCAAGGTTCGCGCCATTGCCATATCTACTCCAAAACGTTCGCCCGTGCTGCCGGAATTACCGACGATCGCCGAGACGCTGCCGGGCTACGATCTGACGATCTGGACCGGCCTGCTCGCGCCGGGCGGAGCGTCAAAGGAAATTGTTGCGCGCTTGAGCAATGCCACGCTCGCAGTGCTCAAATCTACCGACATGCAGGAGCGACTTGCGAGTCAGGGCGCCGAGCCGGTTGGCGACAAACCTGAACAATTCGCTGCTTACATCAGGAAGGAACTGGTGCGTTGGGCGGAGGTGGTGAAAGCGTCCGGCGCGCGCGTAGACTGAAGTTCCTCGGCAAGTATGTCAGCGACCTGACGCGAGCGGCTCCTGACTGGCGAGCGCGTAGAATCCGTTCCATTAAGCAGCGTGGCGGCCGTTCGTTCGAATGATGCATACGCGAACTGCGGCGTTGCTGGCGGAGACATAACAGCGATGTTGATGGAACGAACCTGGAAGGCAGTGGCAGGAGCGTTGTCTTTTACAATGCCGTTGTTCGCGCATGGCGCTGACTGGCCGTCCAAGCCGATCCGGATGATTCACGGGTTTACGGCCGGCGGTAACGTCGACATCACTGCACGCATCGTTGCGCAGATCCTATCCGACGGGCTTGGTCAGCCGGTCATCGTCGATGGACGTCCGGGCGCAGGCGGCACGCTCGCCGCCAACCTTGTCGCGAAGGCTGAACCCGACGGTTATACGCTGTTCACTATGGCATCCGGGCACAGCATTTCGCCGGGTTTATATCGCGCGCTGCCCTACGATCCAGTCAACGATTTCACCATGGTATCGCTAGTCTCCAGTTTTCCTTTCGTCGTCGCGGTCGGAGCCAATTCGCCCGTCAAATCGATAAACGACCTTATCAGACTCGCGAAGGAGAAACAGGGCGGTGCCACCTTAGCGCACGCCGGAGTCGGCACCGGCATGCACATGTCGGGTGTGCTGCTGCAAACGCGTACTGCTGCGCGTTTCAACGAAGTGCCGTACAAAGGCGGCACTGCTGCGCCGCTTGCCGCGGTGCAAGGCGAAGTTACTGCGGTGTTCGACACGCCCGCGGGTATGGAAGCGTTGATACAAGGCGGCAAGCTGCGGCCGCTCGCAATTACATTCGCGCAACGTTGGAGTAACTGGCCGGAAGTCCCGACTGTCGCTGAAACGGTTTCGCCGGGGTTCGAAGTAAAAGGCTGGCTGGCGCTCGCCGGACCGAAAAATATGCTGCGGCCCATTGTCGCGCGCATCGTTGAAGTGCTGCACAAGGGGCTGGCGCGTCAGGATGTTATCGACCGGCTCCGCCAATTGGGCACCGGTGCTGCGCCCACGCAGCCTGCTGAGACGCAGAAGTTTCTCGCTGCCGAAGTCGCGCGCTGGGTGAAGGTCGTGCGCGATGAAAAGATTCCTCCGCAGGATTAAGTGCGCCCGCTCATCTACACCTCATAGATGCGCGCACTTGTTACAGGCTTCGAGCCGTTTGGAGGCGATAGTATTAATGCGTCCATTGAAGCGGTGCGTCGACTGCCTGCACGCATAGGCGCGATAGAGATTCATACAGCGGAGCTGCCCACTTCTTTCGCCCGCTCGCTGCCCGCGCTTGAAGGCGCGATTGAGAGGGTGCGGCCTGCCATCGTGTTATGCGTCGGTCAGGCGAGTGAGCGGCAAGCGCTCTGCGTCGAACGCGTGGCCATCAACGTGCAGGATGCGCGACTTGCAGACAACGACGGCGCCTCTCCAATCGATGTACCGGTTATGTCGAGCGGCCCGGCCGCTTATCTGGCAACGTTACCGATCAAAGCCATCGTCCGCGCGCTGATCGCGGCCCGGCTGCCCGCGGAAGTGTCGAACACCGCCGGACTCTTCGTCTGCAACCACGTGCTCTACGGTGTCATGCATCTCACGGCGACAACGCACCGGAAGCTGCGTGCTGGACTCCTGCATGTGCCGTCGCTCAAGGCACCGACACCGGAAGATTCGAAAGGAGCGCCCGGACTATCGCTCGACGAACTGGTACGCGCAATCCGGATTACTCTCGAAGTAACGGCCGCGGAGACGCCGGTATAGTTCAGTGCCCCGCGCCTGTCTTGAACCTGCTCGACAGTTCGCTATCGAACTCGCCGTCAATCAGTACATACAGTATGCGGCAAAGTTTTCCCGACCGATTGCTCCATGCATGATTAGTGCCGCGCTGGATCACGACATCGCCGGCCTTTAGCACGACATCTTCATCATCGAGAAGCAAGGTCAGCTCTCCCTCGAGCAGCACGGCATAATCGATCGTTTCGGTACGATGCATCATCGGGTGTCGGCCGCCGCGACCGAAAGTTGACGCGGCCTCATTGCCCATTGCGGCGAACACCGCTCGCGCGCCTTCAGGAGTCAGGTTGCGAATTTCATCAGACTCGGGCGCAATCTCTGCAATGCGGATGACCGTTCCGCGCGATGGTGGATGGATGGTGCGTGGTCCGAGCGTGGGATCGGCTTCCGCGGCAGTTAGCGGCACCGGGGCGGCGCTTGTTTTCCAGATATCGGACGAGCGGTGACCCGGCCGCAGCGGGTTTGTTTTCACAGCGGGAGCAAGCCCGTCCGAAACTACCACCGCCTTGCCGTTCTTGTCATGCCCCGTTACCACACGCCTGATAAAACCTGCCATTGCATTTCTCCTGAACTGGTTAATGATTGCCGTTCATTCTTTCTCAATGCCTGCCACGCGCGCCGCTTCGCCCATGCGCTTGATCGCATCTGCAACGAACGGTGTGAACTCGGCAGAAGTGTCGCCGATCGGATGCAGACCAAGCTTGACAAAGCGCTCGCGCACATCGGGTTGGGCAAGCGCAGTGCGCACATGCTGTTCGAGCTTTGCAAGCACTGCGCGCGGCGTCTTCGCCGGCGCGAACATGCCATGCCAGCTCGCATCGATCTGCGTCGGCGGCGCGCCTGCTTCCGCTAAGGTCGGAACGTCCGGCAGGAATGGCGCACGCGTCGGAAAATCGTAAGCGAGCGCGCGAATCTTTCCGGATTTGATCAGCGGCAATCCGAGCGTTGGCGTAACGAACATCACCTGCACTTCACCGGCCATCAATGCACCGATCGCCGCGCCTGCCCCCTTATATGGAACATGCACCATATTCGTCCCTGCCCGCGCGTTGAAGAGCGCGCCTGTGAGATGCACGGTGTTGCCGATTCCGGGTGAGCCGTAGGAAATGCGGCTTTCGGGCTTCTTCGCCAGCGTAATAAGCTCTTTGACATTCTGGGCCGGCAGCGACGGACTCACGGCGAGGATGTGTGCGTCGGACGAGCAGAGATGGGAAACCGGTGCGAAGTCCTTCACCGGCTCGAACGGCATCTTTTTGTAGATACTGGGGTTCACCGCGAACGATGCCGACGTTACCAGTAGCGTATAGCCATCCGGCGCCGCTCGCGCAACAATCTCGGCGCCGATGATGCCATTTGCACCGGGCCGATTGTCGACGATGAACTGCTGACCTGTTTGCGCAGAGAGCTGCGCCGCCACGATGCGCGCAGTCGTATCGGGACCACCGGCGCCGAAGCCGACGACGATGCGTACCGGATGGCTCGGGTAATCCTGGCTCGACGCAGACGTGCATGCCAGCAGCGCGCACGCATAAACGATTACGCATTGTGCAGATTTCATTGATGTGATCATGACATTGCAGTGCTGACGGCCAGGCGCGGCAGTATACGCAGCGGGCAACTTCCAGATCAAGCAATGAGCTTCGCATGTGCTGCCGGAAAAAAGCTATGATGGCGCCCGCGTTACATTCTGTGCCGGTCGACACCGGCTATTCCTAGGGAGCTTGCATGAAGGTCTGTATATTCGGTGCCGGTGCGGTCGGCGGCAATATCGCGACGAGACTCGTAGCCGCGAACGCCGACGAAGTCTCGATCGTTGCCCGCGGCGCGCAATTGCAGGCGATACGCACACGCGGGCTCACGCTCCGGTCCGGCGGCGCGGAACTTCGTGCGAAGCCGGCGGTAGCGACCGACAACCCGTCAACGCTGCCACCGCAGGATGTGGTCGCGGTGGCTGTGAAGGCGACGGCGGCGATGCCCGCAGCAGCGCAGGCAATCGGCAAACTGCTGGCGCCGGACGGCTGTGCGATCTTCATGATCAATGGCATCCCGTGGTGGTGGCGCCATGCGCTTCCGGGCACACCAGCGACGCTGCCTCTGCTCGATCCCGACAACGCGTTGTGGAACTATGTGAAGCCGGAGCGTGCGCTCGGGTGTGTCGTCCACTGTCCAAACGATCTCGTCGAACCTGGCGTGATCGTACATACCGGCGTCAATCATTTCATACTCGGAGAGCCCGATAACTCTTCGAGTCCGCGCCTCACTGCCGCTGCTGACATGTTGCGCCGGGCAAATATCGATACCAGACTATCAACCGACATCCGGCGCGATATCTGGCAGAAACTTGCGTTGAACGCGTCCGGCAACACGCTCTCGGCGCTGACTCAGATCGATCTTGGCGGTTTAGGTACCGATCCGGGCCTGTGCGAACTCTCGATGAAAGTGATGCGCGAAGCGCTGGAGGTTGCGGCTGCACAAGGCTGGAACTTGCGGGCGGACATGGATGTCGAAAAACTCGCGCGTCGCGGCAAGCCGGGCCAGCGTCCCTCGATGTTGCAGGATGTGCTGCAGAAGCGCCCGATGGAGGTCGAGGCGCTGCTCGGGCAGATTCAGGCTTTCGCTCGCGAACTGACCATCAGTACGCCGAACGTCGACGTGATCCTGCCGCTGTTGCGCGGCCTCGATCGCTCACTGCGCGGTGCGTAGCGGCGAACGCCGGTAAACGATCCAATGATGAAGCTGTGGGGACGGCCGAGTTCCGGGCGCACGCAAAAAGTGCTGTGGACGCTCGCTGAAATCGGTATCGACTTCGAGTTCATCCTCGCGAGTGCCGAGATGGGGCGCGGCGGTCATGTATCCAAAGGCAATAAGCCGTTCGGCGTTGTCGACACACCTGAGTACCGTGCGAAGAATCCAAACGGGCGCGTTCCCACAATAGAAGACGATGGCTTTGTGCTATGGGAATCGAACTCGATCGTGCGTTATCTCGCCATGCAGTACGCGCCGGATTTGCTCTACGGCTCGGACATTCGCACGTTTGCATCGGCGAGCCGCTGGCTCGACTGGGAAAATAACGAGCTTCTGCCGCCGCAGCACGACATGGCGATGCATGTCATCCGCCTGGCCGCCGATCAACGGGACCCGCTCGTGCTGCAAAAAGCATGCAAAAAATTCGAGCGCGCTTTGCAAATCGCTGACGACCAGCTGGCCCGCACGCGGTTCATCACGAGCGACCGGTTCACGTACGGTGACATCGCGCTCGGGTTACGCGTGCACCGCTGGCACGTGCTGGGACTCGCGCGTGAAGTGCCGCCGCATATCGCGCGGTGGTATGCGGAGATCAAAGCCCGCCCTGCATTTAATAAATGGACTGCGGATCCCGCGCATCACCTTGAAGGGTGACGGGCCTTGGTGCCCGCTCAAACGCTGAGCTAACATAGAGAGCGCGTATAACTGCCGCACTGCGCTCGAAACTCTGCGAAACATTTGACGGACGAGCGCAAACACCTGGCGACATCCACTGGAGAAGTCATGAACGTATTACGACCCGTCGCGTGCATCGCATTGGCACTTGTATCCGCTAGCGACGTGCATGCACAAACGGCCGCGACTTATCCGACCAAGCCGATCAAGCTGATTTCGCCTTATCCGCCCGGCGGTGGCACTGACGCGGCTGCGCGCATTATCGCGCAGGCACTGTCCGACCAGTTGGGTCAGCAGGTAATCGTCGACACACGCGGCGGTGCGAGCGGATTGATTGGCACTGAGCTCGCCGCAAAATCCGCGGCTGACGGTTACACGATCGTGCTCGGCAACGTCGCGCCACTAGCGATTCTGCCCGCAGCGACGCCCAAGCTTCCGTACGATCCGATTCGGGATTTTGCGCCGATCAGTCTGGTGGCGTTGTCCGATTACGTGCTGGCAGTGCATCCTTCTGTGCCGGTAAAGTCGCTTAAGGAATTGCTCGCGCTCGCCAAAAACAATCCCGATAAGCTCACCTATGCGTCGAGCGGAAATTTAGGCGCGCCGCATCTTGCCGGCGAGCTGATGAATCTGCTCGCGCATGTGAACACCGTGCACATTCCGTACAAAGGCAACGGGCCCGCAGCAATCGGCGTGATGTCGGGTGAATCAACGATGATGTTCGGCAGCGGGCCATCCGTGGTGCCGCACACGCAGAGTGGCAAACTGCGCGCGCTGGCGACCACGGGCCCTAAGCGGTCAATGCCGCCGTTGCCCGCAATGAATGAGCTGCTTCCCGGTTACGACGTCACGCAGTGGTACGGCCTGCTTGCACCCGCGGGGACGCCGAAGGAGTTAGTCGAGCGGCTGCATAATGAAATAGTTCGCGCAATTGCCAATCCGAAAATCGCCCAGCTCTATACGTCGCTTGGCACGCAGCCGCTCAGCAACACGCCCGATGAGTTCTCGAGCTTCATCAAGGCTGAAAAGGAAAAGTGGACGAAGGTGATCAAGACAGCCAACATAAAAGCCGACTAGGCAATGGGCAGTACCTCGTGAACCGATGGAAGCCGTCGACGAGTTCGAGTTCTTTCTCGAAAAGAACTGGTCCGACGGTCTGCCTGTCGTTACGCCTACTGAGCCGCGGGTCGCTCATATGCTCACAGGAACGACCCGTGATGCGTCCGAAATCGTCGGCAACATCCCACCGGCAATGGAGCCGGCGACGGTGCGCACGGTGGCGATTCATGCGTTGATGGCGGGCTGCAAACCCGAGTACCTGCCCGTTGTGCTCGGCGGCATCGCGCTTATGTTGCGCGAGGAATTCAATCTCAACGGCGTGCAGGGAACCATGCACGGCGTGGCGCCGCTCATGATAGTCAACGGACCGTATGCGCAAAAAATCGGCGTGCACGGGGGAAACGGATGCTTTGGCCCGGGCTTCCGCGCCAACGCTTCGATCGGCCGCGCAATACGGTTGATGCTTTTAAACCTTGGCGGCGGTATCCCGGGTGTCGGTTCTGCCACTGTTTTCTCAACGCCACTGCGTTATACCGCTTGTTTGGCGGAAAACGTAGAGCGCACGCCGTGGGACACACTGGCGATATCGCGCGGCTATTCACCTGCTGACAACGTCATCACGTGTGCGATGGTAGAGAGTCCACGCCTCTGCTACGACGACGTCAGTCAGGATACCGAGCGCCTGCTTACCGGCATCGCTGATTCGATGGCGGCGATGAGCTCGTGGAACATGCATGTGCGTTCGGACATGGTCGTTGCGATGGGACCGGAGCAGGCAACCATCTGCGCACGCGCCGGATTGACGCGCGATGACACGCACCGGCGGCTGTGTGAACTCGCGCAGCGACGCGTCGGTGACTTGAAACGCGGCGGCAACTGGCGACGCGAGCGAGCGCTCAGGATGAATGTCGATCCCGACGATGACAACGCTCTAGTGCCGGTCATCAAAGATGCGCGCGATTTGCATCTGATCGTCGCTGGTGGCTGGGGTCCACTGACAGCGGTTTGTCATGGGTGGGGCGGCGGCAGCCGCGCAGTGCATGGGACATACACGATTTGACACCGAGTACCGAAATGGGATCGACGGCGCCCGTAGACGAATTCGAATTCTTCCTCGACAAGCAATGGTCGGACGGCTTGCCCGTCGTTACGCCGACGGAACAGCGTGTACAGCGTATGTTGACCAGCACCGGGCGCGACCCTGCAGAAGTCATTGGCCGCATACCGCCGATGCTCGAGCCGGTCACCGTGCGCATTGCCGCCATCCACGCACTTATGGCCGGCTGCAAACCCGAATACCTGCCGGTTGTGCTCGGAGCAGTCAAACTCATGCTACGTGATGAATTCAACATGAACGGCGTACAGGGAACCATGCATGGCGTCGCGCCTCTGATGATCGTCAATGGCCCTTATGCGCAAAAGATCGGCATACACGGCGGCAACGGTTGTTTCGGTCCCGGCTTTCGCGCCAATGCATCGATCGGGCGAGCAATTCGCTTGATGATGATGAACCTCGGCGGCGGTATTGCCGGCATCGCATCGGCGACTATTTTTGCAACACCGCTGCGCTACACGGCGTGCATCACTGAAAACGTAGCACGCTCGCCATGGGAAAGCCTGGCGGTATCGAAGGGCTATACAGCGGAGGATGACGTTATCACCTGCGCGATGGTCGAAAGCCCGCGGCTCTGTTTCGATGATGTGAGCCAGGAACCGGACCGGCTGCTCACTGGCATTGCGGATGGCATGACGGGAATGGGTTCGTGGAACATGCACGCGCGTTCGGATATGGTGGTTGCGATGGGTCCCCAGCATGCAGCGATCTGCGCAAACGCCGGTATGAGCCGTCTCGATGTTCATCGTGAACTGTATAAACGCGCCGGACGCAAAGTGCGTGATCTCAAAGGCGGCGGCAACTGGCGGCGCGAGCGCGCGCTGCAGTTCCCGATCGAAGTGAATCCGGATGATGACGAGTGTTTCATCCCCGCAATCAAGGATCCGCAGGATTTGCAGCTGATCGTTGCCGGCGGGTGGGGTCCATGCACCGCAATCTGTCATGGGTGGAGCGGTGGAAGCCGGGCGGTGCATGGAAAATACGAAACTTAATAAGCCAATCAGCCCGCAAAGGACATTACATGAGTGCACTTCCATTTATTGATCCGACCGCCGGTGGCGGCAAAGCGACTATAGCGCCGGCGCCACGGCCCATGGACCTCGCAGGCAAAGTGATCGGCCTGCTGGACAACACCAAGGAACAGGGCGACGTGATACTCGCGACGGTCGCGAGCGCGCTGCGCGAGCGCTACGGCGTTGCGGATGTAATCATCCGCCGCAAAGAACACTACTCCAAACCCGCGATTGACTCATTGATCGATGAGATGGCGCGCGACGTGCAGGTGGCCGTCGCCGCTGTCGGCGGGTGAGGCTCCTGCACGTTGTGCAGTGTGCACGACACAATAGAATTCGAAAAACGTGGCATTCCCGCGACGACCATCATCACCGCCGCATTCAAGAACGCGGCGGTCTTCCAGTTTCGCGCCAAAGGCATGGATGGGCACGCTTATATTCGAGTTGCCGCATCCCATCAGCAATCTCAAGCCCGAAGAAATGCAAGATGTAACATTGCGCTATATAGACCAGATGGTGCGCCAGCTAACAGCGTGATCGGTGGGAGTGCCGCAGTTCGCGCTCCGTAGTCGAAGGAATTTTCCTTCTCGCGCCAGGTCATAAAGGCTCAGGCCTGTCCAATAGTGGAAATACAAAGAAAACTGGCAATCCTCGCTGATGCCGCGAAATACGATGCGTCGTGCGCATCCAGCGGTGCCTCGAAACGCAATTCGCTCGGCGGCACTGGCATCGGCTCCACTGAAGGTTCGGGTATCTGCCATAGCTATGCGCCGGACGGCCGCTGCATTTCTCTGCTCAAGATACTGCTGACCAATTTCTGCACGTACGATTGTCTTTATTGTGTCAACCGCGTTTCGAGCAATGTGCCGCGCGCTCGATTCACCGTCGACGAAGTCGTCAAGCTCACGCTCGACTTCTATACACGTAATTACATAGAAGGTCTGTTCCTGAGCTCCGGCATCATTCAGTCACCGGACTACACAATGGAGCAAGTGGTGAAGGTCGCGCGCACTCTACGCAATGTCCACGATTTTCGCGGCTCATATCCATCTCAAGACCATACCGGACGCGAGTGATGAGCTGATCGCCGAAGCCGGCCGTTATGCGGATCGACTGAGCATCAATATTGAGTTGCCTACCGCACAGGGATTGCGCCAGCTCGCGCCCGAAAAGGACAACGCGGCGATCCGGCGTTCGATGGGGCGGCTGCGCGCACGCATCGACGAGAACGACGAAGACAGAAAAACCGCTAAACGGGCGCCACGGTTTGCGCCTGCGGGCCAGAGCACCCAAATGATTGTCGGTGCAGACGCAGCGGATGATCGCGCGATTATCGAAACAAGCGCAAATCTATACAGCTCGTATCGCCTGCGGCGCGTCTATTACTCGGCGTTCAGTCCGATCCCTGATGCCAGCGCAGCGTTGCCGCTCAAGCCCCCGCCGCTTGTGCGAGAGCACCGCCTGTATCAAGCCGACTGGCTGATGCGCTTTTACGACTTCAGCGCGAACGAGATCGTCACGTCGCCCGACGGCATGCTCGATTTGGACATGGACCCAAAGCTTGCATGGGCGCTGCGGCATCGCGATCGCTTTCCCGTCGATCTCAACCGGGCGCCGCGCGAAATGTTACTGCGAGTGCCGGGTCTCGGCACTCGTTCGGTCGACCGCGTGATCGCCGCCCGCCGCGTGCGCGCTGTCTGCTGCGACGACTTGCAAAGACTGCATCTACCGCTTAGGAAAATACTTCCCTTCATAACGATGCCGGGCCATCGATCACGCGCCGATATCGATACAGCGGCGCTCGAAGCATCCGTGCGTCCGTCGCCGCAGCAGCTCGCGCTCTTCGATTCAGCGTCATAGCACATGCAGCATATTGCGTTAGCCAACGCCACTGATTTCGCGGGCTGGCGCGAAGCGGCTCGCCGGCTGGCTGCTGAAAACATCCCTCCGCATGCGACCGAGTGGAGCGTGGGCAACGAAGTGCCTGGCTTGTTTGCGACTGCAACGCCCTCTAACTATCACGCTGACGCGAAACGGCAGACCGCGTTCACCGTCCCGCGTGCGTTTATCGCGCTCTGCGCGCTTGTGATCATGCACAGCGATAAAGAGCGCTTTGCGCTGCTTTACCGCCTGCTATGGCGCCTGCGCGATGAGCCGCGTTTGATGGAGCTCACGGTTGATGCTGACGTCGCGCGTGCAACCTCAATGGCAAAGGCAGTGCGGCGTGATCAGCACAAGATGAAAGCCTTCGTGCGCTTCCGCGAAGTATGTATGGACACGGAACCGCGTTATGTGGCCTGGTTCGAGCCGGCGCACCACATCGTCGAGGCCACCGCTCCGTTCTTCGCAAGGCGGTTTACGAGCAAGCACTGGTCAATTCTTACACCTGAAACGAGCGCCCATTGGGATGACGGCAGGCTCTGGTTCGGCGCCGGCGCGGCACGCGAAGACGCGCCACGCGACGATCAACTCGAGGATCTGTGGCGAACTTACTACGCCAGCATCTTCAATCCGGCGCGTTTGAAGATAAGCGCGATGCAAACAGAGATGCCGAGAAAATACTGGCGGAACCTTCCCGAGGCGACGTTGATCACACCGCTTATTGCCAGCGCAAGACAACGCACGCACGATATGGTCGAGCGTCCTCCGTCGGTTCCCAGAAAGCGTCGCGCCGTTTCGGCGCCCGGCGCGCGCCCGATCAGCGCCCCTCAAAGCGGCAGCCTCGACGAAGTACGCCGGGCAGCCGCGGACTGCAAAGATTGCCCGCTGTGGAAACCTGCGACGCAAACCGTGTTTGGAGAAGGTCCCGCCCACGCCGGCATCATGCTCGTCGGCGAGCAACCCGGCGATCAGGAGGACATCGCCGGACATCCGTTCGTGGGGCCGGCGGGTAAGATTCTTGATCGCGCGCTCGACGACGCGGCTGTGAATCGCGATAAGGTCTACGTCACAAACGCGGTCAAACATTTCAAGTTCGAGCCGCGCGGCAAGCGCCGCCTGCACAAGAAGCCCGCCGATGCCGAAATCGCCGCCTGCTATCAGTGGCTCGAGCGCGAAGTCACACTGGTCAAACCCGCGCTGATTGTTGCAATGGGCGCGACCGCCGCGCGGGCGTTGACCGGACGCGCAACCGGAATCGAAGCAAATCGCGGCCGCCTCATCGACTTTGCGCCCGGCACTCAATTGCTCATCACAGTACATCCATCGTTTCTGTTGCGCGTACCACCCGAAGACAAAGCCCGCGAATATGAGCGGTTCGTTGCGGATATGAAGTTGGCGGCGCCATTTGCGTCGCATGGCCGCGCGCGCTAATCGGCGCTTCTGTTCGAGCAGATAGGGCGCACCCTGCGAGCGCGTGGCACGCGCGCTTGCGAATCATTAGAATCGTCGCCAGCACCAAGACCGATGCGCGGTACGTCAATAAAGTTTCTTAGTCTGCGTTACTGCGTTTGCCGTGAGTGGTCCGCCACGCGACTGCGACGCCGCCCGCTAGCAACAACGCCGCCATCACGAACGGCGCGCCCGGCAGTTCAACGCTCCTATCCGCTGCTATGAAGAATGCGAATGCCTGCGTGAAAATCGCCGGACCTATCATGCCCGCAACCGCTTGCACGCAGGAAGCGGCGCCCTGCAATCTTCCCTGCTCCGACTCATTGACGCGGTTTGTCATCAGCGCCTGGGCAGACGGCTCGATAAAGCCCCATAGCGCCAGCAGCGGAATTCCCGCAGCAAAGACCAATCCCGACGGCGCCAAACCAAACACCAACATCCCTGCCGCGCCGAATGCGAGTCCGGCGAGGAGCGCCCGGCGCTCGCGGAAGCGCTTGACGACAGGACCGACAAGACCGCCCTGCACGATCAAGGCAGACGCGCCGATGCTCGCCAGCACAAGACCCGCTGCCGTTTCTCCCCAGCCATAACGATGGCCGATGTAAAGCACCGCCGTGCTCGGCAGCACAATGCGCGCCAGCTGAAATAGGAAATCCGTCGTTGCCAGGCCCAGCAACTGCCTGTGCGACTTGAGCAGCTTCAATGCAGCGATTGGATTCGCTTTCGACCATGCGAACTCCTGGCGGCGCTCGGGCGGCAATGATTCCGGCAGCACGAACCACCCGTAGAGCGCGTTTGCGGCTGAGAGTGCCGCCGCGAGCCAGAATGGAACTTGAGGCCCAACCGCGCCGAGTGCACCGCCCAACGCCGGACCAAGCACGAGCCCCATGCCGGCCGCAGTCCCGATGAGTCCGAATGCACGCGCCCGGTCGTGTTGCGCAGTTACATCCGCGATGTAGGCGTACGCAGTGCTGATGTTTGCGGCGCTGACGCCGGAGATGAGCCGGCCGACAAACAGCCACGTGAGGTTAGGTGCAAGCGCCATCAGCACCTGATCGCATGCGAGGCCAACGCACGAGAACAGTATTACCGGCCGCCGGCCGTAGCGATCGGACAAGGCGCCAAGCAGCGGCATGCTGATGAATTGCATGAGCGCCCATGCGCTGCCGAATACGCCATAGATAGTCGCAGCACGCGCTGTATCGCCATTGAGGAAACGCTCGACGAGCTTCGGCAGCACCGGCAGCACGATGCCGAGTGCGAGCATATCAAGCAAGACCGTAACGAAGATAAAGGCGACGGCTGCCTTTCGCGAGCGCAAGTTTCGCCGCCTCAGGCTGTCGCGCTATTTGAGCGGCTTGAACCGTACACGCTTGGGCTTCGCGCCTTCCGCACCGAGGCGCTTGCGCTTGTCCGCCTCGTATTCCTGATAGTTGCCATTGAAGAACGCCACTTTCGAGTCGCCTTCGAAGGCGAGGATGTGAGTGGCGATGCGATCTAGAAACCAACGGTCGTGCGAAATGACGAGAATGCT
This sequence comes from uncultured beta proteobacterium, assembly GCA_963829085.1. Classification (GTDB taxonomy): domain Bacteria; phylum Pseudomonadota; class Gammaproteobacteria; order Burkholderiales; family SG8-41; genus PALSA-1004. Next base: position 16,899 of record CAWHHJ010000016.1, on the reverse strand, counting down.
CCCCGCAAACTCGAGCAGCGCATCTTCGAGTGCACGCAAGGTTTCAACGTCCAGATCGTTGGATGGCTCGTCGAGCAGCAGCACGTTGCCGCCTTCGATCAACGTAGATGCAAGATGCAGCCGTCCCCGCTCTCCGCCTGACAGATTACCGACTTTCTTGCTCTGGTCGGTGCCTTTGAAATTGAATCGCCCGAGATAGGCGCGCGACGGCATTTCGAATTTGCCGACATTGAGCATGTCGGAGCCATGCGCGATGAAATCGAATACCGTTTTATCCGCCTCGAGCTCATCGCGTGACTGATCGACGACCGCAAGCTTGACCGTCTGACCAATCGTCACTTCGCCTTTATTCGGCTTTTCCCTGCCAGTGATCATGCGAAACAGCGTTGACTTGCCCGCGCCGTTGGGACCGATGATGCCGACGATGGCGCCGGGCGGCACTGCAAACGACAAGTCGTCGATCAGCAGGCGATCGCCGTACCCTTTGCTGACAGCCTTGAATTCGATGACGCTGTCGCCTAAGCGGTCGGCGACTGGAATAAAAATTTCCTGGGTTTCATTGCGCTTCTGGTACTCGTGCGATGACAGCTCTTCGAAGCGCGCAAGACGCGCCTTGCTTTTTGCCTGGCGTCCTTTCGCATTTTGCCGCACCCACTCGAGCTCGCGCTTGATGGTCTTCTGCCGCGCAGACTCCGTCGCTTCCTCCTGCTCGAGCCGCGCTTCCTTTTGCTCGAGCCAGGAGCTGTAATTGCCTTTCCACGGTATGCCATGACCGCGGTCGAGCTCGAGGATCCATTCGGCAGCGTTGTCGAGAAAATAGCGGTCGTGCGTGACCGCCACGACCGTGCCCGCAAACTTCTGCAGAAACTGCTCGAGCCATTCAACGCTTTCCGCATCGAGATGGTTGGTCGGCTCGTCGAGCAGCAGCATATCGGGCTTCGATAGCAGCAGGCGGCAGAGAGCAACACGCCGTTTTTCTCCTCCGGAGAGCGGTTTGATCTGCGCTTCCCACGGCGGCAGCCGCAGCGCGTCCGCGGCAATCTCAAGCTGATGCTCCGTATCGCCGCCGGCGGCTGCTATCACGGCTTCGTACTTTGCCTGATCCGCCGCCAGCTTGTCGAAATCAGCATCCGGTTCGGCATACGCGGCATAGATCTCCTCGAGCTTTTGCTTCGCCTCCCCGATTTCACCGAGGCCTTCTTCTACTGTTTCACGCACGGATTTATCCGGATCGAGCTGCGGCTCCTGCGGCAGGAAACCAATGCGCATGTTGGGCATCGGAACCGCTTCGCCGTCGAAATTCTTGTCTTCGCCGGCCATAATTCTGAGCAGGCTCGATTTGCCCGAACCGTTCAGGCCCAGCACGCCGATTTTCGCCCCGGGAAAAAACGACAATGAAATATCTTTCAGTATCTGCCGCTTCGGCGGCACGACCTTGCCGACGCGCTGCATCGTGTAAACATATTGAGCCATGGCGAACGAATCTTCTGCGAATGTGAAAGTCGGCAATCATAGCGGAATGCGCGACGCCGCGCGGCGCCGTGGCCGCTTTTATCCCTTGTGGCGGCGTGCGCTTACAGCGTAATGTCATGGTCGTTCATATAAGAATATGACGGGAGCCGGCGATGAGCTTCGATTCGACGATGAAATTCCGCACCGATATGACTCGCGCGGAGATTGAAAGGATGCTCGTCGAATGCAGGATGTTCGCAGACGCCATGCAAATGCAGGATGTAGTACAGTTGCTTACGGATACTGCAGCGCTGAGTGCCGTCGATCTTCAAGGGCGGTTGAAGAACAGCATTCAGCTCATGGATGGTAACCAGGAGTGCGCCCCGCTGATTGACAAGCTCGACATGCTGCTCATGAATGCTGAACAGCTTGCCGCGCGTTAACGCATTCGCTTCTAACGGCTTCCAACCGGCCGTCGTACGAACTTAAGCAAACGCATAGTTACAACGTTCCTTCCGCGCATATCTTGACGAGGCCGCAGTGATCTTTACGAAGTCTTTCGCATACAGCGCACTGTGTACCATTATTAGTATCGCGGCGCCGGCGCATGCGCGCGTGACAGAGATCAATGTTGTTGCCGTAGAGCCGTTCGCGGACGGCGCGACATTCGGCAACACGGGCGCATACGAGCGTGTGCGCGGCACGTTCAAAGGCGAAATCGATCCTGCCGATGCGCGCAACAAGATCATCGTCGATCTCGACAAAGCGCCACGCAACGCGCGCGGCGCCGTCGGATACGAAGCTGACTTTTTCATGCTGCGACCGGTCGATGCGGCGCGCGGCAACCGCAAGATCGTCTACGATGTGACGAACCGGGGCCGCAAGTTCATCCACTGGCGCCTCATGGACGCGCGCACCGAATCGGTGGCCGGCGCCAATGACCCGAGGACGCTGGCCGATGCCGGGACCGGCTTATTGTTCCGCATCGGTTACACCCTGGTGTGGAGTGGTTGGGATTCCGAAGCGCCGCGCTCCAATAACGGCATGGCGATGAATCCGGTCATCGCAACCGATGGCGGCAAGCCCATCGTGCGGATGATTCGCGATGAGCTTGTCAACGGCACCCGCAGTCCCCAGCGCAAGACCTTCCGGCTTTCGTATGACGCTGCGACGCTCGACCAATCGCAGGCGAAGCTCACCGTGCGGCGCGGTGAAGCCGACCCGCGGCGCGAGATCGCGGCCGGCGGATGGGCATACGTCAGCTCGCGGGAAATCCAACTGCTGCCGCAAGGCACTGCGCCGGAGCCGGGCTCGTTATACGACTTCCACTATCCGGCGAAAGATCCGCGCGTACGAGGAATCGGCATGGCGGCGACGCGCGACTTGATTTCGTTTCTGCGCAATGCACGCACTGACGAGAAAGGCGCTGAAAATCCGGCGCGGGATGGAATTCGTACTGCCCTTGCATTCGGTATTTCGCAGAGCGGGCGCTTCCTGCGCGACTTCGTACGCGACGGCTTCAATCAGGACGAAAGCGCGCGCAAAGTGTTCGAAGGCATGCTTGCGCATACCGCGGGTGCAGGAGGCGTGTTCCTGAACGCGCAGTTTGCGCAGGCGAATCGTACCAACACGCAGCACGAGGACCGCATGTTTCCGGAAAATGCGTTTCCCTTTTCGACCGCGCGCATGACGGATCCAGTCACCGGCAAAACCGGCAGCCTGTTTCGCAATGACGGTTTCGATCCGCTGTGGATGGAAACCAATACGTCGACCGAATACTGGCAGAAAGGTGCGTCCCTCCTGGTGACCAATCCGCTCGGTGAACGTGATGTCGAACTGCCCGCAAACGCACGCGCGTATCTCATTGCCGGAACGCAGCACGGTGGTGCGGCGTGGATGACATCGACACCGGGCTCATGCGTCAACTCTCGCAATCCTCACAGTCCGACGCCGGCGCTCCGCGCGTTGTTGATTGCACTCGATGCGTGGGCGAGCGAAGGCAAAGCGCCGCCCGAATCACGCACGCCGCGTATCAAGGAGGCGACGTTCACCACGCCGCAGCAACTCAAGTTTCCGCCCATTCCAGGCGTGCAAGTCGCGCGTCGAGTCAACGAAATCGGCGTGCTCAAGGACTGGATAAAACCCGACATGGACATGTCGAAGCCTTATCGCCCGCTGGTCACGCAGGTCGACGACGATGGCAATGAGACGGCGGGAATATTGCTCACCGACATCGCAGTCCCGCTCGCCACATACACCGGTTGGAATTACTATCGCGCGCCGTTTCCCGAAGGCGAGCTGTGCGATCGTGATGGCACGTATAAGCCATTCGCGCGGACACGCGCCGAGCGAGAATCAGCGAACGATCCGCGCCGCTCGCTTGAAGAACGCTATGGGGATCAGGCAACGTACGTGAAACGCGTCGAAGCGGCGGCGCAAAAGCTGGTGGCAGAGCGCTACATGCTCGCTGAAGATGTCGAACCGCTCGTTGCGAAAGCAAAAAGCGAAGCAACCGCAAAACAGTTCGCTCATTGAACGTGAGGGGACGCAATAGCTTTTCAAACGTTCGCTCGTGAACTTAGCAGCGTCGCGGCGACTCTCAAAAAGTACCCAAATCCTCAGGAGAGATAGTGTTTAAGATCGAAACGCAGGAAGACAACGGACTCTGGCACGACGTGAGAGGAGCCGACGGTGCTCCGCTGGTGTTTGAGAGCAAAGACGAAGCACGTGCAAAGCTCGAAGAATTGTTTCCGGTGCTCGTAAAAATGGAGAAGTATGCCGGCGGCAAACGGACGCGCGTTATTGCAGTCCTCGACGATGAGAGGTGACAACGGCGCCCGAGCTATATACGCGACTCTTCCTCAGCCACTGATCGACAACGCGTGCCACCGCTGATCGCGGCGAGTACACGAACGCTTGGCGCTTGGATCGTGCTCGTGTTGAGCGCGACCGCTTATGCGCAGCCGAATGCTCAGTATCCGGCGCGGCCGGTGAAAATCATCGTGCCGTTTCCGGCGGGCGGCGCCACCGACATTTTGACGCGAGTAGTCGGCCAGAAGTTGTCCGAACGCATCGGTCAACAAATGCCAATCGACAACCGGCCCGGCGCGGGCGCGAATATCGGCGCTGAGGCAGCGGCCAAGTCGCCGCCCGACGGCTACACGCTGCTGATGGGCTCGATCGCGTCACATTCGATCGCGCTTAGCTATTACAAGACACTGGGATACGACGTGCGCAAGGACTTCGCACCGATCGCGATGACCGGTGCGATCACGAACGTGCTGGTCGTGCATCCCGCGCTGCCTGTTAGAAACGTGCGCGAACTGATCGCGCTCGCGCGCGCCCATCCCGGCCAGCTTAATTTTGCGTCGTCGGGCACCGGCGGCCTGATTCATCTGACGGGCGAGCTCTTCAAGCAACTGGCCAAGATTGACATCGTGCATGTTCCGTATAAAGGCACTGCATTGTTTTTGCCGGATTTGCTGAACGGCCAAATCGCCATGTCGCTTGATACCCTGCCGCCGCATTTACCGTTCATCAAAACCGGCAAACTGCGCGCGCTCGCCGTGACGACGGTAAAACGTTCACCGGTACTTCCAGACTTGCCGACGGTCGCCGAAGCTGCCCTGCCCGGCTTTGAGTCGGTCGCGATTTACGCGCTGCTTGCGCCAGCGGGCACCTCGAAAGACATCGTGACTTCGCTGAACCGCGAAACGAATGTTGTGCTGCAGATGGGCGATGTCAAAGACAAGCTGTCGGCACAAGGGATCGAGCCGCTCGGAGGCACGCCCGAGGCGGTCAGCGCAATCATTCGCAACGAAGTCGCGAAGTGGGCGCGCGTCATCAAAGAGGGCGGTATTACGCCGGAGTAAGTGCCGACGCAGTATCCGGTGCAGGCGCCCGGTGTTCGACGGCCGACGCCGTGGCAAGCACGTAACGTCGTTCCTGCGTGATGCCGCCGTAGCCGTACGCCGCGCCGCGAGCGTCGACCACGTGCACATACGATTTCTCGTGGACACCACCGAGTAGCTCGTTCATGAGGGCGAATACGGCGGCCAAGTACGCGGCCTTCTCGTCCTTGGTATTGGTCTCATCCGTGATGCTTATCTGTAGGTAGAAGCTTCGCGTTTTCTGCGCCTGCAGCGATTTGCCCGCGACGAACCACTGTTCTGCCGGGACGAATTCCACCGCCACCGCCGTTAGCGCTGGATCCTTGTGCAGATGTCGATGCGTGAGAACGACCACGCGTCGCGCGACGTTCTCAGCCAACGCGCTATTCCCTGCTCCGCTAATCTTGATTTGAATAAATGGCATGGCTGTCCTGTCGTTAGTAAACCCACTTGCGGGCGGGTCGCAACGCGGCGGGTCCCCATGTCGTATTCAGGAAGTGCATCGTGCGGCCCCAGATCCCGCGCGCCGGCTCGGGCTGTGCGCTGACCTCAATTGTGCTTGGCTGCTGCGCAGTTAACAGCGCCAGACCGGCCCGATCGATGATGAATGACGCGCCGGACGACAAGACGACATCGCGCTGATCATCTTCCATAGTCAACCACACCAACCCGCTAAGGCAGGTCACCCTGCGGTTGACCCCATCGTGTAACGACACTGTGCCCTGCGCCGGCACTTCGACTTTCGCATGCTTATTAGTCATGTTCATCGTATACTCCCGATTAACCGGCAAAGGGTGGCTGTACCCTCTAACCATGTGTAATTGTCGAGACCCCGCACCCGCGGCACAAACGATATCTGCGTCTCCTTCGCATGACTGCCACGCATGCGACCACCGATGACTCGTCTGCCCTCGCTCGACTTGTTGCGCGGCTTCGAGGCGGCTGCGCGCCATATGAGTTTCACGCGCGCCTCCGCGGAATTGCATGTCACCCAATCGGCGGTGAGCCGACAGATAAAGTTGCTCGAGCGGCAACTCAAGATTTCGTTGTTCACGCGCCTCAATCGCGCGCTTAGGCTGACAGCCGAAGGAGAAGCGCTTTATCGCACGGCCGCGGCGGTGTTGCGCCAGATTGACGACGCGGTCGAGCGGCTGACGACCGGCGACCAGCGGCTCATCACGGTGACGGCGACAGTGTCGTTTGCGGCGTTATGGCTGGTGCCGCGGCTAGGGCGCTTTCGCAAACTCGAGCCCGGTATCGACGTGCGCCTTGCCGCAAGCAATGAAATAACCGATTTAGTGCGTGATCGTATCGATATCGCCGTACGTTTCTGCGAGCGGCGTGGGGCGCCGGCCGGCGCAATAGCGTTGACCGGCGAGGAAGTATTCCCGGTGTGCAGTCCACAACTGATGCGCGAGCGCGCGCGACCGCTGAGGAAGCCCGCCGATCTCGGGCACCACGTGCTGCTGCATTACGACGATCCCGCCGGCCAGTGGCCATGGCTCGGCTGGGCGCAATGGCTCGACGCAATGGATATGAGCGGCCTACAGAGTGCAGGCGCCGCGCGCTACAGCCATTACGACCAGATGATCGAGGCGGCCATACAGGGGGAAGGTGTGGCGCTCGGACGCACACCGCTGATCAAGCGTCTGCTTGCCAGTGGTGCGCTGGTGGCCCCGTTCACAGCACGACGCGCCGGCAGCCGCGAATACTTTGTCATCGTGAGCGGGCGCGCAGCGGAGCGCCCGCAAGTGAAGCAGTTCGTTACCTGGCTGCAAAAGGAAATTCGCAGCGACGCTGAACTAAGTTCGCCTGTCATGGGTCGGACCGGCACCGGCGCAAGGCCGTCTGCAAGTCGGCCCTTGACACGTCCGGTACAATAAATAAAGCGCACGGCAGTTCGCATGGGTCTATGTCCGGGCTCGAACCCGCTTTTGCGCGCCACTGCAGATCAATCACTGATAGCCGATGAAAGCACGCCAAGACCTTCCATTGCCTGATTCGAACGCTTCAATCTGCAAAAAACCGAATAACAGCCCAGTCGAAGGCGCAGGACCAAGACACAGTTCGCAAGCGAGAACAGGCGGCGAAGACGCGATCATCATCGAAGGCGCGCGTCAGAATAACCTCAAGAACGTCTCGATCGCGCTGCCGCTCAACGAGCTGATCGTGGTGACCGGCGTATCCGGCTCAGGCAAGTCGTCGCTCGTCTTCGATACGCTGTATGCGGAAGGCCAACGGCGTTATGTCGAGACATTCTCGCCGTATGCGCGCCAGTTTCTCGATCGCATGGACAAGCCGCAGGTCGATGCGATTCACGGCATTCCGCCCGCAATCGCCATCGACCAGACGAATCCCGTCCGTACCTCGCGCTCGACCGTTGGCACTATGACGGAGCTCAATGATCACTTGAAGCTCCTCTTTGCGCGCACCGCGCAGCTTTATTGCCGCGGCTGCGGGCAGAGCGTACGCCGCGATACGCCGGATACGATTTACGCCTCTCTCGCGGCGCGGTCGCAACCGGCCGGTGACCCGCGCCTCATCATCACGTTCTGCGTTGCCATACCGAAGAATTTTTCGGAAAAGGAAGTGAAAGAGCTGCTGGCAGCGCAGGGCTATACACGCATACACCGACAGGATAAGCAGACGCTCGAGATCGTTCAGGACCGCATACGTATAGGCAGCGCGGAGCGTATCCGCGTGATCGAAGCGCTCGAGGCTGCCCTGAAAGTCGGACAGGGCAAAGTGAGTGTGCATGTCAGCAATGACGACCATTCCGCCGATGCTGCCGCGACCTGGCGCTACTCGTCGGATCTGCACTGCGCCGATTGCGACATTCATTATGCAGAGCCGGGGCCGAGCCTTTTTTCGTTCAATTCACCGCTTGGCGCATGTGATACGTGCAGAGGCTTCGGTCGCGTTATCGGGATCGACTTCGGGCTCATCGTGCCGGATGAATCCAAGTCACTGCGCGACGGTGCAATCCGGCCATGGCAGACACCGAGCTTTAACGAATGTCAGGACGACATCGAGAAATACGCCAGGAAATGCGGTTTCCCCTTGGACAAACCGTGGCGCGAGCTTACATCGTCGCAGAAGTCGTGGGTGCTCGAAGGCGAACCGGGCTGGGTGAACTGGAAAAAATCGTGGCCGGGGACGTGGTACGGCGTGCGCAATTTTTTCAAGTGGCTCGAGACCAAAGCGTACAAGATGCACATACGCGTGCTGCTCGCCAAGTACCGCGCCTACACGGCTTGTGACGAATGCGATGGGGCGCGCCTGAAGCCTGATGCGCTCGCGTGGCGGCTTGGTACGCGCGACGACGCCGAGCGCGCGCTTAGAGCGGCAACACCGGGCAGCGCTGCGTCAGCAGTCAAGCGCCATCGCGCTAAGGGGACGCGCTACGACGACGAAATCCTGCATGCATTGCCGGGGCTCACGCTGCACGATCTCATGCTGCTCCCGATCGATCGTACGCGCACGTTCATCGACGATCTGCATCTGCCGGCGCCCGGCTCTGCATCATCGCCGGCGGGCGAATCGTCGGCCGCGCTCGATGAAGCCACTCACCTTTTGCTGGCCGAAATTCGCGCCCGCCTTTCGTACCTGACGTCCGTCGGGTTGGGTTATCTGACGCTTGACCGGCAGTCACGCACGCTGTCGGGCGGAGAAGTACAGCGCATCAATCTGACAACGGCGCTGGGCACTTCGCTCGTCAACACTCTCTTCGTCCTCGATGAGCCGTCAATCGGCCTGCACCCGCGCGACATGGAACGTGTCGTCGGCGTCATGCAGCGTCTGCGCGATGCCGGCAACTCGCTGGTCGTGGTCGAGCACGAGCCGCAGATCATGTTTGCGGCAGATCGTATTCTCGATATGGGCCCTGGACCCGGCGAGCACGGCGGCGAAGTCGTCTGTTTCGATACGCCGCAGAAAATCAAACAGCATCCGACCTCGTTGACGGGCGAGTATCTGTCAGGACGTAAGCGCGCGCACGTCGATGCCGAGATGACGCGTCCTTCGTCGGTAAGCGACAACGAGTCCCTGCGGTTGAACGGTGCTACCGAGCACAATCTGAAAAACATCGATGTCGTGATACCGCTCAAACGTCTGGTGGCGATAACCGGCGTCTCCGGCTCCGGCAAATCGACGCTCATTCATGATGTGCTGTACGCGGGTTTGCGTAAACACAAAGGTAAACCCACCGAGACGCCGGGCGCATACCGATCCTTGCACGGGCATGAGCGGATCGATGATGTCGTCATGGTCGATCAGACGCCGATCGGGCGCACCACACGCTCGAATCCTGCGAGCTATGTCGGCGCCTTCGATGCTATACGCGACCTGTTCGCGCAAACTGCGCTCGCCAAAGAACGCCAGTACACGCGCGGAACATTCAGTTTTAATTCCGGCAATGGACGCTGCCCGACGTGCGGCGGCAACGGTTTTGAGCACGTCGAAATGCAGTTTTTATCCGATGTATATCTGCGCTGTCCGGATTGCGACGGTACGCGCTATCGCCCCGAATTGCTGGAGGTCACGCTCGAACGCGCCGCGGATAGCGGTTCCATGTCGTTTTCGATTGCCGATGTTCTCGACATGACGGTGAGTCAGGCGCTTGCATACTTTGCAGACGATAGCGCGGTGCGCACCGCACTGAAGCCGCTCGCCGACGTCGGTCTCGAATATCTGCGGCTCGGGCAACCGGTGCCGACGCTTTCGGGCGGCGAAGCGCAGCGCCTGAAACTCGCGGGACATCTCGCTCAAGCCGCGCGCGCCGTGCCGGCTGCTCGCGTGCAGACGCGTCCGCAAAAGAGCAAACCCTTGCGGCGCTTGTTGTCGTCGTTGCTGCGCAAAACGGATAAGGCGCGACGGCCTGCTGACGATGTGTTAAGCGCACAGACCGGCACGCTGTTTTTGTTTGATGAGCCGACGACGGGCCTGCATTTCGACGACGTCGCTAAACTGCTGCGCGCTTTCCGTCAGTTGATCGCCGCCGGCAACTCGCTCGTCGTCATCGAACATAACCTCGATGTCATCGCCGCCTCGGACTGGATCATCGATCTCGGACCCGAAGGCGGTGAAACCGGCGGCGAGATTGTCTGCAGCGGCACGCCTGCCGATGTGGTCATGCACGCAACGTCACATACCGGAAAAGCGTTGCGCGAATATGAAGCCGTACTCGCGCCGGCGCCAGCCACCCATCTGCTCTCGCCCGCGGGCAAACTGGCGGCGCATCGCGGACAAACACTGCCTGTCAATGAACGCGCGCGCGCGAGCAACGCCATAACGATACACAATGCGCGTGAGCATAATCTGAAGAACATCGATGTTGCGATACCCCGCAATGCGTTTACCGTGATTACCGGTGTGTCGGGCAGCGGCAAGAGCACGCTTGCCTTCGACATCGTGTTTGCCGAGGGACAGCGGCGATATCTCGAATCACTGAACGCCTACGCGCGCCAGTTCGTGCAGCCGGCATCCAAGCCGGACGTCGACGCGATTTACGGTATACCGCCGACCGTCGCAATCGAGCAGCGCACTAGCCGCGGCGGCCGCAAGAGCACTGTCGCAACGCTGACAGAGATCTATCATTTCCTGCGGCTCCTGTTCGTCAAGCTCGGGACGCAATATTGCCCGGACTGCAACGTCGCTATCGAACCTCAATCGATCGATGCAATCGCCGCGCGCATTCTGAAGAATTATCGCGGCAACCACATCGGGATACTTGCGCCGCTGATTGTCGCGCGCAAGGGGTACTACACCGACCTTGCGAAATGGGCACGCGGCAAGGGCTATGCTCAGTTGCGCGTCGACGGTGAGTTTCTTCCTACGAATAGATGGCCGCGTCTCGACCGCTTCAAAGAACACAATATCGAGTTATGCGTTGCCGAGTTGCGCGTTGCTCCGGAGAACGAACCGGCGCTGCGCACCGAACTGCAGCGCGCCTTGGAATTCGGCAAGGGTGTGGTTCATGTGCTGGCGCTTGAACCAATGACCGCTGGAAAAAACAAGCCGGCTGCAAAGCGCGCCGACGCGCAGAGCGCGACCGTGTTTTCAGTGAAGCGTGCGTGCCCTTCGTGTGCGCGCAGCTTTCCCGAGCTCGATCCACGCCTGTTCTCGTTCAACTCGAAGCACGGTTGGTGCGGCGAATGCTACGGCACCGGACTCAAGCTCACCGACGTCGGCTGGGACGACGAGCGCGCGAAGACGGGTGCCGAAGACCATGTGCTCGACTCATGGATTGAATGGCTCGAGGTCGACGAAACCTGTCCGGCGTGCAACGGCAAACGGCTCAGCCCCGAGGCGCTCGGCGTACGCTACCGCGGCCATTCGATTGCGGATATCACTGCACTTGCCGTCGGAAAAGTCGAGTCGATGTTCCGCGACCTGGAGCTCGCAGGACGCGAAGCAGACATTGCACGGGATCTTGTTGCGGAGCTCAAGTCACGCCTCGATTTCCTGACTCAGGTCGGCCTCTCATATCTCGCACTCGATCGCTCGGCGCCCACATTGTCGGGCGGTGAAGCCCAGCGCATACGCCTGGCGTCGCAGCTTGGTTCAAATCTGCGTGGCGTGTGCTACATCCTCGACGAGCCGACGATCGGCCTGCATCCGCGCGATAACCGCATCCTGCTCGATACGCTTGCGAAGCTGCAGGCCAAAGGCAACACGCTGCTGGTCGTGGAGCACGATGAAGACACGATCCGCCGCGCGGGCCATGTGATAGACCTCGGCCCCGGCGCCGGCAAGCTGGGTGGCCGCGTCGTAGCGGAGGGCTCGGCAGTGCAGTTGATGCAGAACAGCGATTCACCGACGGGGCGCTTCCTCAAACATCCGCTCGCGCATCCGTTGCATCCGCCCCGCGCTGTTAACAGGCAAACACCGGCTGTCGAGATCGTGCGCGCGAGTCTGCACAATCTGAAAAATGTCAGTGTGCGCGTCCCGCTCGGAAGACTCACGGTGGTGACGGGTGTTTCGGGCTCGGGCAAATCATCGCTTGCACGGGATGTGCTGTATGCGAATCTAGAGCAGCGCGTCGGCGAGCACAATAAGAAAAAGACGCCGGCACTCGTCGGCTGCGTCGATATCAAAGGTTGGCAGCAGGTCGGGCGCGTGCTCGAAGTCGATCAAACACCGATTGGCAAGACGCCGCGCTCATGTCCTGCGACGTATGTTGGATTCTGGGACACGATCCGCCGCTTGTTCGCGGATACGAGTGAAGCGCGCATGCGCGGCTACACCGCTAGCCGGTTTTCCTTCAACACGAGCTCCAAGCAAAACGGCGCCGCGCGCAATGAAGAATCAACCGCCGCCGCAACTGGTAAATTCCGGCGTAGCAACGCCGGCAGCGGCGGACGCTGTCCTGCGTGCGAAGGACAGGGCATCAAGCGTATTGAAATGAGTTTCCTCCCCGACGTGAAAGTGCGCTGCGAGGTGTGCAACGGCGCGCGCTTCAATCCCGAAACGCTGGCGGTGCAGTTCAAAGGCAAGTCGATTGGCGACGTGCTCGCAATGAGCGTCGACGAGGCTGTTGACTTTTTCAGCGCACACAAATCGATTCATCACGCGTTACGCCTGCTGCAGGACGTCGGTCTTGGCTATCTGACGCTTGGCCAGCAAAGCCCTACGTTATCCGGCGGCGAATCGCAGCGGATCAAACTCGTGACCGAGTTATCAAAGGTGCGCATGGAAACCGGCGATGCCGGCGGACGGCCGGGCCGCGCCGGCAAAGACAAGCATACGTTATACGTGCTCGACGAACCGACCGTCGGCCTGCACATGGCTGATGTCGAAAAGCTTATCCACGTGCTGCACCGTCTGGTCGATGCAGGCAACACGGTCGTCGTGATCGAACACAACCTAGACGTTATGGCTGACGCCGACTGGATCATCGATCTCGGGCCGGAAGGCGGCGACGGCGGCGGACTTGTCGTCGCTCAAGGCGCGCCCTTCGCTGTTGCAGACCAGAACGTCCGCTCGCATACGGGGCGCGTGCTCTCGGAATTTCTGGCTGAGCGCAGCAACGAGCGATTGCTAGAAGCCGTGCAGTAAACTACGACGACGCTATCGGCGATACCGCAGCAATGTCATAGCGCTTTGGCCGCGCAGATACGGCAACCGTAGTCTTCGAGCGCGCGTCGTGTTACGCCGACTGCGCCGTGCTGACGGCGGTTGTACTCGACGGACTCGAGCTCGGTTCGAAATGAATCGTTAAGCCGGTTGATCATGTTGAAAAGTGCGGTGATGAGCGACACTTCCACGATCTCCGCGTCGTTGAAGAGGCGGCGCAGCTCATTCCATGCGTTGTCGTCGCGTTTCGCCGTATTCAAAGTCATCGCCTCGGCCCACGCGAGCACCGCTTTCTCGCGCTCCTGAACAGTGCACTGCTTGCATAGCTCTCATCCTGCAGTGCTTCAAACTCATGATCGGTAAGACCCAGTGCTTGACCAAGCACCCGATTATGTTCGGTTCAGTACCCGGCAGCCGTTAACTGTCGATGTTTTGAGCACCGCCAGATTGCGCAGTCTGACATCTGACACGGCGCCGGCCGACGGCTGGCGCACCGCCGCGACGAGCGGCAGAAACCATTTGGCGAGATGCGGACTGTGCGCCAGGATGCGCAGCAGATTTGCCGTGCGCCCCAGCAACTGATTGGATGAATCGAAAAGCTCTTTGACGGCACCCGTGGCCTGCTGGTCGCTGATACCGTCGATACGCTGACTCATGTCATGTTCCTTTCGCTGATGGTCATGTTCGATATGACGTCAAAGAATAACGGGTTACATCTCCGGTCACAACGATGACTGTCCGCCGTCGGATGCGTATCGATAGCGGGTTGTCCACGCATGGCCGCTTGCACTATGATGCGCAGTCAGTTTTATCGCGGGGAACGAGCATGCGCAGCAAACAACTGGAAGTGAGCGTCTGCCTGGCACTGGCAGCCTGTGCAGGTCCACTGAGCGCGGCAGACACCGCGGGCAAATATCCGGATCATCCGATACGGATCATTGTGCCGCTCGCACCGGGCGGCGGCAGCGATTACACGGCCCGTTTTATAGGGACGCGCCTTGCGGATCGCGTCGGCCAGCAGGTGGTCGTCGATAATCGTCCAGCGGCTTCGGGTATCGTCGGCACAGATCTGGTCGCGAAAGCAGCGCCCGATGGTTACACCCTGCTGCTTGCGTACTCGACACACGCACAAAGCGCGCAACTTTTCTCCAAGCTGCCGTACCGATCCGATAAAAGACTTTGCGCCCGTGACGGAAGTGATTGCGACGCCGCTCACCATGCTGCTGCACCCTTCAGTGCCTGCCAAGACCGTGCAGGAGTTTATTGCGTATGCCAAAGCGAATGCGGGCAAATTGAACTATGGTTCATCCGGTCCCGGCAGCTCACCGCATCTGGCAACGGAATTGTTCAATTCCATGGCCGGCATCAAGATGACACATGTGCCATACAAGGGAGTTTCCCAGTACATCACGGCGCAGATCGGGGGCGAGATCCAGTTCTCGTTCTCAAACATGTTTACAACGATGCCGCACTGGAAGGCCGGGCGTCTGCATCTGATCGCGACCGGGGGGTTAAAGCGCATGGAAGCGATGCCCGATCTGCCGACAATCGCAGAATCCGGTGTGCCCGGGTTTGAAGCGCTCACCTGGTATGGCGTTATGGCGCCCGCTAAGACGCCGCGCGCAATCGTCGACAAGCTGCAAAAAGAAATCGCTGCCATCGTACGCATGCCGGATGTGAAACAGACGTTCGTGTCGCAGGGCAACGAAGCCGTTGCCAGCACACCCGACGAGTTTGCGAAAGTCGTGAAAAGCGACGCGGACAAGTGGGGCGCCTTGGGTAAGAAGCTCGGCGTGTCTCTCGATTAGAAAGCAACGGTGAAATTGATCGTTAAGCGCAGACGCACGCGCGTGTACATACCACGCTCATTTTTATTCGCACTGGCATTCTGGTCCGCGTGCTCGATTGCCCAGGATCGCAGCATTGCGCCGGGCATCAACCAGCCGTTCGTCGCCAAACCGGATTACGAGGCGTGGGCTGAATCATTCGAGCGCGAGGGCCGCGAAGTCTTCGACAAACGCAATGAGATTGTCGCGGCTTCGGGTGTCAAAGCCGGCATGACTGTCGCCGATGTCGGCGCCGGCACCGGCCTGTTTACGCGGCTCTTCGCTCAGCAGGTCGGCACAACCGGTAAGGTCTATGCGGTCGACATTACGAAAACGTTCGTCGACAGCCTGACGCGCAAGCTGCAAAGCGAAGGCATCACGAACGTCGAGGGTTACGTCAATACGGCGAAAGATGTCCCGGTTCCACCGGCATCAGTGGACATTGCGTTCGTCTCCGATACCTATCATCACTTCGAATATCCGCAGGCGATGCTGGCGGCGATTCGCGCGGCGCTGAAGTCCGGCGGCTCACTTGTAATCGTTGAATTCGAGCGCATCGAAGGCAAGAGCAGCCCGCGCATACTCGAGCATGTACGCGCCAACAAAGAAACCGTGATCCGGGAAATCGAGGCAGCGGGCTTCAGGCTCATCGACGATCGCAAGTTCATGCAGCAAAATTACTTCGTGCGCTTCGTCAAGCCGGCCTGAGCCAAAAAGGACTCAGCGACTGACTTGCGCCGCTACATGAGCGCAGCGGATCTGCCGCCGTCAACAGGCAGGGTCACACCCGTTATGAAAGCCGCTTGCCGCGATGCAAGGAAGGCGACGGCTGCAGCCACGTCTTCTGCGCTCCCCATGCGGCGTACCGGGCGTACCGGCGATCAGCGCGTCGCGCATCTGTTGAGCGCGCTTTGCGTCGCCTTCTGCTGCGCGCTCGAAGCCGCGATGCGACAGCGGCGTGTCAATGCGTCCGGGACAAATCGTATTGACTGTTATGTTGTCGGGTCCCACTTCAAGGGACAAGGTTTTGGCGTAGCCGATGAGGCCCGCCCACGTCGCCACGGATAGACCGAAGCCGGCCGCCGGCTGACGAACCGAAATCGCCGTGATATTAATGATGCGGCCGCCGCCGGCCTTGCGCATATGCGGGACGGCGGCCCGGCACGTGCGGACGACACTCATCAGATTCTGCTGGACTGCTTTTTGCCACGCCGTATCGTCGAAATCCAGCAGCGTGCCGAGCGGCGGAGCGCCGTCGTTGTTTACGAGTACGTCAATGCGCCCGAACGCCTCCAGCGCTGCGTCGACGATGCGCAGATTGTCTTCGGGCTTGGCGATGTTTGCGACCGCCACCGCGACCTTTGCGCCGGTCTGATCGCGTATGCGGCTGGCGGCCGCTTCGAGCGCCTCGCGCCCGCGCGCCCAGAGCATGAGCTGCGCCCCCTCGCGCGCGAGCGCGCACGCCGTTGCGTAACCGATACCGCTGCTGCCGCCGCCGATGATGGCTGCCTTGCCGGCCAGACCCATGTCCATCGCGCTTCCTTTGCCGTGCTCAGACAACTGGCGCTCGCTGTGAGCGTCTCGAGCGCACGTTTGTATTCAGTGATAGTGCTCGCATCATAGTTGCAATGATGTGCTCGATCAAGCAATACGTGGCG
>CAWHHJ010000015.1:0-537139 GCA_963829085.1 uncultured beta proteobacterium | reverse complement strand
TCACGTCGAAAAATACACCGTCGCGCCGGCGACGCTGCCCGAGGTGCTGCACTGGTTCAAATGGGAGGCCTATCTCACCTGGGTCACCGGTTTCGGCCTCTCTGATCGTGCAGTACTACTTCCACGCTGAGGCGTTCCTGATCGACCCCGGTGTGATGCCGCTCACGCCCTGGCAGGCGATTGCGATCTCGATCGGCTCGCTCGCGGCCGGCTGGTTCATCTATGACGGCATCTGCCGCAGCAGGCTCGGCGAGAACACCGTGCTGCTGGCGATCTGTGTGTTCGCGCTGATCCTGATCGCGTCGGTGCTCTACACCAAGGTGTTCTCCGGCCGCGGCGCCTTTATTCATGTTGGCTCGCTGGTCGGCAGCATCATGGCAATCAATGTGTTCGGGGTGATCATCCCGGGCCAGAAGAAGATGATCGCGCAGATGATCGCCGGGGAGAGCCCCGACCCGCGCTATGGCGCGGTTGGCAAGCAGCGCTCCGTGCACAACAACTATTTGACGCTGCCGGTGCTGCTGATGATGGTGTCGCAGCACTATCCGTTCCTGTTCAGCCATCCGCAATCCTGGCTGATCGTGGCGCTGATCATCATAGCGGTGCGCTGATCCGGCACACGGCTCAATCGCGTCGACGCCGGTGATGACTGGAACAGCTATGGCTGGTCCTTGCCGGTCGCCGCGATGGCGCTGATCACCGCGATCTATGTGACGGCGCCGCAGTCACGCACGGTCAGCGCCGGGCCGGCGGTGACCGACGTGCAGGCCCAGGTCATCGTCACCAAGCATTGCCTGATGTGCCACGCCCGCCACCCCTCGCATCCGGCCTTCAAAGACCCGCCCAAGAACGTGGCGCTGGAGACCATCGCCGACCTGCGGCGCTTCGGCCAACAAATCTATATGCAGACCGTGCAGAATCGGGCCATGCCGCTAGGCAATCAGACCGGCATGACCGATGAGGAACGCGACGCGCTGGGCCGCTGGGTCAGCGGCGGCAAGTAAGTCGCCAGTGCCGTTGGCGAAGGAACCATGAGCCTCACGACGGACCCGCAACCGCCCGATCCGCCATGGGGTGTGGCGGCATCCATTGCATGGACGCTGACGGCGCTCGTGATCGGCATCGTGGTTGCGTCCGTTTTTCTTGGAATCCTGTCGGGCGGCGGTTCGACAAGGTCATCCAATGCCTATGACGGCGTCATGATCGCATTCGGCATATTCGCTTCGGTACCGGCGCAGGTCGCGGTGCTGGTCTTCGCGGCGCAATGGCGGCGTTGGCCGCCAGCAATTTATCTGGGTCTGGTGACGCCGCGCCGCGCCGAGGTGATCGTCGCTGTGGCCTGCATCATCGCGCTGGCTGTCGTCTTTGACGGCATCCTCTATGTCAGCGGGCGCGAACTGGTGCAGCCGTCCCAGGTGGAGGCCTGGCGCACGGCGGTGGACGCGGGTTGGCTCGTCGGGCTGCTCGCCGCCGTCGTCGTCGTTGCCCCGATCGGCGAGGAGATCATCTTTCGCGGCTTTCTGTTTCGCGGCCTGGCAAAGCCGGGCTGGGAAGTCCACGCCGTTGGCGGCATTGCGCTGGCCTGGGCTTTGCTGCACATCCAATACGACTGGTTCGGCATGGCGCAGATTTTCCTGGCAGGATTGATGCTGGGCTGGTTTCGCTGGGCCAGCGGCTCGACCATTCTCACCATCGGCATGCACATGCTGATCAATCTGCTGTCCATGATCGAGACCTGGATCAAGGTGGAGTATTTCTCGTGAGCGCGCTCGATCCCGAGGCGCTGGGCGCGCGGGCCTACGCGATGATCGCCGAGCTTGCAGCGATCTCCGCCGAGCCGAAACGGCTGGTGCGGCAGTTTCTGACGCCGGAGCACCGCCGCGCCGCCGACCTCGTCGCGTCGTGGATGCAGAAGGCCGGCCTTGCGGTCAGCGAGGACGCGCTCGGCACGCTGCGCGGCGCTTCGGCACGGCGCGGCGCAGGCTTTTGATCGGCTCGCACATCGACACCGTGATCGATGCCGGCAAATACGACGGCCCGCTCGGCGTCATCGCCGGAATCCTCGCCGCCGAGCCGTTCGTCCGCGCCAAGGCCAAATTGCCGTTCGGCATCGACGTGCTGGCGTTCGGCGACGAGGAGGGCTCGCGCTTTCCCGCCACCATGACGTCGTCGTCGGCCTGCGCCGGCGTGTTCGAAAACGACGCGCTCGCCGCCGCCGATGCCAGGGGCGTGACGCTGTCCGCGGCGCTCCGCGCCTACGGCAAGATCCCCCAGGACATCGGTGCTGCCGCCTACCGGCCGCAGGATGCCGCGGCTTATGTCGAGGTCCATATCGAGCAGGGACCGGTGCTCGAAGCGAAGGGCCAGCCGCTCGGCGTCGTCACCGGCATCGTCGGCCAGAGCCGGTTGCGCGTCACGGTGACGGGCGAAGCGGGCCACGCCGGCACGGTGCCGATGGAGCTGCGCCATGACGCCTTCGCGGGCGCGGCCGAGATGACGCTGGCGCTGGAGCGGATCGCGCGCGAGCATCCCAAGGACGGCATGGTCGGCACCGTCGGGCGCATCGAAGCTGCGCCCGGTGCGGTCAATATCATTCCCGGTCGCGTGGTGTTCACGGTCGATCTTCGCGCGCTGACCGACGAGTTTGCGCATTGCAGCTGTGGAGCGATTCACGGCGAGGCCCAGGCCGTCGCGCAGGCGCGCGGGTTGAAGGTGAGCGGTGGAAAAATTCCATGAGGTTGCCACCGCCGATTGCGCGCCGCCGTTGCAGGACGCCTTGGCGGCGAGCGTGGCCGATCTCGGCCACACTGCGATCCGGCTGCCGTCGGGGGCCGGGCACGATGCGCAGATCATGTCGCGGCTTTGTCCCGCCGCGATGCTGTTCGTGCGCTGCCGCGGCGGCATCAGCCACAACCCGGCGGAGTTCGCCAGCGTCTCGGACATGGGCGTCGCGATTGCGGCCTTGATCCGCTTTATCGAGAAATTCCAACCCGGCTAGCTTTCCAGCAGCGCCGCGATCCCCTGGAAAACGCCATCGACCGTCATGTCGGCCGGCTGCCATCGCAATCCCGCCATCGAGATTCCCCGTTCGAAGTTTCTCAGCATGTGGATCGTGTCCTGGAACGTGACCGGCGAGCCCGGCGTGTCGTTGACGACGAGGCCTTCACGACGAGGTCCCGCCGCGCCAGCACGTCGAGGCAAGTGAGCGTGTGGCTGAGGCTGCCGACATAGGTGCCGGTCACCAGCACCAGAGGGATATGCAGCGCCATCATCCAGTCGAGCACGGTGTGCTGGTCGTCAAGCGGCACCATGATGCCGCCGATGCCTTCGATCAGAAGCGTGTCCTTGGCGGCGGCGATGGCGTCGCGCGAGAATTTCACCAGCGCCTCGAAATCGATGGCGCGGCTCTCAAGCCGCGCCGCCATGTCGGGCGACAGCGGCGCCGCAAACCGCCAGGGCGAGATGCGCTCGATCTCGGCCTCGGTGATCGGCCTGCCGAGCGCGGTCAGCAGCATGCCCGGTGTCGCTGGTCTCGGCCGCCGCGGGATCGAAGCCGGTGACCACCGGCTTCAGCGCGTCGACCGGCTCGCCCGGCCGTCCGCCAGTGCCGGATCAGGCCGGACGCGACGTAGGTCTTGCCGACATCGGTGCCGGTCGCGGTGACGAAGAACGCGGTCATCGGTCGCCGAGCATGCGGGCGCGGACCAGCTGCGGCCAGCGCGGGCGATCGCCTCGTCGGGATGGACGGCGCGTGAACGCGAAGCGCAGCCGCGCCGTGCCTTCGGGCACGGTCGGCGGGCGGATCGCGACGGCGAGGAACCCTTCGGCCTCGAGGAGCTGCGAGCGCCTGCAGCGCCGTCCTGCGCCTCGCCGATCACCACGGGCACGATCGCGCTGTGCGCCTCCGGCAGATCCAGCGGCGCTCGGTGAAGGCGCGGCCTTGGCCAGCGGCAGCGCGACCGCTCCGGCTCGCGCTCGATCAGATCGAGCGCCGCGATCGCCGCGGCCACGCATCGCCGGCGGCAGGCCGGTCGTGTAGACCAGCGTGCGGGCCCGGTTCCGGATCAGGTCGATCACCGGCTGCGAGGCGCAGACATAGCCGCCGTAGCCGCCGAGCGCCTTCGACAGCGTGCCGATCCGCAGCGGCACGCCGGCGCCGCGCGGCCGCTGCCGAAGCCCAGACCGTGGGCGTCGTCGGCCATCAGCCAGGCGTCGAACTCGCTTCGCCAGCGCGGCGAGCTCGTCCAGCGGCGCGAGGTCGCCGTCCATCGAGAAGACGCCGTCGGTGGCGACCAGGGCGTGGCGATGCGCGGCCGCGGTGCTCGCCGAGCAGCTGCCGCGACATGCGCCGCGTCGTTGTGGCGGAACGCCAGCGACTCGGCGCCGGACAGCTGCGCCCCGGCCCAGATGCACGCGTGCGACAGCTCGTCGATCAGGATCAGGTCGCCGCGCCCGGCGAAGGTCGGGATGATGCCGGCATTGGCGAGGTAGCCGGAGCCGAACACGCAGGCCGCCTCCGTGCCCTTCAAGCGCGCCAGCCGCAGCTCCAGCTCGGCATAAAGCGGATGGTCGCCGGTGACCAGCCGCGAGGCGCCGGCGCCGACGCCGTACGCTCGATCGCCGCGAGGGCGGCGGCCTTCACCGCCGGGATGATGGCGACAGGTCCAGATAGTCGTTGCACGAGAACGACAGCAGCCGTCCTGCCGTCCCGCTCGACCCAGAGGCCGTCGAGGCGGCGCGTCGGGCATGAGGCGTCCGGCGCAGATGCGCCTGCTCCAGGGCGGTCAGCTTGTCGCTGCGCGAAGTCGTCGAGTGATGACATGTTTGCCGCTATACTAGCGGCACGATGGATTGGAAACCCAACTGGTACGCGGCCGGCCCCGCATGTCTGGCGGCCCTATGCGCAGATGAAGACGGCGCGGCCGCCGCTCGCCGTCGCGCGCACCGAAGGCTGCGCGATCTGCTGGCCGACGGCCGCGAGCTGATCGACGGCATCGCCTCGTGGTGGACCGCCTGCCACGGCTACAACCATCCGCACATCCGCGCCGCCGTGCGAGCGCGCAGCTGGCGGCCATGCCGCACGTGATGTTCGGCGGCCTGGCGCACGAGCCGGCCTACCGCTGGCCGCGCGGCTGGCCGCCGCTGCTCCCCGGCGAGCTCGACCATGTGTTCTTCGCGGAGTCCGGCTCGGTCGCGGTCGAGATCGCGATGAAGATGGCGCTGCAGTACTGGATCAATCGCGGCGTGCCGGGCGCAGCACGGTTCGTCGCCTTCCGCGGCGGCTATCACGGCGACACCGCTCGGCGCGATGACGGTGCTGCGACCCCGAGGAGGGCATGCACGAGCTGTTCGCGGGCGTGATGCCGCGCAGCAGGTGATCGTCGACCTGCCGGCTGACGAGCCGCGAGCGCGACGCTCGATCGCCTTGCTGGCCGAGAAGCATGGCGACGAGATCGCGGGCGTCATCGTCGAGCCGCTGGTGCAGGGCGCCGGCGGCATGCTGTTCCACGACGCCGAGGTCGCTGCGGCGCCTGCGCGCGCTGGCCGACATGCACGGGGTCCTGCTGATCTTCGACGAGATCTTCACCGGCTTCGGCCGCACCGGCGACCGCTGTTCGCCTGCGAGGCGGCGGGGGTCGTGCCCGACATCGTCACCCTGTCGAAGGCGCTGACCGGCGGGACCCTGCCGCTCGCCGCCGACCGTCGCCAGCACGCGCGTCTTCGAGGCGTTCTGGTCGGACGACCCGGGCGCAGGCGCTGATGCACGGGCCGACCTACATGGGCAACCCGCTGGCCTGCGCCGCGGCCAACGCCTCGCTGGACCTGTTCGAGCGCGAGCCGCGGCTCGACAGGTCGCGGAGATCGGCCGCCAGATGGCGCGGCGAACTGGAGCCGTGCCGCGGCCTCACCGGCGTGATGCGACGTGCGGGTCAAAGGCGCGATCGGCGTGGTCGAGATGGAGCGGATCGACGACGTGTCGGCGCTGCGGGCGCGTTTTGTCGAGGAGGGCGTGTTCATCCGGCCGTTCGGGCGTGTCATTTATCTGGCGCCGTCTTTCACCATCGCGCCGGACGAACTGTCGCGGCTGACCTCGGCCATCGTGAAGGTGGTGCGGAACGGCGCTACAGTGGGGGCATGATGGCAAGCCGAAGCAGAAGTACGGCTTGGGCGTGCGCGCTTTTGTCGGCGGCGCTCGGCCTGACGCTGGGCACGGCGCAGGCCCAGGCGCAGAGCCAGGATTTTCCGACGCGGCCGGTGACGCTGATTGTGCCCTATGCGGCCGGCGGCACGACCGACATCGGGCTCCGCGCGCTCGCGACCGCGACCGAAAAGCACCTCGGCCAGTCGATCCTGATCGAGAACCGCACCGGCGTCGGCGGCGTCCTCGGGCCGATGCAGATGGCGTCCGGCAGCAAGCCGGACGGCTACACCATCTCCCAGGTTCCGATCACCGTGTTCCGCTATCCGTTCACCAGCAAGACCACATTCGATCCGCTCGCTGACTTGACCTACATCATGAGCGTGTCGGGCTATGCCTTTGGTGTTGTTGTCAGACCTGACGGGCCTTGGGCGACGTTTTCACGGATCTGCTGGCGGATGCCAAAGCCCATCCCGGCAAGCTCAGCTATGGCACGCCGGGAGCCGGCACCACGCTGCATCTGACGATGGAGCAGATCGCCAAGCAGCGCGGCATCCAATGGACCCACGTGCCGTTCCGCGGCACCTCGGATTCCACCAATGCCTTGCTCGGCGGCCATATCGACCTGGTGGCGGACGCCAGCGGCTGGGCGCCGCTGGTCAACGGCGGGCGGCTGCGGCTGCTGGTGATCTGGAGCGACAAGCGCAGCAGGAACTGGCCCAACGCGCCGACCTTGAAGGAGAGCGGCATCGCGATGGTGTCGAATTCGCCGTTCGGACTGGCCGGTCCCAAAGGCATGGACCCGAACGTGGTCAAGGTGCTGCACGACGCGTTCAAGAAGGGCAGCGAGGAGCCGTCCTATCTGGAGACGCTGAACCGGCTCGACCAGGAACCGTTCTATCTCGACTCCGCGGACTATCGCGCCTTCGCGGAGCGGACGCTGGTGGAACAGAAGCAACTGATCGGTGAGTTGGGCATTAAAGCGGAGTAGGGCGACGCGAACTTTGGCGGCGAGGTGCGAGCCATGATCCGCAAGCTCAAGTCGGGCGAATACCGTCTCTACTCCCGCAAGGCCGATCCCAAGACCGGCCGCCGACGCAATCTCGGCACGTTCGGAACGCGCAGGGCGGCCGAGAAGCACGAACGTGAGGTGCAGTATTTCAAGCGGCATTGATGCTGTGGGCGCCCCAAACTCCGCGGTCATTGCCGGGCCGCGCTGAAAGCGCGTGACCCGGCAATCCATGACCCTCGTTCAAACAGCGGCAGTCTTACGCAGGGCTGTCGTCAATTGCGCTACCTGATGGATACCCGGGTCACGCCGCCATAGCGCGTCGAAGACGCGCGTGAACGCGCTCATGGCGGCGGCCCGGGTATGACACCGCCTATGTGGCCCGCAGCATTCCATCTCCGCCAAATTCCTTTTCAGCCAACGCTCCGCTGTCCCGTGGTTTTGATTTCGAGCCCCGGGGCGGGCCCGTCTCCCTGTTTTCCGTTTCCCCTCAAACGAGGGGAATGGAGCGCCGGGAGGCGCCTCGGGAGCTTTACGATCGGCTCCCTTAGGCCGGTTTGCGAGACCAGCCTGTGCGTCGTGCTTCCGGGACCCAAGTCGCTTGAGGGCGGTGGGGATCCCGGGACGCACGGGCCCGTGCGAAGGGCCCTGCGCCTCCCGACGCTCCATCGGCGGCACGCATTGTCGGCGGCCGCACCTGGCTCCGTCATCCGGTGTCGCGATCGACGACGCCCTCAGTTGAGCAAGGCATGGCGGACATAGACCAAGACGCAAGAACCGCAAAATTGAGTCCCCGCGTTTGCAAGGTCCTTCAACACTGCGTGCGTTAGCTCCGGGACTCGCCACCCACTCCGCTGTCACCCCCGGGCTTGACCCGGGGGTCCATCGCACTGGTGCGACGGCGGAAGCCTTACGAAAGGCTGTGTTCAATCGCACCATCCCATGGATGCCCGGGTCACGCCGCCATGGCGCGTCGAAGACGCGCGTGAACGCGCTTATGGCGGCGGCCCGGGCATGACACCGAGTGTGTTGCGGTAATTCGGGATAAGCCCGGCCATGACGGCCCTGCAAGTAATAAGGGTGAACGACGGCTCAGAATCCCACGACGGTGCCGTGCAGGTCGTAGGCGTCGGCGCGCTCGATCTTCACCGTGGCGATCTCGCCGACGCGCAGCGGCCGGCGGCTCGCCACATAGACCGCGCCGTCGATCTCCGGCGCGTCGCCCTTGGTGCGGCCCTTGGCGACGGTGGGGCCGACCTCGTCGATGATCACCTGCTGGCGCGTGCCGACCTTGCGCTTGAGGCGCTTCGCCGAGATCGCCTGCTGGCGCTGCATGAAGCGGTGCCAGCGCTCCTCCTTCGACCTCCTCCGGCACCGGCGCGGCGAGATCGTTCGACGTGGCGCCCGCGACCGGCTCGTATCGGAAGCAGCCGACGCGATCGAGCTGCGGCCTCGTCCAGCCAGTCGAGCAGCAACTCGAAATCCTCGTCGGTCTCGCCGGGAAAGCCGACGATGAAGGTCGAGCGGATCGTCAGGTCCGGGCAGATCTCGCGCCAGCGCGCGATGCGGTCCAGCGTCTTTTCCTGCGCCGCCGGCCGCTTCATGCGCTTCAGCACATCGGGCGAGGCGTGCTGGAACGGGATGTCGAGATAGGGCAGCACCTTGCCCTCGGCCATCAGCGGGATGACGTCGTCGACATGCGGGTAGGGATAGACGTAATGCAGCCGCACCCAGACGCCGAGCTCGCCGAGCTCGCGGGCAGAGATCGAGGAACTTGGCCGCGCACCTCGCGGTCCTTCCAGCGGCTCGCCGCGTATTTGATGTCGACGCCATAGGCCGAGGTGTCCTGCGAGATCACCAGCAGCTCCTTGACGCCGGCCGCCACCAGCCGCTCGGCCTCGCGCAGCACGTCGGCGGCGGGCCGCGAGACGAGATCGCCGCGCAGCTTCGGGATGATGCAGAACGTGCAGCGATTGTTGCAGCCCTCGGAAATCTTCAGATAGGCGTAGTGCCGCGGCGTGAGCTTGATGCCTTCGGGCGGCACCAGGTCGAGGAACGGATCGTGCTGCGGCGGGGCGGCGCGATGCACCGCGTCGACCACGCTCTCGTATTGCTGCGGGCCGGTGATGGCGAGCACGTTCGGGAAACTTGCTGGTGATCGTTTCCGGCTCTGCGCCCATGCAGCCGGTGACGATCACCTTGCCGTTCTCGGCTAGCGCCTCGCCGATCGCCCCGAGCAATTCCGCCTGGGCGCTGTCGAGAAAGCCGCAGGTGTTGACGATGACCAGGTCGGCGCCGTCGTGCTCGCGCGAGAGCTCGTAGCCCTCGGCGCGCAGCCGCGTGATGATGCGCTCGGAATCGACCAGCGCCTTCGGGCAGCCGAGCGAGACAAAGCTGATCTGCGGCGCCGCCTGGGACGCTGGTTTAGGCGCGGGTTTTTTGGCAGTCCGGGGTGTTTGCACCGGCGATGAGCTATAGGCGATTGCTGGTCAAATCAAGGCGAAACGGTCCGCGGGGACCGCAATCAGCTTTGCCAGGGCGGCTTACCGACCAGTCTGTAGTGTGGCCGAACATTGAACCGTGGCCGGACTGAAGCGGACACTCCCCTCCGCGCCGCCTCGGCCTTCAAGAATGTAACAAGCGCCTGCAGCGGCGCCGTGAGCTGGCGGTGGTTCGAATAGTACAGGAAAAAGCCGGACAGTCGCGGCGACCAGTCCTCCAGCAGCGGAACGAGACGTCCTTTCGCCAGATGCTGCGAAACGTAGTCGTAGAGCAGATAGGCCAATCCGACACCGTCCAATACGGCTCTGATCGAGAGGTCGATGTCATTGACGATCAGGCGCCCTTCGACCGCGGGCCGCGCCTTCTTGCCGTGCTTCTCGAACTCCCAGCCGAAGATCGCACCGTTGGGCAATCGGTTGCGGATGCAGTCGTGGTTCTTCAAGTCTCGCGGCGTTCGAGGTGCCGGATGGCGTGCAAGATATTCCGGCGCCGCGACCACCAGGAAACGCGCTTCTCCCATCACCGGGATAGTGACCATGTTGCGCTCGACCTGCTCGCCGAACCGAATGCCTGCATCGAAGCCGCCTTCGGCGATGTCCTCCGGCATTTTCACGACCGCAACGTCCAGCTGGATTCCCGAAAACTCGGCGAGGAACCGGGCCAGCAGCGGGCCGATCAGAAAATCTGCAACGGGCGGCTGCACCGCAAGCCGCAGCTGCCCCACCGGGCTTTGACGAAACTGCCTCACGTCGTTGACGGCCGCAGTCATTTCGCCGAGCGCGAACTGCGCCCGGTGGACGAGCCGCTGGCCGGCGTCGGTCAGCGAAACGTTGCGTGTCGTACGATTGAGCAGCCGGACGCCAAGACGCTCTTCCAGGGATCGCAGCGTCTGGCTCAGCGCCGAGCGCGACACGCCCAGTTGGAGCGCCGCCTTGGTGAAGCTGCGCTGCTCGGCAACCGCGACGAACGCCGACATCTGGGCGAATTCGGTGCCACGCATTGTTTAGTCCAGCTCAACAGGCTGTTACGATAATACCAGATTATCACGCACTGGATCAGGGTGATAATGGCCGGACGTCCAAAGCAAGGAGGATGTAATGGCCAAATATCGCAGAGGTTTTATCGGAGCGTCGTGTTTGGCGCTGGCGCCGCTGCTGATGCTCGCCGTGGTAGGCTCCATCTGGCAGCGGCCGTTCGCGCAGGACGCACCACATGCGGCCTTCGCCGGCAACAAAGTGACCAATCTGATCGGGATCGACCTGACTGGCGTGCCCAACAGGCAGGTCATCGCGAACATCTACGAGGTGCCTGCCGGTGCGATGGTCCCCCGGCACAGCCATCACGGCGACGAGTTTCATCTGGTGCTGGAAGGTGAATGGGCTGCTGAGGTGCAAGACCGGCCGCTCCACGTCATGAAGGCGGGCGATGCGCAATACGTGGAGCGCGGACGCTGGCATGGCGGAAAGGTCGTGAGCCAGTCTCCGATGAAATTGCTCGGCCTCATGATCGTCGAAAAGGACAAGCCGGTGACAGAAATGGCGAGGTGAGGGCGCGACTGCGAAAGAATCTTCGCCGTTCACATTTGCTGATCGAAGCCCGGTTTCGTAGGGTTGCGAAATCAAGGGGACCGGTCATGCAGCGACGACAATTTCTCACATGGGGCGCGGCCGTTGCCGGCGCGTCTTTGGTGTCGGGCTCAACCCGCGCACAATCATTGGCCGGCAAGCAAATCCGCGTCGTCGTGCCGTTTCCGGCCGGTGGGCCGACCGACATCGTGGCGCGGCCGCTCGCGCAGATGCTGGGAGATGCATTGAAAGCGACTGTGCTGATCGACAATCGCGGCGGTGCGGGCGGAGGGCTGGGGGCCGATGCCGTGGCCAAGTCTGCGCCGGACGGCCAGACGCTGCTGATGGCAACCGTGGGCACGCACGCCATCAACCCGGCTCTGTATAAAAAGCTGCCCTACGATCCGGTGAAGGATTTCACGCCCATCGCACTGGTCGCAATGGCGCCGGTGGCGATTGTCGTTCATCCCTCGCTGCAGGCGAACAACGTCGCCGAACTCGTGGCGCGCGCCAAACGCTCGGGCAACAAGTTGAACTACGGATCGGCGGGCGCGGGAACGCCGGGACATCTGACGGGCGAGATGTTCAAGGCGGCAGCCGGCATCGACCTCCAGCACGTTCCATACCGGGGCAGCGCGCCCGGGGTGACGGACCTGATCGCCGGGCAAATTCAGATCATGTTCGATCCGCTGCAATCGGTGCTGTCGAATATCCAGGCCGGCAAGCTGCGCGCGCTCGCGATCAGCAGCAAGGCGCGCTCCTCCGTGCTCCCCAACGTGCCGACCATCGCCGAATCCGGCTATGCCGGTTTTGAAACCACCGCGTGGTGGGGCCTGTTTGCGCCGGCCGGTCTGGCGGCAGCGCAGACAACCATTCTGTCCGCCGCAGTCGAGAAGATCGCCCGGAGCGAGGAATTCCGCAGCAAGCTGGAACCGTTGGGGGTGGTGCCGACCGCGCGCAGCGGCGCCGAGTTTGCCGAATTCCAGCGCACCGAGCTGATCAAGTGGGGCAAGGCGGTTCGCGACTCCGGCGCGTCGATGGATTGACATGGTCGCCGCGGCCAAGTGAACTTTCAGTCTCGTCGACGGCGGCTCGTACCGCTGCAAGCGCCGCATCTCCTTGTCGTATGCATTCAAGCAGCGTGGATGGCAACTGCCGACCCGGCAGCGCAGTGATATCGAGCACCCGGTTGTCCTTGAGCAGCGCGCCGAAGTGGCCGATGCGCGCGCGAGGGGGGCGGAAGGTCAGCAGTTTCATGAGAGCTCCTCTTTTGCGGTTATTTTTGTTTCTTCCGGCGGCCGTACGCGCCGAAACATCGCAAGCAGCATCAAATCATAGACGATTTTGAGCGCTCCGCAGACGACGAGGTGCCAGCCGAATGTGGAAAGTTGCAGCAGCCAGCCAGCGAGCATGGGACCAACGGCTGACGCGAGGCTGCGGGGCACGGCCGTAACGCTGGCCGCTGCGGCGCGTTCGCCGGGCGTAACGACAGCCATCACATAAGAAGTGCGGGTCGGCACATCCATCTGCGATAACAACGAGCGCAACATCAGAAAAACAAGCGCTAACGGCAGATTCGGCATAAACGGGACGAGGATCAGAAAGATATTGGATGGCAAGTGCGTGAACACCATTGTATTGATAAGTCCGAAGCGACGCGCCAGGCCCGCGGCCGCAAGTTGCGAAAAGGCGCTGCACAGGCCGGTCCAGAAGAATATGGTGCTCGCCGTTACGACCGAGAGATGAAATCGATCGAACAGCCATAGAGCGATCAGGGATTGCACCGCAAAGCCGCCTGCGAATGCGTCGACGCTGAAAACGGCGGCTAAGGTGTAAACCCTGCGCTTGGATTTACGCAGCGGCGTACTGGGCGCCGCAGATTGCGGCTCGCTGTGAGGTGACAGGCGACGGTACAGGACGATGCACGCGACACCAAGACAGCCATAGAAAAGAAACATCAGCTTGATCGCGCTTTTCGCGTCCATTGCGAACCACTGCTCGCTGAACGCTGGAAGCGCCGCGGCTTGTGCACCCAATGCGCCGATCAGCGCGCCGGTAAGCGTGTATCGCGCAAAGAGCGCCGTACGGTGTTCCGCATCCACTGTGCGACTGAGCATGGCGTGCTCGAGCGGCCCGAATACGCTGACCTCGCCGCTCGACGGATTAATGGTGCCAACTGCGGCGATCAAAAGCAGCGGCCAGAAGTCAGTTGTAAGCATGACCGCAATGCCGGTGGCGGCCATGAGCGCGGATGCCATCTGTAGCAGCGTGCGCTGACGATAGCGGTGCGCTATAAAGCCGACGCCGAGCGTCATGGCGCCTGATCCGAGCAGTGTCGCGGTGACGATGGCGCCGATCTCCAGGGCGCTGTAACCGAACAACGCTAAATAGTACGGCAGCAGAAGACTTACATAGCCATCGCCAAATGCCCGCAATCCTCGGGCCCACAATAACAGCCGCGCATCGGGAAGCACGCCCGGCGGCATGAAGTTACGAAACGGCGAGTGATTGGACATCGAACGCATCGAGCGTACCAAGAAACGCTAAACGAAGCGACCACCGCGCCGTTTGGCTCGAAAAGACGATTATTGGTAGTATCGGGCAGCCTTGGAGACAAAAAAATGATTGATGTTTACAGCTGGCCGACGCCGAACGGTCACAAAGTTCACATAATGCTGGAAGAATGTGCGCTCAAATATCGAGTGCATGCGGTAAACATCCGCACCGGCGAGCAATTCAAACCGGAATTCCTCAAGATCAGTCCGAACAACCGGATACCTGCCATCGTTGACAGCGAAGGGCCCAACGGTAAGCCGATTTCACTGTTCGAGACTGGCGCCATACTGATCTACCTTGCAGGTAAAACCGGCAGATTTCTTCCGCTGGATCTGCACGAGCGCTACACAGCGTTGCAATGGCTCATGTGGCAGATGGGCGGCGTCGGTCCGATGTTCGGCCAGGCTAATCACTTTCGCGCTTACTCGGTCGAGAAAATCACGTACGCCATCGAGCGCTATACCAACGAAGCAAACCGTCTCACGGGCGTTCTCGATAAACGTCTCGGCGAGGCGCCATATTTGGCCGGCGACGAATATTCAATTGCAGATATGGCGGTGTTTCCCTGGATGCGCAATGCAGACAAGCGCGGCATCAACCTCGCAGAATTCCCGCATGCCCAACGCTGGTTCGATGCGATCAATGGCCGTCCCGCCGTCAAACGGGCGCTGGAAGTGCTGTCCGATGTGAACAGTACGGCGCCGCACGACGACAAATCGCGCGACATTCTCTTCGGCAAGACGCAGTTCCAGCGACGCTGAAGGTCGCGTCGTTGCCCGAAAGTCAAGCGGGCGCCATCTAGCCGGTCGTTGTTCGCTTTGGTACCCTGAATCAAACGCTCATCCGCGGTAACACGTCATCGTCACCTTGAACTGAGTGTTCCCCATGCAGACGCCCACGAAAAACGTCGCATTGCTGTCAGCATGCCAGGGCTTGCTGATGACGAACAACTCGATTCTGATCGCGACCAACGGTCTCGCCGGGTACGCATTGGCAACCGACAAGTCGCTCGCGACGTTGCCCGTCACCGCCTATATTGTCGGCGCGGCGGTAACGACGATGCCGGCGTCCCTTTTGATGCGCAGGATCGGGCGACGGTCGGGCTTCATTCTCGGTGCCTTGTTGGGCATCGCAGGGGCGCTTATCTGCGGCTTTGCCGCTTTCAGCCATAGTTTCGGCTTGCTGTGTGCAGGCGCTTTCGTGCTTGGTGCATACAATGCGACCGGCCAGTACTACCGCTTTGCGGCCGCGGACAGCGCGCCGGCGGATTTTAAGAGCAAAGCGATTTCACTACAGTACTGGCCGGCGGCATTGCGGGCGGCATTATCGGGCCGGAGTCCAGTAAGTTAACGAAAGACTTATTCGCAGGAGCCGTTTTCACCGGCTCTTATCTTTCACTGGGCGTATTTTGCGTGCTTGCAATCGCGCTGCTTTCCCGCATTCGTATCCCGCCGCTGACCGGCGCGGAACGTCAAGACGCAGGGCGGCCGCTTCTGGAAATCGCGCGGCAGCCGGCATTTCTGGTTGCGGTTACGAGCGCAGTCGTCGGCTATGGCGTCATGAATTTGTTGATGACAGCGACTCCGCTCGCCATGACTGCATGTCAATTGCCGTTCTCCGACGCGGCGTTCGTCATTCAGGGACACGTTATCGCGATGTTCGCGCCGTCGTTTGTCACCGGGGCACTAATCAAGCGATTCGGCATCCTAACCATCATGCTCGTCGGGGTGCTTTTGAATTTTGCATGTATTGCAACGGCTTTGACCGGCATTGACGTCACACACTTTTGGGTTGCGCTCGTGTTCTTGGGCGTCGGCTGGAACTTTATGTTTATAGGTGGCACGACTCTGCTCACGGAATGTCATAGCCCTGCCGAGCGTGGCAAGGTTCAAGGTCTGAACGATCTGGTAATTTTCATTACGATGGCGGCGACTTCGCTGTCGTCAGGACTGCTGTTCACATTACAGGGGTGGACGCTGATGAACAAAATGGCAGTGCCGTTTTTAGTGCTCGCAGCGGGGTCCATATTATGGCTCGCGAATGTGCGGCTACACATTCACATCACACGGTAATACATTGTATAATAGAGGTTATTTATTTTTGATTAGGCTCACAGGCACTGTGCCAAACGCTCGGCGATTTGGAGTACAATTTCGGTCCCTTTCCTGCTCAGGAAAGGATAGCTGGTCAATGAGCAGCCGGTCGGTCTTCCGCGCCGGCTAGTAGAGAGGAGAATGCAAGTAATGAAGCAATCGGCCACCGCAGCGCGTATTGACGACGCCTTTGAAGCGCCGGACTACGTGCGACACGAGAAACTAAAGGCCTGGGTGCGAGAGATTGCGCAGCTGACGAAGCCGAACGAGATTTACTGGTGCGATGGTTCGCAAGCCGAGTACGACCGGCTGTGCGATCAAATGGTGCGCAGTGGTACCCTGATTCGCCTGAACGCCGAGAAGCGACGGAACTGTTACCTAGCGCGTTCTGATCCGGACGACGTTGCGCGCATGGAAGATCGTACATTCGTGTGCAGCGAGAGCAAAGACGAAGCGGGGCCCAATAACAACTGGATCGCGCCCGCCGAGATGAAAGCCACTCTGAACAGGCTGTTCGACGGCTGCATGCGCGGGCGCACGCTATATGTCATCCCGTTCAGCATGGGGCCGCTCGGATCGCATATTTCGCATATCGGCGTGGAATTGACGGATTCCCCGTACGTCGTAGCGAGCATGCGCATCATGACGCGCATGGGACGCGATGTCCTGAATGTGCTCGGCAAAGACGGCTTCTTTGTACCGTGCGTGCATTCAGTCGGCATGCCACTGGCGCCGGGACAAAAAGACGTCCCGTGGCCGAGCAACAAAACCGAGAAATGGATCGTTCATTTCCCGCAAGACAAGTCTATCTGGTCGTTCGGCAGCGGTTATGGCGGGAACGCGCTGCTCGGCAAAAAATGTTTCGCGCTGCGCATCGCGTCGATCATGGCGCGCGAGCAGGGCTGGCTGGCCGAGCACATGCTCATACTCGGCATTGAGCCGCCAGAAGGCGAAAAGCGCTATATCGCTGCAGCATTTCCGAGCGCATGCGGCAAGACCAATCTCGCCATGCTGATACCGCCTAAAGCGTTGAACGGGTGGAAGGTCACGACTATCGGCGAAGACATTGCCTGGATCAAACCCGGCAAGGACGGTCGCCTTTACGCCATCAACCCCGAAGCCGGTGCATTCGGTGTTGCGCCGGGCACTTCAAAGGAAACGAACGCCAATTGCCTTGCGGCGATGGGTGAGAACGTCATTTTCACGAATGTGGCGCTGACGTCGGACGGTGATGTCTGGTGGGAGGGAATGACCAAGACGCCGCCCGACAGTTTGATCGACTGGCAGGGAAAGGAGTGGTCGCCTGGTTGCGGTCGTAAGGCCGCGCATCCGAACGCGCGCTTCACCGTGCACTCCTCGCAGATTCCATGCGCGGATCCAGACTGGGAAAACCCCGACGGTGTGCCGATTTCCGCTTTTCTGTTTGGCGGCCGGCGCAGCACCACGGTACCGCTGATCACCGAAGCTCGCGATTGGGCAAGCGGCGTGTATCTTGCTGCGACCATGGCTTCGGAGACGACCGCTGCAATGACGGGCGCGCAGGGTGTCGTGCGCCGTGATCCGTTCGCGATGCTGCCTTTTTGCGGTTATCACTTCGGTGATTACTTCAAGCACTGGCTCGAGCTGGGGAGCAAGCTTGCCGATCCGCCGCGCATCTTCGGCGTCAACTGGTTCCGTCTCGATGAGAACGGCAAGTTCATGTGGCCGGGGTTCGGCGAAAACATGCGCGTCCTGAAATGGATCGTCGAACGCTGCAACGGTCGTGCGCAAGCCGTGGATACCCCGCTCGGGCGCGCCCCCCGTTATGAAGATCTCGACTTCTCGGGTATGGAAGGCATGAGCCGCGAGCGTTTCAATCAATTAATGTCGCTCGACCCGGAGTTATGGCGCAAAGAACTGCAGGAGCACGATGCGCTGTTCAAGAATCTCGAACAGAGACTGCCCGATGCGCTAAAACGCGAGCGCCGGACGCTAGAGGCCAATTTTGTTTAGGTAACCCACGATAAATTCTCCTTACGAGTGGTTACCGAAGCCCGCCGGGAAGCCGGTGGGCTTTTTTTTGCCTGTACGTTATGCGGCCGAATCGGAGACGTTAGGGATAACTCTTCCAGAACTCGGGCGTGAAGGCGCGCACTTCCTGACGCTGCTCGCCGAGACCGCCAACGCCAAGCGTCATCACGTCACCGGGTTTCAGGTAAACCGGTGGCTTCTTGCCAAGACCCACGCCGGGTGGCGTGCCGGTCGTTATCACGTCGCCGGGCAGCAAAGTCATGAACCGGCTGATGTAACTAACGAGATATGCGGCCCCAAAGATCATCGTGCGCGTATTTCCGGTTTGCATGCGTTGTCCGTTGAGGTCCAGCCACAAATCAAGCGCCTGGGGATTTGGCACCTCGTCAGTCGTCACGAGATACGGGCCGATCGGACCGAATGTGTCACAGCCCTTGCCGCGGTCCCATTGGCTCCCGCGTTCGAGCTGGTAGTTGCGCTCCGAGACATCATTCACAACGCAATATCCTGCAACGTAATCAAGCGCATTTTCTTCAGGCACATACCGCGCAGTAGCGCCCATGACAATTCCAAGCTCCACTTCCCAATCGCCTTTTTGCGCATCTTTGGGCAGCACGACGGGATCGTCCGGTCCGATGATAGAAGTCGTCGTCTTCATAAATAGCACCGGCTCCGTCGGCACCGGCATGCCGGCCTCGGCCGCATGATCTGAATAATTGAGACCGACGGCGACGAACTTGCTGATGCCTGTAAACGGTACGCCGAGCCGCGGCTTGCCTTTAACGACGGGCAATGACTCCGGCTTGATGGCACTCAGTTTCTTGAGCCCGGCTTTCGAGATGGTTTGCGCGTCGAGGTTTGGAACGACGCCAGACAAATCGCGGATCTGATCGGAGCTGTCGAGTAGCCCCGGTTTCTCGTAGCCGTTCTTTCCATAGCGCAGCAGTTTCATTTGATCAGACCTGCCTTTCTTTGTAGGTGAGCGCGGAACCCGTCCGCGCCCGAATGAAGATTTAGAGTCCGGCGCGGCTCTTGCCTTTGACGGCGCGGTTAACGACGTTCACCGGCCATTCGCCGGTCAGGACCCTGCGTACTTCGCCGGGTGCGCCGGCCTGCAGGCCCACCATCGCCTGTTCGCTATACCAGGCGGCATGCGGATTGATAATCACATTTTCGCGTCCGCGCAGTGGATGCGGATCCGGCAAAGGCTCCGGATCGACGGTGTCGAGCGCGCAGCCGGCGATTTTTTTTGCATCGAGAGCGCGCACGAGCGCGTCTGTGTCGACGATCGGTCCTCGCGCGCAGTTGATGAGCACTGCCGTCGGCTTCATCTTCGCAAACGCACTATCGTTCATCATCTTGCGCGTCTCAGCGACGAGAGGCGGATGGAGCGACACGAAATCCGCTTCGCCAAGCATCGTATCCAGATCCCTCTTAGTGCCGGGCGCATCGAAGTCGCCTTGCTTGATGAACGGATCGGCGAACAGAACACGCATGCCGAAGGCAGCCGCGCGGATTGCGACTTGGCGCGCGATGTTACCGAAGCCGACCAGGCCGAGGGTGCTGCCCGACAGGCGGAACATCGGTTTGCCCGGCGGGACCGCCCATTTGCCGGCGCGCACCATGCGATCGTAAAACGCGATTTTTCGCGCCGCCGCCAGCAACAAAGCCATGGTGTGTTCGGCGACTTCCTCGATGCAATATGTCGGATTGTTCGTGACGATGATGCCGGCCTGCGTCGCAGCGTCCAGATCGATCGTGTCGACGCCAATGCCGTAACGCGCGATGATCTTGCACTTGGGCATCTGCGCCATGTCGCTCGAGGTGATGGGACCCGCATAGGTGTTCAGGAGCGCATCGCAATCCTTGGCCTCGCGCAGAAACTCGGCAGGTGTTTTGGTCTGCAATGCAACGAGGTTTGCGAGGCCTGCAAGCGTTTTGTTCTCAACTTCCAGCGATTCCCACACGTAGTCCGTGAGGACGACTTTTGCTGTGCCTGCCATGCCCGCTCCTTATCGATTCGTAGTGGCGCCGATGTGCTGCACTTGCGCTAATGCGCTAGCGCGTAGATTTCTTTGTTCCAGCAATTGGGCGGCTCTCTGCCTTCGCTCACCGCGACTATGTTGTCCACTGCCACATTGGCCATTCTCTCGCGCAACTCGCGCACGGCGCTGCCCATATGCGTCGTGATGACCGTGTTTGAAAGTCCAAGCAAGGCCGGATCGATCCCCGGTTCGTGCTCGAAAACGTCGAGGCCGGCGCCGCCGATGCGACGCTCGGTGAGCGCCCGTATCAATGCCTGCTCATCAACGATGGGACCTCGCGAGGTATTGATCAAGAAGGCTGTGGGTTTCATCAGGCTGAGCTCACGCGCGCCGATCAGATGGCGGGTTTCCGGGCTTAGATTCGCATGCAGCGAAACGAAATCGGCAGTCGACAGTAACTGGTCAAATCCCATCCAGGTGAGGTTGAGCGACTTCTCGTCTTCTTCAGGAAGGCGGCGAGGATCATGATAGATCACTCGTAGTGGAAACCCGCGGGCACGCTGAGCGACTGCACGACCGACACCGCCAACACCAATCAATCCAAGCGTTTTCCCCGAGACGCCGCCTGCTTCGAGATACGAAGATTGTGAGCCTGGTATCGTTCCTGCGCGTGCCAGACGGTCTGCTTCGCTTACCCGCCGTCCAGCCGAAAAGATAAGCGCCCACGCAAGGTCCGCAGTGGCATCGTTGAGCAATGCCGAGGGGATTACCGTGACCGGAATGCGCCGGGCGCTTGCTTCTTTGGTATCGATATCGGCCGGCGTAATCGTCATGGACGCAACCATGCGCAGGCGCGGATTGGCAGCAATGATGTCGCGGTCGATACGATCATGCAGCAGGCAAAAGAGAATGTCGTGATCATGCACCGCCGCGAGCAGTTCTTCCTTCGACGGAATGTGCAGAGGATTGGGATTGACGTCGACTTCGCCGATTTCGCGCAGTCGGGCGATTGCGCTTTGTGCCACCGGCTGCGTGATGAATATACGCATCGACTTTACTGGAATCCGGACAACAGGACGGCGCGGCTATGACATCCAGCGCACAACGCCTGCAACGCCATCCACGGCGACCGTCGAGCCGTCCGGAATGCGCTTCGTAGCGTCGAGAGCACCGAGCACCATCGGAATGCCGCGTTCGCGGGCGAGCGACGCCATATGCGAAGTGCTGCCGCCTCGTTCGGCAACGACGCCGCTGACTCGCGACAGTATATGGCTGAGCGCAGGTCCCGCAACTTTGGTGACGAGGATATCGCCGGGACCCACTCGGGAAAGCTCGCATTCACAGTTCACGACACATGCCCGACCGGTGCCCCAACCAATTCCTGCTGCATGGCCATTGATGCGAGGCCGATGCAGCCAGATATCATCGGTGACTGCCGGCGGCTCGATATGCAGCGGCCGGGCCTGCAGTAGCTTGAATCCGGCGTCATCCATGGCCCATTCGATCTCGACGGGCAGGCCCATTAGGTCTTCGGCCCTTAGCATCAAATCGCCGAGTTCAACCGCCTGCGCTTCGTTCAGACAGGGTTCGGCCGCCCGGGCTAGCGATACCAGGCGAGTGACCGGCTCTTCGCGATGCACGCAGCCGACTTCATGATCTTTGCGCCCTGGCGTGATGCTTAGCAGGCGGCCTTCGCGGGTGAGTTCATAGCGATCGGGCGTTACCTCACCCTGTGCGATCGCCGAGCCGAGTCCCCACGTCGCGCTCAACACCATGTTGCCATCGGCTGCATGACTCAGACCGCCGCCGGACGCACGGGCCGACACCAGCGGTTGCACGAGAATGCCCATCGCCGTGGTCGCGGGATCGATGTCATGCGTCGCCATGTACCGCAGTGCGCGCGTCATCCATAGAGCGCCCCAGCATGAGCGGATCGCCGTGATGAAATCGCTTTCGGTTTCGAGGCCGAGGAAGCTTTCGAACTGTCCGGCGAAGCTCGAGCCGAAACGGTCTTCAACGAGTGCAGATGAGCGAACGACGGTCAGCGCGCCGGTACGCTCTTTTAACGCATGCCATGCGCCGAGGAGGGGCTCCAGCACCGCTGACGCGATGGGTTTATCGAGCAGCCCGAGTTTCATGGCGAGCGCATGTTTGCGCGCCTGCGCACTCTCGGCAGCCGAAAAGGCGCCACGCGCGTCATCCTCAAGATTCAGCGCTCGTAATTGATAGCGGTACGCTTCAGCATCCAGGCAGAAGCCATCCGGTATGGGCAAACCGGCTTGTCCGAGGCGCGCAAGATTTGCGGCTTTCGGCCCAAAGCGATCGCAATTGGTTGCGTCAGGCGAGGTGACCGGTACTATGAATGACTGCATCGTGCTTTCTCAGGTAGCCGTCGAGTCGATGACAATGCGCAGCACGTTACCCGGATTGCGCTCGTATTCTTCGAAAGCCTCCGGCGTGCGATTGAGCGGATAGGTGGCGGAGACAAACTCTGAAACATCGATCTTGCCGGAAGCGACGAGCTCAATGGAAGGCGCCATATCGCCATTCGTGAGAGCGCGCGACCCGATGATGCTGATCTCTTTGTAATACAGCGGAAACGTCGTGAAGCCGGTGCAGCACTCATGACTCACGGCGTATGGCGCGAGCCGCCCGCCTGGACGCAGCATATCGATTGCCGCCGTCAGAGTTTGCGCGCCGCCTGCCGTGTCGATGACGACATCAGCGCCCGAGCCACCGGTCCATCGAACTACTTCATCGACAGCCTTTTCGGCGCCGACGTCCAGTGCATGATGCGCGCCCATGCGCATCGCCATGTCGAGCTTCCACTTGGTGCGCGACACCGCAATAACAGGATCCGCACCGGCGAGCACGGCAAGGCGCGTGTGCAGCAGTCCCGTAGTACCTTGTCCGATGACAACGACGGATTCTCCGCTTTTGATTCCCAGCCGCTCCTGCGAATGGCGCACAGTGGCGAGCGTTTCGATCAACGTCGCGTTTGCGAGCGGCAGCTCTGACGGCAGGGGATGGATATAGTGCGCAGCCAAATTTACATACTCGCTCATCGAGCCTTCAACCTCGCGCCCGAAGAGACCTGCGTTACGGCACAGATTTTCCGTACCGCGCAGACAGGCATCGCAATGACCGCACGCAATGATCGGATTGATAATTACCGGCTGGCCGGCAGAGAGGCCCTCGACTTCCGGCCCTACCGCATCGATGACGCCGGTCGATTCATGTCCCATCACGACAGGATAACGCACGCCGGGATGCTCGCCGGTGTAGATACCGAGATCCGTGTGGCATACCGCGGTCGCCGCAATGCGCACCACTACATCGTCCGGTTTTTTGAGAACCGGCTTGTCGCGTGCCACGATATCGAAACGCCGCGGTGCTTCGAGCACCGCGGTGCGCATTGCAGTTTGCATGAAGGAGATTAGCGGCCCGGCAGCTTTGCGTAATCCGAGTAGCCAACCATGGGATCGACGACCGTGATCTGCTCGACCGGAAAGTTGGAAACGATCTCGACGCTGTCCTTGTGGACGATCAGCATCTCCTCGATACGCACGCCCCATTGATGCGGTTTGCCGTGCTGCGTTTCAAGGGCGAACACCATTCCTTCTTTGATTTCCAGCGGGTGATCGAGTGACCAGATGCGTGATATGACGGGCTGGTCATATTGCGCGAGGCCGAGACCATGGCCCCACAAATTAGCGGCGGCCTGATCTTCCTCTTCGTAGCCCCACGTCTCTTTGGCCGATGGCCACTTCAAGGCGATATCGCGCGTTGTGGCGCCGACCTTAACAGCCTTGATGGAGTCGTACAGCCACTTCAATGCGGTTGCGTAATAATCTTTTTGCTCCTGGTTCGGCTCGCGTCCCACCATATAAGTCCGGTAGTAGCACGACTTGTAACCGTTCCACGTCAGTGCCGCCAAATCCATGAAGACCATGTCGCCGGGCTTGATGATGCGGTCCGAAAAATTGCGCCAGTTGGGCCAGGTGTTCAGACCGGAGGAGACGATAACGTCTTCCACGTCTTCCATGCCGGGAATGTTGTACAGAAACTGCATGATGTGCGCGGTAAGCTGGTTCTCCGTGAGCCCGGGCTTGAGGAATTTCATGAATTCCCAGTGCGCCGCGTCGCCGATGGCGCCGACCTGCCGCATGCACTCGTGCTCGTCCTGATTTTTTACCGCGCGCGCTTCCATCATCGGCGTCATGCCATCGACCCACTCGATCTTGGCGTCTTTGAAGACTTGAATCATGTTGATGTCAATGAAGTCAACGCCGAGCTTCTGGCCGTCGACGCCGCTTTTCTTCATTTCTTTCTTGATGCCGTTGGTGAACTTGGTCACCTGCTGCAGCGAAGCAGGACCCGCCGCGCCTTTGATCCATGCGTATGAGTACTTGATGTTCTCTTTTGGGATCCACGGCGAGTGCTTTGCGATGTGCATGCCGATATCGCCCTGCTCGAAAAGCACCGGTGCATCATCGCCGCACAGCAGCGCGTAACGCAGACCGGGCTTGAGTCGGTTCCAGCCCGGTGTCAGGGTGCTCGTGACGTAGCGAACGTTCTCGTCATACATCAGCAGCATTGCGCCGAGACCGTGCGCCTTCATGCGCTCGCGCGCGCGCTCGAGCCGGTGTTTTCTGAGGCGGTCCCAGTTGACGCGCTCCTGCCAATCCAATCCAACCATGCCGACGTTCGCCATAGTGCTCTCCAGTTTCCACGTTAATCAGATGTGTGATGCAAATTGAGTTCGCCGGGGTAGAAAGCGCCCCGTTGGCTGTTCCGTGTGTTTGATTCAGTGCAGAGTTTCGAATGTTCCCGGACCGACGTTCACCCGCAGGTGCAGTCGCTTCACAGCTACGGGGACGCAAGAATTGTAGCACGCGCTACCTACATTTCTCGTCGCACGCTATTCGATCTTGACGTTGTTTTCCTTGATTACGCTTGCCCACTTGCGCGTTTCGGTTTTGATGAAATCGCTGTATGCGCGCGGTGATTTGCTCAGCGATACCGTCATCATCTGCTTGGCCAGAGTTTCCTTCATGTCCGGCCGCTCCATGATCTGCAAGACCGATTTATAAATCCGTTCCAGCACCGGCGCAGGCAACCCTACCGGCGCAAACATTCCGTTCCATGCGTTAGTGCCAATGCCGGGAAATCCCTGTTCCGTCATGGTTGCGACATTCGGTAATTCCGGGATGCGCGCGGCCATCGTGACCGCAAGCGCCTTGATGCGATTGGCCCGCACGTGCTCGAGCGTCGAGGCAAGATTGCCGAAGACGATTTGTATTTCGTTGCTGATCAGCGCGGTGACGAAGCCGGCCGCTCCGGCCTTGTACGGCACGTGATTCATGTCGATGCCTGCAGCGCGCGAGAAGAGCAGCATGTCGAGATGCGGATAGCTACCCACTCCGGCCGATCCATAGTTGATCTTGCCCGTATTCGCTTTGGCATAGTCGACGAGTTGCCGCACGTTTGTCGCTGGAAAACCCGGATAGGCGAGCAGCGCATGCGGTATCTCGATCAGGTTCGTCACACCCATGAGATCCTGCGAGGGTTTGATGTGCAGCGC
Organism: uncultured beta proteobacterium; assembly: GCA_963829085.1. Lineage (GTDB taxonomy): Bacteria > Pseudomonadota > Gammaproteobacteria > Burkholderiales > SG8-41 > PALSA-1004. Next base: position 511,696 of record CAWHHJ010000015.1, on the reverse strand, counting down.
ACTGGCGAGGGTTGTCTCAGTGATAGCGTTGGTAGTGACGTTGCCAACGAGAAGCGTGTAGCCGTCCGGCGTTGCCTTCGCGGTTGCTTCGAGCGCAATTACGCCCGACGCACCGGATCGATTGTCGATGATCACCGGCACATTCCATAACTCGTTCAGTTTGACCGACACAAAACGCGCAATGATATCCGTCGCGCCGCCGGGCGCATAGGGAACGATCACGCGAACCGGCTTGGTCGGGAAATTCGCGGTCGGCTGCGCGTTACACGCCATCGATACAAAGCCGCCAAGCCAGGCCATCCATACAATCGTGATTCGAGCCAAGCGCCCACTCATCGTTATCCCCGCGGTTCGTTTGACTTGCAGCATCTATCAGGCGGTGCGCTTCTCATCGTCGGGCGTTATGGGTAGCTGCACTGGCCGTTTCAGGCGCGCAGACAAGTCGATCGCCTTAGTGAGCATCAGCCGGTTATGTCCCTCGCGTGCGGTTGCATGTTGTGTTTTCAAGCCGAGGGCAACGCGGTTAAGCCATGAGAGCGTTTCTTCGCGCATAGGTCCCCGCAGTTCACCGAGTGCAATGTCGCCGACCGGATAGCTGGTCAGAAAATCCACATGACGGCGTTTGTCGGGCGCATACCCTTCGCCTTGCACGAGATTCGTCGCGAGAACAATATCGCGATGCGTGTCGTCGATTGTTAGCACGCCCTCCGTACCGACTGCGCCGACTTCCAGGCTATAGACCGCGCCCGGCCATACCTCTGGCAATGCCCATGAGATGACGCCATGATAAATGGCACCGTCGTCGAACGTAATCATGTAGCCGGTGCCATCGATACCGCGCCATTTCGGGCCCAGGGCTTTATCCACCGACCGCGCATACACCTCTACCGGAGTCTTCGCCTCCATCAGCCACATCACCACATCCAGGGCATGCGTGCCCGAGATTACCATCGGTGAAATTTCTGACGGATTGTCGGACCGCTGGTAATTATCGATCGCGACCAGCCGGTTCATGAACGCACGTGAAGTAACCATCGTGACTTCGCCCAGCGCCCCGGTGCTGACTTTCTCTTTTGCGACCAACCAGCGCCGGCGAAAACGCTGTGTGTAGCCGATCACCGCATCGATGCCGGACTTCTCGATCGCATTCATCACCGTTTGGGATTCGGTCAGGTCCGTAGCAAGCGGCTTCTCAATCAGCATGGGCAGCTTCCGCTCGATTCCGGCAAGAACCGGGTCGACATGCAGATGCTCGTCCGTAGAGATGATCGCTGCGTTCACCTCCGAGCGGTTGAGCAGCTCGCGAAAATCGGCCGTTACGAATTCGGCACCGATCTTGTCGCCAACCAGTTTCGCGCGCTCCGCATTCTTCTCTGCGATGCCAATCCATTCGACTTCCGGATGCCGCATCGCCAGCTCACCGCGAATGAGGCCGACACGGCCTGCGCCGACAATGGCGAGACCGATTTTCTTCGGCTGCTTTCTCACCGCGCGCCTCCTGCTGCGGCAAGTGGACGTGATTCCGGCAGTGGCAGATTAACCGGCTCGTTGCGCTCGGCTGAGATGTCGGCCGCGATATAAACTTCCATGACCTGACGGGCTTGTTCTGCCGTTACCAGCACTGGCCGGTCGCACGCAACCGCTTCAAGAAAGTGGACGGTCTCGGCGGCCATCGGTCCGGCGTACGTATGCTCGACGAATTCACCGGGCATGGTCGACATTGGATGCACGATGCCGTTTTGCATGGTGGTGAGCATGGTGTCGCGGTGCGTGTCGTCGACGACGAGTGCACCTTCGGTGCCCACGAATTCAATCCACGTCATCGAGAAGTTCGGATAGGCCGGCGGCAGACTCCAGCCCGCACACACGACAAACGAAACGCCGCTATCCATCGTGACCGTGATGTATTGAGTGTCAGGCACATCGGCGCCAGTGGATGCTTTCATCGCGCCGTAATTCACCTGGGAGTACACGTGTACCGGTTTCGCCGGCTCGAGGCACCATAGAACAAAATCCAGATCGTGGGTTGCTTCCATTGCGGCGGGCGACAGTTTCGTTCGGCCGGTGATTTTCTTGCCCAGACTGCGCCCGATATGGCGGCTCACTAACGCGCTCACCGGTTTGCCCAGCGTGCCATCGGTCGCGCATTTCTTTACGTATGCGAATTTGGGATTGAAGCGTTGCGAATAACCGATCGTGAACTTCAGCGCATTCCGCCGTGCGATGGCTATCAGCTCGTCCGCTTCATGCAGCTCGATCGCAATCGGTTTCTCGAGGAACACGTGCTTACCACGCAGCAATGCATCGCGGGCCATCGGGTAGTGCAGCACTTCGGGTGTCGCGGAGATCATCACCGCATCGATGGCATCGTCGCTTAGAATTTTTTGATAGTCGGCGGTCGCAGTTACAGCACCCGTCGATTTCTCGACCTCGGCGAGGCGCTCCGGCCGCGTTTCAGCCAGATGCAGGCTTTTAACGAGTGGATGCGTCGCGCAGGTTTCTGCGCGGATGCCGCCGCACCAACCGGTGCCGATGATTCCTACATTGATCTGCTTCACGGGAGACTTCCTTTGGATAGTGCGGGAGGGAACTTGGAATTGTAGCAATGCGGATAGACCGCTACAAACAGGAACGCGCTATTTGCGGGTGCCGCCGACCGGTGCATTCATCGCTTTGCCAATCGCGTCTCGATGCCACGCCGGCGCGAGCATGGTAATGAAATCGTACATGTAGCTGCGGAGATAGTGCCCGCGTCTGATCTGTATTCGCGTGACAGTCGGCTCGAACAGTTTTGCCGCGTCGATGGCGCGCAGATTTCGATCGCGCGCGGGCTCGTAGGCGATCGACGGAAGTATCGCGATGCCGAGTCCCAGTTCGACATACGCCTTGATTACGTCCGCATCTATCGCGCTGAGTACGATATTCGGTTCAATGCGGGCACGTGCGAAAGCGCGCAGGACCGCAGAACCGCCCGGGTAGCTCTGATCGAGTGTGAGAATCGGGTATTGAGCCAGAGCTGCAAGCGTGAGCTTTTTGGTGCGCAGCAGCGGATGGCGCGGCGGCGTGATAACGCTGCGCTGCAGTTTCAGACAGGGCAGCAGCACGACGTCGCGTACCGGCTCGGCGGCCTCGCTGCTGATCCCGATATCCGCACCGCCGGCGGCTACCAGGTGGGCAATCTCAGCGGGACTGCCTTGCCGAAGCGCAAGCTGCACATCGGCGTGGCGGCCACTGAAATCTCTGATCACACTCCTCAACTGGTAGCGTGCATAGACGTGCGTCGTCGCGACGACCAGGCGTTTCTTGCGCTGCGCGAACTCCTCGCCGATGCGCTTCAAATTATCGGCGTCGCGCAGCATGCGTTGTGCGACGTCGAGAATCGCATTTCCGGCATCCGTCGCGCCGGTTATGCGATTGCCTTTGCGCAGCAGTATGTCGACGCCGACTTCTCTCTCGAGCAACGAGATCTGTTTGCTGATGCCCGGCTGTGAAGTGTGCAGGGCTATTGCCGCGCGCGAAATGTTGTAGCCTTCGTCCGCAATGGCTTGCAAGTAACGAAGCTGCCGCAGATTCATGGAAATCATTATAACGGCGGGTTATCGAACGATAGAAAAAGATTCTTTTGTAACATACTCAACGCGGCGTTACGATTGCGCCGGTTAAATGTGGGTAAGGTAAGTCGTCATGGCGAAAATGACTGGTGCGCGGCTGTTTGCCGAAATGATGCGGGGCTACGAGGTATCGCATATTTTCTTTGTGCCAGCCTTCATGCTCAAAGCGTTTGCTGAGATGGAAGATATGCCCATCAAGCGCGTCATGGTGCATGGTGAAAAAGCAGCGGCTTACATGGCTGACGGTTACGCACGGGCCAGCGGCAAACCCGGCGTCTGCATGGCACAGATGATCGGCGCCTCGAATCTAGCGGCGGGTTTGCGCGACGGCTTCATGGCGGGGGCACCGATGATCGCCGTAACCGGCGGACCGACGCCACAGTCGCGCTATCGACATGCCTATCAGGAAGTCGACGATGTCACTCAATTCGATGCGCTTACCAAATTCAACGCTCAGGTGGATAGCGTCGGACGCCTGCCCGATCTTCTTCGTCAGGCGTTTCGCGTTGCAACCAGCGGCGTTCCGGGACCCGTTCACCTGCGCATTCAGAGCCATCTTGGTCAGATCACTGAGCAGGAAGCTGAGCTCGATCCGCTCGTTGAAACGATGTATCGCCGGGCACCTGCCTTCCGGCCGGAGCCGGAACTCGAACGCGTCAGAGACGCGCTTGCTGCTCTAACGAGCGCGCAACGCCCGGTGATCCTGGCCGGCGGCGGGGTCATCCGCTCCGAAGCATCACGCGAAGTTGACGAGCTCGCGCGAAAACTCAACATACCGGTTGCGACGTCGCTCAATGCAAAGGCGGCTCTGGTTGACAACCACCCGCTTAATGTCGGCGTGCCCGGCGCGTATTCACGCGATTGCGCCAATCGGGTTCTCGCCGAATCTGACCTCGTCTTTTTTATCGGCAGCCATGCAGGCGGTCAGGTCACCAATAACTGGATGTTCCCGCCTCCAGGTACGAAAGTCGTACAACTCGACATAGATCCGCATGAGCTCGGCCGTAATTATCCCAATACCGTTTCCATTATGGGCGATGCCAAGGTGACGTTGCGTCGGATGATAGAAGCGGCAACAGCGCGTCCGGCGGGCGAAGCAACGGCATGGGTAAAGCGCGCGCAACAGCTTGTGAGCGATTGGCGCGCTGAGAACGCGGCGACGCGTAATTCCAATGCGACGCCCATTCGCCCCGAACGCATCTGCAAGTCGATCTCCGACGTGCTGCCCAATAACGGCGTCGTGGTATCCGATACCGGCCATGCGGGGATCTGGACCGCCCGGTTCCTCGAGCTCAATCAACCCGGGCAAAGCTACTTCCGCACCGCCGGCTCGCTGGGGTGGGGATTTCCTGCAACGCTTGGGGTCAAGTGCGCGCTGCCGGACCGGCCGGTCGTCTGCTTCACGGGTGACGGAGGATTTTATTATCATATCGCCGAGCTCGAGACGGCGCGGCGGCACAACATCAACGCGGTGATCGTAGTCAACAACAATAGCGCGCTGAATCAGGAGATCCGGCTCAACGATATTGCATACGGCGGCAAGCAGCGCGGACGCGCCGAGGAGATGTGGCGTTTCCCCGACATCAATTTCGCAAAGATCGCCGAAGGCTTTGGCTGCGTTGGCATGCGCGTGGAAAAAGCCGCCGACCTGGATGACACGCTGAAGAAGGCGATTGCAATGAACAAACCGGTCGTCGTGGATGTCGTGACAGACATGTACGCAATTGCGCCGCATCCATGGACGTCCACCGGCCGCGACTTCCACTCTTATCAAAAAACCGGCGCATGAAGGTGCGGCGGGTTCGTTAGCTGCGACACGAGGCAACCATGGCAGAAGGTATCAAACCGATACGTCGCGTCGTCACCGGCAATGACGCGCAGGGCCGATCGCGCGTGGTGTACGACAGCGCCGCGCCGGGTGTAAAAGCGAATGCCTTCAAGAAGGGCACCGGCATGACCGACATCTGGCAATTCGACCGCTGTCCCGCGCCATTGTCCGGAGATCGCGATGACGGAAATCTGCCCTTTCACTTTGAACCGCCCGCGACGGGGGGCAGACTGCGCATCGTGCAATCGGATCACAAACCGGTCGATTACGATCCGGCCAGCGACAAGCACATCACGCCCGAGCATCCGCCGCGCATTACAGAAGGCGGCACGTGGGAGCGCGGACGGCAAAATCAATACACGACGCGCATACACAAGTCCGAGACACTCGATTACGGCATTCTGCTGTCCGGCGAGCGCGTTCTCATCACCGATGCAGGCGAGCATGTGCTCAAGCCTGGCGATGTCGTTATCCAGATTGGCAGCTGGCATGCATGGGCAGACATCAATTACGGCAGCCAGATGGCCTTCGTAATGATGGCGGGTAAGTTCGACGAGTGAAGCGCGCTTAATCGATTGGAATCTGATGAACAGCACCGGGTCAACGCGAAGAATCGTCGTCATCGACGAAAATGACAAGTCGAAGGCGATCGCAGACGGGCCGTCGCCGGACGTGCGCACCGACCCCGCACGACCTGGCTTTTATTCCGCACGCATGTGGGTATCCGACAGCACGCCGGTTAAGTTGAAAGGTCTTCGCGAAACGCTCAATGCACTCCACACACTCGAGCCGCCGCCCGGCGGTTCTGTCTGTCGGGTAGTGACATTTCCGCCCGACGACACGTTCAAGGGCAAGGTCGGCGCAAAAGAAGTCCAGGCATATTTCGCCTCGATGGGGTCGCCGGCTGCTTCGACGTACTCCAGCCGTGCGCCGCATCCTTACATGCAGCAAACGCGCACGCTTGATTTCTGCCTCGTAATCGAAGGCGAGATTACGTTGGTACTCGACACTGAAGAAGTCCAGCTCCGGGCGGGCGACACGGTCGTTCAACGCGGCACCAACCACGCATGGAGCAATCGGTCTCAGCGGCCATGCGTCGTCGCCTTTTCGTCACATGACGGCGAGTAGCCACGTTGTGCGCCTCATGCCGCTGGCCATGAAATAGATCGCGGTAAAAATAGATGGCTAAAACCACCGGGACGCGTTATGTCGCAGACACACTGCGCGGCTACGGTGTCACGCATGTGTTTTTTGTGCCGCAGATGCTGTTACAAACGCTGACCGCCATGGAAGGCATGGGCATCCGGCGCATCATGACGCACGGCGAAAAAGCCGCTGCATACATGGCCGACGGTTACGCGCGCGCTTCCCATAAGCCAGGCGTTTGCATGGCGCAGCATGTGGGGGCGTCCAACCTCGCTGCGGGTCTGCGTGATGCATACCTTGCCGGTTCGCCGGTGATCGCATTGACCGGCGGTCCTGCGCCCGCTGCAAGACACCGCCATGCGTACCAGGAACTGGAAGATTTCTCGCAATTCGATCACACCACGAAATTCAATGCGCACGTCGACGATATCGGACGGCTGCCCGACATGTTGCGCACTGCGTTTCGGGAAGCGACGAGTGGAGCACCCGGTCCGGTGCATCTGCAGATGCGTGGACACCACGCGGAGGTTGCGATTGCCGATGCTGATCTCGAGATGCTCGTCGAGGAGCGTCATTGCGCGGTGCCGCCGTTCCGTCCCGCTGCAGGTCTGCCGGAGGTAACGGAGGCTGTTAGATTATTGAATGCAGCACAGCGCCCCATCATTGTCGCCGGGGGCGGTGTCGCGTGGTCGTCAGCGCAAGCGGAGGTCGTTGAGTTCGCGGAAAAACTGCAAATTCCCGTCGCGACGTCGCTGAACGCAAAAGGCACGATAGCGGATCATCACCCGCTGTCCGTCGGCGTCGTCGGCACCTATTCGCGCACATGCGCGAATCGCGCAGTCGGCGGGGCCGATCTCGTGTTTTACATCGGCAGCCATACCGGAGGTCAGGTAACGGCTCGCTGGAACGTTCCACGCATGGCGTCACCGGTCACCCACCTGGACATCGATCCGACGGAAATCGGGCGCAACTACTCAACGAAAGTTGCACTACTTGGAGATGCGCGCACCGTTTTACGGCAGATGATTGCGGCGGTCGCGGACGTCGATGCGATACAACGCGCGCCGTGGCTGACGACAGTCCGTGACATGGTTGAAGAATGGCGAGCGTCTGTTTCTGAACACCTGAATTCCGATGCGGTGCCAATGCGGCCGGAACGCGTCTGTCGCGAAATCACAGACGCGCTGCCCGAAGGTGGTGTGCTAGTGTGCGATACGGGCCACTCGGGCATCTGGGCAGGAACAATGGTCGACTTCGACCGTCGAGGTCAGCGGCTAATCCGGTGCGCCGGGTCATTAGGGTGGGCATTCCCCGGAGCGCTTGGCGTCAAATGCGCGCTACCTGATACGGCCGTAATCTGCTTCGCGGGGGATGGCGCCGTCTATTATCATCTGGCAGAACTTGAAACCGCAGCGCGCTACGGGATCAACATCGTGTTGGTCGTCAACAACAACAGCGCGCTCAATCAGGAGATTCCGCATTTCGACAAAGCATACGGCGGTGATCCTGACGAGCGCGGCCGCGAGATGTGGGGATTCAGTAGCGTCAACTTCGCGAAGGTCGCCGAGTCGCTTGGTTGTGTCGGCATACGCGTCGAGACACGCGGCGAGATGGCCGCGGCACTCCGCCGGGGACTAATTAGTAAACGTCCGGTTGTAATCGACGCGGTCACTAATCATCGCGCTTTTGCTCAGAAAACCTGGATCGGCACATGACTGAGCGGGTAACCAGCACCGTGTATAAAGTGAGTTAGGAGGATGATGATGCAGTTTGAAGTCGACATGCGCGCGCCTGAAGTGGAGCGCATCATCGGCACCGACCACTCACTCGAAGTCATCGCAGATAATGTGACCTTCAGCGAAGGTCCGGTGTGGGACCCGCGCACACGCCAGTTTTATTACACCGACATATGCGGCGATACGATTTGGCGGTGGAAACCCGGAGTCGGATCTGAAGTTGTGCTGCAGCCGAGCGCGCACGCGAATGGAATGTGCTTCGATCGTGAAGGCAGGCTGCTGGTAGCGGGTTGGGGCGGTCGTACCGTGTTCCGGTTCGAAAAGGACTGGTCCGTAGTCACCCTTGCCAGTCACTACCAGGGAAAGAAACTCAACAGCCCGAACGATATTGTTGTGCGTTCAGACGGCCAGATTTATTTCACCGACTCACCCGGCGGCATGCTGAACGTAGGCATGGTGGGTGACGACTTGCAGAAGTATCTCGACATACAGGGTGTCTTTCGCATAACGGCGCAAGGCAAACTGATACTGGTCACCGACGACTTCGTTTATCCGAATGGATTGTGTTTCTCACCTGACGAGAAGTTGTTGTATGTCAACTGCAGCCGCGAGCGCCTGATAAGAGTGTACGACGTCAATGCGGACGGCAGCGTCGGCAAAGGCCGCCTGTTCTATCAATACACGAACACGGACCGCGGCAATCCGGACGGCATCAAATGTGACGTCGAAGGCAATGTCTATTGCACAGGGCCCGGCGGCATCTGGTTGCACGACAAGCAAGGAAACGTGCTTGCGCGCTTGAAGGTTCCCGGGCATCCGACGAATTTCGGGTTTGGCGATGACGACTGGCGATCGATTTTTGTGACGACGGTTGGCAATGTCGTGCGCACGCGTGTGAATGTTCCCGGCGTGCCGGGCTGGTAACCGGAGAAGGCGATGACGTGGAGCTTCGACTGTGTGGCCGGTCCTTACAAGGGCATCACCGGCGGTGTGGCATGGAACGGCGAGTGGATTTTGTTCAGCGCCGTACAGGAAGAACGAATTCTGCGTTATGACCCGGCAACTGGCGCCGTCGATGATTTCCGTCGTTATACCGGACGCACAAACGGCATCGCCACCGCCGCGAACGGCGAAGTGTTTGGCGCGCAGGAAGGTGGACGACGCGTTATCCACTTCAAAGCGGATGGATCGACGGCACCGACGTGCGATTTGCTGGATGGCAAGCATCACAATCAACCGACCGACATCATCGTTGATAAACAAGGGCGCGTCTGGTTTACGGATCCGCACAACCCGGTCGCCCCGTACGGGCCGCCCGTGTATCCATTTCTCGAGCATGGCTCCGTGCTGCGTCTACAGCGCGGCCCAAACGGCGCCTGGACTCTCAACCGCATCACAGCGGACACGAAGGAACCGCGTGCGCTGTTGCTGTCTGCCGATGAGAAGAATCTGTTCGTGGGAGAGGGCAATGCGGAAATGGGCGGTCGGTGTCAGCTGCGCGCATACGCGCTTGACGCAAACGGCACTGCCGGTGCATGCAAGGTCCTCTATGAATTCGGCGAGGGCGAACGAGGCATCGAGGGCATGGCGCTCGATAGCGAAGGACATGTCATCGCCTGCGGCGGCTGGAAAAAAAGCGGCAGCGGGCCAGCTATCTTCGTATTCGCACCGACCGGCGAATTACTCGAATCACAAGGCGCGCCGTTCGACTTACCGATGCGCTGCGCGTTTGGCGGCAGGGACATGGTTACACTGTTTGTCACTAGCGGCGATGGACGGTTATATCGCTGCGACGCCGGCGGCCGCCGGGGCGTGTCGCGCAGTGCCGGCGCAGCATAACTGAATATCGTCCTGCTTGTTCTGGGATGCATTATGAGAACAAAGGTATGCAGAACGCTCTTAGCTGTCGTTGCATGCCTCTCTTGCAATCTATCGGCCGCCGCCGGGTACCCGACGAAGCCTATTCGCATCATCGTTATGAGCACCGCGGCTTCAGGGCCGGACATCTTGGCACGCCTCATCGGCACTCGACTCACGGAGGCCTGGGGCCAACAGGTAGTCGTGGACAACAGGCCCGGCGCCAGCGGCAACATCGGCGCGGAAATTGCGGCGCGCGCTGGGCCCGACGGACACACACTGCTCATGGCGACATCACAAGCCGCCATCGTTGCCGCAATGTTCGATAAGCTGAACTACGATCTCATCAAGGACTTCACACCGATCAGCCTGCTCGCGTCCACCCCGTTCATCCTGGTCGTTAACAATGCAGTGCCCGCAAACTCGATCACGGAATTAATCGCACTTGCCAAATCCAAGCCGGCACAACTGCATTATGGATCCGGTGGGGCAGGGTCTCCACCGCATCTCGCCGCCCAGATCTTCAAGTCCGCAACCGGTATCGATCTCGTTCATGTGCCGTACAAGGGCGTCACGCCTGCGCTTGCCGATACGGTCGGCGGCCAGATTCAACTGACGATTTCGGTGGTGCCGATGGTATTGCCATCCGTGAAAGCCGGGCGCGTGCGCGCACTCGGGGTCACCAGTCTCAAGCGCACATCGCTTGCACCCGAGTTACCGAGCATCGCCGAGTTCGTACCAGGCTATGAGGTAATCGGATGGTATGGACTGCTCGCACCAGCGAAAACGCCGGGCGATATCATTGCAAAGCTGAACGGCGAATTGACAAAAGCGCTGGCATCAACTGAGCTCCAGGACCGTCTGTCGGGCATGGGTGCTGTGGCCTTGGGAACAACCGCAGACGACTTCGCGCGACACATATGCGACGAAATCTCGAAGATGCGCAAAGCCATCAAGTTGTCCGGCGCGCGTGCGGAATAATCGCGGCAGCATTGGAACGCAACGGCGGGTCAGCGATAATTCCGCGCAAACACGGTGACCTGTCGTGTGAGGAGCCACATCAATGAAACCGATTGTTCTGTGCATAGCGCTAATCGCCGCTGGTGTCAGTATCACGTGGGATGTACATGCACAAAATTACCCATCCAAGCCGATCCGGTTCATCGTCGGTCCCGGACCCGACGTGCTGGCGCGTCTAATCGGACAAAAGCTGACGGATAGCTGGGGGCAGCAGGTTGTCGTCGATCAGCGCGCCGGCGCCGGCGGCATGATCGCCGCAGACCTCGTGGCGAAGGCGCCGCCGGATGGTTACACGTTGTTGCTGACAAGCGGCGCATACACGATCAACCATACGCTTTATCCCAGGCTCCCGTACGATCTAGTGCGCGATCTCGCACCTGTCGATCTGCTCGCGTCGATCTCGTTTCTAATCATCGTTCCGCCTTCACTGCCGGCTAAGTCCATGCAGGAACTCGTGCAACTTGCGCAAGCGAAGCCCGGCTCCTTGAACTGCGCGCACTCGGGTCCCGGCACCACGGCAGCGCTCGGCTGCGAGATGCTGAAGACGGCCGCGAAAATCAATATCGTATCTGTTCCGTACAAGGGAACGGTCCCGGCCATCATCGATGTCGTGAGCGGGCAGGCGCAGCTCATGTATGCGGTGATGCAGGGTGGACTACCGCAGGTGCAGGCGGGTAAGTTGCGCGCGCTCGCAGTCACGGGGGCCAAACGCTCAGCGGCTCTACCTGAAGTGCCGACGATAACCGAAGCGGGATTTCCAGGCGCTGATTGCATCACATGGAATGGCGTGCATGTACCGGCGCGCACGCCGTCGGAAACGATAGCAAAACTCAACGCGGAATTAAATCGCGTGCTGAAGATGCCCGACGTGCAGGAACGCATGCACGCGATCGGCCTCGACCCGGCCGGCGGCACACCGGATGAATTCGCCGCGTTCGTCAAAACGGATATCGCGCGCTGGGCGAAAGTGATCAAACAATCGGGTGTGCGTGCGGAATAGCCGCCGAACCTCGCAACTAGGAGCAGACATGTTGACCAAAGCAGGCGTCGAGATCGTGCGTGTCTCGGAGATTCCGTGGGAGGATCGCGTCAATGTCGACAACTGGCCGAGCCGCGCGGGCATGTACTATGACGATAAGGAAAGCCAATTATGCATACGGCTCATCGACTACCCAGTGGGATCGATCGAACCACGGCATGTGCACGGCGGAACGCACGCTACCACCGTGCTCAAGGGCAACGCCATCGTTGACGGCCTGACATTGGGTCCGCTCGACGTGATACTCGGCCCGAGCAACGAGCCGCATGGTCCGATCAGTTATCCGCAAGGCTGCAAGCTTCTGAGCGCATTTCAGGGCAGCTACTATCACAGTGAAGTCGAAAAATTGTCAGGAAAAAAAGAATACCGACTGATCGAACAGGCAAAGCTGCAGTGGCAACGACGCAGCGACAAATGCGAAACGAAAACGCTGGTCGATCATGGTTGCGGACGTCTGCTCGTCGAGGTGCTGCGCTTTGCGGGCGATGCGAGTGTCGATGCACATTCGCATTCGCACATGCATGCTGCGCTCGTCGTTGCGGGCAGTGCAGTGGTCGAAGACGAAACGCTCGGCGTCTGGGATTTCATGCGCGTGGCAGGCGGTGTCCAGCATGGTCCGATTCATTTTCCCAATGGGGCTATGTTACTCGCGCTAACGTTACGTTGATCTCGCCGCGAGTGCCTCCTTGCTGAGCGCAGCCATAGTGGGCCTCGGCAACTGGGGTCAAAAAATCGTTGCAGCGGTTAACGGCGGCAGTCCGCTGTTGCGCGTTGATTGCGCGGTCGTCCGCGAAGCGCGTGACGACCTTTGCGCGTTTGCCCGTTCGCATGACATCTCACTAGCGACAGACTTACAGCAGGTTCTTAATGATCAAACCATCGACGCGGTCATCATTACAACGCCGCATAGCCTGCACGTGCAACAAATCATCGCAGCCGCAGCAGCCGGCAAACATGTGTTTTGCGAGAAGCCGCTGGCGCTGACACGTGAGGATGCGATGCGCGCGCTCGATGCGTGTGGAAAAGCGGGCCGCATACTTGCAGTCGGGCACGACAAGCGCTACTGGCCATCGATGATCGCATTGCGCGAGATCGCGAGTAACCGCGCGTTGGGTAACATTCTTCACCTCGAGGGTCATACCAGTAACGAAAACGCGAGCCGCTTTGCCGGGTGGCGCAACGACCCGCTCGAGACGCCGGGCGGCGGCATGACAGGGGCCGGCGTTCACATGCTCGATGCGCTGATCAGCATCGCCGGGCCGGTCGAGTCGTTGCGGGCGCAATTGATTTCGCAGACGGAGTGCAGCGCGCCCCGCGACAGCGTGTCTGCGTTGCTGCGATTCACTAATGGCATCAGCGGGACGCTCGCTACGGTGCGTTCGACGCCGTTCTATTGGCGCGCACATGTATTCGGTGATGCAGGCTCGGCCGAAGCGCTTGGCCAGACGTGCCTCGTTGTCCGCAAGGCGGGCGCTGCCTTAGAGCGACGTAAGTTCGAGCCTGTAGACACTTTGCGTGCTGAGATGGATGCGTTCGCGCAGGCCATTTCCGGTCAAGCACGGCCGACCCCGTCGTCTGGTGAAATCGTCGCGACCGTGCATGCATTTGAAGCAATGCTCGATTCGATTGCTCTGAAACGTACCGTTCGATTGCACTGAGCACAGATGACCAATCAGCCAACGTTCGATGCATACAACATCGAAGACTTACGCGAGCTTGCAAAGCGCCGGCTGCCCAAAGGACTGTTCGAGTTTGTCGACCGCGGAACGGAGGACGAAACGGCACTGCGCCGTAATCGCACGGCGCTTACGAACATCAAATTGCGACCGCGCGTGCTCGTCGATGTAGCCCAGCGCAAGCAAAACATCTCACTATTTGGCCACCCGCAAACCATGCCGATTGCCATCGCACCGACGGGCTCGGCCGGGTTGATGTGGCACAACGGCGAGATCGCGCTGGCGCGCGCAGCGAGCAAGGCCGGTATTCCGTGCACAATAGCAACAGGTGCAATGACAGCGATCGAGAAGATCGCAGCGCAAGCCCCTGGCACGAGATTGTGGTTCCAGCTTTACATGTGGCCCGACCGCAATCTTTCATACCGGCTGGTGGAACGGGCGAAAGCGGCCGGCTATGAAGGCCTCGTCGTCACAGTTGACAGTCCAGTCCCTCCGAGCCGCGAATACAATCTGCATAACGGGTTCACGATTCCATTCTCCTTCAACCGGCGCAATGTGAGCGATGTGCTGATGCACCCGCGCTGGCTTTTGCATGTGCTCGGCCGTTATCTAGTGACTACCGGCATGCCCCGTTACGAAAATTATCCGAGCGAGGTCAAGAATCGGATCACCGCGCTGCCCATGGGACGATCGATGATGCTAAACGATTCACTGACCTGGCAGGACCTGCGCGAGTTGCGCAGAATGTGGCCGCACAAGCTGATGGCAAAAGGCATCATAGATCCGGCAGATGCGGTGCGCGCCGTCGAGTGTGGCGTGGACGGCGTAATTATTTCCAATCACGGCGGTCGCGTTGTCGACAGCACGCTCGCGCCGATTGAAGCGCTGCCGGCGGTGGTTGCTGCCGTCGGCAGCCGTACCACAGTAATAGTCGATAGCGGATTCCGCCGCGGGACCGACGTTGTGAAAGCGCTCGCGCTCGGCGCCGATCTCGTACTAATTGGCCGCGCCACACTTTATGGTACCGCAGTGGGTGGTGAAGCGGGCGCTACGCGGGCGCTCTCGCTGCTGCGCGAGGAGATCAATCGCACAATGGCGTTAATCGGCTGCCGCAGTATTGCCGAGCTTTCGCCTGAACACGTGATTCTGCCGGACGCGAGCGCGGCCGCTGCATAACGCGCTGTCTGCACGCAGTGGGACCGGTATAATCCGCGCTTTGTTTCCTGCCGGCAGCATGCCAGTGCGTAATCCGGAACAGCGGTCCACATCCTCCAGGAGAAACTCAAGTGAAACGCATCGATACGCACAGCCATGTCATTCCCGAAAGTATCATCGATGCGATGCGGGCAGAGCCCGATTTATACAAGACGAAGATTACGGGCGAGCGCGGCAAATATCTTTTTACGCGCGGCAAGATAACTTTCGATCTGATCGCCGAATTCTACGATGCAGCTGCGAAGGTTGAGTCGATGGATCGCAAGGGCATCGACATCTCGTACATCTCGCCGGGACCGCAAACTTTCTTCTATGGACTGGGACCGGATCACGCGCTCAAGACTGCGCAGATCGTCAACGATGGACTGGCAGCGATGGTCACCGCTCAGCCCGACCGCCTGCGTGGCATGGCAACCCTGCCGATGCAGCATCCGGACGCCGCCATTACGGAACTCGAGCGTGTGGTCAAGGAGCACGGCTTCAAGGCGGTCGAGATGGGCACTGCAATTGGAGATGAAGAGCTTGCGGATGCAAAGTTTCGTCCCGTTCTACGTCGCTTGCAGGAGCTAAAAGTCGTCGTATTCGCGCATCCCAATACGCAAGGTGCCGGCGGGCGGCTCGACTGCTATTACCTGACCAACCTTATCGGTAATCCGCTCGACAGCACGATCATGGTCGGCAAGCTGATGTTCAGCGGCGCGCTCGACGAACTGAAAGACCTGAGGATTCTGCTGGCTCATGGCGGCGGTTTCCTGCCCTATCAGATCGGCCGCTTCCAGCACGGACACACCGTGCGGCCGGATACAAGCGCGGTGACCAAGTCGAAACCGCTCGATATGTTTGGTAATTTCTATTTCGACGCGCTTACCCATCATCCGCAGGCCACACGCCATCTGCTGGAAATGGTTGGGTCGGAACACGTGGTCATCGGCACCGACTCACCGTTCGACATGGGTGAAGAGCATCCGGTGGAACATCTCGGCGCCGTGCCGGGCCTTACAGCTAAAGAGCTGGAAGACGTTTCTTATCGCACCGCCGCCAGGTTATTCGGCGAGAAATCCTAGTTATTGGCGATGCAATTCGTACCATCGGTCGCGGCGCCGGCTCACATCGAAGGTGAGGCGTATTGGTTTGCATTCCGCGGCAACGAGCTGCTCGTCATGCATGCGAATGGAAAACCCTCAGTGCCCGTTGGCGCAAGCGTCACCGAGCTGGGCGTGAACGCAGCTGATGCTCATTATCTCGGCGCCATCAACGACAAGCATTGTTTTTCGTGCGAGCTCGATCCGGATGTGGCTTTGCCGCCTGATCTGACGTTTAGAAACCTGCGTTCGCTGTTTTTCGAGCTCGACGATACGCTTATTGGCGTCGCCGGCCGCGCGTTTCAAATCAAGGAATGGGATCGTACGCACCGATTTTGCGGTGCGTGCGGCGCCCGGACGCAGATGTTGTCGTCAGAGCGCGCGCGAGAATGCGCACGATGCAGATTGATTTGCTATCCCCGCATCTCGCCGGTGGTCATGGTGTTGGTCAGGCGGGGCCGCGAGTTGCTGCTGACGCGCAAACCCGGCTACGCGCCTGGACGCTACACGGTAGTCGCCGGGTTCGTTGAAGCCGGCGAGACACTCGAAGCTGCGGTGGCCCGCGAGACCGCCGAAGAGACCGGCGTCAATGTAGAAAACATCCGATACTTTGCCTGCCAGCCGTGGCCGTTTCCTCACTCGCTCGTGATAGCGTTCCACGCACAACATGCCGGCGGAGAAGTGCGACCCGATGGCGTCGAGCTCGAAGACGCGCGCTGGTTCCATTATCAACATCTGCCGGATTTGCCGGAGCCCGTGCATGTTTCGCGCAAACTGATAGACGACGCGGTCAATAACCTGAAACGAGGCAGTGATGAGTCGTAAAAGCAAATACGGCGAGGTCGGTGTTGTGGGCCTCGGCATCATGGGTGGCGCTTTCGCAAAACATTTGGCTAACGCCGGTTTCCAGGTGATTGGCTACGATGTCGCACGTGCACGGCGTACAGCGGTGCAACGGCTCGGCGGTGTCGCAGCCGGTTCGTCGGCCGATGTCGCGGCAACGGCATCGATCGTTATCACCTCGCTGCCATCCCTTTCTGCATTCGAAGCGGCGTTGTTTGGAAAGAACGGTATTGCAGACGGCGCGCGCAAAGGGCTGATCGTCATTGAGGCAAGCACTTTGCCGATCGAGACCAAGGAGAATGCGCGCCAGCGGCTGGCGGCTCGCGGCGTGGTGTTGCTGGACTGTCCAATCAGCGGCACGGGTGCGCAAGCCGCTGTCAAAGACATCGTCATTTATGTAAGCGGTGACAGACGCGCCTGCGCAAAGTGCACGCGCGTATTTGAAGGCTTCGCGCGCAATCATTATTACTGTGGCGAATTCAGCGCTGGGTCCAAGCTGAAGTTCATCGCCAACCTCCTCGTCACTATTCACAATCTCTCGGCCGCGGAAGCCTTTGTGCTCGCGGAACGGGCAGGGCTCGATAGCAGTCTGATGTATCGGGTAATCAAGGACGGGGCGGGGACTTCCCGCATGTTCGAGGTGCGCGGGCCGCTCATGGCCAAACGGCGCTATTTGCCCGCAACCATGAAAATCGACGTTTACCAGAAAGACATCGCCATCATTAAACAATTCGCATCGAAATTAAAGTGTCCGACGCCGCTCTTTGCCCTGAGCAAGCGGTATTACGATATGGCGTATGCGGGCGGTTACGAGAAGCAGGACACTGCAGCGGTGCACGCTGTGCTCGAGAAGCTGGCACGCAACGCGGCTAAACGTCGTTGAGTTGCCCACATTCAAGCGGAGTCAAGAATGAAAGCGTATCGATCGATTGTTCTTTTTACGGCGGCTCTTTTTGTCTGCGGATTGTCGCTCGCACAAGCACCGAAATATCCATCTAAGCCCATAAAAATGGTCGTTGGCTATGCGCCCGGCGGAGGCAGCGACATCATGGGCCGTCTTATCGCGCAGCAGATCACTGATGCGCTCGGACAACAGGTGGTTGTCGAAAACCGTCCCGGCGCCGCACAAAACATCGCAGCAGAGCAGGTGGCCCGTTCGCCAGCGGACGGCTACACGCTGTTCATGAGCTCAGCGGCACTCGGTGTCAATGTAACGCTGTATCCGAAGCTAAACTACGATCCGGTTAAGGATTTTGCCCCTGTCGCCGTTTTTTCGACAAGCCCGAATTTGCTGCTCGTGCATCCTTCGTTTCCTGCAAAAACCGTAAAGGAATTTATCGCGGCGGCGCGTAAAAGCAAGGGGAAACTTAATTTCTCGTCGTCCGGGAGCGGAAGCACTCAGCATCTTTCGGGCGAAATGCTCAAGTTGATGCTCGGCGTAGACATGACCCACATACCGTTCAAAGGCAGCGCACCATCGATGACCGCGCTGGCGAGTGGAGAGGTCGACTTCTCGTTCAACAACATTCCAGCGGCGCAGCCGCTGCTCGTCCCCGGCCGCATCCGTGCGCTCGCGATAACGAGCGCCAAGCGGTCGCCGCTGTTGCCGGAATTGCCGACGATGATCGAGGGCGGCTTACCCGGCTTTGTCACCGGCACGTGGTACGGGGTGCTTGCGCCCACCGGTACTCCGCGCGACATCGTAAACACGCTGAATGCGGCTATCGTCAAAGCCGTACAGAAAGCTGACTTTCGCTCGCGGCTTGCGCAGATGGGTGCCGATCCCATCGCTGAGACACCCGAATACTTTCATAAGCTGCTGCTAGAAGAAATCGAGCGCTGGGGCAAAGTAGTGAGAGCGTCCAAAGCGACTCCGGAGTAGACCGTTACGCGGGCCGCACAACGAGGCCCCCGGTACGATCGTAATCGGCGCTAGCGCATCAGGCCGCACTTGGCAAGTGCGCGGTGATAACGGCCACACAACCGATTGGCGCCGGGCGGCCGCGGCGGCCAAGCGTGAACTTATGCCTGCGAATCCGGTGCGCTCCGCGCTAGATTCCAAGACGGCCGCGCATCGCGTATGCCATTGAATTCGGTGCCCCTTGAAAGAACCGTTGGTCGAGCCCTATCTCGCTATCTTCAACCAGGCCGCGGTGGGTATTGCGCATACCCGGCTCGATGGCGCGATCACGCGAGTCAATCAGAAACTTTGCGAGATCCTCGGCTATTCCGCGGACGAATTGCTGGTGCGCAAGTTCATGGATATCACGCATGAGGACGATTGTCATGCGAGTAAAGAGTTCCTGCGCAAGGCAAGAGGCGCGCGAACGCTGCCCGACCAGCCTTTGTGCGAGAAACGATACGTAAGAAAAGACGGTTCGGTGATCTGGGCCTCGGTTTCCGTGGCACTGGTACGCGGTAAGTCTCGGGACGCGGATTACATCGTTGCGATGGTCTATGACATTTCGGACCGCAAGTCGACCGAAGAGCACTTCCGCGCCACGTTTGAGCAGGCCGCTGTGGGCATAGCTCATACCACCATTGACCGTCGCTATTTCCTCGTAAACCGCAAGCTATGTGACACGCTCGGCTATTCGCAGGCCGAACTCCTGCAGATGCGCTCGAGCGATATTACTCATCCCGATGATCTCGTCGACGACGAGACGCACATGGACGATCTGCTCAAAGGCAGATTGCAGACAGTCACCGGTGAAAAGCGCTTCATCCGCAAGGACGGCAGCGAAGTATGGGTGAACCGCAGTGTGTCACTGGTGCGCGATAACGCCGGCGCTCCGCTGCATTTCGTGCGCGTCATTGAAGATATCAGTGAACGCAAGCGCGCCGAGCATGCGCTACAGCAAAGTGAAATTGCGTATCGCAGCATGTTCGAGATCGCGGCAGTCGGTAAATGCGAGGTTGATTCTGCGAGCGGGCGCTTTCTGCGGGTCAATCAGAAGATGTGCGACATCACCGGTTATACCTCCGACGAACTATGCGCGATGACGTTTACGGAAATTACCCATCCAGATGATCGCTTACGCAATATTGCAGGCAGCGATCAGCTCAAGCGTGGTGAGATCGCCGATTTCTCGATCGAGAAACGCTATGTGCGAAAAGATGGACGCACGATCTGGGTTAATGCTACCGCCAGCATGCTGCGCGACTCGAGCGGCGCTGCTGTGCGTTCGATTGCCACTGTGCAGGACATTACCGAGCGCAAAGAAGTGGAGCGCAGACTGCAGGATAGTGAAGCGCGTTTTCGCAGTCTTACCGATTTATCAGCGGACTGGTATTGGGAGATGGATGCCGACCTTCGGTTCTCCACGACCTCTGCGCGCGCGGATGAGATGACGGGGAATAGCTGGGCAGGGGAAGGCGTGATCGGCAAGCAGCGCTGGGAACTGCCTTACCTCGATGTAAGCGAGGCGCAGTGGGACCAGCACAAGGATGATCTTGCCGCCCGCCGCCCATTCCGCGACTTCGAGCTCAAGCGTCTCAATGCTCATGGCGAGGTGCGCTATATCAGCATCGCCGGCCAGCCGATGTACGACGCGGACGGGCAGTTCGCCGGCTACCGTGGCGTCGGCCGCGACATCACCGAGCGCAAGAGTCAGGAAGTCAAGATCGCGCGCTTAAGCCGCATACGTGCCGTGTTAAGCGGTATCAATTCATTGATCGTACGCGTGCGTGATCGCCACGCATTATTCAAGGGAGCCTGCGAAATTGCAGCCGAAGAAGGCAAATTCGGCATTGCCTGGATCGGTTTGCTGAATGGATCGACGCTCGAGATGGAGCCTATGGCGTGGGCGGGCCTCGACTCGGACAGTCTGCGGTCAGCGACGAATAGCGCGCGATCGGATGTGCCCCAAGGTCAGGGAACCGTCGGGCGCGCGATCCGCGAAAAGCGCGCTGTCTTTGACAATGACCTGACGATGGAGCCGAACGTCGGCAGCGTGCGCAGACGAGAGGCGATACGGCTTGGCTATCGGTCTTGTATCGCGCTGCCGCTAATGATGCAGGGCGAAGTTGCAGGAAACGTTTCGCTCTATGCAAAAGAGCCTAATTTCTTCAATGAAGGAGAAGTGGAGCTCTTGAATGAGCTCGCGGGGAACATCGCTTTCGCGCTCGAGTACATCAGCAAGGAGGAAAAGCTCAATTATCTGGCCTACTACGATGCGCTAACCGGCCTGCCGAATAGGCTGCTGTTTCAGGATCGCATGAAACACACGCTCGTCCAGGCGCAGCGCCACAACAGTATCATCGGCGTCATGTTCATCGATCTGGATGGCTTCAAAACCGTCAACGATACGCTTGGGCATGCCATTGGCGACAAGCTCCTGCAACTCGCCGCCACCCGTTTGCAGGAGTGTGTCCGGCGGGGCGATACCGTCGCGCGGTTTGGCGGCGACGAATTTGCCTGTCTGCTTTGTGATCTGACCGCAGCGGAGGATGCAAGCCTCGTTGCGCAGAAGATCCTGAATGCGTTTGCAGCGCCGTTCGACTTGTACCGCAATGAAACCTACATAACGACAAGCATCGGCATCACGCTTTGCCCCATCGATAGCGAGAGTATGACGGGTCTCATCAAGAATGCTGATACAGCGATGTATGGTGCCAAGGCGGCCGGTCGCAACAACTACCAGTTTTACACGGCGCAGATGAACAAAACATCGCGCGCCAAAATGCGTCTGGAGACACGACTTCGCCGCGCCATCAAACGCGACGAGTTTGTTCTTCATTACCAACCGAAGATCGACATCGTGAGCGGCAAAATGTCAGGGCTTGAAGCGCTGCATACGATGGCAGCCGCCGGATTCGCATCTCGTGTCTCCGATGGAATTTATTCCGTTGCTCGAGGACACGGGCCTGATCGTGCCGGTCGGTGAGCTTGTATTGCGCGAAGCGTGCGAACAGATCGTCGCCTGGCGCAAAGCGGGTGTGAGAAGAGTGCCGATCGCGATAAATCTGTCCGGTCGACAATTCCAGCAGCCTGGCCTCGATAAGCTCATTGCCGGAATACTCCGCGAATACAATATTGATCCGCAGTGGATAGAGCTCGAGATCACCGAGAGCATGCTGATGCAACGCCCCGACGACGCGATTGCAGTGCTCAAAAACCTGAAGTCACTGGGGATACGCGTGTCCGTCGATGATTTCGGTACTGGCTATTCGAGTTTGAGTTACCTGAAGCGTTTCCCCATCGACACGCTCAAGATCGACCGGTCCTTCGTGCGTGACATCACAATAGATGCGGACGATGCCGCGATCACTCGCGCTGTCGTCACCATGGCCCACAGCCTGAACCTCAAAGTGATCGCAGAAGGTGTGGAAGCGATCGAGCAGCTTGCGTTCCTGCGCGCGAACGAGTGCGACGAGGCACAGGGATTTCTCTTCTCGCAGCCGCTGTCCGCAACCGATTGCACGATTCTGCTATCGACCAAGCGCCATCCGCATCCGACGTATCCGCCGCAGGCACTCGATCTCGTGCTAGCCTGAGTTCAACTCTCGTCGCGCCTCGAAGCGTCGCACGTCCTACGCCTGCGCGCCGCCGTTGCCTATACCGCCGCCGCGCGCCTTTGGATACAATCATTCGCCGTTAAGGCATGAGTCTGGTTCTTCGCGACGAGCCATATCTCGCAGCAGTCGCCGCTTCGCCGGCAAGATACTTACTACAAAGGGCACCGCGTGCTTGGACTAAATGCGCAGGTCGCAAGAGCGGCGTGGACAGTCTGTTGTGTCGTCCTTCTACTGTGTGCAGCTTATCTGATCAGGCAAACGATATTTATTTTCATCGTTGCCATTCTGCTCGCGTACATGGTCTATCCGCTGGTCAAGCGCATTGAGAAGTATCTGCCGCGCCGAGTGCCCCGAACATTGACGGTCTGCATCGTCTTCCTTGTGCTGATCGGTATAGTCGCCGCCGGTGTTGGCTTGATTGGCTCGCAGCTTTCTGAGGAAGCAGGGCGTTTGCGCGAGCAGCTTCCGGGATTGATCAATTCACAGAATCTGGTTCAGCGCATCCCGTTGCCGAGCTGGCTGGAGGGTTTCCGTCCTCGTGTGCTCGATTGGCTGCGCGAGAACGTGATGTCCGGCGCCGCCGAAACGCTGCCATTTATCCAGCGCATCGGCGGCAATGTGCTGCATTGGGCAGGCAACTTGGTTTATGTGGTACTGGTGCCGATACTCAGTTTCATAATGCTCAAGGATGCGCCTGGCATTCACGGGCAGTTCACCGAATGGACGAAGCGACGTCCCGGGCGTACTTATTGGCGCGCAGTAGCTGAAGACGCCAATACAGTCCTCGCTCACTATATACGAGCGTTATTGCTGCTGGCGCTCGCAACGTTCATTGCATATTCCGTCGCATTTGCGCTGCTCGGCCTCCCGTATCAAATTCTGCTTGCCGCAATCGCAGGCGTGCTCGAATTCATCCCGCTATTCGGTCCGCTTGTTGCAGCGGTGATTGCCGTTTTTGTCGGGGCCGTATCAGGCTTTGACGGTATCTGGTGGCTGATTCTTTTTATCGTTGTCTATAGAATTTTTCAGGATTACGTTCTGAATCCATTCTTGATGAGCGAAGGCGCAGAGATCCCGCCGCTGCTCGTTATCTTCGGTTTGCTGGCGGGTGAGCAGCTAGCCGGGGTGCCCGGAATGTTTCTTTCGTTGCCCGTAATCGCGTTTGCACGCATCCTCATCAGACGCCTGCCGGAAAGGGCTGCCTCAACGTCGTAATGTTGGTCGCGGTCGCGTCATTAATAACGTTCGCGTGACGGTGGCTTCCCGGATTTTCCGTCGCGCTGGCGCGACCACGGACCTGCGGTAACGCTGCGATTCTTCGATGCAGTCTGCGATTTGACGACAGTTAGCAGCGCAGGCGCTGTCGAGTTGCGTCTCGCGATCGGTTTCCTCGATGCGCTCTCACCTAGCGCATCGTTCTGCCGTGTGCCGATCGCGCTCGGAGCCTCGCCACGTCTCGAACCAAGCTCGTGCGCATATACCCAGGTAAATTCCGCCCCAACGAGGAATATTTGCGCGGAGTAATACACCCATACGAGCATGACGACCAAGGATGCTGCAGCGCCAAAACCGGAGGCGATGCCCGAGTTTCCGATATAGAGGCCTATCAATAGCTTGCCGATCGTAAACAGCAGTGCAGTCACGCCGGCGCCTATCCACACATCGTGCCATGCTACGTGAACACGTGGCATTACTTTGTAGATCATCGCAAACAAAACGGTTATCAGCGCGAAGCTAACGACGAAGTTCACCACTTCAAGCAGAACCGCCGGAGATCCGACGATCGGTCCCCACCACTTTGAAGCTGCTGCGAGTGCAGCCGATAACACCAGTGAAACCATGAGCAAGAAAGCGATGCCTAGTATCATCCCGAAGGACAGAAGCCTCGTACGCAAAAGATTCCACAAGCCGCTGGTCTTCACCCGGTCCGGGGCGCGCCAGATGCGATCAAGCGCGTCTTGCAGCTCGCCGAAGACGGAAGTCGCACCAAGAAGCAGTACAACAATGCCGGTGATTGCGGCGCCCGTGCTGCGTTCGGGCTGACTCATACTTTTGAGCAGTCCTTCGACAGCGTGAGCGCCATCGTTTCCCATCAGTCCCTGCAGCTGGGAGAGAATTTCGCCGCGCGCCGCTTCGGGGCCAAAGACGAAGCCCGCAACTGCGATAACAATGAGCAGTAGCGGCGCGATTGAAAACATCGTGTAGTACGCTAAAGCGGCGCCCATGCTAGGCGCATAGTCGTCGACCCAGCTACTGACCGCTTTTGTGACTAAATGCCACCAGACTTTTATGTGCATTGCTCGGACGGACCGCACGTTTGACTGCGCCGCCACTGCACCGGCGTCGCTGGTCGCTGATTGACCCAGTGGTTGAGGCGTCAATTTGATGCACCGAGCGACGGGAGTCAGCCGGTTTTCGGCTCATTATCACGTAGGAAATGTGACGACATACACAATGCCTGATGCGTCATCTCAATATGCGGCACACGCGTATATTCGGCGGTGAATAAATAGGTGATACTGCGACGTGCAGCGATGGACTGCAGCAGTAGACGCAAAGGGTATCGCGTGCGTTATCAACGCAAAGGGAGAACGGCGTGTACCAAATCTTCGCAGTCGCTACCGAGCGTACGGGCTTGCCGTATAACGGCGTTGTGATGTACGAGTGCGCAGACGCTGACGGCGCCGCTTACCGATGCATAGACCTCTTGCGCAAGGGCCATTCACTGCAGAAGGTTGAGGGCCCGAACGGCTTCATCGGTACAGGGACGTGAAATCGAGCAGGCATTTCTAGCCGGCTCACACAAGGGCCAGCCAAGCGCTGGTTGAATCCCGCCGATTCTTAAGCAACGCTGATTCGCCGTCCGCCCGCACCGAACCCGCCGTTGATCCGGCATCGTCCAGCTGGACCAACAATAGCCAAAATCTCCGCAGTACTGCTGAAGGTCAGACGCCTGCAGTGTGTCTCGCTGGAAGGGGAGACGGCGTTCTGCTTGTAATCAAAGCCTTCAACGCACTCGCTTTTCCCTCGGAAGGGCATGCTAATTGCCTTATTACCGCTTCGGCAAGCGCCGTATCAGTGACGCCGAACGCCGACCTGTGCCGTAGTGCCGGGTCAGCGTTCGTTTTGCGGATGGCGACGAGGGGGACGAATGGAAGTTCAAGCAGCGAAACACCCGGACACTGACAGCCCGCCAGGGCGGCAAACCAGTGTTCGGCGCCGGCTTAAGCACAACGACGAAAAAGACGAGCGCTATCGGGCTATGTTCGAGAACGCGGCGGTCGGCATTACGCGCGTCGGGCTGAGTGGCGCTCTCGTCGAGGTCAATCAGAAGTTCTGCGATATGGTCGGCTATGCAAGGCACGAGTTGCTCGGCCGTGCGCTCAAGACGATTACACACCCCGATGATTATGCGCAAGGCGCATTATTGCGTTCACAGATCATCGACGGTCTCGAAAAGTCTGCCGTCGGGGAGAAACGTTTCATTCGCAAAGACGGCTCAGTAATCTGGGCGCGCCGCACGATGTCCATCGGGCGCGACGAGGAAGGCAATCCCTGCTACATCGTAAGCGTTGTAGAAGATATCACTGAGCGGCGAGCCGCCGAAGACGCCCGCCGGATGAGCGACGAAACGATGCGCGCCACCTTCGAACAGGCGTCGGTAGGAATGGCGATGCATAGCGCAGATGTTTGCAATCCGCGTTGGCTGAAGGTGAACGGAAAGCTGTGCGACATTCTCGGTTACACGCGCGAAGAGCTGCTGGAATTGAGTCCTGTCGAACTTGCCGCACCCGATGATCGTCATCTGATCATTAACTGCAACCAGGAATTGCTCGACGGCAATTGCAGCGTGTCCACACGCGAAGCGCGCTTCAGACGCAAAGACGGCATAGTCATATGGCTTGAGATATCGCTGTCTGCGGTGCATCGGGCGGACGGGCGTCCGGCGCATATCGTATCGATCATCCACGACATATCCGAAACCAAGCGCGCTGTCGCAGCACTCAGGGAAAGCGAAGAACTCTTCCAACAGCTTGCCAATCATATTCCGCAGATTTTCTGGATGGCAGATGTCGCACAGACGAAGAGTTTGTATGTGAGCCCTGCAGCAGAAAATATGTTCGGGCGCCCCGTTCAAGAATTGCAGGCAAGTCCGCGGGCCTTGATTCGCTCGGTGCATCCGGAAGATCGCGCGCGTGTCTACGCCGGCCGCCGCAAAACGGTCACCGGTCTTTACGACGAGACTTACCGCATCGTTCGCTCCGATGGCTCAATCCGCTGGTTGCACGATCGCGGATTTCCGGTGCGCGATGCATCCGGGCAGGTGTATCGCATTGCGGGGATTGCGGAGGACATCACGTCACGCAAAGTAGCGGAAGAGCGGCTGGAACAACTTGCCCACTACGATGGGCTGACGAATCTGCCTAACCGAACCTTGTTCAACGACCGTCTGCGCGGCGCACTGGCGCTTGCAAAACGCAACCAGTGGACGGTTGGCGTCATGTTGATCGACGTCGACCGTTTCAAGAATGTCAACGACACTCTGGGCCATGAGACCGGCGATCAACTGTTGCTGCAAGTATCGGCTCGTCTCAAGAGTGCCGTGCGTGACTGCGACACAGTCGGACGGTTCGGCGGCGACGAGTTCGCCATCGTGTTAGCCGATGTCGCCGGAGATGTCGGTGCGCAGCAAGTGGCGACAAAGATAATCGAAAACTTCAAACAACCGTTCGTGCTCGAAGGCGCCGGTGAAGTGTATGTGACCGTGAGCATTGGCATCACGCTATACCCGCGAGACAGTTTCGATGAGGGCGCGCTCATTAAAAATGCCGACCTTGCGATGTATCGCGCGAAGGAAGAAGGGCGCAACACCTTCGAATTTTATTCGTCGGATATGGACATGAAGGTATCGCACAGCCTCGACATGGAAGGACTGTTGCGGCGCGCGCTCGATCGCCAGGAATTTGAGCTCCATTATCAGCCGAAAGTTTCCGTGCGCAGCGGCCGGATTATCGGGATGGAAGCACTGCTCCGCTGGCACAGCAAAGAATTTGGATTGGTGCCATCAGGGCAATTTATTCCGATCGCTGAAGAAACGGGTTTGATCGTGCCGATTGGCGAATGGGTACTGAGAACTGCATGTGCGCAAAACAAGACATGGCAGGACCAGGGACTACCCGCGCTCTTGATGTCGGTTAACCTCTCACCGCGACAGTTCCAGCAAAAAGGCTTAGTTGATGTTGTTGCGGCCACGCTTGCTTCGACGGGCCTCGCGCCAACATGCCTCGAGCTTGAAATAACCGAGGGCATGATCATGCGCAATGCCGAAAAAGCCTGCGAACTGCTGCGCCAGATTCATGCTAACGGCGTGCAGCTTTCTATCGACGATTTCGGCACGGGTTATTCAAGCCTCGCGTACCTGAAGCGGTTCACAGTGCAGACGCTGAAGATCGATCAGTCGTTCGTGCGCGACATCACCACCGACGCAGATGATGCGGGTATTGTCACGGCTATCGTGGCGATGGCGAAGAGTTTGAAGCTCGGAGTCGTCGCCGAAGGCGTCGAGACAGCGGACCAACTGGCCTTCCTTGAGGCGCTGAACTGCGATGCATATCAGGGCTATCATTTCAGTAAACCACTACCTGCGGAAGACTTCGCGCGCCTGCTGACGGCGCATTTTTCAGCAGTCTGATTCGGAAGCACGAGTCGCCGTATCACCAACGCCGCTCTCGTCGCGCGGCATTCTCTCTCTTCTTCAGCAAGCCGAATACATTAGCGTCCGCACGTCTTTCGTGCGCAGGGCACCGTCTCTTGGGCGAACGCCTACTGGGCGGATGGCGTAACACGCTGTTACACATCTTGCGGATCTAACGATGCGATGTGGCCTTCTAAGTATGCAAGGAAGGACACCGCATGAAATCGTATAAGGCTCTTGCCGTCATCTCATCGCTTTTAGTTCTCGGCGGGTGTGCAGTGCTGCCGCCGGACCCCGGCTACTATCCTGGTGCTGGGGCCGTGTATGGTGACGCTGCACAGTACGCCTATGCACCCGCTCCCGGATACGCGGCGCCGCCCGTGTACTACGCACCACCAGTGTATTACGGACCCGCTCTCGGTGTGGGCGTATACGGAGGTTGGCGCGGCGGACACCATAATTGGACTGGAGGCCATGGCAACTGGCGCCCAGGAGTGCGGCCACACGCCGGTCATTCAGGCTCGTACCTCAGGGCGAGGTCGGCGCTGATGTCACAATGATGTGCCTTCGCACGGCATCCTTCCCGGAAACCTGAACCTACTTCCGGATCGTAAGACGAGCGCTCGGAACGTGTCTCGGCGCGATGATAGAATCGTTACGTGACTTGCCGCTATTCTTTGCCAAGCTACAGTGCCTGCGATTTGCTCCAGCATCGCACTTGAGCGCTGCTGGCAGTCCGTAACTGAATGTAACACACACCAATGTTTGTAACGGCGCGGGACTCACAAGTATACGAGTGTCGCGCCTAACGATCAGTTGCCGGGGGAATCTTTGTCCTATGAAGCTGATTGAAGTTGCGAAAGTAATTCGCAGCAAGAACGCAGGGCCCACTGTGCTCACGCTCGATCTTCTCTTCAACGACGACGCTGGATTTCGCCATGCATGTGAATCACCGTCGCTCAAACCAGAAGCGATTGCAAAACTGTATGGTCAGTCGGTCGAAAAAGTGGAAGTCCTGCCGTATCCGCCTGCACTTGCGATCAAGATCGTGTTGCCGAGGCGCATCGTGTCCGGCAATCCCGGCGATAGCGACGTTTACGGGGCGCAACAGCACGGACCGATGTTAGGCATCGAGCTATGAGTAGCGCGATTGAAAGATTACGCGCGGAAGTCACTACGTCGAGCGGCCTCAAACCGCTGCGAGTGATGGCAGCCTCAGGGCAACTGGGGTATGGCATTCCCGATCCTGCATTCAACGCCGGGCTCGAGCGCAAGCCGCACCTGATCGGCGCCGACATGGGCTCGATAGATCCCGGTCCGTACTATCTCGGGCGCCGGAAAAATGGCGCAGTCCGAAACCATGGTGCGCGTCGATCTTGCGAAGTGCTTGCGCGGCGCGCGGAGTCTTAACGTACCGCTGCTGATAGGGACGGCCGGCAGTGCCGGCGCGGCACCGCATCTCGCACATACGCTCGAAATGGTGCGCGAGATTGCACGCAATGAAAACTTGCACTTCCGGCTCGCTTCGATTTTGGCCGATATTCCGCGCGACGAAGTTAAGAAAGCGATCCGCGCTGACCGTGTCGTGCCGCTGGGCCAGATTGCAGGTCTCACGGAAGCCGACGTTGACCGGGCGACTCATATCGTCGGGCAGATGGGCATCGAGGCATTTCAGCGTGCGCTTGCACAAGGCGCGGACGTCATTATCGCCGGACGAGCGTGCGACTCTGCAGTATTTGCTTCCGTGCCGGCAATGCTCGGCTACCCGCTCGGACCGACTTTGCACATGTCGAAGATTATCGAGTGCTGCTCGCTTTGCTGCACGCCGGGCGGGCGCGACACCATTATCGGCACGCTCGAGGGCGACAGCTTTGTGATCGACAGCATGAATCCTACGCGACATGCATCGCCGATGTCTGTTGCCGCACACAGCCTTTATGAGCAGGCAGATCCTTATGCGGTGCGCGAGCCCGAAGGCACGCTGCACACTAAAGACGCGCATTACGAAGTAGTCGACGAGCATCGAACGCGCGTATCCGGCTCGCGCTGGGAACCCGCGACTCAATTCACCATTAAGATTGAAGGCGCCATGCGGGTGGGTGAGCGCGCGGTCCTATTATGCGGATCGGCGGATCCACGCGTCATCGCGAACATCAAGACGATCACGGCGGGCGTCGAAAAAACAGTGCGCGAGCTTACACCTCCGCGCACCGACAAGCCCTACCAGATTTTCTGGCGCGTGTACGGTATCGACGCGGTGTTTCCTTGGGACAAGCCGCCCGAGCCGCTGCCACGCGAGATTTTTATCATGTGTGAATGTATCGCGGACACGGCGGAAGAAGCCAAGGCCGTGGCAACAGTAACTAAGCAGTACTTGCTGCATCACGGATTTCCCGGGCGATTATCCACGGCAGGTAACACAGCGTTTCCGTTTACGCCGCCGGAGGTGATGGCTGCCACAGCTTACCGCTTCAACGTTTATCACATCATGGATGTCGATGCGCTTGAGCCGTTCTTTCCGGTTCATGTGGAGAACGTGTGAGCATCGCAGACTTAGCGCGGCGCCAGGTTGTGGGCGCTGCCCTATTACTGCTCGCCGGCCTCTATGCCGCCGGTGCAATCGCGGAAACGAGTGAAGTGCGCGTCGTCAAGCAGATCGGTCTCGGATTTCTGCCGTTGATGATCATGGAACACGAGAAACTGATTGAGAAGCAGGCGAAGGCAGCGGGACTGGGTGATGTTAAGGGTATCTATGCAACGATCGCCGGCCCATCGCTGCTGAATGACGCCATGCTCGCGGGCCGCATTGATGTCGGCGCCAATGGGCCGACGTCGATCATTCTCGCGTGGGCGCGCACCAAAGGAACGGATAACGAGATCAAAGGCATGGCGGCCATGATCACGTCTCCGATGTATCTAAACTCGAATAATCCGAAGATCCGCACCTTAGCGGACATCGCAGCAAATGATCGCATCGCCGTGCCGGGCGTCAAGACATCCAATCAGGCGATCGTGTTGCAGTTCGCCGCAGCCAAACAGTGGGGCAAGGAGAACGCGTCGCGTCTGGATGCGCAGACTGTCGCGATGTCGCATTTCGACGGCATGGCTGCGCTGCTTGCGCGCAAGGAAATAACGATGCACCTGACTAGCCCTCCGGTGCAATACCTGGAGTTGGAGCAGCCGGGAATCCATCGGGTCTTCAGTTCCGACGACGTGCTCGGCGGCAAGACAACATTCTCCAACATCTTCTCGAGCAGCAAATTCCGAAATGCAAATCCACGGACCTTTAAGGCCGTGCTTGCGGCATTCACTGAAGCCGTCGAGCTTATCAATAAGGACCTGCCTCGCGCCGCTCAGATCTATCTCGATGTGTCGGCTGATAAGAAAAGCACGGTCGCGGAAATCTTAAAGCAGCTCGAAGACCCGAACATTACATTCACGACGACGCCGCAGAATGTAATGAAGTACGCCGACTTCATGTTCGACACAGGGCTGGTCAAGGTTAAGGCGAATTCCTGGAAAGATATTTACTTCCCGGACATTCATAACCTGCCGGGAAGTTAGCGCATGGCCGGACGCATGGGATTCCTGGGCGGCGGTTTCGATTTTTCGCGGGCCGCTGAAGACGAGTTCAACGATTGGTACGATACCGAGCATATTCCGGAACGCCTGCGCATCAGCGGTTTCATTAACGCCGTGCGATGGTTAGGCGCCGACAATCCCAAGATATCGCTCGCAATCTACGACCTCGAAAGCCTCGCTGTCCTCGACAAACCGGAATATCGCAAGGTTTCGCCCGCCAGCTTCTCGCCGTGGTCGAAACGCATCCTGGTCGGACAATGCACGCGGCTATGCCGGTTTACCTGCGAACAGATCGTCCCCGGCGATCGCATCGCGCCGCAAGAAGCAGGGGGATTGCTGGTGTCAGCGATGAACGTCGCACCCGATGCGGAAGCTGAATTCAATCAGTGGTATGACACCGAGCACTTGCCGAATCTTGCGGCCCTGCCGGGTGTACTGTGCGCACGACGATTTCGGTCCGTCGGCGGTGGCATGCATAAGTACGTCGCTGTCTATCATCTCGTATCGCCGGACACATGCGAGACTGACGACTGGCGCAGAGCCTCACAAACGCCCTGGACGGACAAAATCGGTAAACATCTCAGCGATCGTCTTCGTCTTAGACTAAGACGTTACGTGAGACAAAGCTGAATGAGTCGATACCACGACCATGCCCAAGAAATGAGGAGAAGACCATGACATCAGCGAAGCGCGTCAAACTCGTTAACCCCGTAGGTCAGCGCGCCGCGGCTCGCGTGAATCTTGCCGGCCGGCATGTTTCGCTCGCCGGCAAATCCATCGGGTTCATCGATAACATAAAGCCCAATGCGAATGTTTTTATCCGCTGCGTGGAAGAGCTGATGCGCGCGGACTTTCCGGATATCAAAACGCACACGGTTCGCAAGAACTTCACATCGAGCAAGCTTATCGCGCATGAGCTGGAGGGCAAAGTACAGGCGCTGGTCAATGCATGGGGCGACTGAGGCGGATGCACGTCGTGGTGTATCCACGACTCGGCATATCTCGAAAAGCGCGGCGTGCCTACGTCGACCATCGTTTCAAGCGCATTCCTTACCCATGGACGGCTCGCGGCCAGGAATCTGCAACTCGAAGAGCTTCCGTTAGTCGTGACGCCGCATCCGCTCAACGACCTTACCGAGGAACAGGTCGCAGAGCTCGCGCGTGCCGCTTACCCGGTGATTATCAAGCAACTGACAGGGCAGGGGATGCTGGAAAAGGAAACGAAGGTAAATTACGTCCATCCGGCCGTGCGTGATGGCACTCACCGTGTGAGGAACCCAATATGAGTGCAGTGCTGATGGAAGCACCGCTGATCGAGCTCGACGATTCCTGGGAGGCCATCAACGAATGGTTCCTCGCGAATGATCTGACTGACGGGCTGCCGGTTGTTCCGCCAACCCAGGAACGCGTGCACGCCATGACCGATTACGTTGAGCGCGAGCTTGGCTGGAAGCGTTCGGACGCCATCGCTACGCTTGCACCCAAGCAGGGTGTCGCGACGGTAGAGAAGATTGCGGCCAATGCAGTGATGGCAGGCTGCCGGCCGGAATACATGCCGGTGCTGTTGACATGCATGAAGGCGATCGGAGATCCGAAGTTCAACCTCGATGCAGTGCAGACATCGACGCATAACACCTCACCGCTGCCCATCGTCAACGGCCCGGTTGCGAAGGCCATCGATCTCAACTGCGGCTACAACTACACAGGAAGCCGCTGGCACAGCACCGCCACAATCGGCCGCGCCTTGCAATTGAGCATGATCAATATCGGGGGCACACCCGGATCGATCAACATTCACACGCAGGGCCATATTGCGCGTTTCACCCATTGCATCGCCGAGAATGAGGCCGAGAATCCCTGGGAGCCCTTGCATGTGGAAAGAGGTCACCGTCTGCACATCAGTACGGTCACCTTGATTCCAGCGTGTCCGGCGGCGATGATCGATGACAACGGCGGCAGCCAGACTGCAAAGGACTTGCTGAGGACGCTGGCGCTGTCCATTCCGTATGTCGGCAACCGGAATACCAACGGGGAAGGGCAGCCGCTGCTGATCCTGTGTCCGCAGCATGCCCGCTTGCTCGCGAACGGCGGCTACAGCAAGGCTGACGTCAAGCGATTTATCTGGGAGTACGGCCGGCTGCCGTTTGGCAACATTCCACGCGGCAACCTGACGAGCTTTAGTGAAAGCATACTGAAGCGCTATGCTGACTTCGATCCGCAGTTCGGCGTACCCATAGCGGAAAAACCCGAAGACATTGTGATCGTAGTCATGGGCGGCACGGGAACGCACAGCTTATCTGTGCAGACGCGGCTCGCATCACAAAATGTGACCGTGCCCATACTGCGCAGCGATGGTACACCCTGGTTAGTACCAGGCTGACCGCGTCAAGACAACGATGAAACGGCCGCATGCAGTCTCAGCGATGCTGGTACTGATCGCGCACGCTCTCGTCTCGTCAGGGCCTGCTCACGCCCAACAGCACGACTATCCGCAACGGCCGATACGCTTGATCGTCGGCTTCACACCCGGCGGCAGTACGGATCTCGTCGGCCGTTTGGTAGCATCAAAGCTATCGGAGCGTCTAGGTCAACAGGTCGTGGTCGACAACCGCGCCGGAGCCAGCGGCATCATTGCCGCTGAAATCGTTTCGAAATCACAGCCGGATGGCTACACGCTGCTGGTGTCCGGCTCGTCGATCAGTATCGTCGGGAGTCTTTACGCGAGCACAAAGTTCGATGTCCAGCGGGATCTCGAGCCGCTTGCGCTCGTTGCTACCACGCCCTATGTGATGGTCGCCCACCCGTCGATCGGCGTAAAAACTGTCGCCGAGCTCATCACATACGCCAAAGCGCGCAAAGGACAACTCTCGTACGGCGCATCAACGCCGGGAACGGTACAACATCTAAGCGGTGAAATGTTCAAGCGTCTTGCCGGTGTCGATATGGTCTTCATTCCCTACAAGGGAACTGGCGCCATGCTTCCCGACGTTCTCGGCGGACGCCTTCAAATTGCAATGGATAATGTGCTGGTGCTGGCGCCGCATATCAAGCAGGGCACGCTTACTGCACTGGCGGTGACCACTTCCAGGCGAACGCCGATCCTGCCGGAAGTGCCTTCGCTTGCGGAGTCAGGCATTGCCGGCTTCGACACGAGCGGATGGTTCAGCATGTACTGCGCGCCGAAGACGCCGCCGCATATCGTCAAGAAGCTGAACGCCGAAATACTTGCGATTGTAAATACGCCGGACGTGCGCGATCGACTGTTGACGTTCGGCGCTACACCGTTGCCCGGCACGCCGGATGATCTTCGCCGCCAGCTCGCGCGCGAAGTGCCCGCCTGGCGCAGAGTGATTCAGGAAGCGGGTCTGAAGGTCGAGTAAGCCGGGGTTTTACCTGAGCGTTAGCGCCCGTCTGCGAAGGAACCTCGCAGGCGGCCAAGCCTGCGAGGGTTGTCGCTAGCTTAGGCGGAATCGCTCATCAAGTGAGGGAGCCGCCCTTGCCGATACATCAAGCCATGCTGCGTTCGTCGTGCCGGTGTGTTGCCTTGTCCCAGCCGTAGCGGATCGAATCCTTAAACTTCTCCCATGCACTCTTTGGATAACGGCTGTCCCAGTCTTTGCGCACCTGCGGCTCTATCTCAGACCAGTCGCGATTCTCATAGCGCTGGTCCCGGCGCAGTTCAGCGCCATAGCTATACGCCGGTGCATAACTTTCATAGTTACCGCCAAGATTGCCGTAATTCGTCTGCCAGTGCTGACGGTAGTCCGCATCACTGTCTCCCATCGACGCGGACTGTTGCCGTCCGCCTGCTTGCTCGACGTTTACCTGCGTCTCGCGCACCGTTTCGTTCACGGTCTGTCTGCGGCTCGTGCTTTCCGTGCCCACGACCACTTCCTCGACAACACGCGCGCGTTTCCCAACCACCGCTTCTTCCACGGTCTCACGCACTTCGATCTCCGCATCTTTGAAGCCGGATACGTCGGCGTCGGTCGCCGGACGGTCAACGGGGCGGCGCTCGACTTTCGCGCGTTCTTCCCGCAACTCAACCGTTTCCTGAACAGGGGTTTCCACCATACGGCTGTAGACTCTAACGCCGCCTTTTTCCGCAGTCCGCTTGCCGATCTGTAACTCTTCCTTGACGACAGGAATGACCGTTTCCCGTCCGGCGCTTCGATCACTGCCGCTGGCTCTATCCGTGGCGGTTGCAGTCCTATCCGCCGATCGGCCGGTAAGATTGTCCCCGGTGGCCGTTTCATTTGTACGCGTCGATCGCGCAGCCTCATTTTCGTCGGCGGATAGCGGACGAGATGACCGATCGAACCCGGTCCATCCCTCCTGCTTCCATTGTTCGGCCTGCTCGTGCACATCGACAGCGCCTTGCCGATTCATTATCTCCGTCGCCCTTTGCGCTTCTTCATCGCTGTCCGCATCTACGGTGACCACCGCGCTGCCGCGCCGCACCGCCTCCGCATAATAGCCCTGGTCTTCAGAATCATTGCCGCCGAAGATCGACCGGAAGAAATTCGAAATCTTGTCACCCCAATCTTCCGAATGCTCGTGCCCGTGGATATTCTCAGTTCCCTTATATCCGCTATCCGAAGAGCTCGTCGAAGCCAAATGTATGTTGCTTCTCGTAAAACCCTCGTTAGTCAACTGCTCGATCACTTTCTGCGCGGCGAGATGGTCGCCGTAGGTCCCTACGATGGTATGCGTTGACATGCTTGTTCCTTTCGCTGATGTTTTAAGGTGATTCGGGTGGTGTACTACCCGCTGCGGCGTTTTCCCCTTCCCTTTTCAAGTTATTGGCCCCAGTCGCGGCACGCGTGATCGTGACCTCTTCTTCGCGCAATTCGATTGATTGCGTCGTGCGCTTTTCTGTTTTGCGTCTGGTCAGGCGGATCTCCTCCTTGAGAAAAAGCTGCTTGACCACGACCAGGCGCTCTTCATAAACACCGATGATCGTGGTGTCGCCTTCATGTCTCACCGGCGCAATGCTTTCTGCGGAGCGATTAACCGGAACGCGCTCGATCACGATGTCGTCCTCGATGAGTGGCTGTTCGGCAACGACTTCGTTGGTGCGAACGGTTTTGCGCACCCGCACCGTGCCGGTGTCGACTGTCCGCTTCTTAACGTCGAGCTCTTCGCGTATTACCGGGATGATCGTATCGGTGTTCATGAACGTACACTCCAAGGAAGGCCGACGATTTTCAGAGGACAACAACAGCGGGTGAGTCGAAATGCCATGTATGTCTCCTGCAAAGACATCCGGTTGCACAGGCCACACGTGACGCGTCATTTATCTGCAGGAAGCGAGTAAATCATGCGAGACGGCCGGAGCACATCGGACATCTGACTCTTGGCTTGTAAGAAAAAGTAAAAAGGACTCTGCAACATTAAGCTGCCTCGAGTTTTTTAGAGACGGCAATCGCGTGTTCAGTGCGCACGTGCCGTCAAACTCGTAAATCTCACTTGCTGTTTTGGCGGCGCACGATCGCGCAAGCGTGAGCTGCGCATTCAGCTGAGTGGTGTCGTCATCGCTGCGGAGAGCGTCGGCGGCAGACGCACGCATAAGGCGAACATCGCCAGTGACTTGAAGCGAGCGCCGCGCCCGAGTTAACACGCGTCCCACATTTCCTAGGGCCGACGTCGGGCCATGTTTGTTAGCGAGTACTACGACGAGGGGACGCGCTTCATTTCTAAGTCAATGCTCGAATCGCAGACGAGTCGATGAAAGTCGGTTCTCTCGGGGGCAAGGTGATCCATGGGCCACTGGCAGGCACGCTCTCGCGCTTGGCCCGTCCTGCAGTCCATCCCACCGATGCCATGTGCGACCGTGCGTCCAGCGTTAGTCCGTACGGACTAACGGTACTCATGCGGGAACTAGTACTGCATCGATCCGAGACACCTGTGCAGGCTAAAGACTGACGTCGCGACTATGCAACGATAGACCTCCATTTTCGAAGCGAAACGCATGTAACGTTTGAATTTTCTATCTCATCGTCTGCATAATCGAATCGAATCCTCTCGTCGGGAGGAACGCCGAATTCGCCTCTCAACGGACGACGGCATCTTCAAATTGGATAGGAGATTGAAGTATGAATAAGAAGGTGATGGCACTGGCGGTAGCGGGCGCGTTTGCGGCACCGGCCGCAGCTCTGGCGCAAGCCAGCAACGTGCAAATATTCGGCACGGTATACGTCGAATATGCGTACGCGAAGCAAGGGCACAGCGCAAATGCAGCCGGCGTACAGAACGGCGAGCTTGTTAACATTGACTTCCTGCAAACCCCGGGCAGTGAAATCGGTTTCAAAGGTGAAGAAGCGCTCGGCGGCGGCACGAGCGCGTGGTTTCAGTGCACGAGCACCCTGGACGTTCGCGGTTCGGCGCCGCAAGGTTTCTGCGGTCGCAACAGCGCATTGGGCGTTAAAGGCGGGTTCGGTAACTTCTTCGCCGGTAACTGGGACATGCCCACCAAGCGTACCGCAGGTGCCGTTCGTATCCTGAGCGATACCGGTGTGTTTGGAACCGGCTTTCTGTTATTCAACAACTCGTCGACTTTCAACGATAACAACAGTCCGGCCTCGTTCTCGCGTCGTCAGAACAATTCGATCTTCTACGACACGCCGGTATTCGGTGGCTTCCAGGGTTACGTCGGCATGAGCACGCCTTCCACCGCGATCGCACGCACCGGCGCGACCTCGGGTGCGAAGCCTCGCGTATATTCGTTGGCTGGCAATTACACCAACGGTCCTTTGATTCTCACGGCGGGTTATGAAGTTCACAACAACTTCTCGACCGGTGGCGGCGCAGTTCAGCCTGCAGGCCCCAACCCCACGCTGTATGGCGGTGACGATACGGGCTATCAGTTGGGCGCGGCGTATCAGTTCGGTCCGTTCAAAGGCGGCCTGTTGTATGCGCATCAGAAGATGGAGACCAGCCCGGGCACGAGCCTGAGCGTATCTTCTTATAACATAGCGGGTGAGTGGAGAATCGCCGGACCGCACGGCTTGCGCGGCGGCTACACGAGGGCGAACAACACCAGCGGCAATTTCGGCGCTGTTAACCCGGTAACTGGCGCCTGCGCAGGGCTGGGGCTTGACGGCACAGGCAGCGGTCAGCGCATCGGTAATTGCGGGGCCGGCGGTACCAAGGGTGAATTGTTCCAGATCCAATACGTGTTTCAAGCATCGAAGCGCACCGAGTTCGATGTTGGCTACGTATATTTGAAAAACGACTCGAACGCGCGCTACTCGCTGGGCGGCTTTACGCAGCCCGCCCCCGGTATAAATCAACAAGCGTTTGCGGTCAGCATGAAGACCACGTTCTAATCAGTCTCACAGCAACGCGAAAACGGGCGCTTCGGCGCCCGTTTTTTTTGCGCTCGTTCGTATGTGCTTCCCTGCGGAGACCGACATCGAAATGAGATCAATCCCGACAAGCCAAAAGAGCCGAATGAGTGGAGAATTCTTCCCGCAGGTTCGCTTCACGGCGGCCTGTGTTCAGTTTTACCCTCCCTTACCGCATCTACGCGGTTTTCAGGGCCGCCTTAACCAGCGGCCCTTTTTTTGTCTTGAATTGCCAGGTGACAGCGGGTTCTTACCGCTGAGAAGTCAGTCGATGAGTTTCCAGCGCCGGCCGATGAGTAAACGCAGCTTTCTGCATTCGCGCTCGGGAAGGTCGGGCTCGTGGCCGTCCAGCGCGGTTTCCATCTCAACGAGTAACTCACGCGTGCGCGCTGCTTCGAGCTTTATCTTCAGCATATAGAACAGCGCGGAAAATTCTCCACGCAACTCGTGTATCGCCGGGAAAGACATCCGGTGTATGGCAGAAGGCCCCAGTTTGAGCAGCGCGTCACGGTGCTCGGTGGTGCCGTAACCCTTGTGCGACGCGAATCCATATCCCGGATAATCCGCGTCGAGCGCCTCCATCATGCGGTCACGTTCGGTTTTCGCAATGATCGACGCAGCGGCGATGCTGAAGTTAAGACCGTCGCCCTTGTTGAATGTGTTCTGAGGCATTTCGAGACCGGGGACCGTGCGTGCGTCGACGAGCACGTGCTGCGGTCGACGCGGCAACGCATCCACAGCGCGCCGCATCGCGAGCAGTGCAGCGTGGTAGATGTTTACGTCGTCGATTTCCTGGACTGACGCCATGCCAATGCCGATGCCGGATGCCTTTGCGCGGATCTCTTCTGCAAGTGCGGTTCGAACATGAGGATCCAATCGCTTGGAATCATCCACACCGCGTATGGTGGTGTCAGGCGGAAACATCACGGCGGCAGCGAGGACTGGCCCGGCGAGCGGTCCAACGCCCACTTCGTCAACGCCGGCAATGTCACGCAAGCCGGATTTCCATAGCAACAGCTCGAAATGACGCATTGCTTCCAGCCGCAGACGCTCGTCGCGATCGCGGTCAAAGCGTCTTTTGAGCGCCGTATACAAGCGGCGCGCGCCCTCCCGAGAGTCACGCTGCAGTGAGCTCAGCGTGCGTTGTGATATCGGTGCATCCCTGTCGAGGTAGCGTTGCCGGATCTCTTCGATCGACAGCTCATTCATGCTACGAGCCATTCAGTAGCAGGTCCTTGAACGAAAAATATCGCAAAAAATGCGCGTAATGTAGCATAGTGTTTTGTGCATCGGGACCTCGAACGCGTTGTTCTCCTGGCGCACTCGAGTAAGCCGTTCGGCGATGCGCGCATGGAAATTTTACGCGCCGGACGTGGGCACACCGCAAATTACCTGACTTTGTTACAACATATAGACGGGGGGGCGCACCGTTCGCAAGTCGAGCCGGAAAAAATATCGGCGTACGTTTTGCTTGCTTTCTACGTTTCGCACCAGCAGCTTTACCGCCACGCGCGACTTCCATGTCGAGCGTCTCATGACTAGGAGAAGCAATTATGGCCGGGCCCGAGCGCGCAGTTCCACGAAGACACTAACATACTGAAGCCTGAAACCAGGGACCGGCACCGTGCGATTGCCTCTGTTATGGAGGAGCTCGAAGCAGTGGACTGGTACGATCAGCGCATCGATGCAACCGGTGACGAAGAGTTGCGCGCGATTTTGAGACACAACCGCGATGAGGAAAAGGAACATGCCGCGATGGTGCTCGAGTGGCTGCGCCGTCACGACCCGTCCCTGAGTGATCAACTGCGTGAATATCTGTTTATCGAAGGCCCGATCATGCAGAAAGAAAAAGAGCTCGACGCCGCAGAGGCGGGCGACGTGCAATCCACCGGCGACGGCTCATTGGGTATCGGCAGTCTGCGCAAAGAGGGGCACCGATGAATCAACTGCTGCGTCAAATCGCGCCAATTACCGAGACCGCATGGTCGCTCATCGATGACGAAGCCAAGCGCACATTAAAGATCATGCTTTCCGCGCGCAAGCTCATCGATTTTAGCGGGCCGCACGGATGGGATAAGGCCGCGGTTGCTACCGGACGTACGCAGCGTCTCAATTCACAGCCGGAAGCTGGCGTCGAAGCGCGGCTACGCACTACGCTGCCGCTCGTGGAGCTGCGGACGCCATTTTCATTGTCCCGCGACGAGCTCGAAGCGATCGGCAGGGGCGCGAAAGATCCGGACCTCGACGAGGTGCGAAACGCGGCGCGATCCGCCGCAATCGCCGAAGATCGCCTCGTGCTCCACGGATTCACGGAAGCCGGCATACATGGCCTCGTCGAATGCCTTGACGGACCAGCGTTGACCATATCGCAGAACTACGCGGCTTATCCGGATGTCGTTGCAGAAGCGGTCGATCGCCTGCGCATGGCCGGCGTCAAGGGTCCCTATGCGATTGCGCTCGGACCGCGCTGCCATACCGGCCTTACGCGCAGCACCACGGGCGGCTACCCTGTCATGGAGCACGTGCGACGATTGCTCGATGGGCCCGTGCTGTGGACGCCCGCGCTCGACGGGGCCGTCGTCGTGAGCTTGCGCGGCGGAGACTTCGAACTCATCGTCGGTCAGGATTTTTCGATCGGTTATCTCGAACATTCCGCAGATACGGTGCGCTTATACATTCAGGAAAGCTGCACCTTCCGCGTGTTATCGCGCGACGCGGCCGTGAGGTTAAGTTACGCCGAAGATGCCGCGCAGGGTGTCGATCCGAATTCGCTGAGATCGGTGAGAGCTTCTGCCAGCGAAGCGCATGTAACCGGTTGAGGGATCAACCGCCGCGTGTTTGCTGGCTGCTTGCTCATTTAACGCCATAGCTAACGACATACCCTGAATCGCCCGCGATCCAGGTGGAAATGATCGTAATGTGCGTGGTTGTAATTGGGGCCGAGCACTGCGTTGAAGAAACGGCACGCGCCATCGTGCACATCGCGTAAAAAGCGAGCTTCAATGCCATTGCGGGGCCAAGCCTTGGCTATCGCAATGACGCGCCCATCATCCAGTGTAAAGGCACCGATATCGACCGCGTCCGCCGTGGCGTGCTCGCTGCGTCTGCCGTGCTCCGCTCCATAGATGTTGCGACACGAATAGCTCCCGAAATTCCGCACGCGACTCACACGTTGGGCAAAGTATGCTTTCGCCTGCGGTTGAAGCACATGCTCTTCCCACAGGGCGAGCGCAACCGCACTTGCGCATGTCAGCGTAAACGGTTCGTTCACCCGCGCGGTGGTCGCCGTGATGCGCACGGCGTTGTGAAAACCGCATCCACTATCCGTGTCACGATCCTGCACTGACTGATAGCGCATCTCTGCTCCGGCCAGGACGCTCTTGCAGAGAGCGTCGTCGCCTGACAAGCGCGACAGCTTGTATCGAGTAAGCACATTGGGTTCGTCCGCGATTGCAAGTGGCGCCAATGGATTCCAGCGGTCGGGTATCTGCAACCACCCCGCGTGTAGTGCGTATGCGACCGCTGCGATTCCAGTCGCGATAGAGACAATCGCATAGAGTCTGGCGCGCATGCCTTCAAGTTGAGAGGCGCGAAGCGCTCTTCACATTTCGCAAAGGAAGTTCAGACCTCGAGGCTAAACGGGTGTTCATCGGTTGCCCTGTCTGCGCTATCAATGCTAGAGCACTTAGACCGAAGGTATCTCGTGACGTGACCTCGCCCGGGCGCAATGCGGTGTGTATTTGAACCTGTGCTTTTGCGCTATAGTCTTGTCCTGGCGTCGGAAGAAAAATCGGAGGAGTCATGATTAGAAAAACAATTGCCGCATTAATCTGCGGCTGGTGCGGTTTCGCATTTGCGCAGTCAGCCGAAGATCTGCTGAACGCGAACAAGAACACGGATAACGTGACGACGTTCGGTATGGGCTATGACTTGAAGATGTATAGCCCGCTCAAGCAAATCAACAAGTCGAACGTCAAGCGGCTGGTTCCCGTCTGGAGCTTCAGCACCAATAATGACATGGGCGATCTCTCGCAGCCTACCGTCTATAACGGCGTCATGTATGTCGTGAACGGCAACTGGACTTTTGCAATCGATATCGGCACGGGTCGCCAAATCTGGCGTACTCCGGTCAATTACGATCGCGCTGCGCTGCGTGTGGCGGGTGGCGGTGCGCTCATGCGCGGCCCGGCTACGATCTACAACGGCAAACTGTTCCGGCAAGCACTCGATGCGCAGGTGCTCGCTCTTGATATGAAGACCGGCAAGGAAGTCTGGAAGCAAAAATATGCCGACTTCAAGGAGGGCTACAAGGGCGTCGTTGCGCCCATGATTGCCAACGGAGTTCTCATATCGGGAATGGGCGGTGGCGAAAGTACCACGCGTGGTTTCGTCGAGGGCTACGATCCCGAGACCGGCAAGAAATTGTGGCGCACCTACACCATCCCCGCGCCGGGTGAGCCTGGTTCCGAGACATGGCCCCATCAAGGCAAGCCGGATGCATGGAAATACGGCGGCGCGCCGACCTGGCAGACGGCTTCATATGATCCGCAGCTCGACCTCATCTACATCGGGACGGGAAACGCCGAGCCGTATAACCCCGATTACCGCGAAGGCGCAGACAGCTTGTACACGTGCAGCATCCTGGCGCTGCGGCCGAAGACCGGCGAAATGGTTTGGTATTACCAGTACACGCCGAACGACAGCTACGACTTCGACGCCACGTCGGAAAGTGTATTGGCCGATCTTCCCGTCGATGGTCAGACGCGTAAGGTGCTCATCAATCCGAACAAAAACGGCTTCTTGTACGTATTGGACCGCAGTAACGGCAAGCTCATTGCCGCCAATCCGTACGTGAAGGTCAACTGGGCAACCGGCATTGATCTCAAAACCGGCCGGCCGGTCCTCACGAATCTCCTCGAGCGTGCAATGAAAGGTGAGGAAGTCACTCTCGAGCCGTCGCGCGGCACCAATGCAACGCTGGCCGCATTCAATCCAAACAATGGACTGCTGTACCTGAATTCATGGAATCTGCCGCGCGTGATGAAGTACGTGAAGCCTGAGTTCGTGCTCGGCGGCGGCTACACCGGCATGGAGTCGAGCATGAACACGCCGAAAGGCGAGCCGGCCGGCTATCACCTGGCGCTCGAACCACTGACTGGAAAAGTCAAATGGCAGACGCCGATGATGGATTTCGCAAGCTCCGCGGGCATGCTTGCTACCGATGGCGGATTGCTTTTTACCGGCAAGCTGACTGGCGAAGTGATAGCGCTCGACCAGGACACGGGTAAGCAAGTCTGGCAATTTAAGACTGGCTCCTCAATCAACGCGCCGCCCATCACGTACACGTACAAGGGCCGCCAGTACGTGACTGTGCTTTCCGGGCGCGGCGGCAGCGTAGCAGGGCGCTTCATCA
The DNA here is from genome assembly GCA_963829085.1 of uncultured beta proteobacterium. GTDB lineage: Bacteria > Pseudomonadota > Gammaproteobacteria > Burkholderiales > SG8-41 > PALSA-1004. Next base: position 467,090 of record CAWHHJ010000015.1, on the reverse strand, counting down.
CTGATAGCGTGCCGGCAGGCGGCTCGGTATGGACGTTTGCGCTGATGCCTGATTGATCTGTTGTAAATCTCACGTCGCACACAGATTGTCTTAAAGAGGGAGAGAGATGAAAAGAGCAATCGCAGCATTTGTATGCTTATGGTCTGGCGTTTTGTTTGCGCAGACGGCTGAAGAACTGCTGACTGCGGGCAAGAACACGGACAACGTGCCCACGTTGGGTATGGGCTATGACTTGAAGATGTTCAGCTCGCTGACAGAGATCAACAAGTCCAACATCAAGCGTCTCGTTCCGGTTTGGAACTTCAGCCTTTCGAACGACATGGGCGAGTTATCGCAGCCGACCGTTTATAACGGCGTCATGTATGTCGTGAACGGCAACTGGACGTTCGCGATCGACGTCGCAACCGGCCGCCAGATATGGCGTACGCCGGTGACTTACGATAGGGCAGCGCTGCGTGTCACGACGGGCGGCGCCTATATGCGTGGCGCCGCGACCGTATATAACGGGAAGCTGTTCCGGCAGACCGTCGACGCACACGTCATGGCGCTCGACATGAAAACGGGAAAAGAGCTTTGGAAAACGAAGTTCGGCGAATGGAAGGAAAGCTACGGCGGCATAGTCGCGCCCATGATTGCCAACGGCGTACTGATCTCCGGCATGGCGGGAGGCGATCGCACCGCGCGTGGGTTCATCGACGGCTACGATCCCGAAACCGGCAAGCGCCTGTGGCGCACGTGGACCATTCCCGAGCCGGGACAGAAAGGTTCCGAGACGTGGCCTAACAAGGACATGCCCGATGCCTGGAAGTATGGCGGCGGTGCAACGTGGCAGTCCGGAGCGTACGATCCGCAGCTCGATCTCTTCTACGTCGGCACCGGCAATGCGGAGCCATACAATCCAAAATACCGCGCCGGGATGGATAGCCTTTATGCCGCCAGCATGCTGGCGATCCGTCCGAAGACCGGCGAGATGGTGTGGTACTACCAGTTCATGCCGAACGACAGCTTCGATTTCGACGGTCACTGCGGAACCCATCATTGCCGACATTCAAATTGACGGCAAGCCGCGCAAGGTGCTGTTCCAGGCAAACAAGAACGGGTTTTTATACGTGCTCGATCGGACCAATGGCCAATTACTCGCGGCACATCCATTCATGAATCAGAACTGGGCCAAGAATATAGATCTGAAAACGGGCCGTCCGGTATTAACGGACCTGCTTGATCGCGCCATGAAGGGCGAAACAATCGAGCTCGCGCCACGTGGCGCAACGAACGCGACGCTGTCGGCATACAACGCCAAGACCGGTCTGATGTTCATCAACTCTTGGGAACTGATGCGCGTGTTGAAGTTCGTTGATGTGCAGCTCCAGGTGGGAGCGGGCTACACCGGCATCGAGACCGATTCGAAAATCGTCGATCCACCCGGTTACCATCTTGCCATCAACCCGTACACAGGGAAGATTGCATGGAAGACGCCAATAGCGGAATTCGCTTCATCGGCTGGTATGCTCGGGACTGATGGCGGCTTGCTGTTTACGGGCAAACTTACGGGCGAGTTCATTGCGCTCGACCAGGATACCGGTAAACAACTATGGCAATTCAAGACCGGCTCGTCGATCAACGCACCGCCGATCACGTACACATACAAGGGCAGGCAGTATGTAACGGTGCTGTCAGGCCGCGGCGGCAGTAACCCAACCCGCTCGGCGGGGCCACTTGTGCCGGCGGGTGGATCCGTATGGACCTTCGCGCTGATGCCTGACTAAGTACGGCGCATGTCAGGCGAAACGTAAGCGTACGGCTGCGCCTGGCGGGTCAGGGCGGTGATTGACCGCTCGATCGATGCGGCCGGAGCTGTGCTCCGCTGCTGCTATTTGATCGCAATCACCATTGAATCCGGCCCCGTCAGGTGCTCGACGCGTGTTTCGCGGAATCCTGCTTCGCGCATCCATGACATGCAATCCGCGCCGGTGTAATCGAATCCGCCGCGTGTCTCAATGAGCATGTTCAGGCTCATCAGCAAGCCGAAAGCGTTCTGTCTGCGGTCATCATCAATCAGCGACTCATAGACGATCAGGGCGCCGTCACGCGGGAGTGCCGCATACGCTTTAGCCAGCAGCATTTGTTTCTCATCGTAACTCCAGTCGTGCAGGATATGACCCATGATCAGCACATCCGCCGCAGGCAATGGATCAGTCATGAAGCTGCCGGCGTAAAAGCGCAGCCGGTCGTTCAATCCATTCGACCGCACGTATTCCTCGAAGATGGGCTGGACGGGCGGCAGGTCGAAGCCGCCGCCGGTCAGGTGCTTATGCGTGCGCGCGATATGCACTGGTACGGCGCCTTGGGCCGCTCCGATGTCAATCAACGTTCTGTAATCGCGCCAAGGAAATTTTCCGGCGATGGCGATCGCAGCACCCATGCTGATGCCTGACATCGCCTTGAGAAAGCCCTCGAGGCGGCCTTTGTCCGCATAAAGTGCGCCAAACAGATCGCCGCCGTCTTTTGCCTCGTTCTGCGGCGCTCCCGTGCGCAGCGCTTCGGTCAGCGATCCCCAGAATCGATACAGCCGCGCATTCGCCATCTCGAGAATGCCGCCGAGGTAAGACGGCTTCGCTCGATCGAGGAAGATATCGGTTTGTTGCGTATTCGAATAGCGATCACCGTTACGGTCGAGCATACGCAGCGCAACAAGTGAATCAAAGAAGTCACGCGCACCGCGGGGATGTATGCGCAGACGCTCGATCAGCGTGAGAGCATCGAGCGGGCCCTTGGCGAGCTCGGTAAACACGCCGAGCTCGACTGCGCTGAGTAAAGCCTTTGAACTCCAGAAACCGAGTCCAAGCTGCAAGATTGAGTCCGGCGTCACATCGTCGTTCACGATCATCTCCTGATGTCTTTGATGTAAAAGCTTTGCACTTCGCAAAGCGAGAACATCCTAAAGCATTCAGTGCGCGCGTTAAGACGAACGTCTCCCTAGCGATCGCGTCTGCGCGCGTGCGCTGAAGGACTGTGCTATCAGCGAAGGCGAGGAGGGGACAACACGAAAGCGGGTGTTGCGCAGAATGCCGAAGGATTGTTGGAAGGCTGCGATATACGCGGCAGTTACCAGCCCCCACGGGTCATGCTTGCCAGGTGTTAACCCGCGGTGCCCTTACGACGTTACGCGAACCGGCTCACGCTTGCGCTTATCGCGTTCAGTGCTATCGGCCTCGTCGAGCGGCGGAAATTTTTTCAGCCATGCCAATGGAAGATTATTGCCGCGTGTATCGCAAGTAAATCGAACGCCGTTGGCGGACTGGCCGTAGCCGCAGTGGCGGCACACAAAACGCACGCCGGCTATAGATAAGCAGTGGACCTGGGCCACACGGAAGGGAATGCCCCCGACCGCGTTAACCGTACATTCATGCCCGCGCACGAGCGCGACGAGATCGCCGGGTTCGATATCCGAGTTTGGACTCATGCGGGTTCAAAAGCAGGAAAGTAACCGTGTCGTCATGATGGTCCCAAAATCCGCGGCGAGCGCACACCGGACGTCGTCGCTTTCGAATGTCGGAGGGGCACTTGTGGTCGTCAGACTCGAGGAAGAATCCGCTACGGCGCTGGGTGGGTGCCCTTGACCGGATCGTGTGCGGCAGTCATTTTGCAACCTACGAAACAAAACCGGGCCGCAGGCCGGCCGCTGAGGCGGTGAGAGATCGCGGACCTACACGCGCCGCACTAGCGTTGCTGCGGTCGCTGGTGATAGTTCGGAGAGTGGTCTGCGGAGGATAGAACGCAGGTGGCGGCGTAGAAGCGGTGCGGCGTTGCGGGGCTTGGCGGTTGAGTTCGGTACGAAGAGCCGGACCGCTGGTTGCACTTGAAACCAGAGCCGGGGATTCATCGGCGTCCGCCTTGTTCAACGCGTGACGTGCTCGAGCGCTCCGACTGCGAACATACTGGACTGCGCGGGCAACGTGGTGCGCCTGGTGATTTGTGACGAGTCCAGACAGCGCCACATAACAGAGTCTAACAATCGCTGTGAATGATGCACAATATATGCCACTAGCATCGAACTGCCTAAGTATATCGCAAATGCATCCGATGGGACACCGTTGCGACTACATCATAAATCGTGCGCCGCTCGCGCGAACCTAACGCGGTTTAATGCTGTCTGTACCGCTGCGCTGTAGAAATCGATGCATCGAACGGGCGTTACGAGCCTGCCAGTCGCGCCAGCTCTAAAGCCGCGGCGCATTCACCCATCGGACACTGACAAGGCCTGCGGTCATGGTTTCACTGTGGTTTATCCTGACCGGCGTGCTGCTGGTTCTCATGGCGGTCGCCGGCTCTGCAATGGAGCGCCTGCCGGTAAGTACCGCCCTTATTTACCTGCTGATCGGACTTGCGCTTGGCCCGTCGGGTCTGGGGCTGGTCACTCTCGACCCTGCCAGCAACGCGGGAGAACTCCGAATCTTCTGCGAAGTGGCCGTATTGGTCTCGCTCTTCACAGTCGGCCTCAAATTGCGCGTCTCGCCGACCGACCGTCTGTTGAGGCTCCCCCTGCGACTTGCGACCATTTCCATGGTTGTTGTGGTGGCGTGCGTTGCGGCTATCGGCTATTGGGCTCTCCACATGCCGCTTGGCGCAGCAGTGTTGCTTGGCGCAATCCTTTCGCCAACCGATCCGGTCCTTGCCTCCGATGTGCAGGTCAGGCACGCCGATGATCGCGAAAGATCACGTTTTGCACTTACTGCCGAGGGCGGTATCAATGACGGAACTGCCGCACCATTCGTTATTCTTGGGCTGGGCCTCTTGAACATAAAGGACCTTGGCTCCTATGGCTTGCATTGGGTCGCGGTCGATATCGTTTGGGCCATCGCAGCCGGGCTGATGATCGGCTGGGCCGCCGGAAAAGTTGTGGCGCGAATCGTCCTCTTTGTCCGGCGCGAATTCAAAGAAGCGGTCGGCTGGGAAGAGTTCCTGGCGCTCGGCCTCCTTGCTCTGAGCTACGGCCTCGCGCTTCTCGTGCATGGCAACGGCTTTCTCGCGGTGCTCGCCGCCGGCCTTGCTATGCGCCGCGTTGAAACAGAATCGGCCGAGGAGCGCAGCGCCACACTAGGGACTGTCGCGAAGTCCGAAGAAAAGACGCACCCGGCAACTGCTCCTACGCATCTAGTGCGGACCGTACTCGGATCGAACGAGAGATTCGAACGCATCGGCGAGCTCATCGTAGTCCTCGCGCTTGGTGCGAGCCTTTCGACCATCCATATTAACCAGGGCGGCATTTGGATTGCGCTTGCGCTGTTCCTGGCGATAAGACCGCTTTCGGTGGTGATCGGGCTGGCCGGTATGCGCTATACCGGGCGCGAACTACGATTGATGTCCTGGTTTGGAATACGCGGGATCGGATCGGTGTTCTACCTTATGTACGCGATCGAGGCCGGCTTGCCCGCTGACCTCGTGCAAAGATTTGTCTCGATAGTCTTCACAGTGGTGGCCGCGTCCATCGCGTTGCACGGTGTTTCGGCAACGCCGCTCATGAATGTCGCGCGGATGCGTAAGCGTTAGCGACGCCCCCTCTACATAACCGCGAGGTCAGCGCAGCAGGTGCAGCAGCAGCGCAGCAAGCGCGATCATTGTCATTCCGATAGATATCAACGCAAGCGTCCTGGCATGTGCAAGCCGGGTGTTCAGGTCGGCGATCTGCTGTTGGGCGGCTGTCGTAAGCTCTGCCTGTCTCGTGAGCTGCAGGTCGAGTTTGCCCAAGGTCTGCTCGAGAGAGGTTGCGCCTTCCTCCACGACCTTGACCGTATTTGTGAGCTGCTCGGCGAGCTCTTTTATCGATTGAGCATTGTGCGTTACCGCTTTCTGCAATTCGCCGATCTGTTCCGCATTAACGTCTGCAGCTTTACCTTGCGTCTTTAGCGCGGTCCAAACCGGAATCGCATTGGTCGCGATTGTTCTCAAATAGGGCAACGCTGCCTTGAGAGCGGGTATCCAAGCTGGCATGCTTCTACGTCCCTCACTGCTACAACAAGCGCGGACGGCATCATCCGGCCCGCGGGTGAGGCACTTCAACACATCAGCGTGTCTCACGCAATCGGTGCAACCGTGTGCGGTTGTCGCACGCCCGCTGACGTTACTTAGAGAACCGCGCCGAGTTGCTACCTGCACGGAGAGGTGTAATTTGCGAAGGCGACGGTCTCGAACACCCGTGTGTCGAGCCGTCAGCCCATGAACCAAATGCATGCAGCAACGCAACAGCGGTGCGTCCGTGTACTCATTGCTGACGACAACGCGGACGTGGCCGACAGCCTCTCAATGCTGTTTCGGTTATATGGACATCACGTTTGTACCGCTTACGACGGCTTATCCGCTATAGAAGAAGGCCGCCGCTTCCAGCCGGACGTCGCCATCGTCGACATCAGCATGCCCGGCTTGAGCGGCTATGATGTAGCGCGCACGCTTCGCGAGATTTGTGGCGACAAACTACTGCTGGTCGCGGTCACCGCCCTAAGTCGAATTCAGGATAAGTTACGCGCGAGGCAGGCGGGGTTCGACCACCATATGGCGAAACCCGTCGATTTTGAAGAGCTGCGCAGCCTGCTGCCGTCCTGATGTAAACAGTAGCGGTTATGTAGCTTCCCGGTTCCGCAGATTGAGCGTCTGTGCGCTAACTAGGCTGTCGCAAGCAGCTGCTGCAGCTTTCCGATTTCCACAGGTTTCACCACATGGTGATCGAAGCCCGCGTCTTTCGATTTCTGCAGATCGCCATGTGCGCCATAACCCGTCAACGCGATCGCCATGCAGCCGCGAGTCGACGCCGATTCTTTGAGCCGCATGAGCACTTCGTGGCCAGTGATATCCGGCAGGTCCAAGTCCACCAGTACGACGTCCGGACGGAATGTCGTCGCCGTTTTCACGGCGTCGAGACCATAGTACAGCACACGCACTTCGTGACCTGATTGTTCGAGAAGGACGCCCAGCGTATCCGCTGCATCGACATTGTCATCAACCACAAGAATTTTTCGCCTCGGCACGCGCGCCTGAGTTGCATCGACGGGGAGCTGCTCAGCTATCGTGTCGCCGGCCAAGGGTAGCCTGACTACAAAACATGCGCCGTTAGTGCCGTCACTGGTGACGTCGATTTTGCCGTCATGCAACTCGACGATCCGGCGCGCGAGTGTAAGCCCCACACCGAGACCGGCGGTGCTGCCGCCGGTTGGTAATGGTCCCTGCACGAACGCATCGAATATGCGCGGCATCATTTCTGCCGATATGCCCACACCTGAATCTTTCACGGCCACGATCGCATGTCCCTCGTCCGTATTCAGCCCTATCGAAATGTGTCCACCGTCAGGCGTGAACTTCGCCGCATTGTTCAGGAGGTTCAGAAACACCTGACACATGCGCACCGTATCTGCTCTTACCGCTACGGGTGCAGCAGGCAGCACGACTTCCAGCTGCTGTTTGCGCTGTGCGGTTGCTGGCCTGCTGCTTTCAACGGCACGCTCCAATACCTTGCATAGATCGACGACGTCACGCTTCACCTGTATCTTGCCGAGCCGAATGCGATTGATATCGACAAGATCGTCGACGAGCCGGACCAGATTGTCGACTTGCCGTCCGATGACTGCCCGGGCGTGTATTTGCGTCGGTCCCTGGTGCCCCTCGCTGTTCAGGTATTCGAGCGCGCTGCGTATCGGCGCAAGCGGGTTACGCAGTTCATGAGCCAGTACGGCGAGGAAATCATCCTTGCTGCGATCCACCCGCCTCATCTCCTCCTCAGCATGACGAAGCTCGCTCACATCGGTCATCGTGATCACACAGCCGAGGACGCGTGATTCGCTGTCGTGCACGGGACCAGCGCTCAGAAGAAGATGGACTTGTTCGCTTTCGGAACGCACGAGTGAAAACGGTTTTCGGCGAAGGATCTGGCCGCCGAACACAGCGTCGAGGTCCGGCTTGCCGTCGTCGCTATCGAGGCGGAATACCGAGTTGAAAGGTTGCAGCAACGGATTGCAGCCGCATAATTCATGGGCTGCCTCGCTCGCGCGAATGACGCGGCCCCGGGTGTCGCATACCACGATTGCATCTACTGCCTGTTCCAATATGGCGCGGCCCAACGCTTCGGCACTGACGAGTGCTTCATGCCGTTTTTTATCGGTGAGGTCGCTGATCACTAGACAAAAGAGCTTCTCCTCGCCCGACATGAGTTCCGCGGACACTTGCGCGGGAAAGGCCTGGTCATCGCTGCGGATGAATGTGATCTCTTCCGTCTTGCGCGCCCCCTCCTCGAGCAGGGACATGAGCCCCGCGCGGCTTTCCGGCAAAACATATTGACCGAGAGCAGAGCCGATCAACTCGGATCCTGGTATGCCGATCATCGCGGCGAATTGTTTGTTTGCGAAGAGAATGATGCCATCGCGATTGATGTTGACCGTGCCCTGGTGCATCTTATCGATGAGATGCCGGTACGTGCGGTCGGCCGCGCCGAGCAGCACAACTTCTTCGGTCTCTCCTGACGATATGACAAACGCATCGACTTCGCCACGCGTGATTGCACGTACCACTTCTTTCGACTCATCGGTGCTTTCGTCAAGTGGCGCAGAGCGTTGAACGAGCATATCGGAAGAGATTGCCATGATGGTTACCTATGGGTCGAGACGATGTCAGTTACCGCTTTTTCGGAGCTGCAGCCCAACCAGTGTTCGCTCGGAATCCGACAAGTCTCCTATTATCTTGCGTATCGGATCGGGCAGTTTTCGAACCAGCGTCGGGATTGCGATGATCTGGTCTTCTTTCGCGAGCCTGGGGTTGACCAAGAGGTCGACGACTTCTATGGTGTATTGGCCTGCTAGATGCTCTTCACAAATGCGTCGCAGGTTATCGAGCGCACGCATGGATTTGGGCGTCTGCCCCGCGATGTACAGCCGTAGATTCCATGTCGACCCTGTTTCGGACTGATTCATGCTATCCGCAGGCACCATGGTAGTCACCGGGTAGTGCCGACAGTATCGTCGCGCACTGTTTCCGCAGCGCCGCGGCGTCGCATTAGTTCCAGCCGCGTCTGCGTATCCACGCTATCACGCGCTTGAGCTTCTGAATCCAGATGCTTAGCTTCCTCCTGCAGCGCGGACAGGTCATCCCGCAGCGAGGTAATTTGCGCCTCAAGCTCGGCGCGCCGGCGATTGATCTCGCGTTGCTTTCTGCTGGATTCCTGGGCGCGCGCGAGTTCCAAGGCCTTCTCACGGGCTTCTTGTGCCGTGCGCATCGAACCCGTCAGCACACCCTCAGGCCCCGCGTACGGTTCGATCAGCTGGATGCCTTTCGAAGAGACAGTGAACTCCCGCAGTTGATTCGAATGCGCCATTCCACGTGATTTCAAAACATACAGTACTTTATTGCGCTCGCCGCCAACCTCGACGGCGCGCAACAGCAGCCATGTGTCTATGAGAGACGAAATCCTGGTCTTTGTTTGTTCGAGAGCCTCACCGCCGTTGGTGAGATTGACAAGGAATGATGTGATCTTCTGTTCTTTCAGAAAATCCACTAACCGCAATAACATCGAATACGCTTCTCCGGAATCGTCGCCGCCATCCATATTGCTGATGGGATCGACGATCACATTCTGCGGTCGGAAATCGTTGACGAGCTTGTGAATAGTGGCAAGGTGCGATTCGAGCCCATACAGGTTTGGGCGCGTCGAATTGATACGCAGCAGACCCGACGCTACGAACGGCGCCAGATCAACGCCGATCGTAAGCATGTTGCGTATTATCTGCGCGGGCGATTCTTCGAACGACAGATAGAGGCAGCGCTCGCCGCGCTTGCATGCGGCGCGCGCGAAGTGCGCCGCGAGGCTCGTCTTGCCAGTGCCTGCCGTGCCGGAAAGGAGGATCGAGGAGCCGCGGTAGTAACCCCGGCCGTCGAGCATTGCATCGAGTCCGTCGATACCCGACGAGATGCGCTCGTCCGTTACACTGTGTTGAAGTCCAAGCGACGTCACAGGGAGCACCGAGATTCCGTTTTCCTCAATCAAAAACGGATACTCGTTTGTACCGTGCACCGAGCCCCGGTATTTGACGATACGCAGGCGGCGAGTCGAGGTTTGGGCGCTGACCCGGTGATCAAGCAAAATAACGCAATCGGAAACGTATTCCTCCAGGCCCTGGCGCGTGAGACTTCCGTCGCCGCGCTCGCCGGTGATGACGCATGTTACGTGTCTATCCTTGAGCCAACGAAAAAGGCGTCTCAACTCGCCGCGCAAAATCGCTGCGTTCGACAAGCCCCCAAAAAGCGTCTCTATGGTGTCGAGTACCACGTGTTTGGCCCCGATCTCGTCGATTGCCAGGCCAAGCCGCACAAACAATCCATCCAGGTCATATTCTCCGGTTTCCTGTATCTCTTCCGGCTCTACATGGACGTAGTCGAGCGAGAGTTGCTTCTGCGCCACCATCTGGTCGAGATCGAAGCCTAGCGACCGCACGTTTTGGCTCAGCTCTTCGGCTGTCTCTTCGAAGGCCATGAAAACGCCGGGCTCATTGAAATCAATGGCGCCGCGCACCAGAAACTCCATCGCGAAGAGCGTCTTGCCGCAACCGGCTGTGCCGCAGACGAGCGTTGGGCGACCTCGCGGCAGTCCGCCGCCGGTCACTTCGTCCAGACCTTGGATGCCCGTGGGTGCCTTAGGCAGCGTCGGTGACACTGCCGAACTCGGATTTGACAATTTTTCCCTCCGTCCGCCCGCATGCTCACATACGGCACCGGATTTGTGGTTGATTATAAATCGCGCGCGCTAATGATGGTCCGGACTACATAATTATCGCAAGTTTGTAAAAAGCGCGCCCGATAGTGTGCTACGACCAGGGCGCCATTTCAACTTTGCGCCTTGAGCGATCACCAGGCAGTGTCCCAAGGCCGCGATGTCGCAAACAAGCTGTATTCATGTTCGAGAGTGAAACGGCGCTTTCCGACTCACTGCTACCTGACCGCGTGCGCATTCAGTCGGCCGTTCGATCACAAAACGCGCCGTAGTCCAACCCTTACCCGAACTTAAGCAGCGCCCTACAACATGCGGCAACTATCTTGCGCCTGCTGCGAGCGGCATCTTCTCATCGACTCTGGGGACGGTTATGGAACGGATTGCGCACGCATGCAGAATCTGGGCTAAATGGAGGTCGTTTCAGAAGCGTCTCTTGCCTTTCATACAAACGCTTGACGACCTCGACATACTCCTTGAGATTTGTTCTCAGCACGGCGAGGTACGCCCGGTTACCATGATGGGACTCGTGAGAGCAGGGATCTCGCCACCGAATACGCTCCGTCGCCACCTGCGGGCGCTGATTAGCAACGGCGTCGTTCTGGCCAAGCGCAGCAAGCAAGACGGTCGCGTGACGGAGTTGAGCCTCACGAGCCGCGGCGTGCGCCTGGTGAACACGGCGGTTGCTCAGTTGAACATCATGGGCGAATCTGCATAAGCCTTCGAGTAGCAATTACAAACTCATGCCGCCAATATCGATTGTCGCGAAGATACTTAGGTGTCAAAATGAGCGCCATTCCACTTAACCTTCGATTTTGCCGTGGCACCCGCCGCTCCTTCACCGCTTTACTGTTCCGTCTGCAAACCACCAACACCCCTTGGCACACCCAGAGAACTAGCGCGTCATGAATGGCACGCGCCGTGTTATCGCTGCGGAACAATGTATTCGGTGGACAAGCTTCCAGACAACAGCGGCTTTCGACTTCGTCTGTCGTCTGATTTGAGGTAGAGCGCTAGCGACCGGCCGGTAATGCGCCGTCGAGCGCACTGTTCATCTGCCGACGGTAATCCAGCTTGCGCGAGCCATCACCGGTATGATGGAGGCTCGAGCGTCGCATAGCTGTGATTGCAGCCGCGCCGCGTAACGTTATCGAGACCGATCTTGCCGCTTATCAGCGCTGCTGCCTGCACCATTACTCGCACATGACTGCGGGCGTTGCGCTCGCGGCCATCGCCATTCTTGCGGCGGTTGCGCTAGTAGTCGCTCTTTTACACCGCAACCAGGTCACGCGCGCCTTCAAGGCCGAGACGGCGCTTCGCGCGAGCCGCGAGGTCCTTTCATTAGCTATGCGCGGCGGGCGGATGGGTGCATGGTCACGCGATGTCGTAACTAACAAGGTTTGGTGGAGCCCGGAACTGGAAGAAATCTTCGGGCTACCCGCGGGCGGATTGGAGGGGTCGGATGCGGCGTTCTTCGCATACGTGCACGAAGACGACCGTCCCGCGGTCGCACACGCGATAGAAACGACCCTGGCAACAGGTAACGACTATGTTATCGAGTTTCGCATTCGCGATGCTACGGGCGAGTGGCGCTGGATCGAAGGGCGCGGCAAACCGTCGTACGGGGAGGATCGGCGGATTGTAACCCTGCACGGGGTGTGCATCGACATCACCGCTCATAAGGCCGTCGAACAGTCGCTGCGCCAAAGCGAGGAGCGTTATCACACGCTGTTTGAATCGATCGACGAAGGGTTTTGCATCATCGAGGTGATCTTCGATGCTGCACGAAAGCCGGTCGATTATCGCTTCGTCGAGGTAAACCCGGCATTTGTTGGGCACACCGGACTCACAGATGCGCTCGGGAAAACCATGCGCGAGCTCGTTCCCGACCACGACGCCCACTGGTTCGAAACGTACGGACGCGTAGCCACTTCCGGCAAGGCCGAGCGCTTCGTAAACGAGGCGAAGGCGCTAGGCCGTTGGTTTGATGTCTACGCTGCGCAGACAGGCCCCGCAGGCAGCAACCGGGTGGCAGTGTTATTCAATGACATCACAGCGCGAAAACAGGCTGAAAAGAATTTGCAGGCGCTGGCGGCGGACCTAGCGGAGTCCAACCGCCGTAAGGATGAGTTTCTCGCGGTGCTCGCACACGAACTGCGTAATCCGTTGGCGCCAATTCGAAACGCCGTCGAGATCATGCATCTGCACGGCGGCTTGCCTCAAGAACTCGGCGACCTTGTGGGAATGGTCGATCGTCAGGTCGGACATCTCACGCGCCTGGTCGATGATCTGCTCGAGGTTTCGCGCATCGCAGGTGGAAAAGTGGAACTGCGCAAACACCAGATTACGCTGGCGGCCCCGCTTCACGACGCGGTCGAGTCAGTGCAGCCGCTGATGAAAGCGGCAAACCATGAGCTCAGCGTCGACGTGCCGAATGGTATCTACATCGATGCGGATAAAACGCGCATCACGCAGATCTTTCTTAACTTGCTTAACAACGCCGCAAAGTTCACCCCGCGCGGCGGCCGCATTCACCTCAGCGCCGCCGGCGATGATGAGCGCGTCGTCATCCGGGTTCGCGACAACGGGATTGGAATTCCACACGAACGCCTGGAGCATGTCTTCGATATGTTCTCGCAATTGTCGGCACCGCTCGAGGGTCCCGACGGCGGTCTCGGGATAGGGCTTGCATTAGTGCGCGGTCTGGTGGAACTGCATGGCGGCAGCGTTGAAGCGCTGAGTGCGGGCCTGGAACAAGGCAGTGAATTGATCGTGCGACTGCCGAGAGTGCAAGCCCCGGCCGATGAAGCGAGATCGAATGTGGAAGCCAGTGTTAGCGTTGATACAAAAACACGCAAGCGCGTGCTCGTGGTAGATGACAACCGTGATGCTGCCTCAAGCTTGCGATCCCTTATCGAGATGCTCGGGCATGAAGTTCGCGAAGTTTACAACGGCGCTGATGCTCTCGACATCACGCGGAGTTTTGATCCGGAGCTGATATTTCTCGACATAGGCATGCCGAAATTAAACGGTTATGACGCCGCCCGCGAAATTCGGCGCATTTCGCGCTCCGACTCTGTGCCGACGTTAATTGCGGTGACGGGCTGGGGACAGCCCGACGACAAGCGCCGGTCCAAAGAGGCGGGCTTCGATATGCACGTTACCAAGCCGGTTCCGCTCGCGACGCTCGAATCATTGCTCGACCACCGGGCGGAGGCCGCGTGATCAGCGGCCACGCTTGCGCAAGCCTTATTGCAATTGGCTGGCGCCGCAGGTCTTGACGTCAACCGCTGCGTTGTACTGAACGGGCGCCGCCGCAGTCAGGCAAGTCGGTGTCGAGCCGCCGAATGCGCTGAAGCGCAAGGCGCCGGTTTCAGGTAAACCATCGTCGATCTTGCGGTCCAACTCTGCAATTACCGGCGAGGGGATATTGCCACCGGTCTTGATGTTGAGGGCATTCGTCGGTGCCGCAACATCGCTATAAGCGTTGTCGTAGATGATCTGAAGGTATCCGCTGAACGGATTGGTCGGCGTGTTAGTCGGCGTCGGCACAGCGCCGATTCCATCGTAGCTGCCGATGATAAAGCCGGCTCGCGCTAGTTGGTGCCATGCCAGTATCGATTCATTTTCGACCGCGTCATCAATGCGGCCGTTACCGCAGTTCGCGAGCGTACAGCCACGCGTCGGATTGCCGGGGGAGCCTGGAATGTTAGCCGCCGCCGCGGCATTGGCATAGTCGCCAGGCTGTGCGCGGTAGCGATCAACGAATCCCAGATAAGAAATCTTCACGCCGTCGAGTTGGGCGGCAAGGTTGCGCACGCGCGCCGCGGTGATCAATTCCTGCCCCTTTAAAACGCCGCCGAGAAGGAGCCCGATGATGACCAGCACAATGGCAATTTCGATAAGCGTGAAGCCGTTTCCGTGACGCATAAATTTATGAATACTCTATGTCGAGAATAATTGCTACATGAGTCCGACGGTCATTGTTGCAATAGATTGGCGCCATGCAAACGTTCTCGTTTTCGTAAACCTGACATTTCGATAGATTCGGCGCTGACACGCACTCCAGCGCCGCACTATTTATTGTCGGGTAATGGTCCGGCTTACAGACAACCCGCTCGAATGAAACTACCGTTGTTGCATAACGTCGATGAGGGCTTATGTACGAGCAGTCGAAGGAAGATGCGCGCCGCCCCCGTGTGTTGATCGCCGATGACAATACGGATGCAGCGGAAACTCTGGCCATTTTGTGTCGAACCTGGGGCCACACGGTTCTTACCGCCGCCGATGGGTTGCGCGCGATCGAAATCGGTGAGTCATTCGAACCGCGAGTCGCGGTCCTCGACCTCGATATGCCGCATCTCAATGGCTATCAGGTAGCCCGTCGTCTGCGCGAAAAGTTCGGTGCGACGATTGTTCTGATTGCACTAACCGCGTGGGACGATACGCAGAACAGTCAGCGGGTGCGCGCTGCCGGGTTTGATCATCACGTGATCAAGCCTGGTGATCTGGACGAATTGCGCACGTTGATGAATCAAACACGAATGGAATCACTGTCGCAAAGCGGTCGATCGTGATTTAACTTGGAGAGCGTACGTTATGGAGCACGATGCTGCGACACAAGGCGAGCGGAGCCAGGACAGAGTCTCACTCGACGACGAGCGCGACGTGCAATACTGGACGAAGCGCCTCGGCGTCACGAAAGAAAAACTTCAGAGAGCCGTCGAGCGGGCTGGACCCGCGCTGGCTTCCGTCGAGGAATATTTAGACAGGTCTAACACTCGATCGACTAAATAGCCGGGCGAGATACATTCACTAAGTAGGTTATCGCGTGCCCGGCACGCGGCGGCAAAGCGTTATAGGCGCCGGCGGTGCTTTATCGGGCCTACGTTAGTGACTCTCCATGGTGATGCACCGCTCGCCTTTTTCGGGTCTTCATGGCAATGGACCCCGACAACGATCTCGAGCGCCAGAGCGATCCCGAATAGAAGTGTGCCGTATACCGCCCAGCCCACTGACTCGACGACAATGACATACAAAGCGCACACGGCGATAGCAATTGCGATGCCGTGCCCGATCATTAATTGCCGGTGGTCCACTTGTTTGTGCACGGGGCGCTTATGCATCGAGCCATTCTAGTTATAGCGTTCACCTCTCACGATACTCGCGCCGTGCCGTTAGTCTGTCCGTGAAGCTAGCTGGCGGGTGTAGGACAACCACGGGTTCCACGATACCAGTTCGCGGCGGCACATATGCCAAGTTACGGGCACCCGGCTGATTACCGTCTATGGGCAATGCTACAGTGGGTCGTAAGCGTGCACGCGAGTTCGCGGCTTCGACCTTCGAGGCGTTTGTCGCGCGCCAGGACGGCATCGCTTTAAGCTACGTGTATGGGCCGTTGCAGATTTGCTTCCGCGGCAGGCGTCACCTCGTGTGTTGCAAAGTCACTTTCACATCACTGTACAGGTCCGACTGGGATGCCGGATCGCTCGGCGAAAGTACGAACGCGCCGTGGTTATGTTACTTCGTGACCCGCCGAGGGCCTAAGCGCAGCACATTGACGCTGTCTGCTAGCGGTTGCCCTGTTCTCACCGCCTGCCTGTGTTCGCGTCGGATTCTTGCGAATGTCTTGCGCACGTCGGTGTGCGAACTCGGCGTGTAGCGAAACGAGCGGTCGAGGATCGATTTCATAGCAAGGCTCCTTCTGGTTTATTCGAATGAATTTTGAATCTCCAGCGTCGCCGCCGGACTTGACGATGGCTCGCAGGATGCGCTGCGGCATTAGTGGTGTCCATGATACGAAGTGATTAATTTCCAACGCCATTCGTGCGCTTCTACCGCTATACCGGCTGGTAACAAACGGCCAATGATCATAAAGAACTAACTGTTCAGGCCGCTGAGCTGATAGCAGTGATCATTGGGAGTCGGTGACGGCAGCTTCGCTATCCGGGTCCGCGGTCAAACTTCGCAACCGCTTGTGCTCGCGTGACGACATCGAGCTTGGCAAAAATATGGCGCAGATGGTTTTTCACAGTGAATAGACTGATGTCCAGTCGGTTAGCGATCTGCTGATTGCTCTGGCCTTTCTCAACCCACACCATGATCTCAACCTCGCGTGCGGTAAGCCTGTTATTCGTTGCCAACGACGCAGACATGTCAGCTGTTTTATGTGCCGCGGCGCGTCCGAATGCCAGGTCGATGTACGGCAGCAGTATGCGCATCATTTTCAAGGAGCGACGTGGACTTTCATCATCGCACTGCATTGCGATATAGACACGGTCCTTCCCATTTGGCGCATCATTGACGCCGTGCACGAGCAGTGAGCGAATGCTCGTGAGCACTCGCGCGCAACCCAAGTCCGCAGCCATATTCGCAGCCATGCTTAATGGCGCATGGCTAAGCTCATATGCAAACCGTCCATAATTGCGCCAGCGCTGATAGAGCGCTCGCGCATGTGGTACCAGCGCTAACGGTGACCACGAATCGGCCTGCACGACAGGACCCGCGACCACATCACATCTAAGCTGTGTCGACTCGCCATAATTCGAGACGGCGACGAACATATGATGTGGCAAGAAATATTGGAAATCTCCGCACAGCCATGCGTTCAAGTCGCTCGGGGTGCGTACCTGCAAGGAATCGGCGGCGACGCGCAGGAATCGGTCCAGCTCTTCTCGTACGGTCATGGAATCTTCAGCGCCTCGCTTGGCGGATGTAATCATGATGAAGCCGAGTGCAATAGGGACGATGTCAGCGCCTGCTGTGTCGCTCGTTGACTGCGCCAGCACTCACGTGGCGGACTTACGGGTTCCGAACACACTAATCAATGCCAGTGATGACCGCCTCGTCCACCGTAGAAACCAATGCCGATAGAAGGGCCGTAGACCGCAGGCGCGGCATAATATCCGCCGCCCGGGTAATAACCTGGCCCCGCCGGTACTGCAATACAGCCGCCCAGTGCGCTAAACGCCGATAGTACCAACGTCACTTTTAAAAATGTCTTCATTTATTCCTCCTGCGCGTTTGAGCGTGAAACGCGGCGGGGTATCCCCGCGAAGAAGTAACAGTGTGTTACGAGGCAGGTGCACGGAGGCAGGACAAACCTGCCTCCGATGCGTCCGACTTAGCTGTAGTGCTTTTTGGCGTGGTGCTTGAAATGTTTGTGCTTAGCGTGATGCTTCACGGCGTGTAGGTGTGAGTGGGACACGTGATAGCCGCGCGTGTGAGCCCGCTGATCGGGCGTAAAGGCGGACGCGGACACCGACGCAAGCGCAAACGTCGAGACGGCGAACATGGCTAGAAACTTCTTCATAAACTTCTCCTCGTCAGATGCATGGGCCCGGGATGAGCTCCATTACGTCGAATAACGAGTGGACGAGGAGGGCGATGACGATTGCTGAGTGGTTTTACAATGTGTTACCACTGCACGTAATTGAATTGCGTCGTGTAACCGGCAACTCAGCTCAAACGGCCACAGCGGCCTTTTGCATGATCTGGCTCAGGCGCCGTGCGTTCACCTGGCCTTGATCCTCGTAGTTCGTATTCAGCAGCACATGCACGGTGTGTGCGTTTTCGCTCATCGTCTTAATCGACGACGCGAGCTCTGACAGTTCATCATCGTTGTATATATAATTGAACCGATCCGATGCGGCGGCGAGACCTGCCTTGTCCCATGTGTGCCGGTTACGGCCGTGAAGCCGGACCATCGGCGATGTCAGGGCGCGTCACTTCCCATACTGATGGTATGCAGCTCGCAAAACCCTTTGGCTCATCCACTGCCACATGCGCAATTCCGCGCTCGCGTTCAAACGCGAGAGTTCGCTCACGCCTGCTCTCATAAAACCAGGTCTCATTGCGAAACTCGACCGCGAGTGTAAATCCCGCCATACGCTCGACGCATTCATCGATATGCGCGAGGCTGTCCCGATTGGCGAGGAACCAAGGAGGAAACTGGAATAGCACAACGCCAAGCTTGCCGCCCTGCTGCATGCGTGTGAGCGCGATTCGAAACTGCCGCCAGAGTTCGGCCATAAGTTCCTCTGGCACGTCCCGGTAGTAGATCATCTTCTTGGCGGGCGCCAGTGCAGCGAGGACATCTTTGGGAAGCACATGCGGCGACGTCTGGTGTTGCGTAAAAAGCCGGAATGCTTTCACATCGAACACGAAGCGTTCCGGCGTGCGTTCGACCCACAGCTGCGCTGCCCGCTCGTTGGGTATCGCGTAGTAGCTGCTGTCGATCTCGACGATCGGGAATTCCTGCGCGTAGTACTTCAGCCGGTCTTCCGGAGACTTCGCAGCCGCAGGGTAAAACCGCCCGCATTGGACCAGAGACTTGTCCGCCCACGACGCGGTGCCGATGAGAATGTTATTCATGAGTGCGAGGACGCCGCAATAGAGATCAGGATCAGATGGACCGCGGCGTGCAGCGCGGATTCCTTGTTCGGTTGCTTTCATTGTTTATGGCAGTCGAGCGCAATGGCGCATCGAGTGGCGCGCACGGATCGTTCCGTGTTACACCGGTAGGAGCATCGCTTAATTCAGAAGCGCTATTGTTGATCGTCTGGCATGTAAACATACTGAGGCGCTAGTCGCCGTAAACGCGTCGCGCCGCGGCCACTCAGCGCGGCGTCAATTTTTCGCCTCCGGAACGTTCCCTTATGTGATCCTAAGATTTCACCAGAGACCGTAGCGCAATGAAACACGTTGCGTCATTCGGCGGCTTGTCCTACGGCGCGTTAGGTCTTATCCTACAAAACGAACCGCATGTCTCCGCTAACATACGCGCGCCAGGGCGAAAGGGATTTCGCATATTTTATGACAAGTCGCCTCCCAGAGAAGGGCGAAGTTCAAATTGATTTCACGGAAGCACGCCTCGCCGTGAAAATCGATCCTGCAGGTCACTTATTGAATTCATTTATCGATCTGAATAATGTTGTGCTTGCCCGATTTTCCGCCGACGAGCGGCTGCGCATCGGTATCCACACATGTCCGGGCGGCGACAGGGATTCCACACACAGCGCGGACGTCGACTATGCGGATCTTCTGCCTGCGCTGTTCCAGCTGGATGCCGGAAATTTCTATGTAGCGCTTGCCGGTGAGAAGCACCGCGCACACGTCCTGGAAATTATTCGCAATTCGATGCGACCGGGGCAGCGCGTATTTGTCGGCGTTGTAGCGCCCATCGATCCACGCATCGAAACACCGGAAGAAGTCCGGGACCGGGTGCTCGAGGCAGCACGCTGCATTCCTGCCGAGCAACTCGGCACGACCGACGACTGCGGGTTCTCGCCCTTCAGCGACGATACGTCGACGAGCCGCGACACCGCTTTCGCGAAGATTCGCGCGCGCGTGCAGGGGACGGCGCGCGCGGAAAAAGTGCTGGCCGGGCTGCAATGAGCGACGAGACAGAAGACGCGCAGCTACGGTCGGTCGCGCTGCAGAATGCCGAAAGCATACTGGTGGCGCGCCGCCGTGCCGAGCAGAAACTGGTCGAGGCGAAGGACGCGCTCGCGCGCAAAGCCCAGGAACTCAGTGAGCAGCGTGAATGGTTTCGCGTCACTCTATCGAGTATCGGTGATGGCGTGATCACGACGGACGTCGAAGCCAGAGTCACTTTTTTGAATCCGGTCGCTGAATCCGCGACTGGATGGCGCGCAGCCGACGCGGTGGGTAAGCCGCTGCGGGAAGTATTCCGCGTCATTCATGAGCAATCGCGCGAGCCCCTGCCAAACCCGATTGAGTCAGTGTTGCACGATGGACTTGCCTTCGCACTCGCTAATCACGCTTCGCTTGTGGCGAAGGATGGCCACGAGACACTCATCGAAGACAGTGCAGCTCCCATCAGAGACGCCAGTGGCAATATGGTAGGCGCAGTCATGGTGTTCTACGACGTGACCGAGAAGCGGCGTGCGCAGCACGCGCTGCGCCATTCTGAAATGCGTAAAGCGTCCATCCTCGATGCAGCACTGGATGCGCTGTTCACGATCGATCACCAAGGAAAGATCGGCCATTTCAACCATGCATCAGAAGGGATACTCGGCTACTCGCGTGAAGAGGCGGTGAACAAAAGTATTACTCACTTATTTCCGCCGGCGCGTGTTCAAGAGCCGCAATATCAAGACTTGATGCGTTACCTGTCAGGTACAAACACTTCCACCGCAAGTAACCGCGTTCAACTACACATCCTGCATGCGGATGGACACGAGTTTCCAGCGGAGATGTCGATCAGCCGGGTGTCGGGTGAGGAGCCGGCTCTCTTCAGCGCCAGTCTCCGCGATATAACGCAAGGCGCCGAAGCCCAGTTGCTGGAGACGCGTCTGGCCGCCATCGTCGAAAGCTCCGAGGACGCAATCATCGGCAAGACCCTGCAAGGTATCGTTACGAGCTGGAACAAGAGCGCCGAACGTATATTCGGTTATAGCTCGCAGGAGATGATCGGGAAGTCGATCATGACGGTCATTCCTGCGGATCGGCAGAACGAAGAGGCTTTTATCCTCGGTCGATTGGCCGCCGGAGAACGCGTTCAAAACTATGAAACGATACGCCGGACGAAAGACGGACAGTACATCAACATCTCATTGACGTCGTCGCCGATCCGCAGTCCTGAAGGCCGTATCGTCGGTGCGTCCAAGATCGCGCGTGACATCACATCCCGTAAACGCGCCGAAGAAACACTGAAAAAACATGCCGAGGAGCGCGAATTCCTGCTCGAGAGCGAACGGTCTGCGCGCACTGCCGCCGAACGCATGAGTGAGATGAAAGATGAGTTCCTGGCCACGCTATCGCACGAACTCCGGACGCCGTTGAGCGCGATTCTCGGTTGGGCACAAGTCTTGAAGAACGGCAACATCAACGATGCGGATCTGCAAAAAGGTATCGACGTCATCGACCGTAATGCCCGCGTTCAGGCCCAGCTCATCGAGGATCTGCTCGATATGAGCCGCATCATTTCAGGCAAGGTGCGCATCGACGCTCAACCGATGGCGCCAATTTCAGCTGTCGAGGCGGCTATCGAGACAGTCAGGCCCGGTGCGGACGCGAAAGGCGTCCGGGTGGACAAGCTGCTCGATCCCGCCGCGGGACCGATTACCGGTGATCCGGCGCGGCTTCAACAGGTTGTATGGAATCTGCTTTCGAACGCGATCAAATTCACGCCCAAGGGAGGACGGGTTCTCGTCACACTGGAAAAAGCGGACAGCTCAGTGCAGATCAGCGTTGCCGACACCGGCGCCGGCATCGATCGTGCCTTCCTTCCGCACGTATTCGAGCGCTTCAAACAAGCGGATGCGTCAACGACGCGGCACCACGGCGGGCTCGGTCTGGGATTATCGATCGTGAAGCATCTCGTGGAACTGCACGGCGGCACGGTCGACGTTGAAAGTGAAGGCGAGGACCGCGGCACAAAATTCACTATCCGTCTGCCGCTGTCACCCTTCCGGTTGCTCGTGCCGGACGATTTACGCGATACACGAGTTCGTAGTCTCAACGCTCCTGCTCAGTATCAACGCGTGAATCTTGCCGGCATCCGCGTGCTCGTTGTGGATGATGTGGACGATGCGCGCGAGCTTATCAAGCGGGTGCTCGTCGAATGCGATGCGGAGGTCACCACTGCGGCCTCTGCGGAGGAAGGTCTGTCCGTTCTTGCCACCTGCGAACTGGATGTCCTGGTCAGCGATATCGGCATGCCAGACGTGGATGGGTATGAGTTTCTTCGCCGGCTGCGAGCGCTTGGCGGCGCCGCCGGGAAAATTCCGGCAGTCGCTTTAACCGCTTTCGCCCGCTCCGAAGACCGCGTGCGCGCGCTGCGCGCCGGATATCAGGTACATGTCTCGAAGCCGGTCGAGCCGTCGGAGCTTATCGCGACTATCGCCAGCGTCATGGGGCGTTCCGCAGAGCCCAATACGCTGCAGAAGGTGACTTAGTAGCGCTAGCGCTTCAGATGTAATGTTGCGGCAGCCTCGTCAACATCGATCGTCACATAAGCCGGCCGCGTATGCGCAATGCTGCCGAGGCGGAACGACCTATCAAGAAGCCGAATCCGCGCCGTCCGTCCTGCGCTGCTGCCGCGAACTAGCTCTCGATCATCCGTCTGCGTCTCGCAAAACCGATAAGCCCGAGCATGCCGGCGGAAATCATGGCGAGCGTGGAAGGTTCGGGCACCGCGAGAATCTGACCACGGATTGCGCCCGACGGAAATGCGACCGTATGGAAATTGATATACGAGTTGCCGGCCAGTATGCTCGGGAGCTGGGCGGATAAAGTCGTCCCGTTGCCCTCCGGGAGATCCCATTTTCCGGATACCGTCCCGCCGACGGCACCACCTGTGAATGCTGTAACCACCGTATCACCAGGATTGTTATCGTTGAAGGGGGTTCCGATGAAGCCCCAGACGACGGACGCAGCGATCCCGGGCGGGGCCGGTGCATGAATATGGGCGTTGGTTAGGTCGTCAGCGGTAGTACCTGGCGTCTGCAAGGTAGTGAAATCAAGCCCATTAATCGTCGCCTGAAAGCTGAGGGACGTTTGCGCGTCATTAAGCGTAAAAGTCGCGAACCCGGTCGCGGGTGAATTCGTGGGCGGCACCTCCTGAGCGCCGTTCAGAGTCGCTGTAAATTGTGTGGCCGCGTGCGCGCCCGATGTTGCGGCCAGTAAAACTGCGGATGCAAGCAACTGCTTTTTGTTGTCTGTCATGTGACTCTCCGGGTAGTGGCTGATATCGGTCGACGCTTCGACATACAATGCCGCAAGCTCGCGAACGTCGCGACTAAACCACCATAGGCCATCAACTGCGACATGGGCAATGGAGCGAATGGCTTAGGCGTCGGTCCTACTCCGCGACCAAACAGCCGCCTTCGGCTTTGGAGCTCACGTTCTTAGACATCGTGCCCTCGCTGTTTTCAACGAGGCTGAGAATCCGCTCGTCTTCTGGGACGAGGTTAGCGAGTGTATCGAACTCTGATTCACAGAGAAGAGAGCGGCGCCGGTGTATTACTTGACGCGCGCTGCTCAGCTGTCTGCCGCAGGACTTTTATCGCCGACTATGACGTCCAGCAACTCTGGAAACGCCTCCGTGCAAAGGTCGCTACGCGAAAAGTGGCCCTTATCGCAGAACCGATGGCACTGCGCACGCGGGTACACTTTGATTAGCGATTCGATCGACTCGCGTAACCCATCGACGTCATCGTTCATCGGAATGCATGACATGCATCTCATCGAACATCGAATCGACTTTAGAGTCGAGCTCGAAGTCAAGGAAGGAGCCGCGGGTCCCGAATGGATCTATCCATGGCGCAACGAGGATCAGCTTCTGCACCGACCGCATTTCGTCCGCCAGCCAGCGCAGCACAAATCCAGCGCCGCAGCTATGCGCTACAAGTATGCTATGGCTGTCAATGCTGAAGTAATCGAGCACCTGCTTCCACGCGGCATATTCGGGGCGATACGGGCGCGGCATTTCCGGGGTTTGCGTCTCGATATCCCGCTTGATCAATTCCTTTTGCAACCATGGAAACCAATGACTGTTTGAAGGACTCGACTCACCGCCATAAAACTCTTCTTCATCGCAACAACCATGAACGAGAATTGCATTGCGGGGAACAATTGAGGTCATCTATTGATTGGCGCCGCAACGTCGCCTCAGTCCTTGTTCAAGCACCGCTGGTTTGGCCCTCGCTCTTCCACCTTTGCGAATGCGCGCCGACTTTCAACAGTGCTTAGCATGTAGCCGTATGATTCTGCGGCGGCATCATTCCAAATAGCGGAGCACACCGTCTTCCTGTGTCGGACAACTGCTCATGTACTGGCGCAGATTTATTCGCATCGCTCACGGTCTGAGATATATGCAGCGCCTTCAATGGACCTCATGAAAACCAAACCTGATCCGATCGTCACACATCCCGATGCGACACGCCGGGCGCTGCGGACCATAGCGCTGTTCGAGGCTGCAAAAGGCGTCGCTGCACTCGCGGCCATTGTCGGCGTCCTAAGGCTGGTGCATCACGATGTACGTCACCTTGCGCTCGAATTAATCGGTCGTTTTGGACTAAGTCCTGAGACCCGCTATCCGTCAATCCTTCTGCATTACGCAGACCTGTTACCGGGTGCCAACGTGCGCGCACTGCTATACATGGCGTCCGCGTACATTTTGCTGCGCATGTTGGAAGCTTATGGATTGTGGAATGACCGCTCGTGGGGCGAGTGGCTGGCTGCGCTGTCAGGCGCAATCTACATACCGTTTGAAGTTCGGCACTTACTGCACAGGCCTTCCGTAATCGGTGCGCTAGTGCTTGGAGCCAACGTCGCGATCGTCGGTTTCCTCGTGTTTCGATTGTGGCGAAGAAAGCACGCGGCTCCAGCGCCCGCAGTGATTCAAGTGAACAGCAGTTGATCGGCGGCACGCCCCCTCGGCCAACTTATCCGGGGGCCCAGAGTCGCGCGCTTTCAATTTGATTCTCATGTGTGCTCGAGCAACATCTGATGCCATAGCGAAACCAGATGCCCACAAACGCGTCGGACGGATGCTCATTCGAGCGCCGGGCGCGGAAGAAATCATCAACTGACCTCACCGTGACTGTGTAACAGCTGCGCTCTATTCAAGGCTTGCGTTGAGTGCTTTGACCGCGGGCGAAGCCGTCCTACCGAAAAAAGCGGCCGATTCGGATATCAGAGTAATCATTAAGCGTTCACGCTTATAACATTACAACCAGCAACGTTATAACTATGATGAACAAGTACACGATCCTTTCCGCGTTCACCGCCCTGGTCATGCTGAGTGGTTGCTACACGCCGGTTATGGAAGGCGCAGGCCAGGCATACGAAGCGGGGCGACGACAATTGCTCGAGGAGGATGCCACGCACCGTGACCCGGTTGCGGAGTACGAGCTAGGCAATACTTACTGCTGTCAGGGTGGCGGTCCAATGGACAAGATGTCTGTATACGATAATCAAAAGGCGACGCACTGGTACTGCAAAGCGGCGAAACAGGGCTATGGCCCGGCACAGTTGCGGCTCGCGCGTATCTATGCGGGGCACCCCATTCAAGGTGTGAACGTAGCCTTGCGAGCGAGTGCACTTCTCGAGAAAGCGGATATCGATGCTTCGGTTGCGCTTATGTGGGCGACGGTTGCGTCAAACAACCGCGTCGCAGACGCCACGGAGCTGCGCAATGATCTCCGGGCGCACGCTACCGCCAAAGAGCGCGCCCGGGCCGACGCGCTTGCGAAAGACTGGCGAAACGCACCGTGCCGATGGAACGAGGTGTTCCCGCAGGCGAAATCTGCGGCGGAGAAAAGCGTAGAACCGCACAGCAAGCGGGTGACCGGCAGCAGTGAACGATAGGGTCCGTGCCGGGGCCACGAACGTCAAAGCGGATGCACGGATAGCTTGAGCGGCCACGGATAAATGCCGGGCTGCAGCTCGGGTCGTAACAGGAAGCGATAGGCCAGTACGCGCGCCTCAGTAAGCGGTGAAGTCGCGAGCTGCATTACGTTTACAGTTCCGCCGTCTGAACTCAGCTCGACCGCGGCGCTGAGCCCATTGATGATCACGGCGCTAAACAGATCGCCGATCGGAAAAAAATCCACGACATAGCCCGCACGGCTGTTGCTCGCGATCGAAAACCTGGATGCGGCGGCCACATCAATATATCCGCGCTCGATGTCATCGCGTGCCACGCTGAATACGGCAGCCTGGTATTGCACCTGCAAGCGAAAAAAAGCGGCAACTCGAGCTACGACACGAAGCTTAGCCGGAGCTGCCTTCGTTTGCTGCGCTTGCGCAACGATCGTACTCAAGGATGCTAACGCGGCGATGATCGCCAGCGCGAATGCGCCAACAGTGCGGTGGCTCATCACTTCGAGCTCATCCGTGCTCGTCCTTCAGATTCGCCACGTAAGGCATTATGAGCGGCTCGCATCCAGCGGGCGACAGTCGCCATTCCATGCGGCACCGCGGACAGATTGCCCGGTCGGCGCTTGGGATCACGAGAGTCAGGAGATGGCGCGGCACATGGCGCACGGTCGTGCGCAAGGCGTGTATACAGTCGTCACACAGATGCATCTCGAAAAGGTCCGCGGATGATGAATCGCGATGGCTGTCAAATGACTACAGTAGGCAAGGACGGTCGCTGAGAACACCTGTGGCTAACGCTCCGCTAAGACAACAGCATATGCGCATGCGGTGCCCAATCCTATAGCCCTTACTAATCATATTGGTGTGATTGGAGCTAAGCGCGGCAACATCGAGGTCCAGGCGATTGCAATGACGACTTCGCTTGACGCCCGTCGGACGGGATTGTGCTCAATATCCATTGCGACGCCAGTATAGTCGCAGTTTTGCGAGTGGGAAACGGTTAAGCAAGAGCGCTCTGTACTGGTTATGCATCTGAGACGTAACATTACTCGTCACGCGGCGGCCCGGTTTTTCAGGTATGCGTGGGCAGCCCCCGATACCGTACTCGGCTTCGTGTTCGGATTTGTTGGCTGGCTATTCGGCGCGAGCGCCCGATTCAACAATGGGACGGTACAGTTTTGCGGTGGGCGATTGTTCGGCCGGGCAGGTCTATTGCCATCACGCTATTCATTTTGCGCCATCACTTTCGGCCATGTGATTCTTGCTGAGAATCAGGCAACGCTGGCTGCCGTGCGATTACATGAAGAGGTGCACGTGCGGCAGTACGAGCGATGGGGCCCGTTTTTTGTGCCGGCTTATCTGTTATCAAGTCTTGTGCAAGTGATATGCGGCGGAAATCCTTACCGCGACAATTGTTTCGAGCGGCAGGCTTACGAATCGGATGCCGCCCGCGAACAGCTGTCTCATTCGACACGTGAGTGATCGGTGCCTAACTGCCGCTTGGCAGGACGATATCGAGGTTATCACGACAAATCGTTTAACCTGGTGTAGCACCTCAGCTCGGCGATTCCTTTTGCGCACCCGTGAAGATTCTTGTCGGCACATTCGGTGCTTCTTCGGCGAGTCGATCAAGCTTCTCTCGGAGTACGCCGACGTAGTGTCTTTCCTGCGTGGCGACACCTTCAGCAAACAGCGCCTCGATCTCCCGACGAACAGCGCCGTAGCGTGCAGCAAATGCGCGGTGCTTTTCTGCGCGCTCCGAAAATTTGAAGAACGTCTGCAGGCTCGACAGGACTGCTGCAAAAACGCTCAAAAGGCCAACGACGACTTTCGCTTCGACAGCAATCGGCTCCGCAGCAATTGAGGCAAAGACGGATGTGCCAACGATCGCGGTGATGAGAATGACCGGAACACCGAGCCACTGACTGCGTCGCGACAGGACATTGGCCATCTCGTAATGCGCCATCTGCGATTCCCGTGCGCGCCGCAGCCATGCGAGAACGAGCTCCTTCACGTCCTGCGGCGGCTGATACAAAGTCATGTCGCACTCATGTGTTCGTCACTGCGGATTTGTGTTCCTGCCAAACAGAATCATCGTTCTGGAAGGCGTATCGCCCGTGCCGTCGTAACGTTGCTGCCCGGGTCGACCGTGTAGATGATGATTGCCTGAGCTGTTTTCGGCAGATCAACGACAATACTGAAAGCTACCGGCTTTATAAATTGTGCGCATAGTTGTTCCGGCCGTTTGTTATAGACGAGCGGATATGTAACCACCACCGCATCCTGGACCGGAATCTGTCCGGGCGGCGGGCCGATAGTCGCTTGTCCAGCGGCGTAGCAACCGCTCGGAGCATCCACCACAGACTCGATCTTAAGCCGGCCGTCCACGGTGATAGCAACCGAGTCGCTTGCACCTGCAGCGAACGTAACGTGCAACATCAGCCCCGCGGCTATTAATAGGGCGTGAGTCGTTTTGAGACGAGCCATCCCGGGACGCGACGTTGCATCCATGTTCCTGTCTACGATGCTGACACCATTATCTGACGCAGCGCCTCGAACTCGACCGGCTTTACCATGTGGTGATCGAAGCCCGCTTCTTGTGAGCGGCGGCGATCGTGGTCCTGCCCCCATCCGGTAAGCGCAACCAGCATGACCGACTTGCCCCATGGCCGGGCGCGGATGCTGCGCGCGACGTCATGACCGCTGAGCTTCGGCAGGCCGATATCGAGAAGGATCACGTCCGGATGAAAGGTCTCGGCTGTCTCTAACGCTTCAACGCCATCGTACGCGAGGGCTGTTTCGTGTCCGAGAAATCGCATCATCATCGCAAGACTATTGGCATTGTCAGCATTGTCATCGACGATCAGTATTCGTCGTGCCGGGGCAAGCGCAGGGCCCTCGAGCTGCCGTGTTTCCGCACGTGGCTGTTTGCGCCGCTCTGCCGCGACGATAGGCAGCCGCACGACGAACTCGCTGCCTTGTCCCACACCGGCGCTATGCGCTTCTACATGTCCGCCGTGCATGTCTACCAGGCGTCGAACCAGGGCGAGGCCGATTCCCAATCCGCCCTGCGACTGGTCAAGCCTGCGGTCGGCCTGCGTAAACATCTCGAAAATACGCGCATGCATGTCGGGTGGTATACCGATGCCGTTGTCTTTGATGCGGACGAGTACGTCACCTGCCTCTTGATCAGCGGTTACGGAGATATGGCCACCTTCGGGTGTGTAGCGGGCCGCATTATTCAAGAGATTCCCGAACACCTGCGCAAGTCGCGTCGGATCGGCGTTCACGACGATCGACTGCGGCGGTAGCGACACCGTCAGCTTGTGTGAGGCTCTTTCGATGCGCAGGCGCGCGGTTTCGACAGCGTCCTGAATGACCTTCGCTAATGCGACGCGTTCCTTGCGCAATTGCAGCTTGCCCTGCGTGATTCGACTGATGTCGAAAAGATCATCCACCAGATGAACAAGGTGCTCGAGCTGACGTTCAATCATCGTGCGCGTCTTCTCGAGAACCGCCGGCTCTTTGGAAAGCCGCATGATTTGCACGGCGTTGCGGATAGGCGCCAGCGGGTTGCGCAATTCGTGCGCGAGCGTCGCAAGAAATTCGTCTTTTTTCTGATCGTCGGCGCGCGACTTTTGCTCGGCTCGCTTCGCATCATCAATATCGGTGGACGTGCCTACCCACTTGATGATCTCGCCATTTCCATCGCGGACGGGCAGCGCGCGGCTCACGTGCCATCGATAAGCGCCGTCCGCCTTGCGCAGACGGTATTCGCACTCAAACGGCTCACCGGTCGCAACGCTCTGTCCCCAACGCGCCGCGGCGTGCTCGCGATCGTCAGGATGCACAAAATCGACCCAGTGCGCTCCCAATCCATCTTCCAGCGCTTTGCCGGTGTACTGTTGCCAGCGTGTGTTCAGGTAATCAGATGCGCCGTCCGGCTCGGCCGTATAAGCGACCTGCGGCATCGCTTCGGTGAGATGCCGGAATCGTCCTTCACTGTTACGTAATGCGAGGCGCGTTAATCCGAGCAGCCGGCGCGAATCCGCTTCGCGCCGTTTCCACGCGCTGATAATCAACCACGTTGAGAAGACGGTAACAGTGAGGAATATGGCCACGAGAGCAAGCTCTCGCCAGATATCGGCATACCATTGTGCAAGATAGTCGTCGGGGAATAGACCGACGATGATGTAGAACGGATAATTCGAGATTCGCCGATACGAGAGCGCCCTTTTGCGATCATCGAGTCCGACCGCGAAATAGGTGCCGGACACGGGGTCTGACTTGAGCTTCTCGGGCCATTCTTTTGAGAACGTTCTATTGCCAACGGCGGTACCCAGCGTCTGGGGTTCGGGGTAACGGACGACCGTCCCGAGATCGAGATCACGCAAGCTGACTACGCCGTGCGGACCGAGATCGAGCGCGGCAAACTTCTTTTGCAGCAGTTCGAGGGCGATTGTCCCGTATACGACACCGGCAAACTTGCCGTCCGGTTGATTCACGCGACGCCCGAAGGCGAGAAGCCACTTGCCGTTGATCTGGCCGACCACGGGTTCCGAGATGACCAGCCCGGCCGTCGGATCGTCGCGGAGGCGCATAAATACCTGCCGCCGCGCTGCATTGAACGGCGCATCAACACTGACATCGGTGCCGTAAATGATGTCACCGCGATTGTTCGTCACGCGGATGCTGTCAAGATCGCTCTGACGCGACAACTGACGGGCGATGAAGCCGTTCAGCACATTGCGCTCAATGATTCCCGCTGCCAGTTGCCGTTCGCTCTCATCCTTTACGGAGCTGATGGCGAGATCCACTTTGTCGAACAATCCGGCCAGATCCTGTTCCAGGGAGCGAGCGAGATTTTGCGTTGCCAGAAACGCCTGCTGCTGATAACTGCGATAACTCTCATGCAGCGACCGGCCTGCAATTACGCAGACAACGATGGTTAGCAAGACGCTGGCCATCAGCAGTCTTGTTATGAACACCCCTGGAGAAAAGGCGATATAGCCTCTGCGGGTAAGTGAGTCCGTGCGTCTGCGCTCTCTGACCGCAGGATCGTGGAGTGTGGTGCCATCTGACTCGAGCGGCAGCTCAAGCGTATTGGCAGTATTCTTTGGGTCGGCCATGGTCCCGATCAGAGAGGATCGTCGTTAGCGTGTACGAGCGGGGTCGATATTAGCCGCACTACGAAGCAGTGATTTTAGCAAGGATGGCGCTAACATAGGATTTATAGGATTTTGAGGTGAACATGTCACCCGACAAAGATGCGTCATTGATTGATGAGCCTGATGGCAGCTTAAGCGGCGTGCCGCTGCACCGGCGCATCTTTCATTCCGGCGTGGCGATTCTTGTCGCAGGTTTGATTAGCTCCGCATGTATCTATTTATTCGGCGCAGGCGAGGATCGCGGTGACCTCGCCATCGACATGGGTAACCGCCGGGCTTCTGAGTTTCAGATCGAGCGTCTGGGCGGTATGGCGACTGTCTACGTGGCCCGTTTCAATGTGTGGTTCAGTGGCCTGTGGCATGGAAAGCAGTTGGCTGTCACTGTCGCTGTGCTTACGGTCCTCGTCGCCTTGGCGTGCTTTTGGCTAGCCCGCTTTATACAGATGACATCGCCAACGGACCGCGCCGACTGACGGCCCGTGTTCAAAGGGGTGTTCAGCCTTCGCATCGAATAGTCCAAGCGTCGATCCCTTCGGCCGCTCGGGTACGCGCGTGCGCTCATTAGCGCGCGACTCGCACCGTGCGCCCACCGGTGAATTCGCGGACGGGAGCGCAACGTTCAGGGATATTGAATGACATTCGATCATGTCCGCCCTTACAAAGGCAGTAAATGCGCGCAGGCACAAGGCGTATCATCACGACTTCCAAAGACGCTTACAAAGGAGACCGCAAATGGAAATCGCCGCTGACAAGTACATGTATTTCACTCAGCCAGGGTGAAGTAGCTGCCTCCGAACGAAAGAGTTTCTTTCGAAAAATGGAATCGATATGGTGGTCATCGACGTGCTGAACGATGCCGGCGGCCGTGAATTGCTGTTGAACAAGTACGGCTTACGCAAAGTACCCGTGCTCGCCAAAGGAGACAAATACGCATTCGGCCAGATGCTTGATCCGTTCGCCGCGTTTGCCGGCCTGCCAATGCCTGGGGCTGACAGGTTGGCGCCGGAGCAACTGTATAAAAAGTATGAGCTCGTTTTTGCCGCCGCCCAACGCTACGCCCGGCAATTTCCCGCCGACAAGTTCCGCGAGCGCGTAATCCCGCATCGTGAACGGGTGATAAGAACGCTGTGTTATCACGTTTTCCGGATCGGCGAAGCTTTCCTTGAAACGTGGAACGGTGCCGAGTACTCAGTGAAGATCGCGGACAACGAACCGCCTGAGTCAATGCAGACCGGAGATGATATCGCCCGTTACGGCGCCGCCGTCTGGCAACGATACGAGACGTGGTGGAAAGAACTCGATGACCGCACACTGTCGCGCGTACTTAAGACGTATTACGGTGACACAGTCGCCCACAAGGTATTCGAGCGCGTGATATGGCACTCGGCCCAACATTGCAGGCAACTGGTTGCCGTGCTGGAGCGCATGCAGATACAGCCCGATCGCCCGCTTACAAGTAAGGATCTCGCAGGGTTGCCTTTGCCTGAGCGGCTATGGGAATAAGGCTCGCGCAATGATCGGCCCTGATTAGACGCTACGTCGTATCGCCGCCGCGCGTGGACGGTGTCCGGGCAGCCTTCTCACACGACGCTGGTCCGGTGCTGGTACGTTCGTCGCAAGCTCGCGTCGCTTCCGATTGCTTGCCGCTGCCGGTCTCAGCGATCCTGCAAAAAATCTCATGCTATAGTCGTCCGCCAATAGAC
Source organism: uncultured beta proteobacterium (assembly GCA_963829085.1). Taxonomy (GTDB): domain Bacteria; phylum Pseudomonadota; class Gammaproteobacteria; order Burkholderiales; family SG8-41; genus PALSA-1004. The sequence continues at coordinate 434,127 of CAWHHJ010000015.1, read as the reverse complement.
GCCGCAGGAGAACGCTGATGGACACGGCGCACCTACCTCAATCGCGGACGATGCTCGACAAGATTTGGGCGGAGCATGTCGTCGTGCCGAGCGCGGACGGCGAAGAGCTGATGTTCGTCGATCTCAACCTTGTGCACGAGGGCGGCACGTTCATGGCCTTCGATCAGTTACGCGCAGAAGGCCGCAAGGTCCGCAAACCAAACTTGACACTCGCAGTGACGGACCATTATCTGCCGAGCCTCAATCGCAAGGCGGGGGTCGCCGCAATCCCGAATCCCGCAATCCGCAATGTCGTCGAATGGCTTGCCCAGCACACACGCGAGTTCGGTATCGAGCACATCGGACCGGACGATGCGCGCCAGGGCATCACGCATGTGATTGCACCGGAACTGGGTCTCACGCAACCGGGCTTGCTCATCACATGCTGTGATTCGCACACGGCTACGCAAGGTGCGCTTGGGACATTGGCGATGCCTATCGGCCAATCGAATCAATTGCGTCATGTGCTAGCCACGCAGACGCTATGGCAGAAGAAGCCGCGGCAGATGCGCATCACTATCGATGGCGCACCCGGTCCGCATGTTACAGCGAAGGATATCGTGCTCGCGATCATCGCCCGCATCGGCATCGGCGGCGCCAGCGGACATGCGGTCGAGTACTGCGGATCAACCATTCGCGCGATGTCGATCGAAGCCCGGCTTACGATTTGCAACATGTCGATCGAGGCGGGCCCGCGCATTGGCATGGTGGCTCCGGACGATACAACATTCGAATATGTGAACGGCCGCCCGCACGCGCCTCACGGACGGGACTGGGACGCCGCGCTCAAGTACCGGCGCACACTCCCATCCGACGCCGGCGCACCCTTTGACCGCGAGCTTGCGATCGACGCGGCCCCACTCGCGCCAATGGTGAGCTGGGGCACGAGCCCGCAAGATTCCTCACCGATCACGGAACGCGTACCTGATCCGGCGTCTATCGCTGAACCCGAGCATCGGCGCCGCGTTGAACGTGCGCTCGAGTACATGCAGCTAATGCCCGGCACACCGCTGTCCGATATCAGAGTGAATCGCGTATTCATTGGATCTTGCACGAACGCGCGCATCGAGGATCTGCGGGCGGCGGCACAAGTGGCGCGCGGCCGGCGGGTCGCTGTTCCCTCCATCGTGGTGCCGGGTTCGACGGCGGTGAAAAGACAGGCGGAGACCGAAGGACTCGACCGTATTTTTCTCGAGGCAGGATTCGAATGGCGTGATGCGAGCTGTTCGATGTGCGGCGGCTCGAACGGGGACATCGTCCCGCGGGGTGAACGCTCCGCATCGACCACGAATCGCAACTTCGAGGGACGACAGGGTCCAGGCGCAATGACGCATATCATGAGTCCGTCGATGGCGGCGGCAGCCGCGATCACAGGGCGGCTGACCGATGTGCGCAAGTTAGTCAGGTGATATGCATGCAGCCATTTACCACGCTCACTGCCGTCGCCGCACCGCTCGAAATTGCGAAGATTGATACCGGCGTTATCGTGCCCGGACGTTTCATGCGGATACGCCGTCAGCCGGGCGTTACCGACTATGCGGATGTCTTTCTGCACGATCTGCGCTTCGACGAGAACGATCGGCCGCGCGAGGACTTCGTGCTCAGTCGTCCCGCGTATAAAGGCGCCGGCATTCTTGTCACAGGAATCGATTTTGGCTGTGGTTCGTCGCGCGAAGGTGCAGCATATGCAGTGCTCGATTTCGGCGTGCGCGCGCTGGTCGGGCCCGGGTTTGGTGATGTCTTCGTCGGCAACTGCCTGCAGAACGGCATTGTACCGGCGGTGCTGCCGTTGCCGGTGATTCAGGATTTGTGGCGTCAGTTGAGGGAGGCACCGGGCACCCGCATGACGGTCGACCTCGTAGAGCAGACGGTCGTTGCTCCTAACGGCGCCAGATACGGATTTGCGATCGATCTAACGCGCAAGGAGCGTCTGCTGAAAGGTCTCGACGACGTCGGAGTCACACTCGAACATCTTGCCGAAATCGAGGCATTCGAGGATCGTTATCGCAAGCGGATGACGTGGCTGGCAAGCAGAGTGTAAGAGCGGGACGCCTTGAAGTCGCAGGCTTTACGAGCGTGCTGCACTAGCGAGATGTTTATGCGATTAGTGTATCTGCTACTGACCCTGATTCCAGTCTGCGCGCTCGCGCAGGGCGCGGGCTGGAAACCGGATCGTCCGGTTGAACTGATCATCGGCGCCGCGCCCGGCGGCGCCAACGATCGTATTGGTCGCGCGCTGCAACGCGGGCTGCAGGATGGCAAGTTTGCAAACCCCGTAGTGGTCATGAACAAACCGGGCGGCGGCACCGCGGTAACGCTGCGTGACGTCACTCCCGTGATCAAGATACTCGACGAGTACCAGGTTTATTTTGTCAGGAACGACTCTCCGATCCGCACCGCGAAGGATATCGTCGATCGCCTTAAGAAGGACCCGGGTTCAGTGTCGTTCGGATTTTCCACTGCGACCGGTAATCCCCTGCATATCTCGATTGCGACGTTCGGGCGTCTGGCCGGTGTGGATCCGGCCAAGCTGACGACTGTGGTTTATGAATCGGGCACGAACACGGCGATCCAGGTCGCCGGCGGTCACCTCGACGTGGGCGTGCAAAGTCCGGGCAGTGCGTGGCAGCTCGCACAGGCGGGCAAGATTCGATTGCTGGCCGTTGCAGGCCCCAATCGTCTTCCGGGGGAACTCGCTAACGTACCAACGCTTCGAGAGCAAGGGATCAACTCGGATGCGAATGTGTTCTATACGCTGTTTGCGCCGAAGGGCATAGACTCCGCGCAGGTCGCGTGGTGGGACCGATCGCTCTCGAGCGTGATGCAAAGCGAGCAAATCAGGAAGGATTCCGAATTTAATCGGTGGACGCTAGACCCGATCGGACACCGGGAGCTGCCTGCGTTCCTTGAGCGCGAGCATGAAAACTATCGCCGTGCTCTGGCAGAACTGGGGCTGCAGAAGTAGCGACCGCGCCGATCGAAAAAGATGCGTGCGGGACGATCGCGATTGGCGGGTTTTGCTGCAATCCTGTCGGCGCGCAGCAGGAGTTCTTTTGGCAGGACAACGCTAGCTTTCTTGCGCCGGTGTAGCAGACCGTCGGCTGAGTGCAACTACCGCAACAACTCCTCAATCCGACGAAGATTGAAATCGAAGGCGTGCGGTTGTCCGAGGCGCCCGCGAGCCGCTACGACGGATGGTGCTGCTCTCCTGCACTTGTCGTTCGATCTCGTTGAAGACGGCGAGCAGCGGATCGCCGTCCGAATCGGGGAGGACAGGGACGGTCCCCTTCATCGTGCTCGTCCCTGTGTTCCCGCTCTTTGTCATGCCGGCTCCGCTCGACCGGTTAGAACGCCTGGACATGTTCGCTAAGCGATGCATCCTGGGCCTTGTTGGGGAACTGAGCCGGGAAATACTCGACCCGAAGGGATGACGCCGCTTCCGAAGCCATAGCGGCTTCATGAACCGCAGCAGTGCTTTCCTTCGGCTGATGCATGCCAACGAGGAAGAGAACTATCGCCACCGACGCGACCCCGGCGGTGTTGAAGAAGCGTATCGCAAACTTTTCATTGTCACGCGAATTGCGGTTCGAACCTTGAACTGGGAATCTGAACGTTTTCATGGTGGTCACCTCTCGATTAAGAAACATGCTTCGATAAGCACCCGGGCGATTTCAAGTACTTCCGAAGATGATTCAGTTTAAAAAACCGGGTATGCGAAAGCTGTGAACCGCCGTACCCGATTTATGTGAGGTATTTACATGCAGATAGCGGATAGACGGCGGACGACACCGATGAAGATCTGCTACGGGTGCTTAGCCGGTGCCCGTGAAGGGTTAGCGTTCGACTCAGCAACCCCCGCATACGTCGCAGCACGTTGCTCGTCGGTGGCCTGAAAGCGTTTTTGACGCTCCTCGAGGACTTCCCTGCGATGCTCCGCTGCGGCGTTCGCCCGCATTTTCATTGCCGCGACGTTGCTGGCGTCAGGCGGGCTGGACTGATCACTCAGTCCGATTACCGCGATAAGGCCGATGATTGCCAGGCCTGCCGCGCACCTGAATATCACGAGCCGCGCGCGCAAAGCGGGATCGTCGTGGTACATCTTCAGCAGCCTTTGGCGGTCGAGTGAGGTTTGCATAGCGCATCCTTTCCTAGTGTTCGCGAAGTCAGGATAGCGCTGCAATTGCTCAAAAAATATTAGACGGAAGGTGTAGTTTTGGCCTATGAAAGATGTAGTACAAGTTGCAACGCTCATGCGATGACGAGCGTGGCGCGCCGTTTTGCATTGGTAGGCTTATTTTGGTTCGCGACGCAATCACAAGAGGAACCGCGAACGAGATCCTCAAGATTCACTTCGGTCGCGGCAACATTGGTTACTGCGGGACCGGGCAGCTTTGCGGCCAATGACGAGCGTAAACAGTTCGGACCTGTTTCACGACGCATCTAAGCGATTGACGGACGCTCTTACCTTGCCCTGAAAACGAACCTGTGCAATTATTTAGTATGGATCCCTATTGGGTGGCTGGTCTCGCATTTACGGTCGGGGGGCTCGTAGGCGGTCTCTCGTATGCGGCCCTTGCGCATTACCGGCGGCATCTGAACCGCCGGCGCAAGTCGGATCCGACCCTTGCGGACTTACGTGCGTTGCGTCAAGACATCGCCATCGTGGCGGCGCACTTAGCAGGCTATCGCAAAGACGTATCACACTTCATTGAACAAGCGCATCAGGCGCTGCTGGTCGCGCATAAGACGAGCACGACGGCACGCGCGCTCCGAAACGAGGCGGTGGAAAACGCAAAAGCCCTGCAGCAGGCAGGTAGTTTCGTCCAATATTGAGTATCATCGACTAGCCGCGAGCGCACACCTGACTGTGGGGGGTGCAACTCATCGTTCGCGGTCCCGCTCTCCCTGCGACCATGTTGATGGTGATGCTGCATCGTGACTGGCCGTATCGGTGAATGTCTGACACAGGCTCCGAATATCGTCACGGGGCTGCGTGGGTGTAGCCGTGATACTTCCTCTCGGGGAACGTAGCTGTCGAATCGCCTTGATGCGGCTGATCAAGAGCAGTAGCGGAAAGCTTCTGCGGAGCATAAGCTAGCTTTGGTGAGCTCGGAATTTTTCGGGCGCTGCAACGGTCTTAGGGCCGCCGCGATTGGACTCGAACAAGCGAAAGTCCGACCCAAACGCGGAAGGCAGATATTGCAAGGAGATCACATGAAGATTATTACGTTCTGCGGCTTGTTAGTCTGTTCATCTGTGTTTGCACAGTCGGGCAATTACGTCGGCAGCTTGACATTGCCGAACGAACCACAGTTTGCAGTGGTCGTCAACATTACGAACAATGAAGCAGGGCGCTTGCAAGGCACGATAAGAAACTATCGGCCGGGTGCATGCATGACTCAAGCGCGAGACGCCGAAGGCGTCATTGAAGGCAAGGAGATTCGAATTCGCACTGTCGAGATTGACGACGATACTTACCGCGAATGCGATAACCGCAATTTCTTGAGCTTTCACGGCATGGTTGAAGGCGAGAATCTCGTAGGGAAAGCGTTTTACGGCGGAAAGCTTTTCGATCTGACGCTAACGAAGCCTGCAGTGAAAACAACCGTAATTCCGCCGCCCCGTGTTTCAAGGGCGGAAGACCGTCCACGCACTATTCAACCAACGAAGCTGACACCGACACCATCGACAGGTCGGCCACCGTGTTCGAGTGAAGACCGACTTCTCGAACTGGAACTTATGCAGTTGTGCGAGCCGTTTCCGTTACCCGCTAAGAACAAGCAGGCCACGGGTAAATGAACTCGGTCGCGGCGGTGAACTTGTCGAAGACGCGCTAGTTTTTGCTTGTAATGTTTATCGGCTTACCGTCGAGCCGGTTCGGCGAACTGAAGGTACAAGAACGTCCCGGGATTGTCCGTATTCGGACGTGCGTAGGTCGCAAACGATCGCGCGTTCGCCCAACTGCATCGCGCGACTGTCTTGCAGCGTAGGGCCGATCATCGTCATTCGTACGTACAGCAATGTGCATGATCGAATGCACCGACGTCGATCGCTGATACAAGTACCCGCGGCAGACGCCGCGCCGGCTTTCTAAACCTAACATTTTGATAGATTCAGATCATGCGACTCGCATACGTAATATTTTTATTCAAATGATACTTGCGCTTACATACCCTTTTTGATGGTACATATACGGTACTGAAAGTGAAAATGGAAAATCGCATAGCAGCCAGGGAATCCGGATACTAATATGCCGTCTCTCAGCGGAGTCGCGACGCCACAGCGCTCCGCGCGAATGGAGGTGCAAACATGCACATAACAATTCCGCTGCCACCTGTTAGTCGTATGAAGAAAGGGAGCGACCTCGAAACACAAGTCAGGTCCTTCATCGCATGGATAGAAAACGGAGACTCTGCAATCGCACCGCAAAATATCGGGCTGCTGGCTGATTTCAAATCGATCAGCGAGGATGCGCGATGGTTCATGGTCTTGCATAACTGGGTCGAGACGCTGAAGGTCGCGGTGCGCGACGACGTTTTCAAACCGTAATCGTCTCAACCTGACTATGAAGGGCGTCGACTTCGTCGACCTAGTGCATGTCGTCAGACTGACCGTCGGGAACTGACGCGCATCGCTAAGCCTGTGTTTCCCAATAATGCAACTTGGCACCGGCGGGTTCGTTCTTGATGAACCGGCTCCACTTCGTTCCGCATACTTCGCAGGCGTAACGCTCTTCATGGCCTTGCGATAGATCCAGGTCGCCCGTCTTCTTCAAGGCCGAGTGCGGTTCTGAGTTAACGCGTTTTTCCGCCAGCGCCACGCACAGTAAACACTGCGGTACCTGCTTGGCCATCGTCGCCCTCCGCGAGTTGGGCAATCAGGGTAGCACGGAAGCGGTCTTGGTCACCTGCGACACAGCGCAACGCGTGATGGTCGCAAGAGATCTAGGCGATGGGCCCCGTGGCCTACGGATACATCGTCGTGACCATAGGACGTGTGCTCTCGGCCTGACCGGGCGGCCGCAAGCGAACTAGAGAAGAACTAGAGAACCTCATCCGATGAAAACCTTGGGACGTCGCGCCGCACACGTCCCAAGGTTGCAAGCTATCGGCGGTCCTGCGTCACCTTCGCGAGCAATTGCATCTTAGGTTGCGCGATCCCGCGGCGCATATAGGCGCAATTGCAATTTGATCGTAAGAAGATCGAAAGAAAAATGAACCGGCAACCTGCGGACACCCCGCAACGTCGCAATGCATTCCTTGCATAGTTCTTTCGTCGCCACGCGGACTCAGGATGAAGGTCGAGCGGTTTACGTGACCGACGCAAACGCCCCGCTCGAATGGCTAATTAGGACCTATTTGCAGTCCCTCTTCATTGGAGTGTGCGCGCGAATGGACACTCAAGAATGAGGCGCGGGTACGCGTTCTTCGGGCGCCGATAGCCGGTGATTGGCCAGGCCTTTCGATCAGCGTCCAAACGGCTGCTGATCCACGATCATCGATGCATCGCTGACGCCGTACTGATGTCGCTATGTCTGGAGGGTGTCTGCATTTAGTCGGGCATACGCGGATCGGCGCCCGTCCGGGATGTGTATTCGTTCACGGCGAATGCGCTTCGTGCGCCGCGCATCAGCGATGATGTGCGCTCGTCACCGCTTAGTGTTGAATGTTTGCAGCCTGGTACGTGACGTGCATGACAGATCCTACTTTCCTGGAGGACTGTGATGTTCGGTTTTGTGTTAACCGCCGCAATCATGCTTGTGTCTCTAGCGGTCATGGCGTTTGTCGCGGGATTTTATGCGCGTGCCAGACAGCAGCAAACCGGGTCTGCTGAGTGTCGACAGAAGACGGCCACGCGATTGCAACGGGCGCAGCGCAGCCGAAGCGCGTCAATACAATCGGCGAAAAATGACAGGGCAGATCATGGCCGCTCAGGGCACCAACATTTCAACGAATACCTGGCACTTCATTCCCGCTCGCATCGATAAGGCCGGGCAGCGGCAGCATCGGAACAAGCGGCGTTGAGCGAATCGGAAGCGTCGTTCACGATCTTCGCTGAGTGCAGCGAAGACGCGAGCGCGTCCGTAGAACCTCGCAATCAGCGACGCTTGCCTGTTGCCACGCCGGACTAAGTCAGCTCGCACCTCGGACTGAGGCTCAGCGCGCAACGCGCCTCAAGCGGCGGGTCAAGCGTTCACCGTTTCCGTTCTTTCGAACCAATCAATACTCGACGCTTATCGCTCTCGGTATAGACGGGGCTACATCTAGCCTAGCAGCGAGCAAACGTGCGCCGCCACAATCACTTGTATGCGTCGGGTATCTTTACATTCGTGTGCGCGGGCCCTGCCAACTATCAAATATGCTGCTTACTAACATGCGCTTATGGACGACGGCACAGATACTGCTTAGCCCTTTTTAGCTATGCATCGAACCCCGTCGGCAAAAGGGGGCATGGGATACGGCGGTGATTCAGGAGAGGTGAACAAGATGGAAGTAAACGCAGAAAACGCTGACGCGGAACCGGTTATAAGCGAGTCTGCGTTTTGGGGTACTTGGATCGCATGGACTATCGCGATCCTACTGATTTGCCTAAACCACTAGGGATGCCGGTTCAATCTCCTGCCCACTCGCGGGAGCCCGCGACCGGCGCGAGAAAACGCGGAGCACGATAAGAGACACTAGCAAGAATACCTCGAAGACAATCGCAGCGGCATGATGGCCCAGCGAGGCGTAGAAGGTTACGGCCCAATCCCATAACGCCATGGCGTGCTCCCTGTGGGTTCCCCCGCAGCGAGCGTTGCACTCGCGGCGGGGAAGGGATAGTCCCCCACTCGACGTGAAAAGTCTATAGCCCGTATTACCTAATGAGCTTCGCCATCTCGCATGGTCAGAGATGGGCACTGAGGCCGCGCCCGACCCCCTATATTGTCATCCCACCCTGAGCGGAATTAGGGGAGGGCTCAGCGTCCACGAGACTTCCTCTTCCGTGAACGTCCCTGCGTCGGTCCTGCCGCTTGCGTTACCGTTCGTTCCGCGCTGCGCGTTCAACGTGCGCGATCGAGCGTCCACCAGCCGGTCGAGCCCATTCGCGATATCCCGTGCGGAGGTATAACCGTTGCCCCGCGTAGCGGCCGTTCATCATGAGAAAAAACTTGTTTGCCGCGCGCAAGGTCGCGAATTTGCGTACGTGCGCCAAGCCGGTTTCGGGGCGAACTAACGTACCGTCGGTTGCGATGAACGCAGAGCGCTCGTCGCCGACCGTCCCGCCGACTTGAAAATAATAGTAGTGCGACATCGCGCGCACTCTAACGGGCACCGCGCAAAAGGTCAGTAGGAGCCGCGACGATTCACTTGTAATCACGTACCGCGCTCTTCGCGGGGCCTAGCACGCCTCGCTGACGCGACCCTTACATTGAGTCATTTCGCGTCATGCTCCCACACGCGCATGGCGGTATTGCTGACATTTCTGACGTCGTTCTATATCACTCCATGCTTTCACGCAGCTTACGGATGACACGCCAACGGGGCTATCGTCAAGCCTCACAAGTGGGTTCAAGCTCGTGTTGCGTGTACTGCGCTCGTATCGCGTCAACATCGTAAACGCAAGAGGAGAAATGTTATGCAGAACCGTCTTACGGCCATCGCCGCATTTACGCTAGGCATTGCGGCCACGGCGACGTCCGCACCCGCGCTGGCCCAATATCAATTTCTAACGACCATCCAGATTCCTGCGAGTCCTTCCAACAATGTTAGCGGGCGATTCGAATCGTATGACATCAGCTATTTCGACCCGACGACGCAACTGGACTATGTCGCGGATCGTTCGAACGCTTCTATTGACATTTTCTCGGCTAAAACGAATACATACGTAAGTCGCATCGGTGGCAGCAACGGCGTCTTCACCGGCCTTCCGATAGGTGCGCCGACTGCTGTTGCGGGCCCCGACGGAGTTGTCGTCGTGCCTGGGTCGGGTGCACAGCCCTCGCAAGTGTGGGCCGGCAATGGGAATAGCACGTTACTGGCATTCAACCTTTCGAATGGCGGTACCACTGGTACGCAGCCGTCTTTCTCGCCGATTCCGACCGGTCCGGTTAGCGCAAACCGCGTTGATGAGATCATTTATGACCCGAACAGCAATCAAATTCTGGCCGCAAACAACGCAGCAACGCCTGCACCGTTCTTGACGTTCGTAAACGCCAGTACGGGCGCGATCAACCGGCAGGTTACATTCAACGGTCTGGGCGGCACACCGAATGCAACGAACGGGATTGAACAGCCCGCGTACGACCCGTTCACAAACCGGTTTTACGTGTCGGTTCCACAACTCAACGGCAGTGGTCCAGGGGCTGTTGCCCAGCTCAATGCGGCCGGCGACGTGACGCACATATTTGACCTCGCTACTTTGGGGTTAGGTGCGGGCGGCGTCTGCGGCCCGACTGGCTTGATGGCAGGCGCTGGCGGTTCGCTGATAGTCGGCTGCGGCGACGGTGGCAGTTCCGTTATCCTCCATGCAGCGGCCAACGGAGGCAACGGCACCATCAAAGTGATTAACGGCGTAGGCGGCGAGGATCAGGTCTGGTATGACCCGGTCACGAAGCGCTACTTCCTTTCGGCGCGGAATAATCCTGGTGGACCTGTACTGGGCATCATTGATGCAGTAAGTGAAACGTTGTTGCAAACGCTCGCCACAACTCCGGGCGCTCACTCGGTATCCGTCGATCCAATTAGCGGTGAAGTGTTCGTGCCCTTTGGCGCTCCGACGGGAAGAGCAGACTGTGTCAACGGCTGCATCGGCGTATTCGCGTTGATCGGCGCTGTGCCCGAGCCGCAAACGTATGCAATGCTGCTCGCAGGCTTGGGCTTACTTGGGTTTGTCGCGAAACGGCGGGCAAAGCTTCAGTAGTATCAGCCCTATAGGTTGTATGAAAAGGCGGCGCTTCGGCGCCGCTTTTTTTGGCGGTTAACCAGGGACGTTGGCTGTACCAACGTTATGCGCGCACCCTAACCCTTAACCGTCGACAGTCGCGAACTGGCAAAGATATCCCATACTGCAATGAACATCGCGGCAATCAGCGGGCCAATGACAAATCCGTTGAGACCGAAAACCGCCATGCCGCCTAGCGTAGCAATCAATATTACGTAGTCGGGAATTTTCGTGTCTCGGCCGACGAGCATCGGGCGCACTAGATTATCCACGAGACCGATCACGAGCGACCCGAAAAGAATCAGCACGACGCCTTGCCATATTGCGCCGGTGAGCAGGAAATAAATTGCGACAGGCAGCCACACAAGGGCAGTGCCGATCGTCGGCAACAGCGAAAGGAAGGCCATCACCACGGCCCAGAATACCGGCGCTTTGATACCCAGGAACCAGAAGATCATCCCGCCCAGCGCACCTTGCAAGATGGCGATAATGATGGTGCCCTTTATTGTCGCGCGGGCGACCTCTGTGAATCGGCGGGCCAGTCTGTGCTGCAACGTCTTGTCGAGCGGAAGCGCGTTGCCGATCTGCCTAGAGAGAGTATCGCCGTCGAGCAACAGGAAAAATAACAGATAGAGCATGATGAAGAATTCAGTAACGGTCGCAAGCGCGTTCTGCCCCAAATCGAGTGCATGTGTGCCGGCTGCTCCGAGCCCCTTCATGACGCCGCCGGTCACCCTCTCTTGCACCGATGCAATATCGTTCAGACCGAAACGTTCGACAACGCTTCTCATCCATGCGGGCAAAGCGGCTATCATCTGCTGCAGATAAGCGCCGATATCAAAGTCGCCGGTTTTGACACGCTCGTAAACCCCAACCGCCTCCTGCGTCAGAATATTCGTGAGCACTGCGGCAGGCAGAATTACGATCAGGACGATTACGAGCAGCGTCGTCAGTGCAGCCGGCATGCGCTTGTGACGCAGTGAATCGCACAGTCGGCGGTAAAGCGGATTGAAAATTATTGCAAGAATGGCTGCCCACAAGATAGCGCCGTAAAACGGCCACAGGATCCACGCAAACGCCGCAGATACTGCGATGACTAAAAGCAGCAACGTCTTGTGCTGCAGCACCCGCGCGTCAAGCGGGTCGCTGGTACTCATGACCGCGACCTTCTACGCTTTATAATTAAGCCGCAACCGCACCGCCGCTTCAAGCGCGTGCGCCGCGGATACTGAGCAACACCAAAGTCAAGACGAGAATGCGGGCCTGAGCGCCCGCTTGGTCAACGAAGACCGAAGTAGGAAAGAATCGCAACGACTATAACGATCAGTCCAACGATGTAGATAATGTTATTCATGAGTGTGCCTTACTGGTGTGAACCGTGAGTTGAGATTCGATGATTGCAGGACTGTTAACAGCACAGTCAAATCGGCGCTGTAGAGCGCGCGCCGATTTCGACCGTGCGGCTGATAACGAACCCGTCAAGGCGAACTGTGATGCGTGATGGTGCTGCGATTGCAACGGATAGCTAAAGCACTGCCTTACCCAGGATGATGCCGACCGCCAGTGCAATGCCAATTGACTTCAACGGTTCAGCGGCAATGTCCTCGCATGTGTCGTCCATGAATTTTTCGCCTGCCTCCTGCAAACTTGCGCCCTTTTCGCTAGCCCAGTTAGCAGCTGAATCTGCCGCTTGCTTGGCACTGTCCACGGTGCTGTGCGCCGCATCGACTGCACGGTTGATCGCGGGCTGAACGCTACTTGCCGCCTGCTGTGCAGAACTCGCCACGCTATTGACGGCGTTGTGCGCCGTCGATGCCGCGTTGCCCTGACCAGTGCTGGAAAAGTCATTTCTTCCCGCGCCGGATGATTGATTTGAGCTGGTGTTTGGTTCCATTACGTCTCCTTCAGTAAGTCCCAACATGTGGTTTGGTACTGCGAAAGGATTGCTGCGCCCATTATTCGAAGAAGCGCTTAAACAATTGAGCGGACCGACTCCTATTCGTCTGTAGGCATTCGGCTTCTTCCGGCGCGGATAGCCACGATTCGCGTCGGTGCCCCTCAGTGATATGCGGCTAGCCGTGCGGCGTGATGCTAGAACCGGGACTGCTAATAGGTATACGATGTCGCCACTGTGCGCAGCGCGCGCACATTTTCCCAGAGAGGATTCAATGAAAACATGGCAGCGGTCGTATGGGTCGCTATAACGGCATTGGGCGTAGCGGCCCTGGTGCCCGCGGCAATGCCTGGGTCTGGTGATCAAGCGGTGGCGACTTCGTTCAGCCATTCTCACGGGCAAAACGCAACGTTCGGTTGCCATAAACACGCGTCAAATCCCTATCACTGTCACTGAAAGCGGGGATATCTCGCCGCCGCGCAGCATTGCAAGGCGGTGTTGGATGTGTTGCCGGATGAATCGGTTTCCTTCATCATAAGCAGATGGCCGACGCCGCCTCCAGAAAGCCGCCTTTCCTGGTGGAAAATCCGACGCCCGCGGCGGAACGGTTTCCGTTACCACCGGCTGCATGTCGCTTCTGCGGACATGCGACTGCGCCAGATGCTAAGTTCTGCAGCGCGTGCGGCGCACAAGTTAACCTGTTGCCGTGCCCGCGCTGCGGGGCCGTGAATGATAAAGCGGCGGCTGCGTGTTACCAATGCAAGCGGCCGTTGTCCGGCGCGCCTGCGAAAGAAGAACTGCTCGACCCCACGCCCACTGAATTGCTCGACCCGACGCCAGCTGAAGTGCTCGACACAGAGCCCGCTGAAGTGCTCGACACAGAGCCCGCTGAAGTGCTTCACCCAGAGCCTGCTGAAGTGCTCGAGCCGAAGCCCACTGCAGGCAGCGTTTTCGCGCTGGTATCGCGTTCGCATTGGATACTGATCGCATTAGCTGTAGCGGCGATCGCCGCCCTGGCGTACTACGCAGTCCGGCCTTCGACGAACGGCCCTGCGGCGCGACCCTCCCAGTCGCAGGACAAGGTGGCGCCGGTTCAACCGCCGACGGCCGGCAGCGATGAGGTTTCTCAACGTGCCAAGGGCGCCGCAGGCGCCATCAAGCGAAATGCAGGGACCGACGACAAAACCCCACCCAAGGCGGATGAAACGGTTCCGCCGGCTGTAGGCTCTGCGGCCCGTCCCAGGGTGGATTCGAAACCCAGTCAGGCAATCTCGCCCGACGCATGCACCGACGCGACAGCGGCGCTCGGACTGTGCGTCCGGAAGGACGCATCGCGGCCGAATGCGGGGACGCAGGCGGAAGAAACGGCTACTGCGGGAGGCCGGCAGGAGCCGCGTCGCTCGCAGGTATGTACCCAAGCGCGTGCGGCCCTGGGCCTATGCGCACTATGAACCACACCCAAGGAGCAGATTACGTGGCTATGCGCATAGTCGTTGCCCGGTTGCCCGCGATCATATCGGCGGCGCTTTGCCTGTTCAGCGGTCTTGCTTTGGCCGAGGCCGAATACAAAATAGTTACAGCGAATGAGAAGGGCACCTATTTCGCGATCGGTGCAGATCTCGCCAAGTATGTCGCGCCCGAAGCGGATATCGCGCTGGAGGTCCTGCCGACCGACGGCTCCGCCGCGAACATCAAGCATCTTCGCTACGACGCCGGCGTAAAACTGGCGATTGTGCAGGCGGATGTCTACCAGGCGTTTTTGGACAGGGCGAAGGCTGGCAACGCGGACACCAGCAACATCATCAAGCCGCTGCGCGTGGTGCTGCCGCTTTACAATACCGAGATTCACTACATTGTCCGGGCGGATTCGCCATACAACTATCTGCACGACATCAAGGATGCCAGGATCAACGGCGGCGTCGTGGGCAGCGGCGCGGCGCTCATCACGCACACCCTGTATCGCATGATGTTCAACGCACCAATGCCGGAGGCGAATGCAAGTTATCTCTCGAACGAGGAAGCGCTGGTTAAGCTGATCGGCGATAAATCAGTCGATGTCGTCGTCGTCGCCGCAGGGCAGCCCGCACCGCTCATCTCAAACATGAAGCCGGAAGCGCAGAAGTACATCAAGTTGCTGAAGTTCGATCCCGCGCAACCCTCGAGCAAGCTGCCGCTCACCATCTATTCGCAATCAATCATCAAAGCGTCGAGCTATCCGCGGCTGCTGCAGCAGGACTTTACAACTATCTCCGTGGGCGCGTACCTCGTCACTTACGATTACAACTTGCGAGACACAGTCGGTTACCTCAGCAAATTCGCGCGATCGCTCTGCAATAATTTTCCAGTGCTGCAGGAAAAGGGGCATCCCAAATGGCGCGAAGTCAGCCTCACACTGCCCGCGCTTCCGCCGGGCTGGACTTACTATCCGCCGACGACGCGCGAGATTCGTGCCTGTGGCTCTAGAACGAAGTCGCGCCCTGTGGCAAAGCCCTCGAAGCCTTGCAGCGCGGAGGAACGCATACTCGGTTTCTGCAGTTAGCGAACGCCCTTTCCATTCGCTCACGAACTGACAGCTTCCTTGCGCCGGCCACTTCTGTCGCGTTTTTTGCTTCTAACTTAACGCGTCACTACCAATCTGATGCCAAACGCAATCAGAAACAGTCCCGCCAGTTTTTGAAAGAAAACTGAAATGAGGGGATTGGCACGCAGACGCCGCGCCAGATAATGCGTCAGCAGTACGGCTATCAAGCCGTATGCGAATGTCACGGCGGCGATCGTCAGCGCCATCAACGCAAAAGTCATCAAGCCCGGATGAGCAGCCGGATCGACGAACAGTGGAAAAAAGGCCATGTAGAAAACGATCGCCTTCGGATTCAGCAAGGTAATCGTGAACGCCTGCCATAGGTAATGATGCGGCGTGATATGCAGTACAGGAGCGCTGCCCTGTTGCGACAGCAGCATGCGGCCGCCCAGCCACGCAAGGTAGGCAGCGCCCAGCCATTGCACGGCGCGGAAAGCGCCGGGATAGGCGTTCAAAACTGCGGCGACGCCGCCAACCGCCAGCCACAGCAATACTTGATCGCCAAGAATCACGCCGAAGGTTGCGCCGATCCCGCCGGTAATACCACCCTTGCCCGTCGAGGTAATCAAAGCGAGATTGCCCGGCCCCGGCAACATCAAGAAGACAATGACGGCGGCGACAAAGGCACCGTAATCGACAACCCCCGGCACGGTTATGCCGTTTCGGGCGCGCTCACCATGCCTCGGCCCAGCAGTGACTTGAACGCATCGTAGGTGATGCGTATGCCGTCTGCGAGCGGCATCGTGCCGTAATCACCGAGATACGCGCGGAGCGGAACATCAGGCAGATGCATGGGAAAGGCAAGCGGCTGCCCTGAACACGTGATGTGTTCAGAGCCAGCAAGCTGATTGATTATTTGAATTCCCTGTTCGACCGGTGCATGCACGCCGTTCATGTCGAACACCGGCGCGCCGTCGCGCTCGCGCGCGACGGCGCTGATGAATGCGCTGGCAACTTCGCCGCCGTACAGCCACGACACGCCGCCGCGAAAAGGGACATCGTACGGTTTGCTTGCGGCCGCGGCAAGCATCGCGACAGTCGTTTTAGAAGTCAATCCCTGATCGCGTCCAATCCCGTAAACGACGCCTGGACGCAGGCCGACGCTGTGCACGTTGTGATCCACCGAATACACTTTGGCGATTTGTTCATCGCAATATTTGTACGCGCCATACAACGTACTCATCGTGCCGAGACCTTCTTCGATCGCGCCATGTGCTGCAATGGAGCTTGCGTAGGTAAGCCGTCGAATACCGAGCTGGCGTGCGGCCTCGAAAACATTTACGGTGCCGACGACGTTGACACGTGCACCGGCTACCGGATCGGCCTTGCAAAAGGGCACCTGCAACGCGGCAAGGTGAATGATGGCGCACGGACGCAGCGACTTTACCGTCTCCATTAGCTGGTCGCTGTCTGCGATGTCGCCGGTACGCCATTGAATTGCCGCAACGTCGCTCGCCGGCATTAATAAGCGAGGCCGCCGCTTGTCGTCATTTAAGTCGAACGCACAGGCGGGCACTCCCGCGCGCGTCAGTAGCGCCAGCACCCAGCTGCCGATGCAGCCGCCCGCGCCCGTGATCAGAACAGGTCCCGGGAAGCTTGCTGCATCTATGGAGAATCGCTCGAACACTTCGGACAGCCTTGGAGAACGGGTCAACGCCGGTTGCGGGAAAGCTTACCAGCAGCGAGCTCACTCTCCAATAGACGGACAATGTGTTTCCCGGCAAGCGTGCATCACCACGATGTTACGGCGAGGCGCCTTGACCACTCTGGTTCGTGCGGATAACCTGCATCCGGTCTTCCAGCACATCTACCAACAAGGCACATAGTCGCTGCGGATCTATGACTCCGGGCGTGCTGAGTGTTCGATGGCTGGACGGCGATGGAGGAGAGACATGGCGGCGCTGACACTCAGCGGGATGCGCAAAAGCTTTGGCACGACCGAGGTCGTGCATGGCATCGACCTCCAAGTCGAGAACGGTGAGTTCTGTGTGTTGGTCGGGCCGTCGGGCTGCGGCAAGTCGACGCTGCTGCGCATGATTGCCGGTCTCGAAGAGATCACACACGGCACACTCTCTATAGGTAATCGCGTGGTGAATAACGTCGCGCCCAAAGAGCGCGATATCGCCATGGTATTCCAGAATTACGCGCTATATCCGCATATGACGGTGTTCGACAACATGGCGTTCAGCCTCAAACTTGCAGGCGAGAGCGCGGACGCCACGCGCAAGCGAGTGATGGAGGCGGCGAACATCCTCGGACTTGCAGATTACCTCAAACGATATCCGCGCCAGCTCTCGGGCGGTCAGCGCCAGCGCGTAGCGATGGGACGGGCCATCGTGCGCAAGCCGCAGGTATTCCTGTTCGACGAGCCACTGTCCAACCTCGACGCCAAGCTGCGAGTGGCGATGCGCACCGAGATCAAAGCGCTGCACCTGCGGCTCAAGACGACTTCGGTGTATGTCACGCACGACCAGATCGAGGCGATGACCATGGCTGACAAGATCGTCGTTATGAATGCCGGACGCGTCGAGCAGATAGGGTCGCCGCTGCAACTGTATGACAATCCCGCAAATCAGTTCGTCGCCGGTTTTATCGGTTCGCCTGCGATGAACTTCATCGATGGCCGCCTTGCGCGAAATGGCGCTGACCTCGCTGTGGCGGTCGGCAGCGGCATACATCTTCCGTTGCCGCTGCGCGCGGAGATTCCAGAAGGGCGCGAGGTAACCGTCGGCGTGCGGCCCGAGCATTTCGCGGTGGATAAAACCGGTGTGCCCGCTGAAGTTGTCGTGGTTGAACCGACCGGCGCCGACACGCAGATCTTCTGCAAGCTCGCCGGGGTTAACGTCACGGCCGTGGTGCGCGAGCGTCACGATTTCCAGCCGGGAACAGCGGTGATGTTAAGGCCGATGTCGACCTTTCTGTTTGATCGCGCGAGCGGCGCCCGGCTTGCCTGACCGATTTCGTTTTTTTACCTGACGGAGGAGACGATGAGCAAAATCGATAGACGCGACTTTCTAAGAGTATCAGCCGGGCTCGCCGCGGGCGCAGCGACGGGATTGCCGCTCCTGGCTTCCGCGCAAACCAAAACACCCGCTATGGCCTGGAAACCGGAAACAGGGGCCAAGCTGCGTGTGCTCCGCTGGAAGCGCTTTGTGCAGGGCGATGAAGATGTGTGGATGCAAAACACGAAGAAATTCAGCGCAGCGACCGGCGTTGAGGTGCGCGTCGACAATGAAAGCTGGGAAGACGTGCGGCCGAAGGCAGCGGTTGCGGCGAACGTCGGCTCGGGTCCCGACATCGTGCTGTCGACGTTTGACGACGCCAATCTTTATCCGGAGAAGTTGCTCGACGTCACCGACCTTGCAAATTATCTCGGCACGAAATACGGTGGGTGGTATGACGTATGCAAGCAATACCTGCAGCCTGACGGCAAGCGCTGGATCGGATTGCCGCTTGGTTGCGCCGGCAATACGTTTGTCTATCGCGAAAGCCACATGAAGGAAGCGGGATTTTCAACGTTTCCGAAAGACATGCCGGGCTTCCTCAAACTGTGTCAGGCCTTGAAAGCCAAAGGCCATCCAGTTGGCTTCACGCTCGGCAATGCGACCGGCGACGGCAATACATGGACGCATTGGCTGGTCTGGTCATTCGGCGGCAAACTCGTCGACGAAAAAAACAATGTCGTCATCGCGAGTCCACAAACCATCCAGGCGCTCGAATACGCCAGGGAGCTCTATCAGACTTTCGTCCCGGGCACGCTTTCCTGGCTGGATCCGAACAACAACAAGGCTTTCCTCGACGATCAAATCAGCATTACCGAGAACGGCATTTCAATCTATTACTCGGCCAAGACATCACAAGACCCGAAAGTGAAGGCCATGGCCGCCGACATCGGCCACGCCAATCTGCCGGTGGGTCCGGTGGGCAAGCCCACCGAATTGCACCTCTTCTTCAACCAGATGATTTTCAAGTACACCAAGTATCCGAACGCGGCCAAGGAATACCTGCGCTTCATGATGGAGAAGGAGCAGTACGAGCCGTGGCAGAAGGCCGCAATCGGCTATGTGACGCATCCGCTTAAAGCCTACGAGTCGAATCCGATCTGGACCGAAGACCCGAAGCACACGCCGTACCGCGACTGCATGAAGATCATGCTTCCCAACGGTTACAGCGGAAAGATGGGATATGCGTCGGCCCAGTGCATGGCCGATTTCATCGTCGTCAACATGGTGGCCGAAGCGGCCAGCGGGTCAAAGACGCCGAAGGAGGCGGCCGAGCGCGCGCAGAAACGCGCCGAGCGCTACTACAAAGTGTAATCAGAGGCGCTCCGGCATCACATCGCCCGGTTCGGTGGACTTGGAATTACAACGCTGTTCAATCGGGCGGGTGTGAGTTTTTCGCGGCTAAAGCGGCAGCAGCAATGCTGCCGTTGACTCCGGCGGTTTAAAGCGAATGCACAAATTTCTCGACAATCGCAACGTCCTCGGTCTGCTGTTCATGCTGCCCGCGGCGGCGCTATTGCTGATGTTTCTCACTTATCCGCTCGGCCTTGGCCTGTGGCTCGGTTTTACCGATGCAAGGATTGGACGGGCAGGGCATTGGGTAGGTTTGGAAAATTTCGAGTCACTCCTGGACGACGCGCTCGCGCGCCTGTCGCTGTTCAACACGCTCTTTTACACGGTGGTAGCGAGCGTCGTGAAATTCATGCTGGGCTTGTGGCTGGCGATGCTCCTCAATCGCAGCCTGCCGTGCAAGGCGTTTTTGCGAGCGGTCGTCCTGCTGCCGTTCATTGTGCCGACAGCGCTCTCGGCGATTGCATTCTGGTGGATATACGATGCACAGTTTTCGGTTGTGTCGTGGGCATTCGCGCGCATGGGAGTGATTGACCATTACATCAATTTCCTCGGCGATCCGTGGATGGCGCGGATGTCGGTGATCATTGCGAACGTGTGGCGCGGTGTGCCATTCGTCGCCATCTGTCTGCTTGCCGGTCTGCAGACGATATCGCCATCGCTATACGAAGCGGCTTCGCTCGACGGCGCGACCGAGTGGCAGAAGTTTCGTTACGTCACTTTGCCAATGCTCACACCTATCATTGCCGTCGTGATGACGTTCAGCGTGCTCTTCACCTTTACGGATTTTCAACTGATCTATGTGCTGACGCGCGGCGGACCGCTTAACGCGACCCACCTGATGGCGACGCTTTCGTTTCAGCGTGCGATACCGGGCGGCAACCTCGGCGAAGGCGCAGCGCTTGCCATTGCAATGGTGCCATTCTTATTAGCTGCCATATTATTTTCCTATTTCGGCCTCCAGCGCAGGGCATGGCAGCAGGGCGGCGGAGACAAATAACGTGACCGAGCGAACTGAAGACACGCGCGGCATGGACTACCTTGAGTCCTTGCCGCGCCGCTGGGTGACGCTATACCTGCCGCTTGGTGGCTTCTTGTTCGTGCTCTTGTTTCCGTTCTATTGGATGACGATGACGTCGTTCAAGCCCGATGCAGAACTTCTCAGCCGCGATGCCAACCCGTTCTGGATTCAACATCCCACCATCGCGCATTTCGAGAAGCTCCTGTTCCATACATCCTATCCGGAGTGGATGTGGAACACGATTATCGTGTCAGTCGTAGCCACTTTCGTCTCCTTGATCGCAAGCGTGTTCGCGGCTTACGCCATCGAACGGCTGCGTTTCCGCGGTTCGAAAAGCGTCGGCATGGCAATTTTTCTCGCTTACCTGGTGCCGCCGTCGATCCTGTTTATACCGCTCGCCGCCATCGTTGTTGAACTGGGACTCTTCGATACGCGCTGGGCGCTGATGCTGACTTATCCGACGTTTCTCATTCCATTCTGCACGTGGCTGCTGATGGGATATTTTCGCTCGATTCCCTATGAGCTCGAGGAATGCGCACTCATCGACGGGGCTACACGGTGGCAGATACTCACGAAGATTATTCTGCCGCTGGCTGTGCCGGGTCTGATTTCCGCCGGCATCTTCGCGTTCACACTATCGTGGAACGAATTTATTTATGCACTGACGTTTATATCTTCGTCGGAAGTAAAGACCGTCCCGGTAGGTGTCGTCACGGAACTGGTCGAGGGTGACGTATACCACTGGGGCGCGCTGATGGCGGGCGCGCTGCTCGGCTCTCTGCCGGTTGCTGTGCTGTATTCGTTTTTTGTCGAGTACTATGTCGCCGGCCTGACCGGCGGAGTCAAAGAATGAGCGCATTACTAAGGAATGGTAATGGCTGATGAACCATCTTCGCCTCGAACCTCCATTGTTTCGGGAGAAGGGTCTGGCGATGGGGTAGCTGAGTTCAGTCAGCGTGCGGCTATTGTGACTGGTGGTGCGCAAGGCATCGGCCGCGCAATCGCACAGCGCCTGCTTGCCGCCGGTGCGCAAGTTCGCATCTGGGATCGCGACGAGCAGCTGCTTGCGCGCACCATCGCTGAATTGAGCGCGGGTGTGTCGGGCGACGTAATCGATGTGACCAATCCGCACGCAGTTGAGCGCGCGACTAACGCCATGATTCGCGACTTGGGCCGCGTAGACATACTCGTCAATAACGCGGGAATTGCGGGGCTCAATGCCCCCACGATCGATTATCCGATCGACGAGTGGGACCGCGTGCTGCGCGTCAATCTAACCAGTCAGTTCCTGTGCTGCCGTTCGGTGGCGCCCCACATGGTGAGACAGAAATACGGCCGCATCGTGAATATCGCCTCGATCGCGGGCAAGGAAGGCAATCCGAACGCAGTGGCCTACAGCGCATCGAAAGCGGGCGTTATAGCCCTGACAAAATCGCTAGCCAAAGAACTCGCGTCAAGCGGCGTGCTCGTAAACTGCGTCACGCCGGCCGCCGCGAAAACCGCGATTTTCGATCAGATGACCAGCGAGCACATTAACTACATGCTCGCGAAAATTCCAATGAACCGCTTTGTTACCGTCGAAGAAATCGCGTCAATGGTGTGCTGGCTTGCATCGGGTAACTGCTCGTTCTCCACCGGCGCGGTATTCGATATCTCGGGCGGTCGCGCCACTTATTGAGATGCCTAAAAAATCGCACAAGCTGCGCAGCTCGAATTGGTTTGGACGACAGGATATTTACGGATTTATCTACCGCAGCTGGGTGAAAAACCGCGGCGTGCCGCATGACCAGTTCGACGGCCGGCCCGTGATCGGCATCTGCAATACATGGTCGGAGCTGACACCGTGCAACACGCACCTCCGCGTCATCGCAGACCACGTCAGGGCGGGCGTGTTGGAAGCCGGCGGATTCCCGCTGGAATTCCCTGTGATGTCGCTCGGTGAAACGCTGCTGCGTCCGACCGCGATGCTATATCGCAACCTCGCGAGTATGGACGTCGAGGAATCCATACGGGGCAATCCGCTGGATGGCGTGGTGTTGCTCGTCGGTTGCGACAAGACGACTCCGGCGTTGTTGATGGGCGCGGCGAGCGTCGATCTTCCGGCCATCGCCGTGTCCGGTGGTCCTATGCTCTCTGGCAAATTCCGCGGCACGGACATCGGTTCCGGAACGAACGTGTGGTCGATGTCTGAAGAACTGCGGGCCGGCAAAATTACACTTGCCGAGTTCCACGAGGCCGAGTCGTGCATGCACCGCTCGCACGGCCATTGCATGACGATGGGCACGGCGTCCACGATGGCGTCGATGGTCGAAGCACTGGGCGTGGGCATGCCCGGCAACGCCGCGATTCCGGCAGTGGACGCGCGCCGCAATGTGCTCGCACGCGCGGCGGGCCGCCGCATTGTCGAGCTCGTGAAGAAAAACGTGAAACTGTCGCTGATTCTCACAGCCAACGCCTTTGCGAACGCGATCCGGGTAAATGCCGCCATCGGCGGCTCGACAAATGCGGTGATCCACCTGATCGCTATCGCGCGCCGCATCGGCGTCGATCTGAAGCTCGCTGATTGGGACCGGCTCGGCCGCGATGTGCACTGTCTCGTTAACCTCATGCCATCGGGCAAGTATCTGATGGAAGACTTCTACTACGCGGGTGGACTTCCTGTAGTCATCCGTGAACTGTGCGAAAACGGATTGCTGGACAAGAGCGCGCTGACCGTAAACGGCAAGACGCTGTGGGCGAACAACAAGGACGCGCGCTGCTGGAACAGGGATGTGGTTTTCCCCTTCGAGGGTCCGTTCAAGAAAAACACCGGCATCGCAGTTCTCAAGGGGAATCTGTGTCCTGATGGCGCCATCATCAAGCCGTCCGCCGCTACGCCGGAACTTATGAAGCACAAGGGCCGCGCCGTAGTTTTTCAGGACATTGAGGATTTTCACCGGCGGATCGATGACCCGCAGCTTGATATCGACGAACGCTGCGTTATGGTGCTCAAGAACTGCGGACCAAAAGGCTATCCAGGAATGGCGGAGGTTGGAAACATGCCGCTGCCGCCCAAGCTGCTGAAACGGGGAGTCACCGACATGGTGCGCATCTCGGACGCGCGCATGAGCGGAACGGCTTACGGCACCGTCGTGCTCCACGTCGCACCGGAAGCGGCCGCGGGCGGCGTCCTCGCCTTGGTCGAAAACGGCGACATCATCGAGTTGGACGTGGAGCGGCGTCGATTGCAACTGCTCGTCGGCAAGGCGGAGCTCGCGCGTCGCCGGAAGTTATGGCGAAATCCGCAACCGCCGCTATCGCGCGGGTACTGGCGCCTTTACTGCGAACATGTGCTGCAGGCAAATGACGGAGCGGACTTCGATTTCCTGGTCGGTACGAGCGGCGCTTTCGTCCCGCGGGACAATCACTGATATCTTGACGGGGTCCAGCGCTTGTTGCGGCACGCGCCCTCAGGTGCGCTTCCATCCGACGAGTACCATCGCATATGCAGCGTTTGAACGCCGTACCGTCGAGCCATCCCATGATAAAAATTGCGCGCTTCGAGTCGGGTGAAGAATTTTCGGACGAGCGCGAAGTCGCCATCATGCGGCACACACTCCCCATCGATGCCGATATAGTCAGGCGGTTCTTTATCGACCGCCTCTCCGACGACGAAGTAATAAAATCCAGTCATGCCAAGAGAATACGGACAGCTATCCGCAGTCGGTATTGGACTAAAGTCTTAGCCCATCGGATATAGGCGCGCCGTAGTTGCAGGGCCGTTACGGTTGGATTTACCATCGTCGCGTCTTTCGTGAATGCTAAACTGCCGGTATGTCGAAAATCGACAACATGTAAGGCGCAATCATCGCTGGTCATGTCACAGAGCTGTAGCTCAGGGCGTCAGGGTCGCTCGTCGATCGATAACATATGCGGCATTTGCCGTCAGATCTTGTTGTCGAGCGCCTTCCTGCTTAGCTCGGGCGTAGCAGCGCAGAGCATTGACTACCAGACACGTGAAGTAGAAGCTGCTCTGACTCGAAATTCTCAAGAGCGGCAATCCTTGTATCAACAGTTCAATATGGTGCAGGAGCTGCGTCGCAACGAAGAGCGACAGAGCTTCGCAGCAGCCAACTCGCCGCCCAGTTCGCCGCTTTACGACGACGTCAAGCGTGAAGAGCAAACCCGCGCCCGGCGCATCAAGGATTACCAGGCGGACTTAGATCAGCTTTACGCGCGATACCGGGAACTGCAAGCTCAAGAGAGGGTGCTCGTTCAGTCGTTGAACGCGCTCGCGCAACAGCGCCTGCAGCAGCAATAGTGCGATCGCGAACATGCCGTTCGGTATTTGTCGAGTCGCTCGATCTCACTCAACGCCCGGGGCCGTTATGCACAGTGGCGCGTCGCACGATCGGTGACACGTTCATTGCGGTCAGCTTGTCTGCCTGGGCTGACGTTTCCTTGCGCTGTTCCCGCCGGATCCGGGCAAAAGTTTTTCGCAGGTCAGTGTCGCCACTCCGTGTATAGCGGAATGAGGGATCAAGTATTGACTTTGTTTTCATCGTTTCACCTCGAGGTCGACAGCGGACGAAATGTGGGCGGGTTGCTTGCAGCCTGCGCCACATTGATTTCTACTCATGCAGGATCGCGACAAGCACAGGGGACCGGTCAACCGAACAACGAGCGCCCGGCCCCGCAGGCCTCTCACTCTTAGCATCAGGTTTGACATGACATTAAAACGCCTGTACATGTTCGGCTACTGTCGCGCTCGCCCAGTTTCGCGGAAACTGCGCCGGCAAATAGCTAATCGGCGCCAATGATTCCGGTTCCGAAACTCTCTCGGGTTGATGCTCAGCCGCATTGATGTTTCTCGAATGCTGGACTCCGATAACGAATAAAAGGGCAACCACCCACGCTATACCAACGACGTTGAAGAAACGGGATGCAAACTTCTCTGCCGGATCCGACTGATGCTTGCGGGTTTTGTCTACGACGCCGTCCATTTCCATGTCGATCTCCTTAGGCCTACTTGGCCGCTGCAACGATGATTCAGTCTAGGAGATCGCGCTCGGGATTCCTGTTAAGCCGGCAACCCGATTGTTGTGAGATATTTACAGTGTCTGGTTCGAATAGTCGTTACTTCCTGTTCTTACTTAGGCGCCTGGGCGACGATCAGGAAACCGCGCGCCGTTTTGGAGTCTTTATCGACTGTATTCATCGCGGTCCACAAATCGTCGCTTAGCACCCAAAAAGGCGCGTATTTGTAACGCGCCGTATCCAAAATAAGAAAGCGGTCAGTCTTTGCATCATAGGCCGCGAGCGGCGAAAAATGTCCGCCGCCTTCCTGACCGATAGCACTGCGTAGAAAATTGACTATTACATAACGGTCGGTCGAGCTCACGGCGGCTTGCGCAAGCCGGCGGAAATCGGCGGCGGAGGTAGTCGTCGCCGGGTGCTGCTCGACGCGTACACCGAAAGTCGCCAGAACGTCACCGAGTTCAGCGAGCGTCAGCCCGTCGCCGGCGATGTTGCGCACGGGTTGCATAGCGAGGACGGCCGGCGTAAAAAAATTCTCGTGATTGAATTTGTTAAACGGATAAATCATCGCTTGCTGGATCGCCGGCTTGACGCCCAGCGCATTCAGCACCATCGTGCTCGAGGTCACCGAGCAAAACGTATCGATCCGCTGCGTTTCATAATAGCGGCTCAACTCCCAATAGTTCCCTTTACTTTCGGCCTGCGTAAAGATCTTGGCGCTTTCCGGCTGATCGAAATAAACGAGTGCTCCGGCAGCGAGCGCTGTGCACGGCAGCAGCAGGGCAAACACAACCGCCGCTCGTCGGGCGTATCTACGCGTTAACGCATAGCTCAGGCCCATGGTACTGCCCTGACCAAGACAGGCTGCCGCATGTCGGGGAAATATACTGCCATGAGCAAGTCCGACTAACCGAGAGAGTAGGGAGCTCGGGCGGCCCCGGACGCCTGCCACCTGGCGCCGTTGGAACGAGGAGACGACGCGAGGCTTCGCTGCTTGATCCGGTGACTGTGCACGAGGGTTCACTGAGAGGCCGCCATCGTCATGATATTGCATTCGACCCGTCCCGCTTCATGCGCGCATCCCGAGACAAGCCACGCAAATGACGATAGGCGCAATCATGCCCTATCGCATATTGGACTAAGGTCTTATACGTGGCGAGCTAGACGGAGATTACGGTGCCGCGTGCGTGAATCGAAGGATTACGATGCATAACTCGCTTACTCTTCGCGCGTCACATGCACTCGAATCGTCATCAGTGCAGATTCCGCATCTATCCATATCCGGATCAGATCCACCGTCGCCCGCGCGACGACCCGATAAGCCGCGCCGCGTTCAAGGCGCCGCAAAATGGCCTTAATCGAGTCGATCTCTTCGGAAAGCCATTTCCGAATAATGTATATGGTGATTATCGGTTCGCGGCTGAGCACTGATCGATCGTAGGGCGCTTCGCCCGGGTGCAGGCCAAGTTTGTCTTCAAGAATTCGTATCTCGGCCTGAATTGCGCGTGTTGCCTGCTCAAAATCCGAGCAAAACTTAGTGATGTCAGCACGCTGCCGTTGATCAACATCGTGCGGCGGCAGCTCGGCCATGACGCGTTGAACGATCGCCGCCATTTCGGAGACACATGAGTGCAGCCGAGCCACTGCTACAGCCGTAGGCACCGGCTGTGCGCCAACTGCTGCGCCGGTTACACGCTCCGGACCTTCGGCGTCGTGCTCACTGCGCGCCAGGATGGCTTGCACGCGTCGGAACGCGGCCATGATGTCGCGCTCGGTTTCGCGCCGGCATGGAAAACTTTGTCATGGGTGCTATCGATAAAAAGTGGGCCGCCGTTTAGGGCGGCCCACAAAGCCCGCTGCATGCGGGATCTAGGGAGGTTTCTGCAGGCGAAAACCTGCGATGGGAGAATCGCCCAATCAGGGCGACAGTGCTATTGGACGAAAGTCCAATAGCACGACATCCGGCGCGATTGCCGCGCGTGTGGGGTTCTGCTGAAAAGCTGGCGTTCCGCGGTAAGGACGCTAACTCGCGTCGACCAGCCTCAACCATATCAGGCAGAGCGACGTGGAGGCGCTGCTTTCTATGTTATTTCACTTGGCGTCGGTGTTCCATCGCCTGCTTCCATCTTCAAGATCGATCGCAGGTTCGCCATCAGCATAGCCTCGTCAGACGGTTTGCGCAGAGCAGTCACTGCGCCGCATGCAAGCGCCATTCGGAAAATTCCAGGCTCGCGCGCGCCGGTAAGGAAGATAACCGGCAGGCCGGGCCGGCATCCTGCCAGTCGTCCCAGCACCTGAGCTCCGTTCAGCACCGGCATATGCATGTCGAGAATAACGCAGTCCGGGTGGAAAGACTGCATATGCTGTATCACATCGACGAATTCAACGCTCGACGTAAATGTCTCGGCATCGATGCCGTGCGACTTGACCAGGCGCTTGAGAGAACGGCAGACGCATGCATCGTCATCCACAATCGCGATGAACGGCTTTCTTCTTGCGGCAGTCATTTTGATACTGTGCTGAATCTGAGCATTCATTGAATATTCCTGGTGCCTGGAATTCTCGGCAGCGTTGTGAAAACGATGATGCTTATGCTTGCTGATTTTGAGGTTAGCGGCCGGCTTCGTCTTGACCGCCGACGACACTGAGTTGTCAGTTGACGCCGCGCAGATTGGAGTGCGACACGCACGAAGGCGCGCCTTGCGCGCAGTGAACATAGACTTTCGCTGTAACCTTCGGTGGGAGGAGCGAGAGTGCCTCGAACGGCTCCGGGCTGCGGGTTTTTCTTGCTAGCGGCCTTGCACTGGCGATCGCCGGTGGCTCGCATCTGAAGCGGCGCTCTTGGCCATACATGTTTAGAATCGGCAGATGGTCTATTACTTTCAGATCGGGGAGCAGGCGCGTTCGACGGGTCCCGGTCTGTTCATGGGCAGGGACGGGCACCCTGTACGCGGTTGCCATAAGCTCGCGCCGCTCATGACATTCATGAATCTACGTGACGCGTCTAACTATCACGTAAGTAAGAGGGGGGTCTTCGATGGAGAGATCCTGCACCTGCGGCACTCACCTCTAGACAGGTGATCGTTACTCAACAACGTTGACCATGCGATTCGCCACTCTGAGGACATCGAAGGCATGGCGAACGCGAGCCTTGTGACTCGTGCTTATGAAGAAAGCTTCGCTTTTAAGCACAAAGATTACACAGCGGCCAGCGACAATCCGAACGCGGTTGGTCTATCGCTGCATACAAAGGAAAAGGATCGCGACGGTCCACGCAATCCAGATTGCCCAAAACACTCTCTCGCTCAGAAGCGGTTCGTCGTCTGGACGATCGTCTTCGCTTCCGGTATTCCTGTCTTTCCCGCTCGCCACGATAGACCGCCTTGCCCGTTGAGTTGACGAGCGCGGAGGTTATCAATCGGCGTCAGTCTCTTATAGGACAGTGCGTGCCATATTGCAGACAATGCACGCCATACGAGATATGAGCGCCAGGAGCCTAGTCCGGTTGCTTGAACCAGTCACCGATATCGAGATCGCGACGAGTGTTCGCAATGCATTCGTGCGCGATAGTGATTATCGTCTGCAGGTCAGCATCGCGAACGGGCTTGATAAGCCAACCATTGAAGCCCGCCTGTCTCACTTTCCGTTCATTGATCGAACCGGAACACGCTATCAGTAGCGTGTGCGCCAGGACAGGGATGGCCCTTAGACGGCGCGCCGCCTCGTATCCACCCATCGTTGGCATAACGATGTCGTGCAATATCAGATGCGGTCGTATAACAACCGCGAGTTCAAGTGCGTCGCTGGCACGATACGATACGTGAACAGTATGCCCGTGCGCGTGTAGCAGTCTCTCGAGGTCGATCGCTGCTGCGGCGTCGTCGTCAACTATGAGAACTCGCAGAGCCTCTTGGTCCATCACCTATTTCGACTTTCGAGCTTGCTCCAGTCATTCAGTGTTTCAGGCGCATATCTGACCTGAATTGCGACTACATCGCCGAAGCTGTTTTGTCCGAGCGCTTGCGACAACTCATGACTCTGCGTCTCGGTTCGCATCTGCACGAATATGAGACGGCTCTCCGACAAGGGAGGCATAAGCTTGATATCGATGACTTCACCGAATCCTGTGCACTGTGCTCTGACCAAGCTGACCAATGCACTTGCGGATAGTCCACGCGGCACGACGATGATTGCGCTCCTGCCCGGTAAAAAAACCCCGGCGATACTATCAGCGCACTCAGTCTCTGCACAGGACCATCGGCGCCATATCGATACAATTCGCGCCAGCGAAGCGCATGAAAATGGCAGGAGTTATGACAAGCGGACCGCCTTTGAGGTGGCACGTTGAAAACGCGCTAACCACGCAGGAGCAAGATAGTAATCAGTGTACGGAGGAGCTATCAGCGACCGCGCGACGTTGCGGGCGCTTGCCGACATTTCAGCAAATGTCGTGCGAAAAGCGAGAGAGTAATTGTTAGCAGAATCGTGAATCGAAAAACGGCTTGGCTGGGTGAAGGTCTCCTGCCATAGCGTTAAAGAACGACGCCGACAGTTGACTCTTCAAGTCAGAAGCGGTCTGCGAGGCCCGAGAACGCTCAGCCAATCCGAATTAGGAGAAAGCGTGAGTAAGGTATTGCCCTTCGTTATGAAGCTGTCGCAGAAGATCACGGCCAATCGCTATCGAAGAACAGCAGGAGGAAATCGATGCGCGCAGGGGGTCAGTAGGCGTATCCCATCTTGAGGTAAACGCCCGAATTTCCGCTCTTGCCACGCGCATACTCGAGGTTAAGAACTATTCCCTGCTTAGGTTTAAGAATGTACTGAACACCAGCGCCGGCAGCCGGAAATAGGTTTGCGCTTTCCCCACAGCCCCCGCCTCCGGCGCCTTCTCCATAGAGGCACGCCACGCCCGCGAAAATCGTGGCTGTCCATCTCTCTGCAAGCCGTAGCCTCTCCTCGCCCTCGATCGAAGACATGTACTCAGAGTTGTACTGCCCGATCTTGTAGCCGCGAAGCTGAACCGGTGCTCGTGTCTGAGTGGGTGCGTTGTTCGTGAGGTGGTTCAGCTGGCGCATGGCAAACACATTTCGATCGCCGTGCGGCATGAAGTACCTGAACTCGACACGATAGACGTCGAAGTTGTCCTGGCCGCCTAACGCTTCACGGTAGGCCAGATTGTTAAGGTTGAGCAGCGAGCCGCGTGTCGGCATGTCCTCGCTGTCCCGTGTATCGCGCTGGACGACGATACCCAGCCCACCAGACTTGTATGGCTTGACACCAAGGACATCGAGTACTTGATTATCGAATTCCGTCTCGCCGGCGATGAAGAAATTCTGATAGATGCCCTGCACGCCGATAAACCAGTCGTCCTTGATGCGGTACGTGTAGCGCGCAATGAACGAACGCATCTCGGCATTATTTTTGAGCGGAACTCCGGTTCCGAGGTAATCGGCGTAGTCGTTTTTGATGTTCCCGTACAAGAGCCCAGCGAGTAGTCGTTGACGGTCCTGGTCGAAGGAAGTCCTGGCAAAAGCGCCGCCCACGATCGAGTCTGTATTCGTATACTGGCCCGAGACGGCGAATATGGACGGCCGCGAGTTCTCATCGAACAGATGCAGATAGCCGCCGAGTACTCCGAACGAGGCGCCGAGCTTGGGATTTTGATTGAATATGGGCGCGAGCAGCCACGGGGAACTCTGCGCGGGAGCAGGTGGGGCAGTTTCAGTCTGCGCAACAGCGAGGAGCGATGTCGATGTCACAGCCAGCGCAATGATCCAGAGCAGCTTGTTCCTAATCTCCATCAGGGCGTCCTGACATTTCAAAAATCTTAACTGTGTGCCAGACCGATGGGAGGCGTGATCGTCATGGCAGTCACAAGCACGAGCGCGCCGTGTGGTTGCGCGTTGTCGCCTACGAGTCTAAATCTTTCCTCCAGTCGACAGGATTAGCCTTTGGACCAATGCGGAGCGGCTAAACGTATGTCCCGTCAAAGGGCGCGACCGATTGGTGAATGACACTCCCGCCGTAGCAGTGTAGCGCTCGTGAGTCAAAGCAAGGGGAGCAGTCTACTGTGGTCCCTGTTTGGCTCGTTTGGCCGATGTGCTTCTCTACCGAGAAGCAACAGCATGCCCGAAAGTGAAATCGGGCGCAGCGCGAGTACCACTGCCTTGCTGCTGTCGGAATGACTTGAACGGACAGCGGTCGAGCGCACATTCACCGCCGATGAACTTTACGATGCACGCGTGCACTGGTGGAAGTTCGGCGTAATGATACTGAGCAAACACCCGACGATCATTGCGAACGGTCAGGTGCCGTTACGCGTGCGCCTCGCGCACGGGCCAGGTAAACAGCATCCGCCAGTCGCGCCCGAGGATCATGGTAATACCGCCGCCAGCCAAACCGACCAAACGGAAACACTGAGCACGCCATAAGAAGTCGCACGCTGACATGCGCTCGGGAACTTACCGAAGAAGGATTATCACTGCAACAGTGCATAATCGGTAGATGCACACATCGTCGCTTTATTATTTCAAGATCGGAGAGGGCGAAGTGCCGGGGGGGGGGGCGAATACGTCGGCGTGGACGGCTTACCGGTCGTCGGATGTGGCGACTTGAACAAGCTTCTGACGTTCGCCGCGCTGTCGAGAGCGAGCGATTTTCATGCAGAGCACAGAGGGCTATACGAGGGACGCATTCTGCGTCTAGAGTTCCGCCGTTTTTAGTTAAGTCGCGGTGTGGCCCGCATTCAGCATGAGCCATCCGGGATTCGTGCACTACTTTGTAGTGCTGGAAACGGAAACGTGCGAGGTCCGATATTTGGGCGCTAATGGGCAATTGACTGAAAGCGCAAACACGGCGGCATTACACACCTTCGACTCGCTTGCTGACGCATATCGGTTCTTTGAAAGTATGGGCGGACGTTATGCCGGCGGTCGCCTGAAGCTGCGATGGCACGCGAGGAACTTGCCCTCAGACGAGGCCTGACCACTCGCACGGCGAGAACTTCTTTTTGCCCGCGGATGATTAGCGTTCGTAACGAGCGACAACCGGAGTGATGGCTCTCCTAGGCCCGGAAGCGACCACGGGCCGCCGTGATATTTGATCAGTCTGCCGCGAGTCACTAACACTCGAAGTGGCCCTCTCTTGCAAGCGCCGCCCGTACGCGGGTAACCTTACGAGAGCCTTCCGACACCAAGAACAACACGCGGAGTGATTATGGAAATGGCTGCAATTTTGCTCGTCATCGTCGTGGCGTTCGGAGCCGGATGTTTCGCCTGTCGCGCCGTGCACAAACGTGTTCCGACGCGTCGCGCGACCGACTTGATGTCAGTATCCGACGAACTGCAAACGATAAAGCGCTTGGTCGCCAGTGTCGTTAACATAACAGACCGGACCGCCCATGAGCATCAGCAACGCGCTTTGCGTCTCAGCTTTGAAGCCGTTGAACGAACACGCTTACGGCATCGTGCCCAGGAACGCCGGTCACAGCAAAAAAGCCATTTAGAAATTGCGCAGCCGGCAGACCGCGAGGTGGCATGAGGCCGCGACACGAATTGTCAGGCGCGTCTCTGCGATAATTGGTACGCGTTGCCCCTCTAACTGAACAGTTCTCTATTGTGAGTCCGGATAAGGCGCACGGCAGGCCTTAGCGTTCGAATCACATTTGCGGCTTTCACTGCCTCTTTTCTCGCCAGGTCTGCTGCGGCGCGAAGCTGGCGCTGTTCTAGCGCGTTCTCGTTTGCCGACACTCGCACTTTAGCAGCGTATGCCTTCAGTGTGCCGACATCACGCAGGAGGTCCCGGACGTGACTCCTCATTCGCGTTTGCTTAGCGGACGTGACACGTACGCCACAAAGCCAACCCATGACACAGCCAGCCGCCAGTGCGCTCACTGCTACGCAGAAAACGATGGTAAACATTACTTCCGCGCGTCTAGTGTAGACGAACGCGGTTGAGCGACGAAAGTAGCTCACGGCCGCTCGGGGAAACATCAAGGCCCGTAGTCGTGCTGCCGGTAGCCCACCCTCGTGCAAGCAGATATTCGCCTAGCCGCCACGTTTCATAGGCGTAAGGAAGTGTCGGTTTCGGACCGCAATACAATAGTTGTAACAAGTCAATTGCCGCGACGACTTCGGCATCATCTTCTTCTTTTGAGACTGTGGGCTGTTGCTGCATCGCTGGTCCTCCCCGACCGGATTGTGCATTACAAGCAGTTAACCAGAAGCTAAGACTCGCATCGGATTGATGGTTGTTTTCCCGTGCGGCCGTGCTTACTGCGCTCTCGTTGCATCTCAGTGATGCATATTGTTCGGACGACTTTGTATTAATCGTTGTCGTACTGTCTATTGCAAATAATAGTTTCAACTCTTTACTTTGTCATGTCAGCGTCTGTCGCATTCGATGCCGCTGGCATGGTATCTCGCGGTAAAAATCTAACAAAATGTCAGGTTTCACTATGATGAATTAGCCGAGCACCGCTGCGCGAAGATGTGCAGACATGGCCGCGAGTCGCTTTGGATTTATACAAGGAGTGTGCTCCGCCGTGCTCGATGTCCGAACGCAGCATTATCCCGCTCAGCTCGTACATTTGCAGGGCGAAACCTACGGATGCGCCAGGTATCCGCATGCTGCGCCAAGACCTGTCCCGGACTGTGCGTCTCGCGACGCGTGACCCGCTACTGAATCAAAAAGAACGCGTCAGTAAGCGCGGCGGGCGCGACACCTGCAACGGTGAGCAGCGGGACAAAGGAATTTCCGCCGCCGTTCGAGTCAACCCAAATTACCGCATCCGCGGGCGTGTTGCCCGTGGTCACCGTGAGCCAGCCATCAGCGCGCGCCGTCGTGCCCGTATAGCCAAGCGCATCGAACAACGGCCGCAGGTCAATGCCATCCGTGTTGCCCGCGCGTGTGTCGAACCCGTAGATCGTGTCGCCGGCATCGGCCATCGCCGCATATATGAAAACATCGTTGCCGGTGGTGGCTGCCGGCCCACCGACATTCGTGCTGTCGCCCGAGCCGACCATGATGTCAGCACCCGGACCGCCTGTGATGGAATCGTTTCCGGCGCCGCCGTCGATAATGTCATTGCCGTTGCCACCGAAAATCGAATCGTCTCCAGCTCCGCCATAAATTACATCGTTCCCGTCATCGCCATACATTTCATCAGATCCGCCCGGCGCGTTGTGGTCGCCCGACTCGCCCATGAGCATGTCGTCACCGTTATCACCGTGGATAGTGTCGCTGCCGAATCCTAAGACGGTCGTCAGGCCATCACCGAATATGATGTCGTTGCCATCGCCGCCGAGGAGCTGATCGTTGCCTTGCCGGCCGTCGACGTAGTCAATACCTGCCTGGCCGAAGATGACATCGTTGCCGCCTTCGCCCACCAGCACGTCGATCCCATCGCCGCCGGCTATCTGGTCGTCCCCATCACCGCCCAGCACAGTGTCGTCGCCGCTGCCGCTCTCAATACTGTCGTTGCCGGCCGTTTGCCCCAAAGCCAATGGATCATTGCCATTCTCTCCGTTGATCCAGTCATTGCCATCACCGCCATACAAGCGGTCATCGCCGCCGCTGCCGTTCAAGACATCATCGCCGACCAGACCCGCGATTCCATTCGCGCCGCCATTGCCGGTGATCGTGTTATTCGAATCGTTGCCGACGCCGTCGAGATTGCTGCTGCCCGACATGATCAAGTCCTCTACGTTCGTCGGCAATGTATAGCTGACACTGCTATTTACGCTGTCGTGACCGCCGGTCCCCGTTGGAAATTCGCCGGTATGGCGAATTACATATGAGTAGTTCGGCTCGACGATCTGGTCGTTGCTGGAATCGACATAGTACGTCTCATCACCGCCGCCGCCATACATGGTGTCGTCGCCCGGTCCTCCATCCAGCAGATTTCCTACAGGGACATACGCACCACTCAGCGAGTCCTGGAAACCGAGAACATTGTTGTCCCCGTACAGTATGTCGTTGCCCGCGTCGCCATACAGCGAGTCATACGCGAAGAACACGAGCGCTGGCACAGGGCCCGTCGTATCAAGGGTGAGTTTGTCGCCGCCACTCAATACATCGTCCCCCGCAGCGCCGTGTATGTCGTCTGGAAGGTAGTTGCCTTCCAGGACGTCTGCAGCGCTCGTTCCGTTGATTGTCGGCATGTTGCTCCTGTTGCTTTGCGCAAATGTTCAGGGCGAGCGCAGTGTAGCACGCGGTCTCTATGACGTTAACATGTCAAAATTATCGTATAGAACGGGTCCTTACCTATACCAACGTGAATGAGAGCCTGACATTGATCATTTCGACTCATCGACAGTGGCAATGGCAAAGCCTATCTTGGCTGTGCGAAGCGTCGGCCGACACTCAAAGTGATGTTACCTGCAGAACACGTGTATCAGCTGATGTGCATGAGGCAGTGACGGCCAATTTATTGAGCAGACTACTTGATGAAATCCATTCTTGACCCCGCGTTTGAATACACACCAAGCGTCGCGACGGACCTGCGCAAAACATTTGCCAAGCTCCGACGTCGACAAGATGTTCTACGGCAGAAGCTCCTTCGTAGCATGCGCCCGCAGGCCGGCGGTATGAACACTGCGGCCGTCATATTCATTACAAAGCGTCAGCCCAAGAACCCTTGAGCGACGCGAGAGCGCCGGAACGGGCCCGCGTGAATTCTCGCTTGCACGTGCTCGATTCGCACGTTGAGGCCTGTGAGGGGGCACCTTGCTAATAGTATCCGCATCGTCCGCAGTAAACGCCTAGGACGCTTTCACACTCGAACCAAGGCTTCTGATCACTCGCTCGCGTAGGCCCACTCGATGCAACAACTTAAGTAACTTGCGGCCTGTCGAGGAGACATCAAGGCCGGTGGTCGTGGTGCCGATAGCCCAGCCTCGCGCAAGCAGATATTCGCCGAGCCGCCACGTTTCATAATCGTAGGGAAGTGTTGGTTTCGGACCGCAAAGCAGTCCGCGCAGCAACTCGATTGCCGCGAGCACTTCCGAATGATGTTCTTTGTTGCTCACTGTGCGGGGGTGCTGCATCGTTGCTCCTCCGGAACCTAATTCTGCATTTGCCTGCAGTTAATGATAGGTAATACTCGCAACCGATCGGTTGTGGTTTCTCCTTGCGGTGGTTCTCTTGCTCGGTCCACCTTGCACAATCAGTGCTGCATCTTTTTCTCGCCTCCCTCTTCAGTTTGTCGTATGCATCTCTGCAAATATACTTTGTAACTTTTGCGCTCGTCATGTCAGCGCCTTTCGTATTCGATGCTACTGGCATGGACCTGCACGTGTTGAATCTAACAAACTGTTAGGTTTTACTGTCACGAACCATCGAAGCGCCGGGTCGGGTTCGGTTCAAAGACACAAGTGAGAGACGGCCGAAGCAGCGGACCTGACAATAAAAAGGCGACAGAAGGCGGCTTGAGCTCTTGCTTTCGGCGAGAGTTGATCGCAGGTATTGGAACGGCGAACACGCGGCAACCGGACACCGGTGCCACCGCCAAAATAAGAATGCGGTGAGCAATGTCGGCGCGCTTGTAACGCTTACAAAACACGCGCTCTGTCAATCCGGCATCTCAAGACAATCGAACAGCTTAGTTGACGGGGGGAAAAGAAATCCATAGCATTTCAGCATCGGGGGTCCAGCAGCCTCCCCATTAGACGCTCGCGTCCAAGGCCTGCTCTACAAATGGTTTAATCGCCAGTTGCGGGCAGCGTTTTGAGCGAATTGAGCACTACGTCAAAGGCGAGAGAGCCGCAGCGGCAAGTCGTTCCAACGACAGAATTCCGCATTGCGTTGAAATGTCGCGGCTCGCGCGAACTTATGCTTTCGCATATCCGGCATGCACCGTCTACCGATGGCCAGGCGGCCAGAGGAGAACAGTCCGAGCTCGAGCTGGAGTCACTCGCGTTATTACACCGAACAGATGGTGGACGCCTTCATTGCATCGCATTCGGTACACGAGCGTTGCGATAATAGTAAAGGTTAAGTCGATGTGCATCAGCGATCACCGTTCATTTTTTATAGGAGGTAATGATGGGAACTATGCGTGCTGGCTGCGCCCTGTTTGCGGCGCTGTGGATATCTGCCGTTCATGCGCAGGGGATCGACTGGAAAAAGGTTGATAGTGCGATAGGCCGAAGTGCGGCTGTATCCGGAGACGTCCATCGCTATGGCTTTCCGCGTTCCGACCTTCAAGTAACGCTTGACGGCGTAACGATCAAGCCGCCGCTCGCGCTGGGCGGGTGGGTCGCTTTCATGCCGATGCACGACACGGCGATGGTGATGGGCGATCTCGTGCTGCTCGAAACTGAAATCAATCCGGTGATGGCGAAGCTCATCGAAGGCGGGCTCGACATCACGGCGATCCACAATCATCTGCTGCGCGCTACGCCCGCGACTTTTTATATGCACGTCGGCGGCACCGGCGATCCAGTCAAGATGGCCGAAGTAATCAAGACAGCGCTGGCTCAAAGCAAGACTCCACCGCCTGCAGCGCCGCCCGCAACACCGCCGGCAGTCGATCTCGATACGGCGCAACTTGATCAGATCATCGGCGCTAAAGGCCAGGCGAACGGCGGGGTGTACCAATTCAATGTGCCGCGACGCGATGCAGTCACTGAAGGCGGCATGACGATCCCGACTCCGATGGGTTCAGCGCATGTGATCAACTTTCAGCCGACCGGCGGCGGCAAGGCCGCGATTACCGGCGATTTCGTGCTTACCGCTAACGAAGTGATGCCAATGGTTCGCACGCTGCGCTCCAACGGCATCGATGTCACCGCAATGCACAGTCATATGTTGACCGAGCAGCCGCGGCTCATTTTCATGCATTACTGGGCAGTCGATGATGCGGTCAAGCTTGCCAGAAGCTTGCGCGCGGGCCTCGACAAAACGGCAAGCGTGAAAAACTAATGTGTTTAAGCATCTGTCGCGAATTCTGCCGAGTAAGAATTGGAAGACCGCGAACTGCAGCTCTGCGTATACACGGACACGAAGGGAGGGTCAGCAAGCGTCTTCGGACTTCGATAAATCCAACGACCTTCGACCTGCCGGCTAAATCCCGGTGGGTTGAACGGCGTTTAGCCGTTGATACGTTCGTGCCCCGCGTTGCCGCGAATACAAGCGTTGCGCCTGCACAGAGCAGAAAGACGATGACCGCGCGCGATGTTTTGTACCTCAATGATATCTCTTCAGGCCCTATACGTACTCGGCTGACCGGCCTCACCAGAAGGCAATCGACTTGACGTAGAAAGTCGCGCAGTAGTAATGTGCTCGCGTGGGGGCGTTAGCAGATTCCCCGCTGCCTGGAAGACGCTTCTGGCGTCCAAATCTGCTTCTACTCGTTTCTACGCGGTTAGAAGCTATGGATGCGCCTGTTAGAGCCCGTGAGCTGTCGAGTACGCTCATGGGCACTCCCTTCGTGTCAACGTACGGCAACCGTCTATGCCGCACGGTATCGGGCGTCTGCGAGCGGCGCCTATGTGCGAGCGACGGTTGCCTAAGCGACATTTCCGTATCGCACCCTCGACATGGCGCGAGACCTTTAGGCGCGCTGCCTCTCTTTTAGCACTGCAGCGTTCTTTTGTTCCGGTCGCGCCAACGCGCACGGACCGTTCGACGGCACAGACACAGGCGTAGCGGCGCCCAACGAATTTGAACTCGAATGCGTGAAGCGCCGCTCGAACGGACCCGACATCACCGAAGTGAGTTTGGGGTTTACATGGGCATTTTACTGCGCAGCAAAATATGAAGAGGATTTTTATGCTCAACTCCGCCGTCCCGCGACTATCGTTGCTGCATTACCTGCTGCTTATCGTTCTCGCATATGCCCTCGAGTTTGCTTCTTGCCAGGCCGCGGAGATGAATCAGCCTAAAGAGATTGCGCTAGCACAGACAATTGCGCTACCGAATGTAAGAGGCAGGATTGATCACATGTCGTTCGACCCCAAGAGCGGGCGCCTGTACGTCGCCGCATTGGGGAACAACACTGTTGAAGTGTTGGATACGCGTGCTGGAAAACACATAAAAAGCATCTCCGGGCTCGATGAACCACAAGGCGTTGCCTTCGTACCGGCCGGAGACCTTTTATTCGTCGCAAACGGAAACGGCGGACGTGTAGACATATTCGAAACAAGCACATTTTCACTTGTGCAAAGCCTGAACGGGCTGCCCGATGCCGACAACCTGCGATACGACGCATCGAGCGGTCGAATGTTAGTTGGTTACGGCAAGGGCGCGATCCGCATCCTGGATGCCAGGACCACCAAAACGTTAGATGACATCAAACTGGCCGCGCACCCGGAATCGTTTCGCTTGGAACGTTCGCGGCCCCGTTTGTATGTCAATGTCCCCACGGCACGCCATGTAGCGTTCATTGATTTATCCGACCGCAGTGTAAGCACCTGGCCTCTTAAAGATGCACGCGCTAATTTTCCGATGGCTCTCGACGAGGTGCATCATCGGCTATTCATAGCAACCCGGGAGCCGCCCCAGATGATCGTGTACGACACTGAGGCGGGGAAGCCCCTCGGAGCGGTAGCAATCTCGGGTGACGCCGACGACCTCTTTGTCGATGATAAGAGCGGGCGCGTCTATATCTCGTGTGGCGCAGGCTTCATCGACGTCGTGTCGGGCCTTGATGCAGAGCGCTACAAGCTCATCGACCGTATTGCAACTCGCTCAGGTGCACGCACCAGCCTATGGGTGCCCGAGACGCGCCGGTTGTACCTCGCGCTGCCCATGCGCGACGGACAGTCAGCGGAAGTGCGCGCGTATGAAATGCAATAGGAACGAATCGTGCAGGCAGACGTTGTAGCGTGGAAGCAGTAGCTGCCAGCACAACGAGGACGACTTACACCAACGCAACGCTCCTAAACGCTGTACTACGGGGAGATAGGAGAAAACTAAAAATGGATGCCATTAAACTACTGCTCGAACGTGCGTCCGCCATAAAAGTGCGGGATCCGGGCCCAACGCAGGAAGAACTCGACATAATCCTCGCGAGCTCGTTACGTGCGCCGGATCACGGTCGCCTTCGGCCATGGCACTTCATCGTCATCTCGGGTGAGGGTCGCGCGCGCTTCGGCACGCTACTCGCCGATGCGCTCAAGGTTCGGGCGCCGACGCGACGCGTGAGATGCTCGATCGTGAAGAGCGCAAAGCGCTGCGTGCGCCGGTGATCATTGTCGTCGTCGCCCGCATAAGAGCGAACGCCAACATCCCCAACGTGGAACAGATTGTTTCCGCGGGTGCCGCGGCGGAGCACATCATGCTCGCGGTACAAGCGCTTGGCTACGGCGCGATGTGGCGCACCGGTGCGCCGGCCTATGACGACCGCGTCAAAGAAGGTCTGGGCATCGGTACTCGCGACGCCATCATCGGCATGATCTACATCGGCACGCCGGCCGCGGCTCAGCAGGAATCATCC
Organism: uncultured beta proteobacterium; assembly: GCA_963829085.1. Lineage (GTDB taxonomy): Bacteria > Pseudomonadota > Gammaproteobacteria > Burkholderiales > SG8-41 > PALSA-1004. Next base: position 392,865 of record CAWHHJ010000015.1, on the reverse strand, counting down.
GCCCTTCATCTTGGCGACTTCGTGACGCGCTGGCAGGGCGAGTACTAATGGATAGAACCGGCACGCAGCGAAGAGACGAGTGTTTGCTGTCTGTTTGTGCCGGAGACGATTCGACGCGAGCAACGGACGAATGCCCCTGAAGCGCGACAGCCCGGCTGTAACCACTCGACGGCTAGCGGTGTCGCGAAAGCATACCGGCCTTGTTGACGGCGGTTACCGAATGAGGCTCTTATGAATTATCTCTGGAAGTTGCGCCCTTACTTCCGCCAGACAGCGGGTGAGCTCGTCTTGGGTTCGCTGGCTGGAATTGTCATGAATACTGCCGTGGTTCTTCCCGCGATCCTTCTGGGTAGAGCCATCGACAAGGCGCTTGCGCTGGACAGGGGCGAGGCAACGCCAGACGACGTGACGTTGGCAGCGTTATTCCTGGTAGGCGGCACGCTTCTCACCGAGGGTCCGCGTGTGCTTAAGCGCTGGTGGCTGATAACCGCGAACGCACGTATTCGTGCCAACCTGCGCGCCGACGCACTTCGCGGGGCGCTTTCGCGGCCGATGGCAGACCTTCATAAGACGTCCATCGGTGACCACCTGGCGCGCATCGTTGGAGATGTGGAGGTCCTTGGTATCGGCGTGCGGGAATTCACCATCGAGACGTGGGATACGGTTCTCTTCTCGTGTTCGTTCGTCATTGCACTATTCATGATCGACGCACATCTTTCGCTGCTGGCGCTGGCACCAGTGCCGATCGCCATGGTCATTGCCCGCGTTTCCGGACGCTGGGTTACATCGCGAACGACGCGGGCGAGGGAAGCCAACGCGACGCTCACAGCGAGCATTCAGGAATTGCTCGCAGGCTTTCGCGTGCTACGGTTTTTCGGCCGCGGCACGGCAGCAACCGCCGTCATCGAGAAACTATCGCGCGCATTCGCTGAACGAAACCTGAACGCACTCCGCTTGCGTTTAGGCCTGCCACCGCTATACAGCACCCTCATGATGTCAGGTGTGCTGTTCGTGATCTGGAAGGGCGGCGAACGCGTGTTTGATGGCGCGATGACCATCGGCGTCTTTGTTGCCTACATGGCATTGTTCGTTCGCTTCGTTGAGCGCGGATTTCGCATTCCTCAGCTTATCAATTCAATGCAGAGCGGGGGCGCTGCGTACGCGCGACTGGAATCCATGTTGATGCCTCCTTTAAGCGTTGCCGGCGAGCCGCGGTTCGCGTCTTTCAAAGCGGACTACGTTGCCAGTCTCGACCGTAACGCAACGGCCGAAAAGCGCAAAGGTTCCGGCCCCGTTGGCGTCTCATTCAAAAACGTCACCTTCAAGTTCCCGGGTGCGATGCAGCCGTCACTCATCGACCTTTCCTTGGAGATCACGCCAGGCAGTCTGGTGGCCGTGACGGGTCCCGTTGGATCGGGGAAGAGCGCGCTCGCGCGCGCTCTGCTAGACATTTATCCGATCGACTCGGGTGACGTACGGCTCAGTGCTTCGGACGGATCCACGCTCGACCGCCGTGCTGGTCTCGTCGGTTATCTGCCGCAGGATGCGCATCTTTTCTCGGGGTCGCTGCAGGAAAATATTCTTATGGCGGCGCCAGCCGATTCCACAAAGCTCGCTCTCGAGGCAGTGCGGGTTGCGGCACTCGACGCCGATGTTGCCGCATTTGCTGACGGTATCAATACCCAGATCGGTGAATTGGGGGTGCGTATTTCAGGCGGTCAGAGACAACGGGTCGGTTTGGCACGCGCGCTTGCCGCGTACGGCACCGACAGTCCGGGTCTACTGGTATTGGACGACCCGTTCTCAGCGGTCGACGTCGAAACCGAGGCACGCATCATCGGCGCTCTTCGCAAGGAATTCGGCTATGAGCGAGCTCAGGCAAAGCGCGCCACCATAGTTCTTTGCTCTCAGCGTCTTGCCGCCTTCCCGCAAGCGGATTGCGTCATAGTGCTTGAAAAAGGTCGGATTGCCGAGCAGGGGACGCATGCTGAACTCCTTGCGCGGCGCGGCGTCTATGCGCGGATCTACGGCGCACAGACGCGGACCGAACTGCGCCAGGAGCGCAGCAACGCATGAACGTTAGCGCGACGAATATTTTGGTCGTACAACCCAGCTTTGGCAGCCGGCTCGCGCAGCTGGTTCGGCCCTGGCAGAGCACGCTCGTCATCATTGCTCTGCTTGTGCTGGCGAGCGCGGTGTGCGAGCTCGTACCTCCGGTTGTCATCCGCTGGCTTGTCGACGATCACTTGTCGGTTGGCAATCGGGAAGGCTTGCTAACGTTGGCCATGTTGTATCTGGCCGCGACCTCACTTGGCCAGGCTCTCGCATTTGTGTATGGGTATCTGGCGGCGACCGTGTCGCAGGGTGTATTGAGCCGCCTGCGTGTGCGCCTGTTCGCCCATCTGCAGCAGTTGCCGGCAGGTTATTTCGACCGCACCCCGCTTGGCGAGATCATTAGCCGCTGCACCGCAGACATCGACACGCTTGATACGGTGTTCACAAGCGGTGTCGCGACTCTCGTCGCAAATCTGTTCCGACTCGTGACGATCGCGGTCGCCATGATCATCCTTAGTCCAATGTTATCGCTGATTGCGGCGTTGACATTGCCGCCACTTTTTTTGCTCACGCGATTCTTTCAACGACGTATACGCGATGCCGAGCGGGCCAACCGAAGGGCGGTGGCCGAGATGAATACGCATTTGCAGGAAACACTGCGCGGCGTCGAGGTAATCCAGGCGTTCAAGCGTGAGTCGAGCTTCGTTGCGCGTTTCCAGCGAGTACTCCAACGAGTATTGCGGGCTTCAAACCGTTCGACCATTTACGCGTCGTTCTATCCTCCGATAACCGCCATGATGACTTATGGCGCGATTGCGCTCCTGCTATGGGCGGGCACCCGAGATACGGTTGGCTCATCCGCTGTATCCATTGGCACGCTGACCGCGTTCGCGCTACTTCTGCAGCGCTTCTTTACGCCGGTGACCGCCTTGGGCGATGAATGGCAAACAGTGCAAGGAGCGTTATCAGGTGCCGAGCGCATCTTCGACGTGCTCGCGATGCCTGCTAATGAGCAAGCGCCGCGAACACCGCCAACGCGAGCAAAAAATGGCGTCGTCTGCGACGATGTCGTCTTTGGTTATACAGCCGGCGTCCCGATACTGCACGGTGTCACTCTACATGTTGCCGCCGGTGAACACGTTGCACTCGTCGGGCGCACTGGCGCCGGAAAGACCAGCATCATCCATCTGCTTGCCGGCCTGTATGCGCCGTGGCAGGGCCAACTGAGTGTCGCGGGCCGCAGCCCACGCGCGCTATCAGACGCAGATAAACGCCAAACACTCGGTATCGTGCCTCAGACGTCTCAACTCTTCAGCGGCACTGTGTTCGAGAATCTTACGCTCGAGGATGACACCGTCGCGGAATCGGCTGTGATTGAAGCGGCCAGACTGACTGGCGCTGATGCGTTCATCCGTAGCTTGCCGAACGGCTATGGGACGGTGCTGCGCGGTTCGGGCCGCGGGCTGGGGCTGCAGCTCTCAGCCGGGCAGGAGCAACTCCTGGCGCTGACGCGAGCTCTGGTATGGAAACCTTCGGTACTTCTCTTTGATGAGGCGACGTCGTTCGTTGACGATGCCACCGAGGCGTCGTTACGCGAGGCGCTGCGCGCGACTATGCTTGCGCGCGGTACCGCGATACTGACGGTTGCTCATAGGCTGTCAACCTCGAGAGAGGCGGACCGAGTGGTAGTTCTTGATCACGGCCGCGTCGTCGAGAATGGCGCACCGTCAGAACTCATCACACTTGGCGGCTACTTCGCGGCGCTAGTCGAGCTGGAAGCTGCCGGCTGGGACTGGCAGGGCGTGAATTGAAATTGTCTGATCTACCAGGACTGGCAAGCCGCTGCAGATCGTCGCTGCTTGACCGGTGCATGCCATTTCAAGAGTGGGACATCATGGACAGTGCGACCTGGCGCGATCCGGACCTCGTGCACGAATGCTATCAAACACATGGCGGCAGAATTTCGATAAATCGAGGCGCAGGCACGCCGCCGTATGCGGCAATGAAAGGGGAGTCTGCATGAGTATGCTGAAGGAATATTATCTACAGCCGAATGCGCCCGACCCGGTTCTGCCCGAAGGCGAGGTGCTGCGCTGCGTGCGCCGTTTCGTGCCAACAGCAAAAGCTATGACGTGCGTTGATGAATCGGGCGGCGAAGCGCGGACCTACATCGTAGATGAGGCAGTCGTGCTCAAGGTACAGCGGCCACAACAGCTGCGTGTCGGCACCAGCCTCGCGCGCGAAGTTTTTTTTCTCAACCAGCTGGCGGCGGCCGCGCCGGAGCTGCCCGTGCCGCGCGTCCTTGGCTACAGTCGCGATACCAACGTATTGGAATACAACATCCAGACGCGGATGCCGGGGGTGCCCTACGCCGACGCGATCCTTACGCCGGACACGCAGCATCACGTCATCTTCAACGTCGGGCGGTTACTGCGTCGCCTGCATGCCATCCCGCAGCGGCCATTCCACGACAGCGCTCACTTCCCCACCGACCGCACGCCGGCCGATTTCAAACGGCGGCTATTCGAATATTTCGATGTAGTCGCCAGGCGACTTGAAGCGAAAGGGCGGACGAGGCCGCTGGAGATTCCATTCGAAACGGTGCGCGGACGCACATTGGCGGCGCTGCCCGAATCGCAAGAGTTCGTTGCATTGCACTCCAACCCCGGTCCGCCTCACACCTTCGTTGACCGGGCCACCGGGCGCTTGCAGGGCCTGATTGATTTTGGCGACGCTTACATCAGTCATCCTGCTTTAGATTTGTGGCGCTGGCGCTGGCCCGCCGAACGCGCCGCCGCGCTGGCCGGTTATACCGCCGACGCACCGGTCAGCGATGACTTCATGCGGACGTGGAAAGCCGTCGCGGTTGTCGCATCCGCGATCCTGATAGCATTTTTCCCCGACCGCGAGGACGAAGCGACAAGGGATTTGCGACAGTCTTTAAGCGACTTGTGATGCAAATGAAAGCCAATTCAATGCCGCTTTTCATTGATGTCCGCCGCGATCAAATCTGTGCGAACGTGAGCGCATCATGGCCGCGCCCCAATTTCAGCGTTTATTTCTGAATGCCCAACCAGCGCATGAATCGGCGGAGCGTTAACAACGGACGACTGGCTCATCTGCCGGTGAGCCTGTTCGGGTCTGTCATGGGCTACTCCGGGCTCGCGCTCGCGTGGCGGCTCGCGGCGTCTGAGTTTGGCCTGCCTGGATGGATTGGCGAGGCGCTTGCTTTCGTCGCGGTCAGCGTTTTTCTTTTGCTGACACTGTGCTATGCGATCAAATGCATCGAGTCGCCGGAGGCAGTAAGGGCCGAGTTCGCGCATCCGGTGGCGGTCAACTTTTTCGGCACGCCGATCATTTCACTCTTGCTGCTGCCTGCGGTAGTTGCACCGTATTCAGCTGCGCTGACCAAAGCCCTCTGGTTGATCGGAACCGTGTCGATGCTGAGCTTCGCGTGGCTGGTCGTGAGCCGGTGGATGAGCGTTCGACAAAAGATCGTGCACGCGACGCCTGCCTGGATGATTCCCATCGTCGGAACACTCAACATCTCGATTGTGGGCGTTACGCTGGATGTTCCAGGAGCACAGGCCGTTAGCGCTTTCGGGTTGGCAGTCGGCTTGTTCTTCGCGGTCCCGCTTTTCACGCTGGTTCTTTCGCGGCTGATCTTCGAGGAGCCCATGCTCAAGGCGCAGCTGGCCTTCACTGTTGATCTTCGTGGCGACCTTCGCAGTCAGCTTCTCGGCGTATCTCAGCGTCGTAGGGCGAGTAGATCTTTTCGCGAGCTCGCTTTTCTATCTGGCCGTATTCATGTTCGCAGTCCTGGTGCCGAAGCTGCTGTTGCTGCGCAGCACTACGCCTTTCCATACTTCGTGGTGGGCGGTGAGCTTTCCGCTCGCGGCCATGTCGAACGCCGCGTTGAAGTTCAACCTGTACCAACAGTCGTGGCTGGCGCAGGCCTTCGCACTTGCAGTGCTGGCTTTCACAACTTTCGTCATTATGTCGATGAGCGTGCGCACGATCGCAGGTATCGCCCGCGGCGAACTGCGTACCTTGATGCTATGACGACTGGCATTCGCCAACGTTTGGCGACAACGCACGCTGCATACGAACGAATGCCGTAGGTCGGCGAAGTGGACGTGAATCGCTGGTGATGTGGGTACGCCTGTCCCTATAGACGAGTGTCTGCTTCAGCTACGCCCTCAATCGCGCATGTTGTCATCGCTTGGAAGAGGGGCGCCTCGTGACTATGCTGTATTTTGGGGCAAGCGTCGTTCACAAACGCACAGGGTCGCGCCAGCATTACAATGCATAGATAGCGTCGTACAGGGCGCCAGTGTGGCTGAAAGTCTGAAAGAAACGCTCGTGATCAAGCTGCTCGACAGTAAGACGAAGTTCCGTGCCTCGTTCGGGGCTGACGTGGACGCAGACGAGGGCGCGGCAGGCGTCAAGGCGATCACGGCCTGACTCAAGCCGGAGCTTGCGGGCCGTCATCCGAACTTATTACTCACAAGGAAATCATCATGCCTAATAGTACTTCCCGTCCCAAACTGAGCGAAAAAGGACTGCTCACGCCCGATAACTGTGTCGTCGCAATTATCGACCTTCAGCCGCAAATGCTTTTCGGCGTCGCCAACTTTGACCGCCAGACGATCATCAATAACAATCTTGCCCTTACCAAAGCGGCGCGCGTATTTGACGTGCCAGTCGTCTTGTCCACGGTCGAAACCAAGGCATTCAGCGGCAACATGTGGCCGCAAATTCAGGCGGTCTTTCCGCGGCAGGAGCCAATCGAGCGCTCGAGCATGAATTCCTGGGACGATGCAAACTTCGTCAACGCTATCGAGCGCAGCGGACGCAAGAAAATCGTGCTGGCAGGGTTGTGGACGGAAACGTGTGTTGCATTGCCGACCGTTCAAGCCATCCACGATGGATACGAGGTTTACGTCGTCGAAGATTGCTGCGGCGACGTGACTCAGCTTGCGCACGACAATGCGATGAAGCGCGTCATTCAGGCCGGTGCGAAACCGGTCACCGCACTTTCGGTGATGCTCGAGTGGCAACGCGACTGGGCGCACAAAGGTACTTATAACGCTGTAATGGACATTGTGAAAAACCATTGCGGAGCGTACGGCGTCGGCGTCGAATACGCGTATACGATGGTACATGGCGCCCCTGCTACGAAATACCCGGACTGGGCCATGGCGGGCGCAGCAGAGACGCGCGCGTGAGAATTCCTAAGAGGTTTACCGAGCACACGGCGAAAGTCAACGGGGTACGTATCCACCATTACCTCGGTGGCAAAGGCAGCGCGGTTATTCTGTTGCATGGATTCGCACAAACCAGCCGCATGTGGTTTCCAATTATGGGCAAGCTTGCGCAAAGGCATACGGTACTCGTGCCGGATCTGCGCGGCGCGGGCGGCTCAGCCAAGCCCGAGGGTGGTTACGACAAAAAGACAATGGCACAGGATATACGCGCGCTGGCGTCGTCGCTTGGGCTCGAGCACGCAACCATCGTTGGCCATGATATCGGGCTGATGGTTACCTACGCGTATGCCGCGCAGTATCCGAACAACACCGACAGAGTCGTCTTAATGGACGCGTTTCTGCCAGGCATTGGCAATTGGAAAGACGTATGGTTGCTGCGGGACCTGTGGCATTTCCACTTCCACGGAAAGACGCCGTTGGCGCTCGTCACCGGCCGGGAGCGCACGTACCTCGAGCACTTCTGGAACGATTTTGCGGCGAACCCCAAACGCTCAGTTTCGGAAGCTGACCGCCGCGCGTATGCCAGAGCTTTTGCGCAACCGGGCGGTATTCGCGCGGGATTTGAATATTTCAAGAACTTCGAGAGAGATGCCGAGGAGTTCCGTGAGCTCGGCAAGACCAAGCTCACCATGCCGATGCTGGTGCTGGGCGGTGAAAAGTCAGGCGGCAACTTTCTTATCGAGCAGGCGAAACTCATCGCGACGGATGTCCGCGGTGTGATCGTGGCCGGCTCGGGCCATTGGTTGATCGACGAAGCCCCTAAGCAAGTTATTCCTGCGCTGGTTGACTTCATCAATTAAGGGGTCCAGCTATGCAAGATTCGAATCGGAGAAGTTTTATCAAGGCAGGTGCTGCCATCGGCGCGTACGGCCTGTTGGGAGGATGCATGACCGCAAATACTTCGTCGCCGACCTCCGGATCGGCGGACACCATACTCGCAAACGGCAGAATCGCGACGCAGAACGAACGCCGTACTATCGTCCAGTCCCTGGCAATCAAGGATGGTCGCGTGCTCGCGACCGGCGATACATCGACTGTAATGTCATATCGCACCAGCGCAACGCGGGTGATCGAGCTCAACGGCCGTACCGTGATTCCGGGCCTCATCGATTCGCATTCCCATCCGATTCGCGGCGGACTTTATTACAACCTCGAACTGCGCTGGGACGGCGTGCCGTCACTTGCGGATGCGTTGCGCATGCTGCGCGAACAGGCACAGCGCACACCGCCGAATCACTGGGTGCGCGTTGTCGGCGGCTGGTCCGAGTTTCAGTTTGCCGAGAAACGCATGCCTACGCTCGCCGAACTCAATGCCGCAGCGCCGGACACGCCGGTGTTCGTATTGAACCTGTATGCGACAGCGCTATTGAATCGCGCGGCATTGCGAGCGGCCGGCTACACGAGAGACACACCGAATCCGCCCGGCGGTGAAATTGAACGCGATAAAGCCGGCGATCCGACCGGGCTGCTCGTCGCCAAGCCGAACGCCTTCATACTGTATTCCACGCTGGCCAAAGGCCCCAAGCTGCCGTTCGAGCAGCAGGTCAATTCATCCCGCCAGTTCATGCGCGAATTGAACCGGCTTGGGGTGACCAGCGTGATCGACGCGGGCGGCGGCTTCCAGAATTATCCTCAGGATTACGAAGTTATCACGGCGTTGCATAAGGACCGGCAGATGACCGTGCGGATCGCTGCCAACCTATTCACCCAGCGCCCCAAGCAAGAACTCGAGGATTTCTCGAACTGGACGAGTACCGTCAAAGCGGGGCAGGGCGACGACATGTATCGCATCAACGGCGCGGGCGAGATGCTCGCCTATTCAGCTGCGGACTTCGAAGATTTTCTCGAGCCGCGTCCAGACATGCCGTCGAACATGGAAAGCGATTTGAAAAGCGTCGTCACGCTGCTCGCGCGAAACCGCTGGCCGTTCCGTCTGCATGCAACTTACGATGAGACCATTAGCCGCGCCCTCGACGTTTACGAAGCGGTCAATCGCGAAGTGCCGCTGAGCGGGTTGCATTGGTTCATCGACCATGCCGAGACGATAACGCCGCGCAATATCGACCGCATCCGTGCGCTGGGAGGCGGCATAGCAGTGCAGCATCGCATGGCGTTTCAGGGCGAGTATTTCATTAAGCGCTATGGCAATGCAGATGCGAAACCGCCTATCAAGCGAATGCTCGCGACCGGCGTGCCGGTAGGCGCCGGTACCGACGCGACACGCGTGGCGAGCTATAACCCCTTCGTCTCGCTCTACTGGCTCGTGAGCGGCAAAACGGTAGGCGGCACGTCGATGTATTCGGACGCTAACCGGTTCGATCGCATGGAAGCACTGCGTTTGTGGACTGTAGGGTCGAGCTGGTTTTCGAGCGACGAGGGCAAGAAGGGTGCGCTCGTACCCGGCCAGCTCGCCGATATTGCGGTGCTCTCGGCGGACTACTTTTCCATTCCCGAGGAAGAAATCAAGAAGCTGCAATCGGTGTTGACATTGGTCGGCGGCAACGTCGTGCACGCTGCCGGCGAATTCGGCGGAATCGCGCCGCCGCCGCTGCCTGTTAGCCCCGAATGGTCACCGGTCGCCGCATATGGCGGTTACGGCGCGCCGCTTCGCAGACCGTCAGTTGCGCAAGCGCGTGTTGCGGCGGCGACAGGCTGCTGCAGTTTGTTCGACGGCTGGAGTCTCGACGCGGGATTCGCGGGTTGCAGTTGCGCCATGTTCTAGCGAGAGCGAGATGGAAGCCAGCTTGGCGGGACTGGTACTAGGATTCGCCATTGGCGCCGGTTGCAGATTCTTTGATATCCCGTCGCCGGCACCACCGCGCCTGATTGGCGCCGGTTTGTTGCTTGCCATGACTTTAGGTTTCGTCATCGCCGATCAGTCGTTAGACCCGCGACCCGCACCCGTATCGGAACGCACACCGTGAAAGCTGTTATCGGCTTGGCCCTCGCGTTTGCTCTCGGCTTTGCGTGCCGGGCATTCGGGATACCGTCGCCGGCACCCCCTGTAATCATGGGAGCGCTGTTTGTTGTCGCGATGACCGCCGGCTATATCCTGGTCGATCGCATCATGACGCGACCGGCCCGACACGCAGTTGATTGCGGCGGCCCGAGCGGCGCAACTGCGGCTGAAATTATCGGCACATTGCACATAAACGTTGAGCGCCGGGAGCCGCTGCGGCTGCAAACTCGACTCTTTCCATTTCTCGGCAGGCTTCTGAAATCGCCTGCAATCCGCTTTATCGCCTTGGTAGGGCTGTGCGCGGCGTATCTTCAGGGCGGCCTCGAGAAAGCAGCGGACTTCGATGCTGCAATTCGGGAAGCGCAACACTTTGGTTTTCCCTTCGCTGCTTGGGTCGCCGCGGCAACCACCGTTACAGAACTTGCCGGATCAGCGTTAATCATAACCGGGTATTATCGATGGCTCGGTGCCCTCTGGCTCGCCGCATTTACGCTCGCGGCAACATTTGTCGCGAACCGTTTCTGGGAGTTAGATCCCGCGGCAAGATTTATGGTCGAAAATTCTTTTTTCGAGCATCTCGGTCTCGTTGGCGGTTTTCTCCTCGTTGCGTGGCTTGACTTACGTGAAAAGTCTTCGGCGACGGCAAACGATAGCAGACGGTGATGACTGCAAAAACAAGAACTCTATGGCACCGCAATGTCGCCCGCAACACCGATGGTTCGCGATGCAACACCGACCCGCGATGTAACTGAATATGGAAAACAAAACCGTGACGAATGTTTCGAATGGCGAACAAAACGCGACCGTAGTAATAACTCATCGCGTCAAGGAAGGTTGCGAAGAGCTGTATCAAAAATGGCTCGATGAAATAGTGCCTCGCAGCAAAACATATCCCGGCCATCTAGGCGTGATGATCATACGTCCTGTTCCAGGTGCCACTTCCACATTCACGGTAGTAATTCGGTTCGACACCCAGGACCACCTTCACGCGTGGATGGGATCGAACGAACGCAAGCGCCTTATCGAAAAGGTAAAGCCATATCTTGCTGATGACGACCAATTCCTGGTACGAAGCGGCCTTGATTTCTGGTTTACGCCGGAAGCCGCCAAGGCGAAGCTGCCGAAGCGCTGGAAGCAGTTTCTTGTGACTTGGTCTGCCATTTATCCTTTGGTATTGCTGGCATTTCCGACCGTCGAGTTGGCGTTTCAAAAACTGGCAATCCCCGACAACCGCTATTTTCGAACGCTGATCGTTACGTGCGTCGTCGTACTGCTCATGGTGTACGTCGTTATGCCGCGGTACACGAAAGCGGTTCATCGATGGTTGTTTAATTGACGACCTATCTTTCCGCGGCTGCAGTGAGGACGATAAAGTCACCGCTGGTATTCGTGAAAGCCGGAGTCTTCAACCTCGAAATGATTGCAAAGAATTCCCGTCCGAAGAAAGTCATCGACGGACGTTATGCCGAAACCGCGATTACCTAAGGTTGCGGTAGTTGGCGGCTCCATTGCCGGACTGGCAACCGGGATCGCTTTGCGCTGCCTCGGTTGCGATGTGCAGATTTATGAGCAGTCGCCGACGAGCCTGCGTGGCAGACGCGGTGGCTTTCGGCGGCGTTCTTCTTGACATGTGTGCCGCGCGGGCCCTGGCAAAAGCATAAGCTCAGCAACGCGACGCGCACCGCGGTCTTCGTTCGGACACCGTTGTCGGAACGCTTTCGGCCCTGGTGCTCGGTGTGATGATGTCGACGGCACACTTCGTTCTCAACATGGTCGGTCGAAGTGACCGCAATCTCCGTTGACCTCATCATCAGCCGCATGGTGTAGCGCTATGGACCACAGGGGCAGGAGGTGCGCGCGAAGCTGCGCACGTTGTTATGCGGCAGCGAAAATGCAGGAGTTGTTCCGAGGACGTCCGAGCGTGTCCGGGCGCGATGACCCCTCGACATTTATCCCGCTTCCGGAGACTTCCGCCTAAGGTCCAAAAAAGATCTGTCAGGGGCGGACGGACGATCATCACTATCAATCATCCTGTTGGAACCGACGCAACGCCGTTCAACGTTTTGTGCGCCTATCGTTATCAAAAGGAACGCCTGGATCGGCGTCGGAGCGTCAGTTAACAAAGCCGTCAAGTTGCCCGCTGGTTACTCGGTGTCGTGGTCGGGGCAGTTCGAATACCTCGAGCGCGCCAGCGCCAGGCTCAAGCTAGTGGTGCCCGCGACGCTGTTAATTATATTCGTGCTGCTCTATCTCACTTTCCAACGCTTCGATGAAGCGCTGCTGATCATGGCCACTTTGCCGTTCGCGCTCGTCGGCGGCTTCTGCTGCTCTTCCTGCTTGAACACAATGTTTCAGTGGCGAGCGCGGTTGGCTTCATCGCCCTGGCAGGTGTTTCGGCGGAATTTGGCGTGATCATGCTTCTTTATCTAAGGCATGCCTGGGATGCACGTTTGGCTTCTGGTCAGCCGCCGTCGTTCGATTTGCTCAACGACGCCATCCGCGAAGGAGCGGTGCTGCGCGTACGGCCGAAGGCAATGACTGTGGCAGTAATCATCTCAGGTCTGCTGCCGATCATGTTCGGTACAGGAACCGGCTCTGAAGTCATGCAGCGCATTGCAGCGCCTATGGTAGGCGGGATGGTCACCGCTCCTTTGTTATCGATGTTTGTAATTCCGGCCGCTTACCTCTTAATGCGCCGTCCGAGAGTTGTCCGTACACTGGCACTCGTGCGCGTTTTTTTAATCGCGTTGCTCTAAAAGGAGGATCGAAATGAAGGCCAGCACATCGTTAGCTGTTGCCGCACTTATGCTTGCGACTGGTTCCGCATCAGCACAATCCGGTGACATGAAAGGCATGGACATGAAGGGCATGGATACGAAATCCATGCCGATGGACAAGAAGGGACAGGGAACACCGTATAAGACACAAGGCACCGTTAAGAGTGTTGAACCGGCTAAGGGCACGGTTACGTTTGCTCACGATCCAGTGAAGGAGCTGAACTGGCCCGCCATGACGATGACTTTCAAAGTCGAAGACAAGGCGCTCTTCAAGAAGCTTGCCGCCGATAAGAAAGTCGAGTTCGACTTTGTAAAACGAGGTTCAGACTACATAGTGACGGGCGTTAAGTAAGCACGATTAGAGGGCTTGCTTAATGGGTCGCTAGATGCCGTCTGCATTCGCCGACACGTGCGCAGCGGTCGTTTGGAGTACCGGTTGAGATACTGCAACGGGGCGAAAACACTCAGCGTGCTACTACACGGCCAATCGGCTCTAAGTAATTGATTCATTGGCTCCCCGACCTGGGCTCGAACCAGGGACCTGCGGATTAACAGTCCGTCGCTCTACCAACTGAGCTATCGGGGAATCGATGCGGGAGGGTGCTACGAAAGGCGCATATGTTAAGTGTTTGACCGAAACGGGTCAATCAGTGGCCATGCTCTTAACAGTCATACCAGCACGTTAGCCACGGCCTTGGCGACATAGTCGATATTTTTCGAATTCAGCGCCGCCACGCAGATCCGCCCGCTATCGATTGCGTAGATCGCATATTCCGAGCGCAGTCGCATCACCTGGTCCCTGGTAAGACCTGAGTATGAGAACATTCCGCGCTGTTCCATGATGAAGCTGAAATCGAAATCCGCTCTGATGGCGCGAATCTTTTCGACGAACTGGCGGCGCATGATCTTGATGCGGTCACGCATCTGTCCGAGCTCAACATCCCACTGTTTGCGCAAAGTCGGCGTCGTCAGCACCGCAGCCACTGTCTGGCCGCCGAACAGCGGCGGATTGGAATAATTGGTCCGAATTACACGCTTGACCTGGCTCAATACGCGTGCAGCTTCGTCACTGTTGCCGGTCGCAACGCTCAACGCACCTACACGCTCTCCATAAAGCGACAGCGATTTAGAGAATGAGCTGGCAACCAGCACGAACGGACACGCTTGCGCGAAACGGCGGACCGCAGCGGCATCGGCATCGAGACTTTCGGCGAACCCCTGATACGCAATGTCGAGAAACGGAACAAGCGCACGCGTGTTGACGACTTCCATTACTTTCTTCCACTGCTCAGGAGAGAGGTCTGCGCCTGTGGGATTGTGGCAACACGCATGCAGCACAACAATGGCGCCGGCAGGCAGTTTGGTCAATGCGCTCAACATGGCATCGAATTTCACGCCATGCGTTGCTTCGTCGTAGTACGGATATGTATTGACGGTGAATCCGGCGTACTCGAACAGCGCACGGTGATTTTCCCAGCTCGGGTCACTGATCCAGACCTGCGCGCCGGGATTGATGCGCCGGAGTAGATCCGCGCCGACTTTAAGGCCGCCGGTTCCGCCTAAGGCTTGAACGGTGACGGCGCGCCCCGCTTTTACCGGCTCGCTGTCGACGCCGAAAAGCTCGGCCTGCACCGCGCGGTCATACGCCTGCAATCCGTCGATCGGCAAATAGCCATGAGGCAGGGCGCTCGCAGCAAGCTTCTGCTCAGCCTGACGCACGCACTCGAGGATAGGCACCTTGCCGTTATCGTCACAGTAGACGCCAACGCCGAGATTCACTTTGTTGGGGTTCGTATCGGCCATGAATGCCTCGGTGACACCGAGAATCGGGTCGCGAGGGGCCATTTCTACAGCTGCAAGCAAGGGGGAGCTCATTATCATCGCAATGTTTTAAGGAATTTTTGTCAGCAACGGGCGTCAAACACCGGTATTTTACCTACATACCCGATCACCGCCATATAAAAGACCCCGCGGACGGGACAATGGCGTTCAGCGCCGACGGTATGGGACAATTAAAGGTTAATTCAAAAACCAGACGATCGATGACCACAGCGACGCTTGCTATTGCACCTGAGGTAAACCTCCCTCCGAACAAAATCACCTTCCCCGGCAGCCTGTTCGTGCTGCACCAGTCTTTCGAACCTGCGGGTGATCAAGCGCAGGCGATCGATAAATTGAGCGAGGGCATCGACGACGGGCTCTCGTATCAGACGCTGCTAGGCGTGACGGGGTCAGGCAAGACGTACACGATGGCCAACGTGATCGCGCGGATCGGCCGGCCGGCGATCATCATGGCGCCGAATAAAACCCTGGCGGCCCAGCTCTATTCGGAAATGCGGGAGTTTTTTCCGGAAAACGCCGTTGAGTACTTCGTCTCTTACTACGATTACTACCAGCCGGAAGCGTATGTGCCGTCGCGGGATCTTTTTATCGAAAAGGATTCCAGCATCAACGAGCACATCGAGCAGATGCGGCTCTCTGCAACCAAAGCGTTACTCGAGCGTCGAGATACGATCATCGTGGCAACGGTGTCGGCGATCTACGGTATCGGCGACCCATCCGACTATCACAGCATGATTCTCCATCTGCGGGAGAAGGAGAAGTTATCGCAGCGCGAGGCGATCAAGCGGCTGACGGAAATGCAATACGACCGCAACGATCTCGAGTTCAAGCGCGGCACATTTCGCGTGCGCGGGGATGTGCTCGACATCTATCCGGCGGAGAGCTCGGAAACCGCTATACGCGTGAGCCTGTTCGACGATGAGGTAGAGAACTTATGGGTGTTCGATCCGCTGACCGGACACATCTTGAAGCGCGTATCACGCTACACCGTATATCCATCGAGCCACTATGTGACGCCGCGCACGACGACCCTGCGCGCCATCGAAGCGATTAAGGAAGAGCTGCGCGACCGCATCGAATTCTTCCGACGGGAAAACAGGCTGATCGAAGCACAGCGCATCGAGCAGCGCACCCGTTTCGATCTCGAAATGATGAATGAGATGGGTTTCTGCAAAGGGATCGAGAACTATTCACGCCATCTGTCGGGTCGCAAGCCTGGTGATCCGCCGCCGACATTGATCGACTACCTGCCATCCGATGCCATTATGTTCATCGATGAAAGCCACGTCACAATTCCGCAGATCGGGGGCATGTACAAGGGCGACCGCGCGCGCAAGGAAAATCTTGTCGATTACGGTTTCCGCTTGCCGTCCGCGCTCGACAATCGGCCTCTGCGCTTCGATGAGTTCGAGATTCTCATGAAAAGAACCGTGTTTGTTTCAGCCACCCCGGCTGATTATGAGCATGCGCACCAGTCGCAGGTGGTGGAGCAGGTTGTACGGCCGACGGGACTTGTCGATCCGCAGATCGAAGTGCGCCCGGCGTCGACGCAGGTTGATGATCTGCTCTCAGAGATCAACGAGCGCATCAAGGTCAATGAACGCGTGCTCGTCACCACGCTCACCAAGCGGATGGCAGAAGATCTAACGGATTACCTCGCAGAGCACGGCATCAAGGTGCGCTATCTTCATTCGGATATCGATACGGTCGAGCGCGTCGAAATCATACGCGACCTGCGATTGGGTGAGTTCGACGTACTGGTCGGCATCAATCTGCTGCGCGAAGGACTCGACATGCCTGAGGTGTCGCTGGTGGCGATTCTCGATGCGGATAAGGAAGGATTCCTGCGCTCGGAACGCTCGCTGATCCAGACGATAGGCAGAGCCGCCCGGCACATCAATGGCAAAGCGATACTCTATGCGGACCGCACCACTGACTCCATGACACGTGCGATCGGCGAGACTGAGCGCCGCCGCACGAAGCAGATTGCTCATAACCTCGAGCAGGGCATTACCCCGCGCGGCGTCGTTAAAACCGTGCGCGACATGATCGACGGAATCTACGACTCACAGGAAGCGCATGATCAGCGGCGAGTCGCGCAAGCCGAAGCAAGTTACGAGGCGATGGGAGAGAAGGAGTTGACGCGCGAGATCAAGCGCGTCGATAAAGCGATGCTCGAAGCCGCTCGTAATCTGGAATTCGAACGCGCCGCGGAATTACGCGACGAACTGAAGAAGCTCAAGCAGCGGCTTTTCGTGGGAATCGCCGCCTAGTCTTATACGGCGACGCGGCTCGAGCATCTGCTCTTGATTGTTCCGGGCGCGCGCTCGGCCGCCGCAGGATGCACCTTCCAGCAATCGCTTACAGCGCCAGGCGCGCTTTGACGTTCTCGGTGTCCATATCGCGCCCTAGACCTCGGGTAACGATCTCGCCGCGCGACATCACAAGATAATGGTCGGCGAGCGATTTAGCGAAATCGTCAGTACTGCTCCACGAGCAGCACCGCCATCTCGCCGCCTTTGGTCAGCGTTGCAATGACGTTGCCGATATCTTTGATGATCGACGGTTGTATCCCTTCGGTCGGTTCGTCGAGAATCAGGACTTTTGGATCGGCAGCGAGCGCTCGTCCGATTGCAAGCTGCTGCTGCTGGCCTCCGGAAAGATCACCGCCGCGCCGGTTCAGCATTTCCTTCAGCACCGGGAACATCTCGAATATTCGTGATGGTAATTTCGAACGGCCGCGCTTCGGCGCCAAACCCATCTCAAGATTTTCGGCCACGGTAAGACGTGGAAAAATCTCGCGGCCCTGCGGCACATAGCCAATGCCGAGACGTGCCCGCTCATAAGGCGGCAGTGACGTAATGTTTGCACCTTTGAAGCTGATGCTCCCCGATCGCGTGGGCACAACACCGATCAGGCACTTGAGCAGCGTGGTTTTGCCAACGCCGTTGCGCCCGAGTATGGTCGTGCACGCGCCGGCCGGCACTTCGAAGCTGACGTCGCGCAGAATATGGCTGCCGCCGTAATACTGGTTGATACCTGAAATCGCCAGCATCGCCTTAGCGTCCCAGATACACTTCAATTACGCGCGGATCGCTCTGCACGACGTCCATCGAGCCTTCCGCGAGTACGCTGCCCTCGTGTAGCACCGTAACCTTGCGCGCGATGCGCGTGACGAAGTCCATGTCGTGCTCGACGACAATCAGAGAATGCTCTCCCGCGAGCGTATTGCAGAGCTCGGCAGTGCGTTCGGTCTCTTCGTCAGTCATTCCAGCGACCGGCTCGTCGAGCAGCAGTAATTGCGGCTCCTGCATGAGCAGCATGCCGATCTCGAGCCATTGCTTCTGGCCGTGAGAAAGCAGTCCCGCATAACGATCGGCAGCGTCGGTGAGTTGTATCAGATCGAGCGTCGCGGCGATCTTGTCGCGCTGAGCAGAATCCAGATCGATCATGAGGCTGTGCCGCACGCGCTTGTCCGTTTTCATGGCGAGCTCGAGATTCTCGAACGTCGAATGCTGCTCGAACACCGTCGGCTTCTGGAATTTGCGCCCGATGCCGGCGTGCGCAATCTCGGCTTCTGACAAACGCGTGAGGTCGATGGTCTGACCAAAAAACGCGGTGCCGGTATCGGGACGCGTTTTGCCGGTGATGACGTCCATCATAGTCGTCTTGCCTGCACCGTTCGGACCGATGATGCAGCGCAGTTCGCCGGTTTCGATCATGAGGCTCAGTTTATTCAGCGCTTTAAAGCCATCGAAGCTGACAGAAATATCCTCGAGATAAAGAATCGCCCCGTGCGCGAGGTCGACCGCGCCGTGTTCGATGACACGGCCTTGCGATGCTTGGGGATCGTCGCGCGTTTCCATGGTAAACGCCGTCGCCGTATTCATGAATGACGTGCTCTCAACTGACCGACGAGACCGACTACGCCCTTCGGCATAAACAGCGTTACGGCGATGAACAGCATGCCCAGGAAGAAGAGCCAGTATTCCGGGAATGCCACGGTGAACCAGCTTTTAGCGCCGTTGACGATGCCGGCGCCAACCAATGCGCCTAATAGCGTTCCGCGTCCGCCAACGGCCACCCAGATCGCAATCTCGATCGAGTTGGCGGGGGACATCTCGCTTGGATTAATGATGCCGACTTGCGGCACGTAGAGGGCGCCCGCGATACCGCAGATCACCGCCGAGAGCGTCCAGATGAAGAGTTTGTACCACAGCGGGTTGTAACCGGAGAACATTACTCGGCTTTCCGCATCGCGTATTGCGGTCAGGACGCGACCGAATTTCGACCGCACCAGATAACGGGCAAGCACCAGCGTCCCGATTAGCGTTGCGCCGGTAATCACGAACAATACCATGCGCGTTTCGGCCGTCGCGATGGGATAACCGAGGATGCGCTTGAAATCTGTGAACCCGTTATTACCGCCAAAGCCCGTGTCGTTACGGAAGAAAAGCAGCATGAAAGCGAACGTCAGCGCCTGTGTGATGATTGAAAAGTACACGCCCTTAATGCGTGAGCGGAATGCAAAATAGCCGAACACGAACGCGAGCAGACCGGGCACGAGGACAACGAGCAGGGCGCTGTACCAGAAATGCTCCGTGCCGGTCCAGTACCACGGATACGCTTTCCAGTCGAGGAAGACCATGAAATCCGGCAGTGTGCTGTGATAGACACCGTCGAGTCCGATCGAGCGCATGAGATACATGCCCATCGCATAACCGCCCAGCGCGAAGAAGAGACCATGGCCCAGGCTCAATATGCCGGTGAATCCCCAAATCAAGTCCATGGCGAGCGCGACCATCGCATAGCACATGATCTTGCCGAGCAGCGCAACGAAATAATCCGACAGATAAAACGCGCTCGTTTTGGGGACGACGAGATTGAGCAGCGGGAAAATCACAAAAACGACAACCATGGCAGTAGCGATCGCCGCCCATGCGCGCGGTCCATACAGACACGACATTTTCGTTGTGAGCGCCATGTTATTCAGTCACGCGCCCTTTTAGAGCGAAGAGTCCCTGCGGACGCTTCTGGATGAAGATAATGATGAAGACAAGAATCGCGATCTTAGCCAGGACTGCGCCCGACCATCCTTCCAACACCTTGTTCAATAATCCAAGACCAAGGCCGGCGTACACCGTCCCGGCAAGCTGCCCGACACCGCCCAGGACCACAACCATAAACGAGTCGACGATATATGACTGGCCGAGATCGGGACCGACATTGCCGATCTGCGATAGCGCGCAGCCGGCGAGACCTGCGATGCCCGACCCGAGGCCGAAGGCAAGCATATCGACGCGTGGCGTGCGTACACCGACACAGCTCGCCATCGCCCGGTTCTGCGTTACGCCGCGCACGAACAGGCCAAGTCGAGTACGGGTGAGCAGGAGCCAGACGAGTACGAGGACAAGCGCCGCGAACGCTATGATAACGATCCGGCTATACGGCAAGACGACGTTGGTGAGAATCTCCATGCCGCCTGACATCCACGCCGGATTTTCCACTTGCACGTTTTGCGCGCCGAAGATCGTGCGGACCGTCTGAATTAGAAAAAGACTGATGCCCCATGTGGCGAGCAGCGTTTCGAGCGGCCGTCCGTACAGGAAGCGGATAACTGTTCGCTCCAGCGCGATTCCAACAAGTGCCGCAGCAAGAAAGGACGCAGGCACGGCGCATAGGAGATACCAATCGAAGACGCCGGGGATACGAGCGCGAAATAAATTCTGGATCAGATACGTCGTATAGGCGCCGATCATGATCAGCTCGCCGTGCGCCATGTTGATTACGCCCATCAAACCATACGTAATGGCGAGGCCCAGTGCAGCGAGCAGGAGAATGGAGCCCAGGCTTATTCCCGAAAAGAGAACGCCCAGTCGGTCGCCCCACGCAAGTCGTCCTTCAACCGAGCGCAGACTCTTCTGTGCTTCAATGCGTATTTCCTCATCCGGCTCGAGATAGCTGCCGTCGTTGTTTTTTTCCAACACGGACAGCAGCAGCGTTTTCGCATTCGAGTTATTCGAGAGACTCAGCGTGCCGACGGCTGCGATGCGCGTCGCTTTGTCTTCACTCTTCAGCTCGAGGGTGGCCCGGATCACTTCGAGCATCGGCTTGATGTCAGGATCTTTTTCGCTGGCGAGTGCTTTCTTGATGAGCGGCAGCATTGCTTCTTCTGCGCCGCCGCCGAGTTCCTTCGCGGCAGCTAATCTTGTCGAACGATCGAGGGAAACAAGTTTGAGGGCCGCAAGTGCGGTCGCAAGCTCGCGGCGCAGCCGGTTATTGGCGGTAACGTCTTCGAGTTCTGTGGGAACGGGCACTACTTTTTGACCCGTAATTGCATCTAATGCAGTGTCACCTTTAATAATAAGAACCCGCTTGCCCGCTGTCTGCAATTCGCCGTCCGCGAGGGCTTGCAGTGACCCGCGGCCGCGCGCTCGTCGCCTTCCGCCACCAGTGATGCCACAGCAGCGACCTTATCGTCGCTTTCACCGAAGGCGAGTTTCTGCACTGTCTCGCTGTTCACGGCAAAAACGGGCGGCGCGAGCATGAGCAGCGCGAACAACAGCTGAATGAGGATTGCGCGCATCAGCAATGGCAACTTGAGGGAGTCCCAAAACACCGGCGGCGCTTTTCGCGCCGCCGGAGGTTGGTGCAAAGTTACTTCTTGGCGACTAGGTCGGGCTCATCTTTCTTGCCCTTGTTTTCCGGAATGTACGGACTCCAGGGCATCGCTTTGACGGGGCCCGGCGTCTTCCATACGACGTTGAACTGGCCGTCGCCTTTGACTTCGGCAATGAACACCGACTTATGCAGATGGTGATTCTTCGCATCCATTGTGGAAGTGATCCCTGACGGCGCCTTGAACGTTTGGCCGGCCATCGCAGCGACGACTTTATCGGTGTCGGTGGACTTCGCCTTCTCCACCGCCTGCTTCCACATATGGATGCCGATCCAGGCGGCTTCCATCGGGTCGTTGGTTAGCGGCTTGTCAGCGTTCGGCAGCTTCTGCTTCTTCGCATACGCGGCCCATTGCTTTTCCCACTCGCTATTGACCGGGTTCTTGAGCGACATGAAGTAGTTCCATGCAGCCAGATGCCCGACCAGCGGCTTGGTGTCGACGCCGCGCAATTCCTCTTCCCCAACCGAGAACGCCACGACCGGAACGTCGGTGGCCTTCAGGCCCTGATTGCCGAGCTCCTTGTAGAACGGCACGTTGGAGTCGCCGTTGATGGTCGAGACGACGGCTGTCTTGCCGCCGGCGGCAAATTTCTTGATGTCGGCAACAATCGTTTGGTAGTCGCTATGCCCGAACGGCGTGTACTTCTCGTCGATGTCTTTATCCGCCACACCTTTCGATTTCAAGAATGCGCGCAGAATTTTGTTCGTGGTGCGCGGGTAGACATAGTCGGTTCCGAGCAGCACCCAGCGCTTGGCGGCGCCGCCTTCCTTGCTCATCAGGTACTCGACGGCTGGAATGGCCTGTTGATTCGGGGCAGCGCCGGTGTAGAACACGTTCTTCGAAAGCTCTTCACCTTCATACTGCACAGGGTAGAACAACAATCCATTCAGCTCTTCGAAGACGGGCAGCACCGATTTGCGCGATACCGATGTCCAGCAGCCGAATACGACGGCCACCTTGTCCTGGGTAAGCAGTTGACGCGCCTTTTCGGCGAAGAGCGGCCAGTTCGAAGCTGGATCGACGACGACGGCTTCGAGCTTCTTGCCGAGCACGCCACCTTTGGAATTTATGTCTTCGATCGCCATCAACGTCACGTCTTTGAGAACCGTTTCGCTAATCGCCATCGTGCCAGATAAGGAATGAAGGACGCCGACCTTGATGGTATCGGCAGCGTGCGACGGTGCGGCAGAAAGCATGAGCGAACCCGACAGTGCCACCGTCGTAGCGATGGCCATCGTCCGTTTGATAAATAATCTGCGCAGTGACATGTGTTGACGCTCCCGTGAGTTGGATTAATGTGTGTTAGCGCCGCCGTGACGCACGGTGTGCTGTGACACGCTTTGCACGTTCCATGCCACGGTGCAGTTGGGTGCTGTCATACGCTGAAAAGCGCATTGGAATTAATTCGTTATGCAACGGAATCACCTCCGTGCATGACCTGCCTTTACTGCATGACGCGCGTCGGACGCCTTATTCTGGTGCGGGCGCTCTAAAAAAGTGCGCGGCGCCGATGCGACGACATACGACGATCAAAACGATGGCGCGCATGCGCTTCGCGTGTATGCCATCGGCGCGAACATTCGGCTAAGTAGACCTCGGGACCGACGGCGCCGGCTCCTGATTCGCAAACCGGCATAATGCCGGGCAATTCTCATTCGCTTGAACGAATCGTGACTACAGTATTAGACACGCACGACCGGGCGCGGCAAGGCCAGACCGGAGCAGCCACGGGTTGGCTTGCTCAGCTCAACGTCGAGTATGCGAATACTGACGGTCGCACGCATCTGCGCGCGAAAACACACAGTGGACCGCTGACCATACAAAAATCGCTGTATCCCGAAGGACCGGCGGTCTGTCATACGCTGATTCTGCATCCGCCGAGCGGAGTAGTCGAGAATGACAGGCTCGATATCAACGTCAAGCTTAATACAGGAAGCCACGCGCTCATAACGATGCCGGGTGCGAGCAAGTGGTACCGCTCGCAGGGATGTACGGCCGAACAATGTGTGCGGATACATGTCGCCGCCGGAGCTGTGCTGGAATGGCTGCCGCCGGAAACGATTATCTTCAATCATGCGCGAGCGGCGCTGCATACGCGGGTGGATGTGCAAGCCGGCGCGTCTTATATTGGCTGGGAAATTGTATGTCTCGGGCGTACTGCATCAGGCGAGACATTCAAAGCCGGCGCGCTCAGACAAACAACGGAGGTCGCACTCGCCGGCGAACTGCTTTGGAATGAGCGATGCCATGTGCACGGTGGATCACCACTGCTCGCCTCGAGGGTAGGGCTCGCGCGCGCGCCCGTCACTGCTGTCATGCTCGCTGCCGGGAAAAGCGCTGCGCCGCATCTGATGGCACAATGCCGTGGCGTGAAGGCTGATGCTGAATCGTTAACCGGCACTACCGCGATGCCGAATATTTTCATCGCGCGTTATGCGGGGCATTCGAGCGAGCAGGCGCGAAATTATTTCATCGCGTTGTGGCGATTGCTGCGTCCACTGTTTGCGGGCCGCGAAGCGGTGACGCCGCGTATCTGGAATACGTAAGTCAGGGCGAGGGGAATGGAACTTACACCGCGTGAAAAAGACAAGCTGCTCATTTTTACTGCGGCGCTGCTTGCCGAAAGGCGCAAGGCGCGCGGCCTCAAACTGAACTACCCCGAGGCAGTCGCCTTTCTGAGCGCAGCGATCATGGAAGGTGCGCGTGACGGAAAAACGGTCGCCGAACTGATGAGTTTCGGCACGACTATCCTGACGCGTAGTGACGTAATGGAAGGCGTTGCGGAAATGGTGTCGGAAGTGCAGGTCGAAGCAACTTTCCCTGACGGTACGAAGCTTGTGACCGTACATCAACCCATTGTATGAGGACGTGTCGATGATACCCGGAGAGATCTTCACGGCCGCTGGCGAAATTGAGCTGAATTGCGGTCGCGAGTTGATCACGCTCAAAGTTGCGAACACCGGCGATCGTCCGATACAGGTCGGGTCTCATTATCATTTCTTCGAAGTCAATGCAGCGCTTGCTTTCGAACGCACTGCTGCACGCGGTTTCCGCCTCAACATTGCGGCCGGAACTGCTGTGCGCTTCGAGCCCGGACAGGAACGTACCGTCGAGCTTGTTGCGTTGAGCGGTGATCGCATCGTGTACGGTTTTCTTGGCGCCGTCATGGGGAAACTAGACAAACCGGCCGCGAGGAAAAATGTCGTTGGCAGGAAAGCGCGCAGATGACCGTGAAGCTGAACCGGCACGCATATGTGGAAATGTTCGGACCCACGACCGGCGACCGTGTGCGTCTGGCGGATACTGATCTCATTATTCAAGTAGAAAAAGACTTCACAATCTACGGCGAGGAAGTGAAATTCGGCGGGGGTAAGGTGATTCGCGATGGCATGGGCCAAAGTCAGCGTGACTGGAAGGATTGCGCCGATACCGTAATCACCAACGCATTGATCGTGGACTATTGGGGTATCGTCAAGGCGGATATCGGTATTAAAGATGGCCGTATCAGCGGAATTGGCAAGGCCGGCAACCCGGACATCCAGCCCGGAGTGACCATTGTGATCGGCGGTGCTACCGAAATTGTTGCAGGCGAAGGCATGATCGTTACGCCCGGCGGCATCGACACGCATATACATTTCATCTGTCCGCAGCAGATCGAAGAAGCGTTGATGTCAGGCGTGACGACCATGATCGGCGGCGGTACCGGCCCGGCAACTGGTACATTCGCTACAACCTGCACCCCTGGCCCATGGCACCTCATGAAAATGCTCGAGGCTGCTGAAGCTTTTCCGATGAATCTCGGGTTTCTCGGCAAGGGGAATGTCAGCGTCGCTGAGCCGCTACGCGAGCAAGTGAGATACGGGGCTATTGGATTGAAGCTGCACGAAGATTGGGGCACCACACCGGCGGCGATTGACGCATGTCTTTCTGTTGCCGACGAAATGGATGTGCAGGTCGCCATTCATACCGACACGCTCAACGAATCGGGATTCGTCGAAACGACGATCGACGCTTTCAAAGGACGCACAATCCACACGTTTCATACGGAGGGCGCAGGCGGCGGTCATGCGCCCGACATCATCAAGGTTTGCGGCGAAGCCAATGTGCTGCCGTCGTCGACCAATCCGACACGGCCCTATACGATCAACACGCTCGATGAGCATCTCGACATGCTCATGGTCTGCCATCATTTAGATGCCAAGATTGCAGAAGACGTTGCATTCGCCGAGTCACGTATCCGTCGGGAAACGATTGCGGCAGAAGATATCCTGCATGATCTTGGCGCGCTGTCGATGTTCTCCAGCGATTCGCAGGCCATGGGACGGGTCGGTGAGGTCATCATCCGCACCTGGCAGACGGCGCATAAGATGAAGGTGCAGCGCGGCGCGCTGGCCGACGACACAAGCGAGCGCGATAATTTTCGCGTCAAACGCTACATTGCTAAGTATGCGATCAATCCAGCGATTACGCACGGCATAGCCCAGCAGGTGGGCTCGATTGAAGTTGGCAAGCTTGCCGACATTGTGCTGTGGAAGCCGGCTTTCTTCGGCGTGAAACCGTCCGTGATTCTCAAGGGGGGAATGATTGCCGCCGCCGCGATGGGCGATCCGAATGCATCTATCCCGACACCGCAACCCGTGCATTACCGGCCGATGTTCGGCGCGTTCGGCAAAGCGCTGAACACATCGGTTACCTTCGTTTCAAAGGCTGCGCTGAAAAATCCTGCGTTGCGGAAGCTTGGACTACACAAACCAATGGTGGCGGTAAAGAACATGCGGCGCTTGCGTAAATCCGACATGAAGTTGAATGACTACACGCCCGAGATTTCCGTCGATGCGGAAACCTACGAGGTCAGAGCGGACGGGGATTTGCTGGTGTGCGAGCCGGCGAGCGTACTGCCGATGGCGCAGCGTTACTTCCTCTTTTAGATTCTCGATGCTCGTTATTCAATCGCGATGTCCTGTCCAATCGCACCATGATGCCGAGCTGAGTCTGCCGTTCGAGCTCCGGCAAAAAAGTCGTCTGCGTACAAAGTTGTCGTCGGGCGAAGAAGTGGGACTTTTTCTTGAGCACGGCACCATCTTGCGCGGCGGCGATTACCTCCGGTCCGACGATGGCCGTACCCGTACGCGTGCAG
The DNA here is from genome assembly GCA_963829085.1 of uncultured beta proteobacterium. Lineage (GTDB taxonomy): Bacteria > Pseudomonadota > Gammaproteobacteria > Burkholderiales > SG8-41 > PALSA-1004. The sequence continues at coordinate 366,149 of CAWHHJ010000015.1, read as the reverse complement.
GCAGCGCCGCAGAATTTAATGGAAGCACGTTGCGCCAGTCCCTTCGAGCTTGCGCGCGCTGCCTATCATCTGGGTAACCGCCATGTGCCGGTTCAGATCGGCGAAGGCTGGCTGCGATTTGAGGCCGATGAAGTTCTCGCACAAATGTTGCGCGGTTTAAATGCCAGTGTCGTTGCTATCACAGCGCCGTTCGAGCCGGAGGCCGGCGCTTATGGCGGCGGCCATCATCATCACTCGATGGATGCCAGGCACAGCGGCATCATTCACGAATTCCGCGAACACAAGAAGAAATGATGGCGCCCGATGCCCTCGCTGTAACGCGCCTGCTACAGCTCGCAAGCCCGATGTTGCCCGTGGGCGCATACAGCTACTCGCAGGGTCTCGAATCGGCGATTGAGACGGGATTAGTAAGCGACGAGGCAAGTGCCCGCGTGTGGATAAGCGATGTTTTGTGTTTCAGCATCGCCAGCTTCGAAGCACCGCTCCTGTGGCGGCTGTCCGGCGCGTTGATCGAAGACGATTACAAACTGTTCGTGCACTGGAACGCGCAATTCCGGAGCGGGCGGGAAACCGCGGAGCTACGCGCCGAGACGCTGCAGATGGGACACGCGCTCAGGGTATTGATGGAGGACTTGCCGTTAACGAACGCCGTCGATTTGAAACGGCTGAACGAGATTGCGGCGCTGACTTTTCCAGCCGCATTTAGCTTTGCGGCGCATGGTATGGGAGTCGACCGCCACAACGCGCTGGTCGGGTACGTTTGGAGCTGGCTCGAGAACCAGGTCATGGCGGCACTGAAGGCCGTTCCCCTTGGCCAAAGCGCCGGCCAGCGCCTGCTCGCAGAACTTGCGGGGAACGTAGCGCAGATAGCGCGGTCGGCAACGACGCTCGCGGACGACGATCTCAGCAATTTCGCGCCGGGTCTTGCAATCGCCAGTTGCCGCCATGAGACACAATACAGCCGGCTTTTTCGATCCTGATGCCAACGAGATATCCTGTGTCGTCTAAATCGCCTCTGCGCGTTGGTATCGGAGGTCCGGTAGGCTCGGGCAAGACCGCGCTCACGCTTGGCCTCTGTCGTACTCTGCGCGATCGATATCAGATCGCTGTGGTGACTAACGACATCTATACCGAAGAGGACGCAAAGTTCCTCGTGACGCACGAAGCACTCACGGCCGACCGCATCATCGGCGTTGAGACAGGAGGGTGCCCGCATACTGCTATTCGCGAAGACGCATCGATCAATCTGGAGGCGATCTCGCGATTGACAAACCATTTCAATGATCTCGACATCATATTTGTGGAGAGCGGCGGTGATAATCTAGCTGCGACATTTAGTCCGGAATTGTCCGACCTCACGCTCTATGTCATCGACGTTGCCGCGGGCGACAAGATACCGCGCAAAGGCGGGCCGGGAATCACAAAATCCGATCTACTAATAATCAACAAAATAGATCTCGCACCGATGGTGGGCGCGTCGCTCGAGGTGATGGCAAGGGATGCGAAGAAGATGCGCGGCGAGCGGCCGTTCGTATTCAGCAATCTGAAAACCAACGCCGGTCTGGATGATATTGTGCGATTTATCGAGACCGAAGGGATGCTGCGCACCGCGTGACGAAAGATGGGACGCGTACGAGCATTGACGGTCGTATCGTCAGCGCAAAAAAAGCCGCCAGTTAAGGAGATTTCGGAATGCTTAAAGGGGTGATAGATAATTTGTTTCTCAGTTATGAGCTATCAACAAACAATGTCGATGAAAACGCATCGGAGGAAGAAAAGTTCCTAGGAACCTTCGCCAGAACGTTTTTATCGCGGCAATTTGTAGAGCAAAACCTTTCCGCCATTTTCCTGCTTCTGTGCGCAGGACCATCGCAGGCCGCCGTATCAGCGGCATATCATTCAGTGCTTACTCTCAACATCCGACTGAGGATGATAAGTTCGGCGGTCAAGATTGGGTTAAACAAGCACACGAAACTAGCAGCACAATGGCCGCCCCTTAGCGATCTGGTCACTGCACGCGCCGCTAATCGCAATAATCTGGCACATTTTAATGTCGTGTCACACACCGCTAAAGGCGGAGCAACGAGCTACCGGTTATCGCCAACAATATACAACCCACTGGCGACGAATCGGCAATTCGACATTCCGCAGATGTTGCTGTTTAGAGATGGTTTCATCGCAGTAGCACACCAGCTTCACGATTTTGAACTAGCCATAGATTCAGCTTTTCGCATGGACAGATAAATCCGCTCCGCGAGCAACTGCATAATGTCCGCATCCCGATAGGCAAGCAGGTCACCGCTGCAACGTCCTGAGTTAAAAAGCACCGCCGCGCCGGGGCTCGTCATCGCGGGCGTGACTTGTACCACTGTTTCCGATTTCCCGGGTGTAGGACCAACGCTCGTCTGCGGTTGAGCCAACGAAAATGGTCATTACTAGCTATTGGCTCAGTTATGAGAGTGCCACATAGTCTCCGGTGTCGTCTGTTGATTACTGAAAACGGCGGCGGAGATTGACCGACAACCATATCGTTCTCTCTTTAATCCGAAAGGACCGATGGTTTTGTAGCACGTCGCGGGAAGCGCAACGCCGCTTGAAACAAAACGAAGTCCAAACAATAAACCCGCCGCGGCGGGTACAACACGAGGGTTCCATGCGCACAAAGCAATGCTTTATGAAAATGACGCAGAAAATGAAGTCGCTTGTTACCGTGGCGCTTGCCGCGACGATTAGCCTCGCGGCAACGTCTGCCATGGCGGGGCCGATCTACACGTTCAGCGTCAGCGAAGGGACGCAGCCGACCGGTGTCGGCACTATCACGCTGACGCAAGTCGACTCCGACTCGGTGCAAATAGGCGTGGACTTGCTGCCCGGCTACGGCTTCATCAACACAGGCGGTCCGCACACGCCCTTTGCATTCAACCTTACTGGCTCCGGGGCGCTGAGCATCTCGCCATTTACCACGCCCGCGGGCGGCATCTATGATGCGACTAGCGTATTCAGTTTGAACACTGGCGGTGGCGACAATACGCCTTATGGCACCTTCGGCATTGCCCTCAACAGCAACGTAGGCAACGGCTCGGGGAACGGCTACTTCGGTGACCTGCTGTTCACGTTGAACCGGGTGGGTGGGCTGGATACCAATGATTTCGTGCGGAATGCTGATAATGACCCGATTGCCGGCGGCAGTTACTTTTCGGCAGATCTCTCTAACGGCCAAAACACGGGCGCCCAGGCGTGGGCGCTACGAACTCAAGACCGCCCCATTCCGCCCACTTCGATTCCTTTACCCTCGACGCTGTCGCTTCTCGGAATTGCGTTGGCTGGACTCGGATTCACCAGGCGCAAGCCGGCGTAAGCACCTGATCGCAGCAGGTCCCGAAAGACCCGCTTCGGCGGGTTTTTTATTGGCGGACGACTGATGATTTTAAAGTGGCAACGCTGTATGACTGGTGGTATCAATTTACGCAAGTACTGCGTGGCGTTGCAGCCTAAACCGATTCGCTTATGTAACGCAGGCCTAAGCGCGAAACGCGTTCGGAAGGACACTCCGCGGCTAAGCGTCGGCGAGCTTGTTAACGCGTGCGGCACTACTGCGGCAATACGTTGCAGCGCCGGCATTTAGAGTGCCGTGCGCTTGATGATGTTAACGACGTCGAGAATCACGCCAGCGCCAGAGGATGACAGCCACAAGGGCGACGATGTTGATTACAAGCCACACGATCACCGGTCCACCCATAGCATTAAGCCAGCCGACTAGGCTATCGATTGAAAGGCGCGACATGGCGGACGAGCGTCACATAACGACATTGCCACCTTTTCTAGGCCTAGCGTTTGTCTCCGCTACAGTGCAGGACTAATACTAATCCTGCGGCCAGATGCGAGCAGTCGCAGGAGTCCTATCCGATCGTAAGACTATAACTGCGCCGCCATTGGACGAGACTGTGTAGCAGTCACGAGGCTAGGCCCCCGGGACCACAAGAAAAGCCGCCAGTTGAAGCGGTCTTTGGTTACCTGCGCTTCATGGGACGACGCAGGTTCTAGGTTGCAAATCACGGGACGAGCGCCGGAGCAACAAGAGCTGCTTGGGATTGATGGCGGCGGTGCTGCATATGCCGCTCTAGCAGGTCAACGCGCGTCGCACGTTCAACGGCGTTCGAGCGCTCGCTTTCAATCACATCAGTGCCCCGAGCGCATAGCGCCATTAGATGGCCTATGTTGTAAGAGGGACAGGCGCCTCGCAGTTTGTCTGTGCTTGTGCAATGGTAGAGACGCTCGAATGCCGCGCGAGTGCTGTGCGTAGCATGGGAGCGCTCAATGATGAACAGACTGACGAACGGCAACAGTGCGCGATTTCCTTGCGCGGCTATAAACGCCCCGTTAAGTTGCGTCTCATTGCAGACAGTCCGGCTCCCGAATATGCTAGCTAGGACGTAAGGCAGAAACATAGATACGACAGAATTAGCATGAAAAATAAGAAGACACGTGTCCTATTCGTCTGCATGGGCAATATCTGCAGGTCGCCAACGGCCGAAGCCGTGTTCAGGCGGGCACTGGAGCAGAGAGGCCTCGACAAGAATGTTGAGTGCGACTCTGCAGGCACGCATGGTTTTCATATCGGCGAGCCGCCGGACGAACGCGCACAGCGTGCAGCGCTACGCCGCGGCTACGATATGAGCAAACGCCGCGGCCGCAAAGTCGGCGGCGATGACTTCGCGCACTTCGACTACATCATCGCAATGGACCGGCATAACCTTGAATCGCTCAGGCGGATGTGTCCGGGCGACTTCGGGGACAAGCTCTTTCTGTTTGGCGATTTTCATCCTGAGCATGCCGGACGCGAAGTGCCAGACCCGTACTACGGCAGCGGACAGGGATTCGAGCAGGTGCTCGACATGATCGAGGCCATCAACGAACGCCTCGTCGATCGACTGCAGAATCTATCCGGCGCATAAAAAATGCCGGGCAAGGACCCGGCACTTTCCTATTTCCTCGTTTCTATCTGCACCAGCGGCTCGTCACTGATCGCTGCGAGCGGCGGCCGCACTCGAGGCGGGCGTGGTGGTGGCTCCGGCTCTACGCGGCTGGCGGCCTCGCGCACTTTTTCCGAATCGGTTTCGATTTGCACAAGTCCCGGCGGCAGTTGAATCGATTCGACGAGACCCTTGTCATCCGCACTCAGCGCGGCGATCGATGGATGCTCAACAACTCTCTCCATGTCTGGCGCGCGCTGCGGAATCGACTCGACATATTCCCGCGCCGGTTCTTCGCCGAGTGCCGGCTGGGGCGCTGGCGCCATCGTCTCGGTTGTCTCCGTTGCGAATACGCCAACAGTCTCAACGACAATCGCCGGTGAGGCATGTTGTTCAGCCGCTGCGACCGCGGTCTGCTGCGCTTCCAGGGGCTGCGCTGGTTGTTCGTGCCCGGTTACTCCGGCGTGAGATTCCCGCGACTCGGACCGGTCACGACCGCCACGGCCGCGACGGCGTCGTCCCCGGCCCTCGCCGCGTCCCTCACCTTCGCCCCGCGGCGGATGGTCGCGCGGTGGAGGTGCGGTTGTTACGCCGGCGTCCGCTGTCATCTGCTCCGCCCGCTCGGGTCTCGGCGTTCTTTGCTGCTGTCCTTCGCGCCGCGGCTCCTGACCATCTCTCGGTGGCCGCGGTTCGCGCGGCGGACGCGGCGGTCGGTGCTCGGGCGGGCGGCCTCTTTGATCGTTCCGTGGTCCGCGGTTTTCGCTTGCGCCTTCGGACCGCGCTGCCTGGCCGTCTCCGCGATGCTCGTCGCGCCGGTGATCGCGGCGCGGTCCATTCGGACGCCCGCGTCGTTGACCGCGCTCAGGCCGCTCACTGCGCTCGGTGCGTTCCCCCGCCATCTGCGGCTTAGCTTCTACCGTAGGTTGTGCCGGGACCCGTTTGAACCAGCCGAAGATCTTGCTGATGATTGAAAGCTCTGTTTGCTCTTTTTGGTCAACGGCGTCCTTCGGCTTACGCTCGACGATAGGCGCCGGCTCACCTTGCGGGACGCCCTTGACGGCTGCTTCCTGGCGCGGCGGCGGCTCGACCTGAGCAGACGGCAGTTCGGTGGCGGCTTTCTCCGGCACCGCGACCATTTCGTAGCTTGGCGGCGGCACGTCAGCCTGATTGAGCTCTTCGTGCTTCAGGCGCGTCACGGTATAGTTCGGCGTCTCCAGATGTATGTTCGGGATCAGCACGACATTCACTTTCAGCCGCGATTCGATGGAATGAAACTCGGCTCGCTTCTCGTTTAATAGATAGGTCGCAACATCGATTGGTACCTGCGCGTGAACGGCGCCGGTGTTTTCCTTCATCGCTTCCTCTTGCAGGATCCGAAGAATATGCAGCGCGGTCGATTCAATTCCGCGGATATGACCGGTACCATGGCAACGAGGGCAGGGGATATGACTGCCTTCTGCAAGTGCCGGGCGCAGACGCTGTCGCGATAGCTCTAGCAGCCCGAAACGCGAGATCTTTCCCGTCTGCACACGGGCACGGTCAACATGCAGCGCGTCGCGCAGCCGGTTCTCGACTTCACGCTGATTGCGCCCGCTTTCCATGTCAATGAAATCGATGACGATCAAGCCGCCAAGGTCGCGCAGACGAAGCTGCCGCGCTGTTTCGTCGGCCGCTTCCAGGTTGGTTCGAAACGCGGTTTCTTCGATGTCCGCGCCGCGGGTGGAACGCGCCGAGTTCACATCGATTGAGACGAGGGCTTCGGTGTGATCGATGACGATAGCACCGCCGGAGGGCAATGACACCTGACGCGAGAACGCGGTTTCGATCTGATGCTCAATCTGGAAGCGCGAGAACAACGGGACATCATCACGATAAAGTTTCACGCGATTCACATTGGCGGGCATCACGTGGCCCATGAATGCGCGGGCCTGCTCGTAGATGTCTTCGGTATCGATCAGAATCTCACCGATATCCTGATGAAAGTGATCGCGTATTGCCCGTATGACGAGGCTTGATTCCTGATAGATCAGAAACGCGCCGCTCTGTCCGGTCGAAGCGTTCTCGATCTCGCGCCACAACTGCAGCAGGTAATTGAGGTCCCAGGTCAGCTCCTCGACGCTGCGGCCGATGCCGGCAGTGCGTGCGATGACACTCATGCCTGCCGGGACTTCGAGCTGATCGATGGCTTCGCGCAGCTCGGCGCGCTCTTCACCTTCGACCCGCCGCGAGACGCCACCGCCGCGCGGATTATTGGGCATCAGCACCAGGCAACGGCCCGCGAGACTGATGAAGGTCGTAAGCGCTGCGCCCTTGGTGCCGCGCTCGTCTTTGTCCACCTGGACGATCAGTTCCTGCCCCTCGGTCAATGCGTCCTGAATGCGCGCGCGGCCGACGTCGACACCCGGCTTGAAATATGACCGGGCGACTTCCTTGAAGGGGAGAAAACCGTGCCGCTCGCCGCCGTAATCTATAAAAGCGGCTTCCAGACTCGGTTCGATGCGGGTGATAACACCCTTGTAGATGTTGCTCTTGCGCTGTTCTTTGCCGGCTGATTCGATGTCGAGGTCCAGCAGCTTCTGACCATCGACAATTGCTACGCGCAGCTCTTCAGACTGCGTCGCGTTGAACAACATGCGTTTCATTTTTTTCTTCTCCCGCGCTCAGTGTCACGGGATGGGCAAACTAACGCGCGACAGCTAAGCCGCGCGCTACTGCTGAATCATTCAGTCAAGAAATCAAACCCATTCTATGGTGACTGCTGGAAAGAAGTCCGCTGTTTGCCGGTAGTATTCGTTAGTGAGCAGCGTAGTGATTGTGGGGGTGCATATGCACCGTTGCCGCATCGCTGCTGCAACAAAGCGTTCCGTGTGCTGTGAGCGCGTATTTCGACTACCATCGCTACTTTTTGTGGTGAGCGATATTAACCATTGGGTTTCGGTGACCGGTCATTCGCAGTATCGGGATCGATTCCGCACCGCGACCTTCCGCACCTGGACAGCGACTACGTGGCGCCGGGCCAACCTGCCTCGCGTTACCTGCGGTATTCCGCGGTTCAGCGCGTGGCTTGGGACATCTGTCCTGAAGTCTGCTAACCAGCGGTAAGTATAAGCAAAATGACGGGTTTGAGCAAAAATTCCGTTTCCCGCCACACGGTGACGCAAGACGCCGGCGGCCAGCGCGTCGACAATTACCTGGTCAAGATACTCAAGGGCGTGCCGAAGAGCCATGTCTACCGGATCCTGCGCAGCGGCGAGGTGCGGGTCAACGGCGGCCGCACGAAACCTGATTACCGCATCCAGGCCGGCGACGAATTGCGCCTGCCGCCCGTGCGTGTCGCAACACGGCCCGCGCAAACGTCGCCGCCGCGCAGCGAAGCGCTCGAAGAGGCGGTGCTGCTCGAAGACGAATTTCTGCTTGCGCTCGACAAACCAGCCGGCCTTGCCGTCCATGGAGGCAGCGGCGTGAATTTCGGCGTTATCGAACAGTTACGCGCGCAGCGCCCTAACGCCCGGTTCCTCGAACTCGTGCACCGGCTGGACCGCGACACGTCCGGCGTCTTGCTGTTGGCGAAAAAACGAAGCGCGCTGACCGCTCTGCATGCGGCGTTACGTGAAGGCCAGGTAAAAAAACTGTATCTGGTACTGGTCAAAGGCAAGTGGCGCAATCGGAGTCAGAGCGTCGAGCTCAACCTGCACAAGTATGTACTACCGTCTGGCGAGCGCCGGGTCGCCGTCCGCGCCGATGGCCAGGAATCAAAAACGATATTCCGGCTCGAAAAAACGTGGTCCGATTTCAGCCTCCTGAGCGCGGAACTCAAAACCGGCCGCACCCATCAGATTCGCGTCCACCTTGCGCATCTGGGTTTTCCGGTCGCAGGTGACGACAAGTACGGAGACTTCGAGCTGAACCGGCAACTGGCCGGAGGACGCTTGAAACGCATGTTCCTGCATGCCGCCAGCCTCGGTTTCCGTCACCCTTCAAGCGGCGCAAAACTGACTGTTGAAGCACCGCTGCCAGCGGAGCTTGCAAACTTCCTCAAGACTTTGTACCGAGGTACATGTCGAAGCGCTTCGATTTGCTGGTGTTTGATTGGGACGGGACCCTCATGGACTCTACAGCGGTCATCACCGCGTCCTTGCAGGCGGCTTGTGCCGATCTTGGTCTGCCGGTACCGACAGATGAGCGCGCCCGCCACATTATCGGGCTGGGACTGCATGACGCGTTGGCGCATGTACTGCCGGACGTTGACTCTGCGCTGTATCCGAGCGTCGCCGAACGCTACGGGCACCATTTCCGCATTGGCGATCCGGCGACTCCTCTGTTCGACGGCGCCGAAGATTTGCTGCGCGACTTGAACGTCCGCGGTCACCATCTGGCGGTCGCCACGGGCAAAAGCCGTCGCGGTCTGAATCGAGCGCTGACAAAAACCGGTCTCGCGGCGATATTTCATGCGACGCGCTGCGGCGAGGAATCGTCGAGCAAGCCGCATCCCGGCATGCTCCATCACCTGATCGAGATTTTCGGCACACAGCCGGAGCGCACGCTCATGATCGGCGACACCACGCACGACTTGCAAATGGCCAAAAACGCGAACGTGCCCAGCGTCGCTGCGGCGTACGGCGCGCATCCGCGCGAACAGCTGATGGCGTTGAATCCGCTTGCATGCGCCGACAATCCGCAGGAGCTATGGCATTGGCTGAGAAACAACGCCTGATCTGCGATGCTTCTGCACTCGCGGAAGGCGGCCGCGGTATCCGTTTCACCGTCGATGATCATGGCCACCCCGCAGCCGCGTTTGCGATTCGATACGACAACAAGGTATACGCATATCTGAACAGTTGCGCGCACGTACCGATCGAGCTCGACTGGATGGAAGGCGAGTTCTTCGATCGATCGGGGTTATACTTGATCTGCGCAACGCATGGTGCAACGTATGATCCCGCGACGGGTCAATGCATCATGGGACCGTGCAAGGGACAGCGGCTGACGCCTGTCACAGTGGAAGAGCACGGCGGCAACGTCTACATCGTGGAAAGCGAAAACAAGTATGGCTGAACTGACTCCCGGCGACGGTCGTGATGGCTGGGAACGCAATGTGCTGCAAAAGGTTGCGCTTGCGGCGGTGGCCGAACAACGCGCCGCGCGCCGCTGGGGAATGCTGTTCAAGGGCTTGATACTGCTTTATCTGTTTCTTGTTCTCGCAGCGGGCATGGGCTGGATTAAGCGCGGCGGAGATAAGTCTTCCGGCAAGCATACCGCTCTCGTGGAATTGCGCGGTGTCATATCAGCGGAGAGCCAGGCGAGCGCCGATAACGTGACGTCAGGACTGCAGGCCGCGTTCAAGGATACTAATACTCAAGGCGTGATCCTGCGCGTTAACAGCCCCGGCGGAAGTCCGGTGCAGGCGGGCTATATCAATGACGAGATGAAACGTCTGCGCGGGCTGTATCCGAACATTCCGCTTTACGTGGTCGTGGAAGATATCTGCGCGTCGGGCGGATATTACGTCGCAGTTGCGGCCGACAAGATTTACGTTGATAAGGCCAGCATCGTGGGATCGATCGGCGTCGTCATGGACAGTTTCGGTTTTACCGGGACGATGGAGAAGCTTGGCGTTGAACGGCGCGCCATCACCGCCGGCGAAAACAAAAAATTCCTTGATCCATTCTCGCCAATCAATCCCGCGCATAAGGAATACGCTGAAAAAATGCTCGGCGAAATTCACCAACAGTTCATATCGGTCGTGAAGGAAGGGCGCGGCAAGCGTCTCAAGGAAAGTCCCGACATGTTCAGTGGGCTGGTGTGGGTCGGCTCCAAGAGCGTCGAGCTTGGCCTTGCCGACGCGATAGGCAACGTGGATTCAGTGGCGCGCGATGTGATCAAGGCTGAGGACGTTGTCGATTTCACGCCTCGCGAAAACATAGCGGAACGCGTAGCACGCAGGTTTGGCGCCACAATGGCGGAAGCCCTGGTCAAGCTCACTACGACAGGGGTTGGCCAGTTGCGCTGATCAGCGCGCGTAAAGCAGGAAAACGCAGGGCCGCCGGCCGATCGATTTCCGGTGCGTTCGCCATTCCGCGATTGTCCGGCTGCAAATCCATTCCGTTTCGAGCGTAAGGTCGGCTGCAATGCAAAGACGTGTGCTCGCGTCGCACGTCTCCGCGAACGCCTGCATCAGCGCATCGTTGCGATAGGGGGTCTCGATGAATATCTGCGTGCTGTCCTGCGCGCGAGACTGCCGTTCGTGGTCAGAAATAGCGCGTCGGCAGTCCTGTTTCGCCACCGGCAGGTAACCGTTAAACGCAAAGCGCTGGCCGTTGAAGCCCGCCGCCATGAGCGCGAGCATCATCGACGTCGGCCCGCTGTGCGGCACAACGCGGATGCCCATGCCATGCGCGGCACTTACCAGCAAGGCGCCGGGATCTGCGATTGCCGGCGCGCCCGCCTCGGATAGAACGCCCGCGCTGCGTCCGTCGAGAACCGGCTGCAGCAGAGCGGACGCGCAGTCCCTATCGCTTTCTTTATCGAATTTCTCGATGCGCACTTCCCGCAAAGGGCGCGGATAGTCGATCACTTTCAGAAAGTGACGTGCACTTTTTTCATTTTCGACAATGAAATACTCGAGCGCTAACGCAGCTTGAACCGCGCTTGGCGAAAGCGTCGCACGTAGGGCGCTCTCACCGAGCGGCACCGGAATCAGGTGCAGACTGCCACGCACCGTCTTCACGGCAGTTCGATGCCCTCATTCTGCAGCATGTCGCAAAGTGCAATCAGAGGCAGGCCGATAAGCGCGTTAGGGTCATCTGTCTCCAGCCGCTCAATAAGCGTAATGCCGAGTTTCTCAATGCGTGCGCTGCCCGCGCAATCGTACGGCTGGTCCGCGCGGAGGTAGCGCTCGATCTGTGCGTCACTATAGTTACGCATGTGAACGGTTACCGGCACCATCGCGCTCTGTTCGCGACCCGTGTGTGCATTGAGCACGCACAACCCGGTAAAAAAAGAAACCGCCCGGCCGCGCATTACCGTGAGTTGATGCACTGCCTGCTCGTGAGTGCCGGGTTTGCCAAGCAAGGTGCCCGCAGTAGTCGCGACCTGATCGCTGCCTATTATCAGCGCGTCGGGCCATACATGTTTGACCGCATGCGCCTTGGTAACCGCGAGGCGCACGGCCTGAATGTCAGGCGCTTCTCCTTCACGAGGTGTCTCATCAACGTTCGGCGCCGCGCAGTCGAAACCGATCTGTAAGCGGCTGAGCAGTTCGCGGCGATAGCGGGATGTCGAAGCGAGAACGACTTTACGGGCGGGCGGTTTCAACATTACGGATTGCGGCTATCAGCGACTAAGTACCTGCTGACACTGGATTTTCTGTTATTTTATTTTGACAGGCACCGGCGAAAATACTATTATGCGCGGTTTATGTCTTCACGGGCCGTAATCGATGGTACCGAATTTGCGTATGCCGGCGAGACGCTGCACGGAGAAGTTCCGGTGGCGATGCTCACAAGACTCGCCGACTATTTGTTCGACAACGGCGGGGAACTCAAATACGAAGTCGCGGGTGGACGGGATGGTAGGCAACGGCCGCGCCTCGGACTTACCGTCAAGGGATCTCTCAATCTGCAGTGTCAGCGGTGTCTCGGCAGCCTCACTTATCCGGTGGACGTGCAAACAAAGTTGCTCGTGCTGACGGAGCCGGCAGCGGGCGAAACAGCCGAACTCGACGACCTGGACGGCATACCGGCTGATGCTCACACTGACGTGTGGTCACTCGTCGAAGACGAGACGTTGCTCGCGATACCGCTGTCCCCCCGCCACCAAGAGGGGCAGTGTACGCAACCGGTGGACACGGCTGTCGAACGTGCCGCATCTCCGTTTGCCGCGCTCGCGCAGCTGGGACATGAACGCAACAAGAATTAAACGATAAGGAGCTTTAACATGGCAGTCCAGCAAAACAAGAAGTCCCCGTCAAAGCGCGGCATGCACCGCTCGCATGACTTCCTGCGGTCGCCGTCGCTCGCAGTCGAGCCGACTACGGGTGAAGTGCATCTGCGCCATCACATCAGTCCCACCGGTTACTATCGCGGCAAGAAAGTCGTCAAAACAAAAGACGAGTAAGGACCGGCCTCGTGCCGGCGAAGGCGCGCACCCGCGGCGATAACGATGCGGCGGACGCGAGTGGGGAGTTTTAAATGCATGTTACCGTCGCGATCGACTGCATGGGCGGCGATCATGGTCCGCACGTCACGGTTCCCGCGGCGCTTGATTATCTGCGGCGGGAAGACGAGGCAACTGTTGTTCTCGTCGGACTCGAGGATGCAATAGCCGGCGAGCTGCGCAAACATAACGCCGCCGCGCATCCACGCGTGAGTGTGCGCCATGCCACTGAAGTGGTCGCAATGGACGAGCAGATTGCGAGCGCACTGCGAGGTAAAAAAGACTCGTCAATGCGCGTCGCCGTAAACCTCGTGAAGGAAGCAACCGCTGACGCTTGCGTAAGCGCAGGCAATACCGGAGCGCTGATGGCGATCTCCCGCTTCGTGCTCAAGACGTTGACAGACATCGAGCGCCCGGCAATCTGCTCCGTGTTGCCGACACTCAAAGGACATACGTTTATGCTGGACCTCGGTGCAAACGTCGATTGCACCGCCGAGCACCTGTTGCAGTTCGCAGTTATGGGTTCCACGCTGGTAAGTGCGGTCGAGAACAAGGAACGGCCCAGCGTCGGGCTGTTGAATATTGGCGAGGAGGACATCAAGGGCAGCGAGATCGTACGCCATGCAGGTGAGCTCTTGCGCTCGAGCGGCCTGAATTTTTACGGCAACGTCGAGGGCGACGATATCTATAAAGGTACTACTGACGTGGTGGTGTGCGACGGTTTCGTAGGAAACGTGACTCTCAAGGCTTCCGAAGGGCTTGCGCGCATGCTCGGAACGTATCTGCGCGAGGAATTCGAGCGCGGTTTGCTTACGCGCGCCGCGGCACTGGTTGCACGGCCGGTGCTCACCGCATTCAAGCGCCGGGTTGATCCACGCAGCTACAACGGCGCAACCTTACTCGGTCTGCGCGGCATCGTCGTGAAAAGTCACGGCTCCGCCGATCGAGTGTCGTTTCGTGTTGCAATCGCGCGCGCTGTCGAAGAGGCGCGTGGCGGCATTCTGAATCGAATAACCGAGCGCATGTCCTTCATGCAGGAGCATGTGGCGTGACTTACTCGCGCGTCGTCGGTACCGGTAGCTACCTGCCCGAGAAAGTTGTTTTGAATATTGAGCTCGCCAGCGAAGTTGATACTTCCGACGAGTGGATACGCACGCGTACCGGCATCATGCAGCGCCATCTGGCAGCGCCGGAACAGACAACGAGCGATCTGGCATTTGGCGCCGCACAGCGCGCGATGGCCGCGGCCGGAATAACTGCGCAAGATCTCGATCTCATCATCGTAGCAACTTCCACCCCGGACTACATCTTCCCGAGTACTGCGTGCTTTTTACAGGCGAGGCTCGGCGCACAACGCTGTCCGGCCTTCGATGTGCAGGCGGTGTGCTCTGGATTTATATACGCGCTCGACATCGCAGATAAATTCATTCGCGCACAAAGCGCCCGTCACGCGCTGGTGATCGGTGCCGAGGTGTTTTCGCGTATATTGGACTGGAACGATCGCGCGACCTGCGTCTTGTTTGGCGATGGCGCCGGGGCGGTGGTGCTCACGGCCGACAGCAAGCCCGGCGTGCATGCGAGCGTCTTGCATGCGGACGGCTCGCAGGCAAGCATATTGTCGACGCCCGGCTCGATCAATCGGGGCAAAGTGACCGGCGATCCGTTTCTGCGCATGGACGGGCAGGCGGTGTTCAAATACGCGGTGCGTGTGCTCGACGAAGTCGCGCGTGAGACGCTCGCCTTGTGCAATATGCATACGGACGATGTCGACTGGCTGATACCTCACCAGGCAAACGTTCGCATACTCGACGCGACCGCAAAGAAGCTCGGCATCGATTCTTCGAAAGTCGTAGTGACCGTCGACAAGCACGCGAACACGTCGGCTGCTTCTGTTCCTCTTGCGCTGGACGTTGCCGTACGCGACGGCCGTATCAAGAGCGGCCACAAGGTGCTGCTCGAAGGCGTGGGCGGTGGCTTCACGTGGGGCGCCGCGATGGTTGAAATGTAGGCTGCGGAAGACCATGAAATTCGCGCTGGTGTTCCCGGGACAAGGCTCGCAATCCGTCGGCATGCTGGACAGCTTCGCCGGCTCGCGAGTCGTTCGCGATACCTTCGCCGAAGCGAGCGACATCCTGCATCAAGACCTGTGGCAGCTTGCAGCAGCGGGGAGCGCCGAAGATATAAATCTGACCGTCAACACGCAGCCGCTGATGCTCACTGCGGGATACGCCGTGTATCGCGCGTGGCGTGACGCGGGTGGTCCATTGCCGGCAATGGTCGCCGGACACAGTCTCGGTGAATACACCGCTCTTGTGGTGGCGGATGTGTTGCGGTTCAGCGACGCACTCCCATTAGTTCGCTTTCGCGCGCATGCAATGCAGGAAGCTGTGCCGCTCGGAACGGGCGCGATGGCAGCGATACTCGGTCTTGACGATGGCGCCGTTCGCACGGCATGCGACGAGGCCGCACAAGGAGAAGTCGTCGAACCGGTCAACTTCAATGCGCCGAGCCAGGTCGTTATTGCCGGTCACAAGGCGGCTGTCGAACGGGCCGCCGCGCTCGCGAAAAACAGCGGCGCCAAGCGTGCGATCATGTTATCCGTCAGCGCCCCGTTTCACGCTTCGCTACTCAAACCGGCGGCCCAGCGCCTTGAGCAGTATCTGGCCAATGTGCGTGTCGATCCGCCGCAGATTCCCGTCGTCAACAATGTTGACGTTAGGATCGTCGATGACCCCGATCAAATCAAAGAAGCCCTCGCGCGGCAAGCCTGCAGTCCTGTGCGCTGGGTCGAAGTGGTACAGTTCATGGCGCGCGCCGGCGTCACACATGTCGCCGAATGCGGCCCCGGCAAAGTTCTGTCTGGCCTGAGCCGACGCATCGAAGCGACGCTACAAGGTTTGGCGATCGCAGATGCGGCCTCGTTGACCCAGGCGCTCGAGACATTGAAGAAGGCTGCGTGATGTTAAATGGACACGTAGCGCTCGTGACGGGTGCTTCCCGCGGCATCGGTAAAGCAATCGCGGGCGAGCTTGGCAAGCAGGGCGCGGCAGTGGCGGGAACGGCGACGAGCGACTCGGGCGCCCAGGCAATCACCGACTATTTGGCCGCCGACGGAATTAAAGGCGCCGGATTCACATTGAACGTCAATGATGCGGCACAAACGCAAACGGTGATGGCTTCCATTCAACAGCGCTTGGGCGACATCACGATACTGGTGAACAATGCAGGCATAACTCGCGACAATCTCCTGATGCGGATGAAGGAAGAGGAGTGGGATGACATCATGTCAACCAATCTCAAATCCGTATACCGGCTCTCGAAGTCCGTAATGCGCACGATGATGAAAGCGCGCAGCGGCCGCATTATCAACATCACATCGGTTGTCGGTGTGACGGGAAACGCGGGTCAGACGAACTATTCGGCATCGAAAGCTGGCGTCATCGGTTTCACGAAATCGCTGGCGCGCGAAGTCGGCAGCCGCAATATCACTGTTAACTGCGTGGCGCCGGGTTTCATCGACACCGATATGACGCGCGAGCTCAACGGCGATCAACGCAGTGCGCTGATTGCGAATATTCCCCTGGGACGCCTTGGGGCGAGTGAAGACATTGCGGGCGCGGTGGCTTTTCTAGCATCGCCGGCAGCTTCTTACATCACGGGCGAAACGCTGCATGTGAACGGCGGCATGTTGATGGATTGATAAGGGAATTGCTTTGTGATCAGTGGACGACGGGTGTGATGTTAATGGTTTGTATGTGAATTGTATGAGTTAGGTGGCTGCCGCAGGATTTGGTAAAATGCTTTTCTGATTACCTGGATCGATTCCTTGAAGGGGATATAGATGGAAAATGTAGAACAGCGCGTTAACAAGATAGTGGCCGAGCAGTTGGGCGTAAACGAGGCCGACGTGAAGAGTGAATCGTCATTCGTAAACGATCTGGGTGCGGACTCGCTGGATACGGTGGAACTGGTAATGGCGCTTGAAGAAGAATTCGAGTGCGAAATTCCGGATGAAGAAGCTGAGAAGATCACAACGGTCCAGCAGGCAGTTGATTACGTAAAAGCACACCTCAAGTAAAAACCGCAGGTTCACTCCCCAAAATCAAATTGGCAAGGCGCAGAGTAGTCGTAACCGGTCTTGGCATCGTATCCCCGGTCGGGATTGGTATTGCCGAGTCGTGGGCAAACATCATCGCAGGGAAATCGGGCATTACGCGCATCTCGCGCTTTGACCCCGGTGCGCTTCCCACGCAGATCGCCGGCGAAGTCAAAAATTTTGACGTCGCCAACTGGCTTTCACCGAAAGAAGCCCGGCGATTTGATTCGTTCATACATTACGGACTTGTCGCCGGCATCGAGGCGCTGAAAGACTCGGGCATCGATCTCGAGAAAGAAGCCCTCGAGCAGGTCGGCGTTTGCATCGGCTCGGGCATCGGCGGGCTTCCGTTGATCGAAACAATGCACGACGCGATGCTGGCGGGCGGCGTCCGTAAAGTCTCGCCGTTTTTCGTACCGGGTTCGATCATCAATATGATCTCCGGTCAGCTTTCGATCATGTATGGCCTCAAGGGGCCGAACCTTGCCGTTGTAACCGCGTGCACGACAGCGAATCATTCGATCGGTGAAGCCGGCCGCCTGATCGAGTACGGCGATGCTGATGTCATGATTGCGGGCGGTGCGGAAGGTTGCGTGTCGCCGCTCGGCATGGCGGGGTTTTGCGCCGCGCGTGCACTTTCAACGCATAACAGCGAGCCTGAGCTGGCAAGCCGCCCGTGGGATACGGACCGTGACGGCTTTGTGCTTTCGGAGGGTGCGGGCGTGCTCGTCCTCGAAGAGTATGAGCACGCGAAACAACGCGGCGCACGTATTTACTGCGAGCTGGTCGGCTACGGCATGAGCGCGGATGCAAACCACATCACCGCACCTCCTGCCGATGGCGATGGTGCGGCCCGGTGTATGACCAACTCCATGCGTAACGGCGGCGTGAATCCCGATGAGGTGGACTACATCAATGCTCATGGCACGTCCACGCCGCTCGGCGACATTGCAGAAACGATTGCGGTAAAGCGCTGCTTCGGCGATCACGCGAAAAAGCTCGCCGTCAGCTCGACCAAATCCATGACCGGTCATCTGCTCGGCGCGGCAGGCGGCATTGAAGCGGTGTTCACTGCGCTATCGATGCTTCATCAGGTCGCGCCGCCTACGATCAACCTCGTCAACCAGGATCCGGAATGCGACCTGGACTACGTCCCCAACGAAGCGCGCGACATGAAGATCAACGTGGCGATTTCAAACTCGTTCGGGTTTGGCGGCACCAACGGCAGCCTGGTGTTTCGC
The DNA here is from genome assembly GCA_963829085.1 of uncultured beta proteobacterium. Lineage (GTDB taxonomy): Bacteria > Pseudomonadota > Gammaproteobacteria > Burkholderiales > SG8-41 > PALSA-1004. The sequence continues at coordinate 347,685 of CAWHHJ010000015.1, read as the reverse complement.
GCGGTCTGACGTCGCAGGCTAGCATCGCGCGCATCATGGGCCGCGGATTCGCTCAAGACCCATGAATCTCATCAACGGCGTACCCGGCGATACGATCGGCATAAACGATCGCGGATTGCTCTACGGTGATGGCGTCTTTCGGACGCTGCTCCGGCGTAGTGGTGTTCCGCTGCTATGGGACCGGCAATACGCGAAGCTCGCGAGCGACTGCAGCGCCCTGCGTATCGAGTGCCCGTCACAATCAGTCTTCGAGCGCGACTTCGATCTGCTGCCGGCGTCAGATGCCGACTGCGTGATCAAACTCATCGTTACGCGGGGCGATGGCCCACGCGGGTATGTCGTGCCCGCCAACACGCGCGCGAATCGCGTCGTTACCTGCGGTCCGTTACCAGCGCATGCTCACCCCTCCGCAGGATCCGCAGCGCGTATACGCTGGTGCAACACGTCGCTCTCAGTCCAGCCTGCGTTGGCCGGTGTCAAGCATCTCAACCGGCTGGAGAATGTGCTCGCCCGCAGCGAGTGGCATGATCCGACAATCTTCGACGGCCTGATGCTGACTGCCGGGGGCGAAGTCATCAGCGGCACGATGAGCAATCTCTTTCTGGTGCGAAACGGGCAACTGAACACGCCTGCGATCGACCGCTGCGGTGTCGACGGAGTGATGCGCAAGCTCGTGCTAGAGCTTGCCGCGGCGCATCAAGTGCCCGTCATCATCGGTACTGTCCGGCGCCAGGATGTGCAAACGGCCGACGAGATATTTCTCGTTAACAGCGTAATTACATTAGTGGCCGTTGGAGCGCTCGAGACTACGAAGTGGACGCCAGGACCATTGAGCACCCAAATACAGCGCTGGATCGTCGATGCTCAAAGTCATTAAGCGCTGGTTGATCCGGATCCTGGTCGCCGGTGTTGTTCTGGCGGTGCTGTCGATTGGCTGGCTCGTGATTTATGCGACAAGCGATCTGCCGGTAACGCCGCCCGTGCAATTCTCGCTCAAGCATGGCAGCAGTCTGCGCAGCTCCGCACGCCAACTCCAGGCGGCCGGCATAATCAATTCCCCGGGTCAGTTCGAGCTGCTCGCGCGGCTGAAGGGCGATGCGCTCAACGTGCAGGCCGGCAATTACGAGATCACCGGAAACATTTCACCCTATTTATTGTTGCGCCTGATTACGTCAGGACCGCACGGTCAGGATCAAATCACCGTCGTCGAAGGCTGGACTTTCAGACAGCTGCGCGACGCGCTGGACGCTCATGCCGCTATCAAGCATGACACGCGGGGACTTGCAGAGTCCGAGATCGCCGATCGTTTGGGCACGAAATCACCGTCACTCGAAGGGTGGTTCTTCCCGGAGACGTACTATTTTACGAACGGCAGCAGCGATGTCTCGATTTTGCGCCGTGGCTATCGCATGATGCAGTCACAGCTCGAAGATCGATGGAAAGCGCGCGCGTCTGGATTGCCGCTCGCTACGCCGTATGAAGCACTCATACTGGCGTCGATCGTTGAGAAAGAGACCGGCCAGGCGAGCGAGCGTCCAATGATCGCGGCGGTATTCATTAACCGATTGCGCAACGGCATGAAGCTGCAAACCGATCCGACGGTGATCTATGGTCTCGGTGAGAACTTCGATGGTAATTTGCGCAAGCGCGATCTCCTCACTGATACCGCATACAACACTTATACGTGTACCGGTTTACCGCCCACTCCGATATCGCTTCCGGGCGTCGCCTCCCTGACTGCCGCGCTCAATCCGGCGCCAACAAATGCTTTATATTTTGTCTCGCGCGGCGACGGCACGTCACACTTTTCGGGATCGCTGACGGAACACGAGCGTGCGGTAACCAGGTATCAACGACGGGGCAATCGCTGAGACGATGCGCGGGAAATTCATAACACTCGAAGGAATCGATGGCGCAGGCAAGAGCACTCATCTCGCCGCCCTCGCCGATCTCTTACGCGAGCATGGGCACGTCGCGCGCACAACCCGCGAGCCGGGCGGCACGGAACTTGGCGAACGCCTGCGCGCGCTGCTGCTCGATTCCGCGCAAGTCATGCATCTCGAAACGGAAGCGATGCTCATGTTCGCGGCACGGCGTGAACATCTCGACAAGGTCATCGAGCCGGCGCTGTCGAAAGGCGAGTGGGTAATCTGCGATCGCTTTACCGACGCAACCTTCGCGTACCAAGGGAGCGGACGCGGCGTGGATTGGGCGCGCTTGCAACTCCTCGAAGAATGGGTGCAGCGCGGGCGGCAGCCCGACCTTACACTGCTATTCGATCTCGCCCCGGCAGTCGGACGCGCGCGTGCCGGACGCATCAAACCGCCCGACCGCTTCGAACAGGAGCGAGACGATTTCTTCGAACGCGTGCGAGCGGGTTATTTGCGGCGTGCCGCCGAAGCACGATCGCGGATACGCGTCATCGACGCCGGCGCCAGCATCGCCGATGTTCGTGCACAGCTGGTTGAGATCGTGAACGCAATATGCCTCTAACCGCTTACCCGTGGCATCAGACGCAGTGGCGCGACATTCTGGAACGACGGCACGCGCTGCCTCATGCGTTATTGATTCGCGGCGGTGAGGGAATCGGCAAGCTCGATTTCGCGCGCAAACTCGCACAGTCTGTAGCGTGCGATAGTCCGGCCGGCGATGGTGCGGCGTGCGGCGAATGTCAGAGCTGCCGCTGGTTCGCCATTGGAACTCATCCCGACTATCGCGAGGTGTTACCCGAGGTTTTGCGTCCCCGGCGGGAAGACGATGCGCCGCCGAGCGAGCGCAAGCCGAGCCAGTTCATCTCGATTGACGACGTTAGAAATCTGCACGACTTTATCAACCTGACGGCGCGTGGCGACGCAGGCAAGACCATCGTGTTCTTTCCTGCCGAAACGCTCAATGTCAACGCAGCAAATGCGCTGCTGAAAAGTCTAGAAGAGCCGCCGCCGGCCACGCGTTTCATATTAGTTAGCCACCGGCCCGGCTATCTGCCCCCGACCGTTCTCAGCCGCTGCCAGCAGCTCGCGCTGCCGACGCCACCTGCTGCTGCAGCGGAGCAATGGCTGCGGGAGCAGGGCGCAGACAATCCCGCACTGAGCCTCGCTCATACGGGAAATGCGCCTCTCGCGGCTGCTGCGCTCGAGGATGATGAGTTCTGGCGTCACCGACAAATGCTGCTCGACGGGCTCGCTGCGACAAAACCCGCCATGCTCGTTCTCGCGGAACGCGTGCGCGATTACCCGATCCCACGGGTAATCGCTTTTCTGCAGCGCTGGACGTACGACTTATTGAGTGTGAGTGCAACAGGGAAGGTCCGCTACAACGCCGATTACGCGAAGGACCTTGCGCGCATCGCCCCATCGCTGCAAGCAACCGAAACCGTACGCTATCACCGCATGCTGCTGGCTCAGCAGCGCATGATCCATCATCCGCTCAACGCCCGGCTTCTGATCGAGCAGTTGCTGCTCGCGTACCAGGCGCTGCTACGCGGCCAGGCACTCCCGCCCATATAACGCCGGTGCAGTTGCTGCACGAGACGCATCGCGCCACGTGCGAGCTAAGATGGGACCTTATTTCTTTTCAGTATCAGCGGGCGCCGGCGCAGTCGCCGTGGCGCTGTCTGATTTAGGCGCCGCATCAGCGCCGGGGGCGCCCTGTGGTCCTGTTGCGCCTTGCGGTCCGGGCGCACCTTGCGGACCTGGAACCGGAACAGCCACGGTAGCAGGCGGGGACGACTGAGTCTGCGTGGGCACCGGCTGAACAACGGTTTTCTCGCATGCGGTTAACCCGATGGCAGCAATCGCGGCCAAGGACCAGATTCGATAGTTCATGTCTTTCTCCTCCTGGTTAAATGTTAAATTCGCGGTGCTACGGACGTCACTGTTCCGCCGACGCTCGCGGGCCGGCGGAACAAGCTGCGACAGTTATACCGGCGGACGACGGCCGAGGACTGCGAATATCAGCGCAAGCACGATGCCGACGACCGCGAGTATCCAGGCAATGTTGACTGCGGTGCCTGCGATACCACTGAAGCCGAGCACGGCTGCGATAAGAGCGATGACGAAGAACGTAATGGCCCAAGAGATCATAAGCACTCCTATAGTGGTTGTGGTTAGTTGTTATTGCCAGCGACGCACCGTCGCATGAACGCACTCTAGGGTTTATTCCATTGGAATTTAATCGGACACCGTCCTAAAGCACCGTAAGGTCGCACCTACAGTGGAACTTTGCGCCAACTGGTACCACCTAAGAAGTAGTTAGCGAGCACCGTGCAGCTCGTTGTGATGACCGCAGCGACACTCGATTGCGGAGAATAAGCGCACATAACAAAACGCCTACTCATCAAGGAGCCATCAATGAAAAAGGTTTATTCCGTTGGCGCATTTCTGGTTGCCGCGCTGGTCGCCGGAGGCTGCGCAGAGCCGCAACCATATTCGTCACAGTATCCTTCACAACCTCAGCCATATCCGCAGTCGTATCCAGCTCAGGGATACCCACCCCCGCCGCAGCAGGGCTATTCACAGTCCACAGGAACGGTTGACCGGATCGAAGTCGTACAGAAGAGTGACCCGAGCAATATTGCCGGCACAATCATTGGCGGCATCGTTGGCGGGCTGATCGGCCACCAGATCGGCGGCGGCACGGGAAACACGGCTGCAACGATCGCGGGTGCCGCCGGCGGCGCATATGCGGGCAATCAGGTCGAACAGCGCAAGCGCGCTCCGCATGAATCGTTTCGTGTCACCGTGCGCATGGACAACGGTCAATACCAGACCATTACCACGGAGAACATCACCGACCTGCAGACCGGCGATCGCGTGCGAATCGACGGCAATCGCATAGCGCGCTATTGAGGCATACGCGGGTCGTTCATATCACGAACGACCCGTATGGAGTTGATGGTTTGGGGAGGTGCTGCAATCACAGAGTGATGTCGTCGCTTTAACTGGTCACCGGACGAAGACGTCGTTAAAGTACTGGGTGCAACTCACCCGGCGCTTCAATGCTCGTCGATTCACACTGCCATATCGATTTTCCCGAACTCGCCGCTGACCTCGACGCCGTATTGGCGCTCATGGCTGCGAACGGAGTCGGGCGTGCGCTTTGTGTATCCGTCACGTTGCAGGATTTTCCGCGCATCCAAAAAATCGTTGGAGAGCGTCCGCAGATTTATGGCTCGGTCGGTGTCCACCCAGATTACGAAGGTCTCGACGTATCGTGCGACGAACTCGTCAAGCTTGCCGCGCGTCCAAAGATTATCGCGGTCGGTGAAACCGGCCTCGACTACTATCGGTTAAAGGGCGACCTCGAATGGCAACGCGATCGGTTTCGCACTCATATCGCGGCCGCGCGCGCGTCCGGGAAGCCGCTTATCATCCATACACGGGAAGCCGCCGCGGACACGATCCGCATCATGCAGGAGGAGGGCGCCCGGGACGCAGGCGGCGTCATGCACTGCTTCACGGAAAGCTGGGAAGTCGCGGCGGCGGCTATCGGCCTTGGGTTCTACATTTCATTCTCGGGCATAGTGACCTTCAAGAACGCAAAAGCCATCAAGGAGGTCGCGACAAAGGTGCCGCTGGAAAACATGCTGGTCGAAACCGATTCGCCCTATCTCGCGCCGGTGCCGTATCGTGGCAAAACAAATCAGCCGGGCTACGTCAAACACGTGGCCGAAGAGATCGCAAGACTTAAAGGAATTTCCTTCGAGCACGTTTGCGCCCAGACGACGGACAACTTCAATCAGTTATTCAATGTTATATCGTAATCTCTTAATGCCCTACGAGCGACCTGGCGAACATCGAGTCTAATCACGACAATACAGCGACGTATCCGGATATCTTAATGCCTTACGTGAGAATCATGCTGGCTGTTTTCCTCGCGACCTCATGGCAGCTTGCGGTTGCCGGAGCGTATGAAGATATGCTGGACGCGGTCAAAAAGGACGACACCCAAGTGGTCGGTTCATTGCTGGCGCGCGGATTTGATCCCACGACCACGGACCAGCAGGGGAACACATTGCTTATCCTCGCCGCGAAGGAGGGCAGTCTAGGTGCGGTCAAGCAGTTGCTCGCCACTGCGCGCCGTCAAGTCAATGCGCGCAACATCGTCGGAGAAACTGCGCTGATGACCGCAGCGCTCAACGGCCACCTCGAGATCGTTCGTGCTTTGTTGAGCCAGGGCGCTGAAGTCAATCAGCCCGGATGGAATGCGCTGATTTATGCAGCCACCAAGGGCGACGTTAATATTGCGCGGCTACTGATTGCGTATGGCGCTGACGTTCATGCAACAGCGGACAACGGATACACGGCGCTCATGATGGCGGCACGCGAGGGCCATGCACCGATGGTTGCGCTCTTACTTGCGAATGGTGCAGATCCGAAGGCAAAAACTGCTACCGGCGTCACTGCGCTAACGCTAGCGCAGCAGAAGAATCGCGAGGACATCGTCGAGCTTATTCAAAAGCCGGTGCGATAACGCCGACGGCACGCACGTCTCGCAGCATCCGAAACCAAAGGACAAGGGCCGTGGCCAAAGATAATTTACTGACTGACGGGCGTCTTATCGGCGTGCCTTCGCGTCGAATTCCCGTTGCGCTAATAGCTTTTCCTGCTGCTCTTTTTGCGCCAGCATCCGTTTCTGCTGGGCCAGCGCCTGTTCGTGCTGTGTCTGCGCTGATTGCTGTTTCTGTGCGACCTGTTGCTGTTGCCGCCGCTTTTCCTGTAACTGTTTCTCCTGCTGCTTTTGAGCAAGCTGCTGTGTTTGCTGTGCCTGCTTTTGTTGCTGTTGCTTGTAAGCGGATTGCTGTCGCTGTTGCACCTCTCTCTGTTGTTGCTGCTTGAGATTATTGTTCGCCGTCTGTCGTGACTGGCTGTTGCTGTTTGTCGCCGCCGGCGTTGTGTTGGTCGAGGTCTTTGGCGGCGGTGTATAAACACGCGGCGAAGACGGCGGTGGTGTGTAGACCTTCGGCGGCGGCGGCGTATACGTAGACTTGCTCGAACTGGAATACGCAGCCCCGCAAGTTTGAGCGACAACCAAAAGCGCCGATGCGGTAAGTAATGTCGCCAACCGCAGTCTTAGCTGTTTTTCGGATAGTGCTTTGTAGAGTACCGTCTCATCGTTTTGCATTTGTTCCTCCGCAACGACGGAAAGCGACGGATCGATAAACCGGTTTCAACTTTCGCAGGACCGCAGCCGTCAATTTTATTAGCGACGGTTTCGCAATCGCCTTCGAGCCAACCTCCATCGACCTTCAGTCTAGCTCGAACAATTACGTGAACGAACCGCTGGAACGAGTGATCGCACATCATTGCGATAAGCGAAAGCGTTTGGCGGAACGACGTCGGGCGCCGCTGCCTGTGAGGATGAGAACGCGAGGATCGCAAGACTGGTATCTGGAAGTGCGCGGGCCATGGAGGCCGTCGAGCCGCTCGAATCGCGTTGCGGTTTGCGCTGAACTCACTTCGTATAATGTATATTATGTAAAATCGGCGATAAAGACACATTGCCGATATCATGGCGTTACGATGCGGATACTAAGACCCTCCTCAGCCCGCAGCGCTCACAAGCCGCCGGCATGCGGGAGCCACGCGCTTACTTCAATGTATCGCTGATCCAGTCCGCGATGCAGTCAACGCCGACCTGCCGGTTGTCTGCCTGCGCGTGATAGGTCCCGCCGTCTTCCTGCGTCAATATCCGCAGCGCTTTATGTTTTGAGCCGACGGCCTCGAACAACTCGTGCGCCGATGCGACCGGTACAACCTTGTCGTCCTGACCGTGGACTATAAAAAACGGACACGTAATCTTTTGCGCAACGCCATCCAGCGAAAACTTTTCGGCCTTTTTGATGGCTGCTTCGCCGTCGTCGATGTGTCCCATGATCCAGCGAAAATGAAAGGCTGACTGAGCGGTATTCTTGGGATCAACTTCGTGGCGGCGCTTGATTTCACGCTGCCATCCCGCCAGGTCCCAGTGGAGCGCCGCAAAAGCTACACCGGCCGCGTAGCGCTTTTCAAATGCAGCCACACGGCTCGCATAGTAGCCGCCGAAGCTGTAACCCATCACCACCACTTTCGACAGGTCGACATCCGGGCGTTTTGCTACATACTCATAAGCGGCGGATCCGGCGACTTCGTAATCATGGCGCGCATAAAGCTCTCGCAGGCGCAGCGACTCGCCCTGGCCGGGCCCATCGATCGCTAGGGTATTCCAGCCGCGGGCGGCAAATTCGAGGCCGTTGAAGAGCACGCTCATTTCCTTGCAATTGTCCATGCCATCGAAGACGACGATGGTTGGCGCCCGACCAGAAGCGCCTTGTGCTTTCATGAAGATCGCCGGCAGCGTCGTATTCTCGAATGGAACCTCGACAAACTCGATATTGCGATAGCGCCGCTCGAGTCCTGCGCGCTGACACTGCAATGATTTGCGTCCGACCTCGCGCTTTTGTTCACCCGGATAAATGAAGCGCTCGCCGGTGAAGTAATACATGCCGGAACGCAGATAGTAGTTGCCGGCGGTCATCTCATGGCCGGACGACGCAGCCTTATCGGCCACCTTTTCCAGCCGAGAGGCCATCGCGCACCATTCCTCCTGCCACGCGTCAGGCTCTGATTGCCGGGTCTTGAGTCGTTCACACACGTCGTCGATTTCGCCGAGTGCCACTGCGCCATACGGCGCCATTCCTTTCGTCACGAGCGCTGCATTCGACCACGTCATGTTGCCGGGGAATTGCTCGATCCACGTGCCGCTCGCCATACCTGTTCCTTTGCTCATTCGATGGTAATGCCGACTTCCTTGATCACCTTCGACCAGGTCGCAAGCTCTTTTTTGATAAATGCCGCGAATTCCTCGGGCGAGCTGCCGACCGGATCAGCGCCGAGACCGATGACCCGTTCCTTTACGTCCGGTATTGCCAGCGCCTTCACGATGGCCTGATTAAGTCGCGAGATGATTGCCGGCGGCGTGCCCGCAGGTACGACGACGCCGTTCCATTCAATCGCCTCGAAGCCGGGAAGCGCCGCCTCCGCAATGCTTGGCACATTCGGCAGGGCAACGTTGCGCTTGAGGCTGCTGACACCGAGCGGAATCAAGCGGCCGCTCTCGAAGTGTTGTATCGAGGACGGAATCGTTGCAAACAAGATTGCGGTTTCACCGCCGACAACGGAAATGACCGCCGGCCCGCCGCCTTTATACGGCACATGGACCATCTTTATGCCGGCCATGTAGCTGAACCGCTCGGTCGCGAGATGATTCGCGCTCGCATTACCCGCGGACCCGTAATTGAGGCTGTCCGGCTTACTCTTGGCAAGGGCAATCAGCGCTTTTACCGAGCGCGCTGGAACTGACGGATGCACGGTCATCACCAGCGTCACAATCGAAACGAGACTCACCGGCAGCAGATCTTTTTCCGTATCGAAGGGCATCTTCTTCATCAGGCTCGGGTTGGCGCCGAACGTAATGTTGGGCGTTCCCACCGTGTAGCCGTCGGGGGGCGCCTTGGCTGCGATGTCCAGGCCGATAGTCGATGAAGCGCCCGGGCGATTCTCGACCACTACCGTTTGACCGAGGATTTCTGTCAGGCGCGGTGCGAGGATCCGAAATACTACGTCCGTAGAACCGCCGGGCGCATACGGCACGATGACCCGTATCGTTTTAGACGGATAACTTTGAGCGGCTGCGAGGCCTGCGCAAAGCAACGTTGATGACAGCAGCCATACCCCGGCACGCCGAAAGCGGATGGACATTGTTTGCCTCCCTGATCCTTGATTACAGCAAAGCCGTTCGATGCGGCGTCGATTAGTTGAAAGCCGAGATGCCTGTTTGTGCGCGGCCCAGCACGAGCGCGTGTATATCGCTCGTTCCTTCGAGCGTGTTCACTGTTTCCAGGTTCATGACATGACGGATGACGTGGAACTCATCGGAGATGCCGTTGCCGCCGTGCATGTCGCGCGCGACACGCGCAATCTCAAGCGCCTTGCCCGTGGAATTACGTTTCATCAGTGACACCATCTCGGGCGTTGCCTTGCCCTCTTCCCGCAGCCGGCTGATGTGCAGACACGCAAGCAGACCAATCGCTATTTCCGTTTGCATATCGGCGAGTTTTTTCTGGATGAGTTGATTCGCGGCCAGCGGCCGGCCGAACTGCTTGCGATCGAGTGAATATTGGCGCGCCGCATGCCAGCAGAATTCCGCCGCACCGAGCGCACCCCAGCATATGCTGAACCGCGCATTATTGAGACATCCAAATGGCCCTTTGAGGCCCGATACGCTGGGCAGCAGATTCTCTTCCGGCACGAACACCTCATCCATCGAAATTTCGCCCGTGGGTGAAGCGCGCACTGAGAACTTGCCCTCGATTTTCCGGGTGGCAAGTCCCTTCATGCCGCGTTCGAGAATGAAGCCGCGTATCACGCCGCCGTCGTCTTTGGCCCAGACCACCATGAGGTGCGCGATCGGCGCGTTCGTTATCCAGAGTTTGGTGCCGCTCAAAGCATAGCCGCCGTCAACCTTGCGCGCACGTGTTTTCATACTGCCGGGATCCGAACCGTGATCCGGCTCCGTCAATCCGAAACATCCGATGAGCTCGCCGGTGGCCATGCGCGGAAGGTATTTCTCGCGTTGCGCTTCGGTGCCATATGCAAAGATCGGCGTCATTGCGAGACCGCTTTGCACCGAACACGCCGATCGATATGCGGTGTCGACCCGCTCCAGCTCGCGCATGATCAAGCCGTAGGCGACATAGCCGATGCCCGCGCAGCCATAGCCTTCGAGCGTCGAGCCGAGAAATCCGAGCTCGCCCATCTCACTCATGATTTCGATGTCGAACGTTTCATTGCGGTTCGCCATTAGAATGCGCGGCATCAGCTTCTCCTGCGCATACTGGCGCGCAGTGTCGCGTATCAGCTTCTCTTCATCGGTGAGCTGCTGCTCGATCAGAAGCGGATCGTGCCAGTCAAAGCTGCCGCCGGTAAGCGTAACGGAAGTGGTTTCTGCCATGGCCGGTCCCGGAAAGAAAAAAGGCCGGCAGCTTGTGCGCTACCGGCCCGGTGTTGACTGTTACGCTTAAACTCTTTCGAGAATTGCTGCGAGACCCTGGCCGCCGCCGATGCACAGGCTGACGAGTGCATAACGGCCGCCGCTGCGCTGCAACTGGCGCGCCGCAGTCAGCGCGAGCCGCGCACCCGATGCGCCCAGCGGATGTCCGACCGCAATCGCGCCACCGTTCGGATTGACACGTTTGTCATCAAGTGCAACACCGAGGCCTTTCAGGCACGAGAGGACCTGCGTCGCGAATGCCTCGTTGATCTCGATGATGTCCATGTCTTTGATGGTGAGACCCGCACGCTCGAGCGCTTTCTTCGACGCAGCGACTGGACCGATGCCCATAATGCGCGGCGGCACGCCGGCAGCAGCGCTGGCGATCACGCGTGCAATAGGTTTTACGCCCGCCTTTTCACCGGCCTGCAAGCTGCCGAGTATCATCGCGACCGCGCCGTCGTTCACGCCCGATGCGTTACCGGCCGTCGTGACGCCGCCTTCATAGAGCGTTTTCATTTTTGCGAGCGAAGCAATATCCGAAGTAGGCCGCGGATGCTCGTCTTCGGCGACCGCGGGCGCCGGTCCTTTGCGCGTCGGCGGCATTTCAACTGGTGCGATCTCGCCTGAGAAGAATCCCTCACCTTTCGCAATGGCGTATTTTTGTTGCGAGGCGACCGCAAAGGTATCTGCTTCTTCGCGCTTGATGTCGAATTCCTTGGCCAGATTGTCCGCGGTCTGCGGCATTTGATCGTCCCCGAACTTCTTCGTCAGCTTGGGATTCGAAAAGCGCGGCCCGATTGTGCTGTCGTAGATCCGCAGGTCCCGCGCAAAAGGATTTTCGCTCTTCGCGAAAACAAACGGGGCGCGGCTCATGCTTTCAGTGCCGCCAACTAAAAACACATCGCCCTCGCCTGCCGAGATCGAATGCGCCGCGTGCACAATCGCTCCGAGACCGCTCGCGCAGTTACGCTGCAGCACAGTTCCCGGGATCTCGATTGGCAAATCGGCGGCAAGGCCGGCGTGACGCGCTACGCAGCGCGAATCTTCACCGCCCTGATTCGCGCAGCCGACCACGATGTCTTCAATCTGCTCCGCCTTGAACTTGCTGTCCGCCATAACCGACTTGATAGCGCTCGCGAGCAAATCATCCGGACGCACTTTGGCGAGCGATCCCGCATAACGGCCAAACGGAGTGCGCTTTCCTTCATAGATATAAGCGTTCAGCATGTCGAGGTCCTTTTCAAGTTACAAGCCACAATGAGGGCGCGAGGGAAAGAGCATCGTGCATACATATGATCGACGCTCGCCGTACGCATTGTGAGTCTATGGTTCGTTGGTCAGTGCCGATACCTTCAGCATGGCGCGCCGAGTCAGCCAGATATTGGGCCGATAGCGTGGATCGGCATAAATGCGCTGCATAGCGGAAAGCACGCGGTGTATGCGCTCGACGCCAAGAACATCCGCGAATTTGAGCGGTCCGTTCGGGTAGTTAAGCCCCAGCGTCACCGCCTTATCTATGTCCGCGGGCACCGCAGTACGGCTCTGCGCAATCGAGCAGCCGATGTTCACGATCATCGCAATAATGCGTTGCGCGATGAATCCCGGACTGTCTCTGCATACGGTCACAGGTACACCGTCGGACGACAGAAGCCCGTGTGCAGCATCGCGATACGCAGGGTCGGTCAGCGGCGTGCCCATGATCGTACGGCGTTTGACGAGCGGGAACAGCGTATCGATGGCGACCGTCCGATTCGGATCGAGCCCCTGCTCCACTGCACACGTCGTTGCGTCGTCGCCGATCGGCGTCACGAGACACAGCGCTTTGGCGCTCGGCTTATCGGCGCTCTCCAATTTTGCACCGAGTTTTTCCAGCAGCGTTGTGACGGCCGCATGTCCGGCTGCTTCGACCTTGCTGACCCAAACGCTGTCCGGACGCGCAGACGGCGCAGGCGGTTCAGGCGCCACTACAGGCTTCATATCGGCGTCGTAGTTATAGAAGCCTTTCTTCGATTTGCGGCCGAGCACGCCAGCTTCATAGCGCGCCTGCATGATCAGATTCGGGCGATAGCGCGGTTCCTGAAAGAACTGATTGTAGATAAGCACGGATGCGGGCTGCGTCACGTCAAGGCCGGTCAACTCCATCAGCTCGAACGGTCCCATCCGGAAGCCGCCAACATCGCGCATGACCCGATCGACGTCCGCAAAATTCGAAACGCCCTCGTAAACAAGATGCGACGCTTCGAGTGAAAAGCCGCGCCCCACTTGATTGACCAGAAAGCCGGGCGCATCGGTGCAGCGTACGGGCTCACGCGTCATGCGTTTGCCGATGCCGACCAGCCCTTCGCACACCCATTCCTCAGTGAGAAGGCCGGAGATGACTTCGACGAGCCGCATAAGCGGTACCGGATTGAAGAAATGAAATCCGGCGAAACGCTGCGGTGTCTTGAGTTTCGCAGCGATGGTAGTGACGGACATCGATGAAGTGTTCGTGGCTAGTATGCAATCCGGGGCCACGATATTTTCGAGTTCGCCGAACACCTGCCGCTTGACGTCGAGATTTTCGACGACGGCCTCGATGATCGCATGACACGGCTTGAAGTCGGCAAGGCTCTCAACGACTTTGACGCGGCCCGTCGCCGCCGCCGCATCTTCCTTACTCATGCTCCCTTTTTCGGCGGCACGTGAAAGCATCTTGCCTACGAAGTCCCGCGCTTCCGCCGCGGCGCCCGGCCGCGCGTCCATCATCAGCACATTGATGCCGCCCGCAGCGGCAACCTGAACAATACCGCGGCCCATCGCGCCGGTTCCCAGTACACCTATCGTGAGATCCGGTCGGTTTGCGTCGAACTTCATGGCTTCCTTTAGCGGATTTGTGCGGGTCGATTAACGATCCGATGCAGGCCGGATCGGGTTGCGAGCGAATGGGATTGCGGAAAGAATGCGGGCCGTGGCTTGCGTCGATCTCGCGCAAAATTATATCAGAAACATCATGCATTTCGGCCGCGTTGCGGCGCGTAGGCTGCAGTTTATCGCCTCACACGATGCCGCGCTCGCGCATGCTAGCAATCTCTTTGTCGCTGTAACCAAACTCACTCAGAATCTCCTCGCTTTGCGCGCCGCGATCCGGCGCTGCAGTGCGAATCTCCGACGGCGTGCGCGTTAGTTTGACGCCCTGCGCGACCAGTTTGATGTCGCCCAGCGCATAGTGCTTGACGGGCTGCGCCATGCCGATCGCCTTGACCTGCGGATCATCGAACATTTCGTTGATCTTGTAGATCGGCCCGCAGGGAACGCCCGCCTTGTTGAATGCGTCTATCCACTCCGCGGACGTGCGTTGAATCAGTTTCTTGGCGATTTCAGCGTTCAACGCATCGCGGTTCTTGGAGCGCAGTTTGAAGTCGCGATAATCCGGATGCGTGAAGAGGTCCGGCGTATCGATCACTTTGCATAGCCGCTCAAAGAGATTGCCCGAAGCCGCTATCGTTATATGACCGTCCGCCGTCTTGAACACACCGGTCGGAATCGCCGTCGGATGATTGTTGCCCGCCTGCTCAGCGATCTCGTGTGATACGAGCCAGCGTGCCGCCTGAAAATCGAGCATCGCCACGAGCGCCTGCAGCAGCGACGTCTGCACCCATTGGCCTTCGCCGGATTGATCGCGCTCGAGCAGAGCCATGAGTATGCCAATGGTGCAGTAGAGACCGGCACTGCTGTCGCCGATTGCAATGCCGGCGCGCACGGGCCCCTGCCCCGGCAATCCGGTAATCGACATAAGTCCGCTCATGCCCTGCACGACCTGATCGAGTCCGGGGCGATTCGCGTACGGGCCTTCCTGCCCGAAGCCGCTGATGCTTGCATACACAATGCGCGGATTGATCTTGCGCATGCTTTCGTAGTCGATGCCGAGCCGGTGCTTTACACCGGGTCGATAATTCTCGACGATCACGTCCGCTTTCTGCGCGAGACGCTTGAACACAGCGACGCCATCGGCTTCTTTCAGATTGAGCGTGATGCTGCGGCGGTTTCGCTGCAGATTTTGAAAGTCTGCGCCGTGGCGTTTGTCGAACGGTCCGCCGTCGCCGTCCGCATCTCCCGGTTCTTCAATCTTGATGACATCCGCTCCCCAATCGGCGAGCTGGCGGGCGCACGTCGGGCCCGAGCGAGCGCGCGTCAGATCGAGAACGGTAAAGCGGGCAAGCGGCCCTTTACGAGCAGGTGACGACATGTTCACTTCCTCTTCTTGCGTTGATTGTTAATGCTTGGGCCATAGTGTAACGGCGCCGCCGCTGTAGCTAGCGACCGCTGAACGCCGGTTTGCGTTTTTCCATGAAAGCGGTCTGCCCTTCCTTGTAATCGTTGCTGGCATAACAATCGTCGACCATCTTCTGGCACAGCGCCATGTCGCGTTCCGCGGGATTGCGCAGATACTCGATGATGCTGCGCTTCACGGCAGCGATCGTGAGCGGTGCGTTGTTTGCGATCGTATTTGCATAGTCGAGCGTGTATTTCTCAAGCTCCGCGGCAGGCACTACGCGATTCACGAGATTCATCTGCAGCGCTTCCTGCGCGTTGAACTGGCGTGCAGTAAAGAAAATTTCGGCAGTGAAAGCCGGGCCGACGACATCGGCGAGCCGCTTGATACCGGTGAAACGATAACCAAGACCAAGCTTTGCGGCGGGCACGCCGAAACGCGCATCATCAGACGCAATGCGGATGTCGCAACCGACGGCAAGCGCAGTGCCGCCGCCGATGCAATAACCGCGCACCATCGCAATCGTTGGCTTCGGACTCGCCTGCAGCGTGAGACCCGCGCGATCCGCGGTGGCGTTGTACTCCTCGACTGCTTCGGGGCTCGAGCGTTTTTCCTTGAACTGAGAGATGTCCGCGCCCGCGACAAACGCCTTTTCTCCGGCGCCTTTCAATATGATGACGCGCACATCCGGATCAGCGGCGAACGCTTCGAGCGAGGTCGTCAACGCCTGCCACATCTCCAGCGATACGGCGTTGTGGCGCGCCGGATTGTTGAATGTGATCCAGCCGATTCCGTTTTCTTTGCTGGCGATGAGCTTATCGGTAATGGTTTGCATGTCGTAGTCCAATCAGTTGATGGTGTCCCTGCGCAGTTACTTCGGTGCGGTGCCGAACTCGAACGCGTCGTGCGAGTCCGTGTGCATTTCAAGGCCGGTGCCGGCCGATTGCACGTCACCGCTCACCACGTGCATGCGATTGCCGAGAACCGCGCCGGCAAGGCCATGGCGCTGCAGCGGCATCGACGGCATGACGACCCATTCTTTGGTGGCCGCATCGTAGCCCTCGAATGCGCGAAACGCACTCGACCGGTTATAACTTTGATACTCGCCGCCGGCAACGTAGACGCGGGCGCCGTGCACGCTGTACGCGACTGCGCTGCGCGCAGTAGGCATGCGGCCGCGTATCGGATTCCATGCGTCCGCGGCAGGATCGTATTCTTCAGTCACGTCGAGCCCATTGCCGCCACCCGAGATGAATGCGCCGCCTATGCGCCCGCCCAGTACGTAGATCTTGCCGTTGACCGCGCCAATCGCTAAATGATTGCGTGGTGTCGGCATTGCAGCGCGTGCCCGCCACGTGTTCGTGGCCGGATCGTATTCCTCAACCGTGTCGACCGAACGATGGGAGCGCGCCGGGTGGATCGATGTTTCCTTCGAATTTTGCAGCATCGTCGCACCGCCGATCACATACAGTTTGCCGCCAGCCGATGCCGCGCCCGCCGCGCCGCGCTTCGTCGGCATTGGAGCGAGTGCCTTCCAGCTGTCGGCGGCAGGATCGTATTCATAGGCGTTGTCGACTGGCTGCCACGCGGCGGGTCCGGACGCAGGCAGGACAAAACCGCCAAAGGCGTAGATCTTGCCGTTGTGCTCGGCGATGGCGACGTGGTGAGACGCGAGCGCCATTGGCTTTTTCTTTGCCCATTTGTCAGTGGCCGGATCGTACTCGTAAACCAGAGATTTCGGTTTCCAGCCCGGCGCCAGGCCCGCGAATACATACAACTTGCCGCCCGCAGCGGCGCCGAGCAACTCTTCTGCCGGCTCGGGAAACGGGCAAGTTTCACCCAGCGTCCCTGTGCATGTGCGCTCGTGTACGTGAACACCGCAATCAATGTAAACAACAGCGGGACCACGCTGCGAAACAGTTTCTTCATTGCGGCTCTCCGTTAACTTGAAGCAGGAATGGACGACGGCGCGCCATGATGGCGGCTCTTGTGCGCGGCTATTATAGCGATGGCGGCTCGCGTCAGCTATTGGTCGTGCGCGTGTACTGCGGCATCATGCTGACTTCGTAAAAAGCGTGATAGGACCACATTGCAATTTGTTGCAGCGAATGCCGTTACCAGATTCGTGCACGTTGTCGCGGTTGGCTTCGCGATCGTGTGTATCGCAGAAAACAGTGTCGCTGCATCTATCGAATACCCGACCAAGCCGCTGCGCCTGGTCATTCCCTATACGCCGGGTGGGCCCACCGATTTCGTGGGACGCGCAATCGCAGTCAAACTGCAGGAAGCGGTTGGCCAGCAGGTGATCGTCGACAACCGCGCAGGCGGCGGTGGCGTCATCGCTACCGAGCTCGTCGCGCGCGCAGCGCCCGATGGCTACACGCTGCTGCTGGGCACGCCTGGCCAGCTCGTCACCCTGCCCTTGCTGATGGCGAAGCTGCCTTATGACGCGCTCAAAGACTTCTCGCCCGTGACGCAAGTGGTCGCCTCGCCGCAAGTGCTGGTCGCAACGACGAAGCTGCCGGTCAGCACGGTGAGCGAACTCATTGCGTATGCGAAGACACGTCCGGGACAGTTGAACTATGCATCAGTTGCCACAGGCGGCACCGGTCATCTCGGTATGGAACTGCTCAAGCAGGCCAGCGGCATCGAAATGCTGCATGTGCCGTATAAAGGCACGGCGCCCGCACTAACGGATCTCATCGCAGGACAGGTGCAATTGATGTTCACGAGCTTGCCGACGGTACAACCGCATGTGGCGAGCGGCCGTCTGCGCCTGCTTGCAACCGGTGCGCCGAAACGGACTGCCGCAATTGCAGACACGCCGACTGTCTCGGAAACGATTCCAGGCTTTGAGCTGATGACCTGGTATGGCATCTTTCTGCCCCGCAATACACCAGCGTTCATTGTCGCCACGCTGCATACGCATCTTGCGCGATTACTGGCCACGTCTGTGATCGAGCAACAATTTGCACAGCAAGGTGTCGAACCTGCGATTACGACACCTCAGGAGCTAGCACGCTATATGCGATCTGAGACCGAGCGCTGGGGCAAAGTGATAAAGAAAAGCGCGATACGCCTCGAATGACAGATGCGAAGATTAAGGACAACGCCATGCGTCATCACAGACCATTGATCACCGCAGCATTGCTGGCGGCGCTCGCCCCGGCTCAATCGGCGGTCGCACAATCGTACCCCACCAAACCGATACGCTGGATCGTCACGTATCCGCCCGGTGGACCGACCGACGTTGTGGCGCGCGCGATCGGCGCCAAGCTAACCGAAGCATGGGGACAGCAAATCATCATTGATAATCGCGCAGGTGCGGGCGGGATGATCGGCACAGAGCTCGGTGCGAGAGCAGCACCGGACGGATATACACTGCTATTCGGCACGTCCGCGGGCATGACGATCAATCCGGCCCTGCAATCGCGGTTACCCTACGATCCGGTCAAGGATTTTGCGCCCGTCAGTCTCCTTGTAATCAATCCGCAGTTGCTGGTACTTAACCCGACAGTGACCGGCGAACTCCGTGAAAGAACTCGTGGCGCTTGCCAAAGCCAAGCCCGGCCAGCTCAACTATGCGTCGGTTGGCCAGGGCTCTCCCAATCACCTTGGAATGGAACTGCTGAAGGCGCTCACTGGCACCAATATCGTTCACGTGCCTTATAAAGGGACGGGGCCCGCGATAACCGATCTGCTCGGTGGACAAGTGCAGTTGATGTTCAACAGCATGCCCACCGTATTGCCGCTGGTAAGAAGCGGCAAACTCAGAGCGCTTGCGGTAGGCAGTGACTCAGCGCATTTCCGCGATAGCCGATATCCCGACCGTCGCGGAAAGTGGAGTGCCCGGCTTCGAAAACGTTACATGGTACGGAATGTTTGCCCCTGCTAAAACGCCGCGCGAGATCGTGAACAAACTCAATGCGCAGGTTGTCCGCATTCTCGCGGAGCCGGACATGGCGCAGCGACTCTCGAGCCAGGGCGCGGAACCGCGCAGCAGTACGCCGGACGAGTTGGCCAAATTCATGCGTGTTGAATTCGAGCGTTGGGCAAAAGTCATCAAGAGCGCCGGCGTAAAAGTCGAATGAACCGTAACTCGCGCTTGATCGGTGCGGTCAGCGCGCGATGCGCTGTGGTTTTGCTGGTTGCAGTTTTGCTGACGTCCGCCGATGCATCGTTGGCACAGAGCTATCCGGACAAGCCCATCCGCATTGTAGTCACCTTCCCTGCGGGAGGCCCGACTGACGCCGTCGCGCGCCCGATCAGCCAGTCACTCTCGACCACATGGGGGCAGCCGGTCATCATCGACAATCGCGGCGGTGCAGGCGGCATTGTGGGCACCGAGATCGTCGCGCACTCCGCGCCGGATGGTTATAACCTGCTGATCGGTACCGCCGGTGGAATGAGCATCAATCCATCGCTTCACGCAAAGCTCTCATACGATCCGTTCAAGGACTTTGCGCCAATCAGCATGCTGGTCATCAATCCGCAAATTCTTGTTGCGCATCCCGCACTGGCGGCCAGCAATGTTCGCGAGCTCGTCGCGCTTGCAAAGTCAAAGCCAGGGCAGCTTAATTTCGCTTCCAGCGGCACCGGTACAGCAACGCATCTCGGGCTTGAACTTTTCAAAGCGGCCACCGGCATCAACGTCGTGCACGTCCCATACAAGGGTGGCGCACCGGCATTGACAGACCTCATCGCCGGCCAGGTACAACTCTTATTCATCAGTATTCCGTCGGTAATGCCGCAGGTCAAAGCCGGCCGTCTCAAAGCGATTGCTGTCAGCAGCGCGCGGCGTTCGCTGTCCGCACCGGAGGTGCCGACGGTCGCAGAATCAGGTTACCCGGGATTCGAATACGTAAACTGGAACGCGCTCTTCGCACCGGCTGCGACGCCTCGAGCGATCATCAGCAAACTTAATACCGAAGTGGTCAAGATAATGCGCGATCCCGATCTCGCTCAAAAACTCGTCGGTCAGGGTGCCGAGCCTGCGCCTGGAACGCCGGAACAGCTCGCGCAATACATGCGCGTCGATTTCGATCGTTGGCGCAAGGTCATTCGCGCGGCCGGAATCACGGCCAATTAGAACACTCATCGACACCAAATCGCAGTGCGGCCGCAACCGATGTCATTCAATCGCTTGCATCGTTAAGGCGCGCGTGAAACCCGTTCGCGTGCAAGGCAGTGATGACTTCGGCGCCATGCGCGCGATTGCGCGTCTGCAGGACGAATTCGACTTCCGTTGACTCGAGCGGCAGGCGCGTGAATTTGCGCTGATGATGCACTTCTTCGATATTGGCGTGCGCGCCGGCAATGCATGCAGTGACTTTCGCAAGTGCGCCCGGCAGGTCGCGAATTTCCACGGTGAGTCGTGTAAGTTGACCGGTCCGGACCAACCCGCGTTCTATGATCTCCGCGAGCATGAGCAGATCGATGTTTCCGCCGCACAGCACAAGTCCCACGTGCTTACCGGCGAAGCGATGGGGCGATTCGATCAGCGCTGCGAGGCCGGCCGCACCGGCGCCTTCCGACACCGTTTTTTCGACGTCAAGCAAGAGCACAATCGCTTTCTCAAGCGCGCCTTCGCTGACAAGCACGATATCGTCGACGAGTCTGCGCACAATCGGCAGCGTCAGTTTGCCCGGCTTACCCACGGCGATGCCCTCGGCAATAGGTACTCGGCCCGAAAGCTGCCGGCGCGTCGCGAACTGCGCAATACATCGACGGATAGCGCTGCGTTTGCACGCCTACGATTTCGATGTCCGGCTTGATGGCCTTCGCCGCGGTTGCCATGCCGGAGATCAATCCGCCGCCGCCAATCGGGACGACTAACATTTCAAGTCGCGGATACGCCTCTAATATTTCCAGTGCGATCGTGCCCTGACCTGCGATGATTTCAGGGTCGTCATAGGGATGTACGAGCGTCAAGCCGCGCTGTGATGCAAGCGTATCAGCGTGCGCGCTGGCGGCATCGAAGTCCTCGCCGTGCAGCAGCACTTCGGCGCCATGGCTCCGCGTGCGTTCAATCTTGATGTTGGGGGTGTAACGCGGCATCACAATTACTGCCGGGATGCCCAGGCGGTTTGCATGATAGGCGACCCCTTGCGCATGATTTCCCGCAGAGGCCGCGATCACGCCGTTCTGCCGATCGCGGGAATTTAGCGAAAGCAACTTATTGAGTGCGCCACGCTCCTTGAAGGACGCCGTGAACTGAAGATTTTCGAATTTGAGATATACCTCCGCACCGGTGACGTTCGACAGTGTGCGCGAATAAAGACATGGCGTATCGACGATCGCACCGCGTAATGCGCGCGCTGCTTCTTCGATCGCGCGCAAATCCGGGAACATTACTGCGGCAGGAATTTGAGGCTGCGCATAAAGCTCTCACCTTCACTGCGCAACTCCGAACTGAATTCCGCAGGTCGTCCGCGCTCGGAAAAACCGACATCGACAATAAGGTCGGTCTTGTCCGGATGCACGCATGCGATGCCTGCGTGCTCCAGAAGCAGCACCGTTCCCTGTGCGTATGGCGCCTGGCGATCCTGCGCAGTGGTCCGATAGCGGACGCACCACGCGGCGTAAGGCATCTCCGGCTCGGCGACATATTCGACGAGACGGTAGCGGGCCGAGTCGACATCCTGCGCTTTCAAGTTGCGCACATAGGCCTCGAATTCCGTCCGGTTTTCGAATTTCTGTCCAAGCGTCGCAGACACAGCCGCCGCCGCAAACGAATGCGTCGGCGATTCGATTTTCTTGCCGAACAATGCCTGCCGACGATCACGCCGCATCTCAAACCAGTTTTTGCCGGGCGGCGGCAGCACGGTGTACCCTTCGAGCTCGTAGAGAACCGTGGAATCGGTAACCGGTTTCGAATGCACCTGCGACAGCACGTCACGCGATGATGTCAGGGACATCACAACGGCAACCGCCATCACGTAGATCGATGGTGTGACCGCGCACAACGTCCGTCGTCTGTTCATCTTCGTATCATCAGCCAATCGACGGCAACAGCGCCAGCATCGCTAACGCGTACCGGGTTCAAATCGAGTTGCGCCAGCCATTCGCTCGCGCCGGCGCCGAATTGCGATACGGCGACTAACAATGTGATTAACGCGCTGCGGTCCACAGCCGGCCGCCCGCGCGCGCCATCGAGTATCGCTTTCGCCTTGAGTTCGTCCAGCATGCGCCCTGCTTCCGATTCTGTAACCGGTGCTGTACGGAAGACAACATCCTTCAAAATCTCGACGTGGATTCCGCCTATGCCGACCATCACAACGATACCGAATACCGCATCGTTCTGCAGACCGACGACCATATCGACACCATCCGCCGCCATTTTCTGTATCAAAACGCCCGCCACGTTTGCATTCGGCGCATAGCGCGCTGCATTCGCGACGATCTGCTTGTAAGCAACCGCCAGCGCTGCTTCGTCGTTGATTCCCAGCATGACGCCGCCCGCTTCGGTTTTGTGCGGGATCTGAGCGGATTCGATTTTGAGCGCGACCGGGTAACCAATGCGATGCGCACAAGCAACTGCATCCGCCTTGTTCGTGGCGAGGTCCGCGTGGGCAAGGTGTACGCCATGTGCTTCAAGCACCTGCGCCGCTTCTATCGACGGTACTACACCGGAAGCCGAACCAACGCTCGATACGCGCCCCGTCGGATGCCTCCGATTGATTTGATCCATCTGCCAATGACGTCGCATTTCCGCATATCGAACGAGCGCCGCGACAGCGTCGACTGCCGGCTCGGCACCACGCAAGACGGCAATGCCGCGCTCACGCAAACCGCGCAAGGCGAGATCCGAAGCCGCGACCCAGCACACGACGAACGGTTTCGAGACCTGCGTCTTGATTTCGGCGAAGATGTCCAGCAGCGTATCGACATACGCATCCATCAACTGTAGCCAGATGATGCCGATATATACTTGCGGATCATCCATCACGATACGCACGCTATCACGCAGCAGCGCCGGGTCTGCGACAAACTGACCTGTGATATCGACAGGATTAGCGCTCGCGCCGAAACCGGGAATCGTCTTCTGCAGCGCCTGCTGCGTGTGAACACCGAGCACCGGCACAGTAAGGCCGAGCGCTTCCGCATGATCGGCCATTAATACGCCCGCACCGCCGGATTGAGTGATGATGCCGAGGCCGGCGCCCTGCGGCAATGCGCAGTACGCGAAAGCCTCGACCATGTCGAGCATGTGTTCCTCGTTGCGCGCGCGAAGAATGCCGCGCTGACGAATGACGCCATCGAATACGGCATCCGCACCTGCCAGCGCTCCAGTGTGAGACGCTGCCGCGCGGGCCCCGGCGCTGCTGCGCCCGACCTTCGCGAGCACGAGCGGTTTGCCGAGATCAAGCGCAGCGTCAGCCAACGTAATGAGCTCACTGCCGTCGCGCAAGCCTTCGATATATCCAGCGCCTACTTTGATGCGCGGATCTGCAAGCACTTCGTGCATGACTTGCGCGAACGTGACATCGCTTTCGTTGCCGGTATTCACGAAGAAACCGAGCCCTAAATCCCGGCGACGAGCAAGCGCGGCGATTGCAGTGCCGAATGCGCCCGATTGAGTCACGAAACCCACAGGGCCCGGCGGCGTTGCACCGTCCGCGTACTGTCCGAAGGTCGCGATGACGCGGTCGAAGGCGTTAATAAGCCCCAGACAATTCGGACCGCAGAGGCGCATAGAGTATTCGCGCGCAATAGCGCTGACCGACGACTCGAGCGCCCGGCCTGCTGGCCCGGTCTCTGCAAAACCAGAGCTGAAAACGATCGCGGATTTGACGCCGCGCTGACCGAGAGCGCGCAACGACTCGGCGACGAATTTTGCCGGCACAGCTACGATCGCGAGATCGATGTCCCGTGGAAGCTCCTCGATCGCCGCAAAACAAGTCGTTCCGTTAATTGACCGGTATTTGGGATTGACGGGATAAATGCCGCCGGCATAGCCCTTTTCGAGAAGATGCTTGAGCGGCCGGCCATTCACCTTGGAGAAGTCTGCGGACGCGCCGAGGATAGCAATGGAGCGCGGGCTGAGCAGTGCGCCGAGCGTATTCTTTGCCGTCGCCACACCGGACGAGCACATTGCCTAGCTCCTGGCGCCGGGCGGACTGTCGAGTGGCGCCCGGCTAGTGTGTCTTGTCGACTAAATGACGCGGCACCGGAAGCGCGACAACCTCGATGCCTTCGTCGCGCAGTTCATGCACCTCGTCGGATGAGGCACTGCCTCGAATCTTGCGCTCCGGCGCCTCTTTGTAGTGGATCTTGCGCGCTTCCTCGGGGAAAGCGGTCCCGACGTCTTCCGTGTTAGCAATAACGTGCTCGATGAGCTTGGTGATTTCCTCACCCATATTGACGTACTGCGCCGGCGGTTTTTCTGCCTTGCGGGGCTGCTCCGTTACCTGCACCGCAGTACCCGTGTTTACGTACGGCGCATGCAGCCCCTTGTTAACATCCTTGCTGCCGCAAACCGGGCAATTCAGCAGCGCGGCCTGTTGCTGGCGGTCATAATCCGCCGCCGAAACAAACCACCCCTCGAAGCGATGCTCATTATTACAACTCAGATTGAATACGATCATTTATGGTGTCGATGCAATGCCGGCAACTTTATTAGGCCTCCAGCTTACCACTAACCGCCATTTGCTATTCCGCCGACGCGCAGACACATGCTAGAAGGCGACGCCCGAGATGCGGTCTCTCGCTACAAGCGCTTGAATTTCAGCAATTGACTGTGTTCCGAGCGCGCCGGGCGCTCCTACATGATGTACAGTGCTTGTCCGATACCCCGCACCTGCGTGGTGCAGGTTGAATGACGCCCAGCGATTACTAAGCGTCGACAGCGTTCGATTCGAGGCCGCGCAGCGGCTTTGTTGTGCGCATAACAGTGAAGTGTCAAGTCATGCGGTTCGGATCACGACTAGCGCACGGTCTTTTTCTTTTAGCGGTATGCGCGAGCGCGCACGGGTTCGACTTTGCAGACGTCTCACAACGGGCGCGCCAGCTTGCGAGCAAGCCGTATGAAAATCCGCCCGTCACGTTATCGAAAGAGCTGCAAGCGCTGACCTATGATCAGTACCGAGACATTCGCTTCAAGCCGCAGAAGTATCACTGGCGTGGCGCGGGGCTGCTGTTCGAGCTCGCTTTTTTTCATGCCGGGTTCTATTTCAACTTTCCGGTACAAATAAACGAGATTACGGCGGGCGGCGTGCAGCGGGTGAGGTTCAACCCCGATGACTTTGATTACGGCGCGAACAAATTACCGCCGCAGGCCGTCAAAGACGCGGGCTTCGGCGGATTTCGTGTTCATTACCCGCTCAATACTCCTAGGTACAAGGATGAAACGGTCGTCTTCCTGGGCGCAAGTTATTTTCGCGCGATCGGCAAAGGTCAGCGTTATGGTTCGTCGTCGCGCGGACTGGCAATCGATACCGGGCTTGCTTCCGGCGAGGAATTTCCGCGTTTCGTCGAATTCTGGATCGAACGGCCAACGCCCAAGGCGCAGCAGCTTGTCATTTACGCATTGCTCGACTCGAAAAGCGTTACCGGCGCTTATCGGTTCGTCTTGCAACCCGGTATCGAGACGGGACTGGATGTTCGCATGCAGCTGCATCCGCGCGACAACATTGCGAAGGCTGGCATTGCGCCGCTTACCGGCATGTTCCTCGCGGGTGAGAACCAGCGCTCAACAGTGGCCGACTACCGTCCCGAGGTTCATGACTCCGACGGCCTGTCGCTCCATATGGAGAACGGTGAATGGATATGGCGGCCGTTTATCAATGCGCGGCGCCTGCTGGTCACATCGTTTGCCATGCCGAATCCGTTGGGGTTTGGCATGATGCAGCGCGACCGGATGTTTTCGCACTATGAAGATCTGGAATCGCGCTACGAGCTGCGCCCAAGTATGTGGGTGGTGCCAAAAGGCAAATGGGGCGCCGGAAAAGTCGAGCTTGTCCAGATACCGACGCCGGATGAAACCAACGACAACATCGTCGCCTTCTGGGTGCCCGACAACCCGGTGACGTCCAAACAGCCGCTGGAGCTCGAGTATCAGGTGTTATGGCAGAAGGATCTCGAGACGAAGCCGCCGCAGTCGTATGTCGTCCAGACGCGCCGGGGCACCGGCTACCAGCGCACACCGGACAAAGCTGCGATTGGCTTCATGGTCGATTTCGAAGGTCCTGCGTTAAGGAAGTTGCCGCCTGACGCCAAAGTGGAAAGCGTATTCTCGACCGACTCAAATGGACAGCTGCTTGAAAACATCGCTTACCGCAACGAAGTTACCGGCGGTTGGCGGGTTGCGCTCAGATTTCGTCGCATCGACGATAAAAAACTGGTGGAACTGCGGGGGTTTCTGCGTCACAACAATGAAACGATATCGGAGACATGGAGTTACATACTGCAGCAGGAATGAGCCGTGCGTCACCGCGCTGGCCGGATGCGGTTAACGTGCCGGGCCCGGATAAAGCGGCTGCGCCAGACATGAAGCGCAGCCAAGTGCGTCTCGCCATGGCGCCTCCGCTCAACCGTACGCCGATGGCGCCGCGGCCATGGTCGGGCCGCGCCCATGCACATGAGAAAGCCGCGCCCACTGTCGGTCCGGTTCCTGCGCTCCACCACTGGCATCGCACGGCGGCAGTCCGGCGGATTTGCCTGCTCACGCTCGTGCTCGTGCAGACGTGGATCGCGACTGACTTCATGGCATCGGTGCTGCCGTACCAAGGTCGGCAACCGGTCGAGATCGCAATTCTGATTCTTTTTGCAATTCTCTTCGGCTGGATTTCGGCCGGGTTCTGGACCGCAATGATGGGCTTTCTCGTGCTGTGGACCCGTCATGACCACTACGCGATAAGCGCAACTGCCGCGCCGGACACGCGTCTTGACGAGACCGCGCGAACAGCAGTCGTCATGCCCGTGTACAACGAGAACGTAGCGCGCGTATTTGCCGGGCTGCGAGCGACTTACGAATCGCTCGCGCGGACTCCGGCCGCGCGATGTTTTGATTTTTACATCTTGAGCGACAGCAACGATCCCGACACCTGCGTTGCCGAGCCGCATGCGTGGCACCAGCTATGCCAGGCTGTCGGTGGCTTCGGACACATTTTCTACCGCCGCCGGCAGCACCGCATTAAGCGCAAGAGCGGCAACATCGCCGACTTCTGCCGCCGCTGGGGGAAAAATTATCGGTACATGATAGTGCTCGACGCTGACAGCATCATGAGCGGCGAGTGCCTCACTCGCCTTGTCCAGCTCATGGAAGCAAACGCCGAAGCCGGCATCATCCAGACCGCACCGGTCGCCGCCGGCCGCGAAACGCTCTACGCGCGAGTCCAACAGTTTGCCGGTCGTCTCTACGGACCGCTGTTCACGGCAGGACTGCATTTCTGGCAGCTGGGCGAGTCGCATTACTGGGGACACAACGCAATTATTCGTGTCGCACCTTTCATGCAGCATTGCGCGCTGCAACGCCTGCCGGGTAAAGGCGCGCTGTCAGGCGAGATACTGTCGCACGACTTCGTCGAAGCCGCGCTCATGCGGCGCGCCGGGTGGGCGGTGTGGCTTGCATACGACCTGCCTGGCAGCTACGAAGAAGTGCCGCCGAATCTCATCGACGAGCTCGCGCGTGATCGCCGCTGGTGCCAGGGCAATCTGATGAACTTCAGGTTATTCCTGATGAAAGGCCTGCATCCTGCTCATCGCGCAGTCTTCGTGACCGGCGTCATGGCTTACCTGTCGGCGCCGCTCTGGTTCCTATTTCTGATACTTTCGACTGCGTTGCTCGCGATCCATACCTTGAGCACGCCCGAATATTTTGTCGCACCGTTCCAGCTGTTTCCGTTATGGCCCGAGTGGCGGCCGGATCGCGCCATCGCGCTATTCAGTACGACTGCGACATTGTTGTTTGCGCCCAAGCTTGCCAGCGGTCTGCTGCTTTGGTATCGCGGCGCCAAGGCATATGGCGGCACTCTCAGAGTAATGGCCAGCATGATGGCTGAGTTTGTGTCCTCGGCCCTGCTCGCGCCGATCCGCATGCTGTTCCATACGCAGTTCGTCCTCACCGCGCTGTCCGGGTGGGGCATTCAATGGAAGTCGCCGCCGCGCGAGGATGCAGAAACAACCTGGGGCGAAGCAATTCGCCGCCACGGATGGCACTCGCTGCTCGGGGTCGCATGGGCAGCGGGCGTGTACTGGCTAAGTCCCTCATACCTGTGGTGGCTGTTACCAATCGTCGGCGCTCTCGTGCTCTCGATTCCGCTCTCCGTGTTCATGAGCCGTGTGTCGCTTGGACGCCGCACGAAGAGACGTCGGTTATTTGCAATACCCGAAGAATCGCAGCCGCCCGTGGAAATTCGCCGCATGCAGGAGCTCTTGAATAGCACGTCGCCGCTGCCGGATTTCGCCGCGGCCGTCGCTGACCCGACAGCCAATGCACTGGCCTGCGCGGTAGCCCCACAGCGCGCCACTCCCGCGGGCGAAGTGCGGCGCTCGAGCATGGAAGAGGCTGAGCGGGCCCTCAGCGCTGGAGCCGGTTCTTTGACGCCACGCCAAAAGCTTGCGCTGCTGAATGAGCCGGCGATGCTGTCTGCGCTTCATGTCCAGGTGGCTGCCGCGCAGGATACCCGGCAGTTGCAGTGAAGGCGCACGGCGCCGCCCGTTTCTCCGGTCGCCTCAAGCGGGCGAACGTGCGTTCGCGGTGATAGCAGACCGAAAACTCGCGACCGGATTTCGTTGTCCATTAGCCTGTCGTCAGTACCGCCGTCGCAATACGTCGTATGCCGTCTCATCACCCCAAACAAAATCATTTGCTCGCCTGCATGCCGGACGATCAATACGAGCGATTGCTGCCGGCCCTTGAGCTGATTCGAATGCCGCTCGGCTGGAGCATCAGCGGCGACGCTTCTGCAAGCCGCGACATTTACTTTCCCGTAACCAGCACCGTCTCATTTCTCGCGCCCGGTGCAGAAGCGGCGTCTATCGAGATCGCTGTCGTCGGACGTGATGGCGTGATCGGCTACCCGACACGTGCGTACGACGAGGTGCCATCGTGGACCGCAGTAGTGAAAACGTTTGGCTACGGTTACCGGCTGCCGGCCGCACTGGCGTCGGCCGACGCTGCCCGCAAAACAGTATTAAGCGATATCGCCGAGCGCTACAGTCAGGCGGTCGCCGCACAGATGACGAAAACGGCACTCTGCAATCAACTTCATACACTGGAGCAGCGTTTCGGGCGCTGGTTGCTCTTGAGCTTGGACCTTCTGGCAGCGAATGAGATCGTGATGGCTGATCCCCTCGTTTGTTTGACACTTGGGATGTCGCGCGAGGGCTTGACCGAGAGTACACGGCTCTTGCGCAAGGACAGCGTAATACGCCATCGGCGCGGCAGTATCGAATTGTTAGATCGGCCTGGCCTCGAGGCCCGCCTGTGTGAGTGCTATGTGTCCATAAAAAAAGACATGGCGCGTCTGATGCTCGACATTCCAGATGCAGATCCCAGGCAGGTCAGGACAAGTACTAGCTAATCTAAGTTTGATCGGCATATTCATACGTGCGAATTGACTTAGTCGGGTCCAGCAGATTTCGTCGCCTACACAACGCAACGTTGACAGCAACCATACGCATCGCTTGCGCTGTTCGCAGTAAGGCGCTCGCGGTAGAATCATGCGCTTGCCGCTGCCCGGGTGGCGAAATTGGTAGACGCATCGGACTTAAAATCCGAAGCTCGAAAGGGCGTACCGGTTCGAGTCCGGTCCTGGGCACCATAAGAACAACGGCTTCGGATGCTTCCGAACACCGCCCTGCTCCGCCGACTTGAAGGTTCGCTGTCCTGTTGCAGTATGGTTGCAGTACCGTAATTGCTGCTGAAAAAATATTTCCATGACCGACTCAGATTACGAAAATTGCCGCGAGTGCGACGCCTCGGCGCGCGATCCTAAACTGTACGCCGATATATCTAGTGCATCGTCAACGCGGCGAATGCATGCTGTTCGACATTTGCGGCAACGCGGCGTGTCCCTCGTACGGCGTGACGTGGCACTGTGATCATAAGCGTACGGTGCTGACTACTTCATACGCGGGCTGACGCCGTTCCCCGAATTGTGAAACGTGGAATTAAACAAAGCGTGCTTGTTTACACTGGCGGAAAAAGAGTTAGCGGTAACAAAGTGCGCACTGCTTATTTGCGATGGCGCGCCGAACAGAAGCCCCCGATCCCAATCCGCTGCGACAACGAACGATGCCAATTTCACACCGGTCCGTTGGAATGGCTCGGCCAGTCGCTACCGCTCATCTTGGACCACATTCACGGTGTGAACAGCGACAACCGCCCGTTCAACCTGCGACTTCTATGTCCGAACTGTGACTCGCTGAATGCAGATACTCGGGGCGGAGCAAACAAGAATCGAGTCGTGAAATCGTCGGGTGGATTTGGAATAAGAAGATTAGGGGTATTGCATTACGAACTGCCTGCCGATGCCGCTGCATTCACTACAACATTGCCAGAAATGGCGAGTCGCGGAACTGCGCTACGCAAGGGCAAAAAATGACGCATAAACCGCAGAAACGCGAGTCCGTAGGCACGCTGCCGATGACCGACGTGATCGGCCACCCCTTTGGTAGCGGCAAGTAGGTCGAATCTGGGCCATGAGTCCTCCGGCTGATAGTTCGTGACTACTGCGCCCAATACGTATATGTCAGGCGTCGCTTCGTCGGATAAGAGACAGGAACGATGCGCGGCTCGCGCGGCGTGGACCTTGCAGGCGATGAAGCTCGCCCGGGGTGTTGCGCGCGCCAGGAAGTCTTTCGAGCTCAGCGGCTTCGTCTGAGTTTCGAATCCACGGCCATGCGTCAGCATACAGCCGTCACAATCAGCGACGCTGTCGTGCGTTATATCGCGATCACGAAGTCATAAACGCCATCACTTGTTGCACCATTTCCGTCGCGATATCGAGCGGGATCGCGCGGTCCGCGATCACATCCCCGATAACACCTGCGTACATCGTTTCTAAGTCGCTGCGCGCAGGGCTTCGTGTATCGGTCGACGACGCCGATGTCGAGCATGCTGATCTTGCGACGTGCGCCTGCTACACGCTGCTCCCACTCGGATAGCGTGCTGTCACTCGTCGGCATGCGCCTCGCGCTGATAAGCGGCGCGACCGTCAAGCGTTGATTTCGATTGTGGACGGCGCACGTGCATGCACGTCTCCCGCTCTAGTGGCTGACCATATCGGACAGCGGTGATCGTGTAGCGGCGTCAGGCCGGGAAACATCGTAGTTGTGAGCACAACGACCGCTTGATACGCGAGCACGTATGGTGACTGTGCGTCGCAGCGCTATCAGTCGTCCCTAAGAAACTTAGATCACATAAGTAGCCATCGCATAAGCGTCTTTATGTGCGCGCTTTGGGACGGATCTACTAGCTACTCAGCCATTCGAATTCGGGGAGTGCATGGCAACTACAGTCGCAAATTTGATCCCGCTTACGGGTAATCCGTTCGTGGACGGGTTAGTTCAGGGAAGCTCCTGGCAGTTTGGCGGCGGCGAACACACCTTAACGTACTCGCTCAGCATTAATGACACGCCGATTGGCGGTAACTGGGTTCAGCGCTCGGATATGGCGGTCGCCGTTATGCAGGCGATGACCGCATGGTCGAACGTCGCCGACGTTAGTTTTGTGCAGGCCGGATCCGGTGGCGTGTTCACGCGGAGCATCGCCGATGTTGCGGTGGTGCTTACCGGGAATGAGTTGATCAACGCCTTCGGCACAATCGGTCTCGGCTTGTTTCCGGACCATGCTTTCGCGGCAACCTTCGCTGCGGGAAGCGGTTACAGCGCCGCGGGCGTACTCCAGACCGGAAGGCGACGTATTCTTCGACAATTACTCGACTCAATACAACAACGTTACGGCAGGGTCATTCGGCTTCCAGGCTGTGCTGCGTGAACTCGGGCATGCGCTTGGGCTTAAGGACCTTACCGACGATGGCGGCAACGGCCGGCCGACGTATGCAGAATTAGGCATCTCAGCCTACGACAATGGCCAGTATTCCGTGATGAGTCCGCAAATTGCCCGCGCGGCCGCTGCAACGCCAATGCCGTTCGACATCGCAGCGATTCAAAGCATCTATGGCGCGAACATGTCGTCTCACACCGGTGACGATACGTATCGCCTGCAAAATTATGACAACGCAATCTGGGATGCAGGCGGCGTCGATACACTGAATGCCTCGTCCGGCCTTGCCGTCACAATTGATTTGCGCCCGGGTGCGTTTAGCTTTGTTAACTCTAATCCGGGACCGGTAACGGCAATCGCATTTGGCGTCACGATCGAGAACGCCGTTGGAAGCAATGCCGATGACACAATAATTGGCAACGACGCCGCCAATACCATCGACGGACGCCTGGGCGCCGACACTATGAGCGGCGGCAAAGGGAACGACACTTACCTTGTAGACAACATCGCGGATGTCGTTAGAGAGAATGCCGGCGAAGGTATAGATACGATAGTGACTCCGCTTGACTATACCCTGCCCGCAAATGTTGAAAATCTCACTTTGAGCGGCAGCACCGCGATCAATGGTACCGGAAACGAACTCGGCGGCAACATCATCACCGGCAATGCTCGCGACAACCTTCTGATTGGTGGCCCAGGGAACGACACACTTAGCGGGGGTCTGGGCGTGGACCGCATGGAAGGCGGCGTCGGCGACGATACGTATGTAATAAGCGACGTGTTTATGACGGCTTTGCGGGCGTCGGGGGATCCGGGCGACTACATTACGGGCGGACAGACGTTGGCATTTTTGCCGGCAGATGGCACGTTCCAAATGTCGGCGGCTGATGTCACTGGCGATGGATTGGCCGATACCTTGACCCTTGCGTACTTAGCCAACACGCCTCTCGCATCTGCGTTGTTACAAGTTAGCACGGCGCGACTCGGCCAGAACTTTGTGCCTGGAACAACGTACACCGATGCTCAGCGCGCTGCATTTGCGGCAGCGGGACATCCCGGCCTCGATTTTGTTGCTGACAGCAGAGGCAGTAATACGGTGGCCGGCAGTTTCACGATAGTCGAGGCGCAGTTCGACTACACAAGCGGCCACCCTGTCGTGCTCAGCATAGCTATAACCTTCGAGCAACACAGCGAAGGCGCAATACCGGCGGCGAGGGGCAGTTTCAACTATAACGTGAGCGATGGCCTTTCGGATTCGGTCATCGAACTCGCGAGCCAAGGCGTCGACACGGTGCAAAGCGCAATCAACTACACCTTGCCTGTGAATGTTGAGAATCTGACCCTCACCGGCAGCAGTAACCTCACGGGCACCGGTAACACGCTCAACAACGTATTCACAAGCAATGCCGGCATCGACACTTTCAACGGCGGTGCCGGCGACGACAGCTACATCATATAGATACGTACGAGCGATGTCGTGAATGAGAACCCGGGTGAAGGTACCGACACGATTCAAAGTTACGTTCCATGGACACTCGGCAATAACGTCGAGAATCTCACTCTGCTTGGCAGCGCTGCGTACGGCGTTGGTAATGAAAATAACAACGTTATTACAGGCGACGACGCAGATAATCCGTTGCTACGCGGCAATGGCGGCGCAGATACGATCGGGGGCGGCGGCGGCAACGATTGGATTGAGGGCGATAGTGGAAACGACCCCCTGACCGTTCGGTCAATGCCGCGACCGGCACATGCGACGACGATTGGCGGCGACGCCGGAAACGATACACTACTCGGCGGTGACGGTAATGACCTCATAGGCGGCGGAGACGGAGTCGATGTACTCGTCGGCGAAGGTGGCAACGATACGATCTTCGGGGGCAATGGCACCGATTACATCGACGGGCGCCAGGGCGAAGATTGGCTTTTCGCTGGCGAAGGTGATGACGTTATGTTTGGTGATGGCCTAACCAGCGTCTACGGATATGCCACCGATACCATCCATGGCGAGAACGGCGACGATATCATCATGGGCGAGTCGGGCGATCACAATGCGCTGCTCGGCGGCAACGATCTTATATTCGGTGATGATGGCAACGATCTCATCTATGGCGGCGCCGGCGGCGACCAGATCCTGGGTGTAATGGAAACGACATCATTGATGGCGGCACCGGAAACGATGTCCTGACGGGCGGACCGGGTGCTGACATTCTGGTGGGGTCCGGTGATAGCTCAGACGTCGGCGGACCGGCGGCCGCCATTGGGAATGATGTATTCATGTATAGGGCGATCGAGGATGCGGGTGACGCCATCTACGGCTTCGACATACGCCCAGGCGACGCCGACAGTATCGACCTTCGGTTGCTCTTCGATTCGCTCGGCTATACAGGCACTGCAGCGCGCGCTGATGGGTGGCTCACCGTTACCAGCGGCGCAACGCCCGCGGATGCCGTGGTATGGGTCGACCCGGATGGCGGAGGAAATTCATTTATCCCGCTGCT
The DNA here is from genome assembly GCA_963829085.1 of uncultured beta proteobacterium. Classification (GTDB taxonomy): domain Bacteria; phylum Pseudomonadota; class Gammaproteobacteria; order Burkholderiales; family SG8-41; genus PALSA-1004. The sequence goes on along the minus strand of CAWHHJ010000015.1, from coordinate 312,950 downwards.
GACTGTCGTGGGCGTCGCGCCACCCGTACTCACTGACGCTTTCTTCTTGATTCAGTAGCAGCCTGGATCGTTAGGGAAACAACGCCCGGAAGTTTGCGGCCGCACCCTTGGTGTCTATTCATCAATTATCGACCATACAGCTCACTATTGAATTTACATACCGTTCTCTAATGCATATCATCTTCTAGCGGCACAACTCATTCTTTCAAGGGCACGCAGATGCCAGGGCCGACTGACCTCGAACAGCTTTTGCTTGAATATGTGAACGCAGCGCGCCTGAATCCTTTAGGCGACGCCGCACACTACGTCAACGGCTATACGCCTTTGACATCTCCGGATGCGGGAATCCAGAGCGCAATTAACTTCTTCGGCGTATCGGGCCCCGCTTTCTTCGCGCAAATGAGCGCGCTTACCGCGACGCAGCCGCTTGCCTGGAACGATTCGATCGCCGCCGCATCGCGCGCGCACTCGCAGGCGATGATTAACGCCGATTCGCAATCGCATCAGCTGCCCGGCGAGCCGGGCTTTGGCGACCGCGTCACGAATGCCGGCTATAACTTCAGCTCGCTCGGCGAAAATATTTTCGCCTTCGCGCAGTCGATGTTGTATGGGCACGCGGGCTTCATGATCGACTGGGGCGCCGGGACCGACGGCATGCAGACGCCTGCAGGTCATCGCCTGAATATCATGAACAGCACATTTCGCGAAATCGGTATTGGCGTTGTAGCGGACGCTAATCCCGCGACCGCAGTCGGTCCTTATGTCATCACCGAAGACCTCGGTCGTGCACTGAACGGGCCGTCAGTGCTGCTGCTCGGTGTTGCTTACAACGATACGGACAACAATAATTTCTATTCATTAGGAGAAGGCCGCGGCGGACTGTCTATCAACGCCGCCGGCGTGAGCACTACCAGCACCAGCAGTGGCGGTTACGCGCTGGGCGTTGCAGCGGGCGTCCGAACTGTTACTGTTTCGGGCGGCAGTCTCACGGCGCCGCTTGTATTTACCGCTGACCTTGCCAACGCAACAAACGCCAAGTTCGATGTCGTTGGACAGTCGACGTTACTCACGTCTTCTTCAATCACTTTGGTTAGCGGCGTTGACACCGTGCGGGGGCTCGGCGCGACGGCGCTGACGCTACTGGGAAGCGGGCGCGATGAGAGCTTTATAGGCACGTCAGGCAACGATGTTTTGAACGGCGCGGCAGGCAACGATACGTTAGACGGCGGAGTCGGCGCTGATGCGCTTGTCGGAGGCCCGGGCAATGACGTGTACTTTGTAGACAACGCGATGGATCGAGTAACCGAGAACTTCGGCGAAGGCGTCGATACAGTGATGAGCTCTATCACATGCGTATTGCCCGCCAACGTGGACAATCTAACGTTGATTGGCAGCGCGAGCATCGACGCCACAGGAAACGGTCTCGACAATACGATCACCGGCAACACCGGCAATAACACGTTATTTGGAGACATCGGCGCCGACACCTTGATCGGGGGTGCCGGCAATGACACGTACATCGTCGGGGACGTCGATACTATCGTCGACTCTGCCGGCATCGATGCTGTCCGAACGTACATACCATGGACGCTCGCCGCCGGCTTGGAAAATCTCACGCTGCTCGGCAGCGCTGCGTATGGCGTTGGCAACGCGAGTAACAACGTTATCACCGGCAACGATGCAGATAATCCTTTGCTGCGCGGCGATGGCGGCGCCGACGTAATCTCCGGCGGCGCTGGCAACGACTGGATCGACGGCGACAGTGGCAATAACCTGTTGCCTGTCGGTCAGACCGCGGGCAATGACACCGTTGACGGTGGCGCCGGTGACGACACGGTGCTCGGCGGCGACGGCGATGACCAGATATCGGGCGGCGATGGAACGGATGTGCTCGTCGGCGAAGGCGGCAATGACCTCATGTACGGGCAGACGAGCATCGATTACATCGACGGGCGCCAGGGAAATGACCAGCTGTTCGGCGGCGATGGCAATGACATCCTGTTCGGCGATGGGCTCACCACGACGTATGGCTTCGGCAGCGATACGCTGCATGGAGAAAACGGTGACGACATCATCATGGGTGAATCCGGCGACCACAACGCGCCGGGCGCGCTGGACGTTCTGTATGGCGATGACGGCAACGATCTGATCTACGGCGGCGCGGGCGACGATTTTATCTATGGCGGCAATGGTTCCGACATCATCGATGGTGGCACCGGCAACGATGTGATCATAGGTGGGCCGGGTGCGGATATCCTGGTCGGCTCGGGTGACAGCAGTAATGTCGGTGGGCCGGCCGCAACACTCGGCAACGATTTATTCGTGTATACGGCGATGGCGGATGCCGGTGACACGATCTACGGATTTGACACGAGACTTGGCAACACCGATGGCATCGATCTCCGGCCGCTGTTCGATGCACTCGGCTACACGGGCACTGCGGCGCGCGCCGATGGCTGGCTCACGGTGACTACGGGCAACACGCCTGCGGATGCGGTCATTTGGGTTGACGCAAACGGCGGCGGGAATTCATATGTTCCGCTGGTCACCGTTGCCGGAGTCGCGCCGGCCGCTCTTACCGATTCGTTGCTTCTAATTCAGTAACGCCACCTCAGCCATTCCCGGTTGCCCGCTTTGTTGATTTATCGCTGATGGCGGGCGATGTGACGCGCTCCGCGAGCCGACCATCGGCTCGGAAATCAATCGTCATTGGTCGTGTTGACCGCAACTCCATGCCGGTACACCAGGTGTCCGCCAAGCCAACCTGAAATCGCGAGCATGACCACGGTAACGGCAGACATGATTATCGGTCCCTTCTCTACCTCGTCGTCCGAGCCGTGCAGACGCAGCCACAGATTGACCGCGTACAAAGCCACGACCGCGAGGTTTATTCCCATATGGATCTGCGCCGTCTTGCGCGGCCGACCCGACAGAGAAAGCATGTCGATGGTGCCGGGTATCGCCGCTGCGAGCGCGCCTATGACCCCACCCGCCATCGCGTAAAAAGCAAGCGTCTCCCATAGGTCCGGGTTCTCACTCTTCAGCAATATCAAGTCGCACACAAACGAGAAGAGCCACAGTCCGATGGGCACGGTAACGAGCATCGGATGAATCGGGTGTCCGGCGACACTGGCTGGAGTAACGCATGCTGATCCTTCGTTGAAGTGGTTGTTTGAGAATGCTGAATGCATACTACAGTGAGCCGAGAGCGGAGGGAGTGCTACGGGTTTCCGTCTGATCCTCGCGTAGGCGCGCCGGCCACGGCAGGACGCTCATCGCGTGAGTCTGACATAGACGCTGGGAGCGCTCCGACATTTCGGGAGCGTCGAAGGCGCTATTCTTCTTTGCGTTTACCTCCGGCGAAGCAGTGCGCTGGCGACGAGCCCCAGCGCGAATGCACCGTAGATTTGCGTCAGGGACGACGTCGAAAGCTGCTTTTCAAACCCGGGCGAGAATCGCTTTGGCACGACTTTGAAATCTACGATATATGCGATTGCCGTTATTGCCATCGCGCGAAGCACCACATGCCGCACGCCCGATGTACGTCGGGTGTGAAAACTCTCAAACACCGTGCCCCATAACACAGACATAGCATGATGAATCAGATAACCGACAAGCGTATGACGTCCCACGCCTCTGCGTCGAGCGGCGCCGCGTCCCCAGATCCACTGGCTCGGGCCATTGACGGGACCGCTCGCGTCCGACTGTTCGGCATGACCGCGTACTCCAAGCGCCAGCGTAGAGGCGATGCTCGCAATCGTCCCGGATATTGCTGCGCGCTTCATCAGTTCTTGCCACATCACATCACCTCGAATGACTATGAAGCTGTCCACGCCCGCCACTTCCGACCGGCGATGTGTCGTTGAGTTCCTGCGAGAGATCTATCGCAGCCCGGCGTGCAATTGAGTTGATATGGTCGTTCTTGTCACCGGTGCGAGTGGATTTATCGGCCGGCACCTGGTGCCGGCGCTCATGCGGGCCGGACACACTGTAATAGCAGGGACGCGCGAATCACACGCGCTCGAAACGGAGAACGGCCGTGTAGCGCACATGCCGGTCGACTTTATGGACGACATCGCCGTCGAACAATGGCAGGACCGGCTCAAGGGCATCGACGTTGTCATCAATGCGGTCGGCATCATCAGTGAAACGGGCGCACAAAACTTCGAGCGCGTGCACATTCGCGGACCTGCAGCGCTGTTCGCTGCGTGCGCTGCACTTCGCATTCGAGTTATCCAGATTTCCGCACTCGGCGCAGATCGCGACGCCCGAAGCCGCTATCACTTAACCAAGCGGCGGGCCGACGATCAGTTGCTCGCGATCAATGGCCGCGCCGTAGTCATCCAGCCGTCATTGGTGTTTGGTCCGGATGGTGCAAGCGCGCAGCTCTTTACGATGTTGGCCAGTCTGCCCGTCATCCCTCTGCCGGCTGGCGGTCAGCAGCGCATACAACCGATCTACATCGACGACCTGATTGATGCATTGCTGCCGCTCGTCGAGAGCGATATTTGTTCAGGCCAGCGGCTGCCGCTCGTCGGACCTGAGCCGGTGTCCTTGAAGCAGTATCTCGGCGAATTGCGGCGGGCGCTCAGCCTTGGCAAGCCGATTTTTATTAGCGTGCCGAAACGTATCGTGGACATCGCGGCGCAGGCTCCGGGTCGGTCTGCTGGACCACGACACCTGGCAGATGCTCCAGCGTGGCAATGTTGGCGACGCCGGCGTTACGCGGGAACTGCTCGGACGCGAGCCGCGCGCTGTGTCGCGATTTATTGATTCATCCATGCGAAATAAAATGCGCGTGAACGCACAACTATCATGGCTGTTGCCGCTCTTGAGGCTTTCAATCGCAGTCGTGTGGCTAACAGCCGGTGTCGTGTCGATGGGCCTTTATCCAGTCACCGACAGTTACGCACTGCTGGCACGGGTGGGTGTGCCGTCCGCGATCGCTCCGCTTGCGCTTTATGGCGCGGCTGCACTCGACATAGCACTCGGGATAGGAACGCTCATACTGCGCCGCCGCCGGTTCTTGTGGTTGCTTCAGCTGGCGGTAATCATCGCGTATACCGCAATCATCACCGTGTGGTTGCCGGAGTTCTGGCTCCATCCTTACGGACCGGTGGTAAAGAATCTTCCAGTCATCATTGCGATTTATCTGCTGTTCGAACTGGAGCGCCGCTGATGGATTACATAACCGTCAAATGGCTGCACATACTTTCATCCACGTTCCTGTTCGGTACGGGCATCGGCTCTGCGTTCTACATGTTCTTTGCAACGTTGAACAAGGATCCGCGCGTTGTATATGTCGTCATCAAGTACGTAGTAATTGCGGACTGGATATTCACCGCAACGACGGTCGTCGCGCAGCCAATGACCGGCTTCTACCTCCTTCATCTCATGCGGGTGCCCCTTACCAGCCGATGGGTCATGTGGTCGTTGGCGCTCTATGTCGTGGCCGGACTATGCTGGCTTCCGGTGGTCTGGCTTCAGCTTCGGATGCGCGAGCTCGCGCGGAGCGCTTCCACGAGCGGGTCCGCCTTACCTGCCCTCTATTGGAGCTACTTCCGCCTGTGGATAGCTCTTGGAATACCCGCATTTATCGCACTGATCGTCGTTTTCTATCTGATGGTCGCGAAGCCGCTATGACCTTGGCGTACCTCGTTTTATTAGCCCGTACGGACTAATCCCGGGCTCGAATTTGGCCCACCGGTAGGCATCTGTCTTACGTGCGCGTCCACTTACTCCTACGCAACCAGCCGATCCAGTAAAAATTACATTGCAGGCAACGAATTGTGCATAACGTGTGCACAAGTATTGCAGCGTCATGTTTGGTGCATGTTCGTACAGACCCCTTGATGCCACACGCATTTAATCCCAACCAAGTAGCATTATTCGCCGATATGACATGCATCTGATCGCCGCGATTGGGCTCCTGCTAGTAGGCACGATCCTTGTCCCGAGCATCGCGGCCGCACAGACCGCCAAGCCCTCCGACTGGCCCATGGCGGCCAAGGATTATGCAAACTCCCGGTTCAGCGACGCGGCACAGATCAACGCCGGCAACGTTAAAACCCTTCGCCTCGCGTTTACGTTTTCCACGGGCGTACTGCGCGGACACGAAGCTGCCCCGATCGTTGCCGATGGCACCATGTTCATCGTCACTCCGTATCCCAACGTCGTCTATGCCCTCGACCTGGGTCGCGACGGAGCGCCTGCGAAATGGAAATTCGAACCGAAGCCGCTTGCCGCGGCGCAGGGTGTTGCATGCTGCGATTTCGTAAATAGAGGCGCTGTTTATGCCGATGGCCGCATTTATTTCAACACGCTCGATAATCAGACCATCGCGCTCGACGCGAAAAGCGGCAAGGAGTTGTGGCGCGCGCAATTAGGCGACATCAAACGCGGCGAGACCATGACGATGGCGCCGCTGGTCGTTGGCAACAAAGTATTCGTTGGCAATAGCGGTGGTGAATTCGGCGTACGCGGATGGCTCACAGCGCTCGACGCAACCAACGGCAAAATCGCGTGGCGCGCTTTCAGCACCGGGCCCGACAGCGACGTCCTCATCGACGGCGACTTCAAACCTTTCTATCAGCAGGATCGCGGCAAAGACCTCGGCGTCTCGACCTGGCCTCCGGAGGCGTGGAAGATCGGCGGCGGCACTGTCTGGGGATTTCTTTCATACGATCCGCAATCGAATCTCATTTTTTATGGCACGGCTAACCCGGGACCATGGAATCCGTCGCAGCGCCCGGGCGATAACAAATGGACGTCGGGCGTGTTTGCGCGCGACGCCGATAGCGGCAAGGCGCGCTGGTTCTATCAAATGACGCCGCATGATCTGCACGATTACGACGCTACGAATGAAAATGTTTTGATCGATGTCACGATCGGTGGCCGCAAGCGCCAGGCACTCGTGCATCCCGACCGCAATGGTTATGTGTATCTGCTCGATCGTATGACAGGCGAAGTGTTGAGCGCACAGGCCTTCGGCTATATCACAAGCTCGAAAGGCGTGGACATTGCGAGCGGCCGTCTGCAGACGGCGCCCGACAAGGAGCCGCAGGTCGGCAAAGTCGTACGCGATATCTGCCCGGCAGCTCCCGGCGCCAAGGACTGGCAGCCGTCGGCTTATTCGCCGCGCACGCGATGGTTGTACATACCGCATCAGAATCTTTGCCAGGAAGCATTCGCTACCCAGACCAGCTATATCTCCGGTACGCCGTACGTGGGCGTCGATCTGAAAATGACGGCGGGTCCGGGCGGCAATCGCGGCGAATTCACTGCGTGGGACCCGGAAGCCGGACGCAAGGTATGGAGCATCAAAGAAGACTTGCCGGTGTGGAGCGGCGCTCTGGCAACTGCAGGTGACCTGGTGTTCTACGGAACTATGGATGGCTGGTTCAAAGCGGTCGACGCGAAAACCGGCTCTCCCTTATGGCAATTCAAAACGGGCTCGGGCATTGTCGGGCAGCCGATTAGCTACACCGGTCCCGACGGTAAACAATATGTAGCCGTGCTATCAGGCATCGGCGGATGGGCCGGTGGTATCGTGGCCGGCGATCTTGATCCGCGCGATAGCTCAGCTGGTACCGGGTGGGCTAACGCGATTGCAGACTTACGCCAGCGCACGTCTAAAGGCGGGATGCTGTATGTCTTCGCGCTGCCCTAGCCGGCCTGTGCGTGGCGGGACTTCTCTAGCGCGTGGCCTGATAGCTGCACTTGTCGCCTGCGTTGCGTCGATCGCAGACCCTGCGTACGGCGACGCAAGACAACTTCGCGTCTGCGCCGATCCCGACAATCTTCCCTACTCGAGTCGCGAGGAGAGCGGTTACGAGAACCGGATCGCGCGCCTGCTCGCTCAAGAATTGCATGCGGATTTGCAATACGCATGGCTACCCTTGCAGCGCGGGTTCGTGCGCAAAACGCTGGGCGCGGGCTTGTGCGACGTGGTGCTGGGCGTGCCGCACGAGTTCGGCGCCTTACTCACGACGCAGCCTTATTACAGATCGGCTTACATGTTCGTATCCCGCGCAGCCAGCGGCGTTCCAACGTCGTTCGACGCGCCGGCGATGCGCGAACTGCGAATTGGCATACCGCTTATCGGAGATGAAGGGGCAGCATCGCCTCCCGCGCATGCACTCTCCTACCTCCGCATATCACGCAACGTTTCGGGCTACCCGCTGTACGGTGACACGCCACAGGCGGAGCGCCTTATACACGCGCTTGCGTCAGGCGATCTCGATGTCGCAATCGTGTGGGGACCCCAGGCCGTTTACTACGCGCGCAAGCAAGACGTTGAGCTGGCAATGTCTGAAGCGGTCGCGCCGCGCGGACTCGAAGGCGTACCGTTCGAATTTTCGATATCGATGGGCGTACGTAAAGACGATCCGGGATTGCGCAACGAGCTCGACGCAATCATCACCCGGCGGCATGCTGACATCGATGCCATCCTGGCGTCGTTCGGGATTCCGCAAGTCGGCAGGATAGATCAGCCGGAGAACGCGCAATGAAGCAGTTCGTCGTTGCCGCGCTCGCGCTCGCCGTCATCTTATCGGCTTGTGAACGCGAAGCGCGCCGCTTCGAGTCATCCTCCCCTACGTCGAAGTCGGTCACAGTCACGATGAGCGGCCTGCAGCCGGGACAATCGAACCCATCGCGCGGATACGATCCGCATTACCAGGAGAACGCATTCGCCATCTCGCAAGGCAAGCGTTTATTTTCCTGGTTCAACTGCGTCGGCTGCCATGCGCATGGCGGCGGTGCGATTGGTCCGGCACTCATGGATAGCGAATGGGTCTACGGTTCAGAGCCCGCAAATATTTACGCCACGATACTGGAAGGCCGGCCGAACGGCATGCCCTCCTTCCGCGGCCGTATTACGGACGAGCAATTGTGGCAGCTCGTCGCTTATGTCCGCTCGATGAGCGGGCTGGTACCAAGCGACGCTGCGCCCGGACGCAGTGACACGATGCAGACGGGCACACCGGAGGGGCGGCGCGACAACGAAAATCCGCGCATGAGCAGCACACCGCCGTCGTCGCAGCGATGAAGCGCATTGTTTTTTTGTTTTCATGCCTGGCGCTTGCGCAGCCTGCATTCGCTGCATGGGCGCAGGACGCGCGCGATCCAGGCGGCGTGCAGGCCGCGCACATACATTTGCTGTGGCTCGTGATGCTTGCCGTTACGACAATCGTGAGTGCAGCGGTGCTGATAGCATTTCTGATTCCGCTGTGGCGGGCGCCGCGCGGCAATGAAGAGACACCGCCCGACCCTGAGGCGCCTTTGCGCGAGGAGCGCGGTGCGTCGCGCAGCGTGATCGTCGCTGCAGTGATTTCGGTGATCGGACTATTCGGCCTGCTCGTCGCCAGCGTCGCCACAGACCGAGCGCTTGCGCACTTGCCGCTCGACAACGGCATAAGCCTCGAGATGACCGGTCATCAGTGGTGGTGGGAAGTGCGCTATACCGACGCCGATTCGAGCAAAGAATTCAGCACTGCGAACGAGCTGCACATTCCGGTCGGGCGGCCGGTCACCATCACGCTCAAAGCAGATGATGTCATCCACAGCTTCTGGGTGCCGAATCTGCACGGCAAGAAGGATATGATTCCGGGTCGCGATTCGATCATTCAGCTGCGTGCCGATCGCCCGGGAACGTATCGCGGACAGTGCGCTGAATTCTGCGGCTATCAGCACGCCTATATGGCGTTGGTCGTCACGGCAGAACCAGCCGCGGACTTCGATAAATGGAAGCAGGCGCAGGTCGCGTCGGCTGCGGCACCGACCGACGCCTTGCGCACTCAGGGCCAGCAGGTCTTTCTGACTTCGACGTGCATGATGTGCCACGCCATACAGGGCACGACTGCCAACGCACGCAAAGCGCCCGATCTGACTCATGTTGCGAGCCGACCCACCCTTGCATCAGGCGCACTGCCCAACACGCCCGACAATCTCAAGAACTGGATCGCCGATCCGCAAAAGATAAAGCCGGGGGTCAACATGCCGGCGACGGCACTGGCGGAAGAAGATTTGCGCGCGCTTGTCGCCTATCTGAGCGGGTTGAAATGAGCGCCGGAAGCGATGCGATAACGGGAATTTCGGCGCTATCGCCCGATCAACAGGCGAGACTCGAACGCGCGTGGGGCGACGAGCCCGGTTTCTATGGCTGGTTAAAAAGCGTCAATCACAAAACGATCGGGCGTCGTTTCATCGTAACAGCGATGTGTTTCTTCGCCGCGGCGGGAATACTGGCGGCGATCATGCGGCTGCAATTGGCGCGGCCTGCAAATACCGTCGTCGGACCCGATCTCTATAACCAGCTCTTCACGGTGCACGGGACGACGATGATGTTTCTGTTCGCCGTGCCGGTCATGCAGGCGATGGCTGTTTATTTTGTTCCCATCATGGTCGGGACGCGCAACATCGCGTTTGCGCGCATGAATGCGTTCGCCTACTGGATCTATCTGTTTGGCGGACTCATGCTCTTCGGCGCACTCATGGTGAATGCGGGCCCCGACGCAGGATGGTTCAGTTACGTGCCGCTTGCGGGGCCTGAGTACAGCGCCGGAAAGCGTTCCGACTTCTGGGCGCAATTGATCACGTTCACGGAAGTGTCGCGGGTTGCTGGTCTCGATCGAGATCATTACGACCGTCTTCAAGCTGCGCGCGCCCGGCATGACGCTCAATCGAATTCCGCTCTTCGTATGGGCCATGCTGGTGACGGCATTCATGATCATGTTTGCAATGCCCTCGGTCATGTTTGCGAGTACCGCGCTGATCACCGATCGGCTCGTCGGCACCCACTTTTATAATCCGGCCGAGGGCGGCGACGCCATACTGTGGCAACACCTGTTCTGGTTTTTCGGCCACCCGGAAGTCTATTTCATCTTCATACCGGCGCTCGGCATGATGTCCAGCGTGATCAGCACATTCGCGCGCCGGCCGGTTTTTGGCTACCCGGTGATGGTGCTATCGCTCGTTGCCACCGCGTTTCTCTCGTTCGGTTTGTGGGTGCATCACATGTTTGCCACCCAGATTCCGGAACTCGGCAAAAGCTTCTTCACCGCCGCAAGCATGATCATCGCCATACCGACAGCGCTGCAGATTTTTTGCTGGATTGCTACGCTGTGGCTCGGACGCCTCAATCTGCGCACACCGCTTTTGTTCGTGCTTGCATTCTTTGTCATCCTGCTGATCGGCGGCATGACCGGTTTGATGCTCGCGTCGGTGCCGCTCGACCTGCAGATTCACGACACATACTTCGTAGTCGCACATCTACATTACGTGCTTATCGGCGGCGCCGTGTTTCCACTGTTCGGCGCGATCTACTACTGGTTTCCCAAGATCACCGGCCGCATGCTGAGCGAGCACCTTGGACGCTGGAATTTCTGGCTCTTCTTCATCGGCTTCAACGTCGCGTTCTTCCCGATGCATGTGCTCGGCCTCAAAGGGATGCCGCGCCGCGTCTACACCTATCCCGCAGACATGGGCTGGAACGAGCTCAATCTGGTCGCGACGATTGGTGCAGCGATGATCGCGGTCAGCATGGTGCTGTTCGTTGTCAACGTTGTGATCAGCTACCGCAGCAGAGCCGCTACGCCCGCGAACCCGTGGGGTGCTTCAACGCTGGAGTGGGCGACCGACTCCCCTCCCCGGCCCTATAACTTTGCGCGCATCCCTGTTATCGGCGGACGCGAGCCGTTGTGGGAAGCATCGGGAATAAAGGGCCATGTGCACGGCCTTTCATACGACACGCCCGAGCTTCTGATTACCACGGTACAGGATGCAGCGCTGGACCATCGCATGGCTTTTCCGCGCCCGACGATATGGCCGCTTCTGACTGCGATTGCGGTAACGGTACCTGTTCATCTCGTCGATCTTCACGCCATGGGCCGTAGTGTGGGCAAGCATTCCCGTCACCATCGCGCTGATCGCATGGTTCTGGCCGACGCGCCGCGAGGCGGCTGAAATTCTCGCGCTGGAGCGTAAGCCGTGAACGACTCCATCGAGGCCGCCGCTGATGGCTCACTCGACGTATCTAAACTGCGCAGTTATGCGTACGGGCACTCGAGCATGATGTGGTGGGGCACCGCCGGTGTCATGGCGATCGAGGGAACGGTGTTCGCGCTTGCCGTGATGACGTATTTTTATCTGCGCACGCGCGTGCCGCAGTGGCCGCCCGGCGTCGCGTCGCCGGTCCTGCTTTGGGGATCCGTGAATACGCTCGTAATGCTGGCGAGCGCGCTGCCCAATCATTGGACCAAGCGCGCTGCCGAGCGCGAGGACCTGGGGCAGGTTCGCATCGGAATCGTCGTCTGCCTTGCGTTCGCGGTGGTATTTCTCGTGCTGCGCATCTACGAATTCAAATATCTCAACGTCAATTGGGATACGAATGCATACGGCTCCGCAGTTTGGATGCTGCTCGGTCTGCACACGGTCCATCTGTTGACGGACGCGATGGACACCGCAGTCCTCGCAGTGCTTATGTTTACCGGTCCCATCGGCGGCAGGCGTTTCGTTGATGTCAGCGAGAACTCGATGTACTGGTATTTCGTAATACTCAGTTGGATTCCCATTTACGCTGTCATTTATCTGGTGCCGAGAGCGCTGTAGAGACATGCTATGTACCTGTGGGGATTGATCGGTGCGCCACTGATTTTTCTGTTCGAGTTGTCGGCCGCCTATGCGCTCGTGCCTGTCGCGTGCCGGCGACAGGAGCCGGTTCTCATACATCTACTTATCGGCGGCTGCCTCGTGATCGCGCTGCTGGCGATGTGGCTCGCATCACGACAGTTGTCGCATCCTGCAGCAGGCAGCGTCATACAGCACCGTCCGACACCCTTCATGAGTCTCGTCAGCACGTCGATCGGCGCGCTCACCGTGCTCGCCCTCATCGCGCAATGGGTAACCGTTTTCTTCGTGCCGCTCTGCGCGGGCTGACGCCGGCGTTTCTCGCGCTTGCGGCGCAACCTGCGTGGGCGCATACCACGCAGTCCGCGGGCTGGTTCGGCGAGACGTGGATCGTTGCCGCGCTTTGTGTCTCGAGCGCCTTGTATGCAGCTGGCGCCGCGCGCCTCATGCGTACCGCCGGCCGCGGACACGGTGAGATCGTCACCGCCATTCTGTGGTTTGTCGCCGGAACCGCGACGCTCGCGATCGCACTGACGTCATCACTTGATGAGCTCGGTGCTCACTTGTTTTCGGCGCACATGGTGCAGCACGAATTGCTCATGCTCGCTGCGGCGCCGATGCTCGTGCTCGGCCGTCCGCTCGCGACCTGGGTATGGGCCTTCTCTCCAGTGCATCGGCGCATGATCGGCAGCTGGACGAAGAAACCTTTTGTCGCCGGTCCGTGGGCGGTACTGACACATCCGCTCAGCGCGTGGCTGCTGCACGCGGCGGCCCTATGGACCTGGCATCTGCCGCGCTTGTTTGAAGCCGCTTTATTCAACGAAGGCATACACGCGCTGCAACACACGTGCTTTCTCTTCTCGGCTCTATTGTTCTGGAACGCTGTCTTGCGCCCGGGCCACACACCGCGCGCGAGCGCGCTGGTTTCTGTATTCACGACGATGATACACATGGGCGCTCTCGGCGCCCTGCTCACCTTCTCCGGTCAGATCTGGTATCCAGCGTATGGCGATTCATCGTTGTTCTGGCATCTCACATCGCTCGAGGATCAGCAGCTCGGCGGCCTGATTATGTGGATACCCGGCGGACTCGTGTATTTCGCGGTCGGGTTGGCGCTATCGATGCGCTGGCTCGGCGGCGGTCAATTCTCGGCGGCGCATAGCTGAACTCAAGCGCTGTACGCGCGGCGCAGATATTTTCCGTGCAACCGACCTTCGCTTACTCGAGCCAGTTCACGCCCGCGAATCTGTCCTGGCCGAGCAGCGTATAAAAAATGCCGACGGTGCCACGTGTCTGAGTTTGATCGCCGAGTGTCGTTGTCGTCGCATCGCGGCGGGTGATCAGATACTTGATCGCGATCGCATGCTGCTTATGGATGCGAATCGTAAATGAAGCATCGCCGCGCACGATATTGTCATGACCGCCGGCGGTTCCCGCGCCAAGCCGGCTGACGAAATATTCGCGCCCGGTGACGTCAAGCGATGCGCGCTCGCCGAAGATTAAGCGCAAAGCGACCAGCGCCTGCGGCGAGACGCCATAATGGTTGTCGTTGGTGTTGGCTGCATCGTGGATGGTGCCCACCGCTGTATAGCCTGCGCCGAGCAAAGCGGTGCCTTGTAGCTTGACGGGACTATTCGGCGCCCCACTGCCCTGTGGTACCGACCGACAGTGCAGTGCTTGATACTCTAAAAAGCTGGGGCGCAAGATAGTCATAGCTGCCATACACGCCCCACACGCCGCGGTAATTGGGCCCGGCCTCATAATCCTTGCCGATCAGGAGCCCGCGCGTGTTCACGCTCTCCAGTCCGTTGGCGCTCGACGCGATCGCTTGAAAATTAAAGTAGTCGAACGGCCGCGTATACGTATATCCGGGTTTGCCGGGTAAGCCGTAATCCATCGAGAAGTCGAGAAGCGCTTCGTTCGACTTTACACTGGAAGACGCGCCCGGCGTGTTTTGCGTCGTCGAGCTGCCGCCCGCCTGGAAGCGGCTGTAGTAATCCGGCTTGTGACTATCGAAGATACCGGCGAAGCGGTCGCCGAACGCAAGCCGGTTGAAGCCTGTCGGGGGCGACACGACTGCAGCAGCTGCTTCGCGCCAGAAACGCGGCGGACCTTCGGCATTTTCGAGAATAAGATTCGCCATGCGGAACAGCGGCTCGCCGAGAAAACTGCCGCCGATACCTGTCATGATCTGGTCATTCTTCGATGGCGGCGTCGTTTCGCCGGCGATTTCCCAGAGGATGCTGCCTGCGAACGTATATCCCATCGATTCGGCGAAACCCAGTCCCGAGGCGCGCGCGAAGCCGTGATACATGGAACCCTGATACGGGTGACCGAGCTGATTCACCGTAAAGCCGTCGCTGTCGACAACCCATGGCCCGCGCAGATTTTGGCGGATCGATGACATGGTGCTGTGGTAGTCGCAGCATCCGTAGTAATGCCGACCGAACTGATTCACCAGGACGTCGAATCCGAGAATTTCAAGCGCGGGAATCAAATAACTCTTCTGCGCCCCCCATTCCGGCGTCGGATTGCTCTTTGCGGCACTCCCACCCACCGCCTTGTCCGCCGCCCACAAAGTCGGCAAGTCGGTCGAAGAATCCGGTGCGGCGGCAAGTGCGGGGCACCGAAGCACCGTAAGAACAATGACCGATGCGACGATTTTGAACAGAGCGGCGTGCGCGCAGTTCGGCGTGCGTACACTGCCAGTTAACGTCATTCAGGTATCGGCTCGCATTTAACGGCACAACTATTTGACAGTGCGCCGCGTCGGTATCGGTTCACGCCTGACCTCGCAGTGAGCGTATTACGCGCCGCTACGGCACATGCTGTTACGCCTTTCCTGCCTTCGTTTTCGCGCGTGCATGTTGCTCGTCAACTTCCGCACGCAGCCGGTCGCCGCTGATGTTCTCGTGAGTCAGCGTCTGTTCATGCAGATACTGTCCCCGCTGCTCGGACTCATCGGCATGCGAGAAGAATACTTTCGCGAGGTCCGCTTGGCCATGAGTTTTAAGGTGGCCGCCGACATGATTGAGCAGCATCACCGATTCCTCCAGCGCGCGAATGTGCTGCCAGTTGTACCCGTCGACCAGCTCCATAACGCCCGCCAGCAATGCGTTCGCGCTATAAGCGTGGCCGGTGTGGCACCGAAAGCGGATGCCGAGTCCCTCCTTGAGGCTGACGAGTACGCCATGGCATTCAGGACAAGTAAACGGTGTCAGGTCGCCCAGTTCCATGATGCCTTTCTTGAACGCATCATTACTGGTTGCAATGCTGATCTCTGTCGCCATACGCCTTCGAAGCGCCTTCAGTTTTTCAAACCTGCCGCGCCTAACGGGCTTGTCTGCCAAGGTGCCGAGCAACGGGCCCATCGTTCGCGCGTCCACCACGTGATCGATATCGACGTGTTCGATGGCGCTCAATGGCATGGAGTCGAATGCCGTGGACTTCGGGTCCTGCACGATCGATATGCCGCCCATCCGCTTGACGGACCACAGTCCTGAAGTGCCGTCATCCAGCATCCCGGAGAGCACAACGCCGATGACTTGCGGCCCGTAGACATACGCCGCCGAGCGAAAAGCGCATCGATCGAAGGACGGAAACGATTCTCCTTCGGCCCTTTTTTGACGATGACGTGACCGCGCTCGAGCAGCAAGTGATGATCGGGCGGCGCGACATAAATACATCGCGACTTGATTCACTCGCCATCATCTGGATGTTTAGCACCGAATGGAGCGACGCGCGTGAGGATATCCGGCAGCGAGCTTTTTGACGTAACCGGCAGATGCAGGACCACGAATAGCGAAGCGTGAAGGTCCGGCGGCAAGCCGGCCATCAAGTCACGCAATCCGTCCACACCGCCGGCAGATGCGCCGATTACTATGATGCGTTCACTAGACGTGTGGCGTGCCATGTAATCCTCAATGTTGAATGGGTGGACGCGTCCACGGGGCTCGGCCTCAAGCGCCGGTGTGTCCGGTGCTTGGCGAGCATATTAATTGCGGCGGAGCAAATCAGTTCGCAAAAAAGCGCGCCGACACATGCGCTTTGAAGTCAGCGTCGTAGCGGCGTGCGCCAATCTGCGCCGTGAAGCGCACGGTGCAGCTAACGTTGCACGTAAGGAAGCAGCTGCGAAAGCTCGTTGATATCGATCGGCTTTAACAGATGAGCGTTGAAACCGGCTTCTACTGCACGCCGCCGGGCCTCATCGGAACCGTATCCACTGACTGCAACGATGTACGGCTTCTTCTTGCCGCCTCCGGCCGCCTGCCGCAGACGACGCGCGACTTCATATCCGTTCATGCCCGGCAGTCCAATGTCGAGCAGCACTACCTCGGGCTGGTATTGCGCAGCGAGCTCGAGCGCCTCGAGGCCGCCGTAAGCGATCTTCGTCTCGTGCTTCATGAGCTTCAGCAGCATTTCGAGACTCTGTGCCGCGTCGGCGTTGTCGTCGACGATCAGGATGCGCCGCCCTTCGTCGGTGACCTTCGGCGCCGCCTTTGCCGCCGCTTTTTTCTCTGATGTCTTATGTGCACCTTTGAGCAGCGGCAGACATACCTCGAACTCACTGCCTTTGCCCAGACCATCGCTGCGCGCTTCTACGGTGCCCTCGTGAAGCTCGACGAGCAACTGAACGAGCGTCAGGCCGATGCCAAGCCCGCCGCGCCGGCGCTCGAGCGAGCCATCCGCCTGTGCAACAGGTCCCAGATATGGGGCAGCATGTCGGCGCTGATACCGATGCCTTCGTCCTTCACTTTTATTATACGTGATCGCCCTTATGCACCGCGCCAAGCTCGACGATGCCGCCGCGATCCGAATATTTGATGGCGTTATTGAGCAGATTGGTGAATATCTGCGTCAGCCGGACCGGGTCAGCATCCAGCATCAGTTCTTCGGGCGGCAGGCGCAGCAGGAGTTCCTGATTTGCGCTGACTGCGAATGGACGCGCGCTCTCTATGGCGTCCTTGAGCACCGTTGAGAGCTCGACCGGTTCCTTGCGCAACTCGATGTGGCCATGCGTAATGCGCGGCACATCCAGAAGATCATCGACGAGCCGCGTCATGTGCAACAGCTGACGCTGCATCATGGTGCGCAGTGTCGCTGCCTGTTCCGTTTCTCCGCCAAGCCGGCGCAGCGCCTCGAGCGCGTGCCGCATCGGTGCGAGGGGATTGCGCAGCTCATGCGCAAGCACGCGAGAAACACATTCTTGCGGTGATCCGCGTCGGCGAGCTTTTCGGAATAATTCTTGAGATCATTCTCGAGCGTCAGGCGACTCGTGATATCGCGATCGATTTGCAGGATGCTCACGGTGTCAGTCTCGGGCTCGCGCAGCAGCACCTGCCGGCTTTCCGCAGTCATCTTGCGGCCATCCTTATGCGTATAGATGACCTCGCCTTCCCAGAACCCGTCGCGTTCGAGGATGCCGTCTACATTCAGCGGGCCCGCCGGCGTTACGGTCTGAAGCAGGAGATGCGACTTCTTGCCAAGCGCCTCCTGATCCGACCAGCCATACATTTTGTGCGCGCCGCGGTTCCATGATGTTATGAGGTCCGTCCGGGCATCGCGCACAATCACCGAGTCCTGCGACAGCTCCATCAGTTCGGCCTGATGACGCAGGCGCGCAGCCTGGCTCTTCATCTCATGGATGTCCATGAGCACGACGACCGCGCCATCAATCTTGTTCTCCGCGGTGCGGTACGGGAAAATGCAGCAGCTTACCAACGGCCCTGCTGGCTGCGCACTTCGCGTCCCTCCAGCTGCACCGTCTCGACTACTTTTACGACGAGATTTTCGAGCTCGGGCAGTTCGATCGCAGTCTTGATGTTACTGATCGGCCGTCCCGTATCCGCAGGCAGCAGATTCAAAAGTTTGGCGGCGGCCGGCGTAAAGCGCCGGATGCGCATATCGACGCCCAGGACAATCATCGGCACATTGGCGCTGCCGAGAAGATTGGAAAAGTCGTCGGCGAGGCGGCTGAGCTCGACGTTGCGGTTCTGCAGCTGCTCGTTGATCGTCGTCAGTTCTTCATTGACGGATTGCAGCTCTTCCTTCGCCGTTTCGAGCTCTTCGTTAGTGCTCTGCAGCTCCTCGTTCGATGAAAGGATTTCTTCGTTTGCGGACTTAAGCTCTTCGTTGGCGGCGTCCTGCTGTTCAATCACCGATTGCAGAAACTCGCGTGTCGAAGTGATTTCCTGACGCAGATGGAGCACTTCCGCGTCGGCCGCGGGTTCTGGCACTTTCGGCGGCGTTACTTCCGTGGTCCCGGCACCCAATAGACGCTGCAGCCAACCACCGTTGCGCCGTTGAGTTTTATCCGGAGTCTGGGCGTCGATCGTAGCCGTTCGCGTGTCCGATGGCCGATCGAACAGGACGAGATAGCAGCGCTCGTCCTGACCCGGCAGATGAAGCGGCAGGACGCGTAAATCCACATCAATCGTCCGCGCATCGGCGGCGGTGACCCGAACGTGCTGCCGCCGGACTTCGACATTCGTCTGCACGCATTCCGTAAGTGCCGTGCGTAGATCAAGGAATAGCCCGTCGCGCGCCATTTTCAGCAGGCTAAAGCTTGCTTCGCCGGGGGGCGGCGTCAGGTAAAGGTCCGTGTGCCCGCGGAACTGCAGCACGTCGAAATTCGCATTGACCACCACGCCGTTGGGCGCGTAGTCGCCGAGCACAACGCGATCCGCCTCACGTTGCCAGTCCGTTGGGCTCGAGACCGGATGCGGGTACCAGCCGCGTCGCGGTCGACGTAGGTCCACCCAGGTCATTGACTGTGAAATGCGGATACTGACGTAGGGCGGTCGCTTTCTTGGCATAGATACGATGGCCGTGATCGACCTGCGTGAATATATCGCCGAACCCGCCAATGCTTTCCGACGCACCGAGCAGGAGATAGCCATTCGCATTGAGGGCGTAGTGAAAGGTCGGGATGACCCGCTTCTGCAACTGCGGCGAGAGGTAAATAAGCAGGTTGCGGCAACTGATGATATCGACACGTGAAAATGGCGGGTCGGCAACTACGTTCTGGCGCGCGAACACGCACAGATCGCGCAGCGATTTGTTGATCTGATATTTACCGTCCGTCTTAGTGAAAAACCTTCGCAAGCGGGAAGCTGAGATCTCTGCCTCGATGTTCTCGGGATACACGCCGTCGCGCGCTTTCTGCAGTGATTTCTCGCTGAGATCGGTCGCAAAGATCTGGATCGGCACATGCAAATTTTTCTGATCGAGATACTCGATCGCCACCATGGCGAGGGTGTACGCTTCCTGCCCGGAGGAGCATCCGGGCACCCACATGCGGAGCGGTCCGCCACCCGAGCGGCGCGATAACACTTCAGGGAATACGAATTCCTTGAGCGCTTCGAATGCTTCCGGCTCGCGAAAAAAGCTGGTCACATTGATGAGGATGTCCTGGTACAGCTCTTCGACCTCAGACGGCTGTTCCTGCAGGAAATCGATATACGCCGCCAGATTGTCCTTCATGTGCAGCACCATCCGCCGCTCGATGCGCCGGCGGATCGTGCTGTCCCGATAACTGCGGAAGTCGACGCCGACTTCGGCGCGCAGCAGCGCGAGCACCTTTTGATAGTTTTGATCGTTTGTCGGCGGCACTATCTCCGAAGTGTCCCCCGTCGGATGTGCGACGTACGGATGCTGGCTTATTCGAACGAGCTCGCGGCCGATGTCGTCCGGGCGCAGCACAAGATCCACGCAGCCGCTGCGCATCGCGCTCTGCGGCATTGTCGGAAACCGCGCGGATTGTTCGTCCTGGGCGATTGTTATGCCGCCTGCGGCCTTGATCTCCTCCATCCCGAGCGTGCCATCAGAGCCGCTGCCCGAAAGAATCACACCGACCGCGGCAGTGTTGCGATCCGCCGCTAATGATTTTAGAAAGTGGTCAATCGGCAGATGCGGACCGGGGGAGTTTTCGCGCGCTGTCAGGTTCAATACTCCGCCCTTGATCGTAATCGTCGTGTTCGGCGGAATGACGTACACATGGCCAGGCGCAACCACCGTGCCGTGTCGTGGCTCCATGACTGGCATCTTGGTGGCCTTCGCCAGGATATCCGGCAGCCGGCTCTCGTGAACGGGATCGAGATGCTGCACGACGACGAACGCCATGCCGGTATCTCCAGGCACTTGCGGAAGCAAAAGATTCAGTGCTTCAAGACCGCCCGCTGACGCACCAATTCCTACGACCGGGAAAAGGCCAGCGTCGCTGACTTTGGTGGCGACGAAATCGCCGGGTTGTTGTAACTGCGAATCAGGAGAAGATAGTTGTGTCATCGACCACAAAGCCGGGGGGGGGGGGGGAGCGATCCCTCGTCGAGATCGTCCGCCCAAAAGCATAGCCTCGCCGCTCATTGGACGCAAGCCGCATCGAGATTCTATGAGCGCCGTGAGCTAGCGTTGCCGAAAGTCCTACGGTCAGTTTTGGAACGCCGCTGCAGATGCGCTCGCGTTAAATTGAATTTCGAGCGGCGCGCAACAAACGTATCGCCTGGAAGTCGAAGCCAGAGGAACACTCGGCATCCAGATCGGCGCGCGCGATCTCGGTGGAACTCTAGAAAAAGGACTGGAAATCGCACATGCATGGTCACGACGTCATCGTAATCGGCGCGTCTGCCGGCGGATTGACTGCCTTGAAAGTGCTGTTCCAGCATCTGCCCGCTGATCTCCCGGCCAGTGTTTTTATTGCGCTGCATGTTCACGCTGATTCGCCCGCGCTGTTGCCCGCGATCCTCGAGAAGGCGGGCAAGATAAAAGTCGTCATGGCGACTGAGGGCGCACGCATGCGTCACGGCTTTGCATACGTCGCTCCGCCCGATCGGCATCTCATGCTCGATCGCAATGGCATCCGGCTGTCGCTCGGTCCCAAGGAGAACGGTCATCGTCCCGCCGTCGACCCGCTATTTCGATCGGCGGCAATCGCCTACGGCCCGCGCGTAGTGGGCGTCATCTTGAGTGGCATGCTCGACGACGGCGCTGCCGGACTGCGCGCGGTGAAGGCGTGCCGCGGAACGACACTGGTTCAGGATCCGATCGAAGCGCTGTATCCGGGTATGCCGAGAAACGCCCTCGCCTATGCGCAGGTCGACTATTGCAAGCCGGTGGAAAAACTGGCGTCGCTGCTCGTCAAGCTCGCCCCGGAGCAAGTCGCCGATCCGGACAATTTCGAAGTGCCGGAATCCGTCAAGAT
The DNA here is from genome assembly GCA_963829085.1 of uncultured beta proteobacterium. GTDB lineage: Bacteria > Pseudomonadota > Gammaproteobacteria > Burkholderiales > SG8-41 > PALSA-1004. Next base: position 291,124 of record CAWHHJ010000015.1, on the reverse strand, counting down.
TGAAACGCAATTCGCAATGATGGAGCGCACTATGAAAGACATGAAGTCGCTGGGGAAGCCGGCGGAGTTTGTCTGCCCCTCATGTCACGGATCACTCACTGAGATGAACGACGGCACGATGCTGCGCTTTCGTTGCCATACCGGCCACGCATATTCTGCGGAGGCTCTGTTCGCCGAACAATCGTCCGATCTGGAGGAGGCGCTGTTCTCCGCCGTGCGTGCGGTCGATGAGAACGCTGCTCTCGCACGGCGCGTCGCAGAGCGTTACGGTGCCGGGAACCCGCGAGCGAAAGCGGAACACGAGACCAAGGCAGAAGAACTCGATAAGACTGCCAAGATACTTCGCAAGCTGATCGTCAGCCGCAACGGCGAGGCCGTCCGCAAATAAACTTATGCGTTTGCGGCGCGCATCGTTGGCAGCGCATCAGCGCCCATCGCATGCACCCATATCGCCGACGCAGTTAGTCCGGCCGACTGCCACGTGATTGCTCCACGGCGTCGCTCACGCGTCTTAGCGATCGTTATCCGGTTCCGCCTGGTTATGTCCTTCTAATCCGGGCTAACAGACGAGTTAAGCGTTCGGGTCAGGCACTAACATCGACTCGCCGGTACAAATCGGTGCTGCCGGGTTGACCGTTTGTAATAAACCGCACCCAGTGTGCGCCGCAGTTCTCGCAGAGATAGTGCAGCCGCCGCCCCTTTGTGTCGTCATACTCGTTGCTCTGCCTGAGCGCGCGATGTGGCGCCGCGACGCCCGCATTCGCGTCCATTTTCGCGCACGACGGGCAACACGCGCTGCGAGGTGACGACTGATGAAAACCGACGAAATGGTATGAGTCAGGACACATACCGCCTCCATTCATTTGTTCAATGTGTTGATGTTCGATGCCGGTCACGTCTTCGAGTGCGACGTTGCGTCGCGCGTGAGCCACGATCCGTATCGATCCCACCGTGAACGCCAACATGAAAAGAACGCGATGATAGATTCGCGCTTTCATGCTTCGAAGAAGCGCCGCTCCGATTTCGATGTAGGAAATGCGGGGATCTGCGTGCTTATTTGTCCCTATGTACAGCGTGACGTAACGAGGATTCTCTCGCCATACAATACAACCCTGCCGGTTCATTACGCGGTATGGAACGTCGTCAACACATCTTCATATGAAGTTGCGGCGAGATATAGCTCTGCATGCGCCCTCAAGCGCTGTGGAGTGCCGGACTCGCAAACAGGGAGTGTCTCAATGCTGCGTGTCCAGATGTGCTGCTTGCGGTGAGCACCTGACATACCCGTTGCGACTGTCGTCCCTATGCCGCCCGGTCGCAGGAAGCGGACAAACGCTATTTGAGTGTGGGACGAAAGTGCGAACGTACGCACGTCGCCATTAAATCGGCGGCGCATTGATAGCGGTCCTGCAACGACCGCCTCGAGCCACGCTTCAGCCAGCCTACGGTCACCGCGCTGCCGGACCGGACGCGTTCAGCTGCCAATAATGCGCTTTGCCAGCCCGGCCGCCGGTTCGAAGCAACCGTGACCAGGTTGCGCCGCACGTTTTGCAAACGTAATGCAAGCGGCGACTTTTACCGTCGTCATACTCGTTCGTTTGCATGAGTCCCGGGTGCGGCTCGACTTGCACTGGCTTGGCGTCAAGTCTTGAACAGGAGATGCAACAGGTGCCTACAGTGGATGCTGGATCGAAACCGGCAAAATGATATGAGTCGGGATACATTTCACCTCCAACGCAGGTTTACATGGGCGATGGTAGGAGTTACACCAGCCGCCAGCAAAGCGGAATACGGCGCGTCATTTTGTCAGCGCGCTCCGATGGATAACTTTGTGAGGGCGCGCTCATGGAATGGCGGCGCTCGCCCATGACATCGTCACACACGTGTCAAATTGAGGCGCGAATATGGCGCTGTCTTACGAACTCGTACGATCAATTGCCATATACACGGAAGCGCTGTCCGCGCATCATGACATTGCAGGTCTATGGCCTGCGTTCATGTTTTTCCCCTCCCTCCCGCAGCAAGCGGGCTTAGGGCCGCTCTAAGCAGCGGCCCTTTTTTTGATCAGCTGCGCTCCGGGATTATCACCACAACGCTCAGCGGACGTTGGCGGCGCGGCGCAAGTGCTAGCTCACGAGCGGCTCATACAAATCAATGCGCCGGTCGCGCGACCAAGGAATCTTCTTGCGGTCGCCGCGCACACGCTCGATGTCAATTTTGGCAACGAGAAGTTGCTCCTGGTCGCCGCCTGCTTCACAGACAATGGCACCGGTCGGATCTACGACCATGCTGCGGCCGAGATGATTGCGCTGTCCTTCCTGGCCGACCCGATTGGCGGCGACGACATAGACGCCGTTTTCATAGGCGCGTGAACGCAGTGGCACATCCCAGATCGTCGAGCGGTGCGCCGGATCGCTGTAGGTCGAATAACAGATCGGCATGAAGATGACTTCAGCGCCCTTCAGTGCCAGTGCACGCGACGGTTCGGGAAAGAGCCGGTCATAGCAAATCTGAATCCCGAACTTGATGCCCTGCCACTCAAACACCGGTAGCGCCGGCCCCGGCGTGAAGTACAGACGCTCGTAACTGCCAGTCCCGCCTTCCCGCTCGTCCGGAAAATAGGCGGGAATGTGTGTTTTACGGTAAATACCGAGGATCTCTCCGCGCTCATCACATGCCAGCGCAGAATTGAAATAGCCGCCGCCGGGCGTGCGTTCGCCAAACGGCCAGATCGCCGCTATGCCCCGCTGCCTCGAAAGGTCGCGCAGCTTGCCCATCAAGGTGCCCTCGGGCGAGATAAAAAAATGATCAAAGTCCTGGCGCAGACGATTCGGGAAAAACGGCGTCATGAACAGCTCAGAAAAAGTAACGAACGCGACATTTCGATTCGCCGCCTCGTCCATCATCGTAACCGCGGCCGGCAACATCGCTTCCGGATCTTCCGTCAGTACGGGTCCTGTCTGCGCCGCGGCGACTATCAGTGTTCTGCTCATGCGTAGTTAAATCCTTTCCTTGTTAATGCCCAACGGTTGCGCGCAATAGACCGACTTCTCTCAATCAATGTGTGCGCCGGACTGCTTCACCACTTGCGCCCATTTATTGATTTCGCTCTTTTGGAAAGCCGCGAACTCGTCCGGTGTATTGGCAACGACATCGCTGGCGAGTTTGGCGAGACGTTCTTTCATGTCGTTAGTGCGCAGTGTTTTGACGGTGTCCGCATTGATCCGAGCAACTATCTCCCGAGGCGTGCCTGCGGGCGCGAATAAACCGTACCACTGCAGTGCCTCGAATCCCTTAAGTCCTGACTCTGCGACGGTCGGCACGTCGCTCATGACGGGCGATCGCGCGAGGCTCGTGACAGCCAGTGCTTTCAACTTGCCAGCTTGAATGTGCGGAATGAATGACAGCGCAGTCCCGAACTCGAGCGAAACCTGCCCGCCTACCAGGTCTGCGAGCGCCTGGGTGTCCCCCTTATACGGCACGTGCAGCATTTGTATGCCAGCCTGCGATTTGAACATTTCAGCGACCAGGTGCGACACGCCGCCGCTGCCGCTCGACGCAAAGCTCAGCGCGTTCGGTTGCGCCTTGGCGAGCGCGATGAGTTCTCGAACCGATTTAGCGGGCACCGACGGGTGAGTTGATAGCACAATCGTAGACGTCGCAAGACCGGTCACGGGTGCAAAGTCTTTCACCGAATCGTACGGCAGCTTGGCATAGAGACTTTGTGCGATCGCATGAGTGCTGCTCGTGCCTACCAATATCGTATAACCGTCTGGCGCTGACTTCGCTGCAAGATCGGAGCCAATCGTGCCCGCCGCTCCGCCGCGATTGTCGACGATCACCTGCTGCGCCCACATCTCGCTCAATCGCTGCGCGACGAGACGCGCCATGATGTCGGTCGCGCCGCCGGCAGGAAACGGCACGATGATGCGTACACTTTTCAAGGGATAGGTTTGCGCCTCTGCGACTGACGAGACCACAACTGCAGCGCACGCAAGGATTACCTGAACTGCACTTCGCATACAAAACTCCCGACAGGAGAACGAGAGCGCCGATGTTACTTTGCGGTGCCCACATATGAAAGTGAGAGACGCGCAAGGAGCCGGCGTATGGCATAGCGCTGCTTTCTCGGCTAGAGTAGCGCGTCCCCGGTCTACGGATTCTTGAAATGCGATGTGCAGGTCCCCTCGCGTTGTCGGTACTGGCCACATGTGCGATAGCGGCAACCGCAGCAGAAGTCTATCCGACGCGCCCGATCCGCCTGATCGTGGGCTATCCGCCCGGCGGCAGCACGGATATCGCAGCGCGGCTGATTGCGCTTAAGCTCGCGCCGGTCTTCGGTCAGACGGTGGTCGTCGATAATCGCTCGGGCGCAAGCGGCACGATCGGCGCAGGTCTCGTGGTGAAATCAGAACCTGACGGTCACACACTCTCATTCGCAGCGTCGCCCGAAGTCGCCATCTATCGCGCACTGATGAAAAATCCCCCGTACGATTCACTCAAGGACTTCCAGGCTATAACGCTCGTCGGGAGAGTGCCGTTCATGCTCGTCGTCCATCCTTCGGTTGCGGCAGCATCGGTTAAGGAACTTGTAACTCTGGCAAAAGCCAAGCCAGGCTCCCTGAATTTCGCCTCATTCGGCAACGGCACATCGAACCATCTGGTCGCCGAAGCGTTTTGCGCGGCAACCGGCGCGAGGATCGTGCACATACCCTACAAGGGCAGTGCGCCTGCGATTGCAGACTTGCTGGGTGGTCAGGTGCAGATGACATTCGACACTATTCCCGTCGTGCTTCCGCAGGTCCGCGCCGGCAAGCTCAAAGCACTAGCCGTCGCAACGCCCAGGCGCTCGCCGCTTGCGCCGGAAGTGCCGACTATGGATGAGGCCGGCGTTACCGGTTTTACCGGTGGCACATGGTTCGGCGTGCTGGCGCCGGCGCGCACGCCCTCCTCCATCGTCGAACGCCTCAACCGGGAAATCGCCGCAACGTTGCGCGCACCCGACGTCGTGCAGACTTTCAATGAACGCGGCATCGAGCCCGTCGGCGGCAGCGCATCAGACTTCCGCGCCTTTATCGAAGCGGAGTCGCGCCGCTGGCTCAAGGTTGCCCAGGACGCCGGCGTAAAACCGGAATAAACGAAACAATAAAGCGCATGAGAACAATCCTGAGCAACGCGACGCTGATCGACTGCGTCACACCGCAGCCGCTCGAGAAGGCGAGCGTCGTTGTAAACAACGGACGCATCGCAGAGATATTGACCGGCGGTCGGCAAGCGGCGAGCAACGACGCCAAAGTCATCGATCTCAAAGGCGCGTATCTGATGCCCGGGTTATGGGATGTTCACATCCATCCGGACTACTTGTCGCTCGCCGAAATGCCGCTCGCAGACCAGGTGGCGTTGTTCGGCCATCGATTGATGGCTGCGCTGACCGAATCCGGCATTATCGGCCTGCGCTGTGCCGGGGCGCATCACTTCATGGACGTTGCATGGAAGCGCGCGTTCGATTGCGGTCAGCACATTGGCCCGCGGGTATTTGCGAGCGGCCATTTTCTGACCACGACCGGCGGCCACTTCCTGACCTCCGGTCATGCGCTCGAATGTGACGGACCGTACGGATTCGTGAAGGCGATTCGCGAGCAGATCAAGAACGGGGTCGATCACATCAAGCTCAATCTGTCCGGCGGCATCATGGGCCCGCCGTGGGATTTACATCGTCATTCCTTCCTGCTTGAAGATGAATTAAAGGCGGCATTCGACATCTGCCGTCTGCGCGAATTTCGCGTCATGGCACACGCCACGAATCCGACTGCAGTCAAGAACGCAATCCGGCTCGGTGCGCATTCGGTCGAGCACGGCTATATCATGGACGACGAGTGCATCGATCTCATGTTGAAGCGCAGCGTGTGGTATGTGCCGACGCTGGCGATCAGTCACCTGACGCCCGAGCAGGTGGACAACGATTGGGAACGCGCGTGGGTCAAGCAGCGCAATATGGCGCAGTCGTTCTGCTGCCGCGCGGACGCTGCATCAGATGAGCACGCGACGTGGTTTCGCACGGCGCTCAATGCGGGTGTGCGCATGGCGCTTGGCTCCGACATCCGTCCGCTCAAAGATGCGGCCCTGCTGGAGATGGGTCTGTGGGTCAAGGATGGTGCAACGCCATGGCAGACATTGCTCGCAGCGACCATCAACGCCGCCCATGTGTGCGGCGTCGCCGATGATCTTGGCACGATCGAAGTGGGAAAACTGGCCGATCTCATCGTAGTCGGCGGCAATCCACTCGATGACATCAACAACGTGCGCAAGCTCCAGCTCGTGTTCAAAGAAGGCCGCATCGTCTCGGACAAACGGACGTGAAGCGCTACGGTCGATCAGCGATGCACATAAGATGCGCCGCGAGTATCGCGCTGCTGGCTGCAGTCGTTGCACCGGTAACCGCCGCAGAACCAGATTATCCCGTGAAACAAATTCGTTTCGTCGTCGCGAACCTTGCGGGCGGGACGTCCGACATACTCGCGCGCGTAGTCGGTGCGAAACTTTCCGAAAGCTGGAAGCAGCAGGTAATTACCGACAATCGCCCCGGCGCCAGCGGTCTGATCGGCAACGAGATGGTCGCCAAGGCGCCGCCTGACGGTTACACGTACCTTGTCGCGGATCTGGGCAGCACGACAATCACCGTGCTCACACACGACAAGACGACGCTTGATCTACAGCGCGACTTCGCGCCAGTCACGATCATTTCCTATTCACCGCACCTGTTCTGCGTGCACCCGAGCGTTCCTGCGGCGACCATCAAGCAATTCATCGCACTTGCTAAAGCGAGGCCGGGCAAATTCAACTTTGCAACAGCGGGGCAAACGACCGCGCCGCATTTCTCGGGCATGTTGTTTGTGCAGCGGACCGGCGTCACCTGGGAATACATTCCGGGCAAAGGCGGCGTTCAGGCAATTCTCGATGTGGCGTCCGGCCAGGCGGATGTGCTGTTCAACGGCATGCTCGCCACATTGCCGTATGTAAAGAGCGGCAAGCTCAAGCTGCTGGCGGTCTCGAGCGAGAAACGCAATACGTCCCTGCCCGATACGCCGACCGTCATGGAATCGGGCGTTCGCGACTTTGTTACCGGCTCATGGCAGGGCATTCTTGCGCCGGGAAAAACGCCGCCCGAAATCCTTGCCAGGATGCAGACTGAGACGCGGCGCATTCTCTTTACGCCGGACGTGCGTGAAAAACTATCAGGCCAGGGCGCTGAGCCGATGGGCAGCAGTCCTGCTGAGACGGCAGAGTTCATGCGACGTGAGCGCGAACGCTGGAGCCAGCTGATACGCGATACGCACTATAAGCTCTGACGCCGCAAAAGGAGCGTACTGATCAGTGCACGCTTCAAGCGCTCATCCCTCCTACATCGCCGTCAGGCATCCTCCGATAGCTGCATTGATATCGGCGCTTTAGAGTCAGTTCTGCCCGCTGCTTTCTCTCGGGCGGCGTCGGCGCGTCGTCGCCCGAAGCGCATCTAAATATAACTTCCTTGGCTAAAATCCGCATAGGTATTTCCGGCTGGCGTTATGGCCCGTGGCGCGGTGTCTTTTATCCACCCGGCCTGCCGCACCGGCGCGAGCTCGAGCATGCGTCGCGCACGCTGCCCACGATCGAGATCAACGGCTCGTTTTACTCACTGCAGCGACCGGAAAGCTACCGGCAGTGGTATGCGGACACGCCCGCCCGTTTCATCTTCAGTCTGAAGGGTGGCCGCTACATCACGCATATGAAGCGGCTGCGCGACATCGAGGCGCCGCTTGCCAACTACTTTGCATCGGGTGTACTGGCGCTGCGCGAAAAGTTGGGCCCGGTGCTATGGCAGTTTCCACCGCAGTTTCGCTTTAATCCGCCGGTGTTCGAGCACTTCCTGCAGCTGCTGCCCCGCCATACCGGCGAAGCGTTATCTCTGGCAAGACGGCGCGATTCGCGCATGAAAGGACGGGCGGCGCTCAGTATCGACAAAGAGCGCGAGCTGCGCCATGCAGTTGAAATCAGGAATGAGACATTTCTTGTTAAGTCGTTCATCGATCTGCTGCGACGCTATCACGTCGCGCTTGTTGTTGCTGATACCGCGGGCAAGTGGCCTTATCGCGAAGACGTTACCGCTGACTTCATGTATCTGCGCCTGCACGGAGATACCGAACTCTATTCGAGCAGTTACAGTGACAGCGCTCTGGCCCGCTGGGCACAGCGCATAGAGGCATGGAGCAATGGCACTCAGCCGGACGACGCACAGCTGATCTCTGACAAGAGGCCGCGGAAACGCAAATCGCGGGACGTGTATTGCTACTTCGACAATGATGCGAAGGTGCATGCGCCGTTCGACGCGCAAAGATTGATCCGTCAGCTCAAGCTGGACATTTCATCGGCCGCGTGATGTCGCCGCAACTTACACTTCGTTTCCTGCGGAGCCTCGTTGTCGCTCTGTTATTGACCGCCGGCTTGTCCCCGGTGGCTATTTCTGCGGACGCGCCCAAGCCGGCCGAAAAGCCCCCAGCTCCTGCAGCTACTGAAGCGCCCCCGGCGCCAGTCGCTGTGCCGCTTGCTGAACTTGCTACCCAGGCGGAGACGGCGGTCGGCACTGTGCGCGACATCGAGACCACGCTTGCGTCGGAAGACCTGAGTAAAACGATTGGCGCAGAGCTTCCGGCGCTTACCCGCGAGATCGATGCACGTATGCGTGAGAGCTCGAAAATTCTCGCGCAGAAACCTCCGCTCGAAGTCCTCCGCACCTCCGAGCGAAGCTGGCAGAACATACGCGCCCCGCTCTCCAACTGGATACGCGAGCTAACTCAACGCATCACGACACTGGACAAGATCATTGCGCGGCTCGATGCGCTCGCAAAGACCTGGACGGAGACGCAACGCAACGCCGCCGCATCGAATGCACCGCCGGAAGTCATGCGGAGAATTGATTCCATTCTCGCCGCGGTGACGCACGCCCAGGGCGCTGCCGCCAAGCAACGCGCGCAGATGCTGACTCTGCAGACCCGCGTTGCGGCGCAGGACGCACGCATCAGCGACGGCCTGGGCATGATCAGGGCGGCACGCGGCCAGATGGTGGAGCATTTGTTCGACCGGGACAGTGCGCCGCTCTGGTCACCGGAACTGTACTCGCAGAGTCCGGCGGAGCTTTGGCATGATGCGCAGCAATCGCTTTCGGCGCAGGCAGTCACCCTCCAAGGATACGTCAACCGGCAGTCCGAACACTTCGCCCTCCACGCGGTTTTGTTTGCGCTCATCGCACTCGGGCTGTTCTGGGTTCGCGAGCGCGTTCGCGAGTGGGTGAAACGCGATCCCGGATTGCGCCACGTAGAACAGGTCTTCGCGCTGCCGCTCGCTGCGACTTTTGTGTTGGCAATCTTCTGCAGCCGCTGGCTTTATCCGCAGGCGCCGCGCCTTGTATGGGCGGCCCTCGGCGCCGGAGCAATCATCCCGACTGTGCTCATCCTGCGTCGCCTCATTTCGAGTGCGCTGTTGCCGGTGCTTTACGCGATTGTAGTGTTCTATTTCATGGATCAGCTGCGCGCAGTGGTTGCGGCCGTGCAGTTCCTGCCGCGCGCGCTGTTTCTAATCGAGACGTTAGGCGGCGCAGTGTTCCTCGTGTGGCTCCTTTCATCTCTACGTCCGCAACCGGATCAGGTTGCTGAGGACAGGCGTATACGCAGATGGGCACGTATCGCCGCGGTGCTCGCGTTCGTGTTTCTGGTAGGAACTGCGCTGGCGAACGCGCTGGGTTATGTGACGCTCGCAAATCTGACCGGCAACGCCGCGTTTGGCAGCGCATATTTCGGCGTCCTGCTGTATGCGCTGGTTACCATACTCGATGCACTCATTGCCATGCTGTTAAGAGTGCGGCCCTTATCGTCCCTTGGGATGGTGCGCAGCCATCGCGAGCTGTTGCGTGTGCGGATCAGGTGGGTGCTGAGTTTCCTTGCTTTTATCTGGTGGGCGTACACATTGCTCGACCGGCTCTCGATTCGCGAGCAGATTTTCAGCGGCGTTGGCAGGTTGGTAACAAACGAGTTCTCCGTGGGCTCGATCAGTATTTCACTGGTCGACGTCGCCGCATTTGTCGTCGTGGTATGGGCGTCATTCTGGGTCTCGCGTTTTGTGCGCTTCCTGCTCGAGGAAGACGTGTATCCGCGCGCGCATCTGTCACGCGGCGTGCCGTATGCGATTTCGAAGACGCTGCATTACATCATCCTGCTTGCCGGCTTTTTCGTAGCGGTCGCCGCGCTGGGCGTCGATATGACGAAGTTCACGATACTGGCGAGCGCATTCACGGTTGGTGTCGGCTTCGGCCTGCAAAACATATTCAACAACTTCGTCTCCGGGCTTGATCCTGCTGTTCGAACGGCCGGTTCAGGTTGGCGATGTCGTACAGATGAACGACGCGTCGGGGATCGTCGAGCGCATTGGTATCCGCGCGAGCGTCGTGCGCACGACGAGCGGCTCAGAAATCATCGTACCTAATGGCAAGCTGATATCTGAAACGGTCGTGAACTGGACTTTTTCGAGCAGTCAGCGCGGAGTCCAGATTCCAGTTGCGGTTGCGCATGGCGCCAATCCCGAGCGCGTCCTGCAGATCCTCGAGCAAGTCGCCGATGCCCATGCACGCGTATGCAAAACGCCGGCCCCGCAGTCGCTGCTGCTTCGAGTCGGACCGGATTGGCTCGGCTTCGAATTGCGTGTCTGGACGGATGCGATTGAAAAATGGGTTCAGGTGCAGAGCGAATTGTCGCTCGCCATCACGAGTGCGCTGACGCGCGAGAACATTGCGCTGAAGTGATTGTCGACTGTGTTTTGCAGCTCACGCTGCAGGGCCGATCAGCGTAAATACATCAGCTGCGGCGGTATGCGCGAGCGAACGACGAGCGCGCTCTTCATGTCTGCTGCCGTCTCAGGCAGCACATCCGCGAGCCATGTAATCTCATCGGCGATCAGCACACCCACCGCAACGCCATCCCTGTAAAGCACACGGTTGCCGACCAGCGCAGGCACCTTCGGACCGGGCAACAGAATGCCGACAAGGTTGAGCGGATCTGCGGCGCTGACGCAGACAAAGTTGCCGTCGAGCGGCCGCCGGCGAATATCGCGCAAGGCGGTCACGGCTTCCGGCAGCGCGTATTGCTCGCCGCTGATGCCTGCCACAAAGCGACCGCCGCGAATCTCGCCGCGCGCTTCGAGCTTGCGCAGCACACGCACTATGTCGCGCCACGGCGGCAGCCACGCCGCTTCGCGTGCAAGCAAACGCCAGAACACAACGCCATAGCGCCGCAGCAGCGCGCGCGCCACATGCTCGGCAATGGTGTCGGCCTGCGCGGACAGCTCACGCACAAGGGACCAGCGTCCCGCATCGCGAATGCCGAACGCGGCGGTGCGTCCGCGGCGTCGCGCGCCGGATAACGATTGCCGCCGGTCAGCAGGCACCAGCAACGCGCGTAAGCCGGCGAAGCTGTCCGCGCCTACTTGACCCAGCGCGACGAGTTCGGCGAGCGCTTCCTCGAGCTCAGCGCCGAGCACCCCTGCACCATCGATGATTTCGTCGAAGAATGAGGCGCCGTGCTGCTCGAGGGTACTGCGCGTACTTTCCTCGCACGCGAGCTCATGGACGGCTCCGCTCTGGCGCTGCTTCCCGCGGCTGCCGTCCATAGTGCGACATTGCGCCTGGCAAGGATCGCAATCGGCGTTGTGCGGACCGGTCCTGCACGCCGCACATCATCCTCAGCGACTTTCGGCCGCGCGAGGCGCGCCCACACCGCCCTTCCGGCGAGACACAGATCATCGAGCCATGCAAAGTCGTATTCATTCAGCCGTGCCGGGAGAATTTCTGTCTCCCATGCTGCAGCCGGCGCCTCGAAGCCTTCCAGGTCCGAGATGATGCTGGCAAGCGCATCCGGTCCGTCCTTGCGCGACTGCGCGGTGACATGATGCCAGTCGCACAAAAAGCGCATGAAATCCTGGCTCGTGACAGGCTCGATTTCGCGCCGCAATCGATCCACGGTGTAGCGGTGAATGCGTGCAAGCAGTCTACGCTCGCACCACTCGACACCCGTGAAATCCGGCGTAAAAGCGCCGCGCATGGCGAAGCCTTCGCCCTCCAGCGCCAGCAGCGCCTGCTCGATTTCAGAAGTATCGACGCCGAGTGATTCAGCGAGCGCACCTGCAGTAACCGGTCCGAGCGCTTCCATGCGGCCGCGAACAATCTCGAGCAGCGCATTTTCGCGCGTGATGTTTTCACTCGCGTAGGGTTCCGGCACACGCGTCGCCGGCTCTATTGTCAGATCCGGAAAAATCGCGGCGAATCGCGGCAACCGCTCAGCGGCTGCCCACACCTGTCCCGCCGGCAGATGTACTTGTGCGGCACGTTGCGTGCGCACGAGTTCCGCCATCAAGTCCGCCCACTGCTGCCGCGGAGTGACTTCGGCGGTAGTCAGGAATCCACACCACATAAGCGCATCATGCAGCTCGTCGACGCTCTCCGCAGCGGGAAACGCTTCGTCTTTAACGCGTGCGATCGCACTGGCATCCAGCTTCCCGAGGTCGGACGCATTGCGCGGATCCTGCCAGCGACGCGCCATGACCGCCTGCGTACGGCGCTCTTCGAGCGGAGCATCATCGAGATATGCATAGGGCCGCGCAGCGAGAACCTGCAGGGCAAGCGGCGATGGCTCCGTAAGCTCACGCGCGATGACGCGGACTTGACCGCTTTCAATGTCGCCGAGAAGTTGCTCCAGACCGTGAATGTCCATCGCCTCTTCCAGACAATCGCGGATCGTCTGCTCGACGAGCGGATGATCGGGGATTTCGCGCTCGCCGGTGAGATTCTCGGCGCATGCGATCTGGTCTGGAAACACGTCCGCGATCAGGTCTTCAGCGAACATACGCTGCAGCTGCGGCGGTACTTTATTGCCGGCGCGAAAACGCGGTATGGCGAGTGCCACTGCGGCGTTCCAACGCCAGCGTGCCGTGAACATCGGCGCCGCGAGCAACGCTTGTATGAGGACCGCGCGGACACTCTTCGAATGCAGGTAACCGGAGACGTCCTCCAGCGGGAAACTGTGGCTCGTGCTCAACGACAATACGATGCAGTCTTCGGTGGCTGCAGCCTGCAACTCGAAATCGAATTTGCGGCAGAAGCGCTTGCGCAGCGCCAGGCCCCATGCGCGATTAATGCGGCTGCCGAAAGGCGCATGAATCACCAGTTGAGTTCCACCGGTCTCGTCGAAGAAACGTTCGAACACGATCGTGTCGACGGTCGGCAGCACGCCGAGTGCGGATTTCGCAGCCTGCAGATATTCGACGACCTGCGTCGCGGCGGGCTCGGCAATCCCCACTTCGGAAATCAACCACGCGAGCGAAGCCGCCGGGTCACCACGCGACTCGAATTCGCTGCGCAGGCGCGATACCGCTAACGATAGCTCGTTGCTGCGGCCGGGTGCTTCGCCCAGCCAGAACGGAATGCTGGGCGGCTGGCCATGCGCATCCTCCACGCGCACGCGGCCTGCCTCGACGCGCAAAATGCGATAAGACGTATTGCCGAGCTGAAAGATATCGCCCTGCAGACTCTCGACGGCAAAGTCCTCGTTGACCGTGCCGACGATACTGCCTTCGGGTTCCAGCACGACGGTGTAATCGGCATTGTCGGGAATAGTTCCGCCTGAAGTCAGCGCGGTGAGCCGCGCGCCGCGCCGTGCCCGCAACCGGCCATGAACTGCATCGCGATGGATGTACTGACGCACGTGTCCGCGCCGGTTATTGAATCCTTCAGCCAGCATGCCGACGATCTCACCGTACTTCTCACGCGTCAGCTCACGATATGGGTATGCGCCGCGCATGAGCTCGAATAGCTCTTCCTCACCCCATTCGCTGGCCGCGACTTCGGCAACAATCTGTTGCGCGAGCACATCGAGCGGCATGAGCGGAATCTCGATATGGTCGAGCTCGCCGCGGCGCACCGCATCGAGCAACGCTACGCAATCGACAAGCTCGTCGCACGAGAGCGGGAACAAGCGCGCTTTCGGTACACCGTTGAGGGAATGCCCGGCGCGGCCCGCGCGCTGCAGAAATGTGGAGATAAGCCGGCATGAGCCGATCTGGCACACGAGATTGACGTCGCCGATGTCGATACCGAGCTCGAGCGACGCCGTGGCGACCAGCGCCTTCAAGCGGCCTTCTTTAAGGCGCTGCTCCGCATCAAACCGCCGCTCTTTGGAAAGACTGCCGTGATGGGCAGTGACGTTCTCGTCGCCGAGCCGTTCGGATAAATGACGCGCGACACGCTCTGCGTGCCGGCGCGTATTGACGAAAATCAGCGTGGTGCGGTGCTCATTGACCAGCGCCGCCACCCGGTCATACAGCTGCTGCCAGGTTTCCCCGGACATGACTGCTTCCAGCGGCGAGTCCGGTACCTCGATCTGCAGATCGCGCTGTCTCGCATGCCCCGCGTCGACAATCGTGCAATTTTCGAGCGACCGGCGGGCGCCCACCATGAAGCGCGCTATTTCCTCGATTGGCTTTTGTGTAGCCGAGAGACCGATTCGCACCAGCGGTTTTCCGGCGAGCGCTTCCAGCCGTTCGAGCGAGAGCGCGAGGTGGCTGCCTCGTTTGCTGCCCACCATCGCGTGGATCTCATCGATGATCACTGTACGCGTTGTCGACAGCACGCGCCGGCCGCCATCCGAACCGAGCAGCACATAAAGCGATTCAGGGGTTGTAATGATGATATGCGGCGGTCGCCGGCCCATGCTCTGGCGTTGCACCTGCGGAGTGTCGCCCGTGCGTACCAGGGTGCGAATATCGACGTCCGCATAACCTTGCTCGCGGAGTGTTGCGCGTATGCCTTCCAGCGGCACTTCAAGATTACGGCGGACATCGTTGGACAGCGCCTTCAGCGGCGATACATAGACGATCGTTGTCTCATCGGGCAACGCATTCTCGACGCCGTGCCGGATCAAATCGTCGATCGCCGCCATAAAGGCCGCAAGCGTCTTTCCAGAGCCCGTAGGGGCGGCGATAAGCACGTCGCGGCCTGCGCGTATCGCAGGCCACGCCCTTTGTTGTGCTTCGGTGGGCGCGTCGAACGTTCGACGAAACCAGGCGTCTACGGCGGGGTGAAAGATGTCAGTCATCAGCAAATGTAGCTTGCGTTGTTGGACGTCAGTATGTGCGGCCGGTTCATGGAATCTCAAACCCGGTTTCGTTGTAAAGCCTGGAACGACAAAAAAAACCGGCTCGATGGGGTTTTCGAACGTTACGCTCAATTACACTACGGCTTCATTTTATAACGATGCGGAAACGGTGCACGACATGAGCCCCTGCGCGGCCCATGTGTCGGCCGGATTCTGCTGCGGAGGTTGATGCAAGCCATGCGAATCTTGACAATTGTGATTGTGATGGCGGTCGTCGCAATCCTGGTCGACTGGGCCGTGTCTGTTCCGCCGTCCTGCTATCAGACAGTGGATGTAACCGAAACGGGAACTGAAACCCTCGATTGCACTCCGTTGCAAGGCCCGTTACTAGGATGGGCGCGGCCATCGGCGATCCGGATTGGCCAATTCGTAGGAGCAAACGCCGCGTCAGTCACGGCGCTTTCAGCAACAGTGCTTGCGCTGCTGGTCCTCCTGCTTGGCTGGTCTGTTGCCGGACTCAAAAGCGGAATCAGAACTCAGCGCATTGAGACCCAGGAAGCATTGCGACTGTCGGGAGCGGCAGCGGCTGAGGCCGGACGATCCGTTAACGCGATCGAACAGGCGCTCATCGCCAGCCAGCGAGCATTCGTATTTCTGCGGCGTTTCGAGGTCGAGGTGCTGAGATACCCTGACCGCGCGATCATCGTGCCGGTCTGGGAGAATAGCGGCGCGACGCCGACTAAAAATATGCGTAGTCACGTCAACTGGTCGCTGCGCAAGGACAGCCTCGGCGAAGAGTTCGAATTTCCCGACTTTGCGGGCGGCGGGTCGATAGGCGTGCTAATCGGTCCGAGAAGTACCGTCAATGCCACTGCACTCGAGATTAGCGCAGAAGATCTCGATGAAGTCAT
This sequence comes from uncultured beta proteobacterium, assembly GCA_963829085.1. Taxonomy (GTDB): domain Bacteria; phylum Pseudomonadota; class Gammaproteobacteria; order Burkholderiales; family SG8-41; genus PALSA-1004. The sequence continues at coordinate 275,040 of CAWHHJ010000015.1, read as the reverse complement.
TGAGCGGCGCGGTCACTTGTATGTATGGGGGTGGGCAGAATACAACGACGTTTATCTGAATACACCCCGCCATCGCACCGAGTTCTGCAATGAAGTGATTATCTCGCGCGACGTCGACCGTCGTGTTGCAGTCAATTTCGCCGTGTACAAGAAGCATAACTCCGCCGACGACGGGGCAATCAAAACGCCGCGGCAGATGGCCGCGGGCTGATAACTGAAGCGGCCGGCGCACGACGCGCTATGAATACGACGTTCGCCCATCGCTGGCCGGCTTATCTGCTGCTCGGGAATCCCATCAATGATTTCAGCCGGCGATGTCATGCCGTCTCTTGCGGTGCTTTGTGTTGCGTAATGTGCGGGAGCGTGTCGGCCGCGGAGTACCCTTGAAGTCCGTGCGCGTGATCGTCCCGTTAGCGGCGGCAGGCGGCACCGATATCAGCGCGCGGATACTCGCGAAGAAACTGTCCGAGACGATGGGCCAGTCGTTCGTCGTCGATAACCGCCCTGGTGCGGGCACTATGCTTGGAACCGAGATGGTCGCGAAGAGCGCGCCTGACGGCTACACCCTGATGGTGATTTCTCCAGAATTTACGATTAATCCGAGCCTGCAGGCGAACGTCCCGTACGACGCGATCAAGGATTTTGCGCCGATTGTTCGCATCGTCTACGGACAATACTTTCTCGCCGCGCGCAGTACGCTTGCCGCATCGACGGTGAAGGAATTGATCGCGCTGGCGCGCGCAGCGCCGGGAGAAGTCAGATACGCCTCGTCGGGAAACGGCAGCGCGAATCACCTCGCGGGTGAGCTCTTCAAGATGATGGCAGGCGTCGATATGGTCCACGTGCCATATAAGGGCTCCGGACCTGCGGTCACTGCTTTGCTTTCGGGTGAAGTGCAAGTAGAGTTCGGCAGCACCACAGCCATTCTTCCGCACATTAAGAGCGGCCGCGCAAAAGCGCTTGCAGTGACAGCACTTCAGCGATCACCGATCGCACCGCAAGTGCCGACGGTCGCGGAATCCGGTCTGCCCGGTTTCGAGGTGACGGGATGGTACGGTTTTCTGGCGCCTGCTCGAACGCCCGTCGCAATCATCAACCGGCTGAACAACGAGGTAAACCGCGTGCTGCCGGACCTGAAGGACCGCTATGCAGAGCTCGGGTACTGAGCTGGCAGGCGGCAGCTCGCGTGAGTTTGCCGCGTTCATCAAATCTGAAATCGATAAATGGGCAAAGGTCGTGAAAGCTTCCGGCGCGAAACCTGACTGAACGCTTGGTTCGTTACGGCTGCGCATGTTGTCTGGTCTGTGTGACGATGTGATCTGCTGCAATCAAACCGAACACCACTGCCTTCATAAGGCCGCCGAGATAATGCGCACCGGGCCCGCCTTCGAGTCCGCCGGTCGTCGAGCCTGCAGCGTAAAGTCCTGGAATCGGCTCGCCTGACTCGCGCAGCACGCGCGAAGAACCGTCGATCGAAAGTCCACCCAGGGTATACGTGATGCCTGCGCACAAGGGGACTGCGTAGTACGGCGGCTGATTGATTGCCAACGTCGGGATTGGCGCATTGCCGGTGATCGGAGCGCTGCTGCGCACGGGATTCAGCGCGCCCAGCGTACCGCTTGCATATGCCTTGTTGTATTCGGTGACCGTGTGAGTCAGTTTCTCACTGGGAACGCCAATCAACGCGGCGAGCCCCGCAAGCGTCGATGACGAGTGAACCGTGGCGCCGGCCTTCGGCAACAGAGGATTCGCCGGTATTCGCGCATTCTTGCCCGGACCCTGCCAGACCTGCTCGTCGAACAGTGCAAACGTCGATAATGGATCGGTGAGACGCGCAATTGCATTTGCGACGTATACGCCGCCTCTGCCTTCGTCGACAAAACGCTCGCCCGCCTTGTTGATTACGATGCCGGCCGTACCGAGCTCGTCGCACTGCGGATACGGCCACACTTTATCGTTGTGGAAAGCATCAGCGGACAACAGATGACCGTAAAAAGGCGTGAGCTCACTCGCAGCCGGCGCCAATTGCACGCGCCATGCGCAGACCATCGCCGATACCGGTCGAAGCACCGCGCTGCATCACCTTCGACGGCGCCGGGGAAATATTCTCGCGCAACATTTCAAGGTTGCCTTGGAAACCCCCATCCGCAATCACGACCGCTTGCGCGCTAAGGCGCATTCGCGTTCCGTCGCGCTGCGTTTCTACCGCGCTCACCCGCCCGCCTTCCACAATCAGCGATGTGGCAGCGGTGGCGCGCCGCACTTCACCGCCGCGTTTTACGAGATTCGCCTCGAGCATGCGCAGAGTCACATCCGGGCCGCGTCCTTTCCAGTCGAGCCCTGCAGCGATCGCGCGCGGCGGCGCGAATACCCATTGCTGGTAAGCGCTATTGCCTACCTTGATGAATCGTGCGCCCTCCTCGCGGAGCCAATCGACGGCGCGTCCTGCGTTGGCGGCGAATGCATCAGCGAGATCGCGCCTGGCATGCCCACGCGTTGCCGTTTGAATCACGTCGAGCAAGGCAGCCGCCGGCTCTTTGATGTTGTGAAACGCTATGTGCAATATGCCACCGGAATAACGCGAGTTGCATGGATAACGCTCGTCGCTGCCGCGCTCGAGCACTCCGACTCGCAGCCCCTGCTGGGCGGCCCGGGCCGCGGCGGTAAGTCCCGCAATTCCGCCGCCGACGACTATCACATCAAAAGTGGCATCGTTCATCGCGGTATCAGCATGTCAGCGATGATGCGTACGAGCTCGACGTAGCTCTTCATCAGCACGCCGAGCACGATGCTCGTAAGCGCACCGCCCGCGAGCACGACCCAGTGCACGCCGCAGATGACTGCCACCACGCTCGCAGCAACGGGCAAAAGCGCCACGAGGATCGCGAAAGCGTTGCCGAAGCGCAAGATGAATTGAATAGTCGGATAGTTTTCCATCAGCTTTCGTCGTGTTGCAGATTACGTTGTGTGCATTCGAGTGTATCACCGTAGATCGTCGACACGGCACAGTGAGACGATTGTTTGGTCGTTGCAGAATGTTACAAAAGCGAAGCCGTTGCGCCCGGGACGTAACTGAATAAGTCTGTCTATAATTCCTGCCTCACATCTGCACGCCATCAGGGAGCATATCTCGACATGAAGGTCGTGTATCGCGGGACAGTGTTCATGGTTCCGGTTTTATGCCTTGCGATGTCAGCGCGCAGCGCATATGCGCAACAGGATTACCCGGTTAAGCCGATCCGGCTTCTCGTCGGAGTTGCTCCCGCGGGAGCTACGGATATTCTCGCGCGAGCGGTGGGCGGCAAATTGAGCGAAAACCTGCGTCAGCAGGTGATCATCGATAACCGGCCGGGCGCCAACCATATCATCGCGGGCGAGCTAACCGCAAAAGCGGCGCCTGACGGATACACCATGCAAATGGTGCCTGAGGGATTCGTGATCAACGCATCGATGTACACGAAGCTGCCGTTCGATCCGCTGCGCGATTTTTCCGCAATCGCGATCGTTGCCCAGGTGCCGAATGTGCTCGTCATTCATCCGTCGATACCTAGCCGTACCGTTAAAGATTTCATCGCATTCGAGCGCGCGCGGCCCGGTCAGTTGAGTTACGGGAGTTCCGGCGTGGGCTCGCCAAGCCACATGTCAGGCGAACTGTTCAAGGTGCTGACCGGTGTTGAGCACACGCATGTCCCGTACAAAGGCCAGGGTCTGGCGATGATCGACCTGATCGGTGGCCATCTTCAACTTGCGTTTCCTTCAATCCCCGCTTCAGTCGCGTATATCAAATCCGGCAGACTCATCGCACTCGGCGTCACGACAGCACAGCGCGCCAGCGCCCTGCCCGACGTGCCAACGATACAAGAGGCCGGCGTGCCGGGTTACGAAGTGAGCGGCTGGTACGGAATCATCGGTCCCGCGGGAATGCCGAAGCCGCTGCTGGCGCGGCTCAACAAAGAGATCAACACGATCCTGCAGGTGCCGCAGACGCGCGATCAACTTTCGAGAGAGGGAGCGGAGCCGCGCACCGCCAGCCCGGACGAGTTCGCCGCAGCAATGTCCGCTGATCTGCAGAAGTGGGCCAAGGTCGTCGCGGCGGCCGGCCTCAAACCGCAGTGATGGTCAGAGCAAACGCTTGTCACGGCTGAGTGGAAAGGTCGCCTTCTTGACGGGCGGCGGAGCCGGGATCGCCAAGGTAAGCGCGCTCAAGTTCACGCAACAAGGCGCGAAGGTCGCCATCGTTGATATCAATGCGGAAGCCGGATGGCGCGCTGAACGAGAGATCAGCGAAACCGGCGGAGAAGCGATTTTCATCCAAACGGACGTCACGCGAGACGACTCGGTCAAACATGCAATCGACGCTACGATAGCGAGATTCGGGCGCCTCGACGTGCTCGTTAATTGCGCTGGTGGTTCGGTTCTCGAAGACCTCCCCGTGCACGAGATGAGCCTCGAGATCTGGCATCGCACGATCAACTTAAATCTGCTCCATCCATTTCTCTGCTGCCGCCACGCCATTCCGCACATGATCACGGGCGGCGGGGGCTCCATCATCAACTTTGCCTCGATGGTAGGGTTGACCGGCTCTTATCGGCCTGCGTATGCAGCGGCGAAGGGTGGAATCATGTCGTTCACCAAGACCCTCGCGGCGCAGTATGCGGAATACGGAATTCGCGCGAACGCGATTGCCCCGGGTAGCATCCGCACCGAGCGTGCGATAAAACGCTACGAGAACAAAGAATGGCTGCTGGCAGAGAAACCGACAGCTGCTGCGAGGCAGCGCATGATCGCGAGAAAACTTTATCCGTTCTCGGTCGGTGAGCCGCGCGACATCGCGGCGATTGCAGTATTTCTTGCGTCTGACGAGTCACGCATGCTGACCGGCACCACGATTGCCGCAGATGGTGGACGCTCGTCTTACCTCAAAGTCTACGCCGCAGAAGACTAATCGGCGCTTATGGCCGGCGGAGCTGCGTAAGCAACGTTTGTTCAGACGGCGGCGCTGCCAACTCGCGGCGCACCCACACACCACGCTTGAACGACCCCAAAGTCGAATTGCGGCTCCTGCAACCGACGAAGCGAGTACAGAGATCCGATGGGTGGACGTTTGAAGCGTTGATTAAGACACGGTTTCGGCGTCAGACCTTTATTTACGTGCCGTTTACGGCCAATGAATACCATTGCAGCCGCGATCGCGAACAGGCTGCCGGCAAACGGCGCAAAGTCAACAAGTGCATTCAACGCGTTTTCGCCTGCCGACCACGGCATCAGTACCCCCGCATGCGCCAGGCTGTTCTGCATTGTGACGACACTCAGCCGGAACGTGCCATCGCCCGGGAAAACGAGTTTCAAGGATGCGGTCTGCGAGATGCTGATCGGTATCCAGTCATCGGCAATAAGCCAGTAGGCGCATTGACCGGCCATGATGATCGCCGCCCATGCGGCTAACGCGACACCGCAGACGAAAAGGCCGGTCGTCCACCATTCGATTGCTATCTGCTTGAAACTCGCATTCGTCGACATATCGTCCATCCCTGAGAAGTGAAAGCACTTTTCAAGCTATATCGCAAAGCGCGGGCCACTCCCGGACGGCGAAGCTTTGTTCCTGACGGACGGTATCCGTGATCGCGTAAGTGTGAACAACGCCACTGCAGAGGCAGGAATGTCGTTACCGACACGTTCGATTCGACCGCGCGCACGCTACCGCGGTCAAAAGCACTCACATGGAGGTGTCACAATTCCGACTGATATCGCTTATGATCAAAATGCACATCAAGTCACGCTTTACGAGGGTATGCCGTTCGTCATGGACGACGATGGCACGCGTACTCCGGCTTTAGGAGATTTGCGCTTTTCCACCTCTTGGCATGCTCTGATCCGGCCAACCTTACGGATGCGTGCCTTGCTGACTAATCAACGTCGTCGAATAGGAACGCGGGGTTCAGCATGAACACAACGCGAAGAAACATATCGACTGGCGGTTAAGATTGCACTGTTCACTCTCTTGCATGACTGATCAATCCGATAGTTCTACGAGGCCCGGTGACATGAACGATGTGCTCGCGATGTGCAGCAGGTTTCCACAGAGGACGCTCATCAAAGGCGACATCTTGATTCAGGAAGGCGTGCACACGGACCAGCTCTATGTGCTAGAGCGCGGTGCTTTCGAGGTGGTGCGGGATGGCATTCGGGTGGTGATGATCAGTGAGCCGGGTGCTTTTCTGGGCGAGATCTCTGCGGTGCTGCAATCGCCGGCAACGGCGAGTGTCATCGCGGCACAAGACAGCATGGTCCGTGTGATAGACGGTGCGTCCGCCGTTATCGAAAATGAACCGCGAGTGACACACGCTATTGCGCAGTTACTCGCAAGGCGGCTATCGGCGGTTACAGCTTACTTAGTCGACATCAAACGCCAGTATGAGGACAGCAATACGCATCTCGCGGTGATGGATCAGGTCCTCGCGAATCTCATGGCGATGCATCCGGGCGCGCTCGAGCCGGGATCCGAGCGCAGCGATGTGCCCGATTATTGAAGAGCTCTTTCTTCTATTCCGGCAAGCGATATCCAGCGCGCGGCGAACTGCGTCAAATCTATTTCGACGCGTGCCGGAGTATCGCCGATCTGGCGACCTGCATTGAACAGCCAGGTTTCACCAATGCGGTCAATCCATGAACCGCCCGTCTTAAACGGCGCTTCGTGTATATGCCCACATAAAACTGCAGTCGGCGAGTAACGCTTAACGAGTTCGGCAAGTACGGCATCGCCATAATGGCGCTTGCCGGTCCAACTGAGCGCACCTTCAGGTGGTGCGTGATAGACCCAGACCCAGCGGCCATGGCGTTGCCGCGACGCGCATTCGAGCTTCTGCTCGAGAGCAGCGCGGGCATATGGACCGTCCCACCACGGACACACAGTGAAGAGCGTATCGGCAACCGTCACGGTATCGCCATCGACCGCGACAGCGGCAGTTCGCAGACCGTCCAGCCAGTCCGCAGTTTTTTCGCCCGCGTGATTTCTGGCATTCAAATCGTGATTGCCGGAACACAACATGAGGCGACTTGCGCGCGACACTGCTGTAAAACTAGCAGACAGTGCAGCAATCTGCACAATACCGGGAACCGGCGAAAAAGCATCGATGTGATCGCCCGCGATGACGACGGCATCGAAGTTCGACGCCGCACCGATCACCCAATCGTATTGTCGCAGCTTGTAATGGAGGTCCGACGTCAGCAATATTCGCATGCGGCCTAACGTTATCACGAAGCAAGCCGCTGCTTGCGCCCTGTTTTAGTCATCGGTGCGCCGGAGACGCATGACATCGCTTATGCCAACGCAGCTATCTGCTGCACGCGTTGCCACACGATTGCTAGAAACCTGCTTGCTTTGGTCGTCGTCTCGCTTGCGTGCGGACGTGCGACAAGAGACGACGCTGAGTGCTTCGTGTGCGGTGAGCCGCTCAGGAATTACTTTCTTTGCAGTTTGCGGATAGCTGCAATCTGCGCCGCCATCGCCGCAAATTCGGCCTCAGCACGCGCCAGATCTACATCGCTCTTCGCATTCTGCATTGCTTCGTCGGCGCGGCGCTGCGCTTCCTGCGCTTGTGCTTCGTCGAGGTCGGCGCCGCGAATGGCCGTATCGGCGAGCACTGTGACTACTTGCGGCTGCACTTCGAGTATGCCGCCAGCCACGAATACCAGCTCCTCCACGCCTCCCTCAAGCTGGATACGCACTGCCCCTGCTTTAAGACGCGTCATGAGCGGCGTATGGCGCGGATAAACTCCCAGTTCGCCGGCTTCTCCCGGGAGCACGACAAACTCCGCCTCCCCGGAAAAGATTTGCTCTTCCGCGCTCACGACATCGACATGTATGGTATTGGCCATGGCATTCCAGATTGATCAAACAGAATAGCGTGTTGCTATCAGTGCAAGGTTTTCGCTTTCTCCACCACTTCCTCGATTCCGCCAACCATGTAAAACGCCTGCTCGGGCAAGTTGTCATACTCGCCGCTGACTATTCCATTGAACCCTTTAATCGTTTCCTTAAGCGTCACGTACTTGCCTTTCTGTCCGGTGAATACCTCGGCAACGTTGAAGGGCTGCGATAAGAAGCGCTGAATTTTTCGCGCCCGGGCAACCGCCAGCTTGTCCTCGGGCGACAGCTCGTCCATGCCGAGTATAGCGATGATATCGCGCAATTCTTTATATCGTTGCAGAGTCGCTTGGACGGCACGCGCAGTGTCGTAATGTTCCTCGCCGACGACTAGCGGATCGAGCTGACGTGAAGTCGAATCGAGCGGGTCGACCGCAGGGTATATGCCGAGCGATGCGATGTCGGGCGACAGCACGATCGTGGAGTCGAGGTGACCGAAGGTTGTGGCGGGACTCGGATCTGTCAGGTCATCGGCCGCCACTGCGAATCACGCTGCGCTGAACTGGGGCGGCGATCAGCCGCCTGCGTTCATGAACTACCGTGAGAGCGCGCGATTTGCGCAATCATGCGTTCCGCCATTGCTCGATCGATCAACCCGAACGATCGCCGTGCGCGCTCATACGAATACATGTCGCCGGTCGCAATATCAAACCACCAGCCGCTCAAAGCCAGCTCGCCGGCGGCGACACGCTGTCGAACTATCGGATAGGTCATCAAGTGTTCGAGCTGAACGAGCACGTTGAGCTGGGATAACTGGTCGTGAGGCTTGAGCGCCGCATCGAGCGGCCCTTCGTGTTGCAAACGGAATAAAGCGGTGCGCGCATGATGCAGCCAGCGCTCGAGATTGGGCGCTTTCAGTTTCGGGTCGGGTGCCACGATCGCTTTCATCGCACCGCACTCCGAATGCCCGCACACGACTACATTCGCGACGTTGAGGGCCAACACCGCATACTCGATCGCGCTCGCCTCGGAAACGTCGCCCGTCGATGCGCCTTCGTCGGTAGCCGGCGGAATCAGGTTGCCGACGTTACGCATCGTAAACAGGTCCCCCGGATGAGTGGATGCGAGCAAATCGGGCACCACCCGGCTGTCGGCACACGAGATGAAAAGCGCATCCGCTTTGTGCTTGAGCGCGAGATCTTTAAACCGCGCGGCATATTCGGGCAGCATGCGTTCGCGAAAATCGACGATGCCCATGATCAGTTTATCCACGGCAGCCTCGTGCGCGGAGTCATTGCTGCATTTGCGCGCTCGACTCGCCACCCAGCCCTTGAGAATCGGCGATTCTCGCCAACGCGAGGTCCTCCGCAATCAAGTGCAGCCTGACCAGCGCTCGATCCAGCAAGGCGAGTTCCTGCTGAAGTGCGGCATGCCGGTGCTGCGGCAGCGTTTCCAGGAGATTCTCGATCACCGCACGAAGACGTCTTGCCACCTGCAGGCTGCCGGCGCCGCACTGGCGAATCTCCCTGAAAGTCATGTGCACGAAATCTTCCCAGTTCGGCGTGCGAAAGATGACGCGCGGCTGTCCTTCGTCGTCGGTGATTTCGTTTTTACGCAAAGAGCGCTGGCCGACCAGTCGCAGGAGACGGTGCAACTGGTCTATGGCGAGCACGGCCGTAGTCGGGTCATTGATCGCGGGCGACAATGCCTTCAGCGCGATGTCGACTTCGATGCGAAACGCAAACATCGGGTCCTGCTCCATGGTCCGCTCGGAACCGATGGCAACCAGTTCCCGCAGCCTGCGGTCGTCAATTGCACCGACGTTGCCATACACGTGAAATAGAGAATCTTCGGCCGCCAGGAAGTCGCCGACTTGCGGAACCACTTCGATGACGCAGTCGGCCGCCTGCGCCATGCTTACCAGCCGTTTGACATTCACAGCCAACACGATCGCGGACTTGCCTTGATGATAGACGTCGCGATCCGGCGGCCCGCGCCTGACGCCAGGTGCCGTGGCAGCGGGCACCTGGGCGCGCACTCCTTGAAAAAATATTCCAAATGCGCTTCTTGGGAATCACCGGCGGCATGTAATCGTGCCGGGTCGCGGACGGATACATGCTTTCAATGACTTGAATACCTTGCTCCCCGACGCGGGCGACCAGCGAGACGGGCCGCAACAACTTCGCGGAGTAATCGATCAGCAAAAGAAACGCGATCAAAGAAGCTATCGCAAGACTCGCCGCCATAAAAACCTGAAACTGAGGAACCACGGTGCTTGAAATCTGCACCATGGTTCGGTTGCCCCAGATCAGCGAAAACATAAACAACCCGACGATCCAGCGTATGACATTGTCGCGCAGCAGCGTAGTCGCAATGATGCGCGGCGTGTACTGGCCGCCCGCGATTTGGATGGCCACCAGCAGCGAACCGAATGTGAACACGAGAAACGACAGGTTCATGGTAAACATGCGATCGAGAAATGCGTTCGCTTCCGCGGCATTCAGTCCCAGGTAAGTCGTATTCAGGCCATATATCCCCCGCTCGTCCATCCAGGCACCGAGCATCTCGGAAAGAAATTTCACGATGCGCCCCGCTACGAGCGCGAATAGGGGAACTGTCCAAAGGGCCGAACTGAGATAGCTTTTGATGCTGTACCAGCGGTTCCAGGCGAACATCAAATCTCCGTGCATGCGCAACTACGCGCGCCGGCATTTCTCGCACGGAGCGCTTGGTTGCAGGAGTATGCCACTGGAGCTTTCGGGGATCAGGCGCGCGCGTCGACCGCGCTTTCCCGCTCGTCGCTGACCCAGACGCCGAGCAAGGTATAAGCAATCGCGAGCACTACGGGGCCTACAAACAGCCCGACGATACCGAACCCGATGAGTCCGCCGATCACGCCCGCAAAGATTAAAACCAGCGGCAGATCCGCGCCGCGCTTGATGAGGACCGGACGAATCACATTGTCGATGGTGGCGACGAACAGCGCCCACACGAAAAACAGAGCGGTGGTCACGGTGTCGCCCTGCCAGTAGAGCCACACCAGGGCCACGAGCAGCACGGGCGCCGCGCCGATCTGTGCGACCGCGAGAATGAACATCAGCGCTGTCAGCAGCGACGCCAACGGCACGCCGGCGACTATCACGCCGATGCCGCCCAAAGCCGCCTGAACGCAGGCGGTGACGACGACCCCGAGCGCCACCGCCTTGATCGACTGCCCGGCAAGCGCGACCGAGCGCTCGCCATGCAAGCCCGCGAGCCGCCGCGCAAATGCGCGAACTCCCGCCACGACCTTCTCGCCGTTAAAGTAGAACAGCGCGGAGATGATCGCCGTGAGCAGCAGATGAACGAGAAACATTGCAAGCGTGCCCGCCTTGGCCAATATCCAGTGCCCGGCTTCCTGCGCCTGCGGCGTGAAGCGTTCACGCAGTTCATCCGGACTAAGGGCGGCGAGCTCGCGCCATTTGGCCGCCAGCCGCGTGCCGACGATGGGTACTTGTTCTGCCCACGCGGGCGGCGCCGGCACGCTCGACTGTGTGATCGTACTTGAAACGCGCGCCCAGGTCGTCGGCGTTGACGACGATGGTCGACACCGCGAGGCCGAGCGGGGCCAGGACTACCAGCAGTAATGCCAGTGTCATCGTGATCACCGCGAGACTGCGCTTGCCCCACAGCCGCCGCTGCACGGCCAGCATCAGCGGCCATGTTGCGACCACCAGCAAGGTGGCCCACACGAGTGCTGGCAAGAACGGGGCGAGCAGCCACGCACTGACGGCGATGATGGCGACGATGAACAGCACCGCCAGCATGTTGCGCACGAGATCGAAGGCAGGGGGTTTCATGAGGCGAGATCGATGATCGTCATCCTTTATCCCATATGTATACGAAGCAAGCGATTGGACCTTGGTCCAACGCATACGCGCGGCGGCGCGCAGTTGAGGTCTCGTCGCGCCATGAAACTCGCTCAAAGCCCTTCCCGTGCAGCCCGCACGAGCAGACTTTCGCGCGGCGGTAGCTCCTCGCGCCGGCAGCGCACGAACGCTATCACCGCCTTTAACCCATTGCCGATCGAAAGCTCGTGCAAGCTTAGATCCGCCGCAGGCTCGCTCGCGTTGGCTTCCACCTTGTAACCCATCTTATTGACGCGCAGCGCGACATGCGCCAGCGATACGTGTTCGGCGGGCGCAGTGAAGATCGCATTGATATGATCGATGCGCGTAGTCAGCGTAGCCTGGCTGGTCTTTGTCTCGACATATTCATCGACGGTCGACTTAAGTTCTCGCTCGATTGCAGCGATTTCGCCTGCGACATCACCCGCACCATTGGCCATCTGTCCCAGACCATTGCGCCGCAGATTGAGCATGCGCAGCTTGGCCGCCAGCATGCCTTTGCGTTGCTCGAGCCCGGTGGCGCGCTCCGCCAGCGCGGTGATGCGAGCGAGCGCAAGTTCTGCAAGCCGCCGCAGGATGAGCGTGCCGACTTCGCGACGGCAGTCGATGAAATTGGCAGCGGGCGCAACCAGGCGATGTTTTGAGAAGCTTACGGTCGTTTGCGCGATGTCCTGACGCAGCACGCCGTCGACAATGGCCGGAGCAAAGACGCTGCGCTCAGTCTTCTGCATACCGAGCAACACACACGCATCGTCGGCGCTTGTCCGTTCAAAATAAGAGCGCAGCTCCGCGCTGGCGCCGAGGAGAGCAGGCACGTCGTTGGCGGTTGCGAACAGTGCATTCAGGAGTGGATCGCTGCCCCACGCGCCGCGTGCGATCATGATCGGCTCGGGCAAATTCGCCGCCATCGAGCGCAAATGCGCGATCGTGCACCCGACTCCAGGGCCGATGCTGCGCTGGTAACCGGAGACCGTGCGCAAACGCGGATCTACGGCATCGACGATCGCTTCTATCGCCGTTTTCACGAGCTCTGGCTCCGCTGCGGCAACGCCGCCCGCTGCCGCGCTGCCGAATAGCCGCGCCGCTACGTTCGAAAACAGGCTTGCAAAAGGCATTGCGTGCTCAGCTCGTCGACGCGGCCGCCAGCGTAGGCTTGTCTGTTAGGAATCGGAGCTGCCGCGCGGCCGGCTCACAAGCGTTTCCACGTCGCGTCCGGGTCGAACTTCGTCATCTTGCCGGCGATCGCCGCTGTTTTCGGGCCGAGATCTTTCTGAAAAACGACGCCGTCATGATCGACGATGAACGTCATGACGCCCGTCTTGCGATACTCCGCAGGATATGCCACCAACGCGAAGCCGCCTATCATCTTGCCCTTGACTACGTAATCGTAAGCGCCGCCTTTTGCATTCGGCCCCTGTCCCTTGAGGATGCGATAGTAGTAGCCATAGTACGGGTTCGGTTTTGCCGCCGTACCCGGCTTGTACCCTTCGGCTTGTCCGCGTGCAAACAAAACGCCGAGCGGGCTGGGCGGCTGGCCATCCGGCGTTGGATAGTAAAGACCGTCACGTTTACCTTTCGTACTCACGAATTTCTGCGCGTAGTGCAGTAGCTTGTCGTTCTCGGGATTGCGCGTGTAGGTACTCGCGCTGCGCATCGACATACGCCTGCACGACCTGAATCACAGTAAGTTCGTTGCGGCCGATGCGGCGGTTAAGCAGTTCTTCCTGCCCCTGCTTGGGGTCGAAGTGCCAGCCGCCAGCCGTTTTGACGACGGGGATCGGGAACGGCCATGCATCGTTGCCGACGGTGAGCGTCGCCTTTTCCTCGCCAGCCGTTTCGATCTTGTTCGCTTCATCGTACGCCTTCGCAAAGCGATCGAGCGCATTGCGGTCGGCGACGGGATCGCCCGATGGCAGAATTTTTTTACCGCCGGGCCCCAGTATCGACTCGAGCGCCTTGCTGTCGTGCGCGCGTGCAGCGGCGACGAGTGCCTTGAATGCATCGTCGGGCGTACGGAAGTTTTTCTGTGCCCAGGCTGCCGGCGCGACGAGCAGCGCAGTCATCACCAGCAGCGTTGCAAGCGCGCGCACGTGACGCAACAGATCAGTTTTTCGAATCGAATGCATGCCGGACTCCGCGGATGAGTTGGACGGTGGTGCAGTGTTTTTGCTGGAAGTTCGCATGGTGATCACCTCCTGCCACCGCCGCCGCGCCCGCCGCCGCCACCGCCACGTCCACCGCCGCCGCCCCCGCCCATACCACCGCCGCCACGCGAACCGCCTGAAAAATCCCCGCCGCCGCCGCCGCGGCTGCTTGCGCCGCGACTACTATAGTCGCGCGTTTGGCCCCCATTGCCGACGCCCTGGAAACCACCGCCACCGCGATCGCCGACACCACCGACGCCACCGCGATCGCCACCACCACCGACGCCACCGCGATCGCCGACACCACCGGGACCACCAGCACCGCCGACCCCGCCGCGATCGCCGACACCACCGGGACCACCAGCACCACCCCGATCACCGACACCACCGGCACCCCCCGGGCCACCGGCACCACCCACACCACCGGGGCCGCCGGCACCACCAACGCCACCCGGACCACCGGCACCACCGGGTCCGCCGACGCCACCACGATCTCCCACACCACCGGCACCACCAACACCACCGCGATCGCCGACACCACCCTGCCCTTTGAAGCGATCGGCATCGCCGCGTCCGATGTCATTACGCCCTTGATCCGCACGTCCGCGAAACTGTTCGCGGGAATCCGCACCGGTACGTTGGTTGCCGAAGCGCTCCTGCGTCCCCTTATCGCGATATTGCGCACCCTTTCGATGTTCGGGCGAATGCTGCCAATTTGAGTTCTGAACGTTGGTGCGATTGAAATTATTGTACTTGTTCACATTCACATTCACATTGCCGCCGCCCCAGTTGCAGTTCCCCCACATCGCATTGCCGACTGCCACGCCAACCGCGAAGGAAAACAACGCCGCACCGGGCACATAACCCGGCGGATAGTACGAATAGGGCGGATACGCGGGATACGGCCACGCCCCGTAGACGGCCGGCTGATACGTCGGCACATATACGACATCCGGCTGGGCGGGCTCGATCTTGATCACGGTCTGGTTGTTTTCCTTCACCGTGCTGACCGTCTGCTCCTTGGTCGTTTTCAGATTGCCGGCCTGCTCAGCCTTGCCGCGCAAGCGCTGAATCGCATCGAGCACTTCTTTTTGCTGCGCGAGAAACGCATCGCCCAGCGACTGAGTCATATCGAGCTTTTCATTCATCATCGCGAGCACCTGCGGAAATGCAGTCAGCGACTTTACGCTCGCGTCCCACGTCTCCTTCTGCATCGCGTCTTCGAGCGCCTTATCTTTCACGTTCGGATTCGCTTTCACCCACCGCGCCGCCGCCACGACTTCAAGCGGGTAAGTCGACGCCATCAGAATCTGCGCAATCAGCGCATCGGGATACAGCGCGATGGGCGCTACCAGCTGCTCGATTTGTTCTTTTTTGAACGGCGCCGGCTCCTTCGCGTCCTGCGCATGCGCGAATTGCACCAGCGCCAGGGCAGCAATCAGGCAGGCAGCAATCGTTTTATGCAAAGTCTTCATATTTTTCTTCCCTGTTGATGATGCTGTTACGTTGCTATTGCATCAGTGATAGCGAAGCAGGTGTCTTAAGCCAGCCGCCAGCGGTCGCTTCACTTTCTTCAAGTTGTCTTCAAAATAACCGGCGCTCAGCGCCTCGGCAAAGCGCGCGTTTCGTATAGGGGACTTGCAACATGTAAAGTCATAATGCATATCCCCTGATGCCTGGCGCAGTATGCAGTTAAGCGCAGGTGAAAAATCCGGCGCTTATGACGGCCATCTTGTTATATCTTTACTCATAGCGGCGGCTGCTTACGGAGGTAGACAAACCAGTACATCGCTCCCACCAGCAGTGAGCCGCCGATGATGTTCCCAATCGTCACGGGGAGCAGATTTCCGAACACGAAATTGTTCCACGTGAGTGCGGGAAAATCTGCGGCTGTCTTGCCAATCGATTGCCAGAACGCATCGCCTGCTCCCATCTTGATGAAGAGGCCCATCGGAATGAAATAGACGTTGGCGATGCTGTGCTCGAAGCCCGCGGCCACGAACGCGGCAATCGGAGGAATGATGATGACGACTCTGTCGACGGTGGTACGGGCGCTGAAACACATCCAGACCGCGATGCACACGAGCGCATTGCACATGATGCCCAGCGTGAGCGCCGGGACAAAGGCGAGCGCTGCCTTGCTGTTGGCCGTGACCAGAGCTGACAACCCCACCGCGCCACCGCCAAAAGTGTATTGCGCAGTAAAAAACATCAGCGCCGCGGTGCCGAGTGCGCCGATGCAGTTTCCGATAAACACCACCAGCCAGTTGGTGAGCATACTTTGCGTGCGCACCTTGCCGCTTGCCCACGCCATGACGATCAGGTTGTTGCCGGTGAACAGCTCCGCCCCGGCAACCACAACCATGATCAGTCCCGACGCAAAAACCACCCCGGTCAACAACCTTGACACGCCATATGGCAAAGCACCGGCGCCGGCGCTCACCGTAGTCGCGAAGATGGCGCCGAACGATATAAAGGCGCCGGCCATCACCCCGAGCACGAGGACAGTGAGCCCATCCATCCCCGCCCGGCGCACGCCGTTCTGCTCGGCCCGCACGGCCATATCCGCAGGCAGGATGGTATCGATCGTTACCGGCCGCGGCGTTCTTGCGCTGTCTATCCGCGGTTCTACTTCAATCGGTTGTCTGGCAGCGCCTTGCACGTCTCTAGCTCGATAAAGTCATTCGAAATGTTAATGAATGATATTTCGTCGCGTCGTCACATCAGCGCTGCCGCGATATTGACGAACAGGATTTTCAGTATCGTCATGCTCGGAAAGATCATCGCATACCCGATGTCCGGCCGGTCCGTCGGCGCAAGCTTGTTCCCGTACGCAAGAATCGCCGGGTTGCCGGTCGCACCGGCGAGCACGCCGGCCATTTCGTCATACGACATCTTGAAGAAAAACAACCCAAGCACGATCACGGGCAGCACGATCGCAACGAGCACCGCTGCGCCGAGCAGCAGGATCATCACCCCGTTTTGAGCAACCGTGGCGACGACGTTGGCGCCGGTCGACATCCCGGCGTTCGCGAGGAACAAGGTGAGCCCCAGATTGAACAGAACTTTGTTGGCTGACAGCGGCATCGTCCAGGTGATGCCGCCCGTGCGGCGCGCATTGCCCAGAATCAACGCGACGAGGAGCACGCCGATCATCCCGAGCGCCATCTTGCCGATCCCGGGTATCGGAATGCTGATAGCACCAACCGCAAAGCCGATCGCCATGCCCAGGCCGACGGAGATGTAGCTGACTTCGGCAGTGGCCCTGATGGAATCTCCGAAGAATTTGCGCAACGCCGGGAATTCTGCGCGATTGGCCATCAGGCCGATGCGATCTCCGAATTCAAGGATAAGATCGGGACGCGACAGCAAATCGGTGTCGCCGCGCCGTATATGCAGAATCACTACGCCCTTCTCGCCCGGCAATTCGATATCGCCGAGCGCGCGGCCGACGACCGTCGGGCGCGACGCGAATACGCGCAGGTAATCGAGATCCCGGCGGTCCTTCGTGAAGCGGCCCGGGGCCGCCTCCCCGATGACTTTTGCCGCTTTGCCGAGTGCAGCTTTGTCCGGGCCGACGACGAACATCACGTCGTCTTGAGCGAGCACGAACGCGGCGGATGCGGGCTCATTGCGGCTGGCGCGGCGCAGCGCGGTGACCTGCACGCCGCTCGGCAATGCGGTCAAGCAGCTCTGACAGCGTCTTGCCGAAGAATTGCGGGTTTTGCACCGCGATTTCCTGGAACTCGACGCCGCTCGAAGTCGGCGCATCGAACTTCGGCTTCATGACCAGGAACACGATGTAAAGGAACAGAATCGGTCCGGCAACGCCGAATGGATAAGAAACCGCGTAACCCGTTGCCGCATCCTTAGTACCCGTCGCGGCCAGCGCGGCCTGCAGCGTTGCTGTGCTCGTACCGGAGCCGGCGAAAAGTCCAAACGCAGTGCCGGGCGTAATGTTGGCGAACTTGACGAACATCAGGCTGACGAAGCCGGCGAGCAGAACACCGGTGATCGCAATCGCGTTCGCGCGTATGCCCTGAGCGCTCGTCAGCCCCATGAAGAACTGCTTGCCATACTGAATGCCAACGGTATAAAGGAACAGCGCAAGGCCCAGTGAGCCGATCATCGGCGCGGGCGCAGACTTGGGCGCAAACCAGCCGATAGCGATGGCGACGAACAGCACCGCACCGGCGCCGAGCGAGAAGCCTTTGACATTGATCTCACCAACCAGATAACCGATGGCTATGGTGAGAAACAGCGCCAGCATCTGCTGGGATTCGAGAAACGCCCTAAGTTCATCCATGATTCCTCCGTCGAATTTTTCAGTAAACCGTTAAGCCATGACTGCGAAACTGATTGCGCACGCGCTCGCTCAATACAGGGTCAGGGGGTTCGACGTCCTTGAGCGAATACTTGAGGCCGAGCTTTTCCCACTTGTCGCTGCCCATCTGATGGAAGCGCAGAATCTCGACGCGCTCGACGCTCTTTAGCCCGCCGACGAAAGCCGCCACGCGTTCGACGTTGTCTTCGCCGTCGGTGAGCCCCGCAACCAGCACGTAACGTATCCACATCGGCCTGCCGAGCGCCGATAACCGGGTCGCGTAATCGAGCGTGGGCTGCAGCGGCTGGCGGGTTACTTTTTTATAGATCTCCGGATCGCCGGATTTGATATCCAGCAGATGCAGATCAATGTCGAGCAGATCTTTGTCGGAAAACTTTTCACCGAGCCGTCCTGATGTGTCGAGACAGGTGTGAAGACCGAGCTGCTTGCAGCGGCGAAAGACCTCTGTAACGAAATCGCGCTGAAGCTGCGGCTCTCCGCCCGAAAGCGTGATGCCGCCTTTGCTGATCTTCAACACGTGCGCGTACTTGCCGATTACCTGCATCGCGCGCGCGACCGTCACCGGCTTCCCGTTACGTTTGTGCCAGGTATCGGGGTTGTGGCAGTACCTGACAGCGCAGCAGGCAGCCGGTGAGAAACGCGACAAAGCGCAACCCGGGGCCGTCGACCGTGCTGCCCACCTCATACGAATGCACGTATCCGGTGACATCGTCCCCGGCCTTCGCCGACTCCTCGACATCGGTCGCATAGATTGCGAAGTAATCTTTGTCCTGCTTGCCCTCCGCGACGCCTTCTTTTGCGACATGCATCTCGTAGCGGCTGCCGACCAGTGATTGACTCAATTTGGCTCCTCTTCGATGCTGCGGGAATAACCCGGCGCGTTACGTGAGTTTCCAGCGCCGCTCGCCGCGCCATCACCTTCATGGTCGCAGCCGCGAAAGTACGCGGCCGCTGATCCGTGTTCCACCGATCTCCTCGCTGGATAACTCACGGCGCTACACCCGCATTACATCGACCCGTGGAAAGTGCGGTTGATGACATCCATCTGCTGGGCCTTGGTCAGCTTGACGAAATTCACCGCGTAGCCGGAGACGCGTACCGTGAGCTGCGGGTACTTGTCCGGGTTCTTCATCGCGTCCTTCAGCGTCTCTCGATCAAGCACGTTGACATTCACGTGAAAGCCGCCGCTCGAAAAATAGGCGTCGAGCGCGTTGCACCCGCGGTCCAGGCGATCGTTTTCGCTGCCGAGCGCACTGGGCACGACGGACAGCGTGAGCGAGATGCCATCCTCCGAGTCGTCGTACGGAATTTTCGCGACTGACATGAGCGCAGAAAGCGCACCGTGAGAGTCGCGCCCGTTCGACGGATTGGCGCCGGGGGCGAACGGCTCGCCGAGACGGCGGCCATCCGGCAGGTTGCCGGTGGATTTGCCGTAGACGACGTTCGAGGTGATGGTCAACACTGACTGGGTATGTGTGGCATTGCGATACGCCGGGTATTCGCGGATCTTGTTCATCATCAGCGTCACCAGCATCTTGGCGATGTCGTCCGCGCGGTCGTCATTGTTGCCATAGTATGGAAACTCGCCTTCCGTCTTGAAATCGACGATCAGTCCGCGGTCGTCGCGCACTGGTTTCACTTTGGCAAATTTGATCGCCGACAAACTATCGGCTGCATGCGAGAGTCCGGCGATGCCGCACGCCAGCGTGCGCAGAACGTCGCGATCGTGCAGCGCCATTTCAACTGCTTCATAGCAATACTTGTCGTGCATGTAATGAATGCAGTTGAGGGCATTCACGTACGTTTTGGCGAGCCAGTCCATCATCGGATCGAGGCGGGCCATGACATCGTCGTAGGTCAACTGATCGCCCTCGATCGGCGCGAGCATCGGGCCGATCTGTTCGCCGGTAATTTCATCGCGCCCGCCGTTCAATGCATAGAGCAGCGTCTTGGGCAGGTTGACCCGCGCGCCGAAGAACTGCATCTGCTTGCCGACCCGCATTGCTGATACACAGCAGGCGATGCAAGCGTCATCGCCGGACTTGGGCCGCATCAGATCGTCGGATTCGTATTGGATCGAACTCGTGTCGATCGACGCCTTGATCGCGAAACGCTTGAACCCGACCGGCAAGCGCGGCGACCAGAACACCGTCAGATTCGGTTCCGGCGCCGGCCCCAAATTGTTCAGCGTGTGCAGCATGCGAAACGCGGTCTTGGTCACGAGCGTGCGTCCGTCTTCGCCCATGCCGCCGATGACTTCGGTAACCCATACCGGGTCGCCCGAAAACAGCTCGTTATACGCCGGTGCCCGCAGGAAGCGGACGATGCGCCATTTAATGATGAGATCGTCGATGATTTCCTGCGCCTGCGATTCGTTGAGTGTGCCTTCGCGAATGTCGCGCTCGAAATAAACGTCCCAGAATGTCGAGAGACGGCCAGCCGACATTGCCGCGCCGTTCTGTTGCTTGATCGCGGCAAGGTAGCCGAAGTACGTCCATTGCACGGCTTCACGCGCGGTCGATGCCGGTCCCGAGATGTCGTACCCATAGGTCTTCGCCATCTCGCTCAGTTCCTTCAACGAGCGCATCTGCTCGGAGAGCTCTTCCCGTAAGCGAATGATGTCTTCAGTCGAATGACGGTCGTCGAGCTCGGCTTTTTCGCGCTTCTTGTCTTCGATCAGAAAATCGACGCCGTAAAGCGCAACGCGGCGATAGTCGCCGACGATGCGGCCGCGGCCGTACGCATCGGGCAGTCCGGTGACGATGCCCGACGAGCGTGCCTTCCTGATTTCCGGTGTGTACGCGTCGAATACGCCGTCGTTGTGGGTCTTGCGATACTTCGTGAAAATTTCGCCGACTCTTTCATCGGGCGTATAGTTGTACGCCTTGAGACTGTCCGCGACGACGCGCCAGCCGCCGAACGGCATGATCGCGCGTTTGAGCGGCTCGTCCGTCTGCAGGCCGACGATAATTTCAGTCGCCTTGTCGATATAGCCGGGGGCGTGCGCAAGAATGCCCGCGGGCACCTGCGAGACGTCGAGGATGCCCTTCTCGCGTTCCTTCGCGAGCAAAGGCTGCAGCTTTTGCCACATCGCCTTAGTGCGGGCGGTCGGGCCAGCCAGAAATTTGCCGTCGCCTTCATACGGCTTGTAATTGCGCTGGATGAAGTCGCGCACGTTCACACGTTCCTGCCATATCCCCGGCGTGAACGTCCGCCATGCGTGTTCCCATTTATCCTGTGACGGTTTCAGATTCGCTGACATACTCTCCTCCGGTCGTAATGAAACAGTTAAGCGGACTTCGCTATCAAGCGCCGTGTATGGCGCGCGATCATCAGTTCTTCATTCGTCGGCACCACCCATGCGGCAACCCGGCTTGCCGGCGTGCTGATGCGCGGCCCGTCTTTCGTATTCGCGGCCGCATCGAGCGTCACGCCGAGCCAGGCTGCATCGACACACACGCGCTCGCGGATGGCGACTGCGCGCTCGCCTATGCCGCCCGTGAACACCAGCGCATCGAGACCGCCGAGGGCTGCGGCCAGTGAACCGAGCTCCCGGCCGATGCGATAGGTGAAGAGATCCACGGCGAGCTTCGCGCGCGGCTCCTTGCTCGCGAGCAGCGCACGCATATCGCTGGAAATTCCGGAGACGCCGAGCAGCCCCGATTGCTGGTAGATCAGCTTCTCAATCGCACGCGCATCCATTTTCAGCTCGTCGATGAGATAGAGCATGACGCCGGGATCGAGCGAGCCGCAGCGCGTGCCCATTGGTAGACCATCAACCGCCGTGAATCCCATCGTGCTCGCGACGCTTCTGCCGGCTTTGATTGCACACATGCTGGCACCGTTACCGAGATGCGCGACTACTACGCGTCCCGCCGCTGCTTTGGCATCGATGGCCGGCAATGCGCTCGCGATGTACTCATAGGACAAGCCATGGAAACCGTATCGGCGAACGCCGCGCTCGGTGATAGACGCGGGTAGCGCGAAAGCTTGCGCCAGTTCCGGCTGCGCCCGGTGAAACGCAGTGTCGAAGCATGCGACCTGCGGCAAAGCAGGCATGAGCTCACGCAGGATGCGGATGGGCGACAGATTGTGCGGCTGGTGCAGCGGGGCTAGCGGGATATACTTTTCGAGCCGCGCAATACTCTGGTTGTCGACGAGAGTCGGCTCCCCGAAGTCGAGACCGCCGTGCACCACGCGGTGACCAACGGCCGTCAGCTTGTGTTTAGTGCCGCCGGCGCGCAGAAACTCAGTGAGATATTCAATCGCGCCGTCGTGTCCCAGGCGGGTGCCGCTGTCCCAGCTGCGCTCACCAGCGACCGCACCGGCAGCATCTTTGGCGCTGAACTTCGGCGCGGTGTACAGTCCTTCGACTTGACCGCGGACGTTGAGGGCCAGCTGATCGTCAGCGATGGTGAACAGCGAGAACTTGATGCTCGACGAACCGGCATTGAGCACCAGGATTGCGTCGGCCATTGCTTTACCCCACGGCTTTGGCGCTGCTTGATCGGCGCGCTGCCGCAACCAGCGACGCCACAGCGCACGACGCCATGCGGGCGATCAGGGAGTCCGCACGGCTTGTGAGTATGATCGGCACGCGCGCGCCCAGCACGATGCCGGCGGCGTCTGCGCCGGCGAGAAACGTCAGACTCTTGGCGAGCATATTGCCTGCTTCGAGATCGGGCACCAGCAACACGTTGGCGCGGCCTGCGACTGGAGATTCGATCTTCTTGATCTTGGCGGCTTCCGGGCTGATTGCATTATCGAGCGCCAGCGGCCCGTCCAGCACGCCGCCGGTGATCTGCCCGCGGTCTGCCATCTTGCACAGTGCGGCCGCTTCAAGCGTCGACGGCACATCGGGATTCACCGTTTCCATCGCCGACAGGATGGCCACCCGTACCTCGGGCGCGCCGAGGTCGTGCGCGAGGTCGATCGCGTTTTGAGCGATGTGGACCTTGTCCTTGAGTGTGGGAGCGATATTGACTGCGGCGTCCGTAATGATCAGCGCATCGGTCCGCCCGGGCACGTCCATAACGAAGCAATGGCTGATGCGGCGGGCGGTGCGCAGGCCGGTGTCGCGCTTCACGACCGCGCTCATTAGCTCGTCCGTATGCAGGCTGCCTTTCATCAGCGCCTCGGCACGTCCGGCGCGGACCTCAGCAACTGCTTTATCAGCGGAATCCTGGCTGAATGCCGCTTCAACCAGCGGATAGCCGCTGATGTCGAGCCCCGCCTTCGCGGCGACCTCCTTGATGCGCGCGCCCGGGCCAACGAGAATCGGCGCGATCAACCCGGCCTTCGCGGCGTCCACTGCGGCTGTGAGTGACCCCTCATCGCAGGGATGCGCGACGGCTGTCGGCGTCGGAGGTAGCGATTTGCACCTGGCGATCAGGCGCTCATACTTGGCGTGTGCTTTTTCCATCATGAAACTCTGTCTCTAGTCATTCCATGTGCCTCGCACTCCCGCCATTACGTCCAGAACTTCGAGTGCCGGCTTTCCCGACCGCCGCGAGCGGGCGTCCGGCGGCCGGGCGTTGGCTCAATGCCGCGCGAATCCGCTCGACCATCGCCAACTGTTCAGGCGTCGGCTTATCGCTCTGCAACCGTTCGTCGACCAGCACTCGATCAATCAGCATCAGTAGGCGTTCGCGCTCGGCGGGGTCGCTGAGCAGTTTCGGCAGCGTCGCTATCGCCCGCTCGGGTTCGTAGCGCGCTATGATTTCCTGCTCGCCGCGAATTCGCCGCCACTGATCCATCGCTACCTTCGGCACGAAATCCGCGTAATCCTTCTGCATTTCCTGCCGCATCGTGAGACGCGACAGCGGCAGATCGCCTTTGCGCGCAATCAAGAAGCCGACGCGGGCAAACGCTTCGTCGTAGCCACCTTCGGCGATCGACGCAAGCGCTTCCTTGACGAACGGCAACTCGCGCGGGTCGGAAACTGGCGCCTCACCGCCGTCAGCCAGCTGCTTGTCCGCGAGGTAAACAGAGAACATGCTGCCGTAGGTCTGAAAGAAAAACGCCTCGGTCGCGGCGTCGCGCATTCCGCGATACAAGTCTAGCGAGGCGCTGACCAGCTCGGCCATCAGCTTCTCGGTTGTGCGCGCCGCGTTATTCGGGGCCAGAGCCTTGCGCTGGGCCTTGACTGTTTGCGCAGCGGGCGCAAGCCACGCAAGCAACGGATTGGAATCGGAAATTGCCCACCGCTGAGACCGCAGCGGATGGAGTTCGCGTCGGAGCTTCGCGGTGAAGTCGTTGGACATCGACCGCACCATCGGCTGCGCAAACATCTCATAGCCGCGCTGGTTGAATTCGGAAATCGCGGCTACCGCCTCGAACGGTTTCTCGTCGTTGCGCTGCAGGCGGTTCAGCCGCTTCGTGATGTCCTCGAGCTGGTGCTCGTGGAATTCGACTTCATATTCTGTCTTGCCTGCGCCCCCCTCGACTGCCTTGATCTGCATGCCGTAGAGCCCCGGGGGCAACATCTCGACCGACTTCAACACCGAGACGATCTGCTTGTGCTCTTTGTTCGCCACCTTGCCGGAGACGAAGATGCCCAGATGACCGATGTCGTGATGCAGCAGTCCCACGATCACTTGACCGCGCGCTTTGATTTCCTCGGTGCTGGTATAAACATCGGCGATCCAGTTGAATGCCTGCTGCGGCGGCGTAATGTTGTCGCCCATTGAGGCAAACAGGATGATCGGCACCTTTATTTCACGCAGGTCAAAAACGTGGCCTGCCTTCGATTCAACATCGCCCTTCCAGATCTTGTTGCCGACAAATAGATTGCGCGTGATCCATTCGATCTCCTCGCGGTTCATCAGGTAGAAGCCGCCCCACCAGCGCTCGAACTCGAGGAAGCGCGGCCTTTCGGTGTCGATATTGGCGTAGAGGTGGTAGTACTTGTCCCAGAAAGTATTTGCTGGATTCAGATCTTCGAAATTTTTAACCAGATGGGCGCCGTCGAATACGCCGTTGCCAAGGTCGGCGGAATACGACGCGAGCCACGAGCCGCCCAGCATGCCGCCGGCATACCGCATCGGATTGTCGCCTTCGCCTTCCTGCCATGCGCCGCCCCAGTACGACATCGGCGCGCCGTTGATTACGATCGGGCCCATTTCGTCCGGCTCGGATGCGGCCAGCATCATCGCGGCCCAGCCACCCTGGCAGTTGCCGATAAGCGCCGGCTTGGGGCTATCGGGATGCAGCGCGCGTACCTTGCGCACAAACTGCTGTTCGGCGGAGCATACATCGAGCAGGGTCTGCCCCGGCTCCGGCTCACGAAAAAAGATTACGAAGTAAACAGGATGGCCCTCGCGCAGCGCAACGCCGACCTGAGAATCGTCCTTGAATCCGCCGATGCCGGGACCATGGCCCGCGCGCGGATCGATGATGATGTAAGGCCGCCGCTTCGGATCGACCGATACGCCGGCCGGCGGAATGATGCGCACCAGCGCATAGTTGACCGGCTGCTTGAACTTGCGCGCGTCGACCAGCATCTCGAAATCGAAATGCAGCACCGGCGGCTGCCCCTGTTGGACATGCTCGAGGTAGTTGTTGCCGCGCTCCCGCAGCGTGTCCCAGAACAGGATCGAGCGCTGAGCTACATCGACACCGTAGTTCCAGAAATTCGTCCACATATCCATCGGGGTGGGCGGATGGGCGGTCAATTCCGCAGCGTGGGCCGCATAGGCTTTCTGCACGCGTCCGCTGAACTTCTCCTTCGCGATCTTCAAGCGCTTTTGATAAAGCTGCGCTACCTTGCTCGAAAGTTCCTGACTGCGCGCGAGTTGAGCTCCGGTATCCATTAAGCACCTCTTTGATATGGCAATAGAAAGTTCAGTGCGACATGATCAATGCCGCCAACGCACTTTCCCATAGAGCATTTTGCGGTCGACGAAATGCGCATCCTATTGGACCTTGGTCCAACGATGCGACGCGCCATTAGCATGTGATTCCCCACCTCGATGCTTCGGACCAGCGTGCTCGCTGCGCAAGTGCGCGACCGGCATGATAGACCAAAGCCCTACTACTGCTACCAAACATCTTCATGCCCATCCGCAAAGCGGAGCGGTTTGCGCCCCAACTGCTACGTCCAGGAGGTTAGGGTCATGCCCGGCCGTTTCAGTGTCGCTTGCGGTACGAAGGTAGGGTAATACCACATTGGCGCTGCTACTGCGACTTTGATGGGACTGCTTCCGATACTTGCGCTCGGCGAGTTGGCCAGTTCAGCAACAAAAACGCCGGGGCCAGGCGCGCATTGCCGCGGCGCCCAGACTTGACGCCGGCGTTGATTTCAGCCGCACCGCCATACACACCGCCGATGGCAGTGTGCACGACGTTGCACCGTTCTACTTGATCACCGCACCGGAGCTTCGTGATGCGGTAACTATGCTCATTTCTTGCTGGACTTTTGATCAGCGGCGGGCGTCACCGCAATGGCTATGGCCTGGCTGTAGGTCGCCTCCACCTGATCGCCCTTCTTGACGACCTTGAAGTGATCGGGGTTTCGAACTTTGAGGTCCATTACATTGCCATTCGGCCCCTTGAGCGAGATGATGCTTTTTGCCGGATCGACCGCGACTACATCGGCGAGCACGGTCGCCTGGTAGCCCACCGTCGCTGCGGGTTGACTGCCGGGCGCTGCGCTCGAAACGGATGACGAACTGCTCATTGGCGCTGACGCCTTGCGTACCTTCTGGAGCTCGAGCGTGAGCGCTTCGTTGTAGGTCACTTTTACATCGTTGCCGACGTGGATCTGGGAAAAATTCTTCACCTCATCTCCGCACACGACATCGAACGTTTTGCCGCGTGCATCTTTCAGCGTTACGGCGCGGGTGGTCGCATTGACGGCGACGACCGTCGCGGTCGCTTCGACGCTCGACACCGCTGTGGCCTTGCCCGGTTCGCTCATGATTACCGTCGACCCTTCGGCCGCCTTGGGCTGGGCATATACCGAATGACATGCGAGCGTACCTACAGCAACCCCAACCCAAATCATTTTGTTCATATCAGATCTCCTTGTGAAATTGTTGATAAACAATTAACCGCGCTTTGCTTGCGTTTAATACTGATTGCGTATGACCGCTGTCCAGCACCCGGAGGCAGCATCATCAAGTTTGGAATCGTCCCGGCAAACTCGCCGTCGATCGCTTGCTTCCTTGGGAGCCTGGCTTAAGCGCCCTGAACCCGGTCACGCCGGTCTGTGTTTCTAGCCCTGTCTTGACCGGTCGCGATCTCTGCATTGCGGTGGGTCATCTCGAACAATTGCCGCGTCATTATCGCCATGTTGTCGCACACCGAATTTGCCGACGACGTCACCGACTTAAATGCGGCCATTGCGACTTCCGAATCCGCCGCACCGGGCATTAGAGTCGTCGGATTAACAATCGCAACGACCCGGGTGTTGAAATCGGCGACCAGTTCCCCGATCAGTTTGTTGATCTGCGTCTGGGTGCCGGCGGCAACCTCGCATGCGCTCTTCAGATAGCTCGTCATTTTTTCCAGATCGGGCTGCGCCATCTTGAGTTTGTGCTGCTCGAGGTCGGGCATATTTTTGACCTCCGCGAGCGCCCGGGCCTGCTGTGCGCCGTCGACTAGCGCGCTGCTTACCGCCTGCGTCTGCACTTTCAGCATTTCCTCCACGCTTCGAAGCGCGATCGCTGTAAATCGGTTCTGCATCTGCAGCGTCGCCTCATAGAAGTCTTTCATCGGATCATTCACGTAGTTCATTGATCTGGTTCTCTCGAGATTTTCAGGGCAGGCTGCCGCCTGCGGAGCATGTCGTCATTTTCTCTATTCTTTGCATACTTCGATGCGGCACGATCAAGCCGCTAGCCACGCGCCCGGAATCGACCTCACCTTCTGTGACGCGATCTTCCGCCAGCGCGCGCGCATGTCCTATTGGACTTTGGTCCAATCATGCACGGATTCAACAAGCGCTAAGGTTTGCGCAATGAAGTGGACGACCACCACCGCAGTCCAACGATGGCAGCACACTTGATGCTCGACACGAAGGGAATCCAGGTATCTGTGCGGGCGGCGACCGCGGCCGGTGTGGCGTGTGGGCTGGCGCAGCTCCTGCATCTCGAACATCCGATCTACGCATTCATCGCCGCCGTCATCGGGACCGATCTTTCGCCGGCGCAGAGCCGCGAACTCGGGTTGCGGCGGCTCGGCGCAACAGTCGTGGGTGCATCATGGGGAGCGCTGTTGAGCCATTTTCTGCAACCCAGCGCATGGGCGCTTACGATCGGCGTCGTGGTCGCGATGCTGACGTGTCACGTCATGCCACTCAAAGAAGGCGCCAAGGTTGCGGGCTACACCTGCGGAATCGTCCTGCTCGATCATGGGGCTGAAGCATGGGGCTACGCGTTCTTTCGCCTGGTCGAAACAGCGTTGGGCGTCGGCGTCGCCGTCCTTGTAAGCATGGTGCCGAAACTGCTGCACGGCGGCGAACGCGAACATAGCTA
Organism: uncultured beta proteobacterium; assembly: GCA_963829085.1. Lineage (GTDB taxonomy): Bacteria > Pseudomonadota > Gammaproteobacteria > Burkholderiales > SG8-41 > PALSA-1004. The sequence goes on along the minus strand of CAWHHJ010000015.1, from coordinate 246,322 downwards.
GCGCAGAAATGCATCCGTCATCACCGATCGTCGACCGCATACTCAATATCGCCCCGGGCATCGCGACACTGAGGCATTATCGTCGCGCGGATCTGTCGCACGATGCACTGGCGGGACTGTCCGTCGCTGCCATCGCGTTGCCGGTGGGCGTCGCATACGCAGAGCTCGCCGGTTTTAATCCGGTGGTGGGGCTGTATTCCAGCATCCTGCCGTTGCTCGCCTACGCGCTGTTCGGCTCGTCGCGGCAACTCATCGTCGGGCCGGATGCCGCAACTTGCGCGCTGGTGGCCGCTGCCGTGGCGCCGCTCGCGAGCGGCGATCCTGCGGAGTATCTGGCAATGGCCGGCACACTCACCTTTCTGGCTGGCATATTGTGCATCGGCGCCAGCTTCCTCAAGCTCGGTGCGCTTGCAGATTTCTTATCGCGTCCGATACTCGCCGGATTCATGAACGGGATTGCGCTGTCGATTGCGCTCGGGCAGCTCGGCAAGCTGTTCGGCTTCAAGATAGACGCGGGCGGCATCGTGCCGCGCTTTATCGAGCTTGTGCACAAGCTCGATCAGACGCATGTACCTACGCTGGTGGTAGGTCTCGCTGCATTTGCCGTGCTGCTGGTGTTGCCCAAACTGATGCCACGAGTGCCCGCTGCACTCGCCGTCATGGTGCTCGCTGCAATCGCAGTAGCGATGTTAGGGCTGGATGCGCACGGTGTGCACACCGTCGGCGAAGTACCGGCGGGTCTGCCGGCGCTGGCGTTGCCACACTTACCGCTTGGGGCGCTGAAGCCGCTCGCTGCCGATGCAGCCGGGATCGCGCTGATCACATTCACCAGCATGATGTTGACCGCACGCAGCTTCGCTGCCAAGAACGGCTACGACATCGACGTCGATCGCGACCTCGCCGCGCTCGGGGCGGCGAACATCGCTGCGGCGGTGTCGCAGGGCTTCGCGGTGAGCGGCGCGGATTCCCGTACCGCGATGAACGACGTGGCGGGCGGCCGCACGCAGGTCGCCGGTCTGGTTGCGGCGGTGGCCATCGCGCTCGTGCTGCTGTTTCTCACCCAACCGCTGCGCTATGTGCCTGAAGCCGCGCTAGGGGCCGTACTGATCATGTCGGCATATTCGCTCGTCGACATTAAGGGTGTGCGCGCCCTGTGGCGGGAAGACCGGACCGAATTTGCCATCTCCATCCTCGCGACGCTCGGTGTAGTGGTGATCGGTTCGATTGACGCGATCGTGTTCACGGTGGGGCTGTCGCTGGTGCGCTTCGTGCGCATCGTCGCGCGTCCGCCATGTGAAGTGCTGGGTGAAGTCGACGGTCTTCCCGGCTTTCACAGTGTCGAGCGCCACCCGCATGCGCATACCATTCCGACGCTGTGTCTCTTCCGCTTCAATTCACCGATCGTGTTCTTTAACGCGCCCTACTTCAAGCGCGCGGTTCTGGAAGCGGTGGCACGCGCCGGTCCCGGACTGCGCTGGCTGGTGCTCGATGCCGTTCCCATGACCGGTCATGACGCCACCGGGCGCCATACACTGCGCGAGCTCGAGCGCGAACTTCATGGCCGCAACGTCTGCGTCGCCATTGCCGGACGCCAGACGGAAATCGATGACTGGCGGCAGCAACGGGGATTCCACGAGACGCGCCCCAGCCAGATCCGTCAGTTCCCCACGCTGCGGCGCGCTGTGCGCACCCTACAAAAAGAATTACACGCCATGGACCCGCATGCTGCTGTACCCGGACCAGGTTGATCTGAATCGGTCGCGCGGTTACTCGCGCTGCAAAGTGATCGCCTAACTTTAAGCCGAATCCGCGTGACGATTAGGACAGATTGTCTTTCGTCGCGCGCGCTGTTCAATAGCCGCCGCCCCAGCGGTACTGCCACGCTACACCCGCGGAGTTAGCGGTAGTCCCGGTGCGAGTCGTCGTGCCCCCGAACGCGTAAAGCTTGATCGAATTATTGCGGTCTACTGGGATCGCCAGCGTGACGCCACCACGGGTGTTCGACTGCAGAGTGTCGTTTTGCACGCCGTTCAACTTCGTGCGCCCGCCCGAAAAATAGGTGCCGTCCAGGGCCACCCAGATGCCGGAAGCGAAAGCGTGGACGAGATGCGCCTGTACCGAATAAAGCGGTGCTTGCTCGAACCTGCCGCCTTGATTGAAATCGGTATTGTCAGTGAAGAACGTGACACCCGGCGCCAGCTCGAGCGTCCACGCGTCCCACGCTTTGGAAATTCCCAACTGCGGCTTGATCGCCCAGCGGTTGTTGCCGAGGTTGATGAGCCTCGTGTTGTCATACTGGCCGAGTGGCGCCGACACCTGCACGCTAGCGCCGATGAGAAGGTCCTGCTGGTAACTCGCAAACTCCTTGGCGGTAAGCGCCGGCGCTCCATAGAAATTTACCGAGACCCGGAACAATGGGTCCTGGTAGCCTGAAATCTGGCGAAATCTCTGCTGCCCATTTACGTCAGCATGGCCCGAAAATGACGAGTACGGCACGATGACATCGAACTTGGCCGACTTGCCCCAGACACCGAATGAATGGGCGTAGCCAAGCGCCACTGTGTCCTGATGGTACGTTGCATCCGCGATTGGCAGCGTCGGATCAAACTCGAGTTTGCCTTCGGTGTAAGCATACGCGCCGATCAAAAAGTGCATCCCGACCGGCGTGTTGACATACGAGCGGGGCTCCAGATTCTGCGCCGCGGCATTGGACGCTGCGAATAAAAGAACAAGTAAGGCGAGCGCTTTGTAACGCAGTGCATGGAGCCGGCGTCGAAGCGAACTTTTTTTGATTTTCGCCAGAGCCATTGATCTCGAGCGCAACCGCTCGACATGCCGACTCCGCTTGCAGTTCTCTAGCGGCCCGTACTCGTGCCGCCACTGATACTTTAGCCAGCGGGACTCATTCGAACGATTGCGGCGACTAGCCATCCGCCGTCATGCGATGAGCTTACCAAGCAACTTGAGTATCTCGCCCACCGGCATGATCAGTAGAACCAGCGGCAACCCGGGCAGTGCAGATACGATTGCGATCAGCAGTATGTGTCCTTTGTTGAAGGGCAGTATCTTCATTTGCCGCACGATGTCATAGGAAGCGCCAAGGTCGGCCAGCGCCTGAATATCCGCGCTGCCGAGTGCGCTGTGCGTCGCCGCGGTCTTGCCTGTCACCCACTTGTCCTCGAACTCGCGGTTATACGATTGCGCGAACAGCCCGTAAATCAGCACTCCGCTGCGCTTCGTGCGTGCCAGCATGGGCGCGAACATTAGCAGCGGCCCGATGCAAACAATTTCTACCACGACCAGATACGTCGCCAGCAGGACCCTGTACGACTCGATGCGGGCGCCCTCGAAGTAAAGCTCAAAGGCGACTTGGGCGCTCAATATGCAGCTCAGCGCGACGGCGAAGATCGCAATTGAAATATGCGCGTCTCCCAGAAATCCGAGACCAGCCGCGCGATCGGGATGGGTCGCGACCAGGTTGAGTTCGAGACGGGACATCCGGAACAGGAACATGGTCCAGATGGCGAGTCGCCACAGCCAACGCAGCGCAAAGAATTGCAGGATCGGCACGGCCACCAGGTGATACCACATTCCAGTTATGGACAGCCCGGTCACTCCCGGCGCCGTGATTGAATTCCAGCTGACGGCATGCTCGGTTCGAGTCCACGTTTCGACCGTGAACCAGCCGCCGAGCAGCGCCACCACCACCATGATCAATTCGGGAGCAATCGCTTCACGGCGCTGCCTGCTGCGCACGACCGCTGCCTCGACTACGGGTAAATCTTCCGGGCGCACGAGGTTAGCCTGCACGAAGCGCAATCCCGCCTCTCGAATTTGCTCGCCGGCGACGGCTTCTGCGATGAAGATCAGCGGTATTGCCAGGAAGAAGCGCGCGTACGTCGCGAAGTCGAGAAGAAATGATTCGGGTGGTGTAGGTCCGAGAGCACGCTCCTCCAGCAGAGAAAACAGCAGTAATGGCACCCACGTGATGAGCAGGAATGCAACCACGCGGCGACCTATCGAACGGCTCTCGCCTTGGATAAGCCCGATGCGTTGCATCAGTCGATAGGCCGGCCCTCCGAGTTCGAACTGCAGCTCCGACTCGTGTGCAAGCACCGCGGAAGTGGCTATTCCTTCGCCGGACATCATGCTCGACGGCCGCGGCATGCGCGGAATGCCCGGATTCAAGTCACGGCATCCGCGTGAGATCGCATCGCACGAGGCGCACCGACGGACCTTCCGGACTGTCCACTTCAACGAAGCCAAGCCGCCGCGCCAGTTTCAGCATGCGCGCGTTCGACGCGAGGATGTAGCCCTCCATGCGCTCGAAACCGCGTTCGCGGGCGGCTTGCATCAGCGTCTGGAGTAGCTGCGAGGCCAGCCCCCGTCCCTGCCACGCATCGACCACGGCAATTGCAAATTCGCACATGGTAGTGTCCGCCGAGGGGCAATAGCGTGTGCCCGGCGACGATCGCTTCGTCACTGCCTGAGCCTACGACTGCGACCAGTTGGAACTCGCGATGAGCGTCGGGACGCGTCGCACGATCGAGCATTGCGGGACTGAACTCGCGCACCGCGGACATGAAACGCGAATAGCGGGACTCGCTCGAGAGCGCGCGCAATGCGGCCTGCAGCATGTGCCGGTCGTCCTCACGAATAGCACGCAAGGTCACTTGCGATCCGTCGCGAAGCGACAGAACTACGGCGCGGAATTCGGCCGGCCCGGCAGCTACCATGCCTTATCTCTAAAACATCGCTGCGAGAGAAGCTGCTTCGTTCACGGATTCCTCTGATCGCCCGGTGCACTCAGAATTTGGCGGGCACAAACTTGTACGGGTAATCGGGATCCTTGTAGCCATGCGCCTTCCCGCGCTTCGGCAGCGTCACTTTTTCGCGCGAGGGCTTCTTGTATGGGATCTTTCCGAGCATGTGCGAGATGAGATTGAGACGCGCGCGCTTTTTATCGTCCGATTTCACCACGTACCATGGCGCCCATGAGCTGTCCGTGGCCTTGAACATCTCATCGCGAGCCTTGGAATAGTCGTACCAGCGGCTGTACGATTCGATGTCCATCGGCGAAAGTTTCCAGATCTTGCGGCCATCGTCGTTGCGGGCTTCGAGCCGCCGCGTTTGCTCGTCCATGCTCACTTCCATCCAGTACTTGAGCAGAATAATCCCGGATTCCACCATCATTTTTTCGAACATCGGCGCAAGCTCGAGGAAGCGCTTCACCTGATCCTCCGAGCAGAAGCCCATCACGCGTTCGACGCCTGCGCGGTTGTACCAGCTGCGGTCCCAGATCACCACCTCGCCGGCCGCGGGAAAATGCGGCAGGTAGCGCTGCAGGTACATCTGGCTTTTTTGACGCTCGCTCGGAGATGGCAGGGCTATGACGCGGAACACCCGCGGACTTACCCGCTCGGTGATCGCTTTGATCGTGCCGCCTTTGCCCGCGCCATCGCGCCCTTCGAAAACGATGCAGACCTTGAGGCCCTTCTGCTTCACCCATTCCTGGAGATTCACCAACTCCACGTGCAGCTTGGCGAGCTCCTTTTCATAATCCTTCGATTTCAGCTTGCCGCCTTCCTTGCCGTTGCTCTTGTCTCCCTTATTTCTATTGTCTCCCATCACCGCTATCCTTTTAGGTATCGAGCACAGCGCAATTACTTGCTCTGGTTGGCCTTCTCGTTCTCGAGCGCCTTGCTCGAGATTTCCGTGTAGAGCTGCATCATGCGGCCCGCAATGCCGGCGATCTTCGGATCGTCTTTTATCAGCGGCCTCATGGCGCCGGCGTCTGCGATCACTTGTTCAAGGAACTTGAGATCGAGCTCGTTGAGCGATTCGCCGCGATCCACCCTTTCTTTGAGCGCTAGTGCTTTGGGCAGTCTTTCCTCCACCATGCGCTTGGCGAGGACTGCGATAAGGCCGGAAGTTTTCGAGATTTCGCTCATGTCGTGTCTCATCAAATAAAAAATGCTGACGGGCGTTTAAGGATTAGACGTGCCCCGCCGACGCCGCGAGCCGTATCCGGGTTGCGCAGATTGGCCGCTAAGGTATCCGTAATCGACTGCAGACCGTCCCACGTTATGTCCCGATTTCGGAATGACCTCATCGCTCGTGCCCGATGACACTGCGCTGAACCAGCTTCTCGTGTGGTTTGGGCGATGCGCGTGGCGTCAGAAGTGGTATGAAATCCCGATGCCGGCCAGCCACTGATTTCGGGTTGCTCAGTTGCCTCATGGAATAGCCAAATTTGAGAATAAATGTTTTGTGTCCGATAGTGGACCTTGGTCCAACAAACCGCGGCGTCAGCTCCCTGCCGGCGCCCATAGAAGGCTGGCCCGGCGTCGATAGTTAGACCAAAGTCCAATTCAGTCTCGCGCGTGAGCGCCATAGCATCGTGCTCAAGAGCGGCGTTGGACATACCAGCTAACGCTCATGTTTGATCGAGAATCATCTGAAGCGCATGCATCCACGCATTGTTGCTGTGATATGTGCTGTCGCCAGTCTGCTGGTCGCGGCATGTGCGTCAGTTCCACACCGGGAACTTTCACTAAAGCCCGCTACATATGCGATGCTGCCGAATGGACACGATCCGCTCAATCCTGGGAAGGTTTCACCCCTCTACGCCGCAGCTGCGCCAGGTAACACAAACGCTATACGGGAGTTCGAGCGCAGGCGTGGGCACGCGCTCAATGTCTTGTCCCTCTCGGGCGGTGGGCAGAACGGTGCTTTCGGCGCCGGCCTGCTGAACGGTTGGCGGGAGAGCGGTCGACGCCCCGTGTTCGATATTGTGGGCGGCGTGAGTACCGGTGCTTTAATGGCGACCCACGCTCTACTCGGCACACCGGCCGACGACGCACAGCTCGAAGAGATGTATACGCAAATCACCAAGAAAGATATTTACGAGGAAAGAAGGATCTACAGCCTGGCTACCGCTGATTCGCTCGCGGACACCGAACCGCTCGCCAGGCTGATCGCAAAACACATCACCGCCGGAACTTTGCAGCGCGTAGCTGACGCTTATGCTGACAACCGGGTCATAGTAGTAGGCACGACCAATGTCGATTACAGCCAGACGTGGATCTGGAACATGTCAGCAATCGCAAAGGACGGGAATCTCGACCTTTATCGTAAGGTGTTGCTCGCGTCCGCATCGTTTCCGATCGTGTTTCCGCCGGTCGAAATCGATGGCCACCTGTTCATCGACGGGGCAGCGCGTTCAAATATTGTTATCCTGGGCCTGGGGGGAACCGAGCGCCCCGCGTCTCCGCTGTTCGGCGCGGGTAACTTATACTTGATCAATAACGGTGTGCAACTCAGTCCTCCCGAGGCCTTGCGCAGGGCCCTCGGTGACGTGGCAGCCACGACGGTGAGCGTGATGATGGAGCAGTCTATGCTTACTGCCTTAACCCGGTCGTATTTCGGAGCCAGGTTTCTCGGCTACAACTTCAGAATGGTTTCGATTCCGGACAGCGTGAACGTGGGAAACGACCCGCTCGCTTTTGATCCGAAAATAATGCGAGCAGCATTTGATGCGGGGCGTGCCCTCGGCAAGCGCCCCGATCCCTGGATGACCGTTCCGCCAAGTGTTGGCGATATCCCGGGTTGGGCTTTGGATCAGATAAAGTAAAGGCAATCGAAGCGTCTAGAAAACGGCCACAAAAAGATAACCGCGACAATGACACTCCGCGCACAGCTTCCCCCGCTTACGCCAGCTTGGTTTAGTGGAAGCCCCTCGAAGCGGCTATCTCCGCTAAGCTATGGGACCGTGATTCGATCGTTAATCAGAAAGGGAACGTGGATTATGTATAAAGCACTTGCGCTCGCACTATCGCTTACGCTGGTTCAACCGGCGCTAGCCGCGAATATGAACTTCATGAAAGACGCACCTGTCACCACGTTAACTAAAGACGAGCTCACTGCGTTCAGCGCGTTCGTCGACAAGACGTTGAGTGAGGGAGCGGAGGGCTCAACGGTGGAATGGAAGGCGCCGAAGACGCCGTTTACGAGCAAGCTCACTCCGGCCAAGACGTACAAAGCGGATACTCTTGAATGCCGGGACGTGCGAATTGAGTCAGAGAGTCGGGACCGCGCCGAGCGCGGCACTTATACGTTCTGCAAGAAGGGCGACAGGTGGGGCTTTAAATCGCCTTCGAAAAAGCAGGCCGCTAAACAGCAGTGAGCGCTGGGCGAACCGGGTACACGCCAGCAACATATCAACGACCGTTTTCAGCAGACAATATAGATCGATGTCCAGATCGGCGGCGGAGCGTAGGCAGGGCGACAGCGACGGTGTCGCCTGATCTACCGCTTGACTGCCGTTCGGTTGAGTCCGAAACCGTGTGACCACGCGTGCGCGCTGCTTGCTCCAGCGCGATCAGCGCACGTTAGGAAAACGCTATGCGCTTCCCGTGCGCGCAGTGAGCTCAGCGCAAGTGCAGAGAACCGTGGGCCTGAATGCGCAATCGCGAAAGGCCGAAGACTGCCGGTCATCATGACACTCTGTTCGTAGTTACCACCCGTAGCCGATACCAGCGCCTACCGTCCACTGGTTCCGGTCACCGCGCTGCGTCACGATGGGGCTGTTAGCGGCGTCTTCGGTCAGGCGCTGATAGAAGGCGCCTGCACCGCCATACCAATGATCGCTGAGCCGCACTATCACCGCAGGCCACGCGTAGACCTGCCGGACTCCCGAGTTGGCGGAATAAACCGGCAGCCCGCTCGCGGCGGAAGCGGCAGGCGTGACGCCGAAGCGCTGCTGCATGAAGCTCGAGCTCGACCATGTGAAACCCCCGCCTACACCCACGAAGACAGTAGGAGAGAGCGGCATCCAAAAGCTTGCGTACGGGGTCACGTGTGTGCCGGTCGTATCGCCGCCGACCGCAGTCAGCACTGAAACACCGGTACGCACTCGCCACGGTACGCCGGTAGTGTTGATGTAGGTATAACCGCCAAAGCCGCCCGCCTCCACTCCGCCGTTGATCGCGGGCAGCCGGTTTACCACGGGATCTTCGACATCCTTGCGTCCGAAGCGATAAGAGACCGACGGACCGAACTCCCAGCCTTGGACATTGAGCAGGTTGACGTTGAGAAACGGGCCGTACACTTCGACGAAACGGTGCTCCGAAAACTGTACGCGCCCGCCCGGCGCAAGCGCGACCGCCGTGTCTTTGGCGCCTGCCCACTCGGTAGTTACGCCCACGCCCGCACCCACCCAGTTCGGCAAGACGTCGAGCGTCATGCCGGCGCCGTGCGCCGCACCGGTGCCCAGCACGACTGCAAGCGTGGCCACTACCTTGAAAAGTTTCCTCATAATTCCGCCTTCCCTCGGCACGTGAATCAGAACGAGCCGACCATGTAGAGCACAGGCCCTTTGAACCGGTACCTCGAGGCCGCCGTTGAAGTTGGGCTTGGTCGCGGTCACCTCGTAATCTACGTAGCGATAACCCACTCCAAGGCCGAAATGCCGGGTAATCCGGTAATCTACCCCGGCATTAAAATTTAGCAGTCTGCCGTCATAATCATTGTAGTTGAGGGAGAAATAATCCGCTCGCGCAGACAGCAGCCACCGCGGGCTCAGCGCGTACGAACCGGTACGCGCCTATCGTGGGCAACGGCGCGAGCCCACTGCCACCCTGCGCAGCAATTCCCGGCGTGCCTACGGATGTGTCGAAATCCGTGACGTGAAAGCCCAGCACCACGCCTAGTTCTTTCGTGTTGTCTTTGATAAATGAGTAGCCGGCCGACAGCCGGTAAACTTTGGAATCGAATTCCGAGTTCACGGTGGTTCCCAGCGTGAAAGTCCGGTCTCCCCAATTGATGGTGCGGTTCAACGTACGCGAACTGCTGCGGTTCAGCTGGAAATACTCGCCCTCGATCTTCCAACGCTCGCCCAGCCGCACACTGCCAAGAAACTGGGGCACGGTCTTCGTATCGGAAAACCCGAGGGTGTCCTCGAAGTCGACCGTCGTACCGATCCTGCCTGTAGCGCTGTTCAAGTGGGCTGTGGTCTCGAGATTCGGCCGAAAGGCCCCGAGCTGCAAGGTCCAGCGGTCCGTAAGCCCCGGGTTTACGTTCCAAGCGGCGCTCTGCGCGTTCGCAGTCCCGGTAAGGATCGCAGCAAGCAGCGCGAGTACTACTCTTGTGCTGCGCGATCTGATGATGTCTTTCATTAGTTAACTCCCTTTTTATTCACGTGGTAGCGCCAGATCGTTAAAACGACCGTTTTCCCTGGTACGACTATAACAGCAACATATGATCGACTCCAAGCAGCGCTGTCCCGTCTTGCAATGTAACTAAGACCGCTGTGGGATTTATGCCACGCAGCACGCATTCTGACTGGATCAGATACAGCATCGCGTGACCACCTGATATGAAGATTCTCGCGCATGGTGCTACTTGAACGCCTCCAGCGACGAGCCGATATAAAAATATACGGCGTTGTGACCGCCCTCCGACTGGCCATACGCGAGGTACATCGGCCCGATTTTCGAATTGACGCCAACATAAAGAGAACCGCCTACGAGCGCCCCTTTGGCAGGCGTTCCATCGAGGCGGTGAAAGACGTTTCCCGCTTCCAGTGAGGCACCGGCATAGAGGCCAGTGCCGAACGTCTCGTTCAAATCCGCGACACGGCGGCGCACATTCACAGACGCAAACGCATACTCACGCCCGAACAACTGGCCATTCCGGTATCCGGAAAAGTTGAAAAGCCCGCCGACCTGAAACTGATCGTAGAAAGGCGGCCGCGTATTGAAGTCCGTGCCGCCGCGCGCAGTCAGTCCCCAGACATTGCGGCCATGCGAAAAGACGGTGTTCAGGTTCACACCGAGTGTGTGATACGTCTGCTCGCCGCCGAGCCCGGGCTGCGATGAAAATCCGTTCACTGAGACGAAGCTGCCCTCGGTCGGGAAAATACGCTTATCCAGCGTATCGTAGTTAAAGCGTGTGGTGTATCCGCCGACCGACTGGTGGTTGGGTTCCGGCACGTTTGAAACGCCAACTTTGTTGGTGATGTCGACGCCGCCGCGAATGACGCCTGCTCGCCACTCGGCCGATGAACCGAACGCAATCCCGGCGTTTAAGGCACCGCCGAACCGGCGCGAATCGAATTCCGCCACGGTGGTATCGCCCGAATACACCCATAGCAGCGTCTGATTCGCATATAAGCTGGGCGCGATAAAAAACCGCTGCTGCTTGTCGACGGGCTGGTAGAACTCGGTGACAAACAAATTGGGACGGCCGATCTGTCCGGAAATACGCCATTCCCCGCCGAGCGAATTCAACCAGCGTTTCTGATAATCGAGGCGGACCCCCCACGCGGTATCGCCTTTCATGTCGGTGGAAAAATTTATGTCGGACAGTAGATAGTTTGGCCCCCACGGCTTCTCGGTCGCGGTATAGGTGAGCACGTTGCGCTCCTTATCCTTGGTGAGCTGGTAACTCACCGAGGAGAAATCGCCGCGCGCGACGAGGCGCGTTGTGTCCTTGTCTGATTTCACCGGATCGTAATTGTCTCCGACCTTGGTCTCTATGAACGTCTTCATCACTTCGGGGTTCGTTACCTTGAAACCTGCGAGGCGAATTTCGTCGATTTTCTCGGTCGGCGCCGCGGCGAGTTGCACGAGATGCTGTCGCCAGGCGGCGTACTCCGCCGGCGGCACGCTGTAGCGCGAAAGCTGCGCAATCACTTTGCGCGCTGCAGCTTCGCCGATCGGAATTGCCGCAGGCACCTTGCTGAAATCACCTGAGCCGATATCCTGCAGAATGACGGGCACTGCGACGTCGTCGGCAGTGAGCGTCGCGAGCTGCGCCTTTTCATTCGCCTCGATGGAAATATTCATCGCCTGGCCGAGCACTGACAGCGCGTCTGAGATGCTCTCACGACTCATCGCCGGATTCGCGACCGGCACCGCGATCACGACATCGGCGCAGGTCCGGCGCGCGACGTCCACCGGCAGATTGCGCACCAGCATGCCATCGACATACAGGCGCCCGTTGTAGTCGACCGGCGCGAACGCACCCGGCACCGCCATGCTCGCGCGCATCGCGATCGTAAGATCGCCTTCATCGAACACCTTCATCTCGCCGCTCTCGAGGTCGGTGGCTACTGCGCGAAAAGGGATCGGCAGTTTGTTGAAATCGCTGCCCTGGCGTGCACCTGCTACGATGGTCCGGAACAGACCCTCCACCTGATGCGTGGACACGAGGCCGCCGGGACCTGTCACCTTGCCGTTCTTCCAGCCAAGCTCGAGACCGAGCGTAAAGATGAAATCAAGGCTCTTGCGTTGCACCGGTATGTCCTGGCGCGGCGCGCTGGCAAGAATTTCCTTCCAGTTGATCGCGGTAATAATTTTCTCGATTTCCTGCGACGAAAGTCCGGTCGCATAGGCAGCGCCGACAATCGAACCCATCGACGTCCCAGCGATGCAATCGATGGGTATGCGCAGTTCTTCGAGCACCTTGATGACGCCGATGTGAGCGGCGCCCTTCGCGCCTCCACCGCCGAGCACGAGACCGATGCGCGGCCGCCCGTTTGGCACGTTCGTCACGTTGGGCGTAGCAGGAGCATCGGCTGCTTCGACCACATGCAGGCCGGCCAGCAGTGCCGCCGCGATGAAGCTGCAGCGAATTAGTCTGAACCAGCTTGCATGGCCCGACCGCGGATGACTTATGTTTCCCATTATTTCGCTCCTGTCGCAGACTCACTGCGAATCAATTGCGAGAAATTGGCGGCCTTGTCGGCTGCCTGCGCGCGCGCATTGACGTGGCTGCGCCGCTGCAACTCGGTGAACGGCACACTGTTGTCGAGCCGTCGCGGAGTCGTACAGATACTCGGGCACGTAGCCGCTCAATAGCACTTTCCACGAAAGCGTCAGGTGATCGGCGTTGACCCAGCTATGCTTCCAGATGCCGGTAGTGCAATTGGTCGTGAGCGTGTTATAGAACGCGGGCCTGTCCTTGAGCGAGTTCATCGCTCGAACATAGTCGAGCAGCAGCCGTTTGCTGTTCTCCGAGGGGGCATGCACGCGGTAAACGTAGACATCCTCTGGGGGATCTTTGCGGTAATTGGTGCGCACGCGAATGACATCGCGTTCGTCGGCCACCACATAATAGATTTCGTACTGCTTGAAAAATCCTGCGATCGTCGAGTAACCCTCGCCGCGCTCCTTGCGCGTTTCGATCGAGATGGCGAGATGCTGCCCGTCGTTGAAGGCAAAACTTACAAAGACGTGTGCAACCGCAGGCCCCATCCAATAAGACGCAACGATGTCGGCGCCAGCCAGCTCACGGATGTCGAGAGTTGCGATCGTAGTATGCGGGCGTGAAATCGGACTCCGTTCGGTCCTCGAAATTGCGGATGTTGTGCACGGTAATCAGATCGCCATTGATCGTCGCGTACGAGACCACCGCCACATCAGGCTGCCAGTCGCGGTCGTTCGACGGTTCGATCGTGCTCCACCACGCGACGAGCACTACGAACAATGCCGTGAAGGAACCGGCGGCACGCCAGCGCCAGCGCTGCCATATCAGCGCAAACAGCGTGACAATGCCCGCCGTCCCGAACGCCACGGCAAGGACTGTTCGTATGGCGTCGCTCCGGATATCCGAGTAGTGGATCGCAAGCACGCCCCACGCCGTGGTGAGGACTATCGCGAGGGCGCACAGCGCGAGAAGGAACACTGTGGCGGCGAACTTCAACTGAGCCCGCTTCGGCGCTTTACCTCAGCGAGCTGGACGGCACGTTGCAGCATTTCACGCTCACGCCGGCGCGGCCAGGTTGTCGCCCGCTGATTTCCTGAATCGTTTTCGCGCGTGTACACAGTGCCGCCATCAGATTGTTCATGGTTCCTCGTCACTTGTCGCCGTCATTTCGCGTCAGCAGCTTCGTCGGCAAAGTTCTGCTGTCGAAATGATCCGCCTGTCAGCGCAGTTCCGCTGCCGCAGACGGTGAGTCGGCCGTCAACTTCTCGGCCTCTACCACCCAGCCCCCGCCCATCGACTTGTAGACGTTGATGAGAGCGAAAAACAGTTGTCCCTGCGATTGCGTGTATTGCAGATCCGCGTTGAAGAGCTTGGTGTCCGCATCGGTCACTTCAAGGTAACTGGTAAAACCGTTTTCATAGCGCAGCCGCGCAAGACGCGCGTAATCGCGCAGCGATGCCACCTGCCGCGCCTGCGCGGCAAGCTGCTCGCGGGTTTTAACCTGATCGATCAGCGAATCGTTGACCTCCTGAAACGCCGTGATGATTGACCTCTGGTAGCCAAGCAGCGCCTGTTTTTGCTGCGACTCGGCAACCAGCAACTGGCCTGTCAGGCTGCCACCGGTGAAGATAGGCTGCGTGACCGCGGCGCCGTACGACCAGGTCCGCGCGGCACCGCTGAACAGATTGCCGAGCGCGGAGCTTGCAGTGCCGAGGAACGCGGTCAGCGAAATGGTCGGGAAGAACTGTGCCTTCGCCACGCCGATGCGTGCGTTAGCGGCAATCAGCTGCTGCTCGGAACTGCGCAGATCGGGCCGCCGCTCGAGCAGCGAAGACGGCAGGTCAGCCGGCACTTGCGGCAGTACCAGCTGGTCGAGCGTACTGGCTCGCATGATCGGACCCGGATTGCGGCCGAGCAAAACCGACAACGCGTTCTCCTGCTGCGCGATCTGCTTTTCGAACTGCGGGATGGTCGACAACGTAAATTCGTAGTCGGAGAGCGCCTGATTCACATCGACTTCCGAGGCAACTCCACCTTCGAAGCGCAGCTTGATGATACGGTAATTTTCGCCGCGCGCATCCGCCGTGCTCCTGGCGATCAGAAGTTGACGGTCGAGATCTATCAGCGTCACATACGAAGTTGCGACGCCCGTAGTAAGCGAGAGGATCACCGTCTGCCGCGCCTCGTCGGTTGCGAGCAAATCCGCACGCGCCGCTTCCGTTGCGCGGCGAAATTTTCCCCACAGGTCAATCTCCCAGGCCACGCCGAGATCCAGCGCGTACGTATCAAACGTATTGTTCTGTCCAGCGCGCAGGCCCGGCTGCGTTGCATTAGAGATGCGCTGGCTGCCGGCGTTGAATTGCGTGGCCACTTGCGGGAAGAGCTGGGAGCGCGTGACGCCGTAGCGGCCGAGGAATTCCTCGATGCGGGCAGCGGCGATTCGCACATCCTTGTTCTCGGCGAGCGCAGTCTTGATGAGCTCGTTCAACACCGGATCGTTGAATTGCTGCCACCACGTGGTGTTGATCAGATCGTTCACCGGAGGGAGTTCAACGCGGTACGTGTTCGGCGTCTCGACTTCAGGCCGCTTGTAATTGGGTCCCATCATGCAACCCGTTAGCGCAACGCCGACCGCCAGGCCGATCAGCAATGCACGCATGTCAGTAATCCTCATGTTTCGCGTGAGGGACGGCCAGCGCCGGTGTGCCGCCTCCCTCGAACTCGGGCGGCGGCTGATCCTCTTTGCCCCGCGATGCAAGCTTGTCAAACAGGAAGAAGAAGAGCGGGACGAAAACGAGCGCCAGGGTGCTCGCCCCGATCATGCCGCCGATGATGCCGGTGCCGAGCGAATGGCGCGCGTTCATGCCGGCGCCCAACGCTATCCAGAGCGGCACGCACCCGAAGATAAACGCGAGCGAAGTCATGATGATCGGACGCAGACGCATTTCGCCCGCCTCGACCGCAGCGTCGAGCGCTGACTTGCCGGACTGGCGCAACTCAATCGCAAACTCGACGATCAGAATCGCATTCTTGGCGGCGAGGCCGACGAGCACCAGGAGACCGATCTGGAAGTAGACGTCGTTCTCGAGCCCCCTGCCCCAGGTAGCAACGAGCGCGCCGATCAAACCGAACGGCACCGCTGTGAGCACAGCCCCCGGCAATGACCACGACTCATACATCGCCGAAAGAATCAGGAACACAATCAATATGCCGAATGCGAAGGCGACGGTCGATGAGCTTCCCGACTTTATCTCCTCGTACGCCATGCCTGACCATTCATAGCCATAACCATCAGGCAGCACGCGCGCGGCGATCTCCTGCATCGCCTTGATTGCATCGCCGGAGCTGAAGCCGGGGGCTGCGGCGCCGATCAACTGCGCTGCCGGAAACCCGTTGAAATGCGGCACGATGTCCGGGCCCTTCACGTACTCCGTGTCGACAATCGCGGACAGGGGTACCATTTTGCCGTTGGTCGAACGTGTATACAGCTTGGTGAGATCGGTCGGGCGCTCGCGATACGGCGCATCCGCCTGTAGCACGACGTTCCACACGCGGCTGTACTGCGTAAACTGGCTGACGACGATCGAGCCGAACTGGGCCTGTAGAGCGTTGTTCACGTCAAGAATCGGCACACCGAGCAACACCGCTTTTGCGCGGTTGACGGTGGCGCGCATCTGTTGCGAAATGCCACGATAGGTCGTCGCGACGCGTCCGAGCGCCTTCTCCTTGGTGGTTTCAGCAATGAACTGCTGCGTGATCTCGTCAAGACGCACCGGATCGCCGCCCAGCTTGTCCTGGATCCAGAATTCAAAGCCGCTGCCGGTGCCGATGCCGGGAATCGCCGGCGGCGCAATCGGAATGAAGACGCCGCTGTCCACATGCTGAGACTCCGCAAAAACGCCTTGCAGGATCGCCTTGACGTTTTCCTTCTTCGCCACGTCGGCCGACTTGTAGCGCTCCTCGAAATCACGGAAGGTGACAAAGAGCGCCGCAACGTTCGGCTTGTATTGGCCGTCGATGAAACTGAAGCCGTTTACTACGGTACGATCCGCGACCGCGGGGTTCTTCGAAAAGATCTCGTCGATTTTTTCAGACGTCTCGATCGTGCGCTTCATGCTGGCCGCGTCGGGCATCACGATCTGCGCGAACGTATAGCCCTGATCCTCGTTTGGCACGAAGCTGCTGGGAATCACCTTGAAGAGATGAACGATCCCATACATCATGACGCCGAACACGATGAATGCCATGCCCATGCGCCTGATGGTCAGGAGTACGGTGCTGCCGTAAGCTTTGGTCAGGCGATCAAACTGGCGGTTAAACCACGCGAACGGTCCTCTGGTCGGCGGGCTGGTGTGCTTGAGCAGAAACCCGCACATCGCCGGCGTCAACGTCAGGGCGACGAAGCCCGAGATCGCCACCGACAACGCGATAGTCAGCGCGAATTGCTTATACAGTTGACCGGTCGTGCCGGGCAGAAACGCTGCGGGCACGAACACCGCCGCAAACACGAGCACAATTGCAACAACCGGGCCAGAGACTTCTTCCATCGCCCGGATGGTCGCCGCTTTTGGCGCGAGATGGTTCACGTGCATGTTGCGCTCGACGTTCTCGACCACGACGATTGCATCATCAACGACAATGCCGATCGCAAGCACCAATCCAAAGAGGGTCAACAGGTTGATTGAAAACCCGAGCGCGAGCATGCCGAGAAAGGTGCCGATCAGCGAAACGAAAACTGCGACAGGTACAAATGATGGTGGCGCGGAAATTCTGCAGGAAGAGATAAACCACCAGCACGACCAGCACAATTGCCTCGATCAAAGTGTGGATCACTTCTTTGATCGACAGCCGCACGAAATCAGTGGTATCGAGCGCAATCGCGTACTCGATGCCGGCCGGCAGCGTCTTCTTCAGCTGCTCCATCGCTTTGCGCACATCGGCGGACACCGTCAGCCCGTTCGCACCGGGTTGCTGATAAATTACGATCGGCGTTGTGGGCTTGCCATTGAACTTGTTGTCGTCGATGTAGAGGCGGCGTGCGGTTTCGGCGCGCGCGACGTCCTTTAGGTGCACGATTGCGCTGCCGTCCGGATTAGCGCGCAGAATGATGTCCTCATATCGCGACGGTTCGACATACTGCGATTGCGTTACCACGGGAAACGTCATCTTCACGTTGCCCGCGTTCGGCTCAGCGTTGATCTGACCGGCGCTCACCAGTGCGTTCTGGTTTGAGACCGCAGTCGCTATGTCCGTTGTCGTAATGCCCATCGAGGCCATGCGGTTCGGATTCATCCAGATGCGCATTGCCTGGTCGGGCTCGCCGAAGATCCTGGCCTGGCCCGCGCCGTTCACGCGCTTGATAGCGTCAAGCACGTAGACGTTGGTGTAGTTGGTCACGTACTCAGGCGTGTAGCGGCCATCCTTGTCGAACATCGCGACGATCATCAGAATGCTCGCCGACTTCTTGTCGACCGACACACCGAATTGCTTGACGGCGTCCGGCAGCGACGGCAGCGCCAGATTGACGCGGTTTTGCACCTGCACCTGCGCACTGTCGGGGTTCGTATCGAGCGTGAAGAAGACCGTGATGGTCACCTGTCCCGTGTTCGAGCTGACTGAAGTCATGTAGAGCATGTTGTCGACGCCGTTGATCTCGGCCTCGATCGGCGAGGCGACGGAGTCGCCGACCGTTTTTGCGTCGGCGCCCGGGTAGGTCGTCGTTACCTGCACCTGTACCGGCGTAATTGTCGGGTACTGTGCGATTGGCAGCACTTTCATGGCGACCAGGCCCGCGATGCACAGAATCAGCGAAACGACGGTTGCGAAAATGGGCCGTTCGATAAAAAACTTGGAGAACATGCCTGAGCGCCCCGGTTATTTGCTCGCCGGCGCCGCTTCGGACTTCGGCAGCGGCGGCAGATCAGATACGGATTTCGCGGTCTTGTCAGAGGGTGACGCTCCCTTGCCGGGCAGCGGTGGCGCCTCTTTACCTGCTGCGACTTCAACCGGTTTCGCTACTTGCGGTGTGTCTGCAACTTTCGCCACGTATGGCGTTGCCGCGACCTGCACACCGGCGCGCAGCTTTATTGCGCCGCCGACGACGACCTGCTCGCCTGCGCGCAGGCCCTCGTTGATGAACCACTGATCGCCATACCAGTCGCCCGGCTTCACCGGACGGTTCTCGGCTTTGCCATCCTTGTCGATGACCCAGACGAAATGGCCTTTGCCGCCCTGCTGCACCGCGCTTTGCGGCAGCAGCACGGCATTTGGGCGCTGCGCGCCTGAAATGCGCGCACGCACGTACTGATTCGGCCGCAAAAGGCCTTTCGGGTTGTTGAACGTTGCGCGCAACAGGAACGTGCCGGTCTGCGGATTGAACGACGGGTCCATGTAGGTGATCTTGCCGGTTTGCGGAAACGTCGTGCCATCGACGAGCACGATTTCGATGGTGAAGTTGCGGTCTTTCGGCGGCAGGATCAGCCCTTTAGCGACCTGCTCGCGAAACGCCGACAATTCGTTTTCCGAGATGCTGAAATTCACCCAGATCGGATTCAACGACGACACGGTCGTCAGCATGCTGCTGGTCGGGCTCAAGTACGCACCTTCCGATTGCTGAGCCGCAGCCGAGATGCCGCCGATCGGCGACCTGATCGTCGTATACGAAAGATTGAGCTTGGCGCTGTCGACGTTCGCTTTAGCCGCGGCGAGTTGCGCCGAGGTTGCCTGCTCGTTCCCGGTCGCGTCGTCCAGATCTTTTTTGGACAGCGCATTCTGTGCGGCGAGCGGCTTGACCCGATTCAGGTTCGCAAGTGCGGTGTCATGCGCGGCCTTGGCTTTTTCCCAGCCGGCCTGCGCTTCGCTGAGCGCCGCCACGAACGGCTTCTGGTCCATCTGAAATAACAGCTGTCCCGGCTTGACGATCTCCCCTTCGGTGTACGCCCACTTTTCGAGAAAACCGCTCACGCGCGCGACGATGTTGACCTGCTTCGGACTTTGCGTCTGCGCGATGTATTCGTAAATGATCGGCGTATTGCGTGGCTCGACTTTCAGCACCGTCACTTCAGGCGGCTTGACGACCGGCACTTCGGGTTTGCTGCAGCCGGCAAGCACAGCGAGCGCGGCGAGCGCAAACCACTGGCGGCACGGGCGCGCGACTACGCCCGTGCGCTTAATAGCAGCCGGGGTCCGGATAGCTGGGATCATAATGTCCTTCCTTTTAAGCTCGCGGGCTCCGTTGTCACAACGGAGTGCAAGCGCCGAACAGCGCAAATACGCCATCGCGGTTGACCAGCGTGCCGGTCATTGAACCATCCTGCGCGTTGAGCACAGCGCGAACATATGAAAATTCAAATGTGCCGGCGTAACTTACGCGAACACCATTGGCGATCATTCGATCGGCGTGATTTTTTGACCAACCAGATCCATGCCCGCATTCACTGACGCCGCTCTGGCCGGAACGTTCGCGTATAGCACTAATGCGACGATGGCAAGTCCCAGAGTGACTATCGCCAACGTAGTGCGCTCAAGCGTTTTCATAACTCCCTCTGAAAAGAATGCACTGGTCGTTTTATGGATTGCATCTCGCCAGAGCTGTATAACGCGTTCGTAGGTACGATTATTCCTTTACTGCTGCTGTTCCAAACTGGCTCTGAAACAGTCGTGAAGCTCGCAATTCATTTAACCACACAACGAAATTCTCATCTGGACGGTTCCGGCACAATTGGGCTTTGGTCCAATAGGCCGTGCAATGGGTACATCACATCTGCTGCCGCGCTGCTCCGAGTTCTTTCGGATCGGATTCGAGCGCCGTGCTGACGGCCTTGATCAGTAGCTCATCATTAAAGGGCTTGCGTAAAAAAGCCACTGCGCCCCCGGCCAGCGCCTGATCGTGTACTCCGACGTCATCGTGAGCGGTGATAAAAATGATAGGTATGCCGCTGCGCGCGAGACGCTTTTGCACTTCGAGGCCATGGAGTCCTGGCATTTGTGCGTCGAGGATTATGCAGTCCGGACGATATGATGGTATTGCCGCGCGGTGCACCAGAAAATCCTGGCCGCTCAGGTACGTCTCAGCGCCTATGCCGAGAGCGCGCAACAATCGCTGCGTGGCGCGACACACCGATTCGTCGTCGTCGATGATGGCGACGAATGGTTTGCCTCCTTTCGGCATATATTTTCTCGGGGCGCAAATGTGTGCTGCGAAGTAACCTTCGCGTAAGAGAAAATAAGACCGATCACGTGTCCACGCTATTGGCCTTTGGTCTAACGGGCGCGCGGCGGAGCCGTCGCCCGGCTTGCGCGCCCGGGCTAGCGCGCTGCAGGAAGTTCCACGCCGGCCGTCTCAACGGCGCGGACCAGTGCCGCCACGGAATGGACCTGCATCTTGGTCATGACTCGGGCGCGATGCACCTTGATGGTTTTCTCGACCGTGCCAAGGTCGCCCGCGATCTGTTTGTTCAGGCGGCCTGTCACTACGCGCATCATAACCTCGCGCTCGCGTGCGGTGAGCCCGTCTATACGGGCGCGCACGGTGTCGCGCTCCACCTTTTCCTTGCGCGCCTCCACAGCATACGAGTGCGCGCGCTCGATCGCGCTCAGCAGGTCGTCATCATGCACCGGTTTCGTCAGGAAGTCCGTGGCGCCGGACTTCATGGCATGCACGCTGGTCGGAATATCGCTACGCCCGCTGATAAAAATGATGGGCAGAATGGAATTCTCGTTTTTCAATTCGCGCTGCAGTTCCAATCCGCTCACTTCGGGCATCTGCACATCGACGACGAGACAGGCGGGACGTACATCGTCGCGAACATGTTCGAGAAAGGCGCGCGCCGAGTCAAATGTGTGCACGCCATGGCCGGCGGCGCTAACCAATCGGGCTAGCGCTTTACGGACAGCGGCCTCGTCATCGATCAGATATACGGTTGTCGACGAGTTCATCATGCAGCCTCCCCTTGTAATGTTGATTGTACGGCGCCCACAACCGGAAACGTAAAATAAAACGTGGTGCCGTCGTCGCGGCTGCTGTCGGCCCGCAGGTAGCCACCGTGCGCCTCGATAATCGAGCGGCAAATCGACAGGCCCAGCCCGAGGCCATCCTTCTTGGTCGTGAAGAAGGGCTTGAATATCCGCTCACGCATCTCAGTGGACAACCCGACACCTTGATCATGAACCGCAATCTTCACCGCGGCATCGCCTTCCCGCGTCACTTGCACTACGGCCAAACGCTGGTGATGCGGGACGCCGGCCATGGCATCGAAGGCGTTGAGCAGCAGATTCAGCATAACCTGCTCTAACTGTACCCTGTCACCGAGCACCATCGGCAGGTTCGGCTGTATATCGAACTCAAGCTGGACCCCGCGCATTATGGCATCGCTGCGCATCAATTCACCGACTTCGCGCATGATAATGCCAAGTTCGATCGGCGCCACTTCGAGTGGACCTTTTTTGACCAACGCCCGCATATGGCTGATGACCTGGCTTGCGCGCTTGCTCTCGTGCACCACGTCCTCGAGCGTTTCGCGCACCTCAACGACATCCATCGGCTTCGCGTTCATGAAGCGCAGCGCTGCCTGGGTGTTGCTCAGAATGGCGGTCAGCGGCTGGTTCAACTCGTGCGCGAGCGACCCCGCGAGTTCGCCCATTACTGAAACCCTCGCGACATGGGCAAGATCCGCGCGGTTACGCCGGGCGTCGGATTCGGCCGCCTTGCGCCGTGTAATGTCCGTCGATGCACCCAAAATCTGATTTACCGAACCGTCCTTCTCGACAATAGGGCGTTTTACTGTCTGCAGCCAGCGGATGTTGCCATCGGCGTCTGTAATTTTTTCTTCCGCTATGAAGCGCTCCTGCAATGTGTTCATTACCTCGAGATCGACCTGGCGAAAGTGCTGCACCTCGTGAGTATTGTCGTCGAATTCCGCATCGGTCTTGCCGATCAGCTTATCGACCGTCGTGCCGTACGCGTCTGCAACGGCTTTGTTGGCCATGGTAAACCGTCCCATGCGATCTTTAGCGAATATGAAGTTCGGATTGATGTCGATGACCTGGCGCAGAAACGCGTGCTCCTTTTCCAGTTGCTCCTCGGCAGCCTTGCGCTCGGTTATGTCGATGCAAGTGCCGATGTAGCCGAGGAACGTGCCGTCGGACGAGTGGCGGGGCACGCGGCTGCAATAGACCCAGCGGTATTCGCCATCGTGCCTGCGCAGCCGGCATTCCGCCGTAAATACGCGCCGCTCTGCGCATGCAGCGACGTGCGACGCCATGTAACCGTTGAGGTCTTCCGGGTGAACACCGACGCCGCAATCCTGGGCGACTTCCTGCTCGAGCGTACGGCCGGTGAAGTCGAGGTAAGTCTTGTTCACGAACGTCAGGCGCGCATCCGGTCCACCCATCGATATCATGATTGGCGCCGTGTCCGCCATGGTCCTGAATCGCGATTCGCTCTCCTGCAGATTGCGTTCAATGGCGCGCCGGCGTGCTAACTCCAATATGAGCAGCGAAATGCATATTGCCTGGAGCAAGAGCGCGCCAATAATTACGCTGATCAGCGTGCGATTCTGCGTCCACAAGGATGGCGGGCGGAATTCGATTGCTACGCCGGGCGGAACCAAATCCTCGGCAATGTTCCAGTGCTGTAATGCGCGCCAGTTCACGTGCAGTGACGCTGGCCCCAGCTCGACCTGGCGAGCTTCAAAAGGTTGTTTCGCGAGAGCGCGCGAAACCTCCATCGCAGTGAGGCGCCCCAGCGCCGCATTGTCCGTGGTAGCGGCGCCGACCGCCCCCGCTACAAGGTGACGTTCGAAAGTGCCGAATATCGGAACGGGAGACACTGCAGCAAGCCGCGCGACCACGTCTTTGCCGACATACGAGCGGCCTTCGACATCCCTCGCCATTGAGGCAATCAGGACCGCGCTGGTGGACGGCAGGTCGCGCACTTCCTGCTCTAAGCTTTTCAGCGGCATGGCGCCGACAGCGCGGAAGTCAAGCTTCGGTGAAAAACTTGCGATTGCATTGCGGGCGTCATCGAGCCGGCGAAGGTCGAACTCGGCGGTACCGTGAACGACTACTATTTGCTGTAAATCGGGCTTTAGCGCCCGCATCAGCTCGACCGTGCTGCGATAGTCGTAGGTAATCGATATCACCTGCACACCGGCGGGCATGGTACGGGCGTCGAGCCAATTTTTTTCGATCGACGCCGCTACGATAGGCACGCCCGGAAACAGCTTCGAGCGATTCATCAGCGCAAAGTCGAGCGCGGACTCGGTAAATGCGACCACCGCGTCGATGCGCATACCGAGATAGCGCTGATACAGATGGCGCGCAAACGCCTGCTCCGGCGTCGGCCCCGAAAAACGTCCGGAATCGAGATGTTCGACAAATAAATCGTATTCGCCGTCCGGACCCGTCAGGGTCTCACGCATTGCTTTTTCGAACGGGGGAATCGAGGGCAGATCGCTGCGTTCACCGCTAAGGACGAGCACCGCTTTCCTCGGCGATACAGTGACCTCATCCGCATACGACAAATCAGCCGCGATGCAGACGACCAAAATCGACAGCATCAGCCAAACACTTCGTCGATCCGATACAGCTGCTTTCCCTGTCACAAGCGCCACCCATCGCTGGTCAGCAATCATGCGGTTAGATTCCGCCTCGACAAAGCAGGACACCGCAGATCAGGCTGTTACTTCATTTTTGTCGTTTCAGCCTCGACTATAGTAGCGCGCAATTGTTCACATTTCATTACATTTTTTTCATATGCCTGAGGCACATGCAGATCCTCCGCATGTGGGAAATGGGACTCATGGGTATTCGAAACAGGACTAACGCTATGACGAGCGCGACTAGCGCGAATCACTTCGTTTTGACGCGCGTCGCCGGTGACGCGAAAACAATCGCTATATCTGTGGATAACCGCCGGCGCGTCGCCCGAAACTGTCGCCATTACAATGACATGACGCTATGCGACGGCCCTCGCACCCTTGACGATATTGGGCGGTAATTTGTCGGTTGGCACCGGGTACACGTGAAAATACTTGATATTCTCGAAAGGCAGTAGCAGCAGCGCGCCATCGACTTCGATTATCAATTGGCGGTCCTTAATGACCTCCTTCATTTTGAGTACCGCCGTGTACTCATTTTCGGTCTGCGCCGGAAATTCAAACTGCATTGAAGTGCCATCGACAAAATGAATCGTGAGGCCGCGTTGCCGTTTCATAAGCAGTTCCCCTCAAATTTATCGTTGTAACAACAAGGTTAGAACCTACGTCAGGTGCCCGACATTGGACTTTGGTCCATGGAATATATGACGGGGATTGCAGGATACTCTTCCCGTAACCGCCTCATCAGGAGAACGCATATGAGGACCAAACCCATGCCGTATGATGACAGCCACCCGCATAGCAGTGCCGCGGTCGAGACTCCTGGAACAGTGGCCGGCGTCGCGCGCCGGATCGGCGCCCGGATCCTGCACGAAGCGCGGGAAGCGCTGCCGCCAACACTGTTCTTTCTTGTTGGCTTCCACTTCATCGTGTTTACGACCAACCTTCTCGTTGCCCAGTACGCCGTTGCAGTCAGCACCTTTATGCTTGCTACGATTGCCGCGCTGGTTGTAGGCAAAGCGGTGCTCGTCGCGAACGCGATACCGCTTCTTAGACGCTACGATCGGGCTCCGCTCATCCAGCCGATCATGTACAAGACCGCTTTTTACTGGGTTATTGTGTTCTTCGCGCGCCTGCTCGAACGCTTCGTGCACTTCGCCATCATCGAGCGGAATCCGCCCGGCGATTTCTTTTCCTATCTGATTACAACATTCTCATGGCACCGCTTTGCCGCCATCTCTTTATGGATCTTCGTCCTGTTTTTAATCTACGTGACCGCGTCGGAAGTCAGCCGCCTCTTCGGTCCCGGCGAGCTCCGGCGGCTGTTCTTTACCTCGCGTCCTTCTGACCTGCAGCTCGACCGGCGGCAGCGCTTCCGTGAGCTCCTGCGCCTGAGCAGGCTCACCGACGCACACCCGATAGACAAGTTTCGCGATCCAGCGAGCGGCCCGCACCAGCAGTTGATCGACATCCTGCAGCGCCTGGTGCGCAAGTGAGTCTTCCACGACGGCCATTCGAAGAGGACGCAATGTCGCGGAACCAGGACCACATTCATAAGGCCGGGCGCAACGCAAAGTAAGGAAACTCGCCCGGGCGCTGTCCGCGCCAAGCGCAGGCGTGCCTCGGTACACCCCGTCCGGTCGTCATGCTGCCTGCCGGAGATTTATTGGACTTAAGTCCAATTGAGTCGCCTGTCGCCCCGGCAGTATCTATTTGTTCGCAGATTTACAACGGCACCTCATGGCGTGAGGTGTGTCGAGGCATGCAGCAGTGTGACCTGCGACTTGCTTACCCTTGAAACATCACAAATATGAGGTGCAGTTATGCTTCCGAAGCTAGCGGCGGAATTCATCGGTACTTTCTGGCTTGTTCTCGGCGGCTGCGGCAGCGCCGTTCTCGCCAGTGCATTCCCGGAATTCGGTATTGGCTTCACGGGCGTGTCGTTGGCGTTCGGGCTGACGGTTCTGACCGGTGCTTACGCGCTAGGACCGATTTCGGGCGGTCACTTTAATCCGGCGGTCTCTGTTGGTTTGTGGGCGGGCGGCCGGTTTCCTGCAGGGCAATTGCTCCCCTACATCATCGCGCAGGTCGCAGGCGCAGTCGTGGCGGCCGGGGCGCTGTATCTGATCGCCAGCGGAAAAGCGGGCTACGAGCTGGGCGGCTTTGCGGCAAACGGTTACGGCGAGCACTCACCGGGCAAGTACGGACTTATGTCGGCGCTCGTGTGCGAGATCGTCATGACGTTCATGTTCCTCATCGTCATTTTGGGAGCGACTCATACGCGCGCCCCGGTCGGTTTTGCCGGACTCGCGATTGGTCTCGCGCTCACACTTATCCATCTCATCAGCATTCCAGTCACTAATACTTCGGTCAATCCCGCGCGCAGTACCGCGCCGGCTCTTTTCGTCGGTGGCTGGGCAATCAACGAGCTGTGGCTGTTCTGGGTTGCGCCATTGATTGGTGCCGCGATAGCAGGCTTCATCTACAAGGGCCTGCTGGAGGGTGAACCCGAGCCACCCGTCGTTGGGCGAGTTGCGTGAGAATCCGCGTTTCTGCCGGCCTCAATTCGTCAAGGTGAAAGTCTGGAACCTTCAAGATCTCAGCGACGACTGCGTCGCTGCGATCTTGCGAAGACTACCTAACATCGCGCACTACGGTAGTTGAGCGTGCCGGTAGTCGCCGGCGGCCCGAATCCATCGCGCCGATGCGCCGGTTCCCTAGCGCTGTGGTGTTACTCGATCGACGATCGCAACCCGCAGTCGGAGTCGCCGGACCTCGAGAATTACCCTAAAGTCCAATACCGCCGTCATAGCGACTGCACTACCTTACGCGGGTAGAACGGAGCATGTGCATTCCATCGACCACGACCGGACAGACCTAATGACCTACGAGAAATTCTTCATTCTCAGCGCGAATCACCGATAGCCGCACCTTGATGGCCGGGGAGCCGGCGATTGAAAGAAGATGGCATGACGGAGCCACTTGTTGCTTGCCATGAATGTGATCTGCTCCAGCGCGAGGTGCCGGTGCCGCGCGGCGGTATCGTGCGTTGCGTTCGCTGCAACGCCGTGCTCTATCGCAGTCACCCTGACAGTTTTGAGCGCACGCTAGCGCTGACGGCCGGCGGCATTGTGCTATTTGCGATCGCGAACTCATTCCCGCTCATTGGATTGAAGATCCAGGGCCAGCTCATAGAGACGACGCTGTTTCAGACCGTCCAAACGCTGTGGAATGAGGACATGAAATCGGTTGGCATGCTCGTCTTCGCAACGACGATGTTGATGCCGGGTCTGCAACTTGCAGCGCTCACTTATCTATTGTTGCCATTGCGCGTCGGGCGGGCGCCGGCGCATTTCGCGATCGTCTATCGCGTCATGCAATCAGTGCGGCCATGGGGCATGGTCGAAGTGTTCATGCTCGGTGTGCTGGTTTCGCTCGTAAAGCTTGCGCATCTGGCCGGCATCGTGCCGGGCGCCGCCCTCGGCGCATTCGCGGTTTTGATGTTCGTGATGGCAGCGATTGCGGCGGTCATCGATCCACGCGACTTGTGGGCGCGCCTGGCGGCTGTCGAATCCACGCGGCATGCGCAACGCCACGTTGACGATCCGCACGGTGCGGGCGTGCCGTCATGACGGCCGCCAGCGCCGCGAGCCGCGGCATGCTCGTTTGCCACGCATGCGGACTACTGTCGAAAGCGCCGCCGCACGTACACGAGATGAGCTGTCCGCGCTGCGGCGACCATCTGCATTTTCGCAAACCGAACAGCATACAGCGCAGCTGGGCTCTGCTCCTCACCGCGATGCTGCTCTACATTCCGGCCAACCTGCTGCCGATGATGCATACGAGCTCGCTTTTCGGCTCGCAGTCCGACACGATCATGAGCGGCGTCGTTTATTTCTGGACGTCGGGGTCGTGGTATCTCGCGCTGATTATCTTCTTCGCCAGCATCATGGTACCGCTCTTGAAGATGGTCGCGCTCATACTGCTGCTGATAACTGCGCAGCGGCGCTCGCGCTGGCAGCTTCAGCAGCGCACCCGCCTTTACCGTCTCGTCGAGTTCGTCGGCCGCTGGTCGATGCTCGATATCTACGTCGTCGCCGTGATCGTTGCGCTGGTGCAGTTAAAGGGGTTAGCGACAATTCTGCCGGGTCCGGGCGCAATTGCATTCGGGGCGGTCGTGGTGCTGACGATGTTCGCGGCAATGGCTTTCGATCCGCGAATCATGTGGGACTCTCTGGAGACCGAGCGTGGATGACAACGACAACGATTATCCTGAGGCCGTCGCAACGACGAAATCACGCCGCCGCATCCAACTGGTCTGGCTGATTCCACTGCTGGCCGCGCTGGTCGGCGGCTGGTTGGCGGTCAAAGCGATACTCGACCGGGGTCCGGTGGCCACGATCACTTTCAAGACGGCCGACGGCCTGGAAGCCAACAAGACGAAAGTCAAATTCAAGGATGTCGACATCGGCATGGTGACTAAAGTCGAGCTCGCTAAAGATCTCTCGGATGTGATCGTCACTGCTCAATTCGTAAAAGGCACCGAGGTGCAGCTCGTCGAAGATACCCAGTTCTGGGTCGTGCGGCCGCGAATTTCCGGGGGCAGCGTGTCAGGCCTCGGCACCCTGCTGACCGGCGCCTACATCGGTGTCAGCATAGGTAAATCCGATAAAAAAGTGCGCGCATTCACCGGCCTCGAAGCGCCACCCGTGTTTCAAGTCGTTGAGCGCGGACGCGAGTTTGTGCTGCACAGCCCTGATTTGGGCTCGCTGGACGTTGGTGAGGCAGTGTTTTTTCGCCGCCTGCAGGTCGGGCAGATAACCGCGTACGAACTCGATAAGGACGGCAAAGCTGTGACCCTGCGCGCTTTCATCAAAGCGCCTTACGATCAGTTCGTGACCAGGAATACGCGATTCTTTCACGCGAGCGGCGTCGACGTTCAGCTTAATACAGACGGCATCAAGGTCAACACGCAGTCACTCGTGTCCATTGTCCTGGGCGGCGTTGCGTTTCAAACGCCTATTGCAGACACAGAATCGGCGCCGGCGGAAGCAATGACTGCCTTCGAGCTTTTCGCCACGCGTGAGGCCGCAATGAAGGATCCTGATCCGTTTGTGGATCGGTATGTCCTGGTTTTCCATGAATCTCTACGCGGTCTCGTGCCCGGAGCGCCGGTCGATTTTCGGGGCATCACGATCGGCGAAGTGGTGTCGATTAATACACGAATCGACATGGTCAACCGCACGATCGAGCTGCCCGTCGAGGTAAAGCTCTTCCCGGATCGGCTGGTGAACCGGCAACGGGCGCAGTCCGGCACCTCGAAATTCAAGCGCGACCCCAGGAAGAACATGACTCTGCTGGCAGAACGAGGCATGCGCGCTCAAGTGCGCACCGGCAATCTACTGACGGGCCAGCTTTACATCGCGATGGACTTTTTTCCGCGGGCGCCGAAAGCACAGATCAAGTGGGACGCCGACCCGCCTGAATTGCCAACCATACCGGGCGAACTCCAGGACTTGAAGACGTCATTGGAGAGCGTCGTCCAGAAACTCAACAAGGTGGATTTCGAGGGAATCAGCACTGATGTTAAGGACACCTTGAAGAGCACGACAAAAATGATCAAGCAGCTCGATACCACGATTGCCGAACTGTCTCCGGAGCTCAAGGCAATGGTCGCAGACGCGCGCGACGCTCTCATCTCTGCGGATCGTGCCCTTAAGTCCGCCGACACTGCGCTCGGACCCGATTCGCCCGTGCTGCAGGACTCGCGAGCCACGATGCAGGAGTTTTCACGCGCAGCCCAATCGTTCCGCAACCTCGCTGATTATCTGGAGCAGCATCCGGAAGCGCTGATCAGCGGCAAGAAAGCGGACGATAAGGATAACGGCGTGAAGCAGGAGAGCAAGGAAGGAGAGAAGAAATGATGATTCCGCTACGGGTGGTCGTTGTACTGGCGGTCGCAATGCTTGCGGGTTGTGGCACTTCGCCCAAAGCGAGCTATTACACGTTAACTCGCGACCCGTTACCGAAGCCGGCGATGACGACGGCGGCCACTGCGGCGCCGTACACCATTGCAATAGCGCCGGTGACAGTGCCGGATGTCGTCGATCGCCCGCAATTCGTGACGCGCGCCGGCCTCAACCAAGTGACCATTAACGAATTCGCACGGTGGGGAGAACCGCTCAAAGGCGAAATCGCGCGCGTGATGGCGGCAGATCTCGCTCAGGAGCTCGACGGCGCATTTGTTTCCATCTATCCGCAAAGCGCTGGCAGCAACGCCGATGTGAGGCTGCAACTCGATGTGCGGCGATTCGATTCCGCGCTGGGCGAGTCGGCGACCGTTGAAGTGGCGTGGACGATTCGTCCGCTCAAAGGTGCGGCCGTCAATGGCCGCTCATTCGTGCGGGAAACACCGGCCGGCGCGGGATATGACGCGCTTGTCGCCGCGCACAGTCGCGCGCTCGCGGGAGTGAGTCGCGATATTGCCACGGCGGTGAAAACGCTGCGTTCGACACAGTAAAAGCCACGGGGCGGGTGACAGCCCGCCGCCGAAACTCCTCGATACCATCACTCATACGGTTGTGGCCGCAAATTGTATTGCGCTTATGCGCAGAAGAGAACGACGGAGCGTCGCTGGCGATTCGCGCATGCGGATGAGTTTGCTGAAATCTTGGAACCGGTTCCCGTGATCGATTGCATTACCGAACGACGTGAATAATCGCTCCGCTCACCGCTCTGACTTGGACTCCATCGCGTCGTGTAATTCGCGTCGTTCATCGTTAAACTGGACAAAGCGGAGGAGGCATGGGCAGCGAACGCACCGACCAGTCACAATACGCGTCGATCACTGAAGAGGATGTAAACATCGCCCAAACGGCGTGGTGTGATGCCCTGACAACAATAGGACGCATTTATAGCGAGGGCGGAGATTATAGGGCGGTTACCAGTCAGCTCATCGATGACCTTTACGATTACAAAGAAGGCACGGTGTTTTTCAAGCCCACGCTTGCTTACGGCGCGAACGCATTCCGCAG
The DNA here is from genome assembly GCA_963829085.1 of uncultured beta proteobacterium. Taxonomy (GTDB): domain Bacteria; phylum Pseudomonadota; class Gammaproteobacteria; order Burkholderiales; family SG8-41; genus PALSA-1004. Next base: position 214,983 of record CAWHHJ010000015.1, on the reverse strand, counting down.
CACGAAGAAAGGCGCACTCTCGTATTTCATCGGAGGAGATCCGGATTTTCCTGAGGACACCGGTTTCGCGCTTAAGCGCTGGGTAAAGGTGCGCTACGACAACAACGCTGCGCAGAACGGCATCCAGGTCCATGGCGGCATCGCTATCACCATGGGCCACTTCTATTTGACTAGCAGCGATGGCAGTGAGATCACGGTCGAAAAGACGTTAGTGTTCCGACGGTGCAGCGACGGCAAGCTGCGACTCTGCGTGCATAAGTCTGCACTGCCGTACGACCCGGCGAAGTAAAGTCGGCACGACGAGAGGCGTGAGACCATGACAAACGCAACCGCGAGCGATACTTCGCGGCTCAGCGCGTCGGGGTGGAACGTCGTACGCGGTGATTTCTTCGGCGGTGTGGCAGCTGGCGTTGTAGCACTGCCGCTCGCGCTCGCCTTCGGCGTTGCTTCCGGATTGGGGCCGGTAGCAGGCCTTTACGGCGCCATCGCAGCTGGCATACTCGCGGCGGTGTTTGGCGGCACGCCGGTACAAATTACAGGGCCGACCGGGCCGATGACGCTCGTCGTAACCGGCATCGTGGCGGCGAACACGTTTCCTTCTGAAGAGGTGAACCTCCCGATCGTCGTTGCCATTATTGTTTTGGCAGGTCTGGTCCAAATTGCGCTTGGGCTATTGCGGGTCGGAACCTACATCCGCTACGTTCCCTACCCGGTCATCTCAGGGTTCATGAGTGGCATCGGGGTGATCATCATCATTCAACAGATCTTCCCGATGCTTGGCGTAGACCCGCCGTCTTCCAACCCGTTGACGATTATCCGCGAGTTATATCTTCTCCAGGGCAACATCAAGTGGAGCGCTGTTGCTTTGTCCAGCCTGACGATAGCGACGGTGTTCATCCTGCCGCGCTTCACCAAAGCGATTCCAGCACCGCTCGTTGCATTGGTGGTGCTAACGATGCTGACGGTTTTGCTGGGCTTTGAAGTTTCGGTGATCGGTGAGATCCCATCGGGCCTGCCGAGCCTGGTCATACCCTCATTCGAACTTCGCCAACTGCCCTTACTAACGGCCGCCGCAATCCAGCTTGCGTTCCTCGGGGCAATCGACTCGCTGCTGACGTCGCTCGTCGCTGACAATCGGACGCGAACGCAGCATGACAGCAATCGCGAACTCGTCGGCCAAGGTATCGGAAATATCGCTGCCGGCCTGATCGGCGGTCTCCCCGGCGCGGGCGCCACTATGCGAACCATCATAAACGTAGAAGCCGGCGGACGAAGCCGCTTATCGGGAGTGATTCACGGGTTATTTCTCGCCGCGGTGCTGCTGGGACTTTCGGCGCTTGTTCAATATGTTCCCCGCGCTGTGCTTGCAGGTCTCCTCGTTGCCGTCGGAGTTGGCATCATCGACTACCGCGGCTTCAGTCACCTGCGCAAGGTGCCGCAGTCGGATGCGTTCCTGATGCTCTTCGTTCTCGTGCTGACTGTGTTAACCGATCTGATAACCGCAGTGGCTGCAGGTCTCATCCTGGCCTCGTTCGTATTCGTGAAGCGCGTGAGCGAGATCATGGAACGGCAGACGACGCTCACGCCGGTCGCTGATGAACCCTGGGCGGATGAACTGACCATACCGCACTCGGTTCGAGACAAGCTCTTCATTAAGCACGTTGATGGACCGCTCTTCTTCGGTTTCGCAACCGAGTTCCTCGATATCGCCCGCCAAGCGGGAGCACAGAGCAAGGTCCTGGTTCTGCGCATGGACCGCATTTCGTACATGGATCAGACCGGCGTCTATGCATTGAAAGATGCACTCATCAGACTGAATGCAGCCGGGGTGCGTGTGCTGGTGGTAGGCATTTCACTGCTCCACCGTGACCTTCTGGAGAATCTGCAGGTGATCCCGGCGGTCGTTCCAGAATCCGACGTTTTTAGCGACTTCGATGCATTGAAAAGCACACTTGAGGGAAGCATCAGGAAGATGCAGGCGGAATTGGCTACGCGCTAGTGGCAAGAAGATCTGCAATGCTGCAGGAGGCTGACGTTATCGAATCGGCGCCCAGTGATGCGGCCACCATCCAAGTGCTCTGGACGATGAAACCGGCCAACGGCGCGGCGGATCAACGTGGTCAGCTGCTTGATTGCCAAGGCATCGCAGCAATACCCCGGTATTTTTGAACCCGGTTGGCCGGGCTTCGGCAGCGCCAACCCGCTTATTTGGCAGCTGGTTTTGCTGTCGGCCCGAACCGCTGGACGATTTCCACATTCGCCGCATCCTTCCAGCGGTCGATATAGGGACGCGCCATTGCCAGCGTGACCTGTTCATTACCTTTGACTTGAATGCCCTGGGCTTCGCGCACCATCTGGGAGAGCACCTCACCAGTGACGCTGTCGGTCACCTCCGCCTCGACGTAAAGCTTGACCGGGTATTCGGTCTGTCCGGCGGCCCGCTTCGCCATGCTGAAGACAAAGGCGACCGGTATGAGCTGGTAGGCCTTAAGGTCTTTGTTCACGCTCGCTGCGGTGAGGGCAACGCGCACGCGCGCGATGCCCGGTCCCGCCGCCGGGGCCGTGGGCAGTGTCTTTGTGATTACTTCGCGCACACCCGCATCGATATAAGCGCGGATGTCATTGAGGACGTCGAGCGATACCTGCTCGTTCGGCTGCTCTTTCGGATAGAACGTGACGGGCTCGAGGAGAACCGCCTTGTAATTTTCGCGTGTCAACTTTTCGCTGATCCAGATGCGGCGCTCGACACCCTTACTATCCTTTACCATCTTCAGCTTCGAGTAGTCCTTCATAAAGCCGGAGTCCTGGGCGACGGCGCTCGCGACCGGCACCGCCACCAGGGCCGCGCCAACCAGCATGATGCCCAAACTGCGTTTGATCGAATGCTTCATGACGTGCCTCCCATCGCGTTTGTCGATGTAGCAGAGCCCGGGCCTCTTTTGGAGGCTATTCCATTTTGGACGATGTCAGCCGCCCGCATAATTGGACCTTGGTCTAATAACATGCGATTCACCCGATACTGTCATTTACAAGCTCTGTTCGTGTGAAAGGTGGAGGAGTCACTCGAAGGCAAACTATGACGGCGCCATAGGTGGCTTCCAGCGTCATCGCTGCTCCCATCACTGAGTGAACGGCCGTAAATCGCATCAGCCAATCTTGGCTGGTAACAGCGGTCGGAACGAATGAACGCCCAAGACACGTGCGGGCGTAACGTCGTATAGCAAACGGCCCCGAATATGTAGATGGCAGGCGGGCCTAGTGTGCCGCGGATTACCGCTTTAAGCGTCCGCCGGGTCGCGTTTGCGCCGCTGTTGCACATCGAGTGCGCGCAAACCCGCTTGTGATGCCGCCGCCCTTTGCGCCAGCGACGAATCATCCAGCAAGTGAAGGAAACGCAGGTCGAGCACTGAGCCGGCGCATAGCGCAGCGATCATCGACCGCCGCCCTTCGTCGTTCAATCTATCGAAGAGGTCAATCAATACACTGTCATCGACGTATGCTTGTCCGCGAATCCGGGGGCGTCAAGGCAAGTTTTTGTCTGCATATGATGCAGTGTAACGCATCCACGGTCGCCTCAACGCATGCAAATGACATTTTGCAAAACGTGAGGCATCGCGTCAACCGGCCACAAACAGCCTTCGGCGGAACAACGCGTTGGTGTCGCGGGCGTTTCTAAGCGCGGAGCTTAGGTGTCAGGCGGCAGCTTCCGAATCGTCGACCGCACGAAAAGCGGACGGCCGCCGTATCGCCCATTCATCATGTCAAAGAACTGATTAGCAGCGCGCATTGTCCCGAACGTGCGAATTAGCGAAAGGTCGCTGTCACCGGATACCAGCCTGCCGTCTCTACCGACGAAGACCATCTTGCTGCGGTCGACGGGATTGCCAACTTCGAAATAATATCTGACCGAGTCTATGCCCACCTTGCTGATGGTATACGCATGGTCGTTCGGCAACGCCTCGGACGCTCCCGCAATCTTGCCTAGGGTTTTCATCACCGGCAGTGTAGGCGAACGCAATCCAGACGCAACGTAACTAGATCACAGCCGGTCGCGAGAACCGTGAAGGCGCATAGTCGTGGTGTCGTCAGCACACGCTTGCCTAATCAGTTATTCGGACGAGTAGACAATTATCCTGTGCTCGTCGTTACTCAATGCTTGCGAAGGGTCTACTGCCATTGCAGGCGGTATTTAAGGCCGTTCAGCGATTCGGAATTGCCCCGAATTCAGCGCGCGTCGCAATGGGAATCGTGAACGAGAACGTGGCACCGCGTGTAAGATTGTTCTCTGCCCAAAGGCGGCCGCCATGCGCTTCGATGATGGACCTGCTGATCGAAAGGCCCATGCCGAGCCCGTTGGATTTAGTGGTATAGAACGCGTCAAATACGCGTTCGGGAGATCCGGCGGGAAGTCCAGGCCCTGCGTCGGTGACAGATACCTTGAGCATGCGCTCGTCCATGCGTCCGATATTGAGCCGCACGACGCGATCGCTCGCATCCGCATCCCTCATGACATCAAATGCGTTGAGGAGAAGATTCAAAACCACCTGCTGCAGCTGAACCCGGTCACCCTGCACAGCCGCCATGTCGGGCCCCGCCTGCAGTGATACATTGACCTTTCTTCGCACCGCGTCGGAATGCAAGAGCAACATGACATCACGTACGGCGCTTGTAATATCGAGAGGGGCTGAACTCCGCTGTTCATTCCTTACCATTGATCGCACGCGTTCAATCACGGCGCTTGCGTGTTGGCCTGCCTGAACGATATCACCGAGTATTTCGCGCACCTCCTGATCATTGTCCGGGCCGCCCGCCGCCATGAACCTTCGCCCCGCTTGCGCGTTGCTCATAATGGCCGTTAGCGGTTGTTTCAATTCGTGAGCCAGCGACGTCGAAAGTTCGCCAAGCGACGATATGCGTGTTACGTGCGCAAGATCGGCACGCGTCCGCTGGAGTTCTGCGTCCGCGCGCCGCTGTCGATTACGTTGCACCACGAGCGCCATTATCAACGAGGCCTGCAGTATCAGGGCCGCGACTATGGCGACGATGTGCCAACGGTAAGTGGTCCAAATACTTGGTGAGCGATAGAGGATCTCTGCACCAGGCGGAAGCCGCGCCTCGGATATTCCCCATCGCTGTAATTCGCGCGAGTCGAATCTTGGTTTGCCCGGCAATTGTGGCGGTACTGTCACACTCGCCGGTGGCTCGCCATTCAAGATTCGACTGACCACGTCGGCCGTGTTGCGCGCAAGGTCGTCAATAGCAATCCCCGACCCACCGACAATTCCATGTCCAACGAGTAAGGGAAACGCGCCAAACAGCGGGGCATTCGCCTTGGCATGAAGCTCGGCGAGCACTTGTTCATCCGGGTAAGCGCCACCTTGCGCGTCCGTGCCGAAGGTGAGATAGAAGATCGCCGACTGGCTGGGAAGGTTCGCGACGCGGCGCACGATATCTTGAAGGGAGAGCTCGTTCGACCAATATAAATGTTAGGCGATCACTAAATCGTTTGAAGTCGCCCTCAAGCGCTCGACGCCAAAACTGACCGAGAGGTCCGGACCCGATCACCATGAAAACCTGCTTAGTCTCGGGTAATACTTGCAGAATGTCATCGACGACGTGAGCAAAATCGTTGACGACTGCGACCGCACTCTCGTTCTGCCCAAGTGGCGCGCCGCGAAGGTATCGCTCGTCCACTGAAGCGAAAAGGAGCGGTGTCCCAGGGAAAAGCTTGTGCCGATACTTGCGCGCGAACACGGCCGCGGGGCCGGCCACAGAAACAATGAGATCCGGGGGTGCGCGAGCGGCGTAAATGGATTGGATGTAGTCGACGACCGCTTGGTCCGGGGCGCCAACAAATCCTATTGGGCCCACGACGACTTGAACGACGTTTACGGGTTTCCCGACGCGCTGGTCCAACGCTATGCGAAAGTCGCCGGTGAATTTATCAACAATCAAGTTCCCGCGGTCCAACGATTGCAGCACCAGGACCTGTTTCACCGCGGGCTGAGCGTCGCTCGACGCGGCGGCGATCGCCAGCAATCCCGCCAGCAAGGCACACGGCAAACGAGATGAAATCATGTGCCAGGGCAGTAGGTAAGATCGCAGCATTCTAAACGGAAACTCCGACGTCCCGAGCGTCGGGAGCTGCGCACCAACTAAAACGCGGCAGACTAACTCAAATGAGGGCAATGGTAGCAACGTGTTGCCGCTGGAACCAGCCGTCCCCGCGCGGGAATTGTTTCTTTGCAGACAGCGGATTCGGCTAACGTCTTCAGAGCGACGCTTTCCTTGTGGGACCTAGGTCCAATTGTCTAGGGGGGTGCCGCCACGTATTTTCCTCGTGTACCCTCGCGCGCTGCCCGAGAGAGAATGATGCGCAAGACGTCCCTGCTATTTGCTAATTGGCGCAGTTTCGAGCGAACCGGCCCCTGGCAAGAACTTGCTGATATGCACATGAACACACACGGCTCGAGGGTTCCAGTCCGCTGTCGCGTCGCATTGTTTCGCATCGCGCAATGACGGAGATCTAGCGTGAATGCCCTCAGGTCGATGGTCGCAAGTGCGCTGCGCAACGCGGCGCTTGCTGTGCTGGTCGCTGTGCTCGCCGGCTGCGCCTCAACCCCGCCACCCGCAGCGACTATCGACTACAAGAGCCGGGCGGTGACGCGTACAGAAGGTAACGTACGCGTTTCCGCCGCCGTGCTGTCCGCACAAGAGAGCATGGCGGTGTACAGGATTGCCGCTCGCTACGAAGTCGGTGCAACCGGTCTGGATCGAAGTCGAGAACCGGGAAGACCGCCCCTACTTTCTCCTATCGCCGGGCCTTGATCCGAATTTCTTCCCCGCTTCAGAAGCGGCTGAAGCATTTGCCACGGACGACTCGCACGATAGCAGGGCCGAGCTTGACCGGCGCTTTCGCCAGCTTGCATTCCGCAACCCTGTCTTACCCGGTGCAACGACATCGGGATTCGTTTTGGCGAATCTCGATGAGGGCTTCAAGTTCGTTCAACTGGATCTTGTCGGGAACGGACGCACCAGAACGTTCTCGATCCTTACTCTGGTGCCCGGCTTCCGCGCCGATTACCACGCGAGCGAAGTGTTCAGGCGCGACATGTACCCGGCGGAAAAAATCGTCAATTACACCGACGACGCCGTTTTCCGCGCAGCGCTGGAGGCGCTGCCATGCTGTGCGACGAACGCGGACGGCTCGAAGAACGGCGATCCGCTCAACCTGGTGGTCGTGGGCGGCCTCGATGACGCTTTCCCTGCATTCGCGCGTCGCGGCTGGCGTCCGACCGAGGAAAAGTGGTCGGGATCGATCACGAAGATAGTGACCTCAGCGCTTTCGGGCGAGCGATATCGCTATGCACCAGTGAGCGATCTCTACATGTTCGGGCGAGCCCAGGACCTGGCGCTGCAGAAGGCGCGCGACAACATCCACCAGCGCAACCACCTGCGGCTGTGGCTCAGCCCCATGCGTTACCACGGCAAGCAGGTATGGGTGGGCCAGATCAGCCGCGATATCGGCAGCCGGCTTACCCTTCATACGCCAACGTTCACGACGCACAAGATCGATCCCGACGTCGACGAAGCACGCGCGGCGCTGGCGCAGGACATGGCATATTCGTCAACTCTTACCAAGATCGGGTTTGTGAAAGGCGTGGGAGTCGCGCCGAAGAAAGCCCCGCGCGGCAACCTGACAACCGATCCCTACTACACCGATGGGCTGCGCTGCGTCCTCGTGTACGACCGACTGCCGGTCTCTTTGGCAGATATTGAGATCTTGCCGTGGGAGGCCTGGTATGACAAAGCCGCGCCTTCGACTAATCGAGTTGATCGATGAACTTGTTGCTGTCATTGGCGTGCCTAGCCGACGAAGTCCACCATGCAGGCCCTGCGAAACTCTGTTGCGCCGCACATGGAACGACGCACAGCTTGGAAGCAGATTCGCGAATCGCTCGACAGCGAAGTGCATGTATCGAGCAGAAGTGAGGGGAGTTTCCGCTTCTGGAGGCAGGCGCTGTACCGGCTCAACGCCATTGAAGTACGGGAACAAGACCACGCATTGAGCGCGCTGATTTGCGGGGCATCGTTCCCGCTACTATTAAATATACCGGTCGGATATGCGCAGCCCGTTAGAGACCAAGGGCCGATTCGTCACAGCAAGTTCAGTAAAAAGACGATGTCGATCGTAATCACTGCAATCAACGCGTGTTCGCAAACTGCAAAGAACGCAGGTCACAGCAAAACCCCAGAGACGGCAACTTCGGAAGACCACCACGTGGCATCAGACGGCACGGTGCTTCTGCCTTAATCGCTGCATCTGATCGTTCCGCATTCGCCCGCCTCCTCCGAGCTTCACGTTCGCAGGAAGCGCCTGCCACTTAATAAGCAAGGGATGCAGCAAGCTCCGCGAACGCATACCAGCGGGGCGTTCGTCAAACATGCAATCAAGACTATGAGCTATCATCGAATCCTCCCACTCTTAGAGCCGCCATGTTTCTAGCAACGTATGCCATATGGATTGCACTGGGCCTGATCCTTTCCATGATCGGCGTTATGCAAACCGGATGGCGAATCGGACGGAAATTCCAGGACGAGTCGACGAAGCCCGCGAATGTGCAGACGATTGGAACGGCAGTGTTCGCACTGCTCGGTCTATTGATCGCCTTCACCTTCTCAAATGGACTTTCAAGATTCGAAGTCCGGCGCAATTTGATCGTGGAGGAAGCCAATGACATCGGCACCGCCTTCTTGCGCATCGATCTGTTGCCGCAGGCAGCGCAGCCTGAAATGCGCCAGCTCTTCCGCAGTTATCTTGACTCGCGGCTGGCAGCGTACCGATACATTCCCGATCTCAAAGCAGCAATGAAGGAGCTGGATCGCGGCAGTCAGCTACAGCAGCAAATCTGGTCTCACGCTGTCAGTCATTGCAAAGGCCAGCCAGAGTCTTGCGCGCTGCTGCTATTACCGGCGCTCAATACCATGTTTGATATCACAACGACCCGCACGATGATGTCTCAATTTCACTCACCGATGATCGTGTTCATCTTGTTGATTGTTTTCTCGCTGACTGCCGCACTTCTTGCCGGATATGAAATGGCCGGAGGAAGTCACAGCTGGATTCACATCATCGGGTTCTCACTCGCTATGGCAATCACTATCTACGTAATTCTGGATGTCGAGTATCCAAGGGTCGGATTCATTCGGATCGATCAAACGGACCAGGTTTTGATTGATCTGCGCAAGAGCATGAATTGAAACATCGCTAAGCATCGCTCAGGAGGCCGTAGAGGTGTCGCAGCGCTACTCCGCCGTTGCACCAGACTCCCTGACGGCTCTACCCCATTTTTGCGTTTCGCTTGCGACGAATCTGGAAAACTCGGCAGGCGAAGTGCTAACGACAACGTCAACGCCGCCTGCTGCGAGACGTCGTTTGACACTTTCATCAGCCATCGTTTTTGCTGTTGCAGCGTATATCCGGTCGATGATCGGCGCGGGCGTATCTTTGGGGAAGAACAGTCCCTGCCACGAGCCGCCGATAAGTTCGGTGATGCCCAATTCAGTCGTGGTAGGGACACTTGGGATCACTTCCGCACGAGCGAGCGACGTAACCGTTAATGCGCGCAATCTTCCCGCTGTAATGAATGGCACCGCTGACGAAAGAGTCGTAAACATCAACTGCGTTTCGCCCGAAATCAGCGCTGTCACTGCCGGCCCGGCGCCTCCCTTGTACGGTATGTGCGTCATCTCCAGGCCAGCTGTCTTGCGAAACACTTCCATCTCGAGCCGGTTGCCGCTGGCGCTGCCGGGAGAACCGAAGTTGAGCTTGCCCGGTCGCGCTTTGGCGAAATCGATGAGCTGGCGCACGCTTTTGACGGGCAGCGACGGATGCACGACCAGCACGCTGGGTACATCGACGATTTGGGTAATGGGCGCGAGATCGCGCGTCGGCTGCACGGAAGAAGTGGTATAGACGGCGGGACTGATTACGATTGCTCCGTTATTGCCGAGCACGATCGTATAGCCATCCGGTTTCGCTGACGCGCCGATTTCGACGCCGAGAAATCCCGATGCGCCGGGGCGGTTGTCGGCGACCATCGGCTGTCCGAGCAGATCGGCAAGTTTCTGCGCAACGATGCGGCCGACGAAATCACCCGCGCCTCCCGGTGCGAATGGAATGATGAAGCGCACGGGTCGTTGCGGGTAGTTGCCTTGTGCGAGGCACGCATGTGCCCACACAAGCAGTGCGCATCCGGTGAACATTGCGATGCACACTCTTGAGTTCATGCGCCGGCTTTCTTTAAAGTGATTTTAGGAACGATCGTTCGTTGCAACGCGACTTGGAGCGTGGCCGAACTCTCGCGCATGCCGACCGAGCGGAGCCGACGCACTACATCATTGGATGCGCCGCATGCTCACCCATCATGTCGAGATGTTTCTTCACCGCCTGCCGATTGATTTCCGCATAAGTGGCAGTTGCTTTGCGGTGAAACGCCACTGCCGCCGGATCGAGCTCGCCAGCCGGGCTCGGCTCGAGGTCGAAATGGCCATAGCGATCGACGCCCCGCACCAGCATCGCGCTGTCGCGCGGCAATCCATCGAGCGGCTTCACGCGGGTTGGCATATAACGGACCGCAAAACCCACGCGTCGTTGCTGCGCATGGTTATCGTCGGAGCCATGAAACATGAGACCGTGATGCAACGACATCTCGCCCGCTTTCAATTCCATGTGGACAGCTTGCGTTTCGTCCACTTCCACCGCGACCTCCTGGCCGCGCAGCAGCATGTTACTTGCCGCACCTTCGCGATGAGCCACTACTTTGGTGTGAGAGCCGGGTATCACTTTCATTACGCCGTTGGCGCGCGTTGCGGGTGACAGTGCGATCCACGCGGTCAGAATGTTCTCAGACACGTCAAGGCCCCAGTAGGTGACGTCCTGATGCCAGGACACGAAACCGCCGTCGCCGGGGTCTTTGATGAAAAAACGGCTTGACCAGCAGAGAATATCAGGCCCGACAATCGATTCGATCGCATCGAGTATGGTCGGCAGCCGTACTACGCGCTCCATCCACGGCAAATACAGATGTGCTTTGAGTCCTTTGCTTGGGAATTCGCCATGCTGCGCTTCATAAGCTTCGACCTTGTCGAGTGTTTGGCGCGCAAGCTCCGCATCGAGCGCAGGTAGAGGCGAAAGGTAACCCTCGGTTTGATAACGTTGGATCTGAGCGGCCGTAAGATGATGGTTGGACATGTGTTCATTCCTTCTCGGGCGTTGATCTGCGCGGACGTTAGCGCTGCTCATTGTGTCTTGCACGATCTGACGATCATTAACTTCATGTGTTCGCGCACTGCTCTGCCGCATCGCCAATCGGGTCGACGGCGTGCGAGTTCCGAGTCACAGGCCATCCGGCGTTTGATTATGCACGAAACTCCCCGGCAGACTTCGGATTCACGAAATCACCCGCGTAGTAGTATTAACACTACCCTTTTGGCGCTGCGCTTCGTACCCGTATAACAACAAATTGCTTAATAGCAAAGGGGGTGTATGGCGAGGACCATAATACTCGTTGTGGTGCACACTGACTGCGCTAACTTGGTTGTCGATACGCGCTCAAGATGGCTTACGTGTATCAGCGACGTGGTGCGGCGGGAGTTCGAACTAAATTGAAAGAGGTGCAATGGAACAGCACGGTCAAGGTAACAAACAAGTCGTCGACCTGATCCTGCTCGGCGGCACTGCCATCACCGTTGACGCCGAGCGCCGCGTAATCAGGGACGCCGGCCTCGCCGTCGACGGCGAACGCATCGTGTTTGTTGGCAAAGCATCCGATGTCGCACAAAGATACGCCGGTAAAAAAAAGCTGGACTGCACCGACAAGGTGATGATTCCCGGGATGGTCAACGCTCACATTCACTTTAGCCACCATATGAGCAAGAGCCTCATACCGGATACGCTGGGTCCGGCGGTGCAAACAACGTTCACCCACTACAAAGCGTCGCCTCAGTTAACCGCCGACAATGAAATCTGGGGGTCGCAGGCTTTGCTGATCGAAATGCTGAAGGGCGGCACCACCACCTTTCTGGAGTCCGGTTCGTATCATCCAACAGAAATGCTCGAAGGCGGGATCGAAAATATCGGCATCAAGGGTTTCATGGGGCGGCGTGCATCGGACCGCGAAAGCCTCGGGCACAGTGCCAAGATGGAGTCGACCGACGACATCCTGAAGCATATGGAGCGACTCCTTCAAGATTTTGCCGGCCGCAAGAACATCCGGCCGTGCGTGACGATAGACGGCGTGCAGCGCTATACCGACCGCCTGGTCGTGGAAGCGAAGAAGATGGCTGACCAATACCAAGTGCCATTTACGCTTCATGAATCCGCCTGGCACGACTCCGTTACAGAATGCCGCAAGCGCAATGGACGTCGTCCGATCGAGCATCTGGACAAGCTCGGTGTGCTCGACGATAACGTCGTACTGGTGCATGTACTTTTCGTCAATCAGAAGGAAGTCGATCTGATGGCGAAGTCCGGCAGCAAGGTGGTGCACTGTCCTTCCGCGGGCGTGAAGCTCGGCTATCCATTCGTCTTCGGCAGATTTCCTGAGATGCTCGAAGCTGGCATTCCGGTGGCGCTAGGCAGCGATAGTTCCGATTGCTCGAACTATCACGACATGATCCGCGTCCTGAATCTGGCAGCTGTGCTGTATAAGGGCTTGCGCAACGATCCGCAAATCATGGGAGCCGAGCAGGCCATCGAGATGGCCACGCTCAACGGCGCGAAGGCGCTCGGCCTTGACGGTGAGATCGGTTCGCTCGAGGCCGGGAAAAAAGCCGATATCGCCATTTTTGAGACGAACCGCTTTGACTGGCGTCCGATGTACAACGAGGTACAAGCGCTCGTCCACTCGGCCAACGCCGATAGCTGCGAGACAGTGATCGTGGATGGCCGGATCGTCGTCGACAGAAAGACAGTAGTCACAGTGGACGAGCAGCGGATACTTGCAACGCTGCGTTCGATGGAACGCGAGATGTTGAGCCGCACGGGCATATCAATCTCGAGCCCTTGGAAGTTCGTTTAAGCGTTTGGTGAAGTGGTGCGACGGCGTTGTCGTAGCCACTGGTTCTGCGCCTTACAACCAGGAGGCAAGAATGACAGTAAGCCGCATCTTGTTGATTGCGATTGCTCCGGCGCTGGCGAGTCCCTGCGCGTCCGCGCAGACTTATCCGACCAAGGTCATTCGGTTAGTGGTGCCTTTTCCCGCGGGTGGCGTTACCGATTTGATCGCGCGGCTTGTGGGGCCGAAAGCAGGGGAATTGCTCGGGCAGCAGGTCATTGTCGACAATCGGGGCGGCGCGGGCGGAACGATCGGCGCGAACAATGTCGCCAAGTCACCCGCCGACGGTTATACGCTGTTGCTAATGGGGGGCGGACACACGCTGGCGCCGAACCTTTACGCCAAATTACCGTACGACGTCGTGCGCGATTTCGCGCCGATCAGCATACTTGCGAAAACCGTTTATGTGCTGACGGTGCATTCTTCGGTCCCCGCAAAATCAGTCCGTGATCTGATTGCGGTTGCGAAGGCCAAACCGGGCGCTTTGAGCTACGCGTCCACCGGAGTCGGCAATCTGGGCCACCTTAGCGCTGAAATGTTTTCCGCCATGGCGAACGTGAAGATGAACCACGTTCCGTATAAGGGAGATAGTCCGGCGATTGCTGATCTCTTGGGCGGTCAGATCGACCTCGGGTTTTTCGCATCGTCCATCGTCGCGCCCCACATCGGCACTGGCAAATTGCGAGCACTCGGGGTGACCAGCGCTCAACGTACTTCGATGCTGCCTGATTTGCCCGCGATAGCCGAATCGAGCGGCCTGGCCGGTTATGACATCACCAGTTGGCTAGGTGTTGTAGCGCCTGTGTCAACGCCTCCCGATATCGTCAGCCGGCTCAATGGCACGTTGGTGAAAATTGTTTCCACATCCGATTCCAGGGAACGGTTCGCGAGTCTGGGGTTTGAGCCCGTATCAAACACGCCGGAACAATTTTCAATTTTCATCAAGGCAGAGGTTGAGAAATTCGCGCGTCTTGCCAAGATCGCAGGAATCAAGCCGGAATGAACTCAACCGTGCGTCGCTGTACGCTCGCGTGAAGGACGGCAGCGGCTTTTTCCTAGCCACAAGGAGCGAATGATGAATGCAATCGAAATATCGTGCATCACATTTGCTTGCCTCTCCGGCGGTGCTTTGTTGGGCATGTTCCTTCCAGGGCATCAATTGAGCACGGAAGACAAGGATGTGGTCAGGCTGGGCACCGGCCTGATCGGAACGATAGCCGCACTTGTGCTCGGCCTGTTAATCGCCTCGGCGAAGACTTCGTACGACACCCAGAGCGCTCAGGTCAGGCAGTTGACCGCCAATATCGTCGTGCTCGACTATCTGCTGGCGCAATACGGGCCGGAGGCGAGCGCCAGCCGGACTCTACTGCGGCGTGGCGTCGTTCTCCTGGCCGATCGCATGTGGCTTGAGAACAGTAACGATTCTGCCAAGGCGGCGCCGTTCGTGGCGAGCCACGCAGCTGAAGTGTTTCATGCACAACTTCACCAGCTTTCGCCACAGAATGATGCTCAACGCTCGCTGCAAGCGCGGATGATACAAATCACCACCGACATTGCGCAAACGCGCTTGCTGCTGTTCTCCGAAACCGGCAACTCAGTCCCCATGCCGTTCCTGGTAGTACTGATTTCCTGGCTCACCATTATCTTTACAAGCTTCGGTTTGTTCGCGCGGCCGAACGCAATCGCGATCGGCTCCCTGTTGATCTTCGCGCTCTCGGCCGCCGGAGCGATTTACATGATCCTGGAGTTGGGCCAGCCATTTGGCGGGTTGATGGAAATCTCCAGCGCGCCGCTGCGCAACGCCCTGGCGCCGCTCGCTCCCTAAGCGCCGCATGATCTAATCGTCGTAAGCATGTCCCGACTGCGATCGCGGTGTCGCGGCCTGCGGACGCGGCTTTCGAGTTGATCACGAATCTGGCGCATTCGCGGCGATGGAACACTTCCATCTCCTTTGGAGTGAAGCGGCCATTACCGATTTTGATAAAAACGATTTTCTGAGCACACGTCCTGGAACGCCCGCCAGATCGGTGAGCCGCACGCAACGGAAGCTACGAGAGGTCCGATTCCTCAATGCAGCAGCAGCCGGGGTCATGCCGGCAATTGCCGAAATTGCAACGAGAGCGGTGCCGTCTTTGACGGTCACGGCGCGCCGGGCTTCGCCCCACCTCCTCCGGACTACTCGATCGGGGTCGTCGCCTTGACGGTTAGCTCGTTCTAAGAGGAGATCGCAATACACCACGCCGGCGGCTACCGACATTGGTCCTTCCTCGCAGAAACCGGTTTTTGATTTTCTTAATTTCTGCCCGATTCGCCAAAGTATCTTTGACTCGTGCGCTTGCCGCGACAATTAAGGGCTGCATCGCAAAACGAATGTCGCACGCTTCAGCCAACGCAGCCGCATATTCCTGCCGTTCAAGGTGCTCGCGCATACGACGTATGTCCGGCATGTTCAATATGGGTTCGGCCTCGCGCCGAAATTTCCGCGCGAATAACAGGCGAAGCTTGGCAAGCTTCAAAAAGTCGTTAGCGCAATCGCTGAGGAACTGCCGCTCCGCGCGTGTCAGTTGGCGATTGTGACGATCAGCGATGCACAGAAAGCAGACCGCTCGTGCTTGCCCAATCTCTTCACTCGTCGACGTTGTCAAGGATCAGTCCTTATCGTAACGTTATCTCAACGTTACGATACAGAACTGCCTTCACCTCGTATGTAGCTACTTCGCACTAGTCGGCGCATCCGTCACGCGGTGCGGATCGGTGATCTGCTCGTCAGCAGGATTTGTGACGCTGACTGACCTCTAACCGGGTCGCTGCAATAGCCACTTCCGCATGCCCGCGATGCGATGCAATGCGTCGTTGGCTTTCCAGTGCCGCTGGTTACCGGGGATATTGAGGCCCATAGTTCGGTTGATAGGGAGAGTACGGCGTGTAAGCGGGCGGTGGTGTTTGCGCCGCCGGCGGCGTATACGGCGCTGGTTGACGATAGTTCGGGTCTGAGTAGTTATATCCGCCCGTGTTGGCGTTGTATCGCAGTTCGGCCCCGGGCGTCGTCATCTCATAGTTGCCGGTCTGCGAGTTATATCGCTGCTGCATGTTGGGATTAGGCGTCGGGGTGCCAGGGTTGTACTGCGACTGCCCGAATGCTGCGCCCGCAAATATTCCGCATATAACCCCCGATACGACGATCGAGCGCCTAACGCTGTGTCCATGTGAATTCGTCATGTTATCTCCGATCTCTCATTGTGCGTGCGACAGTGAGACCATCACAGTCGCCTGCGGTTTCCTTCCGCACCACGCAATGTCTCGATTATTCACCATTGCAAGCAGCTGCGCACAGCTAAAGCGATGCGAAATTGACCCCAGTGCCCTTTACCGCTCCGCCACCGGACGTGCCCGGCACAACACCGGGCACGAGGCGCACGACGGAGTCGGCTTGCGAAGTTACTTTGGCGCTGCGCCGGATCTCACGTCACGTGAATCCTGACGCCCTTCCTGCTTGGCGCCGCGCTTATCCTGACGGCAGGCGGCATTGCTTTGTTCGTTTGCCCGTTTGCAATCGACCTTGTCCTCTCGTGCGCCCTGCCTGCTGTCCTGTTTAGTGTCGCGCGCACCACGGCGCTCTTGGGCGTTGTCCGTTGCTGCAGATGCCGGAGTTACCACCATCACGGACCCTGATGCGATTGCCATGGCCACGGCAATTGACCAAAACGAGCTGTTTAGCTTATTCATTGGTTATTCCTATCAGATTAATCAATTGGAAACGAGTGCCCCTCTTCGCCGACTTCACCCAGAGCCACCGCGACCGGGTTCAAGGATGCTGCGGCACAGCGAAACGTCGATCGGATTTGAACTATACACCGAACACGGTGCGGGCCACGAACGAGGTTCTCTCAGTGCGCTGAAATGGTCGCATCGTTGGGCGACTCACTGCGAGCGTTATCGTCTGCAACGGATGCCCCCAACGACGCAGTCCGTGGCGAACTCAGGTCGTGATCGTGGCCGGAGTCGCCGACGAGTGTAATGCGAGCGTCATACGGGGACCCTGGAATACATTTTTCTCAGCCTAACTTCCGCACCGCAAGGACGACAAAACATGGCAGTTTGAACAGCAGGTCAGCCACCGACAATCGCTTCGGGCCGCTACCAGGTTAGCGCTCGCGATAGGGGCAGGGCGGTGCCTGCTCACGGTCCGCTTACGGTGACTGCTCGCGCGATGCCTGCTGATGCAGCCGAACCGGTAGATGCCAACGGCAGTGGCAATTGTTATGGTGCGCTGCTTACCGTCGCCCACGCCTCCCCGCGCGGGCTACGGACGCGTCATTTCCTGACTCAGGTCCGGGGACTGTCCATCTGCGCCCGCGCGCTCTCATTCGGCTACGAATTTTGTCTTTTGCTGCGGCGCAGCCACGGATGACAATGCCATTCGCGGGCGCGTAATCGAACGGACTATTGATCGCCCATTAACAGAGCATAATCTTTCTAACTCACATACCCGTTGAAGGAGACGATATGATCAACTTAGACGCTACGCCCGAACCTGGTCGTTTAATAATCGTTTGTCTCGCAGGCGCTATGACGTTAGCGTTGGTGTCCGCAGGTGCGCAAGCCAATCTGCTCACCAACGGCAGTTTTGAGAATACGAACAATACTTTCGTGCCTGACGGTAATAGAGTTATGGACCTACCGTCGGGATCAAGCGCCATTCCAGGATGGACGACGACTAACGGCGTTAATACGGCTTGGATACAGAACGGAAATCCATACAATATTCCGGCTTCCAACGGTCAATTCTTTCTTGATTTGACCTCGTACTTCAACTCCGGAACGTACGGCGGCGTGACGCAATCCTTCGCTACTACAGCCGGACAAAGCTATACCGCTACTTTCGATTTGGGGTTTGGCGGCGATTCGTTTGCTTTCGGGGGACCGGTATCGGTCACCGCGAGCGCAGGTAACTTCACGGGCAATTTCACTTCGGCGTCTGGTACGCCTAACCCGGCGGTGTGGAATGCAAGGAGCTTTACATTCCTAGCGCAAGGCGCCAGCACCACGCTCAGGATAGTGGGCTTGTCTACGGCTGGCGGTAGTTATATCGGCCTCGACAACGTCGACGTTGAGCTCACAGCGGTCGGCGCAATACCCGAACCCGAAACCTACGCGATGCTGCTCGCCGGTTTGGGACTGTTGGGATTTGTGCGGCGTCGCAGAAAACCGCAAGCTTAGTTCACCCGGCCGCACTCACAGAAACCCCGCTTCGGCGGGGTTTTTTATTTCTAGAAATGGCTATCGTGGCCACCACGGCGTGTTGCGCGGCGCTGTGTGTGTCGCAGCCCTAATCATCAACCAATTGACGCGTGGACCTGCAGCGCAAGTAGTCAGCGTGCGCTTCGTCTTCACCGGCTAGAAAAGCGCGCGCAGTCCGGCGTACACGGAGCGCGGCGCGGCGACGCCGCGGAACTGCTCCGCTGTTCCAGTCGTGAGATTGTTGACGCCGAGCGTGCCGAACGTTGCATAGCGCGCGTTGAAGAGATTGTTGACACCGCCGAACACTTCTAATCGCTTGTCGAAGCGATGATCGATGTCGAGCTTGACGGTCGTGAAACCGGGCACGCGCCCGTTATTGTCCTGGTTGTTCTCGTCGCCGCGCGCGTACTGCGGACCTTGCGCTTGCAGCGTTGCCTTCAAACGCGTTTGCGGCGTAACCGCATAACCCATGCGCAGTTTAAGCGTGAGCGCAGGGATGCCAGGAATCTTGTCGCCGGCCTGCGCAAGCACTCCAGCGCAGCCGTTGCCAGCACCGTTTGCCGCGATACAACTGCTGTTGGCACCGTTCGCGAGCGTAAATGGACTTTGAAACGCGGCGTCGACCCAGCCTGCGGCGAGTGCGTAATCGAGCCGGTTGTTCGTGCCATCGAGTGACACCTCCACGCCCTGGCGCCGCGTTTTGCCAACGTTAGCGAAGTAGCCCTGAACGGCGTTGGTCTGGTTGAATAGGATGTCGTCGTAGAGCGTGCTACGAAAGACGGCGGCGCGCCAACGCAAGTGCGGTGAAAAATTTCCCCGGAAGCCGGCCTCGTACGTTTTCGACACGACCGCTTTCAAATCAGGATCGGCGCCGAATGCGTTGGGAATCCCTGTGCATGGCGAATTGGGGTCCGCGCACGCTAGCTCGATCGCCGAAGGGGTGCGAAAGCCCTCTGCATAGTTCGCGAATCCGGTGAGCTGCGGTGCGAACTGAAAGGCGGCGCCCGCCGATGGATTGAAGCGTTGATAACTGTGGCTGCCGGAAACATCGGTCAACGTGTTCGTGCCGGGCGTGGTCGATAAAGTCGCGGCGTTGTTGCAAAGACCATCGGGGTCGCTGCACGAAGCGCCTGACAAACCGATCGTCGCGTAGTCGTAGCGAGCGGACAAAGTAAGGGCGAGGCGCTCGGTCGCGCTCCACGTGTCAGTCGCAAAGATGCCGTAGCGGCGATTCGTCGAAGCGATCGTCGCCTGTGGCATAAACGCATCGACACCTATAGTGCCGCTCATGTTGTCAACAAAGGCGTTCTGGCCGGAATTACTGAAAGTGGTCCTGCCGTATTCAGCGTTGAGGCCCACGGTCATAACCTGCGGCTTGCCGAGGAGCGTTTCGGTGCTTGACCACTGCAGGTTGCTGCCGAAAATGTTCTGCGTGTAATGGGCCAGCAGATTGCTCGCCGGACAGTCGGCGGTCGTGATGCAGGTCGGATCGTTTACGGAAGTCGCGACCGGATTGGCGATATTGCTGTTGAACACGTCTCGCGTTATCTGCCGGTAATAAAAATTTCCGGTGACCGATTTCTGCGCGCTCAGTTCCAGGTTGCCGCGCAGGTTGAGCGTAAAGCTCTGGGTGTCCGTGTAATCGGGGTGGGAATAACCTTGCGCGGGGTTGCCCAGTGTGGAGAGCGGTACAGTTCTGATTCCCGTTCAGAAGGTTGTCCGCGTACATGAGCGTAAGGTCAATGTCCGTGCGGTCATCCTGAAATCCGACTTTCCCAAAGAATTGCCGGATGCTGCTCGAATTGTAGGCTGCCCAGCCGCGATCGTTATAAAGGCTGGTAGCAACGTAGTAGTCGACGTTCTCGCCATGGCCGCCTTGTTCCGCGTCGAGACTGCGGCGGCCGAATGAGCCAAGTGTCACTTTCGCGCTGCCGCCGGGAAACGCGAATCCGCTTTTGGTGTTGAGAGCGATGGCACCGCCAAGCGTATTAAGACCGAAGACCGGATTAGAACCGGGCACAACCGTTACGTTGGCGATCGCAATCTGCGGAATCAAATCCCACGAGACGACATCGCCGAACGGTTCGTTAAAACGCATGCCATCGAGAAAAACCGAAATCCCCTGTGGCGTGCCAAGCACTGGCGACGCCGTAAAACCACGGTAATTGAGGTCTACGACGTAAGGATTACCCTGCGTCTCGTTGAGATTCACTGAGCCGATCGACTGATTGAGCAGATCGGGGAGGTGTTGCGCGTTCTGCGGCATATCCTTGTGATTGATGATCTGCACGTTGCCCGGATACTTATCTTCGCTGATGCCCGTGCCCCCGACAGGCGTCGTGGCGATCACTGCGATCTCGGGCAATTCGAACGGCACTGTGCTGCTCTCTGCGCCGTACGCTGCCGATATGCACGAGAACAGCGTGATAGCGGTCAAGCATGACGACCGGCCGTCGCGATGCGCGCCGAAAACGTTAGTCTCCCCCATTATTTTTAAGTATGGCATGACAACGCACAGTTGATCCAGATGTTATGAATTGAGATCACATACGCGACATTCGGCAGACGCAACGTGACTGATGCCGTCAGTCGCCGTTGTCTTCTTCAGATCGTATGCGCTAAACGTTGCGTACGCCTTGCGGTGCGTCAGCTTGGTGTTTGCCGCTTGCGGTCAACTCAGCGAAGCGTTCGTGGCGCGAAGTAAGTGCCGGATCCGAATCTCGACACCGCCGGGATTAGCAGAAAAGCTCTCGTTGCTCGTGTGTTCGTCGGGCCGAACGTTCGCAAGGTGATACCTGCTTTAACTGGCTTACAACGCAGTCCAACGAGCCGCTCTAAGGGGCGGCTTCTTTTCGCGCTGCGACTATGTGTTAATCCGACGAGCACGAAACGCGTGCGTTGGGCGATGCTTACGATTTAATCAGCCGGCGAGCCCGCTGACGATTGCCTCACGTCTGGTTAGAACGACGATGACTGCTCGATGCGTAATGTGTCGCCTCCCAGTCCTCAATGAATGCGCGTAAGCGCAATTCTTCTCCGGCATACCGTCCGCCCATTAGCTTGAAGAATTCGTTGGCGGCGCGCAGCGTCGGGAACGTGCGCACGGCCGATCGTCTGGCAGATCCATACAGCAAGCGACCATTAGCAGCAATGAACGCGGCGCGTTCATCCGCCTTCGCATCGCCAACCTGAAAAAAATAAGCCGATACACGGTCGCGGACACGCATCAAAACAAGTGTAACGGACGTGCGGCCCTCGGGTTCGAAGTTAGACCTCATTATGATGCTGGAACGATATTGACTTCGGCCGTGATGCACGCTTGCGCAGGCCGCGCAGCCGCGCAGACCGACGTGCGACGGATACCTGCCGAGTTAGGTCAGGTCTGGAGATGTAGAACCATGCGAACGGTTGCAACAGCACGTTGCGTCTGATTGGGACATGCCAGCGCAGAACGTCGTACCACCGAGTTAAATCGTAGGACATAGCCTGATAACGCCTTGCTCTTCGCGCAACCGTCAACGAGGGGATCTGAGGAAGCGTTGTTAGTCTTTGTCCGGATTCTCCGGAACAACCACCATTGGAGACTATATGAAAAACGTTCTTTCAAGCGCTTTAGCGGTAGCCATCGCGAGTTTGACGTTTGGCGCATTTGCGCAACCTGCGACAAAATCTACCGAAACGACAGTCGAGAAGTCGAAGAGTGTTCAGGCGCCGAAGCCGGACGCGAAGGTAGATGAAAAGAAAACCACTACTACCACGACTACCGATACGCCGACTGCAAACGCAGACTCAAAAAGCAACACCACGACCACCACTTCCGAGCGCAAGTCAAACAGCGATAAAGGCGAAGTGAAGAGCAAAACGACGACCACGGAAACGAACAAAAAAAACTAAGCGTTTACCGATAGTCACGTTGCATAAGGCGGGAATCCCCCGCCTTATGCTCGACGCGGGACCGCCACTTGACATGTCAAGTGGCGGCAATCATTTCTGCTCGCGGTACGCCGTTTATTGACGGCGTGTCCATAGCGAAAAGGACGTCGACCTTTTCGCGAACCAGATCCTCAGCAAGTGTTGTAAGCCGCTCTACGTTGCTATCCGCGAAGCGGACGTGCAAAGTGAGAGTGTGCCTTCGATGAAGCCGAGCGCCTTCAGACCTGCTTTGAAGGCGGTGGCAAACAAGCCGATGCGCGCCCTCTTCGCTTGTCGACTTGCGCGCAGACACAGGCCTGGCGATAATGACAAGAGCGGGCCTGCGCATAACACTGCGAGATCGTCTCGCCCGGCTAATCACTCGATCACCTTATCTGCACTTATCAGCAGTGACTG
This sequence comes from uncultured beta proteobacterium, assembly GCA_963829085.1. Taxonomy (GTDB): domain Bacteria; phylum Pseudomonadota; class Gammaproteobacteria; order Burkholderiales; family SG8-41; genus PALSA-1004. The sequence goes on along the minus strand of CAWHHJ010000015.1, from coordinate 192,295 downwards.
CGCAAGTGTCAGCCCCAGCGCTTTAGCGGTTCTAGCGTTAACAAACAACTCGAATATGGTCGGCTGCTCGATTGGCAAATCGCCGGGCCTGGCGCCCTTGAATATCTTGTCGACATACGTCGCTGCGCGCCGAAAACTTTGGCGCGCACTTTGTCCATAGCTCATCAGCCCGCCTGCTTCTACATATTCACGGTAGCCGGATATCGACGGAAGCCGATACTTTTCGGCCAGTTTTGACATCTGATGGACTTGCTGAATATAGAATCCGTCGCGCGGAAGCAACACTGCACCAGCTTTGGCCAGCGCCATCGCGGAAAAGGCGCGTTCGATTTCCGCTGCGTCGCGTGCTTCCACGGGTATCAGTGTTATGCCTGCTCTGCGTGCTGCCGGTTCTATGCTTGTCAACACTCCGGCGTGCGATGAGTTAACCGGATTCACCAGCACTGCGACGCGTGACAGTTTCGGCACTGTGTTTTGCAGCATTTCAAAAAGCTTCGGACTGATATCCTCCGTGGAGTTTGTGAGTCCCGTAATGTTGCCGCCAGGGTGCGCCAGGGTCTTCGCGAAACCGCTGACTACCGGGTCTGGCGAGGTCGCCATGACAATCGGAATGGTGCTCGTCGCTCTTCTCGCGGCATCAATATCCTGTGCACCGGCCGCGACGATCACGTCCATTCTCAGATGGGCCAACTCCGCTGCAAGCGCAGGCAGACGCTCATATTTGCCTTCGGCCCAACGGAATTCTATAAGCACGTTCTTACCCTCGACATAGCCGAGCTCGCGCATGCCTTGCACGAACTCACCAAAAGCGTCCGCTTCGAGCGACGCGGGCCGATTGCGCGTCGCTAATACGCCGACTCGCCAGATTTTGGCCTGCTGCGCAAACGCACAAAACGGCGCAGCGATGAACCGCCGCCACGATCACAACGACAGCTCGTCGACGTATCACTCGATCACCTTGTCGGCGCGCAGCAGGATCGACTGCGGAATCGTGATGCCGAGGGCTTTCGCGGTTTTGACATTGACTGCAAGCTCAAACTTGGTCGACTGCTCAATCGGCAAGTCGCCCGGCTTAGCGCCCTTAAGAATCTTGTCGACATAGTAGGCGGCTCGCCGATAATTGGCCAAAACATCGGCGCTGTAACTCAGCAACGCTCCCTCATCCACGAACTCGCTAGTACCTGCGACGACCGGCCAGCGTTGCACCGTCGCCAACTTCATGATGCGCCGGCGCTCGACCCTCAACATCGGACTCAACATCACAACCAGAGCCTGCGCACCGTCCTTCGCTAAGCGGGGAATCGCGCGGTCGATGTCCTCGGCATTCACCACTTCTGCAAACTGTGCTTGCACGGACGACTGCGCAACCGAGCGCCGTGCGGCATCCATCGAGTCCCGGTAGCCGCCGGCGTTGGGATCCATCAGGAAAGCCACGCGGTTGAGTCCGGGTGCGGCGACGATCAATAACTCGAGAAATTTTTCAGTCACAGGAGCGTTGAAATTTGTTAGTCCCGTGACCATCCCGCCGGGCCGGGCCAGACTTTTAACAAGGCCAGTGGTGCTCGGGTCGCCGCCGGTGGCTTGCACGATCGGTGTGGTGGGTGCTGCCTTCGTGGCAATGGGCACGGGCTGCAATGGCGCAGCCACAATCACCGCCGGCTTTTTCGCGGCGAGGTCTTCGGCGAGCGATTGCAATCTCGCAGACCGACCATTCGCCCAGCGCTCCTCCATCACATACTGCACATGCTCCTTGAGACCCAGCTCTGCGAGTCCCTCCTTGAAGGCGGTAAGGTAATGAAGGCTCGCCTCGCGTGAGTCCGAATGCAGCCAGCCGATCAGAAACGGAGTCTGTTTGAGTTGCGCGAACGCCGGGCGCGGTGTGAATGTCGCGGCAGCAAGCGCAATGAGCAGGCTGCGGCGTTTGTTCACTCAATCACCTTGTCGGCGCTTACCAGGAGCGATTGCGGGACCGTGATGCCGAGCGCCTTAGCGGTTTTGAGATTGATAAGAAGTTCGAACTTCGTCGCCTGCTCTATTGGCATATCCGCCGGTTTCGCGCCTTTCAGAATTTTGTCGATGTAAGTAGCGGAGCGCCGCCACATATCCGGGATGTTCGCACCGTAAGCGATGAGTCCGCCGCCCTCTGCGACTTCCCGAAATCCGATTGAGGCTATTCTGTGTCTAGACGCAGTCGCGCCTATGGCCTTCGCTTTTGATATCAGGAGTGGCGTTTCCTGAACCATTACTGCACCAACACCCTCTCGTGACATACGGCCGAAGATAACGTCGAGTTGGTCCGCGCTCGTTATGGCGACGAAATCAACCGTAACGTTCATCCTGCTAGCGGCGTTTTGAAGAACAGGTCTTAGATTGCGTTGGGCGCTATCGTCGAAGAGCAGTGCGACGTGAGCGACCTTTGGCATGATCTCCTTGATGACTTGTAAGCGCTTCGCCGCGATTTCGCTGCTCAGGAACGCAAGTCCGGTGATGTTGCCACCGGGTCGCGATAGGTTGCTGACGAAACCAGATGCAACCGGATCACCGATTGATGCCATGACGATCGGCACCGAATTTGTCGCTTGCTTTGCTGCGCCAACGCCTGCTGACGCATGACTGACGATTACGTCAGGATTGAGCGCGGTTAATTCAGCTGCCAGTCCACGCAGACGAACATAGTTGCCGTCCCCCCACCGATAGTCGATGGCGATGCTTTTGCCATCCGTATACCCGAGCTCGTGCAAGCCTATGCGAAGCGCATCGACCATGGGCGCCCAACCCGCAGCCGAACCTGCACCCAGGACGCCGATTCGCGGCATTGCCCTGATGCGCTGTGCGAACGACGTAAATGGAAAACAAAGTGCGCCAACGGCCGTAACGACTAGTCGGCGGCGTGTTATCACTCGATTACCCTATCAGCGCGCAAGAGGATCGACTCCGGAACAGTCAGTCCGAGCTGTCTCGCGGCTTTCATATTTACTGCGAGAATAAACTTCGCGGGCTGCTCCACGGGAAGATCGCCTGCCTTCCCGCCACGCAAGATGCGATCAGCATACGACGCCGCCCGGCGAAATATCTCGACGCTGTCAACGCCGTAACATAATAGTCCCCCGTCGGTCACGTCATATTCGGCAGAGTATACGGTCGGGACTTTGAACCGTTGCGCGATAGCAATCACCGCTTTGCGGTGAACAGTCATGAAGCTGTCGGTCATTATGACGAGCCCGGAGTTGGCGTCCTTCGCCAATTCGCCGATAACGGTCTCGATTTCGCCTTCGGTGCGCACCGTTGCCGCGAATGCCTGCACGCCTAGCTTTGGCGCCGCTGCATTCAACGGTTGCAAATAGTACCAGCGTACGGAGCCGTTGCAGGATTGAACATCACCGCTACTCGCGTGACACGCGGTGCCAATTCCGTGAGTAGTTGAACCCATTTTTCCATCAGTGACGATTCAAGATCGATGAAACCGGTCAGGTTTCCGCCAGGTCGAGACAGTGCCTGCACAAACCCGCTACCCACCGGATCGGAAACAATGGTGAATACGATTGGAATCGCCTTCGTTTCCTGGTGCAGCGCGGCCGTAGCTGGAGTAGTCACGGCCAGTAAAAGATCCGGCTGCAGGGCTACTAACTCTTTGGCATATACCGACGCGCGCTGCGCGTCACCGGCGCTCCACCGGCTTTCCAGAGCTAAATTGCGCCCTTCATTCCAGCCAAGTGCTGCGAGCGATTGCTTAAACGCGGAGACGCCGGATTGTGCTTCGCGATCGGCGTCCGAGTATCCAATCAGCATCCCAATGCGCCGCACTTTGTCTGCTTGCTGTGCGAACACTGCAAACGGCGACACGGCAGCGCTAGCAAACGCGACTACGGCTTGCCGGCGACTGATCACTCGATCACCTTGTCGGCGCGCAGCAATATTGATTGCGGAATGTTTAGACCAAGCGTTTTCGCGGTTCGTCCGTTTATGAGCAGTTCAAATGTGCTCGATTGTTCAATAGGCAGATCACCGGGCTTCGCGCCTTTGAATATCTTGTCGACATAGGTTGCGGCGCGCCGGAACTGATCGGCGAGATTTGGCCCATAGCTCACCAGGCCGCCGGCTTCTGCATACTCGCGAGGTTGTGACACAGAGGGCAATCGGTTTTGCGCGGCCAGCTCTGCGATTTTGCGGTGATACTGAATGAGCAGCGCATCATTCCCCACGATGATCGCGCTGCCACTCGTTCGGGCAATTGCGCGGAAAGCGTTCTCGATCTCGTGCGCTGTCGCGGCTTCCAACGGTGCGATCTTAACGCTATGTACCTGCGCTGCGGACTGAACGTTCTTAAGGAAAGAGACCATAGAAGGGTTGAGCGGATTTAGCAAAACAGCCACATGTGAGAGCTTTGGTACCATTCCGACTAACAGCTCCAATTGCTTCGCGCCAATGTCACTCGTTAGGTTCGACAGGCCAGTGATGTTTCCACCAGGTCGGGCTAGATTTCTGACAAAACCGCTGCCGATCGGATCGCCGGAAGTTGCCATCACTATTGGAATGCTGGTCGTAGCTTTCTGGAGCGCGGCGATCGCCTGCGACGATCCAGATACGATGACGTCCAGTTTAAGGCGCACGAATTCCGCCGCGACGGCCGTCAGAGCGTCAAGCTTGGGCTCAAAGCGCCACTCGATCACCAGGTTCTTGCCTTCGACGTAACCGAGTTCGCGCAGGCCGCGCGGAAATGCGCCGATGAAGTCAGCATCGATCGACTCAGGACGACCGCGCGCGGTGACAAAACCCACTCGCCATATTTTTCCCTGCGGCTGAGCCATTGCCGTCCGTGTCGATCCGGTCGCAGCGAAGCCAAAGCTCATTAGGAATCGCCGCCGTGTTATCACTCGATCACCTTGTCTGCACGGAGCAAGATCGACTGCGGGACCGTGATGCCGAGCGCCTTAGCGGTTTTGAGATTGATGACAAGCTCGATCTTTGTTGGCTGCTCGACCGGCAGATCGCCGGGCTTCGCTCCCTTGAGAATTTTGTCCACAAGAATGGTAGCGCGGCGGATCAAGTCGGGGCGGTTCGCGCCATAGCTCATCAATCCTCCGTTATCCGGCGTAGCGCTCGTGCCGCCCATCGTGGCTAACTGATACTTCGCGGCGAGCGTCGCCAGACGTGCGGCTTGACTGTTGAATAGCGTGTCCGTAACGATCGCCACGCCAGCGGGCCGTATCTTCGCGATCTCGGCAAACGCACGCTCGAAGTCACCGGGCGTCGCTGCATTAACGACAGACATTTCCAACTGTAGCGTTTTCGCCGCTTTCTGCATCTCGCGGATTACCGAAGGCAGCGATGAATTGCTTGGATTGGACAGAACAGCGATTCGCTTGGCGCCGGGATCGATTTCTTTCAGCAGCGCAAGATATTTGACTGCGGTTTCGCGTTGCTGGCTGGACATGCCCGTTACATTTCCTCCAGGCCGTGCGAGATTGGTAACGAGCTGTTGACCGACGGGATCAGCCACACCCACGAATACAATTGGAATGGTCCGCGTAGCGTCTTTGGCAGCGGTCGCGGACGGAGTGCCGCCGGCGGCGAGGATAATGTCCACTTTGCGACGCACGAGTTCGGCAGCCAGCGCCGGCAGCCTTTCGTATTTTCCTTCGGCGGACACATAGTCGATCGTGATGGTCTTGCCTTCGACGTGGCCAAGCTCGCGCAATCGAGGCTTGAACTCTTCGAACTGCACATCGTTGTTGGAGGGGAACGGAGACAGGAAACCGATGCGCCACAGTTTGTTTGGTTGTTGACTGACCGCATCGAGCGGCACTGTCAGTGAGTAGGCACCTATTGCGATGAACTGGCGCCGCGTGATCACTCGATCACCTTGTCGGCGCTTGTCAACAGTGCTTGTGGCACCTTGAGCCCCAATGCATTGGCAGTCCTGCGATTGATCACAAGTTCGAATTTCGTGGGCTGCTCCACGGGCAGATTCGCAGGATTAGCTCCTTTGAGAATCTTGTGAACATATGTCGCAGCGTGCCGGTACTGCTCGCCGATGCTTGGACCGTAACTCATCAGAACACCAGCTTCCGGATACATCCCGTCCGGAGCTATCGACGGTAATTGATATTTGGCGATTAACGCGGCGATCTGGGACTTCTCCTGGGTAAAAACCGAATCAAGCGCCACGATGAGCGCTCCCGCACGTTGCTGGCGTATAAACGAAAATGCATCGCCAATGTCTCGCGCCGTCTTAGCTTCTGCACGCAAAATGTGCACATCGCGCTTGTACGCGGCTGCATTCACTCGCTCGACAGTTCTCAAGTTCCCGATGTTCGACGGATTCATTAGTACAGCTACGCGCGAAAGTTGCGGCACCATGTTGATCAGCATCTCGAGCTGCTTGATGCTAACGTCCGCACTCATACTCGACACCCCGGTCACGTTGGTTCCAGGCCGTGCGAGGGTTCTGACGAATCCGCTCTCGACCGGGTCAGCGATGTTCCCCATCACGATGGGGATTGTGTGGGTGGCTTTTTGAGCGGCGCTCGTTGCCGGGCTGCCAGCCACCACGATAACGTCCACTTTAAGAGTTACCAACTCGCTCGCAAGGAAGGCAAGGCGATCGTCGTTTCCGGCGGCCGAACGCCATTCAATACTGAGGTTCTTGCCCTCGACATATCCGAGCTCGCGCATTCCCTGCCGAAAGGGACCGTAGTAATTGTCGGAGTCGACAAACTCGAGTTGGCGACCCGCAAGAAAACCGATGCGCCAAACTTTGCCCTGCTGTTGAGCGAATGATGTGGACGGAGGCAAGACGATCCCTGCGCCAAGGGCAAACAGCAGCTTGCGTCGATTAATCATCCTCCCTCCCGCGTACGCTTCGATTATGCGCGTTTCCTAGCGGCGTCGTGGCAACGGATCAACCGGGCGTTTGCCGCTTGCCATCTAGTGAGCGCAAGCGTCTCTGGCGCAAAGTAAGTGCCGGAGCCGAACTCCCATCGCCATCACTGCCTGCCTGCGTGGCGGTCATACCAGCAGCGCGCGAGTCGCACGCACGTATCAGTGTTACAGACACAGTGCTGACATAAAGGCGTCGCATAAGCAATACTCCTTTAGGCCAAGCTCAATTCCGTCGTCATGTCCCGTTTTTGCTCACGAGGGATTGGTTCAGTACAATGACCCGGCATCTTAACAAGCATGAATGCCACTTAATGGATCTGCGTTCAAAGCTCGTTCAGCTGACCCTCGCCGCCGCGTTGCCGCCGATTGTGCTCTGCCTTCTACTGGGCGCGATGCTGGTGAACTACGAACGCGAGGCATTGACTCGCGGCGCGATAGATCGAAATCGCGCGTTCATGACTGCCGTGGACGCTGAGATTCGGGGGCACCTACTCTCCCTGAGCGGGTTGGCAGCTTCTAAGAGTCTTGAAACGGGCGACCTGGCTGCCTTTCGGAACGAAGCGCAACGCTTTGTCAAATCGCAGCCTGCCTGGCAGAGCGTTCACCTTGCGCTGCCATCCGGCCAACAAGTCGTTCACACGAATCTTCCCCTGAACGGCAATCTGCCAAACGTCCTCGATCTCGAAAGTGTGCGACGGGTCGTGTCGACCCGCCAGGCGGTCGCCGGCAACATCAACTTGGGACGGACGACCGACGCTTACGTGGTGCCTATTCGATTACCGGTTATGCGCGGTGACGCGGTCGCCTATGTTTTGAGCGCAGTGGTTGACCCGCAAGCATTTGTGAGGTTGATTGAGTCACAACACCTTCCTGCCGCTTGGGTGATGGGACTGGTCGACGAGAACGGACACTTTATCGCCAGACTCCCGCCTCGCGCGCCTACCGAATTCGCAAGCGATGCTTTCCGCGCTGCGGTGCGGGCGACACGTGAAGGATGGTTCCGTGGCCCGACCGGGGAAGGCAACGACACATTCTCTGCTCATAAGACATCGGAGCTCACCAATTGGAGCGTGGGCCTGGATATTCCTATCGCCGAAGTGAACGCGGCCGCGTATCGAGCTGCCGGGCTATTCGGCATTGGCGCAGCAATCACCATTGGGCTGGCGGTATCGCTCGCATATGTATACGGACTCGGTATCGCGGTGCCGATCGCGGCACTTGCCACAGCAGCGCGCTCAATCGGCGCCGGTCATGAGCCCTCGAGCACCGCTAAGAATGCCGGCATTCTAGAGGTGCGGGATGTCGCGCAAGCCTTAAGCGAAGCGTCAGCCGCGCTGCGTGAGCGTGCACAACTCGTTGAGCGTGAACAATCCATACTGATGGCGGCCGACCGGGCGAAAGATGAATTCCTTGCCATGCTCGGGCACGAACTGCGGAACCCATTGAGTGCCGTCAGTAACGCAGCGATGTTACTGAACCGGCCGGAATTGCCACTCGAAAGCCGCAACAGCGTCCACGCTATCATTCGCCGCCAGACGGAGCAACTCACGCGTTTAGTCGACGATTTGCTGGACGTCGGGCGCGTCGTGGCGGGAAAAATCCGTCTCGAGATCACAGCCGTCGATTTGTGCGAGGTCACCCGGGCGGCACTTGCCGCGATGCAAGCGAGCGGCCGCTGCGACTCCCACCGTATTGCCATTCAGTGTGAGGAATCAGTTGCCGTTCAGGGCGACCGTGCGCGGCTCGAGCAGGTCGTGACAAACCTGTTGTCGAATGCGATTACCTACACGCCGGCTGGCGGCTGCATCGACATTGCCGTGATCAAAGCAGCAGGAAGCGCTGTGCTGCGGGTGGCAGATACCGGCGCCGGCCTCAGGGATGAAGATCGCGCGGCCATATTCCATCTGTTCTACCAGGCCGACAAGAGTTTGCATCGCAGAGGTGGTCTTGGGCTTGGCCTGACGCTGGTGAAGCGCCTGGTCGAGATGCAAGCGGGTACCATATCGGTGTCCAGCGCCGGACTAGGCAAGGGCTCTACGTTTACCGTGAAGCTACCTCTGTCAGATCCGCCGGCACAACGAACTTCGCTTACACCAAACGAGAAGTCAGTGGCTTCGGCCCTGAACATTCTAGTCGTGGACGATAACCTGGATGCGCGGATCTCTCTTCAAATGTTGTTACGCATCGAAGGCCATACTGTGGACGTCGCCGCCGACGGTCCAGCGGCTTTGCGTGCCATTACGCAAGACTTGCCTCATGTAGTGTTGTTGGACATCGGTATGCCAGGCATGGACGGCTACGAGATCGCTCGCCAGATAAGGCACCGATATCAGCAGCGTATATCGCTCGTCGCCATGACCGGTTACGGCCAGTCTGAAGACGTGCGACGCGCCATGGACGCCGGGTTCGATGCGCACCTGGTCAAGCCAGCGGAGTTAACCACTCTCAATGCGGTCTTGCACAAGATCGGGCGTAAGCCAATCATGGTGATTGAGCGACGCGCGTAACGTTGCAATGCTCACAGTCAACGTGAAGACTTACTGAGACGGCTCGCCGGGTAACAACGTCGCGGACGATTCTGTAGCCGGCTAGTTCCCACATTGCGACGCTATCGCCCGAACGAATGACGGTGGCGCCGTCGACGTAACTATTTCCCGCCTCACTCTCGCTGGCTTCGTCCACGCTGCTCGTGCACCCCTTGCTATATGACGAGTAGCGCGAGTACAGGAACTTTTCGCATGCCGCCCTTTCTGCCGGATACAAAGCCTATGATAGGCCACAACGTGCCCCGAGGCTGCGATGACTAAAGACGAACAAATAGAGTTTCTCAGGGGGAGGACTGATGCACTTACACGGTTCATCACATCCGCTGTGTCACTGGTGACGCCTGAGGCCGCCGCTGCGTTTTTGCGCGATGTGAAATCGATTTGTCCCGCACCCAAGAGCGGAGATGACAGCCGTGCGTATCAAACCGGCTTCATGACAGCCGCGACCGATCTCGATAAAGCAATCAACATCGTTGCCGAGGGAGAACGCAGGCGCAAGACACGACCGCATCCGCACTGACATGCGGTCATAAAGATGCATTACGAACTTAGTGGAGATGGATCACCTTCGCTAGTGCTCGTTCACGGCTTCGCGTGCGATCACACGGACTGGGCCGCGCAGGTCGAAGCGCTGAGCGACCGTCATCGCGTTCTGACGTGCGATCTGCGCGGGCACGGATACACGCCGGGCAAGCCGCAGGACTGCTCGATAGAGACTTATGGCGCCGACGTCGCGCAACTTGTCGAGGCACTTCGACTTGCGCCCGCGGTTCTGGCGGGGCACAGCATGGGGTGCCGCGTCGTGCTCGAAGCGGCATGCCAGCGGCCGGCAGCAGTAGCCGGTCTCGTGCTCGTCGACGGCAGTCTCACCGGAAGCGGAGATCCGGAGGTGGCTGAACTGAGAACCCGCGAAAAGATTGCAGCAAAAGGATTCCGCACATTCTCCGAGGACTTCTTCCGCGATATGTTTCCGCTGCCCTTCGATCGCAGCGACGAAATTATCGAGCGTGCGCGCCAACTGCCGGACGAAATCGGCTCGGCGCTCTTTCCACGTATTTCGCGCTGGGACGCGCAGCACATGAACGCCGCTCTCGCGGCGGTGCAGGTGCCGCTGATGGTGATCCAGAGCACATACATGGATCCACAACGCTAAAGCGCGGGTCACTGCAAGCAGGGCAAAGCTCAGCATGGCTCGAACGCGTTCACGAATACGCCCCGCACGCACGTATCGAAATTGTCTCCGGCGCCGGACACTTCGTTCATATGGAGATGGCGCAGCAGGTGAACGCATTGATACAGGATTTCCTCGGTGATTAGATCGCATACGACTTACAGGGTAAAGCGGTGCAATCCGGCGCCGACGGGTACGCTCAATCGGGGCTAGCCAGGCAGCAATTCAGATAACCTGCTTCACATATCGACGCCAGTTCTAACGGCATCTGCTTGCAGTTTGAGAAGCTCTGTATGAAGGGCTGCATCGCTAGCCCGAGACTACGGCTTGCAGCCTCCCGCCACCCATATAACGCCTGCGCGCTACTGCCATGAGGCTCTGCATGGTTGAGTAGCCAGTTTTGCGCTCGTTTACGATTTCTTGGTTCATGTGCATCTACGTGTCGCTGTGTTGGCGAGCTATTCCTATGCGTCATAATCATCCGATCCGCTAAGAAACGGGTAAGAATCGAGCGAAATTACGAGATATGCCGAAATCATGCTATCAAGCGTCTTCGCCTTCTCCTGAGTTAGGGTTGCTCGTGTATCGATTTTTCAGACTAGTCGTTATCGTGTTACTGCCCTGCTCGACATACGATGTCTCGCGCCACGTATCGCATTCCTGGCGCGCCGCAGGCCCAGCATGATGGGCTTGGACAGACTATCTGCGCAGACCTTATCGGACACCATCGGCGCGATTTATGACTGCGCGCTTAATCCTCAGCATTGGCCGGACACGTGTCGCAGCATCGCGGAGCTGTGTGATAGGACCTGCGGGTGGAATTTGCGTACATGATGTGCGGCAGGTGCAGAATGACCAGTTGTTCGTCTTCGATACGAGCCAGAATTTTTGCAGGAGCTCGGCAAGCACTACGCAGAAAGCCCGATGGCAGCTGCCGATATGGTCTCGAATGTCGGCGACGTCAAGTGTCTCTCTATGGAGCCCTCGGCGCTGTCAGGAAGTCGATTCTCGCAAGAAGTCTTACAACCGTTCGGGATTGCGGACATAATCTGGTTTCCGGCCTTGCGCACCGGCGGCCGCATGGCTTCCATGCATGTCTCTCGCGGCCGAAACGCCTTGCACTACCAGGAGCCGGAGCTCGACCTGTTCAAGCTGCTGTCTCCACACGTGTGCCGCGCACTTACGATCTCGGATGCGCTCGATATCAGGGCATTGAGGTCCGAGATGCTCGAAAAGACGCTTGATGGACTTTTAGCGGGCGTTTTCCTTGCGGCACGCGATGGCCACGTCGTTTACATGAATGCCACGGCCGAGCGTCAGGTCAAAGCCGGCAACTCAATTCGCATCGTTAATAACCGGCTTTGTCCCTCGGATGTCGCAGCCCGCGAGGCCTTATCGAATGCAATTGAGCACGCGGCACGTGATGAGAGCCATACGGAAATGAGCCAACACTCCCTGGCGATCCCCGATGCGTACGGCGCCGGCTATATAGCTACGCTACTTCCGCTCAGTGGCGGTCAGCGCCGGAACATTGCTGCTCCGTTTGCCGCATCGGTCGCCGTGTTCATGCAGGATCCCGTCGATGCGCCGCTCATGCCAGGCGAGGCATTTGCGAGGCTTTATAAGCTGACTGGCGGCGAGCTTCGTGTACTGCTCGCGCTTGCCCAAGGGCTAGGCGCGAAAGAAGCGGCCGACATTCTCGGCATCACTGAGCCCACTGTGCGCACGCACTTGCAGCGTATGTTCTCCAAGACTGAAACGCCCCGCCAGGCGGACCTGCTGCGCCTGTTGCAGAACTCAACGCCGCCAATCCGGACCCCGCAGCAGCCTGTTCTGAGCTCCTGACACGCGCCGTCTTCTGAATGACCGCCGAGCGGCGTGCGCAACGGCGGCACTGTGTCCGAGCAGGGCAAAGCAGGCAACCACGCTCTACGTGGTGACGCTCGTAAACGCATCATCTGAACCGATGATGCGGCTGCTGCGGTCGCTCACCTAATATCCCGCATCGCCAATCCAAGCGGTTTGGACATTCGTATTGCACATCGTCGTCGCCATGCGCGCTCCGCTCGGGCGTCATGAGCATTAGAAATTTTCTTTCATAGAATATTGACTACAAAGAACAGTCAACGAACGCTTCGGCTGCGAGTTACGCAGCTCGAGCAGCGACTCAAGCCGAGAGATCGTTGAAACCGAATTTATTTCGCAGCTCTGGCACGATAGGTGCTCGTATCTCGTGCGCACCATCATGTAAAGGGACCACAGTGAGAGCTCGTACGCACCTTGTCAGCGTCCCGACCCACGCTATACAAACGAAACGCCCGCTCTGCCACGATGCGCCGGCGTTATCACGTTGGCATAATCGCTACGGTTGCTGTTTTTATGCTCGGCGCGGGGCTATGGATGCGCTCCGGCTCCCAGGCCGCGGTGCATGATCCGGTGATGGAAGAAGCGCAGATCCGAACGACGACGGCGATGGTCGCGTACTTCCCCACGCTGTACATCAATCAGGCGAAGCTCCCCGAGGAGCACATCACTGCGTACTGATTCAAGCACTGCAATTGTGCGCTGTGCAGTCCTTCGTGCGCCTTCCCGGAGCGCTGAAACATCTTGAGTTCGGCCGATCGCACCCTGGAACGGGCACGCCATCGTTAACTCAACCGGGCTGCGTTACGTATGCGCCGATAGTCCTAGATCATCTGGCTGATTGCTGACCCTGCCGAGTTCTTTTTAGCATGCACGAAGCAAACGTTGGGCATCTCAGTTACACCAACGTTGTTAGACCGTCTTCACTTATTACACAGGGACGCTATGTACAAAGCAGATATGCACGAACATGCGCATGATATGACGCTCACACTTACAGGCTCCATGCCTCATCGCTTGACTCGCACGCTTTGGCTCGCTCTGACCGTTGGTTTTGCCGTCATGCTGCCATCGGGCTGCATGCGAACGGATCGGGCCTCGACTGCTGCTGAGCCTCTTCCGCCTCTGCATGTATCGCCTCTCCCGCCCCTCGATGTGTCGCCTTTCATCCTTAACGCCTTTTTAGTGCCTGCACTTGACAGCGATGCGTTGCCCTTACGCTGGACAGATCCGCGACCACCGTCGCGCTGTGGTCCAGCTACAACCGTTTCAGTGAATGGCGAACCTCTAGTTGCTGGTGCCTTAGTTCCCGACAAACCATTCGAACTCGAGTGGTATGCGGAGGACTGTCATCCTTTCGGTGCGCAGGGTCCGACGTTTCAGGGACGGGTCAAGCTCTCGGTCTATAGAGAAGACTGGGGGTTTAGCGCCACAGTCGAGCCTTCGGGTCTTCGTGTCACATCGGTCGACGGCGCTACGACGTCGCTGCGCGCGGACGGCGTTTCATTATTCGTTAGCAGCCGTTGAGAAGCGACCAACTGTAACTGACATGGGTCCGACGCGGTTTCCTTGCTCATATCACAGCTTCTATCCGTCTGATGATGCAACACAGTGCGAGCACTGGCGTTTCACGAATTCCATTCAATCAAAGCGCACTTAACAAAGGAAAAATGGACTATGCAACGCTCAACAGACCGTCAGCGAATGTACCGCAATGATCCGACCGCCCGCACTTGGTTTATAGTTGGCCGTTGCGGCGCAGGTCTTGCAATCATCGCACTCGTCGCCGTGATCGGCGTTAGTGGACAGGGCAAGGCACCGGACGCCTCTGAGATAGCTTCCATGAGAGCGTCTCCCCGTGCGGTTGCGCAATCAGGAGAAAAACCTGTACGGGAAGGGCGTCAACGCACTGCGACCGATCCTGATTCGCTTATCCCCGCCGACATGGTGGCCGGTCAGGCAGATGCAAGGCAACCCACTATGCCGCTCGCGGTCGCCAAGCCGCAGAAGTTATTCCCTATACCGTAGAAATGGAGTCCCCATGCGCCGCTTCGCACGTCGTTCGTGTGCTTGGCAGCGAAGCGACACCGTCCGAGAAGGCACACAACTCGCTGATTATGCGTGTCGCGCCAGACTGTCGCGCTGAAGCCGATCCGCACTACCCGGGTCCAGACCTGAAGCCCGTTTGCCAGCCCCGTCGGTCACATCACCCTCCAAATTAACTACTCCGACCGAATTTTTCATTCAGTGACTACATAAGAGTAAGCGAGCAACGGCATGCCTTAAAAGATTAACGCGCCGCGTCCGAATTACCGTTCGCGCGATACTTCAACACGTGTTTAAGCGCTCGCAGATCTGGCCAGTCGCTCGCCGTGCCGGGGCCAACGTCCCGTAAAGGTTGTGCCGTGACCCTGGGACGAAGTCACGTGCAAGGTCCCGCCATGTGAAGCCAGAATCTCGCGGGCGATGTACAGCCCAAGCTTGACACGCATCGACTGCCCCTCTTGCCTGCCGTTGTTGCGAACCAGCGGGTTCTCAATGTTCTCAATCAGCAGTGAAGCGTCCACAACCCCTTCGTTATGAATTGACACCGTTATCTCATCGGCTTCGCCGCGAACATCGATAGTCACGGGTTCTTTCTTCGACCCATGTTCGATCGCGTTGGCCACCAAGTTCGACACCATCTGCCCGAGCCTGGGTCCATCCCATGCGCCTTCAAGGTCGCCGAGCGCTGAGAACTCAACTGTCACGTGGGGATGCAGTGCTCTTAACTCACTGATCACGTTCCCGCACACGTTTGTCATGTCCGTCGGGGCAATGGACAGCGGGATCGTCGTTCCCAGTCGCGTGCGTGTTAAGTCGAGCAGGTTGGTAACTAGCTCGCTCATGCGAGTCGCACTTCTCCTTATCACCGCCGCAGCCGACTTCATGGCCTCTTCGTTCACCGCATTGGGGCTCGATAACAGCGCAGCTGAGTTCATGATGGCCCCGAGCGGATTTCTCAGATCATGGCCCAACATCGCAAGAAAAAGGTCCCTCGACCGAGTCAAGCCTCTGGTGAAACGCGCAATGGATTCGGCCAATGCCTGGTCGATCGCTTCATTGAATCGTGTCGCATCAACAAGATCGATGGCGGTTCCGCGCGGCAGCTCTTCAATCCATAGACGCAGCACAGTCGCGCGCAGCGCACGATATTCGCTTGCGAGCTGGTCCATCGAGAAGCCATCACCCACGCGCAACTCGGCGTGAGTTTCCGCTGCTGTGTCCGTCAGGTCCGTACGCGCGGTCTGTCCCTTGGACTTTATGTCTTGTTGTTGTTTGCTTTGAGAGGTGTCGAGGTCCGTCGCGATCGCTTGCAGAATCTGAGCGATGTGATCGCGCAGCGCGAAACCGCTCATAGTGTCCGCTGCGGGACTGCACGTTGCAGCGAACGCTTCCCATTCGAGGGAGATTTGCTCGACGTTTCGCCGTATGAAGTCAGACAAGCGCACTGAAATATCTGTCCTTGGAGCTGGTTACGGTATGCCGTTTCGTCGCCACTTGAACGCGAACAGTCGCGGTTCGAAAGTGCTTTAATGCCGTTGTTCCACGTTTCCCAGTAACGGTTCTATCGTAAGCATAATCTTACGCCCGAAGACAATGGGCCGTGTGCCGCGGAGAATGTGTGGTCAAAAAGCGAACACCCGCACCTAAAGCGCGCGGTTTTAGCCGAATGCGCCTTCGTCCTACAAGTCGCTCGTGAAGCCGCATGTACAGTCGCCATATGGAAGACGGCGAGCGCTATTTTTACTTTCAAGTCGGTGAACCTACTGGCGACGAGCCTGCGCAGTTGATCTCGATGAACGGAAAGCTCGTGCCCGACAACGGTGAGCTGTCGCGCGTTCGGAAATTTCCAACCATGCGTGCGGCGAACAACTTCTACGCGATGATGGAAGGCCGTTACGGCGTCGATACCCTTCATCTGCGGTCCCCCGCTAGGGACGACGTCAGCCAGCGATAGAGCCAACGCTGTTATCTGACGAGTCTTCCAAACGGATCACTACCGTCGTAGAGCCGAAGCTGGTTCCACCGAGCGCAGCCGTCAGTTCGAGAGTGTCCGTTTTCGTAGCCACCTCTATGAAAGCAAAGCGGTGAGCCACGTCCGTCAAGCGAACGTTTATGGTGGGCATCGCGGCGCGCCCCGAATGTACGGACGGTCGTTGTATGCCGATTTTCGACTAGCGTAATCGCACGTGCGTCTTGACTACCGCTGATACGCCACATTTCGCGCGAGCCGCACGCGTCGTCGCTGGCGGCGGCCATCGGCTCGCACAATTGTGATGGCCGTTCTTTTATGCACGCGGAGCGGAAGTAACTTTTCGCTGTAAAGGGTGCGGCACGAACTGTCGCCGCAGCTTGCGCCTTTCGGCCCTGTCGCACGACAGAATCTGCGACACAGCAATGCTCGTGGCAGACTAGCGGGTCAGCCGTGAATCGATCAGTGGTCGTGAGACGATGGCGTTCCGGATTGCCTCTAGCAACAGGTCTGCGTCAACCGGCTTGTTGAGATAGCGATGAGCGCCATTACGTTTCGCAACAGCGTGCGCCCCTGGATCGTGCTCACCGGAGATCACTATCACTGGAATGTCTGCGTTGGCAGACTTCAAGTGACTTTGCACCTCCCGCCCGTTCATTTCTAGCATATGCACATCGAGCACTACACAGTCCAGCTTATTGCCGGCGAGGGATCGCAGAACTCCCGTGCGGACGAAAAGGGTTCCACTCGAAAGCCGCCGCAATGGATTATTCTCGTTAAGGCACTGCGCACGGACGAGTCCACGTCCACGAATCGATCCGGCGCCCCCTGACGACGACGCGGTGTTCATGGGGCGTGTGGACCGCCTGGACCGCCGCTCTGCTATTGCCCCACGTCTACAGGTAGTGTAAGTGCATCCGGTTTCTCGGTAGGGTCGTGCGCTGCGCGTCGTGTAATGTAGTGTCGTAAACCAAAAAAGCACACCACCAAAAACACTTCAAATACGACCGCGCGTCGATGGCTGCCGACAAGGGCGTCGAGAAAATCGATCACATCAGACGGCGTCATACCACTCCCCTCCAGTTCGTTGCCAGACGATTGGCACGTCTATGCAACGGGAATGGTCATATATCCGAATCAGGGACGCGATAGTTCGGATGGATTAAGTTCCGCACTTACTCGTCGACGCTGGTCGATCGCCACTCGTCATCAAGGTGTTGATGTCGCTCGCCCCTGAAGCCACAACCGAACGATGTGGCCGCCTGACCATCAAAACGCGATGACGAGGCAGACTTGCCGTCCATGGATAGCGTCGACGACGGTATATTGATTGAACTGTTCAACAGATTGAACGGGGAAGGGCAGCGGCTATTGATGGCTGCGTTATACGACGGCCCAGGGCCGACGTGCCGTGTGTTCAGTTGCTACAGCATGCATCGCTGGCGCAAAGGGCGGCCGCATAGAAAGCGGGGTCTGCGCACTATACCGGGGAGTTTGGAGGCGGGGGTCGGAATCGAACCGGCGTACACGGCTTTGCAGGCCGCTGCATGACCACTCTGCCACCCCGCCGGGGGCACACAAACGAACGGGAAAGCGAAACATTAAGCGGTTCAGGTCTACTGCATCGTGCACCCGAGCCGGCTACGCTCCGCTTTCCCGGAATCTGGAGCGGGAAAGGAGTCTCGAACTCCCGACCTCAACCTTGGCAAGGCTACTGATACACCGCACAACCAGTAGCAACGCCATAATTATACATGGTAATGCTCGGTGTTGTGAGTAGTTGCCCGACATCGGTTCTGGTGATTGGTCTGCCCGCTTCAGCGGACGTGCGTGCGAGTAAGTTGCGGCACACCGCTGCCCCGAAATAAGTCGATTGCCCCGCAGTGGGCATCGTCGGAAGATCAACTAGCCGTGAGATATGACGACGCTTCGCAGCTACATATCCACGAAGTAACAGCGCCAAGGCTGCATTCCAGCGCCTCTAGCATCGCCCAAGCACACACAACCCGCGCGGCGCGTGTCGTGGTTACATCTTTGACCAAGAAATACCGCTATGCGCTGGCGGCGCTAATGATTGGTTGAATATGCAGTGGTAGGGCGATTGAAGAAGCGAAGTCGAAGCATCGCGAAGAACGCAGGGAATGCGGAGCGTTTCGTTATGGAATGTCCGCTCATTCCATGTTGCCAATGTAACCGCCGATACCTTAAAAGAACCGAACCTGCTTAAGCATGTGTCGCCTGATGCAATCGTCTATAGTGACTCAGCCGGTCAATACCGCAAGGCCAAGCTCGGTAGAGAGTTCGCCACGCATGAGACTGTCAACCACATGATGGGCGAATATGCACGCGGTAGAGTTCATACAAACACGGTAGAGGGATTCTTTGCCATGCTCAAGCGCGGTATTACTGGCACGTTCCATCATGTCAGCGAACAACATGTGCAGCGTCATGTATCGGAGTTTGACTTCCGCGCAAGCAATCGCACCGTGACTGATACAGTCCGCGCCGACAATGCGCTCAAGAGCATATCCGGCAAACGCCTAAACCTATCGACGGACTACTCGGAACACTAACGCCTAGACAAAAGGCTAAAAAATGACCCGCTTGGGGCCTGTTGTTTCCCGCGTATAGTGATAACGCCAACGGGGAGAGGTGCAATGTCTATTGCGAAAAAGATAACAGAGGCGGCAGAAAAATACATAACAGAAGTATGGACAACAACTGCGCTAGCCGCATTAGCGGGAGCCATCGCCCTAATTGATCGATACATTCCAGTTCAAGCAATGCAATCGCTTGGCTTGCCCGCACTATGGCGAATAGTGATAGCGCAATTGGCAATATCAATGCTGCTGATTGCATGGGTCGTCTATATCCGACGCGCTTCATAACCAGCTGCGAGGCTATGGCTTCCAGCATTTGGGGTTTTAAGAGAACAAGTCCCGGGCCATCACCATTGTGCAATCTGGTAATGCGCGACTCAAAGTAACGGAGCATGGTTGGTATTGCGTTAGCTGTCACAAGCTATACGACAATCCAGAATATGTCGCAAAGAAGGCGCTGGAAAACAAGACGACGCGTGAAAAAAGACGAACAAGTAAAGCGTATTCCAGCGCTGGACTTGAGCTTCCCTTCTCTTTCGCCTTCTTCGCCACGTGATGTTGTGCCGAACCGCCCATAGCCGCTTTGATGCCTCGTTGAAAGGTATCCGCTCGGATTTCGGTTCTTTGGATTTTGGAGTATTAGCCATGACTGATGATGAATACGGAAAGGTACGCGGCACTCTCGTTCCAGTCAGCTACCTTGAACCGCTCGGACGCTTGTTCGTTTGGTTCTGCTTGTTAGAAGAAGCGCTAGATCGAGCGCTAGTAATGTTCCTATGCACTGACCCGACAACTGGCGCGATTGTGACAAAACAATTTACGAGCTTTGTAGGCAAAACCGAATCCTACTGACGACGTTAGCAAAACAGCGCCTTGGTGATGTCCAGTTGGAACGGCTACAAACAGCAATCAACAAGATGAAAGACGAACAACGATCAAGAAACGCTATCGTTCACTGGCACATGGGGCTATGCATCGGGAACGAAAAAGCGAAATAACGCTAGCAAAAGAGTCCATTACAAAAAGCGGGTTCCCGAAAGAAACGCCCCTTGACGAGGCGGCTGATCACTCGACGCCGCAGACGCGGCCTATCGAGCGCAGATCGTGCTGGACGCTACGCTTTTGGGGTTGGGGGTCGTCCGCGTGTAGGTTGCCTGCATGGCGTTCCAAACGCGCAGCGCGGCCTTCTTATATGTCAAACTTGAGTGTGAAATGGAGTGGCGGTCAGCGGTAGACGACATCAGATATTGTCCGACAAGCATCGGACGAGAATTCCGGCACGATGACGATGTAATTTACTTTCGATTGCCCACCAGCAAGCGGGTTTGAGTAGCGTCCGGACTGCTGCATGAAATGCACCGCGTGCAAGGCCCTGTTCGCTGAGCCAACAACGAAGGCGGCGCATGCCGGATTACTTCCTGACAGTGTTGGCATCCTGAAGCCGCTTGGCGATCGCAACTACCGATGCAAAAGACTGCTCGACGCGATGGCCGCGACCATTGGAGAAAAAGGGAACGCTAAGCCACAAGTCGGACCCAGCGCCGCTCGAGCTAACCCGAACTGACACGCTAGAACGGCATACGCCAGCACCGCTGCGATTAGTCCAACCTAGCTCTTGTTAGGCTTCCGCTGTCTGAGAACGTTCGCGATGCAAAAACCTGTGGTCTGAGCCTCCCCAGGCGACGCAGGCATTTAAAGGCCGCCTTAACTGGCGGCTTTTTTTTAGCTCGTCGGTGCTGCATACGTTTTTAACGACGAGATTGCGCGACATTTAGATCGTTGATCCGGTGTATCGCACCCATTAACGCGATAAAAGCTACACTGGCTGGCGCGTATGGAAAGTTTCGACGACAGCACGTCGATCGATCTGTTCGATCGATTGAACGACGAAGGGCGGCGGCTGATGACGGCCGAGTTATTCGCCGGCGCATTGAGCCACGTGCCTTTCGTTCAGTTGCTAGAACAAGCGTCGTTGCCGCAAAGGCCGCTGCATCGAAAGCGGGTTCGCGCGCGCTTGATGTGCAACACGGACGCAAACGCAGTCCGCAACTGACTGAACTTAGCGCCGAGCAGATATCAGCAACGAGTCGAGTGTCCAATTGCAGGCTTCAGCCTGTGTCGTGATTTATCCTCCCATATCCGCTCCAACGAGGACTTACGGGCCGCGCTTTTAAATGAGTGGCTCTTTTTCCCGCCTTCGCCCATGCGCAACGCTGCGCCGCCGATTGTTAATGCGCCTGGCGATCGTTAGTATAGATGTTGCGTATTCGGGACCTGTGAAATGCCCTGCTTGTAGATTGATGTTTGGCGAGTCCGCCTCGCATCCGCCGCACGCTGTTCTCATTGCCGAAGCGATTTACGCCATGCGCGAGCAGATGCCCGAGTTGCGCTATCTGTGCAAGAAGTGCAGTGCGAGATGGTCCCGCACATTTGAGTCAGCCAGATATCGCGGAACGCCTCACATCTGGACACAACGATAAGGACACTGATTAACCGGATCGCCGGCGCTTCGCCTGTGAGTGGCCTTCCCAGCGCGTTGCGCGCTTAGGTGTCCAGTAAGGGGAATCGTTACGTGCTGAGGGCGATACCATTGTGACGCCACATGCGGGGCAAACCGCCTGGTTGGAGTTATCGAATACCATCGGTGCGCCGTGGGTCGCGTCCATCGAACTCGAGAGCTTCGAATTGATGCGCGCATAAATTCCAATCAAAACGGAACTCGAAGAAAACATCAATTTGAGACGCTTGTGCAGACGTCCACGTTTTATTTGAATGCGACACTTGTAACCTGGCTCACGTCACTCAATACGTGGAAGCGCACGATGGCAATGTGCAGGGCATGTGTGGGCCTTCTCTACAAATCAACAAAAAATTCCGTCGCCAGAAGCACTCTTCAACGCGGCGAACTGACGGCAGGATCGCGTCACGGGAAGCGCCGACGATCCGTCGTAGCAATTACTGAAATCAAGTGCGATGCTAGCAGCCCCTAGCACTGATATTCGCTTTCGCGTAAATTAGATCAAATCACAAGATGGCGCTCGATGAAAACGCTTTTTGAGAGCACTCTGTTCGCCCTAATCGGTGGCGTTGTCACATATTTCGCCCTTCGAGCGCTGGCACCGGAACTTTCGTCCAGCCAATTCACGAATATTATCGGCGTGGCAAGTATCGCATCCGGTGCGGTCGGTGGCTGGATTGTAAAGTGGGTAAACGAGCGAAAGGATCGGCCTTAGCCGGCATGTTAGGCTCCTGTCACTGCACGGCGCTGCTGTTCGTTGGCGCTACTATTTTTTCTACTGTTGCTGCTGGAGCGTGCGGACCTTCCGAACGCGAAGTATACGTTGGCGGTCGATGGGGCTGTATTCCTGCTGCCACGTCACCTGGCGGGAGCACTGGAGAGCCAGTAGGCGGAGGCGCACCCGGAAGTGTCCAAAGCCCAGTTCCTTACCCGCCGCGCGCGAAGCCGCTGCCGGGGGTTACCGCTGAACTGTGGCGAGATATCACAGCCGTCCCGTCGGCCCCATGGACAGGCGCGAGGCCTGCCGTATTTACATACGTCTTATCAGGTGATGTCGGCGGCGACGCCACCTACAAAGGGACGGATCAAAGGATATTGCGCGCACGCGCGAACCTAGACGCGCTCGTGGCGGAAGCCCGTTCTTTTGACAAAGCCAAGCCAGGGGCCTCTCTGAAGTCTGCAAACCTTTTTTGTATTCCAACGAAATCGCCGGAAAGCGCCAACGGCGCTGCCTATGACCATCGGTTGGCGAGGAGTTATCGGCAACGTCTTCAAGAATTGCTGACGGACCAGTCGCAACTGCGTGATAGGTTGGGTGGGGTTGGGCCCTTTCTGGTCGCTACGCGGCTCCCTGTGAATGAGATCGTGCGAGAAGGCTCAAGCCGCGATAACCACATTGTGCTCATCGATCTATCGAGCGCCGAACCTCAATCGGTGATCGTGTTCATGAACGAATTCAAGAATGCTATACGGCGCGATGATGTCTTGGCCGACAAAGAACTCGCACCGCTGCGTCCTGCGATTGTTTCCGCACTTCTTCGTGTAAATGCTGCGATTCCGTTCATCGGCAGCGCTTACGCGACTTTGAAGAAGTGAGGTATGAGGGAGCACCCAACAGGCACGCACAAGCGTAACAGTCAACCGATCAGGCTGTGATGGAAGCGCGTTTCCACACCTCATGCGGCGCACGCGATGATGGCGATGGAATGAAGACCTCCCACACCGCCTCGCAAAGAGCGCATCGATATCGTTCGAGCGACCCGATACTATCGTTCGACCTATCAAGCATCTGTAGATCGACGTGCGGCAGGACGGTGAATGGAAGCCCGAGCAGCGTATCGCAAGGTTCGCAAGTAGGCATTCAGCAACTCACAGAGAGTGAAACCTTGGGACGCTGTCAGTTTCGCCGCCCAGCTTCACGACGTTAGTAACGACTCCTCCCCTGCGATCGAGCTAGTATGGCTAGTATAAGCCTGTTGTAGCGTAGGATGCCGCGTAGGACTCGATCGGAATGGCGCAGGGTTGATAGTGGCGCCGGAGTGTGCGCGGCGAACTGCGCCACTTGCTGAAGGAATCAAAGAATCCGCGCTTCGTGACGTACATCGAGCTCGGAGGTTCGAGTGATGGGGCGTTCTCGGTAGCAAAGACGCTGGCTGCACGCGATTAAACCTTGGTCTCCAATCCCGCGTGGGCTGGACTAGTTGTCGATTGACCGAGTAGCCGTCGACACGCTGCGCACTTCGCCATGCGCACGGTGCTACACTAAGGCTGCTTAATTTCATCAGCACGCCTGACATGGCGCGCCGACCCGCGCTTGTATGAACGCGGCGGTCTGGATGCACTACTTTTGTATGCAAAATTTCATCAAACACTTCGTTAGAGAAGCGCCGGGCGTTTGGTCCTGCGTCGAATCGGCTGAGCTTTTCTTACCCGAGGGCCGCATTCAAGTAACTCCTGGCACGCGGTTCACACGCGGAACGAAGTTCATGGGCGTCGAGGTTGCGAAGCTGCTCGAAGATCAATACGGCATTAGCCGCGGCCGAAATGCTGATTGAGATCGGGTCGCAGAGTGTGGACAACACGCCGCACTGACAAGCCGTGCTGGCCAAGACATAAGCGCCTCGCTCGGTAGCCGGAACAGGCGATTAGAAAATGGCATCGCTAGGCGAGCGCCTGAAACTTCACCTGAAGGAGAAGAAAACCAATGCCATTCAAATTGGGAGAAAACTCGGGATCCCGCCAACCGTCATGTATAAGGTCATGCAAGACCCGACCAGGGGCATGCACAGTAAGAATCTCACCAAGATCGCCATCGAGCTAGAGGTCAACGAAGAATGGCTACTGTATGGCAAGCTCCCCAAGCTCCGGCGTCTGAACCAAGACAATGAGAAGTGGCTTACAGCACTCGATGCGCTAACCGAAGACCAACGCAGCGCACTCCTTGCCTTGATCGAGGCGTTTCCCAAGCTGGATAGGGAGAACCAAAAAGATGTAATTAGCTTGGCGAAGAAATTGGCCCGCTGCGAATAAACGGAAGTAAACCGCAAGCGGCTCTGCTATTGCGGAGGTTCCATGTCTCGAGGCGGCATCCCTTCGAGCATGGCCTCGAGCACCGGAACCGTGACGAATGCGCAAGGAGACCACAAGCCACGGCACGCAACCACAGACCACTGAACATATACCTCCTATCGATTTCCTCCCTTGCACGACATTACACCGCCGCGATCAGACCCCATCCGGATTCTTAGATCAAGGATGCGTAAAAAATTCATCAGTAGCGTCCGGCACTTGCGTAAGGCACCAAAGGATAGACCTGGTTACTTTGTAGGACATCCGCTGATAGCACAAACATCGGGCAGGCGGCATTATCGGCCTGCAGGTCTCCCCTGCTGATTTATCCTCCGCATTCCGCTACAAGCCGAATTGGGCCGCCTAATGATACAGGCGGTCTTTTTTTGGTCGAACGAGATACTGCTGTAATCACTTCGTCGAGCATGTAAAGGACGACTGCGGAAAAACCTACTTACTCCGTACGTCAACTCAACGAATACTGGACGGCGTCCTGTTCGCGCACAATCTAGCTATGACGTTATTATATCGTCCTGCAGATGAGCGACCGTACATGATGGCAGTTGAACTCCGCTCGATTGTGACGCGGTATGCTTAAGAAGTGTGACGCCTGCTGGGCACTGTCCTATGAACCGACCTCCAAGCAGCCTCATGGCGCTCTTGTAAATGCCACTCCATGGAGCCGCGTCACGCCATATAGGGGAACTGCACTATCAGTGCAAATTGTGCGGCACCCGCTGGCGCCGCGTTATCGCGTCACTAGGCTACAGCGGCCCGCCTTTACTTTGGGAAGACCTTGACTGACAAGGCAAGAGACAGCGGCATCCGCCTCATAATGGAATTACAGGACGCCGCGGCAGCAGAGCTGCGCAATCTACGACGGGCCCTGCGCAAACCGGTGATTCGAGCACGAATGGCTAACATGCCGTCACGGGACGGCACCTACCTTGCGATGCATGAAGCCCTCCCAAATCTGGCGACCGGGCACAAAAACGCTTACCGTCCAGTGGTCGACGAAGAATATAGCTGCCCTGTCTGCTATGTTCGCCATGGCGAACATTTCGCGCTGCGCGAATCAATTATCAGTGACGGCACAGTCGACGCCCCGATGCGAAAGGTGATTATGCAATGTGATGGATGTGGTTATTCGACTGTCGCTCGCACGTCCGCGGATAACGCGGCGCCATGGCACACGCCTAAGTGCGACAACTGCATGCTGTTATCCAACGAGCCGACCTCGCGGCCACCACACCCGGCTCTGGTTCCGGACATCGCGACTTTCACCGCAGGCGAAAGGTCTGAATTGCATTATCGTTGCGAGGACTGCGGCACCTGGTGGGAACGTCCGCTGGCAAAAGCCGGCTATCTCGGCAATCCTCTGGTCCGGCGAGCGCGGCGTTCCACAATATGACAGCGCAATGCGCTCGCATCGTTGCGATACGGCGCCTGCGCCTGTCGTTTAATCGGCTGCCCGTCGCTAAAACTAAAATCTTAGATCGTCTGATAGTCGCCCCGCGTTTGTCGTGGCACGATTACGATGGCTGTGATGTCCCTTTAATTGATGGCTCTAATGGCCGCGTCACGCATGGCCATTTCTTTACATTGCTGTCTGCGTCAAGCCAGGGTGCGGATCTGTCGCCGCTGGTTGTTCGTTGAGACAACGGCAGGCATCGCACCATGCGCTGTCATAGTAGGCGTAGTTACGGTATCAGAACGCGGTTGCATGTTTTTCCTTTATTAATCTGAAAACGATTTGGCGTTGGCGTCGCTATCACACTAACGTATTACGCCTTTTGAGGCGGTTCCTTTTTGTTCGGCGAGTGCCCGCGTGTCCATGAAGCACCGGTCTTCACCGGTCACAAGCATTGTGAATCCTGCGTAGCGCCACCACGTAGCGCCACATATCGGACATACGGCCTCGCCCTTGGCGTCGAACGACCTGCGCTTTGCGGTCGTCGAGTCCACCAGGTGAGCGGGCGGCACATGATCCGTGCCATTGACCGCTCGGTGGCAGGCGTTGCAAAGGTCTGTTTTCTCCAATCGGGTGGCCAGTCCTTGACGTCGTGACGCCTGAAGGTGCAAGCCCTTTCCATCGGCCGCCCACCCGCCGACCTTTTTGTATGATGTCGGCGTAAGTGCCGTGATGCATGCGCTTCAATTGCGCGCGGCCATAAAGCGAACTGCCGCACCACGGACATGACATGAATCGGGAAACCAAACCCACTGATGCGTAATGCGCGCCGCATGCACGACAGCAGAACATCACGAACTCCTGATTCGTTGGGAACATATCCTCCGCCTGTTCGATTCAGTATGGGCCTGCGCCACTGACAACGAATAGGGCAGCAAGCGCGCCTGCAGGTAGGACGGACGATCACGATGACGCTGCATATCTCGGACCAATTAAGAAATATAGGTGGAGCACTCCGCCGCGGCCGTTTAAGTTGACGGAAAAGGGTCGCCATCCGTCGGTAGCGCCACACCCACGCCTAAATCGTGGACGTAAGTGATGGACCTGTCGCCGGGATCGGTCAGTGATATGAAGTGCCCCCAATGCCGTGACCTATGGATTAAGCCCAGTTCCGCGCCACCATACGCGGATCTCGCGCCGGACACTGCTCCATGGTTTATCAAGCAGCCGGCCGAACACCTCTACCGATGCGCGGCATGCGGACGAAATGGCGGCGCCCCTTGGCAGAGGGCTATCGCACCCAGCCGCATATTTGGCTAGAGCGACCTTGAGCTGACGGAGAACGTCGCTACTCTCTTGGCAGTTAATAACGAGTTCATCGCCATGGTCAGCATTCGAGTTCGACAAATCTCTCGTATGTGATTGCCCGGTGGTCTTTGTACTTTTACGCAGACGTGCGTCCTCCGTGCAGTTCATACACCCCTCAAAGGTTCCCGCGCAACAGATATGCAATTTCAATATCCAAGTGCGCGGTCGACACGATTCTTTAGCGGCTTGCCTTTCTTGAATCGCGCAAAATTTTGGAACCAGAAGTCGAGCAATGCTGTTATGTAGTCCGGGTCATCACAGGTGATATGCGGAAGCACGATCAAGTTTGGCGTTGACCAAAGACCGGAATCCGCAGGAAGCGGCTCTGGATCATGCACATCGAGTATCGCGCCACTGATCGAGCCATTCTCGAGTTTCGCGCATAACGCGTCGTGATCCATTATCGGTGCGCGTGCGATGTTTACGAGGCCCGCGCTCGGTTTCATGAGGTCGAGTCTGTCGCGATTCAACAGCCCGCGCGTTTCTTTCGTTAACGGCGCGGTGACGATCACAAAATCGGCCTTTGGCAATACTTTATCGATTTGCGCAGTTCGCACTGCGAGATCAGCTGTTCGCGCTCGTTGCCCGGTGCGCGTCACCGAAATCACGTTGAGCCCTAGGCCCTTTGCGGCACGGCCTGCTGCCTGGCCGAGTCTTCCGAAGCCGATAACCACCGCTGTCTTGCCTGCAATTGGCGGCGAATACAACTGTTCCCACCGTTTCTTGCGCTGATTGGTTAAGACGGCAGGTAGGCGCGCGTTAAGCATCAGCAAGGCCATAGCGACCGAGTCCTTCGCTTTGATCGCTTGCGCGCCACTGTTATTGGTTAGCACCATTCTTTTGGGCAACCAGTCCAGCGGCATCAGGTAATCGGCGCCCGCGCCCGTCATTTGCAACCACTTCAATCTCGGAGCGCGGACGTCAAGGTTGTCGCGCGGCATAGTGGAGCCCAAGTACATGTCTGCGGTCTGCAGCGCCTTGTCCAAGATATCGCCGTCCCATCCTATCGTCACGCGTAGGCCCTTCGCTAGCGATGCGTGGCGTTTGGCGGCAGCCGCCCATCGGGCTTCGCTCATTTGAAACATCTCAAGCCTGCTGCGATGGTTTTCGATGTGAAGGTGGTACTGAGCTGCTTTCTTCGTCGTATTCTTTTTCATTCGCTTCTCAATCAACGCGTGCACCTGATGCCTTAATGACCTTCGACCACTTAAGAATCTCCGAACGCATGAATCTAGAAAATTCGTCGGGTGAAGTTGACACCGGATCAAGCCCCAGTGTGCGCAAACGGTCTCGCACATCGGGTGTCTCTAACACTCGCCGAGTGACATCCTGGATTTTTCCGATGATCTGTGGCGGCGTTCCGTGAGGGGCAACGATGCCATACCATCCGGTTACATCGAAACCCGGCACGCCTGCTTCTGATGCCGTCGGCACGTCGGGAAGAGCTGCCGTTCTGCGCGTGGTGGTAACCGCAAGCGCACGTGTTTTTCCCATTTGGACGAACTGCATTGCAGTGATGATCGGATCCAGATACATGGCCACTTGACCCGCGACAAGGTCCGTAAGTGCTGGTACACCGCCTTTGTAGGGGACATGCACGATGTCAACGCCTGCCATGGTCTTGAATAGTTCCATACCGAGATGAGACGGTGTTCCAGTACCACCCGAAGCGTAATTCATACGCCCTGGTGCGGCCTTCGCACTATCTATGAAGTCTTTTAGCGTCTTCGAGCCCAGGCTGGCATGCACTTCCATGACATACGGCGTCGTGGCGACCATTGTTACTGCCGCGAACTCTTTAATTGGATCGTAACCCGCACGCGCATACAGACTTGGATTGCTTGCGAAGCTACTTGCAATCATGTGAATCGTGTATCCGTCGGGCGGCGCTTTCGCGGTGATCTCCGCGCCGATATTTCCGCCTGCACCGCCGCGGTTATCGATGACGACGGGCTGCTTCATGAGCTCGTTGAAGCGGGGGCTCATAATCCGGGCTAAGGAATCAACGCCGCCACCGGCCGGGAAACCGATGATCATGCGGATCGGACGTGAGGGATAGTCGGCATCCTGACTTCGCGCTGCGCTCGTAGCGAATGCCAGCAGAGTAAAACATATTGTGGCTATTTTCATGGCGCCTCTTGGTTACTGACTTGCCCGCTTGCTGCCCTACCACTTCGGGCCAATGGCGTCATGCGCTACATGAAAAGGCTGCGGGCGAGACAAGCGGCATGCTGCGTGGGCCGGTCAGTCATCGCTGCGTTTCGTCAACGAGCTTCCATGACATCACCCGCTGTTCTCGATATTCGAACTTGCAAGCGCTCGCTCAATCTACCTGTGCCAGCACCACCACTTGTGAGTGTCGACAAGCGAAGGCATTTGAGCTGCAGCTTTTGTGTTCGAGGTGACAAAGGAGCGATCTCAGCCGCGCATCAAACATTCGCATCCGGTGCATGCGCAAGCTTGCACGCTTTCATTTGGGCCTTGCGACAAATTTCTCGACTTTTCCACCCCCGGATACATCATTGGACCTTTGAAACGAAATCTCTTTGTTATCCTTCGCGACAATTCCTACATACGTTTCCTTGTAGGGCAATAAAGTGACCGTTCGGACCGCCAGTTACCTCGCCTTTGGTGTGAAACGAAAGCACACCACCCTTAATTTTTCCATCTGCGATGGCGCTCTGATAGCCGCGAGTTTGGCCCTCCTCTGTTTCAGTGATCGTGCCGAGCAGGGTGTCTTCTTGCTGAATGAATTCGAATGTCAATACGGTCCGGTTGTTGCCTGTGTAGGCGGCTTCGATGAGTGGTGTGCCCCACGTTCCAGTCACGTTGAGCACACTGATCGATTTATCAGCCGTGGAAGGTGCGGTAGGGGCCTTCTTCGCAGCTATGGACTTTTCTTCTTTCACCTCCACACGGGGAGATTTTTTTTCGGATCCAGCCGGTGCGCTGACGCCAGCACCGGGCGGAGCTTCGGAATCCTTCCTGCCTGCAACGGGCGGGGCGTCCTTCGCAAGAGGCGAAAGAACCACGGAGGGTGGGTCTGCATGGAACATGGGAGCGTCCGTGCCGACGAAAATAGAATACGCGCCCGCCACAATACCGGTCACGAGCACAGTCGCAGCGATCACTCGCCAGGACCAATCTCGCCATGACTTCACCGGCATCTCGCGCGCCACGGCATCGATCAGGCGTTGTACATCGGCGTCGAATCGTTCCCGTGAAATGCGTACAACCTGCCTATCCGACAGGCCCGCGATCTCTTGTGGTAAATCGGCGGCGTTGGGCAGCGCGACGTCACCGACAAGGACAGGTATTACCCTGACCCCACGCCGCAGCGCAGCGGCCACTTCCATCCGCGGGTAATCGCTCGGGTTATCGATGCGCCGGGCGCCCTGCGCATCCGTCATTGAAAGCCAATGACGTCCGATCATGACCAGTGTGACCGCACAATTCTGCAGATTCTCGTCGATCGCCTTAGCGAACACGTCGCCACCGACAAGGCTGTCAATGTCCATGAATACCCGTCTTCCCCACCGCCGAACGAGCCGCTCGTAGACCCGGTCGGTCATATCGGCCGCGGTATCATCCCGGCGGTAGCTGATGAATATTCTGGACATCTGGCCGGATCAAAGAGCTTGCAACATATTATGACAGCACATTCCAATCGATTAGGTTCTCCGATATGAAGCATCCATCCTTCGTTAGGAAACGCAGCTTTAATCGATTTCAGATTGTTGCAGTCACGTCACATTGCACATTAGCTTCGGCATAACCCTTTTGGCGTCCAGTCAGGCGATAGGGAGTCGATCTTCACGCGGGGTATGACGGTTGCCCGCTATTTGGATTCGGGGCCGCAGGCTTGGTACACACTTGAGGGTGAAATGTGTCTAGAAACTACCGAAGGTAAGCTGGTCGGGCGAGCGGGACGGCTCCCATGTCCTCGTGTCCGGCGGTCCACCAATGCATCTCACGGCCACAACGGCCAACTCCCGACAGTGAGGATTGCCTCCCGCAATGACTGCAGCCCCGCCTTTGGCACCGTAGTCCAGTCAATCCGCTCGAGTCTCAGATCCACCGCGAGTGTAGGTTCAAGGAAGTTGAGCCTGACCTAAACTGACTCTGGTTTATTCTCTCGGCGGTGTCGGCGCATGATCAGAGCCAAACCCGCCACCATCAACAGACTGCTTGCCGGTTCCGGAACGGAATTCAGCACCAGCTCAAAGTTGTACGGAAAGGTGCCGTTGAAGCCTTCTTGGATCCAGAACGTGTAGGCGCCGGGAAAAAGCGGCGGAACGAAACCGATGGAAGGATTGGTTCCGTTAAAATTGAAGGTCGCCATATTGTCTAGGATGTCTGTGCCGATGTCAGCCGCACGATATAAGTAGTAGCCTAGGGCATCCGTGGAAGCAGCGCCGACCGGATTGACCGCAGTAGAGCCCGAATAGATCGCAATGAAGGAGCCAATGGCGCCCGCGCCCACGGTGCCTGGTAGCACGTTCAGTGCCGCAAGCAGCTGTCCCGCAGGGACCGTCACGGTGAAGTAGTCCAGATCTACACTCACCCCATTCCCCGCCCCCTGAATAGTCCCGGAGATCGTCGTGGATCCATTGGGAACCAAGGCGATTGACGTCGGACTCTGAAAGTTGCCTGAGAGGTCGCCATTCGCCGATTCGTTATAGTTCGCTGATGCGAGCACCGGCCAGACGAGCGCGCTCACGAAAATCGAGGTAACGATACTTCGCTTGCGATCAGTCACGGAAGTTAACTCCTCTGGAAATTAAAGAGCGTCTTTGAAGGCACCTGTGGTCAACTCGCGGAACACGCATTCACGGCGGATAGCCAAGCTGGAGTTTGGTCATCAGAGATTGAGCGTCTATGTGTCTCGATCGTGTCATCCCAGATTGAAGAATACAAGATCCGATTCACGTGGGCGGCTGCTGGTGCCCGTTCACGCCGCTTACGCCGTGATCAATGTAATCTGGAGCACTCCCGTTCGCTTCGCATGCAGCCGCAACTCGCGAAGCCGATTCCGGAATCACTAGAGCGAACGACCGCGGACTTTCCACAATCACATCAACCGCGACCACGTCTGGAATCTTAACATCTAGGAATTTTTCCAACGTCTCGCGCGTGCGTCGAGTCAAATCCCACGCAAAAATCGGATCCGACTGCGCTTTCTCGATGACTCGCTTTTCCACCTGCTCGCGGCCCTCGCGCTGGACGAGCAGCCCGAGCGTCTTCCCCTGCTTCATCGCTCGTACATAGTCAACCGAAAGTTTTTCGGCGGCTCTTCGTGGCATTCGGTGGTCTACCTGGGTGATGCCCAGGCCCTCGAACACCGTTTTCCTGGGGAACAGACCATCACTATTGATTACAACGCCATCGTAGCTGTCAATGAATAAGTACCTGCACGCATCAGCATTCAGCGATCCGTCCGAAAAGATGCTGGGCGCAGTGCCGATGTTGTACTCCTTAATATACCAGCCATTACTATCGCCGCAGCCAGTGCCGTCGTGCCACGTCCACGTATGCCGATAGGCGGGATGAGCCGCGATGAATCCCTCTTCAAAATCGATAGGTGGATGATCCTTTGTCCCGGGCAAAAGACCTCCAGGGCCACCGACATCCCAATACGTGATTTGGTACTTCACTTGCAGCAGCATTGTCCAGAGCTGTTGATCGACGCCGACAATCGCCGCCTTGGCCAAAGTTTCAAACGCTGGATCGGTCTCCGCGGGAATTGTTATATTCGCCAGGTTGGACAGCGTTTCCGTTTCGCCGTTATACGTGAATTGAACGTTCCAATTTGCGGCCACATTCTTGTAATAGATTGCGAGCTGACTATCGACGGCAACGGATGTTGTTTCGAATCGGATCAGTAGCTTCGCAAAGCTCGCGTTCAGACTCGGAGGCGTGTTTGCTGAAGACGCCCACCAGGAAAGCATTCCATTGAGAAACGACGAGATGAACGCCCCCGGCGGTCCGCCGATCGCCCCTATGCCGCGAAATGCGGCTTCGAGAAGATTGAGGCCCACGGCAAGTCCCGGGTCGGTGTGTCTTCTTCGGAAAGCAGAGCATACGCGTTGCCAAATATCGCCAATCCGTGGTTATACACATAATCGTTAAGCCTCTGCATATTCGCGAGGTTCGTTTGAACCTGCTGAATTTGCTGCGGTGTTGGTCCATCTGCCATTTTATTTTTTCCTAATTCACGAGAACTGCGCCATTGTAGCTTCACCTCTTCGCCGATCAATACACCTCTCGCGTACCACAATGCGCCGTCGATGTCTTCGAGCATGTGCTCATTGGCAACAATGCGATCTACATAGCCGCTGTGTTAGAGACAGTTGTTTTTGATCTGGGCTTCGGCGAGTCCATACATGTACTGAACGACTGGAGATTTGTCAGATTTCGAGTATGCAGCTGCATCGCTTCCATCGAATCGGTGTTTTGCTGACATGACAATCGCAACCGCCAGCGTATGGTCGACTTGAGTAGATTAAACAAAGCGATCCTCTTTAAGGGTGCGCCTGACAAACCCCCGGAGATGCGAAACGATGGGCGGCCTTTCAGCGACTACCAGGCATACACTCGGACAACAGATCCTAGTAAGTGTCCAAACTGCGTTTCAGTCCTCGGTCAGCCCGGCTCGACCGCGCCGCATCTCTGTCTCAATCCCGTGCGCCAGGACATCATGCAGGATGGCACGTCGGCCCGCCCGCTGTGTTTGAAATGCTACGTTGACTGGACACGCGCGATCCCAAAAGGGCTGGGCGGACCAGTGCCATGGCATCAGTATTGTTCCAAGACATTAAAGGAAGGCGCAACAATGAGACCCCGACGTTCAAAAAGCGTAACTGCAGAGCTCGCCGAATTTTTAAGCCGTTGTCGGCAGGCGGTGCTGCGTGGTAGGCAACGCCACATCCTAAAGCTCGAGGCCGGTGTAGCCAGAGCCGGCCGCTATGCACACCAGGGTGCGTTCAAGCGATGGGACAAGTGATATACGTATTAGTGGACAGGTCTGCCCTAAAAGGCATTGCCAGCACTTCCTCCGTGTTGAACCGCACGCACTTGTCGGGTGCGAACGCGGTGTCCTAACTGAGGGACGCCGCTACAACGTTAGGCACACTTGGCATTGATACCGGCCGATGTTTCCGTATCAGACACGCTGCCGTTCACGCCTGTAAAAGCCTTTCGCTGAACCGACCACCAAGCGGGCTCATGGTCGATTGATGGCCGGCAGTGTCGACGTCCTGCGGCCGCCTCATGGTGCTTCGCCGGCGCTGCGTCCCACGGTTTCACTACTAAGCTCTCGCATTGAATAAACGGTCCCGACAACTGGATGCGAGAAGCATCGAACGCATCCGAGTAAAACTTAAGCTTACTCAGCTGGAATTCGCTCGACTTCTGGGCATTCGTGCCAGTACCTTGCGCGAGTATGAGCAAGGTCGGCGACCGAGCGCCGCGGCCGTCGCACTCTGATCTTGCCTCGGTTTCACGTGCATCAGATTTGTGAGTAAATGTCTGATGAACGGAGGAAGTTATGGGCAAGAAGGATGTAGCAGATCGACAATACACCGATGAGTTCAAGATCGAGGCAGTTCGACTGGCCGATTCTGTGGGCAGCAACCAGGCTGCCAAGCGGTTGGGAATACCGCCGTCGAGCCTCGGAAATTGGGTGCGATTGAAGGGCGCCGGTAAGCTGGGCGCACTGAATCGTGATGCAGTATTGGTGAGACGTCCGGTCAGTGAACTCGAGGCAGAGAACGCGCGGTTACGCCGCGAGCTCGCGAGCACCCAACTTGATCTTGAAATCGTAAAAAAGGCGGCGGCATACTTCGCGAAGGAGTCGCGGTGAAATATGCCTGGATCGCAACCCACGGCGACCTGTACGGTGTGACGCGGATGTGCCGGCAATTGGGCGTGTCGCGCAGCGGATTTACTCAGTGGCGAATGCGTGTGCCCAGCGCGCGCTCGATTGCCAATGCGACACTGGATGCGCAGGTCGCGGCGATACACGCTATGCATAAACGCCGCTACGGTCGGCCCCGTATCGTGTGTGAGCTGCAAGCACGCGGGTATCGGGTTGGCCACGAGCGGGTGCGCAAGAGCTTGAGGCGACAAGCGTTGCGCCCGGTGTACACACGGCCCTATCGGGTGACGACGGATTCTGCGCATCAAAAGCCGGTTGCGCGCAATCTGCTCGATCGGCGTTTCGACGGCTGGCAATTGAACCGGGCGTGGGTGGCTGATATCACCTATATCGCCACCGCAGAGGGCTGGCTCTATCTCGCGTGCATCATGGATTTGGCGAGTCGCAGAATCGTCGGCTGGTCGATGAGCGAGCGCATGAAGGCCGATCTGGTCTGTCAGGCGTTAACATTCGCCTTTTGGCAGCGCAAGCCGCCGCCGGGACTGATCATGCATTCGGACCGTGGCAGTCAGTATGCAAGCGAAGCGCATCGGCGATTAATTAACGACTATCGAATGATTCAATCGATGAGCGGACGCGGCAGCTGCTGGGACAACGCGGTGATCGAAAGCTTCTTCAAGACGCTGAAGGTCGAGCGGGTTCATTGCATGTGCTACGACACGCGCGCGCATGCGAGGCTCGACATCGTCGACTGGATCGAAGGCTTCTACAATCGTGAACGCATGCATTCGTCGATCGGTTATCAAACACCCGTCGATGCAGAACAGCGTCGTCGCAATGTGGCGTGACCTGGTGCACGTGCAATCGAGGCAGGGTCAGCTTGTCTGTCAGCTTGACGAATTCGGCGAGGCGGCCGTAGGGTGTTAGATCCAACATGCGGAGTCCTTTGCGTCTCGCGAAATTAGTCAGCGTAGACCATATTGATATGGTAGCCGGCGAGCCTCTTGACCCGTCGAAGCTCAACGTCACTCATTATCGCTGCCGGGCTCGCGCGTAA
Organism: uncultured beta proteobacterium; assembly: GCA_963829085.1. Lineage (GTDB taxonomy): Bacteria > Pseudomonadota > Gammaproteobacteria > Burkholderiales > SG8-41 > PALSA-1004. The sequence goes on along the minus strand of CAWHHJ010000015.1, from coordinate 155,919 downwards.
GCATCGCTACCCTGAACTCTTTGATACCCTCCTAGCAGCGGAGCGAGAGCAAAAACCCGCCGAGCATCGTTCAAGCGGGCGCGTCGATCAAGACTACCGTTTCCTAGTGAGCGATCGCTGAGCGGCTTTGGCAATGGCCCTCAAGATTTCATTTTTTGCTGCTTTGGTTGCGGAACCAGAGAGATCTTCAAGGCTGGTGTATGCCGCGAGCAGGCCAAGGATCTCCTGGCTCGGGCCACGTGGTGGAACGATATGAGGAACTCCCTTAATCCAGGCTATGCCACCCGCGTCCACCTTGACACCGGCGGTTACGACCGCAACCACCGCATCCTCAATTGCACGCGGTCTTCTGGTCTTCGGTCGAACGGTGTGAACCCGCGCGAACCATAGTTCTTGTTTGCCAGTGCGCGTATCAGTCCAAAGAACGCAAAAGTCGTCGCCTGCTGCGTCGAAGCCGAAATACTCACCGATGAAGGTCACTGCAGGATTGCCACGGGAAAGCGGTGCGTCTACAGCAGGGTCCCATGCTTGCTCAGTTACCGTTGTCACGAGCGAAAAGCTAAACGGAGCACCAAACACGGAAGTGGACGCGACCAGAACATCGATTCTCGGCAAGCCATCCGGACGTTTTTCGCCAAACTCATAGAACGCGCATCCGATAATTCCACTATCTGTTATCGCTAACTGCGGATGAAAATGGTGGAACCCGGTCGCCGAGCGTAATAAGGCATCGCTTAATAACGGTGCGCCACTCGATGGTCCCTGCCATACACCATTGTCGTCTCGGACACGATGGAAAATCCGGGCCATACCACTGCGGCAATCGGACCAGGCAATAACACATCCACTCTCTCCGACAGGCGCGATGCAAACCAGCGTCATCACGCGGAATTTCCCACCCGGAAACTGTGGAAAATCCGAATTTGATGCCGGTGGAAACTTCCTCTGTATATCGACTATGCCGCTCGCGGCGGCCTCGAGTTGCGAAAAGGAATCGCCCCCGTCTCGCGACTGCATGTAGTCGATCGAACTCGACCCAGGGTTGTGCGAGGCGATATGTATAGTGCCGTCTCGACTCACACACATTGCAGGCGCGTATCCGTGAATCGACGTAATGTCAGAACCCGAGCTTTGTCCGACAATGCCCTGCCATGTGTCGCCACATCAATACTACGCGCAAATCGAATCGGGGTGTATGCGGCCCAACAGGCATATACATTGCCGGCATACGCACTTGTTGCGGACACGTCCGCCGCAGCCCATTGCTTATCATCTTTGGAGTCGCTGTGCAGGCGCGGCGGACCACTCTTCCACGACTTTCCGCCATTGTCGGATTTAAATGCGACGATCCCGAAACTAGTGAGATCTTCGGCGACCTGCCAAGTCAGCGGTTCTGAAATTAAAAAGGCGTTCGAATTGTTGTCAAACGCGAGCGCTGGGTCAGTAAATCCACGCCAATTCTCGCTTGTGTCGAGCCAAAGATCTGCGGAGTCGTTCCAAGAGTATCCGCCATTCTCTGTATAGGCACTCGCGGTAGTGAACCTGTAATTCTGGTTATCGATGAAGCGTTTCGATACAGCGATCATTCGGTCAGGATCTGACGGGTCTACAACCAGATCGCATTCGGAACGCGAATTCGATGAGCCGTCCGCTCGTGGGGTCGACTGAGTGACCTGAACGTTGGCGCCGCGGAACAACCCGTATAGCGCCGGCATTGAGTCGGGAAACTGTTCTGACATGCTTGCCTCAGTCTATAGAAAGCAAACGCCGGCGAGATGGCGCTGGCTATGCGATCGATACCTGCGAGATTCGATACTGGCCCTAACGTCGTCGTTTCAGCGCGCGTCGTATCGCCAAGAAGGCGACTCCAGCCATTGGGATCAGAAATAAAAGAATCTCGAACGCGCCGGATCCGCCATCGGGAGAAAATCCGAAAAGTGTTTCGATGAAGTTCATGCACTCCTCCTATGTTTACAACACGCTAACTCAGTGGGTCGAATGACACTTAGCTATACCTACTTGATGATTGGTCCCGCATTAACAATGGAGTTACGACCGAAGAGAATGTAAAAGGGATCAAACCGGTAACCTGCCGTCGCTGTGCTATCTTTCAAAATCGCATAGCCAAATCCCGCAAACATTCCGGTCTGCGGGCTCGCCTGTCGCACGGTTACATAATCTCCCCAACGCGTAGTTGCCGTATCGCTTAATTCGGGATACCACACGACAAAGTCACCGAGGATACCCACCGCGCTGTTGGCGTAGAACTTTTTCGCCCCGCCCCATCCCAGGCAAATGCCGACTTCACCGCGATCGTTCGTCGCGAGCGAAGGATAGGCAAACGCATGGTCGTTATTCCAAATCGGGAAGTGATCGAGCAACTTGTAGTTGTTCTTTACGTCGATTTTGACTACCTGAACTTGCGGGTTGGGGAAGTTGAATCCGCCATGGCCGCCGTCACCGCTACTGGCGGTCCATGCGAACCATACCTCGTTGCCTCGACGGGTCGCGCCGGTTACTCCGAACTTCGGAAAGTTATCGAGCTTTGTCAGCCAATCGGTCGTTCCATCTTTTGCGATTGACGATAACGTGCCATTGGGCCAGTTGTAATTGAGGGCGACATCGCGCCAGAAATACGAGGTAGAACTTTCGGCCCACGAGAATACCTGCAGCGTGCCGTTGTCTTTTGGCTTACCACAGCCTGCCCAGAAAACCTCGTCGCCAGTATTCTGCGACAAGTGGCCGCCATAAGCGGACGCAGAATCCGAAGGTGTCGTGAAGCGAAAGTTTATCGTTCCGCCCGCCTGAAGTTCATTCAACGGGACCCGAACGACCAGAAGACCCGAGCCCCGCTGATCAACACTTAAATACAAGAAATTGTTGCCGAGTGACATGTCGGGGTAATCCATGTCATTGGCAAAACCGAATTGCGCAGAAGTGAGGTCCCAGTAGGTCCATCCCGTGCACTTCGTATTGATGACATCCTGGGGACTCGCGACGGCAATGCGTAACCGATTCCGGCCATCGGCGCCAGCGTTGAACTGCATGAGCCAGATGAAGCGATCGATGCTCGCTGCGTATTGCAATACCTGGTCGCAACAAAAGCCAGCGTCTGCGGCGTTGGGAAAGACAGTGGTGGGATCGATGGAAATGAAATTGTTTCCGCCGTCCGTTGAATATACTGCATACCAATTGCCCGTCGCCATCACGACGCTCCCGCTCTGCGCCCCGCTGATGTCGGCTGCCACCGTCGACAACGGCGTCGGTGTGGTTCCGTAGGACGTATATTTTCCAAACACCACTGGGTCCGGATCATCGCCGCCGGCGCCGGACTTGAAATCCATCAGTTGCAAGGGCTTGCCGGGAACTACGAACCCACGGAAAGGCCCTCGAGGGACTTCGCGTCCATCGTCGTCATTGGGCTCTCTGCCCTCGTCGCAATGTTCCGCCGGTGGGTAAGGCGCTCCGATTACTCGCTGCGGGTGCGCGATGGCAACCATGCTGTCACGCGAGCCCGATTCCGACCCCGGTGGCACGCACGGTTCGTAGGTGCAGATTGGCTTCGGCACCTCCGCGGGACAACGCTCCAGCAAATCCTTTCGAATCTTTTCGAGCTTCTCATATGCCAGGGCGGCGTCAGGATGCGCGGTCTTGTAAAGGTCCGCCAAGACTTCGGCAGCGGCCCGTAGCCTCGTCTGCAAGTCTGTCTGCAGATGCGCTTCGTTGAGCGTCTCACACGTTTGTTTCGAAACGCGCTCGAGAATGCAGATGACGGTATCGAGCTGTCTCGAAATGGTGGAAAGCACATTGTTGTGGGACGCCTGAAGTTCGACGAGTGTCCTCGTAAGAACAACGAGCTCACTTGATGAGTCCTTTCGCTCGTGTTCGTCGGCCATATTTTTTCTCCTCTGCGTCTATTTACGCGCGGTGCGTTTACAGCCTGCGCGCGTGCCATCCGGACAACATTGACGCCGGTGCTGCGGCAATCGGCGACCGTAGATCGCAGAGTCCACTAGCCCACCGGGTCACTCAATAGTTCCGTTGGACTATTGCTCTAGATGTAAACGAAGGGTATCGGCATTTTTATAACGGTCGCAGCTCGGAAAGGCCGCCTGAGCTCTGCGCGAGTTGTGTGATCGACACGTAACACTCCTATGCGCTGTCGGCGCTGACGATCCGCTCAATATGCAGTGGCAGACGGTTACAGAAGCGAAGGCAAGGATCGCGAGGAAGCGCAGTGATGTAGGCACAACCGGGGCGATGGCGTCCCGGCCCGCTCGCCCTCCAAAATCAGAGACTGTCTGACTAGCATCGTGGCTGCGATATCGGGCACGATGTAATCGCTGTATTTCCTTGAGATGGAAATCCCCCGTTGTTCAGGAGGATCGAATAGGCCGCTCCCTCCCTGGCGGCCTATTCTTTTTTGTGTGAATTAGTAGCCTTGAATGGCAGAGAGACGGCGAGCAAGCTGTAAGCGCATTTCCTCCTGTTGGGTTGTCTTGAAAGGGCCATGCCACACCCATGCGCCCTTTCTTTTTGTCCGTCGCATACCGCCACCCGAATCTGCTTGGTGCTGACTACCATCGGGCACATCGCATAGTGCATGATGTGGTGGCTGTGATTTGCCTCCATTGCCCGGCACGCGGGCTTGCATGGCCCCCTTGCATGGGCAACCATTTTTTATGCAATGCGATCTGTGCAAGGATCTGGATGGGCAAGCCGAGTTCGACGCAGGCTCACGCGGCTCTCGAACCTGACACCGGCCGCTGGTTACAAGACCGGCCACGGTTTGAATTTGTTTATCGCTGCTCAGCGTGCGGCACGAAATGGACTCGCCCATTGGCCGGCAGCAAGATACCTGCCGTCTGGACTGCTGCATGAAATGCACCGCCTGCAAAAACTTGTTCGATGAGCCGACCACGAAGCCGGCGCATGCCCGGTTGATTGCCGAAAATGTTGGCGTCTTGCCTGGCGATCGCGGTTACCGATGCAAAGACTGCTCGACGCGATGGCTGCGACCATTGGAGAAAACGGGAATGCGTGAAGCCACAGGTGTGGATTCAACAACGCTGAAAGTCCAAACGCTCGTCGACACGCTTAGCACGCCTCGATTAGTCCAACTAGCCCTTTTTGCTTGCGCCTTAGTCCACCACGTCTCGGGATGTAAGGAAACTGTCGGAACGCTTTACAGTTTCTAAAATCCTGCAAACGATTCGCTCGCCGCCTAATTCGAGGCAATTGTTATTACTGACATATTTTTTCCGGTATCTGTTTTGCTTCACCGCGCGATTATTCTCGCTGTTGTTGGTCATGAACGCACTCGACTTATGGAAGGAGGCAAATGAATAAGACAATCGTCATTGCAACAGCAATGCTCGGATTAGTGGCCAGCGGTCCGGTCGCCGCAGACGTGATCGGCTTCACCGGTCCATTTGCGCCGGGCAGTTTTACTATCGGCTTCACCGGCACTATTTTGGGCGGCACGTCAGGTTCCACAATAGCAACTCAAACGGCCTTAACCATTAACGGCGGTAACGGTACTGGAGGCTGCGTCGGCGGAGTCTACGGATTCCTGGGTCCATGCGAAGTCGATGCCACGCACTCCATCGCGGGTCTCGGATTTGATACGATCATCTTCCACTGGGCGTACAGCACCTCCGATGTCGACGGTCCAGGTGGAGACTTATTCGGCGTGTTCAACGACGGACTGAGGACCGTATTGTCGGACCCCGGCGGACCGATCAGCCAGAGCGGCAATTTCACATTGCACCCGACAAGCTCCTTTGGCTTTTTCGTCAACTGCACCGACTGCACGGGAGGCTCGGCGACCGCGACGATTACCAACTTTGTCGCGCAAACCAGCGCCGCTGTTCCAGAACCCGCTTCGATCGCCTTGGTCGGCCTCGCGCTTGCGGGACTCGGTGTTAGCAGGCGCAGGAAACCGTAATCAAACATTCGTTCAAGCCCGCTTCCGGCGGGCTATTCTTGTGTTGCAGACTTAGAACCGACACTCCTCAGGCGCTGACGATCATTCGCATCGCGCTGCGAGCGCAGAGACGGCTTGACGCAAGCGTCGCGCATTCACCTGCCCCTGATCTTCGTAGTTCGTGTCCAGCAAGACGTGGACTGTGTGCGCATTCTCGGCTAGTGATCGGATCGGCTGCGCAAGCTCGTTCAGTTCGTCGTCTGTGTATAAGTAGTTGAAGCGATCTGACGCTGCTGCCAAACCTTTTTTCTCCCATGTGTCTCGATTGCGCCCGTGCAATCGCACCACGGCCGCATGGGCGGAAGTCACTTCCCAGACTGATGGAATCGAGCTTTTGAATCCCTCGGGCTCATCGACAACTACATGCGCGATCCCGTGTTTGCGCTCGAAGGCAAACGTGCGCTCGCGGCTGCGCGGGTAAAACCAGGTTTCGTTCCGAAACTCGACCGCGAGCGTAAATCCCGCCATACGTTCGACGCATTGCTCGATGTGCGCCAGGTTGCGTTTCCGGCGGTGTTCGGAACAGCAAATACGCCGAGCGAGTTGTTGTTAACGCCAAAGAACTGAATGCTTGTGTCGTTAGCAAGGTCAACGTCAGTAAACACCGCGCCAAACCCGGTCGTCACTGCAGGTGTCGTGCTGCCGGGGACGAAAAAAAGAACGTCCACAAACGGACTGCCCAATGCCGTGAACAACCGTGGCGCGCTAAACGTAGTAAACAAGCTCCGATAGGTCGCGTTGATCTCGCTGAATTCTGTCGGCGCGCCAACGGCTGCGTTCCCGCTCACCTTGAAGCCCGATGCCGGGCCGCTAAACACGGCCCCGCGCGGCGAGTTGACGTTGAAGAAGTTCGCCGGCATGTTGTTAGGCGCCGATAAGGCATCTGGTACACCGTCCCAATTGATTCCCGCCGGCCGCTGGCAAACGAGCCAGCAACATTCGCATTCAGCGTACCGAGGCTCGTGCGAAACGCGTCTACCTGGCCCTGTATAGCAGCCGCACTGGCTCCCGCGGCGCTAAAAACGTCCTCAGCAGCAATTGCGTGGGCCGAGCTTAAGCTGACTGCGGCACCAAAGAGCATTCCAACCAGATTCTTGCACATCGTCGTCTCCGGAGTGATGGATGAAATTTGCGTTGTCGGCGCCCGGTAACAGCGCCATACATATTGCGCCCGCTTAAAAGTTAAACTTCGCCTCATACGGGAACAATAGTCCGTACCGCACAATCCACTTCATGAAAAGCGGTCGAGCTGCTCATTCAACGGTGCGAGTGTGAAGCGGTCCGGTCGATGGTTGCCGGCTACTCGCGGCGTTGGAAAGCAAGCGGAGTACCCGGAATTCATCGCGCGTGGTGAGGCGTGTCTTGTGAGATCGTCCATCACTCCTAAGCACCCCGCCTTGAAACCGTTACCTCGCTAATGCGTGTGGAGGGCAAGGAAGCTAATGAATGCACGCTGCGCAGCTGTCACGGCGCCCATATGAACTCGATGCGGATTCCGCTTGGCTCATAAATCATGCAATGCCGCGCGGGACCGCCCAACAATAATTCAGGCGCGAATTCGACAGTTACACCGTGGAACTTAGACACGTCTTCATAGCACTTCGACAGATCATGTTCGGACGGCACGCGAATAGCGACATGATGCAGCCCCACTTGATTCTTGCGATCAAACGGCTTGGCGACATCGTTAGCCTGCCATAATGTGAAAAAAGATTCTCCATTCGTGACGAAGTTCGCCGGGTATTCTCGATTCCCGCCCGCTACGGACCAACCCAAACACTTGACGAAGAACTCGGTACTGGCAGAGAGATCGGAGACTGTCAAACCTAAATGATGTATACCTTGTGTTTTCATTTGTACGTTTCTTTGCGTCGTGGACTCGTTGTTGTGCGTGTGATTGCGAGTGGGACGCCGGCGGAGTGAACGCGGCACGTCATGATACCGCTCCTGCCGACGCTAAATGCGAACGATCGTCGCGCAGGCGTGAACGCCGTTCACATCCGTCGAAGTTGACGGTGGGAAAGAATACGCGTGCACCAAGGTCACTTGTTGACTCATGCGACGGTTACATTGCCGCCAATGTTTGCGGAGACAGCGACGCCCGTTGCATGCGTGTCACAAGAGCAAGCGCGAATCTCTCTCAGATCGATTGCTTCAGACGTACATGATTGCTATGGGCGGGACCGGCGCTGCCGAGTGCAGCGCATTAATCATCGCTTCCAACGCTGAAAGTGTGTCGCTCGGGTCATTTAGCTTGCTTGGTAGGTATAGGCGGTCCGATAATCCGATGCTCTGCTTTGATAGGCGCCTCTAATGCCGGTTTCGCCAGCGGTGCCTTTGAAGGCGCAGCCTGACCTCTCCTGACTCTGCGGATGTGCTGTTACTTCAGCAGGTCAAGTTACTTTATGCCGGTCTGCCAGTATCTCAGGCCGTCACGCTATTGAACGGTGTGGTGCTGGCCGCCGTGCAATCCGTTGTGATTGAACCGCCGCGCGTGATCGCTTGGCTGGCCGCCCTGATGATAGTCGCCGTCGCCCGCATAGTCCTCGGCAACCTATTCCGACGCGCTTGTCCCTCCTCCGACGAGATCTTCCGATGGCGCGCGTATTTTTTGGCCGGCGCCGTCGCATCAGGAATGGTATGGGGCTCCACTGCTTTCGTTCTATACCCTGAGAGTTCACTGGCTCATCAGGTGTTCATTGCTTTTGTCCTGGGCGGCATGGTGGTCGGTGCAATGGTGCAGTTGATGTCCGTATTCCCAGCTTTTGTCTTGTTCGCACTGTGCACGTTGCTGCCGACGATCGTACGTTATTTCCTCGCTGGAGATTACATCCACTATGCGATGGCATGGATGAGTGTGCTTTTTCTGCTCGCGATGTTGGTAATGGGCAAGCGAATACACTGCATCATCACCGCATCGCTGCAGCTACGCTTCGAGAATCGTGAGCTCATCGCTCACTTGACCAGTTCGAAGGAACGCGTCGAGTCAAGTAACAGAGATCTCTTGGCGGCCCAGGAAGCGCTGAAGCGTTCGAACGAGGTACTGGAAAGTCGGGTTGCAGAACGCACTGCGGCGCTGCAGACAGTCGATCGTCGAAAGAACGAATTTCTCGCTATGCTTTCGCATGAGCTGCGCAATCCCTTAGCGCCCATCAGCAATTCCATCTACATATTAGGTCGGGTGGATGCAGGCAGCGAGCATGCAATTCGCGCGAGACAAGTGATTGAGCGTCAGATTCAGCATGTGACGCGACTGGTCGATGAGTTGCTTGACGTGACGAGAATTGCGCGAGGCAAGATACAACTACGGCTTGTACGCATAAACTTGGCAGACCTCGTGAGGCGTACTGCCGAAGACGAGAGCACCGTGTTCAAAACGCTTGACGTGGTCCTCGCCACGAACGTACCAGACGAGCCGATCTGGGTGGTCGTCGATCCAACCCGCATCGCGCAGATGATCGGTAACCTGCTTAGAAATGCGGCCAAGTTCACGCCGGCCGGGGGACGCGTAACGCTCTCCTTGCATGTCGTCGACGCGTACGCTGAGATGCGGGTCAGCGATACCGGGGCGGGCATAGAGTCCGAGCTTCTGCATGAACTTTTCGAGCCGTTCGTTCAGGGCAAACAATCCCTAGCCCGGACCGACGGTGGATTGGGCCTCGGCCTGGCACTCGTTAAGGGCATCACCGAGTTGCACCGGGGAACGGTACAGGTGGAGAGCGGCGGAGCCGGTAAAGGCTCGACATTCATGGTTCGTTTGCCGCGGGTGCTCGAGAATGCCGTTCATCATGAGCCAGACCCCTCGCCGCAACCGATAACCGCAAGACGCCATATCATCGTCGTGGACGACAATCGTGATGCAGCCGACTCGCTGGCGCTGCTCTGCGCGATGTTCGGTCACTCAACAGACGTCGCTTACGATGGCACCACAGCAATTGACAAGGTACACGCCAATCCGCCCGATGTCATCCTTTGCGACCTTGGCCTACCGGGTATGACTGGATACGAAGTTGCGCGTGCATTACGTGCGCAAGGAAACGATATCCGACTTATTGCGGTAAGCGGGTATGCGCAGCCCGAAGACATAGCAAAAGCCCGCGAGGCGGGCTTCGATGATCACGTTGCCAAGCCGGCCGATCCGGACACACTGAGGGCGCTGCTTACATACGAGCGGAGGGGACACCGGAGAGCACATATATGAGCATCCACCGTGCGTGCGAGCCCGTGCTCTGCATTCGCTCAAGATAAGGAGTTGGGTTCGTCAACCATCACTTCCGAGCAGAGCGTTATGGGCAGGGCAGTAAGCAGTTAGCGAGTGGTCGTTAAGCTGCGTGTCGAATTAACGCGCGAAGCGCAGCAGTTACTTCCCGAGGGAAAGCTCGTAAATGGCACGCGCAGTCGTCGCATATAGCCATTGCGGATAGCGTCTAACGTATCAACGCAATACAGCTCACGGGGAGCGCCTTGCCCGCAGGTGTCGTGGTGTACCATGCTCTGGCGAAGTCACTCGTAACCGAGTGTATCAATCGGCGGAGCAGTGGGTAGAGAATCGCAATGCGCGCGAAATACCAATCGAAAGTTCAAAGCGCCACTACGGACTCAAAAGGTTTAACGAGGTTGAGTTTTCGCGTTGTAGAGCGGTCACCTTCGCTCATGGTTTGCCTTTGGCGCGAGCTTCGTTCACGAGCTTCGAAACGTTTGAACTTTGTTCCAACGACTTCAACAAACGCGATCTTATCGATTGGAATCGACATCTGTTCCGGTCCATGCCAATCGTTTTCGCAACGTCTAACCAGCCGGTTTACTTTGTTGTTGGACGCATCGGTGGCTACTTGCACATAAAATACGTCTCGTAGAACGACGCGTCTTTCGTTGAACGATCCAAAAAGCCGTAATAAACGGGACCGTTGCTTAGCGTAACCGCGTGCAGCGTGTTTCGCGCACCGAGCCCTATATCGCGTTCATTGCTAGTTCGGTCGGGAACGACTCGATAATCCGTCAGCTCCCACATTGTTACGTTATCGCCCGATCTGACGATCGTGGCTGGATCTACGTAACCAGTGCCAGCGCGCTCTCGCTGGCCTTTGTCCAAGCTGCGATCCGTCAAGTGATAGTGCGGCCCTGGACGGCTTGAAGTGGCAGCAGTCGTTTCGCACTTAATCACCCGGCCGAAACGCCCGGCAGTTTTTCACTTCCCAATGACCGTCAACGCAACGACGAGCGAACTCGCGACAGTCGCTGCCGCTAGGCCGGCTAGCATCGCGCCGACTACAAGCGCGAGCATCTCGGTCACCACACTCTTAGTTGCAATCGCTATCGATGTCTTATCCATGTCAACTTATACCGCCATTCATTTGACGTGGCATACCAATACGTTGCGGCGTGTTGCTGAATAGCTTCCCGATGTGAACCCTGGTGCGGAAAAGACGCATGGGGATCCGCCAAACGCTCATGGCGTCGACGTTGCTGTCACTTTTTGCTGCCGGCGAATGTTGGCAATGACTTTCTTGATTTTTCCAAGCGACGTAGTAGAGCTGAGAGGGTAAGGTGGATTCGTGCCGAAATACTTTGCAGAGTTCTGCGCTAGTTCCGAATGGACGATGTCGAAGCGGGTCTTGTGCGGATGCGTTGATTCGCGCCAAAACTGTTCTATAGCGACCTTGATCCGCTCTTCGTTAGCGGTCGCCTGGTGAATCTCTAATTTATTGAGATCTCTTAGGCCGTGAGCCCTGTCCTCGTTTGCGGGCTGCTGACCGTATACTATTCGAGCCAGCAAAGCGTCCCTCTCGTCTGGAGTCATGTTAGGAGCGTCATGTCCGTGAAGATCATCGGAACTCACACTCAGGTTTGGATCGTGTAGTGGGACAGCACCAACGTCCGGCTGGTGGCTTGTCGCTTCTCCAGCAGCTTCCCGTTTGAACTGACCCGCACGCTGGGCGTTGCTTTGCGCCCTCGCCGACAGAGGCGCAGCGCCGCCGTCGGTGTCAACGTCACCCATTAGCTGACAGTTTCTGACGATGTTGGCCTTGCACTCGATGGACGCATGTCGAGCAACTGCCTTAATACGTAAGGCGGCCGATAAAGGCGCCCAAGCGATTAACTGAGACGCTAATGCCCCGTTTACGTCTGTCGCTGTTTTTTGGTCGCCAGCACTTTCGCTATTGTCAGCGCGCAGTGCGCTTGTTGACAGCTCTTGAGCAATTTCTTCATCGTCGTCAACAGTGCCTATGTCCATCACACGCCGAGCGCCTTGGACGAGGCGTGCGCCGTTACTGCGGTTAACGGCCGGTTTCTCGTCTAAGAGCGAATGCCATTCAGCTTCATCAGACACAGCCCGGCTTCTAATGGGGCGTTTGTTGCCTGCAGACTTTTTGATGATCACTTGCTCTCCTTGTCGTGAATCTGAAGCGCAGGCCACTGAAGCGCGCGGCCCGGTAATACCCTGGTTTGAACGCTACGGAAGCACAGGTGTGCCTTTGCACGGTGCGGCCCCTCTAGTGCTTGGTCGCTTGCGCTACCAGAACTGGCGATAGCTTTTCGCCGTCCGGTTGACCCAAATAGCCCAGGCGAATAGCGGCGGTCCGGTGTCCAAACGCTGTTCCGCCCATGGCGCGGGACACTTCATGGCTCTGTTTTGTATTTCCCATCTCGACGAATACGAGACGCCCGTCCGGTAATGCCGGCATGAGCCTTATCTTCGTGACTTGCCCAAAACACCCGCAACGCTCGATGATGAGATCGAGCAGCCGTTGCTCTGATAGCCCGCGTGGCACGACCAAGATTGAATCCCCCTCCCAAGTGAAACCATATTAATCAAGCCCGTCTCAAGTGACATGTGTATTACGTCGCATCGTTAGCAAAATACTCACGTGATTCTTGTGGCGCTGCTTGCAACCCAGCAGCGTATGAAGGCTACCGACACCAAGGAGCTCGGCGCGTATCGTGGTTACGTGATCGACCACGTAATACCGCTATGCGCTGGCGGTGCTGACGATCCGCTGAATATGCAATGGCAGACGATCGCTGAAGCGAAGGCGAAGGATCGCGAGGAGAAGCTCGCGAATGTCGAACTCGAGTGCGGTGGAAACGGATTGGCGCCCCGATTCCATCACAACGGGTCTTTCGCCTATTGCATGTTGATGACATAGCGAGCACCCTGCTTGATCGCTGTAATTTAATCCAGCAACCCGGGCTTCGTCTGGCCGTCTTGCGCAACGCGAGATTGGCCATGTATGCCCTGCGTCGACTGTAACGCGCTCACCGCGCAGCCCACTTCGCTGCCGCCTCATACCGCACTTATCCCGAAGGGCTTTAACACCCTGCGCGGTGCGGTATCCGAACTCACCTATTACTGCAAAAAATGTGAAACGCAATGGCTCCGCCGTGTGCCGGCTTTCGGCCCTGATCGCGGAGTGCATGTCTGGACCGCGGCATGAAATGCGCCGCCTGCAAGGCCTTATTCGATGAACCGACCACGAAGCCGGCCCATGATCGATTGGTTCCCGACAACGTCGGCGCCATACAACGACCTGGCGATCTCACTTATAGATGCAAAGACTGCTCAACGCGATGGTTGCGACCTTTGGAAAAAAGGGGAACGCGTAAGCCACAGGTCTGGATCCAACGCCGTTGAGCGGGAGGCGCCTTAGACCCCTAGGACGGCATCGCTACCACGGCGGCGAATAGTCCAAACTAGCTCTTGTTGGTTGGGCGTTCGTCCACTAACGTTCGACATGTTAGAACCTGCGGTCAAAGCCTCCCTCGGCGCCGCAGGCATTCAAAGGCCGCCTTGATTGGCGGCTTTTTTTCGTCCGTCAGCGATGCTAACAAGTAGCGAATGCCGCCTTCAAACGTCCCTACTGTTGCCCCAGCACGGACAAACCTTGCGGCGCGTCTATCCGCGTTACATCATTGATCACGTGCTGAGGGCGCTGACGATCCGCTTCATATGCAATCGCACACCAGTCGTGATGCGAATGCGAAGGATCGCGAAGAAACGCGGACATATGTCCTGCTCAGCCACTACGAATAGTCCAAACTAGCTCTTGGTGCTCTCGCGTTGGTCCTCTAACGTGCCGCTTCGAGGATGGGTTTTTCGTCGAATGAAAAATGCCGACGCAACTTTAAGAGGGTTCCATGCGCCCGAAGCAATGTTTTATGAAAGCGACGCACACAATGAAGTCGCTTATTACGTTGGCGGTTGCCGCGACCGTAAGCCTCGCGGCGACGTCTGCCATGGCGGGGCCGATCTACACGTTCAGCATCAGCGAAGGAACGCAGCCGGCCAATGTCGGCACAATCACGCTGACGCAAGTCGACTTGGACTCGGTGCAAATAGGCGTGGACTTGCTGCCCGGTTACGGCTTCGTCAACACCGGTGGTCAGCACACGCCCTTTGCCTTTAACCTTACCGGCTCCGGAGCGCTGAGCATATCGCCGTTTACCACGCCCGCAGGCGGCATCTACAATCTGACTAGCGTATTCAGTTTGAACGCGGGTGGTGGCGACAATACGCCTTATGGCACCTTCGGCATTGCCCTAGACAGCAACGCAGACAATGGCTCGGGGAACGGATACTTCGGTGACCTGCTGTTCACGTTGAACCGGGTGGGTGGGCTCGATACGAATGATTTCGTGCGAAATGCTGATAACGACCCGATTGTCGGCGGCAGTTATTTCTCGGCAGATCTCTCTGACGGGCGAAACACGGGCGCACAGGCGTGGTCGCAACGAACCGAAGGCCCTATTCCTCCGACTGCGATTCCTCTACCCTCGACGCTGTCGCTTTTCGGAATCGCGTTGGCTGGACTCGGGCTCACCAGACGCAAGCGAGCGTAAGCGTCTATTTGCACTAGATCTTACAGAGCCCGCTTCGGCCGTGCAATCAACCAACTCAGTGGAAGTCCGAAGTCCGTTAGTCATTCGCAGTTTCGAAGGGCCTCCTACCGAGTCTTAAGGCGCCAGTCGTGCAAAAGCATCGAGAATCTCTTGATCACGGACGAACCGTTCTCATAGAACGAAACGTTGGCGCCTTGCGCATCGAGATCAAGCACTGCATAGTTACGCAGTAACCGCCAGAACCACCACTGGTGCTTGCGCGAAACTCCCGAAGAAACCAGCTCAATCAGATTCTCGTCGTCCATTGCGCCGTTCCGGTGGATGTCGCCCGACAGCATCAGTAACCCCGTTCGTCCTCCTAAAAGTCGTAATAACTCTGCACGTGCGGCCGGATAAAGGTCCCACTTTTCGTGCCTGATGCCTGGGTACTTGTAGAAGGCCAGAGACGAACAGACGACCGTAAATTTCTTCTGATGCTGGAGCTGCTTTCCCAGCCATTCGAGCTGCTCGGCACCGAGAACGTCTTCTGCCTTGCCGGACGCTTTGTGGGGCGACTCCCGCCATGAACGGCAATCCAGCAACACGAACTTGACGTCACCGTGTTCGAAGGAGCGGTAAATGTGCGGCGGTTGCGCTGCGAATCCGAAGGAGTCGAAAAATTGCGCTTTGGCAGCGTCGCGAAACTCATGCGGATAGTCCCGCGCGTACTCTGCGTTCCCGAGAAAATCGTGATCATCCCATATTGCGGCGACCTTACGGGTGCCAGTGCGCATGTGCACGAGCAGCGCGCTGAAGTATGGATCGCTTAGCAGCCGGTCATATTGGATTTTGAGCTGATGGCGCAATCCGGTAGGCGTCTTCGGTTTGTACCTGGCTGGAAGGTAAACGTTGTCGCCCAGGAGCAGCAGTACGTCAGGGTTGTGGCGGAGAATGTCGTTCCAGACTCTGGACCCAATCTTTTTGCGGTAATCGCAGCACGAGGCAAATACAATCCGCATGAGTTTGCTCTTAGTTGCTTGATCGACGTCGACCAAGCTCACGCGCGGGTTTTGTTTGCTGACGCTCTCTGGTCAGGCCAAATGCGCACCAGCGTTGCACGTTTTGCAGCTCACCGACTACGACCGCGATCTCAGGTAGCACATACTTGGGGGTGCCATTTGGCCCGGAAAAATCACAGCGCGCCATTGGAGCTTCCATCCTGCTGTGAGCGCATGCTGTCATGATCAGCATAGCGAATAACTTTAGCGTGTCTTCCGTCGAACCGAATACATCCAGGTAGGTGCGGCCATGCGCGTGCGCGTATCGCTGAATTAATCGCTGGCAGGCGGCAACATCGCCGAAGTCAAAGTCCAAGTCGTTCATCGTTCCTCCGAAGGATTGCAGACCATCACAGCGTTATCGCGCGATTCGCGTTCAGCGTTGCCCGGTCAAAGGTGGCGCCCATCGGGGGAGCTGGAACCGGCGCTGCCCTCGGATATCGCTTTGAACCACTAGGTGCATGGATTACGCTGCAACGGGCCTTGCAACGCGCCGCGCGGTCTTGCACCGGCTGAGACGCCTAGATTGCTACACGGCTTTCACGGAAGTATGTCGATAGTCAGGCTATCACCATACGTGCCGGCACTAACTGGTTGCTGCGGTGAAATGCGGCCGAAATCGGCGACCCGATGTTGATAACCGTCGAGGTCGGCCAGTTGTTGTTTGTGCTGATCGCTTGCGTAAGAACCGACCCACCGCCCACGCCATTGCCCCAGATTGTGCCGCCGAATGATCCGAAATACAGTTGGTAATTCATTCGATCAGTGTTGGCGCTGTTTTTCATCTGACGCGTAGTGATTCTGTTTGCCGCAGTGGAATTAGTGCTAGGACCCAAAGCCACGCTCAACGTGTCGTTGCCGCCTGGGGGGTTTCGGCAACACGTGACCGTAAACGTCGCGGACACATCGGTATTGGCTGTGGACGTGTCATCGTAATTGCCAAAATTTAACGAGACGCCGCTTGGCATTGTGCATGACAAAGTGGCGTAGCCAGAGCTCGAGCCGGCAGCAAGTACGAGTGAGACGATCAGTCTCAGCGATGCGTTCAAGCGCACACTTGCACCTGTGAATTGAATGGTTAGTGGACAGCATAGCGTACTGACGCTCTGCTTACCGCATACCCTCGCTTGTGACCGTTACGCTTGGTAGGCGCCATCTGGGCCTGCAGATTCCTGTTCGGCGGCGCTCGCCGGTCGGTGCGCTTCTTCATATCGCCACCGCAGCCGCGGTGTGATCCTGTCTCACATCGTCGAAATAGAAATAAGGGCGACGGCGTACGCGTCGCGACTCACGCCATCGCCATATGATAATACCCGCAACCACAAGCAGATTGATGACTACCCAAGCAACGGCCCATCCGCCGACGGCATTAGCCCATGTGATTACGTTCTCGATCGAAACGCGTGACATGCTGGGCGCGACACGGAGTCGTTCAGCGAAATGCGTTCCCTAGTTGCGCCTACTCACTTGGGTCGACCGCCAGGTTAGCAACATCAACTCACTCCGTCGCCGCTATCAACACACGCGCGTTGACGCAGGCGTTTTCGCATTCACTTATCGCTGGCCTCACAATGAGGTGTTCAGGAAGGGGCGTCGTCTCTCCTGTTTCACTTCTCCAGTTTTACGCAGGCCACCATACTTCGTATTCGCTACGCCTCGTCGTTCCGGCAGTAAATCGCGAAATAACGCGTCATACTCTTTCTTAACCACCGCATAGCACTCGCACACCCGCCGTTCGAGCCGAGCGCGATCGATTACTGTGATGGTGCCGCGTCTGCACTGGATCAGGCCGTCACTGCGCAACTGGGTCGCCACTTCCGTTACTCGCTCGCGCTGAACGCCCAGCATGTTGGCAATCAGCTCCTGCGTCATTTTGATTTCGTTGCCGGCAACGCGATCCAAGGTCATCAGTAACCAACGGCAGAACTGCTGGGGACGCGATGCCCATCAAGCCATCGCTCAATTGGCCACTGCACGCAGCCAAAAATTAACGAGTTCATCCGAGATGAGTGACCGCGGTTTGATTGCGACAGACGGGGGACTTATCCGCACCGCTCGGTCCATTGCCGCTTACTTGCTCAATCCCGCCTACACCTTGGGACTGTGTATAGAAGCGGCCATGCTTGTCTCGACAGCCAGTCGGCGCCGAGTCCCGGACGCCACAGGGTCAGTCGTTGAACAGAAAGTGACTTTGCCGGTCGTAGCGATTGTCATTATGTTCGTCGCTTGACTAGTAGCGCCCTTCTTACTCCTTTCGTGGCTGCGTCTTTTAGAGTCTTGCTGCCCGGGAAACCTCGGATCGTCTGGTTTCCGTGTTGCCTATTCCGAGTGCACGATCTGTCGCGCATGTCAAAACACGCCGGCCGCGCGTAATAAAACCAAGTTATGGCACACCTGGGCGTCGTCCTCGAACGTCATATTGATAATTAATTCGTGAGCTTCTGCACGAACGATTGTAATTTTGATCTCAATTAGCTATTCCCGCCGTGCAAGAGCGACAGCATGATGCGCCTCGTAGCCTTACCGGTTATCCGCAGTCAGCGATAGTGACGCGGTGGTATCCACATCACTATGAAAGGGTCTCACATGCAATTCAAGAAAACATCTCTAGCTGCTGCAGTCGGTACTGCGTTGCTCGCAGTGTCATCGCTGGCAAACGCTGCGGACGGAGATACACTCACATTTCTTCTGACCTCCGACCACTGCACGGGTACATGCGGTGGCGGCGCCACTCCACAAGCTTCGTTTGGAACGATCGTCGTCACCGATCTCGTGGGCAGCGCACTCGGATTTAACGTGACGCTGATCAACGGCAATAAGTTTGTCCAGACCGGCTTGGATCTGACCTTTGGGTTCAACCTCGCAGGCAGTCCTACCCTCACGTATTCCGCCCTGAGCGCTGGCTTTACCATTCCGGGCGGAACGAGTCCCACGCAGAGTTCAGGTGCTTTTCATGAAAACGGTACCGGAGACTTCCAGTACGGGGTCGTGTGGGGTGGTGGCGGCGGCGGCGGAAACGCCGACCCGAATTCTGTCCTTAGCTTCACAGTCACCGGAAGTAACTTGACCTTGGCGAGCGTTCAGCAAAATGCGGCCGGTCAGTATTTCGCGGCCGATATTCTGAGCGGCACCACCGGCAATACCGGTGCCGTTGACGCGAGCCTGGTGACGTCGGTGCCTGAACCGGAAACTTACGCCCTGATGCTTGCAGGTTTGGGCCTCTTGGGCTTCGTCGCTGCCCGCAGAAAGACAATCGCGGCATAGAGCTCGCTCCCGTGACGTAGAAAAAGCCGGGCGTTGTGTCCGGTTTTTTTACGTGAGGATGAGCAGCCGTTCGGACTCGATTTAAGTCATTACTTTCGGAGCAAGTAGATTGAGACCTTGTCGCAGCCCTTTTGTAGAGCGCAATACGCAAATAACCCGCGAAGTGTTGATGGGTGCCTCGTTGCAGACCATTGCACACGAATATGGACTCACGTGTGAACGTATACGCAAAATCACTCAACATGTCTGTCGATCCGCGAATCCGAATCTATACCGCACCATGAATAGAGCGGAGCGCGGACCGAAAGTCGGCTGGCTGCGCATGCAAAAGGGTTACTTTCTTCCTAACCAAGCATGACGCGGATCAGCTCTCATGGCTTGGTGCATGGTGAGATTTTCAATCGCCGATCTTGATGCTAAGCGGCATGTGCCGTTGCAAGGCGCGTTCGAGAACGTGTTCAGAGCCGCATCGTCACCCAAAAATGCTGCGATGTTCGCAAATAAATATATGGAGGCGGGTCGCACGTATTACTTTTCGCCCGAGGCCGTCGCCATTTGTTCCGCGGTATTGCGTGAATTCGCACCAACCAAGTGCCAGGCGCCCGGCCCACAAACCATTTCTTGGGTGGCAGGGCATGCGGGTGCTATGCGCATGCTGGGACTTTAGTCTTCATTCGACCGCCCCTGGCTGGGTGCAAGTTATCTGACTGCTGAGTCGGGTCGTGAATGGTATAGGTCCTCTAGGTAGCGACAGAACAGACCTGTCGTCAGGTTACAGGGATCGCGTAGCCACAGGCTTTGTCCTTTGCACGCGTGTCCGGATTTAGGCATTTTAATAGCGTCGCACCGGGTTCTACGTTCATTCCTTCACGATTCGTATACGGAAGCGCGGTACAGTCACCGTCAAAGCAGGGCGTTCAACCGTTTCGCTTGTGCTGGCACGTGACGTGCGTAACACCCTGTACTCGACCGTAAACCAATGGATAGGTGAATGAATGAAATCGATACTTGACCGCTCCTTTCGCTACACACCAAGCACAAGCACCGATCTGCGCAAGACGTTCGCACGTCTACGGCGTGAACAGCTCGCCAAGGTGCGCGAGCGCGATGCATCAGAGGCAAACGTGGCTGTTCAGCGCCGCCTACAGGTCGTGCAGTAGCATGGCCGGCCACGCTAGGCCCACGAAAGCGTATAGCGGACTTAAGGCGCTCGTCATCGGCTTGACGCTGTTCGCCGCTGCAACATCATCCGCTCGGTGCGCTGAAAGCGCAGGCACTGTCAAGACCGCGTCCGGTGCAGTTACTGTTGTTAGAGGCGCTGGAACGCCGCTCGCTATCGCGGTCGGCCAACGAGTGTTTGCCGGTGATCGCATCCTTACGAGCATGGACGGTTACGCAGGTATCACGATGCACGACGACACGCGATTTACCATCGGGCCAAACAGCGAATTCCGATTCGGGACTTCGATTTCGATCCGAATACGCACCGCGGCAATATCGGCGTTTCGTTTTTGAAGGGCATGGTGATAGTGGTAAGCGGGCTCATCTCCAAACAGAGCTCCAATCGGGTCGATCTGCGCACGCTGTCGTCGACGATCGGAATTCGGGGCACTGAGTTCATTGTCGATGTCGGCGTAGGAGATGACACCGCACAGGCAACACTTAAACCGGTAGGGCTGGTCGTCAGTGAGTGCCGATACCGGCGTCCAACACACCCGGCTCACTTGTTTAAACATTGTGCACGCTCGAGTGCACGCTGTGCTCATAGGCGGACATGATGCTCGAAGTCAATCTCGCTCACGCCGATGAGGAACTTCAGCAGTTCATCAGTAATACTTGTTCACAGATCGGCCAAGTGACGTCCGTAAGAGTCTATCGGCTGCCGCACCCGTTTGCGCTGATCGAAATGTCGCGCCGCAGCGAGGCCGCCGACCTCGCTGCCCGCTTGCGCGGATCGAACTTCGGAATATGCATGCGTGTTCGATTGACACACAAGCCTTGACATTGGTGCCAGCGACTCACACGTCGTAGATTAGCCCGCATTCAAGTGGACAGTCTGGCCGGAGACAACGGCCCTCGTTCACTGCTGCCCATCTGCTGCCGCTAATGCCTGGCGCAGATTCGCCACCATTCGGTGTCCATCAACCTTCGGCGCCCAGGTCGGACCTTGTTTGGTGACCGTCAGTGTGCGTTTCAAGCAAGCGATCGACGCACCATAAAGGCTAGCGGCTAAGAAGCCGACCGCAGCGGCCAGATTGTGTGCTTCCCAAGCGCCGGGCTCACGTACTTCCGCGTCGATCTCATCCAGCACGGCGCCGATGTACGTCATGGCCAGCGTCTTGGCGCACCGGCCGTTGATACATGACGCCTCCTCTTGAAGCAGTCTTTCAAGTATCGCCTGACGGTTCATTTTTCTCCTAGATTGATGATCATTGATGACGGCCCAACCGGAAAGCCACCACGTGGTGCCCGAAGAGCGATCCTCCATGATGCGCCGCTAAGTCGATGTTTTCGGTTTCAGTACCTATCTCCACGAAGGCAAACCGATGGACTTTGTTCTTTGCTAGTGGCAGTAAACGCACGAACTTCACAGTGCCGAACTTTGCGCAATGCTTTGATAGAAGAGCTTGCAACTCGTGGTCAGGCAGATGGATGTCTACGTCGAGCACCGTGTCCTCACTTCGATTGCTGCTTACTGGTCCGCTGCAGTTAGTGAGGAGGCCCTCGACAGATGCAGACCGTTTCCTAATCGCCGAAATGCGTTCCCTGTCTCTTCCCGATCTTCCTTGAGAGGGCGCGGTGTCCGATCTGAAGGGCGAGGATGCGATTTGCCTCCGGCGCTATTACGAGCAGTTGCGCGAATATCTTTTCCGTAGGCCGTCCGCACAGTGAAAGGAGCATCAGCTGCTTATCGCTTTCAGGCAGCCTACGAAATAGGTCCAGGAGGGTTGGGTTCATTGTACCTATATGCATTTGAGTGCCATATCGTCACGCCACGGCGGGGCTACGCAGTTGAGAGGAATCGTCGCAGCAAACGGACCGCTCTCGGTCATGACGCGCCATCTGAAAAGGCGCCGGTTATTGCACGAGTTCGTTAATGCATGGAATGTATGAGTCCGATGTCAAATCGTGTCGCAACGCTGATTTGCTGCGCCAGGGGTTTATTGGCAGAACCACATAAGCCTATGCGACTAACATGAGCACTGTAAAGGCATAATGCACGTCGGCCGACCGCTCATCGGTTCCGGCTTAACGTTCGTCAGCCAGCTCGACGGTCGTGGAACCAAAGCTCGTACCACCAATGGCAGCCGCCAATTGCAGCGTTTCTGCTTGCGTCGCCACTTCTATGAAAGGAAATCGGTGGCTGGCTTCGCTGTGTCGCAACAAACGAATGAGTCAACGAGCGCTTCGGCTTCGAGTTAGCTCAAGCAACCTTCTGAAGGACAGAGTATGGCCGAGTTCATGGTTTAGACCCGAAGCGCAACGGAAAGGGCTCGCTATCTCGCGGATGAATTGATTTTCTAAGCCTCACTCCGCCACCAACAACGCGCGCAACAACGACGCCACCTATCCGGAACCTCAATTACCCGCTGGTAGGCGCCTGTCAAGCCATTGCCACACGCCTGTCTCAAGGCAACCTCCGACGATGACCGATATCTGTGTTAACAGATACATAAAACGTTCGTCTCCATAACGGACGAAACGTTCCTGCAGTTCGCTATGTGCCGTATCTGTTTCAAAAACTATTGCCGACAGGTCTTGACCGGCCGATAGCACACGCCAATTTTCACCGGAGATGGACTGTACTTCGTTACGCAGCAGGCGAATGGTGTCCGAATGCTCTTCTAGCGTCGAGTAGAACATGGTCAACTGATAAAGCGGCATCAAAAAGTCTCCCTATTGTGCGGTTACCCCCGACACGCCAATTGATGTAAACAGCTAATTTGTTTAAACGCTGTGGAGAGTAATCGAGCAAAGCTTGCACGAGTCATTGATCTATTCCAGCGCCCGGACTGAAGTATCGCCTGCTTCCCTCTCTACTCGCAGTTAGTTGAGATCGTAGCACTGGTGGCCCAACCACTTGAAGAATATTGTATAGCCACTAGGGTAGATATCATGACCTTGGCGATAAGATCCGATCGCGCTCCGTTATCGGCCCGACAGATGCGCCTATCTCACTTCTGCTGGCGTTCGAAGCTCAGTCAGCTCTTGCTGCTTACTTGTTGAATTGCGCTTCGCGTATGTTCCGACTGCTGATCAAATGCGCGAGCAGCGCAGCCTGGCACTCTTGCACTAGCCGTGCCGAACTAACCAGCACGAACTGCACCATCGATGGCGCTTGCATCGTGATATGCCCACTTTATGTTAGCCGCATTCCTCGTACTGACGAGATTCGCCTCAACACTAGTGTCCGTATCATTTGCCACGTTTCTGGTGTTCAATAGTTCACATGACGTTGACATCAGTTAGCAAAAATGGCGACTTGGGAGGATACAAAAAGTGATCAATCGCATACATTTTTTTCAATAACTACCGTCTGTCTGCTCAAACCCGCCTTTGGTCGGCATTCCATCGACATACCGTCGAGCCTCGAGATATCGTGCGAAGACACACTGATCGCCGTGACGTCGTATTGATAAACGCAATCGCCAACCGCTTAGGTACAGAGAAACATTGATTATTAACCTAGCACTCATCTACGAGCCGCTCCTAAGTCTTCGCTCGACGACGACGACGGTCTGTCTCAGCGAATTGCCTGACATGCTCCTGCGCTTAAGGCTGCGCACGAGGTATAGCCGTCAGCGGGCCTTTACGATCATCGAACTCTTAGTAGCAGTGACGATTGGCGCAATACTGCTAGCGCTAGGGGCACCCGCATTAACGGCCATGATCGCAGTCCAACACGTTAAGACGGCCACCTACGATTTTTATGCCAATCTTGCTTTGGCGCGCAGTGAAGCCATTAAACGCAATGCGGTTGTTACCATCACCCCGCGAGGCGGTAATTTCGCAAATGGCTACGACCTTCAGGTCGGAACTGAGATTCTGAAGTCGCAGTTGGAAACGAAAACTGTCGCTTATACGGCGCCCGTAGGCGTTGCGCTTGCTTTTGGGGGCGATGGACGTTTGACGATAGCCACACGTTACCAATTAGAACTCACCTCTACGCGGAGTAGCGGCGTCTCTAAACGCTGCCTTGTCATTAGTCCGGCAGGTCGCCCGAGTATCCGCATAGACAAAAGCCAGGACGGTAATTGCATTAACGGCTAACAAATGACCCGTCACCAACCCATGTGCACTGGATTCACGCTGATCGAGGTTTTGGTTGCGCTTGTGATTATCGCACTGAGCTTACTTGGCCTTGGCGCATTACAAGCACGGATGCAACAGACCGACCTTGAAGCATATGACCGCGCGCAGGCATTGGTTCTTATGGATGCAATAGTGAATCGCATTAATGCGAATCGGCAGACAGCCCGCTGTTACGGGTTGACGTCCGCGACCACTGGCGTGCCCTATCTAGGGTTCCCAGACGCGAACCATGTGGCGCCAGTGACCTGCGCGGGTTACGGCGACGCAAATACGCAGCTTACTGCGGTAAACGACCTTAACGAGTGGGATGCGATGCTGAAGGGAAGCAGCGAGGCTGTGGCCGGAACCGCCACTGGAGGTTTGCTCGCAGCGCGGGGATGCATCAGCTATGACGATGTGAGCTTGACATACACCATCACTGTTGCGTGGCAGGGCTTAACCCCGACCGCCGCGCCATTGGTTGCCTGCGGCAACAACACATATGGCGCAGAGAATCTCCGGCGAGCGGTGTCCGCAACATTTAGACCGGCAGCCTTGTTATGACAGTCACACGCGGCTACAGCAGCGCAAAAAGCGCTCTAGGAGATCTTGGCTTTACGCTTTTGGAGCTGATGATAGCGCTCGCGATCGGCATCGTAGTTCTTGGTGGCCTAGTTTCGTTTTTTATGAATGCGAGCAGGTCGCATGCGGAACTGAAAAAGACGGCCGAGCATACAAGCAACGGCAGTATGGGCATGTCTATCATGACTGAAGACATCAACCACGCCGGCTACTTCGGCGAGTTCTATAACCTTCCTTTTTATGCAGTTGCCATGACGGATCCGTGTCTTCTCACTGCGGCCGGCATCTACGATGGACTAGAGTTCCCGATTCAAGGGTACGACGCACCAGCGGTGTCGCCGCTAACCTGTCTAAGCGATGCCAACTTTGTGCCGGGCACGGATATTCTGGTCGTCCGTCACGCCGAGTTCCTTCCGCTTGCCCCGACGGACATACCAACAACGGGTGAGATTTATGTACAAGCGATCAACATGACTGCGGAAGTCCAAATCGGTGTAGCGGGCGCGGCTATCGGGACCACGAAGAAGGCAAACGGCGCAGTGGCTACGCTTTTCAAGAAAGACGGTGTCACCGCTGCCGACATCAGAAAACTATCGGTGAAAATCTATTTCATTGCGCCGTGCAGTGTGCCCGCCGATGGAAGCGAAACCTGTACCGGCAATCTAGACGACGGCGGAAGCCCAATTCCGACACTGAAGCGGCTTGACCTTACATCTGTATCAGGGGTGCCGGGCTGGAGGATTTCGCCACTGGTCGAGGGCATACGCAATCTGCAGTTTGATTATGGCATCGATAACGCACCCGCAGTACGAAATGCGATAACGCAGCACTTTGGGGATGGTTCGCCGGACAGCTATGTGACGGCGCCAAGCTTCCAGAACTGGCATCACGTGGTGAGCGTTCGTATCAACTTCATAGCCACTTCCTCACAGCTGACGACGGGCTACGTTGACACTAAGACGTACAACATGGGAGCAGCGGGCACCGTGGGACCGTTCAATGATGCGTACAAAAAACATTTATTTGCTGGGACGGCTCGCCTGAACGATGTCAGCGGACGCCGAGAGATTCCACAGTGAAAAGCGTTAAACAGCAGCGAGGCGCGGTGCTGATGGTCAGCCTGGTCATGCTGGTGCTTATAACCCTCTTCGTCGTCTCTTCGCTCAATCTCAGCATGTCCGACCTTCGGATCGTTGGCAACTTGCAAAGCAAGATGGCGCTGCGCCAGGGTGCGCAGCAGGCTATTGAAACGGTCTTAAGCAATGCAAATAACTTTACGACTCCCACGGCGCAGACAATTACGGTAAATGGAATCGCGTTTGCCATTACGACGCCTAAGTGCCTCGGTACATCGCCTGCACAAGGTTACACCGCAGTTAACAACATCACGCTCTACGACACACTTTGGCTTGTCAGTGCAAGTGCTACGGACACGGTCACCGGTGCATCAGCAACCATTGATCAAGGTGTGGCTATCCGTTTGCCCACCAACTATTGCCCGTAACCCAGTAAAGGAACGAACATGACACTTACGTTGCGTTGCTTGTTGGGCGGCTTGTTATGCCTAAGACTTTGCGGCCCGCTGGCCGCATTCGCAGACGACACTGAGATTTTCTCGGGCAATACATCTGTTACCGGACTGGCGCCAAATGTTCTAATCATCTTAGACAATTCTGCAAATTGGAGTGCTTCTTTTGACGTCGGCACTAAGTTCAGTTCGGAGATGGCCACGATTAGTGCAGTCGTTGGAACGTTAGGGGCCAACGTAAATGTCGGTGTCATGTTATTTGGAGAAACGGGGCCCGGCACGAGTTCACCCGTGAGCACATACATCAGGTATGCAGTGCGCAATATGACGAGTGCGAACAAGAGCTCACTTCAAAGTCTGATCACGGGACTTAACATTAACGGTGATAAAAGTAACAATGCACCGTATGGCTTCGGACTATTCGAGGCGTATAAGTACTTCGGCGGCGGCGGGACCACCCAGGCTCCCCAGAATAGCCAGAACTTCGGACCGACCGCGTTTGGAGGATTTGGCCAGCCTAAACGCGATTATACGGGCAACAGCGTCACCAACACTGCTGGAAGTATCGCCGGCAATGCGTTTGACTCATCGTCGAGCCGCACGTATATCAGTCCTATCTCCGATGCCTGCCAGAAAAACTACGTAATCTTTATCAGTAACGGGTTGCCCCAGTCAGGGGCAGATAGTGGCAACCCGAGCGCGAGCACGTTGCTGAGCAACGTCGGAGGCGCGAATTCAATTACTACCATCCCACTTCCCAACAGTACTGCGCAAGGCAACATTGGCGATGAGTATGCGCGGTTTCTGTATCAGACCGATGTCAGCGATCTACCGGGCAAGCAGAATATCATTACATACACGGTCAACGTATACGATCCAACGCATGTGACAGGTAATGACACAGCCAACATCGTCTTGCTCGAAAGCATAGCTAACCAGGGCCACGGCCGCTATTTTGCTGCCACGAGCACTGCTGCACTGGCAGATGCGCTACAAACTGTCTTTAACGAGGTGCAGAGCTTAAACAGTGTCTTCGCGTCGGTGACACTTCCGGTTTCGGTGAACGTGCGTGGTACTAACCTTAATCAGGTATACCTTGGCGGATTCCGCCCTGATCCCGACGGCTCACCACGTTGGTTCGGAAACCTTAAACAGTATCAACTCGCGTATAACTCCAATACACAAAGCTTATTCCTTGCCGACGCCAACGGGCTGGCTGCTGAAAGCCCAGCCACCGGCTTTATCGTCGACGACGGTGTGAGTTTCTGGACTTCGAGCTCTTCTTTTTGGTCGTTCGCCCCTTCTGGAAATCCGCAGTCAGGATCAGATCGGCCGGACGGTCCCATCGTGGAAAAAGGCGGCGCCGCTCAACGTATACGAACGATTTACCCGAACCCGGACTCAACAGCCGCCCAAACGCGGAAGATTTATACCTGCAACGGTACCTGTTTGGCAACGGCGAATGCGCCGCTTGCGAATTACCCGTTTAATACTAGTAATGTCGTGCCTTCCGCAAGCGTCGCGGCGTTTGCTGCTGGGACCGCCGCTGAAGTGACCAACATCATCAATTGGGTGCGAGGGATGGACAACGCGTCCGATGAAAACCTTGATGGAAGCTTTACTGACATACGGTCGTCCGTGCACGGGGATGTCCTGCATTCCAGGCCGGCGGTCGTTAACTATAATCGCTATGGAGACGACAACGACGTCGTCATTTTCTATGGCTCAAACGATGGGTTGTTTCGCGCTGTAAAAGGCGGACAGGGGTCAACCGATGGCTATGAGAAATGGTCCTTTATACCGACGGAATTCTTCGGGCAGTTCAAGCGCATGCGGGATAACGTTCCGCCAGCAAGCACCGCAACTCCTAAGCCTTATTTCGCGGACGGCGCGGTCGGCGTCTATCAGTTCGATGCAAACAACGATGGCAAGTTCGTCGCTGCAGACGGCGACAAGGTCTACCTCTACATGTCGATGCGGCGCGGCGGTCGCTTCATTTATGCGCTCGATGTAACCGATCCAGACCAGCCAAAGTTTCTGTGGAGACGAGACAACTCAAGTGCCGGATATACCGAGCTTGGACAAACATGGTCTGAGCCTAAAGTAAGACGCATTCGTGCGTCAGCGAATCCAGTTTTGATTTTCGGTGCTGGATATGACCCCGCAGTTGAAGATCTGGATCCCATACCAGCGGGCACTACGAATACCATGGGACGTGGCTTGTTTGTTGTGGATGGCGTCACCGGCAATGTAATTTGGCAGGCCGGGCCGGTAGCGCCTTCTACGTTATCAACTGGTCAAGTGTTTAAGACGATCGCCGGAATGACATTTGCTATTCCTTCGGACGTGGGTGTGTTGGATAGAAACAGCGATGGCTATGCGGATCGATTTTACGTTGGTGACACCGGCGGCAATGTGTGGCGAGCCGACATTAATGATGTGTCGCCAGTGAATTGGACTGTAAACAAACTTGCCTCACTCGGCTTTGCCGCCTCTCCGACCGTCGGGAACCGGCGCAAATTCTTGTTTTCCCCCGATGTGGTGTACACCAATGACGCCAATGGCCTCTATGACGCCGTCGTAATCGGCTCCGGCGACCGCGAGCATCCCTTTAATGGCTACGGCGATACCGCTCATCCGCTCATTAACGCAGTGACAAATCGGTTTTATATGATTAAGGACCGCAGTACCGGCTTCACCTTCAGCGGGGCAACGACCATCGAAACTGATCTATTCGATACGACTGACAATCTGATTCAGGAGGGCACGTCGGCTCAAATCGCGTCGGCTACCAACGCGCTAGCTGCGGCGAACGGATGGTTTATTACACTACTCCCTGGGGAGAAAACGGTCAGTAGCGTAGTGACGCTTGGTAACGCCACATTTTTCAACACAAATCAGCCGACACCCCCGGCACCTGGTGTCTGCGCCAGCAATTTGGGCCTTGCACGCGAATATACAGTCGGTCTCCAGACTGGCGCGTCAGTGATTGCATACAACACGACGGCGGGACTCACGAGCGCGAGCCGTTACGTTAAACATGCCGGAGGCGGCTATCCACCCTCACCTGTGGGAGCGATCGTCCAAGTCGCCGGTAGGTTACAGCAGGTGGTTCTCTCAGGCACATCGGTCTTGCAACCGCCGGCGACCCCAATAGGTGCTCGGATTCGCAAATTCTGGAATCAGAGATAGCGAGCCCAAAGGACAGACTAACATGCGCAAGACTAGCGGATTCACTCTCATTGAGGTCATGGTCGCACTTGCGATCGTAGCGATTCTTGCCGCTGTCGCCTTCCCATCGTATCAATCTTATGTAAGGCGGGGGATCCGCGCTCAAGGCCAAGTGTTTCTTGTGGATCTTGCTCAGCGTCAGGAGCAATTCTTTCTGGATCAGCGACGATACGCGACGGACATCGGCGGAGGCTCGGGCGAGCTTAGCTTTTCTGTACCAGCGGAGGTGTCCAAACACTATACGTTACAGCGGCCCTTCACAGTAAGTAACGCCGCCGGCGCTCCGCCCACGTTTGTGCACGCGCTGACACCTAATGCCGGCGACCAGATGGCGACTTCCAATGACGGCAGTTTGCTGATTAACAACCTTGGCACACGCTGGCGTGAGCGAGATGGTGACGGTTCCTATGCAGCCGGCAATGACTGTCGCTGGGACGAATCCACTTGTGTCCCGCATTGAAATGACATTCGACACCATCGTTGGTGTACCGCTCCATCTCGCTTTCCGTGAAGGCACGGGTCACCATTAGGCGCGATACACCGGAAATGATAGCGTGCGCATTAATGCCGCTCAGGGTGTACCGCAGGACGGGCTTTGCTGCGGTCGAAATGCTGGTGACTTTCATCATGGTGACGTTTGCATGTTTGGGGATAGCCGGGGTGCTTGCGAAAGCTCAGCGCAATGCTTCTGACGCATTTGAACGCGACACGGCCATCCTATATGCGAGTGGTATGGCCGAACGCATACGTGGCAATCCGTTGCAAGCGGTGAGATATGTCGCAGGAGCTTCCCCAGCGGATCCCGCCGGTCAAGGTTTGCAGATTAAAGAACTTGTTCAACACGATATCGCCGATTGTAGTGCAGTGCAATGTTCCCCAGCTGCACTTGCATCGTACGATCTTGCGTTGTGGGATGGTCTATTAGAAGGCCAGTCCCGGCAACTCATATCCACGCTTCCAACGTCCAACGTGACGAACATCGTCAGTGCTATGGGATGCATCGTCGAGTTGTCGAACACGAGGGCAAGCTGTCCATCGACCCGAGTCTCCGCAGTCTCATTTTCTCGCACAATGCAGGTCAGCGTCGCTTGGGCAGGCGGCAACAAAGCATCGCCGCCGGCCGCGTCAATGTGTGGTAACGGTTTTTACGGCACCCACAATAGCCACCGGCGTGTTGTGGCGGTTGATGTTACTGTTATGCAGCCATGCCCGTAGCGGAGACAGATTTACTTAGCGTCGTCGTTCAAAAGAAGTCGTGCGTGAAGGCGGCTTCTACAACTGCAGCGATGGGGAAACGCAAAGCCGCAGGATTGCTGCGTGGATACAGTACCACATTCTCATGCGGTGGCTTCTCCGCAAACCCCAATGGGCCGATACACCACCAGCGTTTTGCAGGCATCGTGCGTTACGCCGGCGATATCACGCCGACTGCTGCACTTCTGCGGCGCTTCGATTGCGCCCGCATCACGCAGCGGCCTTTGCGATCGCCCGACTCTTCAGGATTTGCAAGACCGCTTTCGGAAATTTGGAGACGCTGAGAAGCGAACCGCTGCGGCCCTCTCGCGGGATGAGCGCACCGCACTCCACCAACTCACGCCGGTGGCGTTTAATAAACCAATCAAGACTGGACCGCGTTTCAAAAAACGGCCCGGCGTAACGGTCGAGCCAGTCTGCAGCGCCCGTATAATCTGCGAGCGCCGAAGCCGGCGCATCATGATGTTGCTCGTGTTGTATGCCCACTCGAAAACCTCCTGATTGCGCCTCCACGGCGATTTCAGGAATGATTTTCGATGCGCTGGCCAGGCGTTACTACTGAAAAACCAAGGCTGGAAAGGTAAATTCGGGCGAGATGTTCACGTTTCGCCCGATGGTGCTATGTGGCGGGTGGATTGCACTTCCGTTCGAGAAATAGTCCGGCGTAATACTCGGTGATCTCGTCGCGTTCCTCTGCGGGGGCTTCGGGACGGTTAAGCAAATGAATCTGACGCGCTCTTTGTGCCAGGCGCTCCTCTTTAAAGTCAGGATGGGCTTGGTGAGCAGCTTCGAGCCATTCGCTGACCCGCGCGAAGCGTTCCTCTGCACGCAGGCGCTTGATTCTCGTCGATTCAGCTATGCGTTCCGTGTCGCTCTTCGCCTTGGCTTGGCGCGCGACCTGCTCAATAGCGTGGGCGATTGCGAGCTTCGTAATGCTGTGCGGTCCCGGCCCGAAGGAGAAGACGCTGCGATCACCTTGCCATGCTGATCGAGGGTCACCTGCACGCGCTGACCCTCGACGATGATCTCTTTACGCGTTACTTTTTCAAAGTCGATGGTCATCCGAATACTTTCGCGATGATGGCCTGCTTGTCAGCAACGCTCGCGTGTGCATAGCGCGCGCTGGCCGTTAAGGTGCGATGCCCCATGCTTTTCATAATCATCTGCTGACTCACGCCCGCGCGGGCGAGCGCGTAGCCGTGGCCGTGGCGCAGTTCGTGGAAGACGCGGCCCGTGAGTCGTGCTTCGTTGCAGATGCGCAGCCACAGATTGCGATAGGCGAATGGCTTGCCGCTGCGATTGCCGAAGATGAGTTCGTCGGCCGCGACCTTGGGCAGGCGCTTCATCTCTGCGATCGCACAAGTGGACAAGCTGGCGGTGATCGGGTCGTCGTTTTTCGTGCGCGGCACGGTGAGCGTACCCGCATCAAGGTCCAGGTCTTTGCCGCGCGTCTTCAAAAGCGAACCCACACGCAGCCCGGTGTGATGGGCGGTGATGATGAGCGCGGTCATCTTGCCCCACCGCTTGTCCATGACGCGCGCGACCGCGATTACGCGCTCGACCTCGTCGGCGCGCAGGTAGCGATCCGGATCGGGGCGCTCCGGCGCGCGCTCGATGCCGCGGGTGGGCGAGATGAAGGTGCGCGGCACGAGCTTTAAGCGTTTGGCATGCTTGAAGACGCTGCCGGCTTGCGAGAGGTAGCGATTGATGGTGGAGCCTGCGAGCGGCGCGCCGGCGGCCTTCGTCGGCCGCTTGCCGCCCAAGAGTCGCCCGCGCTCGGCAAGTTTGACGAAGGCGGCATCCATGTCCTCGGGCGTGATCTGCACGAGCTCCTTGTCACCGAGTGCGTCGGTCCAGAAGCCGAGCCGGGAGAGGCTCGCTGGATCGAACTCTTTTGAGGCGATGAACGCCTCGACCACCACTTTGAATAGCGCCATTTTGAGTCTCCTGTAACTGCCGGTTGACCTGAACCCTTTTCGGGTCCGCTTGGTCGCCGTGGAGGCGCAGTTTCAAGAGCCAAAACAAGGCAATTGCGTAAATCTGGAGCGGGAAAGGAGTCTCGAACTCCCGACCTCAACCTTGGCAAGGTTGCGCTCTACCAACTGAGCTATTCCCGCATTAAGTCGAGCAGCATTATATTTACAGTCCGCTGTGCGGTCAAGAAAGGCGTTGTTTCACAGGCGCTTATTGAATTGCGGCAGCGCCATCTTCAGATAGTACGCCATCGAGATCAGGGTGAGCGCCGCTGCCACATAAATGAGCCACGTGCCGATCATGTGCGGATCGAACTTGCCGATCAAGTCGTCATACAACAACAGCGGAATCGCTATCATTTGCGACGTCGTCTTAATCTTGCCTACAAGAGAAACGGCGACGCTTTTTGCTTCGCCCATGTGTGCCATCCATTCGCGGAGCGCTGAAACGGCAATCTCGCGGCCGATGATTATCAGCACAACTACGGCATCGACGCGTTGCAGCTGCAGGAGCACGATCAACGCTGCGGCGACCATCAATTTGTCTGCGACAGGATCAAGAAACGCGCCGAACGCCGACGTCTGATTCAGCTTTCGGGCAAGCCACCCGTCGAACCAGTCGGTTACTGCGGCAAGTGTGAAGATAACCGTCGCGACCAGGTTCTGATTCGGTAGGGAAACCCAGCTCTTCTCGAAATAAAAGATGCCGACGAATAGCGGAATCAGAACGATCCTGAGCCACGTGACCAGATTTGGAATGCTGAACAAGCGGTCAGTGCAGCTGATCGTAGATGCGTGCGGCGAGCGCCTGGCTGATGCCTTCCACGCGGGCAAGCTCGTCGACACTGGCGGATAGCAGTCCCTTAAGTCCGCCGAATCGTGCCAGCAGCCGCTGCCGGCGTTTAGCGCCGATCCCGCTGATGCTCTCAAGGCTCGACGTGGTGCGTGTCTTGCCGCGGCGTGCGCGGTGTCCCTGGATTGCGAAGCGATGCGCTTCGTCGCGTATC
Organism: uncultured beta proteobacterium; assembly: GCA_963829085.1. Classification (GTDB taxonomy): domain Bacteria; phylum Pseudomonadota; class Gammaproteobacteria; order Burkholderiales; family SG8-41; genus PALSA-1004. Next base: position 121,927 of record CAWHHJ010000015.1, on the reverse strand, counting down.
TGCTGAATCAAGTGCAGCGCCGGGTGTTCACGCGGCAATTGTAGCGGGTTTGTACGGCCCGGAATGATCAATTGCTCGAGTCCGGGCTTGCGCTCCTCGCCCTTCGCGACGCCAACAAGTTGCACATCCGATAATCCAAGCTCCGCGAAAACTTCTGACGCGATGCCGAGCTGTCCTTTACCACCGTCGATCAGGACAAGATCCGGTACCTTGCCCTCCCCCGCCACGATGCGCCGATACCTCCTCGTCAATACATCGCGCATTGCGGCGTAGTCGTCGCCCGGTGTGATGTTCGCGATATTGAAACGCCTGTATTCCGCTTTTTGCATCGCGCCCTGGTCGTACACCACACACGATGCGACAGTCGCCTCACCCATGGTGTGACTCACGTCGAAACATTCGATGCGACGTATCGATTCGCTTGTTTCCAGCGCCTGCTGCAACGCTTGCACGCGCGCCTCCTGCGTAGCATGCAGTCCCAGCTGCTGCTGCGCGCCGAGCGTCGCGTTCTTGCACGCCATGTCGAGCCACACGCGCCGTTCGCCGGGCGGATTTACCGCGATCTGCACTTTGTGTCCTGCGTGCTCACTCAACAGTTGTTCGAGCTCGTCATTTGCCGGGCTATTGCTGACGACGATAACGGGCGGCGCGCCGCCTGCCGCGTAATGCTGGCTGATGAACGCTTCGACGATCTGCGGCGCATCATGTCCTGCTGCATGACGTGGAAAGAAGTTCTTGTCGCCGAGGTGATGACCGCCGCGGATCATCACCAGGTTGACGCATACGATCTCGCCTTCGATCACGCACGCGACAATATCCGCGTCACGCGCGACATTGCTGCTGACAAACTGGCGCTCACGGACCTTACGCAGGGCGCCGATCTGGTCACGGAAAACGGCTGCCTGCTCATAGTCCTGACGTGCGGCCGCATCGTCCATGCGCGCGATGAGACGCTCCATGGCTTCGTCGTCGCGCCCCCGCAGGAAGAGGCCGGCGCTTTTGACGTCGTCCGCGTAGTCCTGCACGCTCACACGTCCCACACACGGCGCCGTGCATCTGCGAATCTGATGGAGCAGGCACGGCCTCGAGCGGTTGTCGAACACCGTATCGGCGCAGGTACGCAGGCGAAAAACTTTTTGCAGTAACTGCATGCTCTCCCGAACGGCACCTGCATTCGGAAAGGGACCGAAGTAGCGATGGCGCGGGTCCAATGCGCCGCGATGAAATGCAAGCCGCGGGAATTCATGGCCGGTGAGCGCGAGAAACGGGTACGACTTGTCATCCCTGAACAGAATGTTGTAGCGAGGATTAAGCGCTTTGATGAGCGTGTTTTCGAGCAATAGCGCTTCCGCTTCCGAACGCGTCACGGTCGTTTCGATTGCGCCGACCTGCCCGACCATCAGCCGTATCCGCGGCGACACACCCAGTTGTTTCTGGAAGTACGACGAAACGCGCTTTTTCAGGTCGCCTGCTTTGCCAACGTACAACACGTCGCCCGTCGGGTTCAGCATGCGGTAGACGCCCGGCAGATGCGGCAGATTGGCTAGTACTTCGCTCGGATCGAACACGCTGGCGTGCCTGAAGATCGATTGTTATCGCGGACACGGCCTTGAATAGCTGCAGGCATGGCGTGCCGCGGCTGCGTATTATAAGTCAAACCCTTACGCTGTTTATCTCAGCAGCCCTCACCGACTACTTACGCTTCACTTGGACGTATAAATTCCGCGGCGCGCTGTCGAAATATTTGAATAGTGCGGGACACAACCAGCCTTCCATCTGGAGTTTGTCAGTGAAGTACCAGTTGCCGCCACCGTCCTCACGACGCCAGTCCAACCGGAGCTCGTGACCAGGGAACGGCGTCTTAGAGAATACCAGTATGAACCCGTCGGCTGCGTCGGGAATTCCAGCGACGACCCGGTCGATCATCGTGTCGATCCCACTGACAAATGGCTCACGCACCAGACCGGCCGCAGGATCATCGAATACCCACATACCGTGGTACTTATATGGCTGGATAACGTTGATACTGTTCATAACCCGAGACAGACCCTTTTGTGCAGCGGCAACCCGATGATCTCCACAAACGGCGGCAATGAACGACAACAACACTGCTGTGAAAATCGACCTGCTGCTTGAAAAACGCCTTTTAGTAGATGTCGTCATGGAACGACCCGATGCGCTGAAGCCACCGGTGCCGTTCACCGGAAGTCGTCCTCATCACGACTGCCTTCGCGCGCGGACTGTGCCGCGTTTCGCAGCAACGCCTTTTGCACGAGCGCATGAAATGCCATCAGATCTTGCTGCGGATGGTCCTCTTCGAGGCCACCGCCTGCAAAGAATTCGGCAATCCACACGGCGTCGAGCGTTATGCGTCCGGTCTCTCGAAAATACTCGACCGCCGCAATGTTCACGTACTCGCTCAGTTTCACGTTTGCACAATCGTCGGAAGTGATTTGGAGCAATAAACGTCGCCGATGTTCCGCTACATTCGCATGTCACAACTTTTGCCGCAAGCGCGTATGCCGTCGGTAATCCCACATAAAAACAGGCGTACCGCCGCTGTCGTCTGGGTATCGAAGCCAGCATAGTCACGCATGTTGTTAACCGGGGCGGAGGTCTATGAAGAGCGATCGCGAGAAAAAAGTGGAGGCAGAGCCCAGGAAGATAACGATGGCCGAAGATTATGAAGCTCATTACTGGATCCGGCGCGTCGGTGTCTGCGTCGATTCCAAGCGAACCCGATTGAAGGGCCAGGATGCTTTGTGGACGGGCGCCAAACGCCCGTAAGGCGCGCCGTATGTCCAAGCCTGAAGTCGTCGTTGTAACCGGTGCAAGCGCCGGGGTAGGCCGCGCGACAGTGCGCGAATTCGCGAAACACCGCGCGCACATCGGCTTGATCGCGCGCGATCGCGAGGCGCTGGAAGCCGCAAGCAAAGAAGTCGAGGCCCTCGGCGGAAAGGGCATCGTCTGTGTTGCGGATGTCGCGAATGCGGAAGAGATTGAAGCGGCAGCAACGGCCATTGAGGCTCGATTCGGGCCGATCGATATCTGGATCAACAACGCCATGGCGACGGTGGTGTCCCCGGTCAAGCGCGTGACAGCCGAGGAGGTCAAACGCGTCACCGAAGTTACTTATCTCGGCGCTGTGTATGGCACGCTCGCCGCGCTAAAGCGCATGCTGCCGCGCGATTACGGAACTATCGTGCAGGTCGGCTCTGCGCTCGCTTACCGGTCGATTCCCCTGCAGGCGCCCTACTGCGGCGCCAAGTTCGCAATGCGCGGCTTCACGGATTCACTACGCAGTGAACTCGAGCATGATCGTAGCCGCGTGCATCTGACCATGGTTCAGCTTCCCGCTGTTAACACGCCTCAGTTCGAATGGTGCCGGACACGCATGCCGCAGCAGCCGCAACCCGTGCCGCCGATTTTTCAGCCGGAAGTCGCGGCGCGCGCGATTGTATGGGCCTCGCATCACCGGCGACGCGAGCTGTGGGTCGGCGGATCGACCGCCGTTGCCATCGTGGCAAATAAGATTGCGCCCGGCCTTATCGATCGCTACCTTGCGGCTACGGCCTACCGGTCGCAGGAAAGCGCGTTGCCCGTGCGCAGCGATCGTGCGGACAATTTGTGGTCACCTGTCGCCGGCGCCCATAAGGCACATGGACGATTCGATGATCGGGCCACCGCATCGAGCCCTGAACTATGGCTCGCGACACATAGAAACTGGCTGGCGCTCGCAGCGCTTTGCATCGTCAGCGCGCTCGGACTTCGGCAGCTTAAGAAACCCGGCGGGTTCCAGCTTTAACCCGGCTTCGGCCAGTTACCCCCAAGTGCCTGTGCAGGGCTTGAAACACGTCTCGACGATATGTCGCGGCGTACGCGCCCCGCTTCCCGATGCTGCTAGACCTCTGCTTGGCTCGCGTGTCGGTAACTTATTCGACGGCGTCATATCGCATCACGTGCTGCAATACCAATCGCATGCTACCGCGCGCAGGTTATCCGCCTGGCGCAGCCCACAATCTCGAGATCAATATCTTCTTCGATTCCCCTCAATCATCCGTTTGCAGAACGGGGAGTTGAACGTTTACATCAATGGATTCACATTCATCGAGCGGCGGAAATTTCTTGGCAGACTGTTTCCGCGAGGATCGCACACAAAGCGCACGCCGCGGGCACGCTGTGCGAACCCGCAGCGCTGACACACGAAATACACACCGGGCGTAAACACCTGATGTATCCGCTCGACGCCGAATGGAATGCCGCCGACTGCGTCCAGCGTACACGCATGGCCCCGTACCACGGCGACCAAATCGCCCTGCTCGATTTCATTATTTGAGCTCATGACCGGTTCCCACTCGCGCTCACAAATAAAGTGAATATCGTGTCGCTGCGATGGTCAGGAACAAAGCGGACGGAGGCTCTTTTTATTGTCGGCGCAGCGAACGTCAACGCGATGTGACTATGCCCTTCGAAGTTACGTTTTTGTGAAACGGGTGCTTCGGCGCTCGAGTGATGCGCGGGGGCGTGACACATCATCGCCATTAGCCCGTACGGGCTATAGCTCGTTGTCATATATCGTGGCTAAATATACGCGCCGTTTACACCAAATCCATCGAGCCGGAGTTGGGCCGATGGCGGACGCCGGAATCGGAGAGAAGCGGACATCGGCAGCAAGCGCGCAAGCGCAGAATTTCTCCGCAGGCTGATATTGCTTATGGCCTGTGTTCATGTTTTCCCCTCCCTACCCGCACCTAGCGGGTTTCCGGGCCGCTCTTACCGAGTGGCCCTTTTTTTGTCTTCTGATCCGCCCGCTTTGGCGGGTGGACGGGTAGCGATGCAGATGGCTCTTGTCTTTGCTGCGCTCGGCAAGCTGCGCACAATATTCGCGAATACATCGACGAACATTTGCGTCGTCAGCCGGCCGGTCTGTGTGTTGTAGCGGCTGCAGTGATAGCTATCGAAGAGCACGCGTTTATCAGGCAACACATGACGCACGCCATGTCCGAACGGGTAATCTCGCTTCCTGATACCGAGTGCGGTCAGAACGGCCTGGTGGGCGATGATGCCCAACGCAAGAATCACGCTTCCCGGTTCGAGCAGCGAGAGCTCGGCCTTCAGATAACGATTGCACTGGGTTATTTCAGCCGGCTCCGGTTTGTTCTGCGGCGGTAGGCACTTCACCGCGTTGGTGATGCGGCACCCGCTCAGCCGCAGTCCATCGTCTGCGCTGACCGATTGCGCGGCAGTGGCGAAACCAAAGCGGTGCAATGTCTCGTATAACAATATGCCCGCATAGTCACCTGTGAATGGCCGTCCGCTGCGGTTCGCGCCGTGCATGCCGGGTGCGAGACCCACGATCAATAGACGCGGATGCTCGTCGCCGAACGGCGCCACAGGACGCGCATGATAATCGGGATGCGCAATCCGTACTTCATCGAGGAAGCTCGCCAGGCGCGGGCAGTCGCGGCAAGCCGGAGAAAATTTCATCGCGCTCTCAATCGTGCGTGCCTTTAAGCTGTGGGCGATGCGTGCGCTACGCCGGCCGTTTCACGTCTACTACCACCGAAATCGGCACAAGCTCTATATCGGCTAGCGGTAGATAGGCAGCTCGCCGCTGTGCACGCCGATCCCGCGAACGGTATCGACAGCAGCCAGATAAAAGCGATCGTGCTGAAGGTGCGCCGCCGACTCCGGACCGCCTCGGCCGTGGATGCGCGCGAGCCGCGCAAGCGACATAGCCGGCATCGTGAAATCGAGATTCGTCAGCAGAAAATCAGCGGATTCCGGATCGTTGCACACCAGCACCATGTCGCAACCGGCGCGAAAAGCTGCGTATGCCCGCTCAACGACGCCACCGGCAGCACTGGCGCCTTCCATTGAAAGATCGTCGCTGAATATCATGCCGTTGAACCCAAGCTGCCGCCGCAGTATCTGTTTGAGCCAGCGCTCCGAAAAACCGGCCGGCTTCGAGTCGACTGCAGGATAGATAACGTGCGCGGGCATGATGCCGCCGAGCCCGTTCTGAATCAGGCGCCGGAATGGTTTCAAGTCCGACGCTTCGAGCGCGGCCAGCGGCCGGTCATCGACCGATATCTCATGATGTGAATCAGCCCTGACATGTCCATGTCCGGGAAAATGCTTGCCTACTGCGGACATTCCGCCGTTGCTGAGACCGCGCATAACGCCTGCGCCAAGATCGCTGATTGCAGCCGGATTCGAATGGAATGCGCGGTCGCCGATCACGCTGCTGTTGCCATGATCAACGTCCAGCACCGGTGCAAAGCTCAAGTCGACGCCGTGCGCACGTAGTTCGGCCGCGAGCACATAACCCACGGTCTCGGCGAGTCTGCGCGCAGCATCAGTGTCGCGATCCCACACAGCGCCGAGCTCACGCATCGCCGGAAGCGCGGTAAATCCTTCGCGGAACCGCTGCACGCGTCCGCCCTCGTGATCAACCGCGATCAATAATGGCGGCTGGCGCAGCGCATGGATTTCCTCGCAGAGAACCGTGAGCTGCTCGGGCGATGCGTAGTTGCGGGAAAAAAGTATCACGCCGCCGACCAACGGATGCACCAGGCGAACCCGATCGTCTTCGGTTAGTTGCGTGCCCGCGACATCCAGCATCACCGGGCCTAATGAAATCTGTAGCGGAGAACTCATCGTTTTTCCAGTACCACACATGCACAGGCGAGACTTTTCTCGTCGCTGATTGTAACGAAATGGCCGCCTATTCCCTGCGCGGCAACGAGGTTCGCGAGGTCGGCGCCGAATTCGAGCTCCGGTTTGCCTCGGGGGTCAGGCACGACACTGATCGATTGCAGCGTTACCGGATAGCGAAAGCCGCTGCCCATTGCCTTGGAGAATGCTTCTTTGGCGGCGAAGCGGTTCGCTACGAACATGGCGCGATTGACCGTCTTGAGGTACCCCGGCCATTCGCGCTGCGTCAGAACGCGGCGCGCGAAGCGCTCGCCGTATTTTTCGAGCAAACGCTGTACACGCTGCGGCTCCACGACATCGACGCCTATGCCATAGATCATGCGTGAGCACCCTTCGCTATGGCATTAAGATAGGCTCCAACAGTCGCTGCAAGGCCGTCTTCGATCGCATCTGCAACCAATGCATGTCCGATCGACACTTCAAGCACGCCAGGTACCGTCGACAGAAAAGCAGGCAGGTTGTGCTGATTAAGATCGTGACCCGCATTTACACCTAACGCACAGTCCTGAGCAGCGCTCGCCGCCGCTGCATAAACTCGCAATGAACTCTGTTGAGCTTCAGTTGAAAACGCCTTTGCATACGGCTCGGTATATAACTCAACGCGATCGGCGCCCAGGTCGCGTACGGCCGGCATTGCCTCCGGCAGCGGATCCATGAACATGCTCACGCGCGTGCCGAGCGACTTGAGCTCTGCTATCACCGGACGCAGACGTGCGCCGTCGTGTTTTACGTCCCATCCATGATCCGATGTGAATGCGCCGGGATCATCGGGGACCAGCGTGCACTGGTGCGGCCGCACCTTACGCGCAATGTCGACCAGGCCCTCGAAGGGATTGCCCTCAATATTGAATTCGGCATCGGGACGGTCTGCCAGCAGCGCCGCCAGCTCATGCACATCACTGAGTCGAATGTGGCGGCTGTCAGGGCGTGGATGAACGGTGATGCCTGCTGCGCCCGCATCAAGCGCTATATTCGCGGCGCGCGTGACGCTCGGAATACCGAGATTGCGCGAATTGCGCAGGAGCGCGATCTTATTCAGATTGACGCTCAAGCGCGTCATAGCTGCTGCAAGTCCTTGAGTAACTGCCGGGTATTGAGCGTCTGATTTCCCAGACGATGATTGATCAGCGCACGCATCAGCGCTTTGCTTTCCTGCAGCGTGACGGGGCTCGAGTAGTCGTCGCGCGCCATATCGAGCAGTGTTTGCCCGCTCAATTCTAACCGGTTTTCATGCGAGCCGCCGTTGCCGCGCGCCGCGCCGTACACCGTGCCCGGGCTGTGAAGACTCGATGCATGCTGCAAACTGCGCGTAGGCCCGCGTTCGAGCAGATACTCGTAACTGTATTCGGCATTGATCGCTTCGCCGGTGGCCGCATCCCGGTCAAGCGTCAGCGCATAGCCCGCTTCCTTGAGCAACTGCTGTTCGAAACGGCGAAGCGTCACTGCGTGGTCAGCGCCATTGCTCAATGTGCGCAGCGTTGCGTAATACGTTTCAAACAACATTTCATGCGCGTCTTCGCGCGCGAGCAGCTTCAACATGAGCTCGTTCACGTAGAATCCGCACAACAAGCCGCGGCCGGCAAGCTGTGGCAGCCCGCCCTGCCATTCGGCCTTGTGCAGAGTGCGCAGCTCCGCTCTGCCGCCCCAGCTCAGGAGGAGCGGCTGGAAGGCGAGGAGCACGCCGCGCATCACGGAGCGCGGACGGCGCGCGCCCCGGGCAACCAGCGCTACACGGCCATAGTTGCGCGTGAACGCCTCGACGATAAGGCTGGTCTCGCGAAACGGATAACTGTGCAGCACAAACGCGGGTTCGGTTTCGTGCCGCACTCTGCCTGCATCAGCCATAACCCAGTTGTTTCAGTACCTGACGGTTCTCCGTCCACCCGCGCTTGACCTTGACCCACACCTCGAGGAAAACCTTGCCGCCGAATAGCTTTTCCATGTCAATGCGGGCTTTAGTGGCAATCGCCTTGAGTTGCGCGCCCTTGGCGCCAACGACAATCCCTTTATGCGACTCCTTATCGACGATGATCGACGCGTGTATGCGGCGCAGCGCTCCATCCATGACAAAGCGATCGATGATGACCGCACTCACATACGGCAATTCATCGCCGAGCAAGTGAAACAATTTTTCGCGAATCATCTCCGCGGCAAGGAAGCGTTCGCTCGATTCGGTGATCTCATCGGCGCCATACAAGGCCGGCTGCTGTGGCAGATAGCTGCTGATCGTCTTCGCCAGATCTTCGACCGAGCGGCCTTTCGTCGCAGACACAGGAACGATTTCCGCGAACGTATGCTCAGCTGACGCCTGTGTAATCAGCGGCAGCAGTGATGCCCGATCGGTGAGCCGGTCGATTTTGTTGAGCGCCAGCAGTACGGGCCGGTTGGGCGGCAAGAGACTCAGCAATGCGCGGTCTTCATCGGTAAATCGTTCCGCTTCGACCACAAGCAGAATTACATCGACATCCGCGAGGGCCTGGGTGACGACGCGGTTCATGTGCCGATTCAGTGTACTCGTATGCCGTGTCTGAAATCCCGGCGTATCAACAAACAACAGCTGCGCGTCATCGCGGGTCAGAATGCCCGTAATGCGTTGGCGCGTTGTCTGCGGCTTGCGCGACGTAATGCTGACCTTCTGGCCCACCAGGCGGTTGAGGAGCGTGGATTTACCGACGTTCGGACGCCCGACGATTGCAATATAGCCGGCGCGAAACTTTGCGGACGACTGCGCCATTTACATGCGGCTGCCGAGATCGTAAGCGCGCCGTGCTGCAGCCTGTTCTGCGCTGCGCCGGCTGGTGCCTTCGCCTTCCGTCCGGATATTCAGCTCCGGAATGGCGCATTCGACGCGGAAACACTGCTGGTGCGCTTCGCCGGTCGTTGCGATTACAGAATACTGGGGTACCGGCATGCGCCGTGCCTGTAAAAGCTCCTGTAATAGCGTCTTGGCGTCCTTGCCGGCAGTACGTGGATCGGCGACGTCAATCGCAGGACCTAGCAAGTGCTGGACTGCGCCGCGTGTTGCATCGAAGCCGCCGTCCAGATATATCGCGCCGATCAACGCTTCGAGCGCGTCGGCGACGATGGAAGGGCGGCGTGCGCCGCCAGTTTTAATCTCCCCGTCGCCCAGCAGCAAATGTGCGCCGAGCTCGATACGCCGGCCGGTCTCAAAAAGATTCTTTTGGTTAACGAGGCTCGCGCGCAGGCGCGACAATTCACCCTCGGGCAGCTGCGGGAATCGTTCATAGAGAAGCGTGGCGACGATGCAGTTGAGGACACTGTCGCCGAGAAACTCGAGCCGCTCGTTATGCACGGCGCTGTGACTGCGGTGCGTCAGCGCCTGACGCAACAGATCCGGATTGCGGAATTCGTAACCGATCAGAGAGGCGAGAGTCTGGACTGGCATTCCGGAATCATGAGATGCGGCTCACAACGCGACACCGCTATATAGTGCCGGCTGAAGTCGGGTGAAAGTCGATCAGGAGGCTTAGGTTAGCAAACAGCGGCACCTTTACGGTATAACTCGCGCTGAGCTCCATGGTGTTGCCTTCCTTGGTGACCTCGATGTCATTGCCGTTGATGGCCGTGATGCGCTCGATGGTCGCATAGCGCTCCCAGACCTGCGTCATTTCTCGCTTGCCGCCGTTTTTCACTTCAGGATTTGCAGCGATCGACTTGAAAGTTTTCTTGATCGAGAAGTATTCGGTGTAAGGGGTGAACAATTTGAATCCGAGCAGCGCCACGAAGATGATTACGACACATGATACGAGCAGTCCGCTGAGTGTCACACCGCGTTGATGTCTCATTTTTTTCTCCCTTAGTTTATCGACTGACCTATGCGCCTGAACTCATCAAAGTTCCACCAGATCAAAAACGCCTTTCCCACGACATTGGCATCAGGGACGAAGCCCCAGTAGCGGCTGTCGCTGCTGCTGTCGCGGTTATCGCCCATCATGAAGTAATGTCCCGGCGGAACCGTGCACGAAAACCCCGCTTCATTGTAGACACAATTTTCGTGAAACGGGAACCGCTTTACGTCACGCATGCGCACCACCGGGATCTCAGCGTTGGTCAGAATCGCGTGATTGTGGCCGCTCAGGCTTTCGATGAAGCGTTGAGTGGTTACGAAGGAAAGGCCGGTCTCGACGTAGTTGTACTGGCCGTCGGGCTGCTGTGTCATTTCCTGGCCATTTACCGAGAGACGCTTGTTCTGGTAACTGATTTTATCGCCGGGCACGCCGACGATACGCTTGATGTAGTCGAGCGAAGGATCATCGGGATAGCGAAACACCATGACCTCGCCGCGCTGCGGCTGATTGATGTCCATCACTTTCTTGTTGATGACCGGAATGCGTATGCCGTATGTGAATTTGTTCACGAGGATAAAGTCGCCGACGAGCAAAGTCGGCAGCATCGATCCCGAAGGAATTTTGAACGGTTCCACCAGGAACGAGCGCAGCAGAAACACTACGAGAATGACCGGGAAGAAACTTTTGGGGTACTCGACCCACCACGGCTCCGCGACATCGGCAGCGCGGCGTTTGCGCAAGACGTAGTGATCGAGCAGGCAGATGGCGCCGGTCACCACCAGCAGCACGAACATGATCAGTGCGAAATTCATTGCTTATCCCTTGACTACGGCTTTTGACCGGCACATGGATGCCCGCGCGCATAAGCCTGGCGCGCGACTTGAGCTCACTTGCTTTCTACCTGCAATATCGCGAGAAATGCCTCCTGGGGAATCTCTACGCTGCCCACCTGCTTCATGCGCTTTTTGCCGGCTTTCTGCTTCTCGAGCAGCTTGCGCTTGCGCGTGATATCGCCGCCATAGCACTTCGCGAGCACATTTTTTCGGAGGGCCTTTACATTCTCGCGCGCAATTATATGCGCGCCGATAGCCGCCTGCACCGCGACGTCGAACATCTGCCGCGGAATGAGCTCGCGCATCTTTTGCGCCAGCTCGCGTCCGCGATATTGCGAGTTCGCGCGGTGCACGATCAGTGATAGCGCGTCGACGCGCTCGCTATTAATGAGGATATCGAGTCTGACCAGGTCGCCTGCGCGATATTCTTTGAAGTCGTAGTCGAGCGAAGCATAACCGCGGCTCACGGATTTCAGCTTGTCGAAAAAGTCCATGACGACTTCGTTCAGCGGCAGCTCGTAAGTGAGCATGACCTGGCGACCGAGGTACTGCATATTGCGCTGCGCGCCGCGCTTCTGGGTGCAAAGTGTGATTACCGAACCGACGTAATCCTGCGGCACGAGGATCGACGCCGTGATAATGGGCTCGCGTATCTCCGCGATCTTGGATGGATCGGGAAGCTTGGAAGGGTTCTCGATCTCGAGCAAGGTGCCGTCCTGAAGCAGCACCTGGTAAATAACGGTCGGGGCGGTGGTGATCAGTTCCATCCCGTATTCGCGCTCGAGCCGCTCCTGGACGATGTCGAGATGCAGCAAGCCGAGAAAGCCGCAGCGGAAACCAAAACCCAAAGCCTGCGACGACTCCGGCTCATAGCGCAGCGATGCATCGTTCAGATGCAATTTCTCCAGCGCATCGCGCAGCGCGTCATACTGGTTCGAGTCGATGGGGTACAGCCCGGCAAAAACCTGCGGCTGAATTTCCTTGAAACCCGGCAGTGGCTCGCTTGCAGGCTCCTCGACAAGCGTGACGGTGTCGCCGACGCGTGCAGCCTTCAGTTCCTTGATGCCCGCAACTATGAAGCCGACTTCACCTGCGAGCAGACTTTCCTTGGCGCGGGATTTCGGTGTGAAGACGCCGACCTGCTCGCACAGATGCTGGGTCTGCGTCGACATCAGCAAAATACGATCTTTCGGATGCAATTCCCCGTCAACCACGCGGACCAGCATGACGACGCCGACATAGTTGTCGAACCACGAGTCGATGATCAGCGCCTTCAGCGGCGCCGATAGCACGCCTTGCGGCGGTGGGATCCGCTCGATTACCGCTTCGAGTATGTCCTGCACGCCTTCGCCGGATTTCGCGCTCGCGAGCAAGGCATCCTGCGCAGGTATCCCGATGATGTCTTCGATCTCGCGTATCACGCGATCGGGTTCGGCCGATGGAAGATCGATCTTGTTGATGACGGGCACTACTTCGACACCTTGCTCGGTAGCGGTGTAGCAGTTCGCAACCGTCTGCGCTTCCACGCCTTGCGACGCATCGACGACGAGCAGCGCCCCTTCGCAAGCTGAGAGTGACCGCGAGACTTCATACGAAAAGTCAACGTGACCGGGCGTGTCGATCAGATTCAGCAGATACGTTTCACCGCTGCGCGCCTTATATTGCAGCGCCGCAGTCTGCGCCTTGATTGTGATGCCGCGTTCGCGTTCGAGATCCATCGAATCGAGCACCTGCGCCTCCATCTCGCGATCGGAAAGTCCCCCGCACACCTGGATGAAACGGTCCGCCAATGTCGATTTGCCGTGATCGATGTGCGCGATGATGGAGAAATTGCGGATGTGCTGCATGTACGAAAAAGGGCACGCTGGACGTGCCCTTTTCGGAAAATTAAAACGCGATTTTAGCCGGTTTTGCCCAAGTATTCATTAACTTTGGCAGCATCGAGATGGTAATGACACAGTTCGTGTCCAGCCGCCGTGAGCACGGGCACGAGGTCGCCATAGCGAGCCTCGAGCACCGCATCGCTGTCGACGTCTACAACGTCGAGCTCGAACCGGCGGACTGTCTGCAGTTGCTTCAACTGCGCGATCATATCGTCGCACAGGTGGCAGTAGGCGCGGCTGTATACCGTCAGCCTGGGCGCCTCATCATTCAATGCGGAACGGAATGTACAGCGCGTTTGCGCCGCGCCGCACGAGCATGGCAACAACCTTGCCCTTCTCGAACTGGTTCATCAGCTGGCCGAATTGCTCGAGCGATTTCACGTCCTGATTATTGACCGCGAGAATGATGTCGCCGCGCCGGATGCCGGCGCGCGCCGCTGCACCCTGCACGTCCTCAACCAGCACGCCGCCGGTAATTTTGAGTTGATTACGCTGTTCGGCGGTTGGCTCCGATAACGTCATCCCGAGGCGGCTTACCGATTCGGCTGGCGGTTTCGCGCCGGGTCCGCCGCGTCGCGGCTGGCGTTGCGCGGTCCGCGACTCATCGGACATTTCGCCCACGACAAGTGTCACATCACGTGACGCCTTGTTGCGCATGATCTGGACGGCGACTTTGGTGGCTGGCTTCGTCGCGCCGACAAGGCGCGGCAAGTCTTCCGATGATGTAACCGGTTTGCCGTCAAACTTGAGAATGACGTCGCCGGCTTCGATGCCCGCCTTGTCCGCCGGACTGCCCTTTTCTACGGAGCTCACGAGCGCACCCGCAGGTTTCGGCAACCCGAATGATTCGGCGAGCTCCTTCGTTACAGGCTGGATGACCACGCCGATACGCCCGCGCGTAATCTTGCCTGTTGTCTTCAACTGAGTCGCGATGTCATTAGCTACATCGATGGGAATCGAGAATGAAAGACCCATGAAACCGCCCGTGCGGCTGTAGATCTGAGAGTTGATTCCGACGACTTCGCCGCGCATGTTAAATAGCGGCCCGCCGGAGTTGCCGGGATTGACCGCGGCGTCCGTTTGAATGAACGGGACAAAGTTTTCCTGCGGCAGTGAGCGCCCTTTTGCGCTCACAATGCCTGCGGTCACCGTGTTTTCAAAACCAAACGGCGAGCCGATCGCGATCACCCATTCGCCGACACGAAGTTTGTTCGGATCGCCGAACTTAACCGACGGCAAACCGGCTGCATCAATCTTTATAAGTGCGATATCCGTGCGCTTATCGCTGCCGATGACCTTCGCCTTGAACTCGCGTTTGTCGTTGAGTTTTACGTTGATCTCATCGGCGGCTTCGACGACGTGGGCATTGGTCAGTATGTAGCCGTCCGCGCTTATGATGAACCCCGAGCCTAGTGAATTGTTCTGGAACTCGCGCGGCCCCGGATTCGGCACGAAGCGCCGGAAAAACTCGTAGAACGGATCGTCTTCCTGGAGTTGAGGCATCTGCGGTGCCCCAAGCTGGCTTCGCACGGTCTGCGTGGTGCTGATGTTAACCACCGCCGGCCCCTGCTTCTCGACGAGGTCGGTGAAGTCAGGCAGTTGCGCGCGCGCCCACAGCGGCAGCAACAAGACCACACATAGCACTACTTTTTTGAACATCTCGCGTCCTTTACCCGGCGATTTGAATTCTTGTAAGCACCAGCCCCCTGCCCTGCAAACTGCCTAGCGATCTTTTGGACCGAGCGATTCGGCAACCTGTTTAATGGTCCGCGCCGGCGCTTCGCCGACGACGGTCACCATCTGATCGGATAGCGGTTTGACGTATATATTAACCGCTCCCTGGTAAGTGGGGCCTGCCGGAGGCGGCGACTTGGGCATGGGCTCGATAAAGACCGAGACCGCAGCGAGACCATCGGAATAGACGATGTGGGAAACCTGTGTTGAGCGGCCCGCTATGGAGCGCTTCATTTCGGTGAGCTTCTTGAAGCCCGCCAGGGGCGGTTTCAGAGCCCAGCCGCTATCGATAGTGGTATCAGCCTGGTCCAGCGCAGAGCGATCGACGTGCCATGCCTGACTCTTGCCGGCAAACCGTGATTTGAGCATGTCGCGTGTGACACCGGCGCCTATCTTGAGCTCAGTGAATACAAACGAATCGACGATCTGGTTTTTCTCGTTGAACGTGAATACGCGCAGCGGCAGTCCGCTGGAATTTTCCGCGCAAAATTTGTGACCGTACCGCAGGTCGTCCTTCGGATCGAGCACAATCGTCTGGCAGTCATACCCGGCGACACGATCCTGACCGCCTTTGCTGACTACATAATTGTCGGTAAGGCCGGATATCTGCTCGGGAAGGAACGCCGGGAACTGGCGCGCGGTGCGCTTCTCCACGACGACCGCCTTGCTATCGGGCAGATAGCACGTGACGTTATCGTTGTTGCGTATGAACTCGCGAGCGGGACCGTCGAGCGTTTCGAGCTTCTCGTAATCGCCGCTTGCATCCGCGAGATGCGCGATGCGCGACGTTTCCATCTGGCGCCCGTGCTGATATACGAAAGTGCCCGCGTAGTTGATCTGGCGCGATGCGGTTGCAATCTTTTTAAGCCACGACGCCGGATCCCCGGTCTGTGCGCAGATGTGACCGGCCCAACTGACGCCCACCAGCGCCAGAAATGTGGGGAACGCGGGACGCAGTCCTCTCATGCTACCTGTCAGTGCCGTCTTGAGTCGAAGAGACGGACCTCACATAAGGCGCAACGCCCTGCAGCACCGTGCTCGGAGAAAATCCCTGGTGTGCCATCAGATACTCGTTGAACCCGCTCTGAGAGCTGGCGACCGGAATGACCGGCGCGGGTGCGATGATGGCTACGGGCGTGCTCTTCGCAACTTCGGTTGGCGCAATAGCGGCGATCGGCATCGTGGGACGGAGGGGATTCTCGGCGAGCACCAGCGTGAGCACCACTGCGACGGCGGCGAGTGACGCGGCTGCCGACAAGGCGTAGTTGACAGATCTTCGCCACTTGATGCGTGGTGCGAGCAACAGCGGCTCGTCTTCCAGGCGCGCGGTGAAACGTCTCGTGAAGCCTTGGCTTAAGACCGGCTCTCCGCGCAGAGTATCACCGATGAGATGAAACGTTTCCCAGGCGTCCATGCATTCGTCGCTTTGCCGTAATTGCAGAAAAGTCATCTTGGATTCTGCACGACCCGCTGCGCCGTCCATGAACGCTGAAATTGTTTCCATCACCATCTCCTGTCTTTCGGGGTGCCGAGTTGCGGTCGCAACTCGTCGGCGATCGCTTCACGTGCCCGGAAGATCCGGGACCGCACAGTGCCGATCGGGCAATTCATGATCTGAGCTATTTCTTCATAACTGAGGCCATCGATTTCACGCAATGTGATCGCAGTCCGCAATTCCTCAGGCAACTCCTGCAGCGTTGAGTTCACCGTTTCGGCAATTTGCCGCGTCATCATCTGGTGCTCTGGCGTGTTCATGTCCTTCAACTGCTCGCCGACCTCAATGTCTTCTGCTTCTTCGTTGTCGACCTCAGTCATCGTCGGCGCGCGTCGCCCGAGGGCAACGAGATAATTCTTCGCTGTGTTGATGCCTATCCTGTACAACCAGGTATAAAAGGCGCTATCGCCACGAAACGATGGCAATGCCCGATAAGCCTTTATGAAGGCCTCCTGCGTTACGTCTTCCACCTCGTTTGCATCGCGGATAAAGCGCGACAGCAACCGGGCGAGTTTGCGCTGATACTTCGCTACCAGCAGCTCAAATGCCTTTTTGTCGCCGCGCTGCGCCCGCTCGACCAGTTGCTGGTCGACTTCACGCTCGCTCATGAAACCGGTCCCTAAGTCCTGTGCTTTGCCGGCGTAAGCCCGCGAAAACAAAGCGCTAAGTATACCTGAGGCGGGGTCTCTACGAACGCGAAGTTAAACCGTTATGCCACAGACAAGGAAAGTTTGAAAATAGTTCACGGCGCGTCGTGGTTATTGTTCGAGAGCCGTTTTCCGAGGGAAAAAATCACATCAAGTGCACCGCCGCAGGCTCACCTTGATGAAGCATTTCATGTTGAACGGAAGCCGGGATGAACGAGCCAACGCTCGCCCATGCTGAACACGCCTTCTATAAGTAAAGCGAGCACCGCCGCCGGTACCGCGCCAGCGAGGAGCAGCGCATTGTCGTTAACGGCCAAACCTGCAACGATGCGTTCGCCGTAGCCGCCGGCGCCGATGAAGGCGGCGATGGTTGCGGTGCCGACGTTGATGACCGCCGATGTCTTAATGCCGGCAAGTACAGTCGGCAAGGCGAGCGGCAGTTCGATTAGTCGGAGGATCTGTCCTTTGCGCAAGCCCAAGGCCGCGCCCGCCTGTTTCAGCCCACGCGCAACCTGCGTCATGCCACTGTGCGTATTACGTACGATCGGCAGCAAACCATATAGAAACAGCGCAACGAGCGCCGGTATCATCCCAATGCGGTTGAAGAGCGCAATCAGAAACGCCAGCAAGGCGAGCGACGGAATAGTCTGCAGCACGCTCACCACGGGGATGATTGCACGACGCGCCGCCCGCGAGCGTGCGCTCCAGACGCCCAACGGGATGCCGACGATGCAGCTTGCCAGCAGCGACCCGAAGACGAGCAGCAGGTGCTCGGCGCTGAGACGGGCAAAATCATCGCCAAACAGACGCTGCGAGAAGCCGGCTCTACGTGCTTGTTCCGTATTCGACTGCCCGCCGGTAAAACCCTGGGCGACCGCCGCAAACGACTTGCCATCGAGCTCCGCCTGCGCATTCATGGCTCGCATGCGCTCGACCGATATCGTCCCTTCGAGCGCGGTAAGGGCTGTCCACGTCTTCGGCAGCCGCTGCGGCAGATCCAGGCGGTGAAGCAGCAAGGCCGCATACGACGGAAAGAAGTGACGATCATCGGATAGGACGCGCAAGTTATAGCGCGTGATCTTGGCGTCGGTCGTATACACATCCATAACGTCGATGCGTCCGGCGGCGAGCGCTTCGTACGCCAGCCCGTGATCGAGTCCTTGGGCGCGACCCGGCAGACCATACGCTTTTTGCAGCGCCGGCCATCCGTCCTGGCGATTGAGAAATTCCTGAGATAGTCCAAGCTTTAGCTGCGCGTGCTGGCGCAGATCCGATAACGTGCGAATGCCGAGCTTATCCGCCGCCGCTTCGGTCATTGCGAGCGCATAGGTATTGCTGAAGCCGAGCGGGACCGATGCGGTGAGACCATCGGTCGCCAGCGCGCGATTGAGTTCCTCCATCGACGTTCCGGACCTGCCCCTGAGCAGTTCGAATGCGATAGTTCCCGAATACTCGGGGTAGACGTCTATGGCGCCGCTTTTGAGCGCAGCGAAGACTACCGCGGTGTTGCCGAGACCCGGTTTGAAGCTGACCTGCGCTTCACCCGCCTTCCGCGCCGTGTTGGCGATGATTTCGCCCAGGATGTACGATTCCGTGAATCGCTTGGAGCCGACGGTCAGATTTGCTGCGGCGGCGACGCCGCACAGAACCCATAGCACGAGGCCCGCGCCGAATCTTGCTGCTGTGCGCGGCGCACGCATGCTCACTCGGGATGGATACCGGCGGCCTTGACGATCTGCGCGAACTTCGGCACTTCACTTCGGATATACGCTGCGAATTGATCGGGTGAGTTTGTGACCGGATCGACACCCTGCCCGACTAGATAACTCGCCATTTCCGGATCATTCACGATGGCTACGATCGTGGAATTGAGTTTGTTCACGACATCACGCGGCGTTCCGGCAGGCGCCAGCAGGCCAAACCAGGTCGTGATGTCATAGCCGGGCAGCGCCGCTTCCGCAACAGTTGGCGTTTGCGGCAATTGCGAGGAGCGCTTGGTGCTGGTCACTGCGAGTGCACGGACCTTGCCCGTCGCAATCGGCGGCAATGTGCCGGAGATGCCGCCGAAGTAAACGTCGATATGGCCGCCGATCATATCGATGAGCGCGGGCGTTGCTCCTTTGTATGTGATGTTCACCATATCGACGTTGGCCATGGACTTGAATAACTCCGCGCACAATCGCGGTGGAGATCCCGGTCCCGTCGAGGCGTAATTCAATTTTCCCGGCGAGGCCTTTGCCAGCCGTATCAATTCTTTGACGTTGCGCGCCGGAACGGCGGGATGCGTCACCAGCACATATTGGTTGGAGACAATCAAACTAATCGGCGCGAAGCTTTTGACGGGATCGAACGGCGGCTTCGTGTAAAGGCTGGGCGCGATCGTAACAAAGCTGCCGCCGAGTAACAGCGTATAACCGTCGGGCGGTGCTTTTGCGACGGCTTCGGCGCCGATGTTTCCGCCGGCACCGGTTCGATTATCGATGACCACCGGCTGACCCAGCGTCTCTGACATGCGTCTTCCAACTGCGCGCGCCACGATGTCGCTCGGGCCGCCGGCGGGAAAAGCGGCGATAAAGCGAATCGGTTTACTTGGAAAGGTCTGCGCAATTGCTGGCGTGTGCACCGCCGTCATCAGGACTGCAAACGCTGCCGCATAAACCCTGCAGCCGCAGTCAAGTCTGCGCATGCGCGAGCAAAAACCGTTTGAGATCGTTCGCACAGCGATCCGGCACAGCATCGGTGATGTTATGCGGCAATCCTTCATAAACCATGAACTCGCAATCCGGAATCTGTTCTTTGAGGACGCGATATTCGTCCACGTTGTGAATCGGATCGCCACCGGGGACAATTGCGAGTGTCGGGCACTTTATCTTGGCCAGCTCCGATGATAAGTCGACGCCGGCCATCAAGGGTACGAAGCGCGCCAGCACTTCGACCGGCGCGCGTGCCGATTCGTTTATGAACCAGTCGACAAAACCGGGTTCCGCTGCATCGACGTTGATGCGGTCCGCGATCGTTTCACGCAGGAAAGCGGCCACACCTTTGTCGCCGATACGGGCGACCCAGCTCGAGTAATCCTGCTTTCCCTTTTTCATTCCCGGCGTCGCGGCGAACGACGCCAGAGTTAAGATCCGCTCCGGGAAACTAGCAGCCACGCTCTGCGCAATGAAAGCGCCCGCCGAAGACCCGGCTATATGCGCTTTGTCGATGCCAAGATGATCGAGCAGCTCAACGACATCCTTCGTCAGGCGCTCGAACGTGAGTTGATCGGGACCCGGGAGTTCCGACTCTCCATGTCCGCGCAATTCCAGCCGGATCACGCGAAAATCGCGTGCGAGGTGCGGCACCCACGCATAAAACCGGCGCGAGCTGCCCATCGCCGCATGCAGCATGACGAGTGCTTCGCTCTTGCGCCATGGATCCGTGTAATCGTCGATCACATAGCTCAAGCGCAAGCCGTCGCTTGCCCTGAACATTTCCATGTCAGTCACTGCTTGAACGGCGCACGCTTGTCGTATTCTGCAACGGCGTTTTCGAGCGTCGTGAATATGGCGCCACCCGCTTTGAGCTTTTTGATAAGTTTTTCGAGGAGCAGCATGCGTCCGGCGCGCCCGATAACGAAAGGGTGAAACGTGTAAGTGATTACGCCCCACTTCATTATCTGCTTCATATATACAAAGTCGTTGATCCAGTTCTCCAGCACGAGCTCCGTGTTCATTAATCCGGGCAGTATCGATTCCTTGGTACGCACGAACTCGAAGTGCGGATAGTCATCGAGCGACCAGCTGATCGGCATTTCGATCAGCTTTGTCGCCTTGCCGAACACCGCGGGCTTCTCGAGCTCGATGACGTCGCCCTGACGTACGCGGTACGGCGTGTAGTCGTCACCCATCATGCTGCTGTCGTACACGAATCCGTGTTTGAGCAGAAGCTCGACCGAATGCGCACTCAAGTCCCACGACGGCGAACGATAGCCTCGTGCATAGCGGCCCGTCAGCTTCTTGATTTGCTCATTCGCGCGGACCAGCCCTTCCTCCTCTTTCTCGCGCGTAAGCAACGCAGGCGGCACGTGCGTCCACCCATGGTGGCCAATCTCGTGACCTGCGTCGAATACCTGCTTGCAGCGCTCCGGATATGTTTCGAGTGTATGGCCGGGGATGTACCACGACGTCGGGATCTTGTATTTTTTGAGCAGCTCAAGTATGCGCGCCGTAGCCACGTCTGCACCGAATTCGCCCCGCGATATGGGTGTCGGCGACGTCATGCCGCGCGCAATGAAACCTGACATTGCGTCGAAGTCGAAGGTGATACATACAAGGTGTCGGGCCATGGGCCTTCCTGTGCAGATTGAAGATGTCGTTAGTACGCTGAGCGCCCGCCCTCTGCGGGTATAGTCGCGCCTGTAATCATGCGCGACTCGTCGCTTGCCAGAAACAGCGCGATGTTCGCGATATCTTCCGGCTTCCCGACCCAGAATGGATACTCCTTACTGCGGCCGGCGGCGTCCTGTCGATCGGCGATCGGCCCGGGTTGAGCGGGCGTCCCGTAGTTGCTCGTGATGCGTTCGGTCAGGATGCGGCCGGCACAAATCGCATTTACACGCACGTTGTCCTTCGCATAGGCGCCGGCGAGCGCGCGAGTCAACGATAAGATGCCACCTTTTGCGGCGGTGTAAATATGCGCATGACTGCCGCCGCGCAATGCTGCGCCTGAAGACATGTTGACCACGGTGCCGCCGCCCGCCTTGATGATTTCCGGAATCCCGTGGCGACAGCACAACATCGGCCCGAGTAAATCGAGCGACATGGTTCGCTGCCACACCGACAAGTCGACGTCGGTCACATGACTGTCTTCGGGAACGGATCCACCCGCACAGTTGTACAAAACGTTGATTGTGCCGTAGCGAGCGACCGTCGCCGCGATCGCCGCCTTTACGCTGGCTTCATTGGTAACGTCAGTCGCGATGAAAAGCGCATCGCCGCCCTGATCACGAATCAGTTTTTCGGCGGCGCGTCCAAGATCAGGTTTGATTTCTGCAATGGCGACCTTCGCGCCTTCGCGCGCAAATAGTATCGCCGCGGAACGCGCTATGCCCGATCCGGCGCCCGTGATGAAAGCGATCTTGCCCGCGAGCCGGCTCATCAGTCCGCCCGGATTCCCGCGGCTTTGACGACTTTGCCCCACTTGTCCATTTCGCTGCGGATGTTTGCCGTGAATCGTTCCGGCGGACCGGCGATAACGGTATAGCCGAGGTCCTCGAGCCGTTGCTTGATATCCGGCATGGTCAGCACGCGGTCCAGCGCGGCACTCATTTTTGTTACGACCTCGCGCGGCGTTGCCGACGGCGCCAAGGCACCCCAATACGAGCGGGCGTCGATTGTCGGCCAACCGAGCTCGATGAATGTTGCAACCTCGGGCATGGCAGGCGCGCGTGTCTCGCCGGTGTGCGCGAGCGCTCTTAGTTTGTTGGCGTATACATGCTGCTTGGCCGAGCTGATGCCCGTGAACATGGCCTGCACGTGACCGCCGAGCAAATCGCTGATCGCCGGTCCGATCCCTTTGTATGGGACGTGGACCATATCGATTTTTGCAACTTGCTTGAGCAATTCTCCGGCGAGATGCGTTGACGTGCCGTTGCCGCCCGACGCATATACGATCTGTCCGGGCTTCGCCCTGGCGAGCGCCAGCAGCTCCTTCAAAGATCGAACCGGTAGTGTCGGGTGCACAACAAAAATGACGGGGGCGGTCGCCGCGAGTGAAACCGGCGCGAAATCTTTGACGGTGTCGTACGGCAGCTTCGAGTACAGACTTGGATTAACGGTTAGCGCGGTGTCTATCATCAGCAGCGTGTAACCGTCGGCAGGCGCTCTTGCGACAATTTCACTGCCGATCGTGCTACCGCCGCCCGGGCGATTGTCGATGACGATTTGTTGGCCGAGGTTTTCGCTGAGCTTCGGCAGGATCGTTCGCATCAGGATGTCAGTACCGCCGCCGGGCGGGACGGGCAGCACGAAACGCACGGCCTTTGCCGGATATGGCTGCGAGTGCGCGCCAGTCCAGGCAACGGCCAGCGTCGCGGCGGTGATAAAGCGGATGACAATTCGAAACGTCCGCGCGAGGAGCACAGGATCTCAGGCGCGGTGCTTCAGCAAAAATCGCTTCAGCTCTTCTGCGCACTTCTCGGGAACTGAGTCGGTAATATTGTGCGGCAGGTCGCGATACACCACGAACTCGCAATCGGCGATGTTGTTCTTGACGACTTCATACTGCGCAAGTGTCCCCAGCGGATCGGGATGCGGTATCACGGCGAGTGTGGGACAGCGTATCTCGTGCAGGCGGTCGGTTAGATCGCACGCTTTCATCATGGGCACAAAGCGATAAAGCAGCTCGGCGCTCGTTTTTGCGGACTCGTCGATGAACCAGCGCTTGAATCCCGGCTCTGCGTCGGCCGGTAACCGATCGTCGATCGTCTCTTCTAGAAAACCGCGCAGTCCCCTGGCTTTAATTTTGGCGATCCACGCATCTGCATTGATCTGCGAATTCTTGAGTCCCGGGGTGGAAGCGAAATCTCCAAGCGTCTGCACACGTGTTGGATAATCGATCGCGACCTGCATTGCAACGATCGCACCCGCCGAGGAGCCCGCAACATGAAAGCGCTCGCAGCCGAGCGCATCTGCAAGTTCAGCGACGTCCTGTGCCAGCCGCGGCACGGACAACTGTGTGGGTCCCGGAATGTCGGTCTGACCGTGACCACGCATGTCAGGACGCACGACGCGATAGTGGCGCGCGAGTATGGGCACCCATTTGTAGAGCCGGCGCGAACTTCCCATCGCCGCGTGCAGCAGGAACAACGTTTCAGGCGGACGCCACGGATCGCTGTAATCGTCGATAACATAACTGAGTTTGAGACCGTCGCTGGCGACGTGAGTGTGCATGGGCGAAGAAAAGGGCATCGCTAGGCTTTCAATCGAGTTTCACATGCGCGCTTTTGATGACGCGCGCCCACTTTTCGGTTTCGCTGCGAATAATGGTCGCGAACTGGTCGGGCGTGCCGCCGATCGCATCGAAGCCCAGATCGCTCAGCCGCTTTTCAATGTCGCCCATCTTGAGCACATTGGCAATCGTCGTGCTCAGTTTGTTGACGATATCCTTCGGCGTTGCGGCGGGGGCGAGACATCCCCAGTACGTTCCAGAGTCCACACCTCTCAGGCCCGACTCGATGAATGTCGGCACCTCTGGCATTGCCGGCGAGCGCTTCTGCCCCGTTACCGCGATCGCCCTTAGCCGCCCGACGGCAACATACTGTTTGACGGAGCTGATGCCCGCGAACATCATGACGACCTGTCCGCCCAGCACATCGGCCACTGCCGGTCCCGTACCCTTGTAAGGTATGTGGACGAGGTCGATACCGGCAACGAGTTTCAGCAGTTCGCCGCCGAGATGCGTCGAGCTGCCGGGCCCGCCCGAAGCAAAATTCAATTGACCCGGTTTAGATTTGGCGAGAGCTACGAATTCTTTCACGGTTTTAACGGGCACCGATGGATGCACGATAAGAATCACCGGCGCTGCGGCCATGAGTGAGACGGGCGCGAAATCCCGCGCAGAATCGTATGGCAGTTTGCTATAGAGACTCGGGTTGGTCGTAAACGAAGTGTCGACCATCAGCAGCGTGTATCCATCGGGTGGCGCCTTCGCTGCCAATTCGCTGCCGATGGTGCTGCCGCCGCCGGCACGATTGTCGATCACGAGCTGCTGTCCCAGCGCTTCGCTCAGTTTGGGAGACACCGTGCGAATGAGAATATCGGTCCCACCACCCGGTGCGAACGGGACGATGACACGTATCGCTCTTGCCGGAAATGTCTGCGCAACGCAGTCCGCACAAACTAACATCATGCCGATGGCAAGGCCGGTCACGCCGGCGGCAGCAGATCGAATGATACCGTTCGCGATCGAGGACAATTGCTTCTTTGCATCAGCATGCAGGCATGAATAGATAGGAATTCTAACTCAAGCGCTATGCATGCGTTATTCCAGCGGTTGCGCCTTGACCGCAAGCACACTGCGTCGATAACATCCATTCCTCTCAAGTTGAAAGCAGACGATGCCGCGTCTCCCGCCTGTTAACGCAACGACATCGACGGAACTTGCCGAAGTGTTTGCCGAGATTGCCGCGACGCGCGGATTTGTCTCCAACGCGCTCAGTGCACTGGGCCATGCGCCCGAAGGTCTGAAGCACCTGGCGCGCCTCGGCGCTTACACTAAGTATCAGACTGATCTCCCCGAGCGTCTGCGCGAGCTTTCGATTCTATGTGCGGCGCGCGGTGTGACTTACGCCTGGACTCATCACAGCGTGCTAGCCGTGCAGGCGGGCATACCTCAATCAGCCGTTGCCGACATCGGGGCAGGCCGTGCGCCCGCTGCGCTGGCCGCGTCTGAGCAGGCGGTTGCCCGCTATGTACAAGAGCTCTTTTCTCCGACGTCGGTCAGCGATGCCACATTCGCTGAACTAGCGCGCCATTTCACGCCGCGTCAGATCACCGATATCTCGCTCTCAGCGGCCTATTATCGCGCCCTGGGCACTATGGTGATGGCGTTCGGTGTGGAAGTGGAATCGCCGGACGTTCTGAAAATCGAGAAAGACTGGCAGAAGAAGAATTCGTAGAGCGCCGATGAAAATACGCGATCTGTTGTGCGCTCTGACGCTTTGCCTTTTTGCACCCATCGCAACGGCGCAGAGCTATCCGGTAAAACCGATCCGCATCATCGTATGTTATCCAGCCGGCGGCGCAAACGATATCGTGGCGCGCACCGTCGGTCAGAAGATCAATGAACTGCTAGGCGCGAGCGTGGTAGTGGACAACCGCTCCGGTGCCGGCGGCACGATCGGCGCCGACATTGCCGCAAAGGCGCCAGCCGACGGCTACACACTTCTGATGGCGGCAGGCGCACACACCCTCGCTCCCAGCCTCTACGTGAAGCTGCCTTATGACATCGCGAAGGACTTTGCGCCGGTCAGCATCTCCGCCAAAAGCACATACCTGCTCGTCCTGCATCCTTCGGTGCCCGCAAACTCCGTGAAGGAATTGATAGCGCTCGCGCGGGCGGGGCCCGGCCGCCTGAACTACGCGTCGTCCGGTATCGGCGCACCGCCGCACCTCGCCGGTGAAATGTTCGACACGCTTGCCAATGTAAAGATGACGCACGTTGCTTACAAAGGCGACACGCCGGCCATCGCAGATCTGCTCGGTGGTCATGTCGACCTCGCCTTCCTCGCTGTATCCGCAACATCGCCGCATATCAAGGCCGGAAAACTGAAAGCGCTCGCGGTGACGAGCGCTCAGCGCACGCCTGTTATGCCTGATTTGCCAACAATCGCGGAAGCAGGCGGACTGAAGGAATTCGACATCAGCACGTGGTGGGGTCTACTCGCACCGGCAGGGACACCTGCAGAAGCAGTGCAAAAGATGTCGGGCACGATGGGCAGAATCGCCGCGATGCCTGAGATCAAATCACGTTTCGCCGAACTTGGTGTCGAAGCGGCGGCCGATACGCCGGAGCAATTCGGCGCATTCATTCGATCGGAGATTCAGAAGTTCGCCAGGCTCGCCAAACTCGCGGGTGTAAAACCGGAATAGTCAGACGTCATCCAGCAACGAGCGCGCGGGCCTCAGTTCCCCGCGCTCGATGCGTTTGACCAGCAGCGCGACAGCAGCATGCGTCGGCGCGGCCACGCCAACCTTGCGGCCCTCCTCCGCGACGTAGCCGTTCATGAAATCGACTTCCGTGCGGCGTCCCTTCGCTATGTCCTGAGCAGTGCCCGAGCGACCGCCTTCCGGCCGTTTACGCAGCCCCTCGAGCATGCACGCGTTTACCTCGTCGATCATCGCAGTGTTGCCTGCAGCGGCAGCCAGCCATTTGTCCGCGGACAATCCGCGAATCATCTCGAGCTTGAACCCGAGCGCGATGCCGACCTGTATCGCTTCGGCGGCAAGACGAATCTGTAGCCGCCGCGCCGGTTCATACGCGACCACTTCGTTGAGATCCAGACCCGAAGCGCCGCTGACGCCCGTCGTCATGGTATTTGCAGTCAGCTTGGACCAGCGCTCGCCCCACAAGTTAGCCGTCACCTTTGCACTGTCCACTGCGCGCAGCATCTGAGCGACGCGCTCGGCGCGGGCAGTTATCGCGCCATGTAATTCGCCGACTCTAAATACGGTATAGGCATCCCCGCCGGGCAGTTGTGTGCGCATGATGCGGCCAGGCGCCACGGCTTCGACGCTGATTGTGCTTGCGATGCAGCCGAGCGTACGGCCCCATCCGACGATGTGGGCAACGCGTTCTTCGACGAGACTGTTCTGCATGCTGACCACAAATCCGTCAGGCGCAAGATAGGGCTTGATGAGCGCGACTGCCCAGTCAGTGTCGTAGAGCTTCATGCAAATGAATGCGATATCGACCGCATGCTGCGGCAGGCTTTGCACGTCCGAGATGTGCAGCGCCCGCACCTGCACATCATGCTCACCCTGGGTTCCGCCCAGATGCAGTCCGTTGCGCTTGATCGTGTCGATATGCGCCGACCACGGATCGACGAGCGTCACATCGTGGCCTGCGCGCGCCATGTGGCCGCCGGTATAACCACCGACCGCACCGGCGCCGACGAAAACAATGCGCTCCTTCAACCGTTAGCGACCGTCAACTTCACGCTTTCACTGAAGCTCGTTACGCGACCGGCTTCATCAGCGGAACGCGGTCGGTCTCGAGTTGGATCTGCATCGCATTGATCACCGATGCAAGAGCGATAAAGTAGCCGCACAAAAGCGTCAGATCAGTGACTCCGCGCTCATCGAACTCCGAACGCACGCGCGCAAACGTTTCATCGCTCACCGCACCGCCATTGGCAAACTCACGCGCATATTGAACAGCTACGCGCTCGGCTCCGGTCAGACTCGCGGCGAGTGAGCCGGCATTGAGTTGATCGAGCTCGTCCTGAGTGACGCCTTCTTTGAGCGCAAACGGCGCGTGATGTGTCCAAGCATACTGGTTGCCGCGCGCAAGCCCGAGAATGGCAAGCTCGCGGACACGTCCCGTGAGACTGCTGCGATATCGCACATACTCCCCGTAAGCCGCAAACGCGCGCAAGCCCCTGCGGTGCGTGTCCGAGACTGCGCAGTACATGCGAGACGGTGCCGCGCGTCTTGTATATCTCGGCAAATACGGCCGCCGCATCGGCGTTGTCTTTTTCGTCAACAGCAGGCAGGCGCATGCTGGCCCTCTTACACAAGCGGATCGTTTACAAACTCAGCGCGCATGCGCGACCTTGAGCTCGATGGCGTCGGGCAATCTGACCGGCTGGTACTCGGAATCCGTCGGCTGCCCGGCGGCTACGTGCATCACGCCGTGCTGTAAATCGAAGACAAGCGACGCTATCGTCATTGTCGGTTCATGCCCTGGATACTCATGCGGCGTACGGCAGATAGCGCGTGGCGCGCCAAACGTATCGCGCAGCACGGACTTGATGTCGTCGATGGTAATGCTACCGATCTTCGGTTCGAGTAACTGGCGCGCGCGAAAATCGCGATACAAGGTATCTCCGGTGTAATACTTGGTGACGCCGGTCGTCTGTGCAACCGTCGACTGAAAATGGTTGGCGTGCGTCAGCAGCCCACGCTCCGGATACACTACATAAACATTTTCGGGGGTAGTCTCGAAATCGATTGCGACGCCGTCGCGGTGGGCAATGACGTAATTGCCGGATGCGCCACGCGGCGCGCGCACCAGCGTGTCGATCGCTTCGTAGTAGAAGCGCGAATGCAATATGCGCCGGCGCAGGATCGGAATGGGTACGCCGACCTTGCCGCGATCATCGTTCGACACGAGAAGATTGCCGCAGACGAGCACGCCGTGCTCGTTGAATCCATCGCGGCCTACCATGCCTGCTTCGACAATCATCGAGAGTGCCGGCTTGTTGCGCTGCCTGATGCGCAATACCACTACCGATTCAATTGTCTGATTGCGCCAGTCCCAGTTCTTGCCGATCAGGATGTTGCCGTCCTTTGTCGCTTCCGGCAGGGCAACCACTGTCGTGCACTCGGTTGCAGGCTTGGTCCCGGCCAGGCTGCCATAGAGCAGCTCCGTGCGGCAATTGACTGCGATCACATCCTCGAGCTTTTGCCGGGCGCCCGCGGCGATGCCTTTCAACTCCTGCATGATGTCGGCGTCGATCGTTTCGATCTGAGCACCGTAGCCGCGCGCGCGTTCGCGCACTTCCTCGAGCGTGAGCTTCGCCTGCGAAACAAACGACGGCAGATAGAAATCTATCGTCTTCGCAACACGTGCGGCCGCGCCGGCGCCATGCTGCTCGCCGCACTCATGCGCATCACCTTCAATACTGATCACCGGGAAGGGCTTATACATAGCGTCTCCTTGTCGCGACCGCGGCTTACTCGGGCTGTGGAAACCGCTGCGCGTAAAAATCGAGCGCGTCTCTGACGCAGCGATCAGGCATATAGTCGTACACGTTATGCCGCGCGTTTTCATAGACGATGAGCCTGGCGTCCTTGATACGCTTCATCATTTCCGAGTACAACGATATAGAACCGATGGGCTCTGCACCGGGCGCAACGAGCAACGTCGGACATCTGATAGCGCTGATCTCGTCCATGAAATCGGTGTCGGTCCAATAGCCGATGAAGCGTGCGAGGTAATCGAGATCATTCTTGCAGATCTCATCGAGAACCCACGCGACGAGCTTCGGGTCGGCCTCTCCCACCGGCAAGCGGTCGTTGATCGTTTCGCCGAATACTTCGCGCATGCCGCGCTTCGCCGCGTCACGCAACCAGCGCTTGCCCTGTTCACCCTTGAAACCGGGCGTTGAACAAAACAGTACCAGACTCTTGACGCGTTCGGGTCGATGAATCGCGAGTTGCTGCGCTGAGTAGCCTCCAGCCGATGCCGCCAGCACATGCACCTTCTGCAGTTTGAGATGGTCGAGCAACCCGCACACGTCGAGCATCAACCGTTCTTTGTTGACCGGTACGCTGGCGGGTGGAATTTGCGACTCGCCATGACCGCGCGTGTCCATGCGAATGACACCAAAGCGTCGCGCGAGACCTGGAACCATCGAGTAATAACGTCGTGAGCTGCTCATTGCCGGATGGAGCACGAGCAGAGGGTCCGCCGGTCGCCACGGGTCGCTGAAGTCATCGATGTAGTAGGCGATCTCGATGCCATCGCTGGTCTTAAATGTTTGCTTGTGCATTTCCATTCGACATTTCCTTGCAGCATTACTGAGGCGTGATGCCGGCGGCCTTGACGATGTGAGCGAACTTCGCGACGTCGTCGCGTATCATTTGGGCGAACTGTTCGGGCGTGCTGGACTCCGGTTCCGAGCCGCCGGCGGTGAACTTCTCTCCGACGTCACGTATTGCGATTGCCTTGACGATAGCGCCGTTGAGCCGATCGACAATGTCACGTGGCATATTAGGCGGTCCCATCACACCGAACCATGACGTGAGCTCATAGCCACGCAATCCGGCTTCCTGCATCGTCGGCACCTGCGGCAGGCTAGCAGTACGCTTCGCACCGGTCACCGCGAGCGGCCGCAGTTTCCGCGATTCAATGTGCACGAGTGTCGACTGCACGACCGTAATCATCATATCTACCTGCCCTGCCAGCAGATCGACGAATGCCGGTGTGTCCCCCTTGTAGGGGATGTGCGCGATATCCACTTTCGCCAGCGACTTGAACATTTCCGCTGACAGATGCGGCGTCGCGCCTATACCCGAAGACGCGTAGTTCATCTTGCCGGGATGCGCTCGTGCCAGTGCGATCAGTTCCTGCACGTTTTTCGCAGGCAGCGCTGTCGGCACCACCAATACGTTCTGTATGCGGCATGCTAGCGAGATAGCGGTGAAATCCTTCAGCACGTCAAACGGTAATTTCGCGTACACGCTCGGCGCCACCGCAAGCGAGCCGAAACCCATCAACAGGTTGTAGCCGTCGGGCGGTGATTTGGCGACCGCGTCGGCCGCAATCGTGCCGCCGGCACCGCCGCGATTCTCGACGATTACGCTTTGCCCCAACTGCTCGGACAGCTTTTGTGCCAGCACGCGCGCGTGATAATCGTTAGCGCCGCCGGCCGGGAATCCGGAGATCAGCCGGATCGGCTTCACGGGGTACGACTGCGCGCCGGCTGTTGCGATGAGCGTCAAGCTAGCAGCCGCACATGAATACAGGGCCTTGAGCTGCATGCGGCTATAGCGTGCGGCCGGCGCGAACGTCGTCGAGGAAACGTTTCGCCTCGAGGGCGCAGCGATCGGGAATCTCGCCCACCATGCTGTGACTCGCGCCTTTCACGCTCACGTAGCGGCACTTCTTCAGATTATTCCGCATGCGCTCATATTCGTGCGCTTCCACCATGGGATCCGGGTCAGGCACTACCATCAATGTCGGACATTCAATCGCCTTCAAGCGATCAGGGAAATAATCGCTCGCCATGAGCGGCACGAAGCGACCGAGGAATTCCGGCGTGACGCCTTCGGCCGTATCGAGAAACCATTTACCGTGCGCAGGACTCGCATCGCCAATGCGGTCACGCAGAGTTTCGGTCAGGAACTGGCGCACGCCGCCTTTAGCAACGCGCGCGAGCCAGTTGCCTTTCGCCGGACGCTCACGATTGATGCCCGGTGTGGCGGCATACAGTGCGAGTGAAGCGAAACGCCCGGGAAACAAGAGCGCCGCATGCATGGCAATGATGCCGCCTGCCGACGCGCCGATGACATGCACACGCTCGCAGTCAAGCCGATCGATGAGTTCGATGAGATCGCGCGCAAGCCGCTCATTCGTGAGCGGCTTATCCAGACCGGGCTGCGATTTACCATGGCCGCGAATGTCGGGACGCACGACGCGATAGTCCCGCGCAAGATGCGGCACCCAGGCGTACAGCCGCAACGCGCTGCCCATGCCGGGGTGCAGCACCACAACGCATTCGGGCTTCTTCCAAGGATCTGTGAAATCATCAACGCAATAATGCAGATCGGTGCCGTCGCTCGCCTGCCAATGGAATGAATCCGTCATTGCATGAAGTCGATCATGAGTTCCGCGGTAGCGATAGAGAGAAGATCTGTGCTGGAAATTATAATGGAACGTCAGTCGTCGCGCGTGATGGACGTGTCGATCACACGGGCGATTTGCTAACATGCGCCGCATGCGTGGCCTTCGCTTGCTCTTTCGCTCTCTCGCTGCGCGCGTCTTCGCGACCGCGTGTATTACGTCTGTGTTCAATGCGGATGCAGCGGACCAGGCGGTTTATCCCGCAAGGCCCGTGCGGCTTATTGTTCCATTCGGGCCGGCGGGCAGCGCCGATGCGCTCGCGCGAACGCTGCAGCCATCATTGAGCGAGGCGTTAGGGCAACCGGTTGTCATCGATAACCGGCCGGGCGCGAGCAGCACCATCGGCACGGAGATGGCGGCGAGGGCCGCGCCGGACGGCTACACGCTTGTAATGATCACCACGACACATACGGTCAATCCGAGTCTGCTTGCCAAATTGCCTTATGACAGCGTCAAAGACTTCTCGCCTGTATCGCTTGTAGTGTCGCAGCCCAACATTCTCGTGGTGCACCCTTCGGTGCCGGTGAAATCGGTGAAGGAGCTCGTCGCCCTCGCAAAAGCGAAACCGAATTCGCTCAACTTCGCTTCCGGCGGCAACGGCAGCTCGCCGCATTTATCAGGTGAGCTTTTCAAGTTGGTCGCGGCGATCGAGATTACCCACATTCCGTACAAAGGCTCCGGTCCGGGCGTCACCGATCTGCTCGGCGGACATGTGCAGATGATGTTTGCAGGGCCGCTCGCGCTTGAACAACACATCAAGAGCGGGCGGTTGCGCGCGCTGGCTGTCGCGGACCGGCGTCGCTCGACCGTGGTACCCGATATACCGACCATGACTGAAGCCGGCTTCCCGGGTGTCGAAACGGGCACGTGGTACGGAATACTGGCCCCGGCACGCACGCCGCCGGCCATCGTCACCTCATTGCAGCGGACGATTGCTCGCACGGTGCAAATGCCCGACCTCAAATCAAGGATCGTCAATCAGGGCGTCGATATTGTGGCTAGCAGCCCTGATGACTTCCACAAGTTTATAATCGCCGAGATAGCGAAGTGGTCGCGCGTCGTACAAAAAGCCGGCGTGCGCGTCGACTAGCTGCATACGCTTTCAACCTACCCCAACCTTCAAAGCCGTCATGAAACCACACGATTACGATCTCGATGCCTTCTGGATGCCGTTCACGGCCAATCGCCAGTTCAAAGCCGCGCCGCGCATGTTGGTGTCGGCGAAGGATATGCATTTCACGACTGACGACGGGCGTGAGGTACTCGACGGCATCGCGGGACTCTGGTGCGTCAACGCGGGACACTGCCGCAAAAAAATCGTCGAGGCAATTCAAAAGCAGGCCGGCGCGCTCGACTACGCGCCGCCGTTCCAAATGGGCCACCCGCTGCCCTTCAAGGTTGCAACGCGCTTGAAAGCGCTGCTACCGGGCGATCTCGATCATACGTTTTTCACGAACTCAGGATCCGAGTCAGTGGAGACTGCGCTCAAAATTGCGCTTGCCTATCACCGTGCACGCGGCGAAGGTAGCCGGCGCTGGCTGATCGGGCGCGAGCGCGGCTACCACGGCGGCAACTTCGGCGGCATTTCGGTTGGTGGCATGCCGGCAAACCGCAAAGTATTCGGCAGCTTACTGCCGACCGTCGATCATTTACGGCAAACGCACGACCTCGAGCGCAATTCATTCAGCCGCGGCCAGCCTGCATGGGGCGCCGAGCTTGCGGATGAACTCGAAAATCGGATCATCGCGCTGCATGATGCGTCGAACATTGCGGCTGTTATCGTCGAACCGCTTGCGGGTTCGGCGGGTGTGCTCGTGCCGCCCAAAGGCTACCTCGAGAAACTGCGCGCGATTTGCGACAAACACGGCATCCTGCTTATATTCGACGAAGTGATTACCGGATTCGGCCGCCTCGGCGCATCGTTTGCATGTGAGAAGCTCGGCATCATCCCCGACATTATTTGTCTCGCCAAAGGTTTGACGAACGGCAGTGTGCCGATGGGCGCCGTCGTAGTACGCAAAGGCATCTACGACAAGATGATGGCCGCCGCGCCTGAAAATACCATCGAGCTCTTTCATGGCTATACGTATTCCGGCCATCCGCTGGCCGCGGCCGCCGCGCTGGCGAGTCTCGACGTGTTCGAAGAAGAGCAGTTATTCAAGCGCGCGGGTGACCTTGCACCGTACCTTGAAGATGCGGTGCACAGTCTGCGTGAGTTGCCGCACGTCATCGATGTTAGAAACATGGGGCTGGTTGCCGGCATCGAGCTCGAGCCGGTCCCGGGCAAACCCACTGCCCGCGCGTTCGAAGCTTTCCAGCGCTGCTACGAGAAAGGCGTGCTCATTCGCACGACGGGCGACATCATCGCATTGTCACCACCGCTGATCATCAGCAAACCGCAGATTGATGAGATGGTCGGCACGCTCGGCAACGTGCTGCGCGACATGGGACGTCAGTAGATCCCTCGAACCCCAGCAGCAAGCAGCAAGAGGCGAACCAGGTGGAACAGGGTGAGTCGTGTGGCCTTTGTATCCTCTGTGGAGAGTTGCTTTACGCTTGATATCCGCGTCGACAGCGGTCACACCCGCTGCATCTGCCGTTTGTCGAGCTTGACCAGGCAATGATCGATCCACTCCGCGGTTAGCTTCTCCTGCACTGAGTTCTGGCGCAGACGCTGATTGAGTGCATCCCAGTCGACGTAATCGAGCGGCTGGTCCTGGTTAAAGCATGAGAAGACATACGTCGTCGCGCCGGTTACCGGATCGACGTGAGGCTGCAGACACTGCGCGCAAATCTCTTTCAGCATGCATTGCATCGGCGAGTTGATCGAGCCGATCGCGAAATGATGCGGCTTCAGAAACGGCTTGAGCATTCCGTGCCGCGCCTGCGCAACAGCGGCCATCATGCGATCGGAACCAATCGCGATGAGACGGTCGGCGCCCTTCATCGCGATTTCCTGGACGCCGAGATTGCCGATCGCATACGAGTGCATCGCCTGCACGATATTCCCGACGAAACTGCGATCCAGCGGACGGGTCGGCGTGAAACCCGGTTCTTCGTCGCAGCACCAGACGACGACATCCGCCGCAGACTCGATCTCGGCCACCTTGTAACGGTCTGCCATGTGTTTATAGCCGGCAAAGTAGAGCACTCGATTGCCCGCCCGTCGCATCGCCTGGCCGATTGAAAACAGCACCGCGTTGCCGAGACCGCCGCCAACCAAAATGACCGTCTCGTTCGATGGAATCTCGGTCGGCGTTCCGGTCGGCCCCATAAGAATCACCGGCTCGCCACGCTTCAGCAACACGCACATGTCGGAAGATCCGCCCATCTCGAGCACAATCGTCGAAACCAGTCCTTTTTCCGCATCGACCCATGCGCCGGTAAGCGCGAGACCTTCCATCGCGAGCCGCGAATGTTCCGTCGTCATAGCGCCGGTTTCAAAGTTCTGCAGCCGGTAGAACTGGCCTGGGCGGAAACGTCGTGCGGCAAGCGGCGCGTGCACAACCACTTCGACTATGGTCGGTGTCAGGCGGATGACTTCATGCACGGTCGCGCGCAGATCGATGTTGAGCGCGGACAGAAATTCGTCATCGCCAACGTTCGACGATGGGCTGACCTTTTCGAGCACACGGCTGATGATCGGATAACCCTGCTTCGCGCTGCCAATGGCTTTAACGACATTGCCGAAGAACGATGGGTGAACGTCGCCAAAATAGCTGATGAACCGGCCGTCCGCGCGTTTCGACAACAGCACTCGTACTTGTTCCGGTTTTGAGATCGACTTTTCGACGGGCAGCGGATTGCCGTCTTCGTCGCAGGCGGCGAAATATTTGCCGTCGAGCACGAAATGCGGCGCTTCTTCGCGCGCGAGCACCGTGTTTGGCTGAGTGCCCGCAGCGATCAAGATAGTCTTTGCCGGCAACTCGATCTGTTGTTGCTCTTTCCAGGCGCCGTCTTCGCCGCGTGGTTGCACCGACACACGCAGCGCCGTTGCATGCCCGTGCGGATCGACTGAAACGCCGAGTGGCGTCAGTCCTTCGGCGAACCGAATGCCTTCCTCCAGCGCCTTCTCGACTTCTTCGTTGTTAAGCGTATATGCAGGACTGTCGATCAGCCGGCGGCGATAGGCGATCGTCGCGCCGCCCCACTGCTGCACTAATTCCAGTACACCCGCCTCGCGATTCTCACGACGTGCTGCCGCACGTTCCGCCCTGATGGCACGCGCATGCGCAAGAAACTCGTCAGCTACAACGCGCTCTTCCTCATTCCACGCCAGGCGCGCGGCCATTTCGCCGTGTTCTTTCGCCAGCGCCTCGTAGCGCAGCAGGAACTTCTCTACCTGCAGCGGATAGTAGGCGAGCGATTCGGTAGCCGTGTCGATCGCAGTCAAGCCACCGCCGACGACGACCACCGGCAAGCGAACCTGCATATTCGCAATCGAATTCGCCTTGGCTGCACCGGTCAATTGCAGCGCCATGAGAAAGTCGGACGCCGTGCGCACGCCTCTTGCGAGTCCATTCGGCATATCGAGCACGGTTGGCCGGCCCGCACCTACGGCAAGCGCAATGTGGTCGAAGCCCAGACTGAAAGCATCTTCGGTGCTCAGCGTGCCGCCAAAGCGCACACCGCCGATCAGCGCGAACTCGCGGCGTCTCTCGAGCAGCAGACGAATTACTTTGAGGAAGTTCTTGTCCCACCGGACAGTGATGCCGTATTCGGCAACGCCGCCGAACCCCGCCATGATGCGTTCGTCCAGCGCCTCATATAGCTCAGCTACATCACGAATCGGCTGGAATGCTGCACGGCGCCCAAGTTCATCGACACCGGAGATGTCGACAGGTAGCGGCTCGATCTTGAGACCGTCGACGCCAGCTACGGTGTGACCGTCGTTCATTAGAAAATGCGCGATCGAAAAACCTGCCGGACCCATCCCCGCGACGAGCACCCGCTTCCCGGTCGGCAGTTTGGGATAAGGCGAACGCAGGTTCAGCGGGTTCCACCGCGTGAGCAGGCTGTAAATCTCAAAGCCCCACGGCAGCTCGAGCACATCTTTAAGCGTGCGTGTCTCCGCCTGCGGGATGTTGACCGGCTCCTGCTTCTGATAAATACACGCCTTCATGCAATCGTTGCAGATGCGATGACCGGTTGCCGCGACCATCGGATTGTCGACGATGATGATCGCGAGCGCGCCGATTGCGATACCTTCGGTCTTTACCTTGTGGAACTCGGAAATCTTTTCGTCGAGCGGGCACCCCGCGAGCGTAACGCCGAACGGACTTTTCTTGAACGAGGCAACGCCGCGACCGCTCGCGCCCTTTTCCTTCAGACCTTTCGAACATGAGTCCTTGCCCTGCTCGTGACACCAGATACAGTAATGCGCTTCGTCAAGAGCGCCGACGAGATCAGTTCCGCGATCGGTGAGTTTGAAGCCATTGCGGCGCCGTATGTGCTGCGGTTGGGCGCTGAATACGGGATACCCGCTCGTCTTCTCTTCGATTGCAGGCACCAGCCGCATGTAGTCCAGCTTGTGCGGTGCTTTGAACAGCACCGTTCCGCGGTGCATCGCCCTGCCCTCGGGCGTTTGCGCGGCCCATGCGGCGTAACGGAGCGCAACGTCCAATTCAGCGGCATGCGCCTTTTCATCGAGCTGCCATCGGGTTACGTATTGCGCGAACGCGAGTTCCGTAAACTCGCCGCCGAAGAGCTTCGTAAGTTCGGAGCGCAGCGCGGTGCCGTCAATCGCAGCGGCTTCGGCCGGTTTTATTTTGTGCATCGCCTTGCGCTGTATGAACAACCGCTTGCAACTATATAACGGCGCAAGTTCGGTATGACGCGCAGACAGTGCGCGCACTTCCGCTTCGATGCCGAATAGCCGCGCGAGAAAGTCGTCTAGATACGGTGCGAGCGCTATGAGCAGCTCCGATTCCTGCTTGAATGTCAGCAGGTCGGGTTGTGCACGCGCGTCTACAAGCCCTTGCCACAGCGCTTTGTCCGTCGCGGCTAATTCGTCGACAAAAGCCGCATCGAGGCGAACAACGCCCTCTCTTTGATAGAGATCAGGAAACGACAAGCCGTAAGGTAATGTGAGCATGACAATCTGCGCGTCAGGCGGCGCGAAAAGCGGCCGACCATAGCACAAAACTCCCCCGATGTCAGGCACGCAGGCGCCGCGTAAAGGCGCACAGCGTTTGTGCGATAATTTCAGCGCCTCCGGCGGGATACGCCGGTGAACGCAGGAGTCACTTCATTACGCATTCAGTGGACATGCGTGCCGGCAACTGGCGCACACCCGCGATAGTACTCGCGTGCGGCAGTGTGGTACTCATGTTATCGCTGGGCACGCGTCAGAGCTTCGGTCTGTTTCTTCCGCCGATGACCTTCGATCTCGGCTGGACACGTCAAACGTTCGGCTTCGCGATCGCGTTGCAAAATCTCGTATGGGGCCTGGGCCAGCCGTTTGCCGGCGCGATCGCCGACAAGTTCGGAGCGGCACGCGTCGTTGTTGGCGGCGGCGTTTTATATGCGCTCGGCGTTTGCCTGATGGCGTACTCGACGACGGGTACCGCTTTTGATGTCAGCGCTGGGATTATGGTCGGCCTCGGTCTCAGCGGCTCCGGGTTCGGCGTAGTGATGGGTGTCGTGGCGCGCTCGGTCGCTACAGAGCGACGCAGTGTTGCATTGGGACTCGTCGGCGCCGGCGGATCCTTCGGCCAGTTCGCGATGCTGCCGCTCGGACAAACCCTTATTTCGCAAATCGGCTGGCATAACGCACTGCTCGCGCTTGCGGCAATGTCGCTCGTGATCGTACCCATGGCCGCAGCCCTCGCCGGCCGTACGGCTGCGCCCAGCGCTGGCACCCAAAGCCTCGGGGCGGCGTTGCGCGAAGCAGCAGCGCATAAAGGGTTCTGGTTGTTAACGTTCAGCTTCATGGTGTGCGGATTTCAGACCATCTTCATCATGATTCACCTGCCCGCCTATCTCGTGGATCAGGGCCTGTCGCCAACGCAGGGCATGACGGCGCTCGCGCTGATCGGTTTCTTCAACATCGTCGGCTCTTATGGTTGCGGCGTGCTCGGGGGCCGGTTCAGTAAAAAACGGATTCTCTTCTGGCTCTATACGGTGCGCGCCATCGCTATTGCCTTATTTATTGCCCTGCCGCTCACGACTGCGACGATTTGGGGTTTCGGCATCGCGATGGGTGTTACGTGGCTGGGCACTGTCCCGCTGACCAACGGCCTGGTCGCACAGATATTTGGCGTAAAGTATCTTTCGACCCTATTCAGCATCGCATTTCTCGGGCATCAGATAGGCAGTTTCCTCGGCGCCTGGTACGGGGGTCTCATGTTTGATCTGACCGGCTCGTATCGCATAGTCTGGATATTCTGCGTGCTGCTGAGTGTCATCGCGGCTGCCCTCTGCATGCCAATCGACGAGCGCGACGTAACTCGCCTGCGGCCCAGCGGAAGCCAGGCATGATTCCGCAACCGCACCGGCCGCTGTTCGTCTGGGCAGCACTGCTGGCGCTGCTCGCTTACGCGAGTTATGTGAGCTTCCGTATCTACATGAGCCCTGAGTTCCTTATTGGCTACGCGAATCTTTTCTCGTGCTGACGCGCTGAACATCCTCTGATACTCCCGTAATCTCTCATGACCGCACATCGGAGCGCGGAACAGACGCTGAAGGC
Source organism: uncultured beta proteobacterium (assembly GCA_963829085.1). GTDB lineage: Bacteria > Pseudomonadota > Gammaproteobacteria > Burkholderiales > SG8-41 > PALSA-1004. Next base: position 82,011 of record CAWHHJ010000015.1, on the reverse strand, counting down.
CTTTTTCGACACCTTGCCGTGGCCGGTGTTGATCGTCGACGAGCGGGGGTTGATTACATTCGTAAATCAGGCATCGCAGGCCTCCGTCGACAAAGCTCACGCGGTTCCCGGCAGGCTACTGGGCGATGCGTTCCCGCACTACTTCGCGGCGCTGCAGGGAGAAGTGCCGTGGCTTACGCCGCAGGAAGCGGTCGCCGAGCACACGTTGGACGGCGCCGACGTCGTCGAGCGGGTCGTGCTGCGGCCTCTCATGCGCGGTTCATGCCTGTTCATAATGCGTCTGCCGGACGCTGATCGCGGCCTGGGCGATGCGCAACTTGCGCGCCTTGCCTCTATCGGATTCATGGTCGCGGGTGTCTGCCACGAAGTCGCCAATCCGCTCACAGCTATCAACTCGACCGTCCAGTTATTGCGGTCCAATTCGCAATGCCCGCCGGCGCTGCTGGAAAAAGGATTATCGAACATCGCAACCAACGTGCAGCGCGTTCTTAATATCTCGCGCAAGCTCAACGATTTTTCGCGCGCCGGCGAAGATGCACGCGCTGCATTGAACTTGCGCGCAACAGTGACTGATGCCGTGTCGCTCGTCCTTCACGACGCTCTAATGCGAGACGTGAGCGTTGATTGTCAGCTCGATGCGACGACGCTCGTCGTTGGCGATTCAAGCCAGCTCCAACAGGTTTTTTGTAACGTGCTGACGAATGCCGCACAGGCGATGCAGGGACGCGGGAACCTGTTCATCGCGGATACGCGTCCGGATGCCGCATGCGTCGAAGTCGCGATACGCGATACGGGGCCGGGCATACACGAGTCCGCCCTGCCGCGGCTGTTCGAACCGTTCTTTACGACCAAGCCGCCGGGCCAAGGCACCGGCCTCGGGCTTGCCATCAGCAATGAGATCGTCATTTCACACGGCGGCAGCATGCGTGCGGCAAACGATGCGCAGGGTGGCGCGTGCTTCTATGTGCGCCTGCCCGCAATGAGATCATGACGGGTAACCCGGCTACATTGCGCAATGAGCGTATTCTGCTCATCGAGGATGATCCCGGCGTTAGCGCGAGCATTAGTATGCTGTTGCCCGCACGCGGTTACGACGTGGAAACCGCATCCCTCGCACATGACGGCCTTGAGCGCGCTGCCGCAACTGACTTCGACCTCGTCATCACCGACCTGCGGCTGCCCGACGGCAGCGGCATGTCAGTGATCGCGTCTCTGCATAACAGTCAGCCCGCGCTCCCGATCATACTTATGACGAGTTACTCGTCGCTCGATACTGCAATCGAGGCGCTCAGGAACGGCGCAGTCGATTACGTTATCAAACCGTTCCACAATGACGCACTGCTGTTCGCAATCGAGCGGGCGCTCAATGAACGGCGCATGCAGCGCGAAAATGCGGTGCTCAAACGTACTGTCAAAAGCGAGTTCAGGCGCAACGATATCATCGGACGCAGCGCCGGCATCAAGCGCGTCTTCGAGCTAATCGAGAAGGTTGCGCCGACGGATGCAAGCGTGCTGATTCAGGGCGAGAGCGGCACGGGCAAAGAACTGGTGGCGCAGGCTTTGCACTACTCCAGCCATCGTGCGGAGCGTCCGTTTGTACCGATCAATTGCGCTGCCATACCGCCGGACTTGCTTGAGTCGGAACTGTTCGGGCATGCGAAAGGCGCTTATACCGGCGCCGTTGCGACTACTGAAGGCCTGATACGAGAAGCACACGGGGGCACCCTCTTCCTCGACGAGATCTCGGAGCTCGCACCCGCGCTGCAGGTAAAACTGCTGCGCGTGATTCAGGAAAGACAGGTGCGTCCGCTCGGATCGACGCGCATATTCCATACCGACGTGCGTTTTGTCGCCGCGAGCAATCGCGATCTCAACATTGCAACCGAGCGCGGCCAGTTCCGTGCAGATCTGTACTATCGCCTCAATGTCATCAATATTCATGTTCCTCCCTTGCGTGAGCGCGCTGAAGACATCGAACTGCTTGCGGAGCACTTCGTCGCCGAACATAGCCGGCGTCTCGGCAAACGTATCTCGGCGCTCAGCACTGACTTGAAGCAGCTTTTGAAGGCCTATCGCTGGCCGGGCAATGTGCGCGAGCTTGAGAACGTCGTCGAGCGTGCCGTGATATTGGCTGACGATGCGACCTTATCGGCCCGCGATTTCACCGATCTTGCAATGTTCGCGTCGCATGGCAGCGAAGCGGAAGCGGCGGCGGACACGCTTGCCACACCGCTGTCCATCGAGGATTACATTGCCCAGTTCGTCAAACGATATCAGGACCGCTACACGGAACAGGAACTGGCCGCTATGCTAGGCATTGGCCGCAAGGCTCTGTGGGTGCGGCGTAACCGTTGGGGCCTCTTCCGGGCCGACGCTCGTCCTGCACGACCGCCATCCGCGCGGGCACGAGCCCAATAAAGGAACGACCGGCGCAGGCTCGTTTGGAAACAGACGCCGTTTCATTTGGAAACCGCCGCGAGCGAGAGGCGGGGACGACGTTGTGCAATGTTGATAAGAAAGATGTTTTCCTGCAGATTCGCAGGGCATAACGCTTGCTTAGCATAGACAATTCAAGTCACGACAATAACGAGGCTCGTGCAGCAGGCCGTTCGCCCACGCTCGGCCGAAGCTCACGCTGAGCCATTGGAACAATCCAGCGATTCGAAGTCAACAACGAGGAGGCGGCCATGGCCGAACAAGCAGCGCGCAAAAAAGTAACGATTCCGATGCTGATGGACAAGAAGAAAAAGGGCGAACCCATCGTGCAGCTCGCGGTGTACGACTATGAGACCGCGATTGTTGCCGACCGCGTCGGGATCGATATCCTGTGCGTTTCAGATACCGGCGGTATGGTCCTCTTCGGACATGAGTCGACGACGTCGGTGTCGTTCGAGGAAGTGCTGTTCATGGCGCAGGCGGTCAAGCGCGGCTCCCAGTATGGGCTACGCATGGTCGACATGCCATACATGAGCTTTCACCTGTCCGCACAGCAGGCGGTTGATAACGCGGCGAAGTACGTATCGCAGGCGGGCGCCGAAGTCATGAAATGCGAAGGCAACCAGCACCATGCCAAATATATCGAAGCCATTATTAAAGCCGGTATCCCGGTGCAAGGCCACATCGGCATCTGCCCGATGCGCATTCCGCAGCTGGGCGGCTTTGCGGCACAGGGGAAAACCGCGGATCGCGCCAAAGAGCTCGTCGATGACGCCTGGGCGTTCGTCGATGCAGGTTGCTTCTCGATCATGACTGAAGTGGTGACGTCCGAAGTGTCACAGTATCTCGCGGAGACGTTGCCCGTGCCGGTAGTGAGCCTGGGATCCGGCAATACGTCGGATGGGGTGCACATCATCGGCTCGGATTTATTTCATCTCTACGAAAAGCACACGCCGCGTCATAGCAAGATCTACTGCGACCTCGTCCCTATCATCGAAAAAGGCCTGACCGATTACCGCGATGAAGTCAGGAAGCGCATCTACCCGGGCAAGGAACACACCGTCTACATGAAGGAAGACGAGCTCAAAAAGTTCAAGGATAAGGTGGGCTGGAAAAAGTGATCGAGCCGGTCGCTGCCAGCGCTCCACCGGTCAGCGATGACATCGTCGCGGGCACCGGGTTCTTCGCGGAACTCGCCGCGCCACAGCGGGCGCGCGTCGCGTCGCTGGGACGCATCGAGACTCATCGGCAGGACACGCCGATTTACAACATTGGCGACGCAGCGGCGGATTTTTATGTGCTCGTCGATGGGATGGTACGCTTCAGCATCGGGCTCGGCAGCCGCCGTACTGCTGCGGGTCAAGTGCTGCGCCGGGGCGAAGTGTTCGGATGGGCAGCCCTCGTGGAGCAGGCGCCCCAGCGTATTGCTTCGGCGTTCTGCATCACGTCCTGCACTGTGCTCGCGATCAATGGTGATCAATTGCTGCTGCTGATGGAGGCGGATCATAGCCTCGGGTTCAGGCTCATGAAGCAACTCAATGTGCTCATCACGAGCAATCTGACGTCTTTTGCATCCGGCTGATATAGCAGTTCCTAGCGCCATCGACGTTCATGAAATGAAAACAGGGGCATGCCGGCATGCCCCTGAATTTCGTGGGGAGCCGACCTGACCGACTTGGCGTTACTGCTGCTGACGGCGTTTGGCGTTGGCACACTCATCGGTGCGGTCGGTATTGGCGGCATACTGCTCATACCCGCCTTATCGGCATTTGCCGGCCTGTCCATACATGCGGCAATGGCAACGGCGCTGTTCACATTCGCATTTACCGGCGTCGCCGGCACCGTAATGTTCCAACGTCGCGGCAGCATTGACTGGGTGGTCACCCGCCCTGTCATCGCCGGTGCCACCTTCTTTGCCTTCATCGGCGCCTGGATGAATTCCCTGACAGGACCCGGCGCGCTTGCGGTGATCCTTGCGGCCGTCATTATCTTTGCGGGCTTGTACACACTTGCTGCATGGCGTGGCATTCCGCGTCCGCTGTTCGACAACGACCAGCGAGCGCAAACCGCGCTGCTGTTCGTGGTCGGCGCCATCGCCGGATTCGGCTCGGGCTTAACCGGCGTCGGCGGTCCGGCGTTATCCGTGCCACTGATGGTGCTGTGCGGCTTTGCCGCTCTCACGGCAATCGGCACGAGCCAGGTCATTCAGATCGTGGCCGCGGTCTCGGGAACGCTTGCCAATTTGCGGTATGGGAGTATCGATTTCAGTATCGCAGCAACGGTCACGCTGCTTGAGATCGGCGGCGTGGTGCTGGGCGCACGCATCGTACATGCAGTGAACGCCGCGGTTCTGCGCAAGTTCGTGGCGGTGCTCTGTATTGTGGTCGGGTTTGGATTGCTCGCGCGTGAGATTGGCTGGTTGGGATGACCAACGCCTTGAGCGCCTATCTTGCGGGGCGCGCCGCAGCGATTGCGGAGATCTCTGCGGGCATCACCACATCAAAACATTTCACTGACGCGCGTCGCGAGCATCTTGCAACGCGGAGCGCGGCCGGACTGTTCGATTTTTCATTCATGGGCTGCTGCGAGATCGCGGGCAGTGACAGCCGCCCATTTCTGCGTGTAGTGCAGACACGTGCGCTGCAGACACTCGCTGTTGGGCGGATAGCGTATACGCTGATGCTACGCGACGACGGCAGCGTCCTCAATGATGCAACCGTGTGGCGTCTCGCTCGAGATCGCTATTGGTTATTCAGCGGGCAACGCAGCGACTTTGCTTCAGTGTCCGCGATGGCCAGCCCGTATGCGGTCACGGTCACAGATGTGTCTACACAGCACTCAGTTATCGCCGTACAGGGCCCGCGCAGTCACGCGATTGTTGCGCGCTGCATTGACGCGCCTGGATTGCCATCACTTTTCTATTATGGATTTTGCGCAATTCGTATCAACGAGGTCGAGTGCTGGCTGGCGCGAATCGGCTATAGCGGCGAAACAGGCTACGAGCTGGTAGTTCCCGCCGCGCACGCCGCAGAGACGTGGGCCTTACTGTTATCGCACGGGAAGACCGATGGGCTGCTCGAATGCGGCCTCGATGCAATGGATAGCTTGCGCATCGAGGCAGGACACATTCTGTTCATGCGTGAGGTTGCGGCGCTTACTGACCCATTCGAGCTTGGACTCGGGAGGCTCCTCGACTTTTATCCGCCTGATTTTCGCGGCGCTATAGCTCTGGTTGGGCGGCGGTGGCAGGCGCCGTCACGCCGGCTCGTTGGTCTGCTGCTTGAGCGCCGGGTGGAAACAGTCAATCTCCCAGACTTAATCTACGACGGCAGCGCCGCAGTTACCAGCGCATGCTGGTCTCCTACGCTCGAACGAAATCTCGGGTTGGGCTTTGTCAATGCTTGCGATGCGCATCCCGGTACTGTCGTGAAACTTGCTGGCGATGAGCGGGCGCTCGTCGCCAGGCGGCCTTTTTACGACCCGGCTAAATCGCTGCCGCGAAGACCTCTCCAGTTCACGTAATGCCGACGCTGCGTTCCGCAGCGGTGACGGTATTCGCGATTAGCATTGCCACCGTCATGCGGCCAACGCCGCCTGGCACGGGAGTGATGCGCGACGCCACGCGGCTCGCCGACGCGAAATCAACGTCGCCGACCAGCTTCCCTCCCGGCAAGCGGTTTATGCCCACATCAATAACGACCGCGCCTTGCTTGATCATCGAGCCGTCCACAAGCCCGGGACTGCCGACGGCCACAACGAGGATATCTGCGAGCGCAGTGTATAGCCTGAGATCCGGGCGTCTTCGAACTGCAGACGCTCACCGTAGCGCCGCGAGCTATCAACATCAGCGCGAGCGGTTTCCCCACGATCGCGCTGCGGCCGACGACCACTGCACTGCGTCCTTCGATCGGCACGCGGGCATGATCGAGCATCGTCATCACACCAAGCGGCGTACAGGGCGCAAGCAACGTTCGTCCTGCAACCATCGCCCCCAGGTTCACCCAATTGAAGCCGTCAACATCTTTTGCCGGCGCAATCGCTTGCAGCAGGCGCTCCGAGTCGAGCTGCGGCGGCAGCGGCAGCTGTAACAGGATGCCGTGTATACGTGGATCGGCGTTCAGATGGTTTAACGTCGCATAGACCTGTTCATCACTGCAGTCAGCCGGCAGGCGATGCACCTCCGAGGTACACACCGGCATCGTGGCAGGCCTGCGCCTTGTTCCGGATATAGATTCGCGACGCTGAATTTTCACCAATGAGCATGGCAGCAAGGCCAGGCTGCACGCCGCGAACATGTAGTTCGCGGATGCGTTCCTTCAGCTGAGAGTAAACCTGGTGGGCAATGGCCGCTCCGTCGAGCAGAGTGCCGGCCATGCTAGGTACTGGGGGATTTAAACGGCGACGGGGATCTTTTCGGCATGCTTGGTGGCGTTACGTTCTGCAGCGGCGACAGTATTGCATATCAGCATGGTCACTGTCATCGGCCCGACGCCACCCGGCACCGGCGTTATATATGACGCTTTCAGCTTCACGCTCTCGAAGTCGACATCGCCAGACAAGCGTCCGTCCGGCAAACGATTGATTCCGACATCGATGACGGCGGCGCCGCGCTTGACCATGGGTGCGGTGATGAGGCCGGGGCAGCCTGCGGCGACGATCAAGATGTCTGCGAGTATCGTGTATTGCGCAAGGTCGCGCGTCTTGATGTGGCAGATACTCACGGTTGCATCTTTGGCCATCAGCATAAGCGCCATGGGCTTGCCCACGATGTTGCTCGCGCCGACGACCACCACGTTCTGTCCCTCAATCGGAATGTTTTCGTATTCGAGCAGGCACTGCACGCCATACGGCGTACACGGCGGAAATATGTTGTTCTCACCGACCACGAGCCCGCCCACGTTATAAAGATGGAAGCCGTCGACGTCTTTTTCAATGCTGATGGCGCCGAGCAGACGGCGCACCTCGAGGTGCGACGGCAGCGGCAGTTGGACGAGAATGCCGTGTATGCGCGGATCGCGATTGAGCTCCTCGATACGCTGAATAACCGGCTGCTCTACAGTGTCAGCCCCAAACTCGTGCGTCTCTGAATGCAGGCCGACTTCGGCGCAGGCCTTGACTTTGTTGCGGACGTAGACCTTCGAGCCGGGATTATCGCCGACGATGATGACCGCCAGACCCGGCGTAGTACCGCGCACCTTCAGCGCTTCAACGCGCGCCTTCCATTGAGCTCTCACGTGACGTGCGACCGCGTTGCCGTCGATAATTTTTGCAGTCATGTCGAAGCGTGCTTCAGTGCGCGCGAAAACCGATGACGATGAAGAGCAGCATGCTTACACCCATCAACGCGTAAGCTGCGATGTTGAGCTGCCGCGCACGCACCGCGTTGCCCGTGCCGCGCGCCCGCAGGATGCTCGCGCCGAGTGACGCAGCGGCCCCCGTGAGCGCGATCGCGATAACGACTTCCCGGGTGAGTATCCATTCCATACGCGTCCGATCAGCTCTTTGCGACACGTTTGGAATAGGCTTCGACAAAGTCCGCCGCCGCCTTGCTGCCGCGCGAGAAAGACTTCATCGCCTCTTCGTGCAGTATTGAAAGCGCCTGCATCTTGATTTCGTTGGAGCGATCGTTCTCGACCAGGTCGGCAAGCTTACGCGGACGCGGGACATCGACCTCGAGCACCGCGCGCACCTGTGTGGGAATGTTCGACATGATCAACAGCCGGTCAGCGAGGAAAATCGCCTCGTCGATGTCGGTCGTCACGAAAAAGTTGGTGCGCCGATTCTCCTCGTACAACGCAGAGTCGTACTCCCACATCAATTCCTTGGTCATGGCATCGAGGCCGCGAAAGGGCTCGTCGAGAATCATCACTTCGGGATTGTTGATCATCGCGCGTGCCAGCTCGGCCCGGCGCTGCATGCCGCCTGAAAGCTGTGGCGGATATTTTTTTCTGAAGTCGCGCAAGCCGACCTTGTTCAGTAGGAATTCCGCGAGTTCGAGCGTCTGGGGCGTCACCTCCCCGCGGGCACGCGGCCCGTACAGGATGTTGTCGTACAGTCGTCATCCACGGAAACAGCGCGGTTTCCTGAAACAGAACGAGGCGATCCCGGGCCGGTCTGGTAATCGGCACGCCGTTCAATTCTAATTTTCCCGTCGTTGGCTGCTCGAACCCGGCAAGCAGCCGGATAAGTGTGCTCTTGCCGCACCCCGACGGCCCGATCATGACGGTGAGCTTGCCGCGCTCGATTACGAATGAGCAATCAAGGATCACGTCCTTGCGGAAGCGATCGGCGCCGTAGCATTTGCTGACATTGCTGACAGTTATTTCACCGGCCTTGATCTCGCGACGCAGGAGATTGGTGTCCGTCATTGCATATTCGCCATCAACGCAGCCGCAGCCAAGGCGTCGCGCGCTTGCCGATAACGCGCAGCAGCTCACTCGACAGCGCGCCCGCGATTCCGATGCTGATCATGCCGACGACGATCTGCTCGTACGCGCCGCCGACGTACGAATTCCAGATAAAGAATCCGAGCCCGCCTCCGCCCGTGCCGCCGCTCTGGCTGCCGCCGCCCGAAATCATCTCCGCCGCGACGACGACTTCCCAGGTGATGCCCATTCCAACTGCGGAACCGACCATGATCGAGGGCAGCGTACCCGGCAGGATGATGCGCCAGAATATATCGGACTGGCTCGATCCCATCGATCGCGCTGCCTGAAAATAGCGCACATCGATCGAGCGCGCGCCGCCGACTACATTGATGACGATCGTGTAGAACGCACCCAGGAAGGTCACGAATGCGATAGACAGCTCCTGAGTGGGCCAGAAAATGATCGACGCGGGTACCCATGCCAGCGGCGGAATCGGCCGCAGCACTTCGAACACCGGGAAGCCGATGCCATAAGCGCTGCGGCTGACAGCGAGCAACAGTCCGAATGGAATACCGATAATCATCGCCGCGACGAAGCCGGACATGACGCGAAACAAACTCATGTACCAGCTCTGCCAGTAACCGGGATCGTGGATGACTTTAAGCCATGCGTGGAGCACTTCCGTGGGCGCCGGCACCGCGCCGATCCATGGCAGATAAAGTGGCTTCAGCCCGACTGCCGTCAGCGCGTTTCTCAACCACTCGAATGAGTCCCACTTTATCCACACCTTCGACAACGACCCGAGCTCCCAGAGGATAAGGAATATTGCGATTGAAGCGAGGCCACGCCACAGCGCCGAAGTGAAAACGGGTTTGCGTGCGAGCGCCACGGCTAGCCCTCCTTTTCGCCCGCGGCGAAAGCGCGCAGAGCCTCTTCGTGCACCGCTTCGTTAGTTTCTTCCATCAGCTCGCGAAAACGCTTTGAAGTAAGAACGCTGTAGTCACGTGGATGGGCGATATCGACGAACAGCGTTTTTTTGGGCTTACACGGCCGTGTCGTCATGATCACGACTTTGTGGCCGAGAAAAATCGCTTCTTCGAGGTCATGCGTGATAAAAAATATCGTGACCTTGTTTTTGTAGTAGATCTCGAGCAGCGCTTCGTGCATAACCGATTTTGTAAGCGAATCCAGCGCCCGATACGGCTCATCGAGCAGCAGGACTTTCGGATCGTTCATGAGTGCACGCACAATTTCGACCCGGCGGCGCATGCCGGACGACACTTCGCCCGGAAAATTATGCTCGACACCGGCCAGACCGGCATCCGCCATCATCCCAAGCGCCTTTTCATTCGCCTCGGCGCGGCTCAATGTTCCCTGCATCAGTGGACCGAATGCGACATTCTCGAGGTTCGTTTTCCACGGAAACAATGCGCCATTCTGGAATACGACAATGCGATCAGACCCCGGCTCGGCTTTGGGCTTGTCTGCGCTGCATAGCACCTCGCCATCGAGCAGGATGCGACCCGATGTGATCTCGTGGAATCCCGCGATGGCGTTTAATAGCGTCGTTTTACCGCAGCCCGATGGCCCCACAATCATACAGATTTCGCCAGCCGCAATATCGAGTGAGCAGTGGTCTACAGCCATTACGGCAGCACCTGCCGGGTCGTAGATTTTTACGACATCATCGATCGTGATTGCGCCGCGCGTAATCGCGTCGGGTGTCCGCGCGTGATGCGCAGCCAAAGCGGTCACTGGCCTCCCAATGCAAGCTCGCGCGTGCGCCACTGCATAAGGTGATCGCCGAGCAAACGCACCAGCGCGCTCGTCGTATAGCCGACGAAGCCGAGCGTGATCATACCAATCACTATGGTCGGGTAGCGCACCATCGTATATGACGTGTTGATTACATAACCCAGACCGTACTGACCCGATACCATCTCGGCCGCGACAAGTGAAAACCACGAGACACCGACCGATATCTGCAGGCCGGTAAATATGAATGGCAAAGCGCCGGGGATGATGACATGGCGGAATACCTGGGACCGCTTGGCGCCCAGGCAGCAGGCTGCGCGCACATACGATTCATCGATTGATTCGACGCCGAGCATCGTATTCAACGCCGTCGCAAAAAATGATGCGAGGAACGTCAGGTAGATGACGGCCGACTCGGTGGCTATGAACATGACGATCGCTAACGGGACCCAGGCCAAAATCGGGATGGGCCGCAGCATCTCGAATACCGGGAACACGTATTCCTTGAACTTCTTCGAGTATCCGAGCAGAAGGCCAAACGGTACGCCGAGCAGTGTTGCAAGAAAGAACGCTTGGGTAACGCGCCATACACTGACGCCGATGTGTTTGTAGTACTCCTCGGTGTAGATCGATAGTCCATAACTCGGGTTCGGGCTCAGCCATTCCTTCACGACCGCGGTCACACCCGGCATTTCACGAAATCGCGGCAGCTTCCACACTTCGACAGCCAGGTACCAGAGACCGATAAAAAGCGCGAACCCGATGAGCATCAGATACGGCCGCGGACTTGCCAGCCATTGCCGCGCCCGGTAGAGGACAAGATTCATGTCTTGAATATCGCCGGTCGTTTTGTGTGCGTGTAATGGACGAAATTGAGCAATCAACTCAGGCACCGTGTAGTCGCGTGTAATCATGGTCGCGAAACGGCTCATGACGACGTTGCCGCATTCCGGGTCCGTTTCGAGCAGACGCAATAGCGCTTCCCCGCTGATACGAATTACGTGGGTATTGTCTCGAGCGCTGGCCTGCGCCAGCCGGTAGGGGTATTTCGCGAGCAACGCCGCCCATCCGAAAACGTCGCCGGGTGCCAGCAGTTTGAGCGGATGCACGGCCTTCGCGCCCGGCTCGAGCGCATGCTCGACGTCGCCCGAGACGAGGATAAAGATATCGTCGGCTTTGTCACCGACGTTATAGATTGCCGCGCCCTTCGCGTAAGTCGCCGGGCGCGCCAGGCCGGCTACTTTTCGCAGCATCGCCTCGCCAACGACCTGAAAAGGCATCGTTCTCTTGAGGAGGAGCGCAATCTCGTCAAGCGTCATATGCTGATCAGCTGATTGATCAGCGCTCGTGTCGTCACGGGCTTCGACTATGCTGGATGGCATACACTCATCGCAAAAAAGAGCGACTCTCGGGCCGCGGTGGTATCGGAACCGTCTAGTTCACCGGCCGAAACTCTGATTCAGGCAGCGCCTGCACGTCACCGATCGGCGCCTTGAGGTTTCGTTCGCGCAGAACTTCCTCAGTGAACTGAGTCATGACTGCTTCCGGACGCAACTTCGCAGTATTGATGCTTTTGATCGAATATAAAAACTCCGTCGCTTTCGTCAGCAACTCGAGCGCCTTCGGCGTAAAGCCGTACGGCAACTCGACGCGAGTCTTGGTGCCGCCCTCGCTGGCGGGGTAGTCGCCATACAGCGATGCCCACAGCGCTTTGTCAGAGAATCCCGTCGTTTGCTGCTTGGCAATCTTGATGATCTCTTGCGCATTCTTTTTGTCGGCAAGGAATAGCTGAGCGTCGAGCTCCGCATTGAGCCAGGCTTTGACGACATCGGGCCGCGTTCTGATGAGATCGCCACGCATCGCAAGGAAGCCGCCGTCGTTTTCGTTGACGCTAGCGCCCGAAGCGATGCGCTTCGCCAGCCCGTCCTGAATCAAACGGGAAGCGGTCGGCTCCCAGATCACTGCTGCGTCGATTTTGCCCGCGCGGAAGTTGCTCGTGATTACTTCGATGTTCTGGTTGAGATAGGCAGCCGGCGTCACCTTCTGCTTCTGATAAACCGCTTGCGCGAAGCGGTCGGTGCAGCTTCCTTTAGGGACGGCCACTTGCTTGCCGTCAAGCCACTTGATCGCTTCCGTCGGATTGGCAAAAGTGGGTGCGTCTTTGCGTGCCAGGAATATGTTGCATTGGTCCAGCCCGAGACCCGCAACCGCCACCAGGCGCACATCAGCGACGTCCTGTTTGGTCGTCGACACTATGGCCGGCATGTCTCCCATGTATCCGATGTGCTGCTTGCCGGCGAGCATGTTGTTGACGATGATTGCGCCCTGCAGCCCGATCTGGAACTCCACTTTCGAGCCCTTCGGCAGATACTTTTCATAGAACTTTTTGCCGCGCATGACGACGCCAGACCACGACTCTGTGTAATACGGCTGATAGCCAACTACGAGTTCTACGGGGCTTCCCGGTTTGCCGAAATCAATATCCGCGGCAACCGACTGCGCACACGGCAGGCCGGCTGCGGCGATTAACAGCAGCGATTGCCAGTAGCGTTTGATTGTCTTCATGGAACCTCCTCTAGTTGACTACGTTTTAGTGCTGATTATTATGCCGTATCAATGTTGGCGCCGGTGATGAGTTAATGCACCATCAGCATCCTTAATTCGCGCCAGGCGAAGCAAGATAACGCGCAATCAGCGACGACAACCGGCGCATGACGAGGAAGCCCGACGCCGGGTCTGCCGCGAGTGCTTGCAGTGCCTGCTTCCCGTTTATGCGCAGCACCTCAGATTCTTCCAGACATGTCGCCCGTGCAATGCGATGCGGCTGACTTTCGAGCAGCGCCGCCCACCCGAAGAGCTCGCCCTTGCGCAGCATGAAGCCGGCCGGACTCGCGCGCTCGCGGCCGATCAGGAATTCCACTCTGCCGGAATCAAGTATGAAAAAATCATCGGCGGGATCGCCAATGTCATAGAGCGAAGTGCCGGCGGCGTATTGTTCCTTTCGCGCGAGCGCCATGATTGCAGCAAGTGTCTGCTCGCCGATGCCGGTGAAGAGCTCAGCGGTGTTGAGCGCGCTCTGAGCGACGACATACAGCGAGTCGCCTTCGAGCTGTACGGGAAAGCTCTCGAGCGGCGCTTCCGCCAAGCCCATCGCGGCACCTGTACGTATATCCCATTGCCATAGGTGCTGGTGGCATGTGAGGACGGACCCGTCATACAGTCCTTCACAAAGTGCAACTTCCTGATGCGGACACATCGCCTGGTACGCGAAATAATCGTCTCCCGAATTCGCAACCAGCAGTTTCAAACCGCCCTCCACTTCGCATTCAGTCATGCCGTTGGGAGGAACCTGGCTGCGCGGGCATACGAATCGTTTGCTCATGGCATCAACTGAACTTGTCGTAGCGGATATTATCCGCACTGAGCTTTGCCTGCAGCAACAGCATGCGTATCGCGCCATCGACGCACGGCGGCGGGCCGGCGACGTATGCGCGCACGTTCTGAAACTTTCCCGCCATGTGGCGCGCCGCTACTTCATGTACGAGTCCGCTGTCGAACGCAATCGCCGGGTAATTTGAGCGCGCGGCATCGCTCACAGCTTCGTCGGAAAGCGCGAGTGTTATCGTCAAGCGCGACGGAAACTGCGCCGCGAGACCGGCAAGCTCATCCAGAAAGAAGGCGTCCGCGTACGTGCGGACGCCGAAGAACACGTTACCGTTGTATTGTTCGAAATATCGTTCCTGGCGCGCACGCGAAAGAATCGACATGATGCCCGCGATGCCGCTGCCGCCGGCGATGCATAGAATGTTTTTGCCCAGGTTCGGATAAAAAGTCGCCGCACCAAGCGGTCCAAACCATTCGACCGCGCGTCCTTCGATATCCCCCGCGAACAACCACTCGGAGGCGCCGCCGCCCGGCTTCTTCTTGACCACGAACTCGAGACGCCTGGCCGCACGCTCGAAATTGACCATCGAATAACCGCGGAAACCAGCAATGCCGGGCACTTCCACCGCCATGAATTGGCCGGCGTCGAAGTCGCACGGCACATCAAGATCGAGGCAGAAACTCATTACGTCCGGTGTCAGCAGGCGTGCGTTGACTATCGTTCCGCGTCCAAACACCGGAATGCATGCACCAGGATCCATGGCGTAGACAAAGTTGCCGACTTCAAGCGTACACCCGCTCTTTGCAACGCACTGGCACATGAGCACGTCAGCGGAGTGCTTGAGATACTTGCGACCGGCCGCCTGTGGCCATGCGTCGTCGACCTCGCCGGAGATGAGCTTAGCTTTGCAAGTGCCGCAAGTCCCGGTTCCGCACTCGTAAGGCAAATGGATGCCGGCAGCGAGACCGCTGTACAGCAGGCGCCGCCCGGACTGCGTCTCGAACTGGTAAGCGCGATTGCGCGCGTTGATCTGGATCTGCACGCGGTCGTTGTCAGAACGGAATGTGATACCCGAACCCGAACTGGCGCGTGTCCAGTTTGACAACGCGCTTCAAGAGCTTCGGCGCGCTCTCGCTGAGTTTAACGGCGTCCACATAGCGACCGACGGCGAAAAGCTCCGTTACACCGCCGTCGAGTGTAGTTCTGAACACCTGGAGCGCCGAGATAACGGTCGCCTGTTGCTGGCTCGCGTCGAAGTCAACCGTGTACACCGTGACATGACGCGTGAGCGGCGAATGATCGCTGTTATGACGGGGCAGGTTCGTAAACAGAAGCTGCATACCCGCCTTGTCATGATCGAGCCAGATCATTTCCTTGCGGATCTCAGGGCTGTGGGCCGTGATGCTGTAGCGATAGTCGGCGTCGCACAGGTCCAGATAAGCCTTGAAGTTCTTTTCGTCCAGCGCGAGGCAGGATCTGTATACCAGCTCCTCGATCGCCGTTCTCTGCGACTGCATCTGCTCTCCTCCTGACGACCTGCCGGCCGCGCCGAGCTTTTTTATGCCGCTGCCGTAATCTTGCGTTCGCCGAACGGGTCGTATGCCTTGCGCCCCATGCGGCGGCCCCACTCAGCGTAGAAGTGCCGCATGCCGGCCTCGTCGTGTATGGTCATATTCTCTTCGCGGCCGTGTATCACCCAGGTCGGCTCACTGCCCGGGCGCATCGCGCGACCCTGTCCGTGTACACCGAGCAGGTCTTCGTGCAGGTTACGGCCGAACGGGCCCCAGATCGTATTGTGGTCGCGGATGCGCTCAGCGCGCTCTTCGGGCGTATCGCTTTTGAGACCCAGTCCGCGGAATTCGATCAGCAGTTTATTCGGCCCCAGCGGTATCGAGGTATCCATGCGCAGCACCGACGTGCGCAGGTTGTAGGTCATGGCCGGGAAAATATCGATGAGAATCCAGCCCCCCGGCGCGAGCCCCGGCCAGCCAACCCCGCGCGACTTGCCGCCTTCATACGCGTCATACTTTACCTCCATCGAACCGACCGTCGCATGACCGTTGGGATATGCCGTGTATTTGCGGTCGAAGTAACCGGGCTGCAACATCCCGGTAACGCGATTGAAGTAATGCATGTAGTCGTGATAGAACTCGCTGTTGGTGTCGTGCCACAGCTTGTAATTCGTATTGACGATGGCTTTGTGGTAGTGAAACACCTCGAGCGGCATCGACATATTGTCATGCAGCATGTTGAGCGAGTCGCCGATGTATTCGTTCAGAGTGCATGCGTTGTCATCGATGTTGACCCAAACGAATCCACCGAATCCAACCTCCGCGCGTACCTCGCGCAGGCCCGAGTCGGTCTTGCAGAAGCGCTTTTGAAATCCCTGTTCCTCCCGCGTTATGTCGACGCAGTTCCCCTTCGTGTCGAACGACCAGGCGTGGAAGATACACGTGATGCGTTTCGCATTGCCGACGGGATCGTAGAGCAGTGTGTTGCCGCGATGCGGACAGACGTTATAGAAACTCCGCACCTGTTTGTCTTCACCACGGACAACAATCAGAGGTGTTCCGCCCGGGTGACTGAAAGTACGGTAATCAAATGCGTTCGGAACCTCCGACTCGTGGCAAGCGATGATCCAGCACTTGTTGAAGATTTTTTCGCGCTCTTCGTTGAAAAGTTGCTCGTCGGTATAAATCCGGCTGTCGACAAAATGCGACGGGGGAAACTTGGGCTGCTGATGCCACAGGGCTGCGTTTTTCGACATAAAGCCTCCTCGGATAATCTCGAACACCCGTGCACAATCCGGGCGATCACACGCACCTTCCATGCCAATGATTTTCACACGTCCTTTCATAGACATGAAAGGAAGCGGACAGATTCGGTGGATGCTTCCACGACGGCAGCGGTTTCAAAACGAAACGGCCTCTGCGCTATTAGGAAACAGCGCAGTGGCAGCTATTTGCTGTCGCGGCGGTCCTCGAGGATCTGAAAAAAAATCTCGTCCTTTTTGATCATGCCAAGCTCGCTGCGTGCACGCTCTTCAATGGCATCGAGCCCTTGTTTCAAATCTCTCACCTCGGCATCCAGCGCCTCATTCCGCGCACGCAAGCTCTGATTCACTTCACGCTGAGCCGCAATCTTCTGATCCGATTCCCACACGCGCAGCCAGCTTCCCTTGCCCAGCCATAGCGGATGCTGGAGAAGAACGATCAGCACCGCAAGCGAAACGGTCACCAGCTTCATAATCGAGACCAGCGCCGGACGCTCGGGTGGGCCGCAGGACTATGCGGATGGTCCGTGCATGCGGCTTGAGTCGGATCAGACCGCCGCATCAGTTGGATGTCCGAACTAGGACGTTAACCGCAGTTGATAAAATGCACTGCGGCCTGGATACGACGATGCGTCGCCGAGATCTTCTTCGATCCGCAGCAACTGATTGTACTTCGCCAACCGGTCAGACCGGCACAGCGAGCCGGTCTTGATCTGCATTGCATTGGTTGCAACCGCGATGTCTGCGATCGTCGTGTCTTCCGTTTCGCCGGAACGGTGCGAGACCACTGAAGTGTATCGCGCCCGCTTCGCCATCTCGATCGCGGCCAGGGTCTCCGTGAGCGTGCCGATCTGATTAACCTTGATGAGCACCGAGTTGCCGATGCCTTCGCGGATGCCGCGCTCGATGATCTTCGTATTCGTGACAAAGATATCGTCGCCGACAAGCTGCACTTTGCTGCCCAGCCGCTCGGTCAATAATTTCCAACCGGGCCAGTCGTTCTCGGCCATGCCGTCCTCGATGCTGATGATCGGGTATTTATCGACCCAGCCTGCGAGCAGGTCGACAAATCCAGCAGCTTCGAGCGTTTTGCCTTCGCAGGAAAGCGTGTATTCGCCATCTGCGAAGAATTCAGAGCTCGCGCAATCAAGCGCCAGCAATACATCGCTCGCCGGGCGCGTATCCAGCCAGCTCGATCGCTTCCATGATGAGCTTGATGGCTGCCTCATGATTCGGCAGCCTGGGCGCAAACCCGCCTTCATCACCTACGGCGGTCGACAGTCCTTTCTCTCTGAGCAATTTCTTGAGGGTCTGAAATACCTCGGCGCCGCAGCGCAACGCCTCGGCAAAGGTAGGCAGTCCGGCCGGCACAATCATGAATTCCTGCAGATCGAGACTGTTGTCGGCGTGTGCACCGCCATTGATCACGTTCATCATCGGCACCGGCATTGCCATCGGTCCCGCGCCGCCCAGATAACGATGCAACGGCAGCCCCGTTTCCTCGGCCGCCGCCTTCGCAACAGCGAGCGACACCGCAAGCATCGCGTTGGCGCCGAGTCGTGATTTGTTTTCAGTGCCGTCGAGCTCGATCAGCGTGTTGTCGATGAAGCGCTGCTCGACGGCGTCGAGTCCGATGATCGCTTCACAGATTTCGGTATTCACGTTCGCGACCGCGCGCTGCACACCCTTGCCCGCGTAGCGTTTTGCATCGCCGTCGCGCAGCTCGATCGCCTCGCGGCTGCCGGTCGATGCGCCCGAAGGAACCGCGGCCCGCCCGAGCACGCCGGACTCCAGCAGCACGTCTGCTTCAACTGTCGGCAACCCGCGAGAATCCAGTATTTCGCGGGCAATTACATCTACTATCGCACTCATGATCTACGTCCCCTGCTTTACAAGATTTTCCGCGAAACCGGTTTGCTTCACCATTGCGTCCAGCGCTTTCAACGTCTGAAGCAACGTCTTCATATGTCCGAGCGGCCATGCGTTCGGACCGTCCGATAATGCGTGCGCCGGATCGGGATGCGTTTCCATGAAAACGCCGGCAACACCGCTCGCCACCGCAGCGCGGGCTAGCACTGGAATGAATTCACGCTGACCACCGCTTGATGTGCCTTGTCCGCCCGGAAGTTGCACAGAATGCGTCGCATCGAAGACCACCGGGCATCCGGTCTCCCGCATGATCATGAGCGAACGCATGTCCGATACGAGGTTGTTGTAGCCGAAACTCGCGCCGCGTTCACACACCATGATATTGTCGGCACCGCTCGCTGCTCTCGCCTTGTCAACGACGTTCCGCATATCTCCCGGCGCCAGGAACTGTCCCTTCTTGATATTGACGGGTCTGCCTGCGCTTGCGACCGCATGAATGAAATCGGTCTGCCGACACAGAAACGCGGGCGTCTGCAGCACATCCACCACGGCCGCGACCGGCGCCACCTGGTCTATATCATGCACATCGGTGAGCACGGGAACGCCGATCTGCGCCTTCACATCGCCGAGTATGCGCAGCCCTTCGTCCATTCCCACTCCGCGAAACGATTTATCGGAGCTGCGGTTTGCCTTGTCGAACGACGACTTGTATATGAACGGCACATCGAGCGCCGCGCATATCTCCTTAAGCTGACCGGCGGTATCAAACGCGAGCTGGCGTGATTCAATGGCGCACGGACCAGCTATGAGAAACATCGGCCGTGTGAGGCCAACATCGAATCCGCATAGCTTCATATCGTGCCCGACAACCTGGAGCGCCGCGCCGCCACTGCTGCTCGCCCGCGCTTCCCGCGGCACGCTCTTGCTATCAGCAATAGCGGACGAGTGAGGCGAGCTTCAAGTGCGCACAGCTTCAAAGTCCGTCACGCGATATTCTGCAGCTTGGGCGCTGCTTCGGAAGGCACGACGTTCTTCGTTCTCGCGGCCTGCAATGCAGCACGCACAAACGCATTGAATAACGGGTGACCAGTGCGCGGTGTTGAAGTGAATTCCGGGTGGAACTGGCAACCGACGAACCATGGATGCGCGTGCCGTCCGTGCGAAGGGAGCTCGATCATCTCGCACAGGCTCTGACCTTTTGCCGATACGCCCGATACTCGGAGTCCCGCCGCTTCAATACGCGGCAGATAATGATTGTTAACTTCATAGCGATGCCGATGACGCTCCACGATGGTATCGGCGTTGTATACGTCGCGTACGACGGTGTCCGCTTTGAGCATGCACTCCTGACCGCCCAGACGCATCGTGCCGCCAAGGTCCGATGCTGAGTCCCGGTGCTCGATTTTCCCGTCGCGATCCTGCCATTCGGTGATCAACGCGATGACCGGATGCATTGTCGCCGGATCGAACTCCGTACTATGCGCGCCGTCGAGACCGACTACATTCCGGGCAAACTCAATGACCGCGAGCTGCATGCCGAGACAGATGCCGAGATACGGCAACTTGTTTTCGCGCGCGTAGCGTATTGCCCTGATCTTGCCTTCTACGCCGCGTTTTCCAAAGCCCCCGGGAACCAGGATGGCGTCCATGTTGACCAGGCTGCCGGTGCCACTTTTCTCGATCGACTCCGAATCGATGTAATGGATTTTTATCTTTGCACCGGTATGTATGCCCGCGTGTATCAGCGCTTCTGAAAGCGATTTATATGATTCCGTCAAATCGACGTACTTGCCGACAAGCGCGATGTTGGCGGTATTGCTCGGATGCTCAAGCGCATAAACGAGTTTGTCCCAGACAGCCAGGTCGGCCGCCGGACGTGTCAGGTCAAGCTTCCGGCAGACGATATCGTCCAGATCCTGCACATGCAGCATTGACGGTATCTTATAAATGCTGTCGGTATCGACCGCTGAGATAACCGCTTCGACCTGGACGTTGGTGAATAAAGCGATTTTCCGCCGCTCATCGTCGGGCAGTGTACGGTCAGCCCTGCATAGCAGCACGTCCGGCTGAATACCAATCTCGCGCAATTCTTTGACTGAGTGCTGCGTGGGCTTCGTCTTGATTTCGCCTGCGGATGCGATGAACGGCACGAGCGTCAGATGGATGTAGCAGACATTGTCGCGGCCGATTTCGATGCCCATCTGGCGTATTGCCTCGAGGAACGGCAGAGATTCGATGTCGCCGACGGTGCCGCCAATCTCGACGATGGCAACTTCCGCATCCGCGGCGCCGCGCCGTATGAATAGCTTGATTTCGTCGGTGATATGAGGAATCACCTGCACGGTGCCGCCAAGATAATCGCCGCGCCGCTCTTTCTTGATGACACTCTCGTAAATCTGGCCGGTCGTGAAGTTATTGCGCTTGCCCATCTTCGCACTTACGAAGCGCTCGTAATGGCCAAGATCGAGATCGGTTTCAGCACCGTCGTCGGTGACGAAAACTTCGCCGTGCTGGAAGGGGCTCATGGTGCCCGGATCGACGTTGATGTACGGATCCAGCTTGAGCATCGTGATCTTGAGGCCGCGCGTTTCGAGTATGGCGGCGAGGGAGGCGGCAGCGATACCTTTGCCCAAGGAGGAAACTACACCACCCGTGACAAAGATAAATTTGGTCATTTCATGTACTACCGTCCGTTTTACTATTCTAGCGCAATTGCACTCACAAGCTCAATGAAAATTGCGTGTCCGGTTTGTATCAGTGCGCAGCTCCATTCTTCGCTTCGCGTGCAAGATACAGCCACGTTTCAACCACCGTGTCCGGATTCAAAGAGAGGCTCTCGATCCCCTCTTCCATCAGCCACTTTGCAAGATCGGGATGGTCAGACGGGCCTTGACCGCAGATGCCTACGTACTTTTTGGCCTTGCGACACGCGCTGATCGCGAGGTGCAGCATGTGTTTGACCGCCGGATCACGCTCATCGAATGCGTCGGCGATGATGCCCGAATCACGATCGAGTGCAAGCGTCATCTGAGTCATGTCGTTCGAGCCGATTGAAAAACCGTCGAAGTGCTCAAGGAATTGATCGGCGAGGATCGCATTGGACGGTATCTCGCACATCATGATGATGCGCAGACCGTTTTCACCGCGCTTAAGCCCGTTCTTGCCCAATAGGTCGATGACCTCTTTCGCTTCCGACACAGTCCGCACGAATGGGACCATGATCTCCACATTGGTCAAACCCATTTCATCCCGCACTTTCTTCATGGCGCGGCATTCGAGCTCGAAACAATCCCGAAACGTCGATGAGATATACCGCGATGCGCCGCGAAAGCCGAGCATGGGATTCTCTTCCTGCGGCTCGTACTTGCTGCCGCCGGTGAGACTTGAATACTCATTCGATTTGAAGTCTGAAAGACGCACAATCACCGGTTTCGGCCAGAATGCGGCACCCAGCGTTGCGACACCTTCGGTCAGCTTCTCAACATAAAAGGCGACGGGACTCGCATATCCGGCGGCATGCTGCTCGACCGCCAATTTGAGATTTCCCGGCAGATCGGGGTAAGCCAACACCGCTTTAGGGTGCACGCCGATCATGCGGGCGATGATGAACTCGAGTCGCGCCAAGCCTACGCCTTCATTCGGGAGGCGCTGAAATTCAAAAGCCAGCTCCGGATTGCCAACATTCATCGTGATCTTGACGGGTGCTTTCGGCATCGCGTCCAGCGAAAGATCGATGATTTCGGTCTCCAGAAGTCCGCGATAAATGAACCCCGTATCGCCCTCGGCGCAGGAGACGGTCACCGGCTTCGTATCTCGCAATACTTGCGTCGCATCGCCGCAGCCGACAACGGCAGGAATGCCGAGCTCGCGCGCGATAATCGCGGCATGACAGGTACGCCCGCCGCGATTGGTGACAATGGCGGACGCGCGCTTCATGACGGGCTCCCAGTCCGGATCCGTCATATCGGTGACCAGAACATCGCCCGCCTGCACGCGATCCATCTCTGCGGCGGTCTTGATAAGGCGCACGGGTCCTGAGCCGATGCGCTGCCCGATGGCGCGGCCCGACGTAAGGACGTCCGAGCGCTGCTTGAGCCGGTAGCGCCGCAGCGTATCGACCTTTTCGCTGGCCTTCACCGTTTCTGGCCTGGCCTGCAAGATATAGAGTTTTCCGTCGACGCCGTCGCGTCCCCATTCAATGTCCATCGGGCGTTGATAATGTTGCTCGATGGTGAGCGCGTATCGTGCGAGCTCTTCAATCTCACTGTCAGTGATCGAAAATTTGCGCCGCTCGCTTTCCGGCACATCGAGCGTCTGGACCGATTTTCCGGCGGCTCGCGAGTCCGTAAAGATCATGCGCAGCGCCTTGGATCCCATATTGCGCCGGATAATCGCTTTCTTTCCCTGGCGCAACGCCGGCTTATAGACGTAGAACTCGTCAGGATTCACCTGTCCCTGCACGACGGTTTCTCCAAGCCCGTACGCCGATGTAATGAAGACGACCTGATCGAATCCCGATTCGGTGTCGAGCGTGAACATGACACCGCTCGCGCCCTTGTCGCTGCGGACCATGCGCTGAATGCCGGCGGACAGCGCGACTTCCGCATGCACGAATCCCTTGTGCACCCGGTAGGCAATTGCCCGATCGTTGTACAGCGATGCGAATACGTGCTTCACCGCATTGAGTACATTGTCGAGCCCGTGAATGTTGAGGAACGTCTCCTGCTGCCCTGCGAACGAGGCGTCAGGCAAATCTTCCGCGGTCGCGGATGAACGCACTGCAACCGACAGATCGCCGTTCGAGCCCTGCTGCAGAGTCTGGTATGCACGGGCGATCTCATCATTCAGTCTTGCAGGCAAACGCTGGTCGACGATCCATTGACGGATTTGGGCACCGGCAGCAGCGAGGGCGTTCACATTTTCAACATCCAGGCCGGCTACCGCCTGCTCGATGCGCTTGTCGAGGCCATCATGCGCGAGAAAATCACGATACGCCTGAGCGGTTGTTGCAAAGCCGCCGGGAACGCGCACGCCCGAAGCAGCGAGCTGACCTATCATTTCGCCGAGGGATGCGTTCTTGCCGCCGACTCTACTCACATCGTGCATTCGCAACGTTTCGAAACCGACTACATACTCGATACTCATCGACCACCTGTTCGTTGTGCGAAGCACCAAAAGACGCTATTTTACCGGTTATCCCATCCCTGGACATCGCGATGCCACAAAAGCGTTCGGCTTTCTTCATCTCGGACCGCACCGGCATAACCGCCGAAATGCTCGGGCATAGTCTGCTCACGCAATTCGATATGGTCGCATTCAACGAGGTAACGCTGCCGTTTGTAGATTCGGTCGAAAAAGCGCATTCAGCGGTCAACCAGATCAATATGCAGGGCGCATCTGATGGCATACGTCCACTCATCTTCAGCACACTTGTGAACGAGGCTGTGTCACACGTGGTGTCGGGCGCAAACGCTTTGTTTCTCGACTGCTTTGATATCTTCATACGGCCCATGGAAAAAGAACTCGGCGTGCTGGCGACGCACGCGGTCGGCCGCTCGCACAGTGCCAACGATTATGCGAATTACCATCATCGAATCGAGGCGGTTAATTACTCGTTAAGCCACGATGACGGCGTCGCAACCCGCGACCTGAGCGACGCTGACGTCATTCTGGTCGGCGTTTCACGCTGCGGTAAAACGCCGACCTGCCTGTATCTTGCGATGCAATTCGGCATACGCGCGGCGAACTATCCGCTGGTGCCGGAGGATTTCAGCAATAAGCAATTGCCGGGCCAAGTTAAAAATCTGCGATCCAAGCTGCACGGCCTCACGATCAAACCCGAGCGCCTCCAAGAAATCCGAAAGGAAAGGCGGCCTGGGAGCACCTACGCCGAACTCAGCAACTGCGAGTTCGAGATACGCGAAGCCGAGGCAATGATGCGGCGCGAGTCGATCCCTTTTCTGGATGCGACGAGCAAGTCGGTCGAAGAACTCGCGACGACGATTCTGCAGGAGGCGAAGCTCGTGCGCCGTGTTTACTAGCGCCGGCTATGTAACTGCAGTTGCGCGCTAGCTCGCGACTCAGCTTTGCCGGACACGTTGAGCAGGATGTACTGATCGAGTTGGCGCATATTGCTGGCGAACTCGCTCGAACAGGCATACGGCTGCCGCCGCTGCAACATTCAGGGAGTCGACCTTGCCCGGCATTGGAATTGCGACGACTTGAGTGGCAGCATCGATAAGCGCGCGCGATACACCCGCGCCCTCGTTACCGAAAAGCAGCGCGATTTTACCGGTCATGTCCGCGTCGAATATTGCATTTTTTGCGCGCGCGTCCATTGCAATCACCCGACCGTCGAACGTTTCAATGATTGCCGACAGGTCGGTGGCCTCGAAAATCTCGAGCATGAAATGCGCCCCCATGCCGGCGCGAAGGACGCGCGGCGACCACGCGTGGACCGAATTCCTCGAAAGAAATATCTGCCGGATGCCTGCCGCTGCCGACGAACGCAGGATCGAGCCCATATTGCCCGGATCCTGGATGTCTTCCAGCATGACGCAGGCATCGAATGATCGCGGCATCGCTGATGGCTTCGGCGTCTTGATCGCCGCGATGATGCCGGTTGGACTATCGACGCTCGACAGCTGATTGAACAGGGCGTCACTCAGGATCAGCGGCGATAGCGGGGCCATTGCGCCGACTATCGCCCGAATCTCCGTGTTGTCGAAGCCTGATTCACTAATGGCAATCTGCTCGGCGTTGCCTGCGTTCTCGCGATACGCAGCAACCAGGTGTACGCCGTCAAGCAGCGATAGTCCTTGCTTGCGGCGTTCGCGCGAGGAGTGCGCGAGCCTGAGCAGAGCCTTGAATTGGTTGTTGTCGGCGGACGAAATGCGCTTCACGTCGCGCACGTGCGAAAACCGGCGAAAACGTCGCGCCGGTCGGGCGTATAAAAATTGCGCCAGGTGTTACGCATCAGCGCGGGGCTCGTTGCGAAACAACCGCCGCGCAATTCCTTATGGTCGCCGAACCATGGCTCGGAATATTCCTTGTAGGGATCGCGTGTGAAAGCGGGATAAGGAGAAAACCAGTCCGCCGTCCACTCCCAAACATTGCCCATCATCTGCCGGCAGCCCCATGCGCTGTCTCCAGTCGCAAACGCACAGGCCGCCGCCACTTCGTTGCAAGCGCCATAGAGATTCGTGCGATCTGGCAACGGTGCTGTATCGCCCCACGGATACAAGCGCTTGCCGGCATCGCCCTGCGGATGCGCCGGAGTCGTCGCCGCTGTCTGTTCCCACTCGGCCGCCGACGGCAATCTACGGTGCGCCCACGTGCACCACGCATCCGCTTCGTACCAGTTCACATGGATGATCGATTTGTCCATGGGCAACGGCCCGAGAGTGTCATAGCGCCGCTGCAGCCAGCCGTTGCCGTTCTTCTGCCAGTACACAGGAGCGTTCGCAGTGGTGCTTTCCCGCCATCGCCACCCTTCGCTCGTCCACAATTCGCGGCGTTGATAGCCGCCATCCTCGACGAATTCGCAGAATTCTCGATTAGTGACCGCACTGCGCGATATATAAAATGGTTGCAGTGTTACCGGGTGCTCCCACTTCTCATTGTCGAATACGAAGTCGCCGCTGCGCCGCGCGCCCAGCCTATACGTACCGCCGGGCACGGCCACGTCGCCGCGGCAAGGCGCTTCGTCGGAGACGAGTGCACTTACCATCGACCGCGGGGCCCGGTATGCGAGCGTCTGGCGCGTATACGTGAAAGCCTCACAGTGCATCTCCTCATGTGCTGCCGTCAGTTCGGCAAAATAGCGCAGCGCTGAATCATCGGGCGCGCCGTCGAGGCGTTCCAGCACACGATCGAGGACATTTTTGAGATATCGTCTTACCTGCTCTATCGGTAGCAGCGGCAGGTCCCATCGCGTATCGTGGGGCACGAGCGCGGAGTTATAGAGCGCGTCGGCGTTCGCGACCATCGACGGCACTGGCGCTTTATCACCGCGGTTGCGGAGGCACCAGTATTCCTGAAACCAAGCGAGATGCGCGAGCTCCCACAAGGGCGGATTGACGATACTCAGTCGCGGACCCATCAGTTGACCTTCATCAAGGTCCGACATCAGCACTGATGTACGCTCTCGCGCGGCGACCAGCCGATGCATGAGCGACGATACCGACGACTTTGTCGATATATTTCGGTCGCCTTCGCCTGCTGCTATAGTCTGCGTCGCCTGCATGCATTCATTCTATCTGAACAGCAGCCGATGAAAATCGCGCTCGTCACGCCGCCGCGGCCGATAACGCATTCGGGTAACGCCAATA
This sequence comes from uncultured beta proteobacterium, assembly GCA_963829085.1. Taxonomy (GTDB): domain Bacteria; phylum Pseudomonadota; class Gammaproteobacteria; order Burkholderiales; family SG8-41; genus PALSA-1004. The sequence goes on along the minus strand of CAWHHJ010000015.1, from coordinate 55,095 downwards.
CTGCAATGCGCTGGGCGCGTTTGCTGCGCGAGCTCGGCCATCGCGTGCGCGTGCAAACGAGTTGGGATGGCCGACGCGCCGACTTGATGATTGCGTTGCATGCGCTGCGCAGCCGTGATTCGATCGTTCGCTTCGCCAGCGAGTTTCCTGACCACCCGCTCGTTCTGATGTTGACGGGCACCGATCTGTACCGCGACATTCGCTCGAGCGCCGATGCAATCGCCTCATTGCAGGTCGCCACGCGGCTGATCGTGTTGCAGTCAGAAGGCTTGAAAGAACTTTCGCCGGCCCTACGCAGCAAAACGCACGTCATCTACCAGTCGGCGCTTGCGGCGCCTCGCATTCGTCCTCGCGGCGATGTGTTCGAGATCTGCATCAGCGGCCACCTGCGTGAAGTCAAGGATCCGTTCAGAACAGCCGCTGCCCTGAAGACGCTGCCGCCGCAAAGCCGCATCGCAGTCACACACATCGGCGGTGCGCTTGATGATGCAATGGCCAGGCAGGCGCGTCAGTGGATGCGCGATGAACCGCGTTACCGATGGTTGGGCGAAGTCACACCCGCGCGTGCAATGCGCCATCTTGCACGCTCGCGGCTCCTGGTGATCAGTTCGCATCTCGAGGGAGGAGCGAACGTCGTCACCGAGGCGCTTACGGCGCGCGTTCCCGTCATTGCATCGCGTGTACCCGGAAATATAGGGATGCTGGGTCGCAACTACAGAGGATACTATGAGGGTCGGCGATGAACGTTCACTCGCGCGTTTGCTATGGCGGGCCGAATCAGATCCCGTCTATTATCAGACGTTGCGGCGGCAGTGTTTACAACGGCGCAAGCTGACAAGCGTGACACGCGAGAAGCAAGCGCTGCGTAAACTCATGCGGGAACTATGCCCATGATCCTGAGCGCACTGCCCGTCAGCTAAGCACTCGGGCAAGAGCTCGCTTTATGTTGAAGCGCTGGCGCCCTGCTCCCACAAGCAAAGCTGGTCGAGGGCGAGTCGAACCGGCGCGAACGAACGGCGGTGCACGATACATGCTCCGTGCGCGCGCAGCGCGTCCAGATGCGCCTGGGTTGCGTAACCCTTGTGTCGATCGAAACCATATGCCGGATGCTTTACATGCAGCTCAACCATCACTGCATCACGCGCCGTTTTGGCAAGGATCGATGCAGCGGAGATTTCGCTGATTGTGCAGTCGCCGCCCACGACGGCACGTGAACGAATACTGATGGACGGACAATGCAGACCATCTACGAGTACTTCGCGCGGGGTGCGGCCCAACGACTCGATTGCCCGCCGCATCGCCAGCAAACTCGCCTGCAGGATGTTGATCGCGTCTATTTCCTCAACGGATGCGCTGGCGATACTCCATGCCACCGCATAACGCTTGATCTGGACGGCGAGCGTCTCGCGCTGAACAGCGGTTAGCTGCTTCGAATCCTTTAGTCCGCGGATGCGGTGACGCGCGCCAAGAATGACCGCAGCCGCAAATACCGGACCTGCGAGCGGACCGCGTCCGGCTTCATCAACGCCGCAAATCATCTCATTCGCGCAGCAGCGGCAAAACTGCTCTCGCAGCGTACTCGGCGGCGCCATGCCGGAGGCTAGCAGCCATCGCCGCGAACTTTCGCTCGAGCGCGGCTTTCAGCGACCTGTCCGCAAGCACGTTGATTAAGGCCTGCTCGAGATTTTCCGGCGTTGCGTCGTCCTGGATGAACTCCGGCACGACGAATTCCCCCGCAAGAATGTTGGGCAGTCCATAGTAAGGCAGATAACCCTTTCCCTTGAGCAACCACGCGCTCACGCGCGGCATCTTGTAAGTGATGACCATGGGCTTGCCGAGCAATGCAGCCTCGAGTGTAGCAGTGCCTGACGCGACGAGCACGACATCGGCGGCCGCCATTGCTTCCTGTGCATGGCCGAACATCATGCTGAGCGGCAGATCCCTAGCTTCCTTACGGTACATCGCGATCTCGAACAGCGTCCTTGTTTCCCGCGTGGCGAGCGGAACCAAAAAGTACGCCTCGGGAATCCGCGCGTGAATGCGCTTGGCGGTCTCGACGAATAATTCAGCCATGTGCCGCAGCTCGCTTTGGCGGCTACCCGGCAGCAGAGCGAAAACCGGAGCGCCCAGCGGCAATCGCAGACGCTCGCGTGCAGCGGCGCCGCGCGGCAACTGCGCAAGAATATCAGTCAGCGGGTGTCCGACGAATGCAACGTCAATCGAGGCGCGCTCATAATACGGCGGCTCGAACGGAAACAATGTCAGCATCCGCGTCACGGCGCGTTTGATCTTGTGCAAGCGCTCGCGGCGCCACATCCACACGGCGGGGCTCACATAATGAACCGTCGGTATGCCTCGCCGTTTGAGGCTTTCTTCAAGACTCAAATTAAAATCGGGCGCGTCGACGCCAATGAACAGCGCGGGCCGCTCACTGACCAGGCGGCGCCGCAGCCTGCGCCGGATACTGAGTATCTCAGGCAAATGCTTGAGCACTTCGAAATAGCCGCGCACCGCCAATTTCTCGAGCGGATACCAGGCTTCGAGGCCGGCCGCTTCCATGCGTGGACCGCCGATGCCCACGAAGCGCAGCGCCGGCATGTGCTCGCGCAAGGCGCGGATGAGTTGACTGCCGAGCAGATCGCCCGACGTTTCGCCGGCTACGATGCCGATAGTGCGCGCTCGCGCTGACGCGTCAGCGAACGATGCCACGCGCCGAATGATCTAGAAAATCGGCGAGCATCCTCAGCTCCGGACACGCGTTGATCTGCTCCGCGATGGCACGCTTCGCATCTTCGAGTCCAAGGCCCGACTTGTATAGCGTCTTGTATGCGCGTTTGATCAGCGTAATTGTCTCCGGCGTATAACCCCGCCGCTTGAGCCCTTCGGCGTTGATGCCGAACGGTTGCGCGGTATTGCCGGAAGCGGTGACAAATGGCGGAATGTCCTGCAGCACCACCGTGCCGATGGCCGTAATGCTGTGCGCGCCGATACGGCAGAACTGATGTACGGCCGTAAATCCGCCCAGGATTGCGTAATCGCCGACCTGCACGTGACCTGCAAGCTGAGAGTTATTTGCGAAGATAGTATGGTTGCCGATGTGGCAGTCATGCGCGAGATGCACGTATGCCATCACCCAGTTGTCATCGCCCAGTCGCGTTACGCCGGCATCCTGTACCGTGCCGCAATTAAAAGTGCAGAACTCGCGTATCGTATTTCTATCGCCGATATGCAGCTCCGTCGGTTCGCCCGCATATTTCTTGTCCTGCGGAGGCGCGCCGAGCGAAACGAATTGAAATACGCGATTGTCGCGTCCAATGCGCGTGTGGCCCGTAATGACTGCATGCGGACCGACCTGCGTGCCGGCGCCGATCTCGACATGCTCGCCTATCGTGGCATAGGCACCGACTTCCACATCGCTGGCAAGCCGTGCACCAGGATGCACGATGGCGCTGGGATGTATCGCGGTCAAGGCTTCAGCGCGCCTCGGTCTTGGCGTCGATCGCGCGCAATGTGCAGATCAGATCTGCTTCGGTCACGACCTGATCCATAACCGTTGCATAAGCCTTGAACCACCAGATACCACGCGTGCAGCGCTTGATCTCGGCATTCAGCCGCAGCGTATCGCCGGGGATAACGGGTTTTTTGAAGCGCGCTTTATCGATGCCGACAAAGTAGTACACGGACTTGTCATCTGCCTTGTGATTGTTCGTCGAGAAAGTGAGGATCGCCGCGGTCTGCGCCAGCGCTTCGATAATCATGACACCCGGCATGATCGGATGATGCGGAAAGTGACCGACAAAGTAATGCTCGTTGATGGTCACGTTTTTGATCGCGACAATGCGCTTGCCGGCTTCACAGGACTCTACTCTGTCCACCATCAGGAACGGGTAGCGATGCGGCAGATATTCCAGTATCCGGTGAATGTCCATGCTGTTCACGAAGTGCCCCCCTTTTTCGACTCCAAGCCGCGCTCGAGCCGCCGAACGCGCTTTACGAGTTCATCCAGCTCTTGCAAATGGGCCGCATTTCGAACCCAGCGCCGGAAGGTAGTAAACGGATACACGCCCGTGTACTCGCCCGGCTCCAATATTTCCTTTTGTACCAACGTGCCTGCGGAGATGCTCACGTTGTCGGCTATTACGATATGGCCGCGCAGCATCGCGGCCCCGCCGATCGCACAATTGCGTCCAATCGTCGCGCTGCCGGCAATCCCTACACAAGCGGCGATCGCCGTGTTAGCGCCGATTTTAACGTTATGCGCGATTTGTATTTGATTATCCATCTTGACGCCGTCTTCGATCACCGTGTCGTGGAGCGCGCCGCGATCAATCGTGGTATTGGCGCCGACTTCGACGTCATTTCCGATAACTACACCGCCTATCTGGGGAATCTTGAGCCAAACGCCGTTGTCATGTGCCAGTCCAAATCCGTCGGCGCCGATCACCGCGCCGGAATGCACAATGCAGCGCTTCCCGATCGTGCACCCATGGTATACGGACACGTTCGCGTATAAAAGCGTTTCAGCGCCGATGGTCGTGCCGTCGCCGATGAAGGTTCCGGCGCCAATTGATGCGCCCGGGCCGATATTCGCCTTCTTGCCGATATATGCGCCAGCGCCGATGCTGGCTGAGTCTGCGATCTTCGCGCCGCGCTCAACCACCGCTGTTTTGTGCACGCCGGCCTCAACCGCCGCAGGCGGATTCAACAGCGCGGAAACGCGTGCGAAGTAAGCATATGGATTAGCACAGATGATGCGCGGCAGCGCAGTCGCATCGCGGTCATGGGCGCCGACTATTACTGCGCCGGCCTTGGTTTTGGCGAGCTCGGAAAGAAACCGCGGATGAGAGACGAAAGAGATATCGGATGCCGTCGCGGACTCGAGCGAGGCAACCTGCGAAATTCGGGTAGCGGCGTCGCCGATCAGGTCGCCGCCAAACCGCCTGGCGATTTCACCGAGGTTATACAACTGCCGCTTGGCCACATTTTCTTCCCTAACTCTGGCCGCGCACTTTCATCGCGCCGCGGCGCTGCCAACTTACTTCTCCGCCGATAGCGCCTTCAAGACCTTGTCCGTGATATCGATGCGGGGACTGCGGTAAACGGCTTCCTGCAGGATAAGGTCGAACTTCTCGGCCTCGGCAATCCCTCTAATCACTTTGTTTGCGCGCTCGAACAACGCCGCAAGTTCTTCGTTGCGCCGCAGGTTGAGATCCTCGCGGAACTCCCGCTGCAAGCGCTGGTATTCGCGCGTCTGGCGCCCGAGCTCGCTTTCGCGGCTGCGACGGTCCGATTCGCTCATGGTCAGACTGTCTTTCTCGAGCTGTCCCTGCAGCGTTTTGATCTGCTGCTCGAGCTTGCGCAGTTCCTGTTCGCGGGGTGCGAATTCCTTTTCTAGCTTCTTGGTCGCACGTTCGGCGGGCACCGATTCGCGATTGATGCGATCGGCGTCGATAAAACCGATCTTGAGGTCGGCTGCATGCGCTTGTGTCAGCCAGGCGCCTGCGACGAGAGCGGCCCCCAGAATCAGTTTACACAATAGCTTCACGTTCTTCTCCTTGCATGACGCATCCCGCCTTAGAACTGCTGCCCGAAGGTGAATTGAATCTTCTGGATTTTGTCGCCTTCCTGTGACTTGATGGGCTGCGCAAAACTGACTTTCAGGGGGCCGAATGGGGACACATATAGCACAGAAATTCCAGCCGATGTGCGCAGATCGGAAAAGGCGTACGTGTCCCCGATGATACCGCCATCTACGAACGCCGAGACGCGCACCGACTTATCGTTTTGCATACCCGGGAAGGGGAACATCAGTTCGATGTTGGACACGAGCTTGCGTTCGCCCCCGATCGGATCGCCGTTTGCATCCTTCGGCCCGATATTGGCCGTATAAAAGCCGCGTACAGAATTTGGGCCGCCAGCATAAAAGTTGCGGAAGAATGGCAGGGGCTTACCCGCATAGCCGTGGCCATATCCGATTTCACCATTCACGTAGAGCGTGAAGTCGCGGGTCAGCGGAAAGTATCTTTTGTGCTCTCCGCTGAGCTTATAGAAGCGCAGAGTGCCGCCCGGCAAACCCGTCTCGAGGTTCGCGCGGCTGATCGCGCCGGAGGTGGGATAGATCGCGCTATCGCGCGTATCGCGTCCCCAGCCGACGGTGCCAAGCACCGAAGTGTTCTGGTCGCCGAAAGTGTTTACGTAATCCGTAATCCTGAGCGGTGCACCCTCGAACGCAGTAATCCTCGTATCTTCATAGCCCAGGCCCAGCGTTACCGTATCGATATCGGTAAACGGAATACCGAGTCTCGCCTGCGCGCCATCCGTCGCGGTCTCGTACAGGCCAAGCCCTAGCGCAGAGGGATTTGTTTTACGGTGGTAGATATCAAAGCCGCGGCTCACGCCATCGACGGTCCAATAGGGCTGAGTGAAGGACAGCGAATACAGCGTATTGAGCTTGCTCGTGTTGACCTGTAAGCCAATGTGATTGCCGCTGCCGAAAACATTCTGCTGTGTAATGCCGCCGCTCAGCGTGACGCCCTCGCTGCCGAATCCCGCACCGAAGAGAATATTCCCGGTAGGTTTTTCAGTGACATTGATGTTCAGATCCACTTGATCGGTGGTGCCGGGAACACTCGGCGTCTCGACGTTTACATCTGAAAAGTAACCGAGCCGGTCGACGCGCTGCTTCGATTTAGTGATCTTGTCCGCCGAATACCAACCGCCCTCGAGCTGGCGCATCTCGCGGCGGATGACTTCGTCGCGCGTGCGAGTGTTGCCCGTCACGTTGACCCGGCGCACATACACGCGGCGGCCGGGATCGACGAAAAACGTAAAAGCGACTTTGCGCTTTTCCTTATCAACCTCGGGCACGGCGTTGACGTTCGCGAACGCATAACCTTCGTTGCCGATGCGATCGCTCAATAGCTTCGTCGATTCGGTCAGCTTGTTGCGCGAGAAGATTTCGCCGGATTTGAGCTTAATCAGCGAGCGCGCTTCCTGCTCCGGAATCAGCAGTTCACCCGCGAGCTTGACGTCCGACACAGTGAACTGCGGTCCCTCGCTGACGCCCACCGTGATGTAAACGTCTTTTTTGTCGGGCGTAATTGAAACCTGTGTGGAGTCCACATTAAATTCGAGATAGCCGCGATCCAGATAGTAGGAGCGCAGCGTCTCGAGATCCGCCGCAAGCTTCTGCTTCGAATACTGGTCGTCCTTGCTGAACCACGTCATGAGCCCCGGCGTGCGCAATTTGAAGAGGCCAAGCAGGTCTTTTTCTCTGAAGACCTGGTTGCCGATGATGCTGATCTGGCGAATCTTCGCGACCTCGCCCTCGACAATGTCGAAGCGCACGGAGACGCGGTTGCGCTCGAGCGGTGTCGCCGTCGTTGTGATTTGCGCTGAATATTTACCGCGGCTGATATATTGGCGCTTGAGCTCCTGCTCCGCTTTGTCGAGGAGACCGCGGTCGAAGATGCGTCCCTCAGCGAGCCCTATCGCCCGCAAGCCTTTCTGCAGATCTTCTTTGCTGAACTCCTTGGCGCCGAGAATTTCGATTTGCGCGACGGACGGGCGTTCCTGCACGACGACGATGAGCACGCCGTTGTCGACTTCGAGGCTGACATCCTTGAAAAAACCTGTCGCATACAGCGAGCGTATCGCCTGCGCCGCCTTGTCATCAGTCATCGTATCGCCGACCTTGACCGGCAGATAACTGAAGATGGTTCCGGCTTCAGTGCGTTGTATTCCTTCGATGCGGACGTCTTTAACTACGAAAGGATCGAAGGCTTCGGCGTTGAATGCCACGATGGTGGCAATGGTGAGAAGTGCATATCTGAACCAGCGCATCGTCTCAGCCATTAAACAGCCTGGTGATATCGTTATAAAGCGCGAAAGCCATGAGCACGAACAGTATTCCCATGCCGACCTGTTGACCCATCTCCATGGTCTTTGCCGACACCGGACTTCCCTTAGTAATTTCAATAATATAATACATCAAATGCCCCCCATCCAATAAGGGAATGGGCAATAAATTCAGCACGCCGAGACTGATGCTGATGAGCGCGATGAACACGAGGTACGAGATCCACCCGATCTGCGCGGACTGGCCGGCGTAATCCGCAATCGTTATCGGCCCGCTCAAATTCTTGAGCGACACTTGGCCCGTCGCCATCTTCGCGAGCATGCGCAGGCTGAATGCAGAGGTATCCCATGTTCGTTCGAGTGCTTTGCCAAAGCTCACCAATGGCGAGTAACGAACTTCGACCATGTACCTTCTGCAATGCGAGCTTATCCACGCGCGGTGCAGCGCCGATGCGTCCGATGCGCGCAGCATTGTCGACGACCGCATCGGGCGTAACGGCCATACTCAACATCTCGCTGCCGCGTCTGACCTCGAGCACGCGCTCCCGTCCTGCGCTTGCACTGATTTCAGCAACCACTTCGTCCCACCGGGTCACGGGTTTCTTGTCGATGGCGACGATTTCGTCGCCGGCTCTTAGGCCGGCACGCTCAGCGGGACCGCCTGCGATTACTTTTTCAACGACCGGTGGCAGCGGCGGCTGGAGTCGGGCGAAGCCGAGTGCTTTGAGAAAATCGCCATCGAGGTCCTCTGTCTTCAGCGACGACGTGTCGAGACTTCGCGTGCGAATCTCATTGTCGGCGTTCTGAACCTCGAGCGGAACGGTCGCATGGTCAACTGCGTATTTAAGCAGCATCCAGCGCGCGTCCTGCCACGTGGCTACTGAATCCCGACCGATTTTTGTAATCGTTTCGCCGGATGCGAACTGCGCCTGCGCTGCCGCAGAACCGGGCGTAATGGCGCCGATCACCGGCTTCATGCCGGGCGCGCCATGCATAAATATCAACCAGTACAGGAAGATTGCAAGCAGGAAGTTGGCAACTGGTCCCGCAGCGACGATGATGAACCGCTTGGATACGCGCTGCCGATTGAACGCGCGAGGCAGATCCGCTTCAGCAACCTCGCCTTCGCGCTCATCGAGCATCTTCACATAGCCGCCGAGCGGAAACGCTGAAAGCGCCCACTCCGTCTGATCGCGTCCGAGTCGCCGGCTCGCGAGCACGCGGCCAAAGCCGACCGAAAATCTCAGCACCTTGACGTTGCAGAGCCGCGCTGCAAGGTAGTGGCCGAATTCGTGTACCACGATCAAAGAGCCAAGCGCGACGGCGAATGCAACTATGGTATTAAGCAAATTCATATATCAGCGATTCCATCAGACAGAGTCAAGTATCAAGCGGGCACGCGCAGCGCACGCTCGCGCGCGCCGCCAGCGTTGCGCGCGAGCCACAAATCTGCGCAGTCACGCGCCCCCCGGTCAGCCGTGAACACATCTTCGAGATCGATCAGCGGGACGACGGCAGTCGCACTAAGCGTATGTTCGATCAACTGGGGTATCTGATCGAAACGCAATTTGAGGTTGAGAAAAGCGTCGACGGCAACTTCGTTCGCAGCGTTTAGAACGGCTGGCGCGCTGCCGCCGGCGCGCAGCGCCTGCCGCGCCAGCGCAAGGCACGGAAATCGTGTGACATCGGGCTGCGCAAAAGTGAGCTGCTTGAGTGCGACCAGATCGAGAACATCCACGCCGGCGCTGATGCGGTCGGGAAACCCCAGCGCGAACGCGATCGGTGTTCGCATATCGGGATTGCCGAGTTGAGCGAGCATCGATCCATCAATGTAGTCGACGAGAGAATGAATGACGCTCTCCGGATGGATTACTACCTGAATCTGTGTTTCGTCCGCGTTGAACAGCCAGCTCGCCTCGATAACTTCCAGGCCCTTATTCATCATGGTCGCGGAGTCGACTGAGATCTTGCGACCCATGACCCAGTTCGGGTGGGCGCATGCCTGGTCCGGCGTAACGTCATGCAGGCGCTCCAGCGGCACATCCCGGAATGGTCCGCCCGAGGCGGTCAACACAATTCGCCGCACCCCGGCGACCCCCAGGTCACCTGCGAAACCGCGAGGCAACGCCTGGAAAACCGCGTTGTGCTCGCTGTCGATGGGCAGCAATGTGGCGCCATGGTCGCGCACTGCCTGCATGAACACGGGACCCGCGGTGACCAGCGCTTCCTTGTTTGCGAGCAATACCCGCTTGCCAGCTTTGACAGCTGCGAAGGTCGCGCGCAACCCGGCGATACCCACAATGGCTGCCATTACCGTATTGACTTGCGGCAAAGCGGCAATTTGTTCGAGGCCCGCGACACCATGCAGTACTTCGGTAGTGCTGCCTTGCGCTTGCAAACTGCGCTGCAGTCGCGCAGCGTCTTCCGCTGCGTGTAATACGGCAAAGCGCGGGGCGAATTGCAGGCACTGTCGCAGCAGCAAGTCCAATTGCCGATACGCGCTAAGCGCCACAACATTGAATCTACCACGATGCCGCGCAACCACGTCGAGCGTGCTCACGCCCACGCTGCCGGTTGACCCGAGGATGGCAAGCTGCTGCGGCACGTTGATGGCGTCTGTCATAAGAATATAAGTGCTGCAAGCGGCAAGGCAGCGGTCACTCCGTCGATACGGTCGAGCATTCCGCCGTGTCCCGGCAGAATAGCGCCGCTATCCTTCACGCCGATGCTGCGTTTAAGCCAGGACTCATAGAGGTCGCCGATAACGCTAAATGCGGTCATCGCTATGAATGCCGCCGCCGCAAACATAATGTGATAGCGAAAAAACGGAAATGCACAGAGCACTACAGCATACACCGCGACCGTCCCCAAGGCACCGCCCACGCCTTCCCATGTTTTACCGGGGCTGATGGTAGGCGCAAGCTTACGCCGGCCGAACGTTTTGCCGAAGAAATACGCCGCTGTGTCAGCGATCCAGATGACGCCAAGCAACAATAGCAGCAGCAAAGCATGGCGCTGCAACTGCCCGAGCGCAAGCCACATCGGAAACAGCACGACCAGCCCCGCCGCGCCGAGCGCAAAGCGGTTGCGGACCTTGATCTTGAGCCACAGCCAGCACGGCGCAATCACCATCCAGAACACTATGCTGGTAGCATAAACTGATTTTGCCGCTAATGTTGCCAGGTCGCTTGACACCGATGCTTCCAGGCCCGCCAGCGCTACTGCGCCTGCCGCCGCGATCAGGACGGCCAGGAAAATGGACTTTTGAAGCGGAGAGAACCGGGCAAGCATTGCCCACTCGCTGGCCCCCAGTATCAAAGGCACCATCAGGACAATCTGCCACCAGAAGTTGGGCAGCAGAAACATCGCCGCGAGAATCAGCGGCAGCAGGACAGCCACTGTGAGAACACGCAGCTTGAGCATCAGAAGTCGTGCGCGCGGCGACAGCTAGCGATTCTCTGCCGCCTTCGACAATGACTGTTCAGGACTCTCTTCCCGCAATTGCTCACTGGTACGCCCGAAACGACGCTCGCGCTGTTGATACGAGCTTATTGCGAGCTCGAATGCGGCGGCGTCGAAATCCGGCCATAGCGTGTCGGTGAAATAAAGCTCCGTATATGCGAGCTGCCACAAGAGGAAGTTGCTGATGCGCTGTTCACCGCCAGTGCGCACGAAGAGGTCGGGCTCCGGCGCATATGCCATCGAGAGATACGGCAACATGTCTGCCTCGGTAAAACCGGCCGCCAGCTGCGGCTTGTGTTTGAGCATGCGCTTAACGCCCTGAATAACATCCCAGCGGCCGCCGTAATTGGCCGCTACTGTTAGCGTCAGCCTGCGGTTGTCTTTGGTCATCGCCTCGGCATCCGCAACCAGACGCGTGAGCCGGCGCTCGAAGCGCGACATGTCGCCGATCACCCTGAAGCGAACGCCGTTCTCGTGCAGTTTCGCCACTTCCTGCTCGAGCGCGCCGACGAATAGCTGCAGGAGGAACGAGACTTCCTCAGCCGGGCGCCGCCAGTTTTCACTGCTGAATGCGAAGAGCGTCAGGAACTCCACACCCTTCTCAACGCAGCCGCGAACGGTGCTGCGTACGTTCTCGACGCCGCGGCGATGGCCGGCGATCCGCGGCAGGAAGCGCTGCTTCGCCCACCGTCCGTTGCCATCCATAATTATCGCGACATGACGCGGGACAGCGCCGGTCTTCGGAATGTCGATGGTGGAGCTGGTGACGGCCACGAATGCGCCTGCTATAGCGCCATGAGGTCGGCTTCTTTGGCCGCCAGCGCTTTATCCACCTCTGCGATGTAGCGATCAGTCAGTTTTTGCACGTCATCCTGGCCGCGCCGCTCTGCATCTTCCGCTACTTTCTTCTGCTTCAGTAGTTCCTTCAGATGATTGTTGGCGTCACGCCGGACATTGCGCACCGCCACGCGCGCAGCTTCCGCCTCTTTGTGCACGACCTTGATGAGATCTTTACGACGTTCCTCGGTTAATGCGGGCATCGGCACGCGCACCGTTTCCCCGACCGCCGATGGGTTCAAGCCGAGATCCGAATCGCGGATCGCTTTTTCGATGGTCGAGACCATTTTCCGCTCCCACGGCGTCACACCGATCGGTACGCGCGTCGAGCAGGTTTACGTTCGCAACCCCGGTAAGCGCAGTCGGCGTCCCGTAGTAATCGACCATGATGTGATCGAGCATGCCCGCGTGGGCGCGCCCCGTGCGGATTTTGCCGAGATCGTTACGCAACGTCTCGATCGTCTTCTTCATTTTATCTTCGGCGGCCTTCTTGATTTCGGGAATCATGTGAGTTCTCCCCTAGCAATGCACGAGCGTGCCTTCATCGTGGCCGGTAATGACACGCTTGAATGCACCTGGCTTAAAAATGCTGAACACGTTGATCGGTAGTTTCTGGTCACGGCACAAGGTCAGTGCTGTGGCGTCCATTACCTTGAGATTCTTGATGATCGCTTCATCGAAAGTGAGCGTTTTGTATCGCATGGCATCAGCACGCGTCTGTGGATCGTCCGTATACACGCCATCCACTTTGGTCGCCTTGAGCACGAGTTCGACGTTCATCTCCATGCCGCGCAGTGCCGCCGCGGTGTCCGTTGTGAAAAACGGATTACCCGTGCCGGCCGCAAAAATAACGACTTTACCCTCTTCCAGATAACGCATCGCCTTGCCGCGAATATACGGCTCCACGACCTGCTCGATGTTCAGCGCAGACTGGACACGGCTGACCAAGTTCATGCGCCGCATCGCATCCTGCAAGGCCAGCGCATTCATAATCGTTGCAAGCATGCCCATGTAATCCGCGGTAGCCCGGTCCATGCCTGCGGCGGCCGGCGCCATGCCCCGGAATATATTGCCGCCTCCGATCACCACCGCTACCTCTACGCCAAGCGCAACGACCTCGGATATTTCGGAAATGATGCGCTCGATGGTTTCGCGATTGATACCGTAACTGTCCGCGCCCATGAGCGCTTCGCCGCTCAGTTTTAGCAGTATCCGTTTATATGCGGGTTTGTCTGCCATGAGGTCAGCCGGGCTGTGCGTCCTTGCTGGCCTGTTTGGCTTGTGCCATCACCTCGGCGACGAAATCATCCTTGCGCTTCTCCAGGCCTTCACCGACCACGTACAAATAGAACGCCCGTGCGCGGGCGCTTTTGCTCTTCAGCAATTGCTCCACCGTCTGTTTGTCGTCTTTCACGAAAGGCTGTCCGAGCAACGTCACTTCCTTCAGGAATTTCTGGACGCTGCCATCGACCATTTTTTCGACAATGTTGGCAGGCTTGCCTGATTCAGCAGCCTTGGCCGTTGCGATGTCGCGTTCGCGCTTGATGACGTCTGCTGGAATCTGATCCTTCGACAAGGCGACCGGTTTGATTGCCGCGATATGCATGGCGACATCTTTTGCCAGCGCCTCATCTCCGCCCTCGATATCGACCAACACGCCGACCCTCGCGCCACCGTGCACGTAACTCGCGAGCTGCCCGGCGGCAGACAGACGCGCGAAGCGCCTGATCGAAACGTTTTCTCCGATCTTGCCGATCAAAGCCTTGCGCGTGTCTTCGATGCTGCTGCCATCGAGGGCCAACGCCGACAAGGCGGCGACGTCCACAGGATTTTTAGTCGCGATGGTTTCCGCAGTCTTTTTCGCGAAATTCAGGAAGTCTTCATTTTTCGCGACAAAGTCCGTCTCGCAATTGATCTCGACGATAGCGCCGAGCTTGCGGTCGGACGACACATGAACCGCGACGACGCCCTCCGCGGTCACACGCGACGACGCCTTGCTCGCCTTGTTACCGAGTTTGATACGGAGGATTTCCTCCGCCTTGGCGAGATCGCCATGGGCTTCGCCAAGCGCTTTCTTGCATTCCATCATGGGCGCGTCGGTCTTGTCGCGCAGTTCTCTGACCATGCCCGCGGTGATTTCAGCCATCTCTGTTCAAATCCTCAAAAGGTTATTGCATCCGATCCTGGTCACCGTGCGTGCTCCCTAAGCTTCGGTGCGCGCGGACGTTGCTTAAAAAAAAGGGGCTCGCGCCCCTTTTTGGAATAGATATCCGTTATCGAGCTGGCGCCGGGTCGTCCACTTCGACGAATTCTTCGTCGCTAACGATCTCCTGCACCACCTGGTTACGTCCTTCGAGTACGGCATCCGCGACACCGCGTGCATAAAGACGAATGGCACGGCTCGAGTCGTCATTTCCCGGAATAACGTAATCGACGCTTTCCGGGTTATGGTTCGTGTCGACCACTGCAATGATCGGAATGCCAAGTTTTTTAGCTTCGGCGACCGCCCCCTTGTGATAACCAACATCGATCACGAACAAGGCGTCGGGCAGCCCATTCATTTCCTTGATGCCGCCCAGGCTGCGTTCGAGCTTCACGATCTCGCGCTGATAGTTGAGCGCTTCTTTCTTGACGAGTTTGTCGAGCGTGCCGTCTTCGGCCATCGCTTCCATGTCTTTCAGGCGTTTGATCGATGCTTTGACGGTTTTGTAATTCGTCAGCATGCCACCGAGCCAGCGGTGATCGACGTACGGAGCGCCGCAGCGCTGCGCTTCTTCCTTGACGATTTCACGCGCCTGTCGTTTTGTGCCGACAAACATGATGACGCCCTTATTGGCTGTCATCTGGCGCACGAACTTAAGCGCCTCCTGATAAAGGGCGATCGTCTTTTCGAGATTGATGATGTGAATTTTGTTGCGATGGCCGAAAATAAACGGGGCCATCTTGGGATTCCAGAACCGGGTCTGATGTCCAAAGTGCACACCACACTCCAGCATTTCGCGCATGCTAGTTGCCATTAAATCTCCAGTTAGGGTTAAGCCTCCATCCGCCGCAATACACTCGTTACCGAGCACCCTGACAATGGCGGATGTGCGATTTATGCCCCGCCAAGCAACCGTAAGCGCTTGTTCCGGGACAATCGAGGATTATATCATCACCGGTGCAGTCCTCTCAACCCGACGCATGCGCGTTTGGAGTCCGGGGCGTGCGCGGATGGGAGCGACCGGGTTTGGAACTTGCCTAAAAACTGGAATAGAATCCGCCACCTTTATTGATATCCAGCAGTAAGCCCTCGTGTATCATCGTCCGCCCATTATGAGTGTCGTCGTAAAGAATGCCGAAGAGATCGCCAGCATGCGTGTTGCGGGCAAGCTTGCCGCCGAAGTGCTCGACTTCATCGAGCCGCACGTAAAGCCCGGCATAACGACCGGCGAGCTTGATCGCCTGTGTCATGAGTACATGGTCAACGTTCAGGGCACGATTCCGGCGCCACTGAACTATGCGCCGCCGGGTTATCAGCCCTATCCCAAGTCCGTTTGTACTTCGGTAAACCACGTGGTCTGCCATGGTGTGCCAGGAGACAAAAAGTTGAAAGCCGGCGATATCATCAATATCGATATAACGGTGATCAAGGACGGCTTCCATGGCGACACCAGCCGCATGTTCTGCGTTGGGCAGCCCGCAGTGCAGGCGCGGCGCTTGTGTGAAATCACTTACGAGTGCATGTGGCGCGGCATTGTTGAAGTTCGTCCAGGCGCAAAACTGGGCGACATTGGTCATACCATTCAAAGCTGCGCCGAAAAGTGCGGGTTCAGCGTAGTGCGCGAGTTCTGCGGGCATGGCATCGGGCGCAAGTTTCACGAGGAGCCGCAGGTGCTGCACTATGGACGCCCGGGCACGGGGTTGACGCTGACTGCCGGCATGACATTTACCATCGAACCGATGATTAACGCCGGTCGTCCCGATATCCGCCAGCTTGCCGACGGCTGGACGATCGTCACGAAGGACCACAGTCTGTCCGCGCAATGGGAGCATACCGTCCTCGTTACAGAGGACAGTTTTGAAGTGCTGACCGTGTCCCCTGGCATGCCGGCTCCACCGGACTTCGTAACTCAGCGGCATGCCTAGCGGCGCGCAACTGCCGCTTCCTCTGCCACAGGCGCCGTTGCAAGTCTCCGGCGCAGATTTCAAGCAGCGGCTGGCGGACAGTCGCACCGCACTGTCGCAACAATTCTTCGAAGATCATTCCGCGCCAACCCTGCTGCGCGAACACCGCAAGCTCGTTGACAGCCAGCTATGCAAGGCCTGGCGCCAACTCGCGATGCCACCGGGTCTCGCATTGGTCGCGGTCGGCGGCTATGGGCGCGGTCAGCTGTTCCCATATTCAGACATCGACCTGCTGATACTGCTGCCCCAGGCAGCTGACGAACTCCTGGCGCAACAGCTCGAGCAGTTCGTCGGGCTGCTCTGGGACATTGGGCTCGACGTCGGCCACAGTGTGCGCACCGTCGGGGAATGTGTTGAACTGGCAGCGCAGGACGTTACCATTCAGACGAGCCTGCTTGAGGCGCGCCTCTTGATCGGCGATAAGGATCTATTCCATGAATTTGAATCGGAGTTCATGCAAACACTCGACGCCGTCCAATTTACGAAAGCCAAGCGGCTCGAGCAGGAACAGCGTCACGCGCGCTACCGCGATACCAACCTGGAACCCAACATCAAGGAAACGGCTGGCGGCCTGCGTGATCTGCAAACCATCTTGTGGATAGCAAAAGCAGCCGGCATCGGCACGTCGTGGTCGGACCTCGTCACGCATGACGTCATCACGCAGCGCGAAGCGACGCTGCTGCGCAAGGATGAAGCATTTCTGCAGGATTTGCGCATCCGGCTGCATTATCTTGCCCGGCGGCGCGAGGAGCGTCTGGTGTTCGATCTGCAAACGGCGCTGGCGACCCAAATGGGCTTTCGCAACACTGCCCATCGTCGCGCCAGCGAGCATCTCATGCAGCGCTTTTATCGGTACTGCGATGGAGATCAGTCAGCTCAACACCATCGTGCTGCAGAATCTCGGCGCACAGATTCTTCCGCCGCGCGAGCGCACTCCGCAAAAGATCAATGAGCGCTTCCGCAGCCGCAACGAGCTGCTCGAAGCCAAAGATGAAGCGCTGTTTCGCCGCCATCCAAGCGCGATGCTGGAAGCGTTTGTCCTGCTGCAGCAGCATCATGAACTGAAAGGCATGACGGCGCCCACGTTGCGGGCGCTGTGGCGCGCGAGCGATTTGATCGATCCGCAATTCAGGCGCATTCCCGAGCATCGGGCGCTCTTCATGCAGATACTGCGCAGTCCATCGCGCGTCGTGCGCGAGCTGAAGCGCATGAACCAGTACGGCATCCTCGGTCGCTATCTCCCCGCCTTTGGCCGCGTGGTCGGTCAGATGCAGCATGACCTCTATCACGTCTATACCGTCGACGAGCATATACTCAATGTAGTCCGCAACCTGCGCCGTTTTGCGGTGCCCGAGCTCGCGCACGAGTTTCCGTTATGCAGCCGCCTCATGAGTGACTTCGATCGTCCGGAGCTGCTCTATCTTGCCGGACTGTTTCATGACATCGCAAAGGGGCGCGGCGGCGACCATTCGGCACTCGGCAAAATGGATGCATTGCGCTTCTGCCGCGAGCACGCGATTGGCGAGGCCGATTCGCAGCTCGTTGCATGGCTGGTCGAAAGCCATCTCACCATGTCAATGACTGCGCAAAAACAGGATTTGTCGGATCCCGATGTTGTCAGTGCATTCGCAGCGAAAGTCGGCGACGAGCGGCACCTCGTCGCGCTTTACATGTTGACCGTGGCGGACATACGCGGCACGAGCCCGAAGGTCTGGAACGGCTGGAAAGCGAAGCTGCTCGAGGATCTGTTCTGGGTCACGCGGCGCCGATTAAGCGGCGACACGCACTCGGTTGACAGCACCATTCAGCACCGGCAGGACGAGGTCAAGGCGAAACTCAGGCTGTATGCGATCAAGGAAGATGCCGCTGACAATCTTTGGAAGCAGCTCGATATTTCGTATTTTCTGCGCCATGCCGCGGATGAAATCGCCTGGCATACGCGGCTACTGAATTATCGCGTCGATACCGCGGCGCCGATCGTGAAAGCACGCCTGTCGCCGGCCGGCGAAGGATTACAGGTAATGATATACGTGCGGGACCAGAAGGATCTGTTCGCACGCATCTGTAGTTTTTTCGAGCGCATCAGCTACTCGATCGTCGAGGCGAAAATTTATACGACGCGGCACGGCTATGCGCTCGATAGCTTCGAAATTCTCGACCCAAACAACAAAACGCCGCAGTACCGCGATGTGATCGGCTACATCGAATACGAGCTTGCGCAGCGGCTACAGCATCAGACACCACTCGAGCCGCCGGCGCAGGGACGGGTTAGCCGTCAGCTCAAGCATTTCCCGATCTCGCCGGAAGTTAGAGTCACCGCCGACGAGCGCGGACTTTACAAAGTCTTGAGCATCATCGCGGGAGATCGTCCCGGCCTGCTGTCGCGAATTGCGCGCTGCCTGGTGGCTTATCACGTCAACCTGCACACCGCGAAGATCAATACGCTCGGCGACCGTGCCGAGGACATTTTCCTGATCAACGGTCCTGCATTGGACGATCTGAAAACAGTCGTCAAGCTGGAAAGCGATCTCGTCCGCGAGTTACAAACCTGAGTTTACCGAGCGGCGGCGCGTTCCCCTGCGGTCTTATCTAGTCGTCCGCCATTTCCTGGTCAGGGAACAGCACATCGGTAAAACCGAACCGGCTGAAGTCGCGTATCCGCATTGGATATAAAACCCCGATGAGATGATCACACTCGTGCTGCACCACACGAGCATGGAAGCCGCTTACCGTACGGTCGATAGCTTGGCGGCTTTCGTCGAAGCCCTGATACCGCAGCTGGGTATGGCGCGCAACGACTCCTCGCATGCCGGGAACCGATAGACAGCCTTCCCATCCCTCTTCCATCTCCGTTCCAATCGGTGTCAGGGTTGGATTGATCAGCACCGTGTAAGGAACCGCCTCGGCATCGGGATAGCGGGGGTTATGGTCTATGCCGAATATCACTACTTGCAGACCGACGCCGATCTGCGGCGCCGCAAGTCCCGCGCCATCCAGCGCCCGCATCGTGTCCTGCATATCGTTCAGCAATTCGTTCAATTCTTCGGTGCTAAATTTGTCTACCGGCCGGGCCCGTTCGAGCAACCGCGGGTCCCCCATTCTCAACACTTCTCTAACTGCCATGTGTAATCACCAACTGCTCAAGAATACGTTGCACTTTGTCTGTTGATTGCTGTAGCACGCGCGCGATGTCGTCCATGGCGATCGCCGCACCAGTTCCGCCGCGTCCCGCAGCGTGATTGACGACAATCGCTATCATGGCATAAGAGACACCGATTTCCCGCGCAAGTGCCGCTTCCGGCATGCCGGTCATGCCGACGACGTCGCTGCCATCGCGCTCGAGGCGGTCGATCTCAGCAGCGGTCTCGAGCCGCGGGCCCTGCGTGGCGGCGTATACGCCTCCGTCGACGACCGGCTCGCCGGCACAGGCCGCTGCATGCAGGCATGCCGTACGCAGCGTCGGCGAATAGGGAAAAGTGAAATCGATGTGATGCACCCCGCGGTCATCAACGGTGAAATAGCTGCCAGCCCTTCCATGCGTGTAGTCAATGATCTGATCGGGAATGACTAGTGTCGCGGGGACAAGATCCCTGCGTATGCCGCCCACTGCCGCAATGGAGATGACGTCGCGGACACCGCACGCATGCAGCGCCCATATGTTTGCGCGATAGTTGATTTGATGCGGCGGTATTGTATGGCCATAACCGTGCCGCGCAAGAAACACGACATCACCACCGGCGATCGTGCCGTACTTGAGAGCGCCCGAAGGTTCGCCGTATGGGGTGCGCACCACTTCCCGTCGCCGTGCCTCAAACTTTGGAAGATAAGCAAAACCACTGCCGCCGATGATCGCTAACATAGCGAGGCACGAGGTTGCGTTCTGCGCCGACAAAGCACCTGTACGATTTGCGCATCAATCGGACATGGTTGGCGATGCGAACCGAGGCCACGCAAACGTGGCGCAATCGATGTCATCTTTGGGCGTTTACGGCTGTTCTGATCCAAGCGCATACACCGCCGGCAGGTTACGCCACGCACCTTTGACATCCATGCCAAAACCGAACACGTATCGATCGGGTACTTGGATACCGACGAAGTCGGCGGCTATCGGTTTGCTCACGCTGATTTGTTTATTTGCAAAAACCGCCGAGTAGAAAGCCTCGGCGCCGGCTGCGAGGACTCGACCGCGTACTGCACACAGAGTATGTCCTTCGTCCAGTATGTCATCCAGCACCAGCACGGTGCGACCGGCGATCTTATTTTCAGGAAACCGCTTCCATTCGAGGTGACTGCCGCTGAGCGCACCCCCATAACGGGTCACATGCACGTAGTCAGCAGTAAGCGGGAAGCGAAGCAAGGGCAGCAACTGGCCCGCAAAAACGACGGCGCCGCTCATCACGCTCAAGACAAGTGGATTGCGTTCGGCCAGGAGTTCTGTGATCTCAGCGGCTACTCGCTGAACGGCATTCGACACCTCAATCGCTGAGCACACCTGCTCCGCATTCTGCAGTATGGCTCGCGCTTCGATGACTGAGAGCAATTGCGATGTCGCCAATCGTTATCTGTGAAATGCAGCCGTTCACTTCGGTTGGGCGCGCCGTAAAGCAGCCAGATGCAGCTTGAAATCGCGGCCGACTTCCGAGTGCTGCAGTCCATAGGCGACATTCGCCTTGAGATAGCCAAGCTTGCTGCCGCAATCGTAGCGCACACCCGTAAACTGATACGCCAGCACACGCTCCTCTCTCAGCAGTGCAGCGATGCCATCCGTAAGTTGGATCTCGGCGCCCGCGCCCGGCTTGATGCGTTGCAGGTGATGAAAGATACGCGGTGTGAGTATGTAACGTCCCACGACACCGAGGCGCGAAGGCGCCGCCTCCGGCTTCGGCTTCTCGATGATGGCGGTGACCGGGTGCAGATTGCCCTCGCGGCGCCCGGCTTTCACAATGCCGTACTGGCGTGTTTCAGCGCGGGACACGAGTTGAACCCCGAGCAACGAGCAGCGTTCACGCTTGTAGCCATCGACCATCTGCTTCATTACGGGCGGCTTGGCGTCGATCAAATCGTCCGCGAGCATTACCGCAAAAGGCTGGTCACCGACCACGGGTTGCGCGCACAGCACCGCATGACCGAGTCCCAGCGCCTCCTGCTGCCGCACGTAAATGCATTTGACATGACGCGGCACCACATCCCGCACCATTGCCAGCATCGCGTGTTTGCCGCGCTGAGTAAGCTCGGCCTCGACTTCAAAAGCCTTGTCGAAATGATCCTCGATGGCACGCTTGCTGCGGCCCGTGATGAACACCATTTCCGTGATGCCTGCGGCGACGGCTTCCTCGACGGCGTACTGAATGAGCGGCTTATCAACCACCGGCAGCATTTCTTTCGGGCTTGCCTTGGTAGCCGGCAGGAACCGGGTACCGAGCCCCGCGACAGGAAACACTGCTTTGGTAATTTCGTTCAAGATGGCCTCATCCGTTCAACAATTCGAGTAATCGCGTTTCGTCGAGTATAGCAACGCCGAGCTCGCGCGCCTTGTCATATTTGCTGCCGGCATCGGCGCCCGCGACAACGTAATGCGTTCTTTTTGAGACGCTGCCGCTGACTTTTCCCCCACGGTCACGTATGCGCTGAGCGGCTTCGTCGCGCGTAAGTGTCGGCAACGTACCGGTGAGCACGAACGATTTACCGTACACCGCATGCGCCGCGTCAACTTTGCGGGGCGCAGTTTCAGCGAACTTCACGCCTGACTTCTGAAGCTCCGCCACTACCTGGTGATTGTGGGGCTCGGCAAAGAAGTCAGCGATGCTCTGCGCGACCGTCGGACCTACATCGGGCACTTGCTGCAGCTCCTCGACTCCCGCCGCCGAAAGACGGTCGACGTTGCCGAAATAGCGCGCCAGGTCAAGCGCGGTACTTTCGCCGACGTTGCGAATGCCAAGCGCATATATAAATCGCGCGAGGGTCGTGCTTTTGCTTTTCTCGATGGCGGCCATGACGTTGCCCGCGGACTTTTCTGCCATGCGCTCGAGCGCGGCGAGCTTGGCAACATCGAGCTTGTAAAGATCGGCCGGCGTCTGCACGACGCTTGTGTCGACAAGCTGCTCGACAAGCTTGCTACCAAGACCTTCGATGTCCATTGCCCGCCGCCCGGCGAAGTGCAGCAACGCCTGTTTACGCTGCGCGGGACAGAAGAGTCCCGCCGTGCAGCGCACCACCGCCTCATCGGCAGACCGGTGCACTTGCGACCCACAAACGGGGCACGCCGTCGGCATGACGAACTCGCGGGTTGCCGGTGGCCGTTTCTCCACAATAACGCGAACGACTTCGGGTATGACGTCGCCCGCGCGGCGCACTACGACCGTATCACCCACGCGGACGTCCTTGCGCCGCACTTCATCTTCGTTGTGCAGCGTTGCGTTCGTAACTGTGACGCCCCCCACGAAGACCGGTTTGAAACGCGCGACCGGCGTTAGCGCACCCGTGCGGCCGACCTGCACATTGATGCCTTCGACCAGGGTGCTTGCTTCCTCCGCAGCGAATTTATGCGCGATTGCGTAGCGCGGCGCGCGCGAAACGAACCCCAGCGCATTTTGTGCAGAGAGATCGTTCACCTTGTACACGACGCCATCGATATCGAACGGCAATGCGGCTCGTTTGCCGGCGATCTCGTGGTAATAAGCGAGCATGCCGTCTACCCCGCGTACAACCCGCCGCTCACCCGATACCGGGAAGCCGATCCCGGCAAGACGGTCGAGTGATTCTGCGTGACTGCGAATACCCGCATCAATTACAGTGCCCGTGCCGTAGGCAAAAAAAGCCAGCCGCCGGGTCGCCGTAATGCGCGGATCCAACTGGCGCAGTGAACCGGCTGCGGCGTTGCGGGGGTTCACGAATTCCTTGTCACCCTGTTCCCGCTGCCGCTCATTGAGACGCCTGAACTCCACGCGCAGCATGAGAACTTCGCCGCGAACCTCGAGTTGGGCGGGCGGTTTAGCGGACCGCAAGCGCAGGGGAATCGAGCGGACGGTACGCAGATTCGCAGTGACATCTTCGCCGCTGTAACCATCGCCGCGCGTTGCGGCCGTCACCAGATTGCCGCCTTCATAAGTAAGGCTAATGGCCAGACCGTCGAATTTGGGCTCGGCCGCGTATTCGATTGCATCCGCATCCAGCGCTTCACGCACGCGCTTATCGAACGCAGCTATTTCATCGTCCTGGAACGCATTGGCCAGTGACAACATGGGGGTGCGGTGCTGGACCTGCGCAAATTCAGCGAGCGGCGCGCCGCCGACTCGCTGCGTGGGCGAGTCGGCAGATACAAGGTCGGGATGCTCATGCTCGAGCTCTTCGAGTTCGCGGAACAGCCGGTCATAATCGGCGTCGGTAATTACCGGCCGGTCAAGTACGTAATAGTTGTAGTTGTGCTCGTCGAGCTCGGCGCGCAGCGCTTTGACGCGCGCCGCGATTGATGAAGGCGCGGCCATTCAGGAAAACAAACGCAGCGCGCGTGCTCCTCCAGCCGGAATGCGGCCGGCTTCCATCTTGGCGACGACGTTCGCAAGCTGGGTGCGAATTTTCTCGATTGCGGTTTCCGAGAGCGCCGTGCGGTTATCGTCGACCAACGTACCGCCAAGCGTTGCGGCGAAATCGCGCGCGGTCGCAAGCATGACGGCAAAAGCGCGCGCCGGCCCGGCGACCCGCGGTACATCGAGCAGGAATGTCAGTCCGCTCGTCGTCAATGTCTTCATCTGTTCGGGAACAAACGGCATCGGTTCATGGTTGTCCAGAGTGAAGAGCGTGTCGCCTTCATCCGAACACAAATGAAATACACCATCAGATGCCAGCTTGAGCCCCGCAGCTTCGGCGAGCGCACGGACCTTGGTACCGGCAAACGAGACCCCTTCGCGTGCGATGACGTTGACGCCGATTGCGATGTCGACGTCAGCGCAGAAGCGGTCCAGTTGAACGGCCCTGTCGTGCGCCTCAGCTACATCCGCCGACCGGGCACGTCCCTCATTGCGTTCCGCCCACTTCATGACCGCATCGCGAAATGCAATTAACTGATGTTGCCCTATGCAGCCGGCGCGATTGGAGATTTGCAGCGCGAATCGAAAGTCCGTGTAAGCATCTGAGTCGCCGTTTGCGGCGGAAACCCAGGTGGCTGTCTGCTCATCATAGCCGGCGACCACGACTGCTTTGCGCCATCCGTCGGCCAGCGTGCGCAAGCCTGAATAGACATTCGTCACATTTGTCGGGACGTCAAGCTCCACCTCGACTACGTAATCGATGACAGCATCGATCGATGCCGGCGAAATCCTGGCGGCAGATACCGGCGGCGGTTCCAACGAAACGGAAGCCGGTTGCATCTGCGGCTCCACCCGCATCTCCGGTACATCGGCGGGAGCTGGCGCAACTGCCGGCTCGGTCAACAGCACATCCGGATGTTCGCGTGCGAACGCCTGCTCAACGCGCCGGTGAAACTGACGCTCCTGCCGCCAGTTGTAGAAATAAACGCCAATGACGACCAAAACGCCTACGACCAGCAGACTGATCTGCAGGTTGCTCATGCCCTAGGCAGCTTCGGCCGCTAACTTCATAGCTTCCTCGATGTCGACTGCAACTACTCGGGAGACGCCGGGCTCCTGCATGGTGACACCGATCAGCTGATTTGCGATTTCCATCGTGATTTTGTTATGGCTGATGAACAGGAATTGTGAATCCGCTGACATTTTTTCAACGAGTTCACAGAAGCGCTCAGTGTTCGTGTCGTCCAGCGGCGCGTCTACCTCGTCGAGCAGGCAGAACGGCGCCGGGTTGAGCTGAAACAGCGCAAATACGAGCGACAGGGCGGTCAGCGCTTTTTCACCGCCGGACAGCAAGTGGATGGAGCTGTTCTTCTTGCCGGGCGGCTGCGCAATCACCTGAACTCCGCTATCGAGAATCTCTTCGCCGCTCAACACAAGCTTCGCCTGCCCGCCGCCAAACAAGGACGGAAAGAGCTTGCCGAAATGACTGTTGACCTCGTCGAAGGTGTGCTGCAGACGCTCGCGCGTTTCGCGATCGATGCGTCGGATTGCATCTTCCAGCGTACTCAGCGCCTCATGCAGGTCCTGCGATTGCGCGTCGAGATAATTCTTGCGCTGTTGTGAAGCGTCGAGTTCCTCCAGCGCGGCCAGATTTACGGCGCCAAGCCCGCTGATCTCGCCATTGAGGCGCGTGATGTCAGCCTGCAGCGCGGCGCCGCGCTTGCCTTTCTCGAGCTGTGCTTCGATTTCCTGCTCGTTTGCGCCGGCCGCGACGAGCTGCTCCGCAAATTGCTCCTCCGTCAGGCGCGCTTCCTGTTCCTTCAATTTGACTTCGCTGATGCGCTCACGCAGCGGATTCAGGTTCTGCTCGGTCGCGAGGCGCGCCTGCTCAGTCTGGCGCAGTTCCGTTTCCGTGAGCTCGAGAATATCGCGGGCGGCCGCCAGCGCCTGTTCCTTGTGGGTGCGTACGGCGATCACTTGCTCGAGCTCCGCGTTGAGCGGTGTTTCATCAAGGCCGGCCAGGTCTTCCTCACGCTGCGACAGACCTGTTCGCACCGCGTTCAGATTGTCGTCAATGAGCTTGATGGCATTGTCGATCTCAGCAATCTTGTTGGCGCATGTCTTGAGCTGGAAGACTGCCGCCTGCTCCTCACGTTCCGCCTGTTGAAGTGCGTCACGATCGTTTGCAAGCGCGCTTTCCGCCCTGGCGTAATGCTCAAGGGCAGTAGCCCTACGCTCTTCCAGTGCCTGCCGGTTATTGTCGAGCTCCGCGGCGAGTGCCTGCGCTTTTGCATGAGCAGCGCGCTCCTGCTCGGCTTGAGAATGAATCTCAGCCAGCTCGACTGCAATCTGATCACCACGCTGCGTTACGCGCTGCGCCTGCTCTGATAGCTTCAGTATCGTGAGCTCTGCATCGTGATGCGAGAGTTGCAAGGCTTCGGCCTCGGCGCGCAGCTCATTGACAGCGTTACGACATTGGTCGCACGCGGATTCGGCTGCAGCCAGCGCGTTCTTCGCTTTCGCGAGCCGCGCCTGTTCGACAGTCAGCTGAGAAGTCAGCGTCTCGATCTCACGCTGGCGCGACAATACACCGTGCAATTCCGAGTCAGGTGCATTGAAGCTGACACTGTGCCGGGTGAATACATGACCGTCGTCCGAGACCAGCAACGCACCGGCGGGTAAGTGTTCCCTGAGCGCAAGCCCCTCGCGCCGGTCTTTGACGATATAGACCTCATGCAACCAATCATCGAGTGCCCCCCCGGCGCTGCTGTTCTTGCATCGCACATAGGCTGCCAGCGGCTCCAGCCCGAACGGAGCCGGTTGCGGCGCGCGCGTGTGCGCCGCGGTGTACACGGTCATCTTTCCGGGCGGCAGGTCGCCAAGCCAGGGTGCCGCCTGCGCAATGTCGTTTAAACCAATACCGTTCAATCGCTCGCGCAGCACGGCTTCGAGCGCATCCTCCCAGCCAGCTTCGATTTCGATGTCCTGCCAGAGGCGTCGGGCCGAGTTGAGATCATGCGCTGCCAGCCAACCCTGCATCTGTTCGCTGCGCGCGATCCGGTTTTGAACCTGTACCAGTGCCTCGATGCGCGCTTCGAGTGCGGTTACCTGCTGCGCTACTGCATCAGACGCCGCGGCCTGTTCGCGGACTGCCTGTTCCAGTTCCGGTATGCGGACTTCTTCGGTATCCAGCATCGCGCGCTTCTGCCGGTGTTGGGTGTCGAGCTCCGCCAACTCGACGCGGCAGCGCTCGAGTTCGTTGGTGTCGGGCGGCGTCAACGCCGCCTGCTCCTCGCGCAGGCGTTGCTCGCGCTGTCCGAGCTGAGCGACGATCTTCAGCGCATGTTCGCTGCGAGCCTGCTCGAGCTGGAATGCCTGCGCGTTCGTCGCAGCATCACGCTGCAGCGTATCGCGCTGTTCCTGCGCCGCGCGAAACGCCTGTTCCGACAACGGAAACCGCGTCGCGTGTTCGGCGGCTGCAGTCTTACATCTATCGACCGCATCCTGTGCGCTGGTCTGTTCCTGCAGCCATTGTGCATGACTTGCATGCTGCGCTTTCAGCTGGTTGTCGCCCTGCTCGAGCTGAGTATGCAGTGAGGCGAGCTGGTTGCTGATGCGCTGCCGATTCTCGCGCACGTGCTGGATCTGCTGCTGCAGGCGCGAGAACTCGGCGTTCGTCTCATAGAGATCTCCTTGCGCCGCCTGTACCGCATCGCCTGCGGCATGATGACGGTCGCGCAGTTGCTCGAGTCGTCGCTCGGTCTCGCGCAGCTTCGCTGTTTCGGCCTCGAGCTCGATCCCGAGCCGCTCGATCTCCCGCGTATGACGCTCGCGCGCGCTCGCAGACTCACGTTTCTTTTGCAGCCAGAATAGGTTTTGCGCGAGGTGCAACTGATCCTGCAAGCTATGGTACTGTCGAGCCACGTCCGCCTGGGCGCGCAGATGCTCGAGTTGCTTGTCGAGCTCCATCCGAATGTCCTCGACGCGCAACAGGTTCTCGCGCGTGTCCGCAAGACGCAGTTCCGTTTCACGCCGCCGCTCCCGGTACTTGGATACACCTGCCGCCTCTTCGAGGAAGATGCGGAGCTCTTCGGGCTTCGCCTCGATGATGCGGGAAATCATTCCCTGCTCGATGATCGCGTACGCGCGTGCACCGAGGCCGGTACCGAGGAAGATGTCCGCGACGTCACGCCGCCGCACATGCAGATTGTTTATGTAATACGCCGACTCGCTGTCGCGCTCGAGTACACGCTTGACGGATATTTCGCCGTAGCCGGACCACTGGCCGCCGGCGCGGCCCAGACTGTTATCAAATACCAGCTCGACGCTTGCGCGGTTTACGGTCTGCCGGTTGCCCGAGCCGTTGAACAACACGTCCTGCATCGTCTCGCCGCGCAGGTGGCGCGCCGATGACTCACCGAGGACCCAGCGAACAGCATCGATGATATTGGATTTGCCGCAGCCGTTCGGACCCACGACGGCGACGAGCTGGCCTGGAACGGGGATGGTGGTCGGATCTACGAACGATTTGAAGCCAGCCAGCTTGATCTGGGTCAGACGCAATTGATTATTTGCCTGTAAGTTATAATTCGGCCCGAACTTAGCGCCGCATTTTAACTGAATTATTTCGTCCCGCTCCTAATTCTGATGGCCACGCAGCCGAGCAAGCAACTCGAGACTTTTCCGAACCCGAGTCCGCAGCGCGACTACCGCGTTCATATGGAAATCCCGGAGTTTACGTGCCTGTGTCCGAAGACCGGGCAGCCGGACTTTGCCACGCTGTATCTCGATTACGTCGCCGACCGTCTTTGTCTCGAGCTGAAAAGCCTCAAGCTCTACATTTGGTCATATCGCAATGAGGGTGCGTTCCACGAGGCTGTAACCAACCGCATGCTGGACGATTTCGCGCGAGCCATCAAACCGCGTTTCATGCGATTGGCCGCAAAGTTCTACGTGCGCGGCGGCATCTATACGACGGTAGTCGCAGAAACGCGCAAAAAAGGCTGGCGACCTGCACCGCCAATCGCGCTTGAAACACTGCCATTGCAGTAAGATTTCGCCGCCGGAATGTTAGCCGGCCTCCAAGGTCGCTTTCGAGCCGCCGGTCAACCGGTCCGAAAGCAGTGCAGCCGCGATGATCATTGCGCCACCGCACCACTCCTTAAGCGATAACGCTTCATCCGCCAGCAGCCACGTCGAAATGGCCGTTACGACGAGCTCAAACAGGTAGATGACGATCGCGCGGTTTGCGCTGATCTTTGTCAGACCGTATTGAGCGGCGAAATTGACCGCTAAGATCACCACGGCCAGCAGCGTCAGCATCGGCGTTTGATATCCGATCGCCGTCCAAACGATTGGTGGGGCATCGCTCACTACTAGACAGCCGATGCCGACTGCGACGCAACCGGCAAAAACCGCAAGCATCCTCAGTTCAAGTTGTATGTTCGGCGAACGCCGTATCAGCACATTGGAAAGCGCGAACATTGCACCGGCGGAAAGTGCCCACCAATCCGGGGGATTGCGCGGCAATGGCCAGTCTAGCTGGGGCTGCCACAGCATCATGATTGCGCCCGCCAGCGCAACCATCATCAAACCCAAACCCGCTGGTGACAGCCGTTCGTGTAGCAGCAATCGTGCAAACAGCATCGTCCACACCGGCGCGAGATAGAACAGCAGCACGACCCGCATGACTTCGCCATAGATAACGGCCATCGTGAAGCCGACGTTGGCCCAGCCTGCAGTAATGGCGATGGCAGCGAGCGCCGATGAGAGCTCGATGCGCGGTGTGAATACAATGGCTCCGAGCAGTAAGGCGCCGGCGTAGGTAAGTGTGGTTGCGATCGCGCCGTTGACGCCGCCCCCGGCAAGCACGCGATACGGGTACCAGATCAGTCCCCACACGATGGCGCCGGCAAGCAGCGCCGCGACCGGCGTCAGGCTGCCGGATCGGCGCACAACATCCTTAACAGTAACGCCTTTATAATCCGACCTTTCGTTCGAGCGTTGCGCATGAATCCTGCTCTCGACTCGTTGCAGAGTTACCCGTTCCAGAAACTCGCTGCGCTCATGAACGGCGTCGCTCCACATCCGGAGCTCAAAGCTATCAGCCTGCACATCGGCGAGCCGAAGCATCCAACGCCCGATTTTATCCGCCGCGCGCTTGCAGAAAATCTGGCCGGTCTGGCAAGTTACCCGACTACGCTTGGCGCGCCCAGCCTGCGTGTGGCAATCGCTGAATGGCTGCAGCGCCGGTACGGGCTTAAGCACATCAGCGCGGACAACGAAATCATACCGGTCAACGGCAGCCGCGAAGCATTGTTTGCATTTGCGCAAACCATCGTCGACCGCACACGTCTCGATCCCGTAGTCGTGGTGCCTAATCCCTTCTACCAGATTTACGAAGGCGCAGCGTTGCTGGCCGGCGCCGAACCGCAATATCTGAATACGCTGCCGTCGCACAACTTCGCGCTCGACTTCGAGCAGTTGCCCGACGCGGTCTGGAAGCGGACACAGATTGTCTACGTTTGTTCGCCGGGCAATCCGACCGGCCGTGTTATGACACTGGACGAATGGCAGCGCCTGTTTGCGCTTTCCGACAAGTACGGATTCGTGATCGCCGCCGATGAGTGTTATTCGGAAATCTATTTCGACGAGAGCGAGCCGCCGCTTGGGGCATTGCAGGCGGCACAGCATTTCGGCCGCACCGGTTATCCCCGCCTGGTCATGTTTTCGAGTTTGTCCAAGCGCTCGAACGTCCCAGGCATGCGCTCGGGGTTTGTCGCGGGCGATGCGGCGATAATCAAGAAGTTCCTTCTGTATCGCACTTACCAGGGTTGCGCGATGAGCCCGCCGATTCACGCAGCGAGCACCGCCGCGTGGCAGGACGAAGCCCATGTTGTCGAAAATCGGCGCCTTTATCGCGAAAAATTCGCCGCGGCGGTCGCTATCTTGCGGGAGGTCACAGAAATCGGCATGCCCGATGCCGCGTTTTACCTCTGGATGGACGTCGGCCGCGACGACACAACATTCACGCGCGAGCTGGCCGCGCAAAAAAATGTGTCCGTCCTTCCCGGCAGCTATCTCGCGCGCGAAGCGCGCGGCGTAAATCCCGGCACCAATTTCGTGCGCGTGGCGCTTGTCGCTTCAACCGCTGAGTGCACGGAAGCGGCGGACCGGATTGCAAACTTTTTCAAGCGTCAGTAACACAACCCCGGACCCTTATGAACGAACTCCAGACCATCATCGAACAAGCATGGGAACAACGCGCCGACCTCAATCCCGGGACAGCGCCCGCTACAATCGGCGAAGCCGTCAACGAAGCGGTTTCGGCGCTGGATGCGGGTAAGCTCCGCGTTGCGGAAAAAATCAATGGTGAGTGGGTCGTTCATCAGTGGCTGAAGAAAGCAGTGCTGCTTTCGTTCCGGCTGGAAGACAATGTGGCCATCAACGGCGCAGCTACGCAGTACTTCGACAAGGTGCCGAGTAAATTTCAGCATTTCAGCCGCGAAGACTTCAGTCGCGGCGGATATCGCGTCGTTCCGCCGGCCATGGTTCGCCGGGGCGCCTTCATTGGCAAGAATGCGGTGCTCATGCCCTCGTACGTCAACATCGGCGCGTATGTAGACGAAGGCACAATGGTCGATACGTGGGCCACGGTCGGATCGTGCGCCCAGATCGGCAAGAATGTGCATTTATCCGGCGGCGTCGGTATCGGCGGCGTGCTCGAGCCGCTGCAAGCGAACCCGACTATCATTGAAGACAATTGTTTCATCGGAGCACGCTCGGAAATCGTCGAAGGGGTAATCGTCGAGTCAGGGTCCGTTATCT
Source organism: uncultured beta proteobacterium (assembly GCA_963829085.1). GTDB lineage: Bacteria > Pseudomonadota > Gammaproteobacteria > Burkholderiales > SG8-41 > PALSA-1004. Next base: position 23,419 of record CAWHHJ010000015.1, on the reverse strand, counting down.
CGATGGGCGTGTTCATCGGCCAGAGCACGCGAATTTTCGATCGGGCGAGCGGCAGCGTCACTTATGGACGTATTCCGGCAGGTTCTGTCGTTGTTTCAGGCACGCTGCCGTCGAGCGATGGCAAATGCCAACTGTACTGCGCAGTCATCGTCAAGAGAGTTGATGCGGGTACACGCGCGAAGACAAGCATCAATGACCTGTTGCGCGGCGACTGAGCATTTTCGCACTACAATCCACACGAAATGATATTTGCAAGTCCTTCAAAATTTGCCAAAATGAGTTCATCACTCCACGTGTAAGGAAACGATGAGCCTACTTGATGAACTGAAGCAGCAGGCGGACTCGCTGCGTCAGAAGCAGCAGGTTTCGCAAGCCGAACTGAACCACAACCTGCTGCTTGCTCACTCAAAGCTCAAGGATGCGCTGCGCGACTGGGTCGAACTATTCAATTCGCTCAACATCATCAAGCCGGTAGTTCCGCGTTACTACTATCTGGACGGTGATACACGGCTCGATAATCTGCTGCAGTGCGATTACAACGTCAACGGCCGGCGTCTCACGGTCGAACACAAAGACTATATCGAGGCGATCGTGTTGCGCTTTCGCTGCGCCGGCGAAGGTACCGTGACCATAGAAAAACAATCCGAGCCCATGGTGCAGCGCCTGCGCGATCATCTATGGCAGAACAATCTCAAGTTCGACGTCAAGGAAGTGCGCACCGACCGCGGGTATGTGGAGCGCGGGATTTTCACCATCAAGTCCGAAGTGCCCGTAACGGTGACGATGGTGTGTGATCTCGAAAATGCGCATATCAATGTCATGACTAAGAATCTCGAAAAACTCGGCGAGTATGTTTATATCTATGACTTTGACGAGTTCGGCAAAGAGATCCTCGAAGAGCTCGGCAAGGTGATCATCGCGAAACCGAACGGTTTCCGTTCGATCGGCAAGCGCCAGCAATCGATATTAACGACGACCACGCGCGCGCCTAAACCTGCAAATGCTCAGCCAAAGCAGACCGTCGACGCGGCGGCCGCTGCAGGCGGCGATCCAACCAGCAAACTCATCGGCAACATCCGATCTCTGCTGAAGCTGTGACCGGAGATTAATTTGTTTGTAGACCCGCTGTTCAAATTGATGGCCGAAAAGCAGGCTTCCGACCTGTTCTTTACGGCCGGCGCGCCGATACAAATCAAAATCAATGGAATTGTTAAACCGGTCAACGCCCAGTCGCTCGACCCTACAGCCGTCAAAACGATCGCCTATGAGGTGATGAGTGAAGCGCAGATCAAGGAATACGAACAGACATACGAGATGAACTTTGCGGTGGGGCGCAGCAACCTGGGCAGCTTCCGCCTGAACGTGTTCCGTCAACGCGGCGCCGTCGCGATGGTGATTCGCTATATCAAGCCCGACATCCCGACCATCGAGGCGCTTCATCTGCCGCAAGTGCTCAAAGAGCTTGTCATGGAAAAGCTCGGGATGATCCTGCTTGTGGGATCAACCGGCTGCGGGAAATCGTCGTCCATGGCGGCGATGATCGATTATCGCAACAGCACGCGCACCGGTCACATCCTGACCATCGAAGATCCACTCGAGTTTGTGTACAAGCACAAGAAGTCAATCGTTAATCAGCGCGAAGTCGGAATGGATACGAAATCCTACGACTCGGCATTGATTAGTGCGATGCGCGAAGCACCCGACTTGCTGATGATTGGGGAAGTCCGCGACAAGGCAACACTGCAAAGTGCACTGCTGTTTGCGCAGACGGGCCATCTATGCCTGTCGACGCTGCATGCGAATAACAGCTATCACGCGCTCAGCCGAATCATCAACTTCTTCCCGCGCGACGCGCGCGAGGCGCTGCTTTCCGATCTTGCAATCAGCCTGCGGTGCATAATTTCGCAACGTCTGATTCGAGCCAAGGACGGCGGGCGCATTCCTGCTGTCGAGATCATGCTGAATACTGCGCATATATCGGATCTCATAAGGAATGGCGAAATGAATCAGATCAAGGACGCCATGGAACAAAGCCTTGCGCCCGGCAGCCAGACGTTCGAGCAAGCGCTCTATACGCTGTACCGGAACGACGAGATCACACTCGAAAATGCACTGGCTCATTCAGATTCGCCCACCAACCTGCACTGGCTGATCAACAACGCGAGCAGCATTACCCCGCTGCCAAAGCACGAGCCGCGTACGGACCAAACGTCGGCCACCCGCGAGCCGACCAGCAGCATCGATGATCTGAGCAGTATCAAGATCAATCTCGACATGGTCGACGTCGATCGCCCGTAGTTTCTTGTTTTGAGATGACCGTTCCGCGGCGCCGGAGACAGGTTTCGCCGCAGGCAGCAACGCGTACGGTTCACGAGCTCGTCGACAGTGCCTTTCGACGTTTGAATGCCGCCGGTCTCGCGTTCGGACACGGCACGACAAACGCTTGGGACGAGGCGGTCTATCTGATGTTACACGCACTGCGGTTGCCACCCGATCTGCTGACTCCCTACCTCCACCGGCGGGTGTCACCGGCGCAATGGCGGCGGGCCGCCCGTCTTGTCGCTGAACGAGTACGGCGACGCATCCCGGCTGCGTACCTTACGAGAGAGGCGTGGCTCGGCGACTTCAAATTCTACGTTGACGAGCGCGTTATCGTCCCGCGTTCATACATCGCCGAGTTGCTACGTGAACGTCTCGCGCCGTGGCTGCGGCCGCGCCAGCGTATAACCCGGGTGTTGGATTTGTGCACCGGCTCTGCTTGCCTCGCAATAATAGCTGCGAAGATTTTTCCGAAAGCACAAGTCGACGCGATCGATATTTCGACGGATGCACTCGCAGTTGGGAAGCGCAATGTCGCCAACTATGGGTTACGAAAACGGATTCGCCTGCTCGAGTCGGATCTGTTTTCCGCGATCGCGGGCGAACGGTATGACCTGATACTTTGCAATCCGCCGTACATCGACGTAGATGCAATGCGAAAGCTGCCTATGGAATATCGACGCGAGCCGCGCATCGCACTCGCAGCCGGCCGAGAGGGGCTTGATGCAGTCCTGAAGATTATGTGGCACGCCGCCGCGCACCTCACTGATGAGGGATTTCTCGTCGTCGAAGTAGGTCATCATCGTCGGCGGGTTGAAGCGGCATTTCCGTATGTCAGACTAATATGGCCTCAAACAAGCGGCGGTGATGACTGCGTATTTATTGTCGACCGGCACGAGCTCGAAGGGGCTCGCCGGATGGCGCCGGTGTCGCGTCGGCAGGCTCCGTCGCATCAAGCCAGTCGAGCAGCCGCTGCGTCTCGGCGGAAGTAAGCTCGAGCATTTGATTGCGTTTCACGCGCGACGGTAAGTCGATGGGGCCGTAACGCACCCGCATAAGCCGGCTTACCGCAAATCCCAGTTTTTCGAACAGGCGGCGCACCACGCGGTTGCGCCCTTCTCTGAGCACAATATGGCACCATTGGTTGGCGTTTTCGCCGCCGCGCAGTTCGACACTTTCGCACCGAGCAATGCCGTCATCCAGCTCTATGCCATCGAGCAACTGCTGCACATGATGGGACTGCAGCTTGCCCATGACGCGCACTGCATATTCACGTTCAATTTCAAAACGCGGATGCATCATGCGATTCGCAAGCTCGCCGGACGTCGTGAAAAGCAACAAGCCGCATGTATTGAAATCGAGGCGGCCGATCGAAATCCACTTTCCGCCCGGCACCGGCGGAAGGCCCTCGAAAACACTCGGTCGTCCGCGCGGATCATCGCGGCTCGCGATTTCTCCCTCCGGCTTGTGATAAAGCAGCACTCGCGGCAGACGCGAGCTTGAGTGCGGCCTTATCAGCCGGCCAGCGACTTTGATCTGGTCGCAAGCGCTCACGCGCGCACCGATCTTTGCGACGTCGCCATTTATAGTCACGCGTCCGCTGGTGATCAACTGCTCCATGTCTCGACGCGAGCCCAGCCCTGACTGGGCGAGCACTTTCTGCAGTTTCTGGGTAGTGTCGTCCGCCGGCAACTCCCGGCTGCGGGAGGTCACGCGTGCTGACGGCGCATTGCGCGGACGCTGGCGCCTCGATGGCATGGTCGCGCGCTTTGAGCGCTGGTTGTCCCGGCTCATGGCGTTGACTCGAGCGCCCGCCGCTCGATCACTGCCTGTGCCAGCGTTCCGCTATCTACATGTTCGAGCTCGCCGCCAACCGGAAGACCGCGCGCGATCCGGCTGACCTTGAGGCCGCGTGCGAGCAAAAGCTCGCCTACGTAGTGGGCGGTCGCCTCACCTTCGACGGTGAAGTTGGTTGCAACTATCACTTCTTTGACGACGCTATCATCGGCGCGCCTCACCAGACGATCGAGGTGGATTTCCCTCGGCCCGATGCCATCCAGCGGGGAGAGCCTTCCCATTAATACGAAATAAAGCCCCTGGTAGCACTCGGCCTGCTCCATCATCAACATGTCAGCGGGCGTTTCGACTACGCACAACATGCGCGCTTCACGCCGCGGCGACCGGCACAACGCGCAAACGTCGTCTTCAGTGAAAGTATTGCAGCGCTCGCAGTGTTTAATCAGTTCGAGCGCGCGGCCGAGCGACCTGGCGAGTTCCGCGGCGCCGGCATGATCGCGCTGCAGGAGGTGATACGCCATGCGTTGCGCGGATTTCGGACCGACGCCGGGCAGACACCGCAAGGCGACGATTAAGTCGTCGAGACTCGACGGATTCTTCATGATTCGTCGCCCGCGCGCACGCCCACGCAGGCGCACGGCGGTCTCGAAGTATGCCGGCTGCCTTTCGTTTCGTTACTATGCTCGCGAGCGCGCAATGACAACTTCTAAAAGGGCATCTTGAAGCCGGCCGGCAGCCCCATTCCTGCCGTCATACCGCCCATCTTCTCCTGAATCATGGTTTCGGCGCGGCGCACTGCATCGTTCATCGCGGCGGCGACCAAATCCTCGAGCATGTCTTTGTCATCCTTGAGCAGGCTGTCGTCGATGCTGACGCGCTTAACATCGTGCCGGCACGTCATGGTTACTTTCACAAGTCCCGCGCCGGACTGGCCTTCGACCTCGATTGTGGCCAATTGCTCCTGCATGCGCTTCATGTTTTCCTGCATTTGCTGAGCCTGTTTCATCAGCCCTGCAAGACCATTCTTCATCATCGATACCTCCGTTTATTGCGCGGGTTTTACTGACGAGGGCAATACGCGCGCATCGAAGTTGTCGATGAGGTCGCGCACAAATGGATCACCGTCGATCGCTGCCGCCGCCGCGGTGAAACGCTGCTGGCTCTCGACGTCGCGAATTTCGGCGAGCGTGTTGCCGCTGCCCGGTCCCACGCTGATTTCGAGCTTTACCTTATGTCCGATATGTTTCTCGAGTGCGAGCCTCAGGCGATCCTGATACGCGCGATCATTGAGGTGACGTTGGGCATGCGGCACGATGAGCTCGACCCGACCCTCCTGCCACGATACCAGCTCGCAATTGTGCGCGAGCATGCGTTCCATGCCGGCGAGGGGCAGACGTTTCACCAGATCATTCCAGTCGCTACTCGTCAGCTTTTTTTTTAATTCCGTAACGGAAACAGGCGCTGGTTTATGCGATTGCTGCGTACGTACGGGCTCGACCTTTGCAGGCGGCATCGCCGCACCGGCAGGCGCAAACGCGAGCATCCGCATGAGGGTCATGGTAAATCCCGCATAGTCGTCGGGGGCAAGCGCGAGATCCTGCCGCCCCTGGACCGCGATCTGGTAATACAACTGGACCTCTTCCGCGCTAAAGGCCGCTGCAAGTTCGGTTACCACCACGTGTTCCACGTCGTCGGCGCTAATGGCTTGCGGCACTGTCTGCGCCAGGGCAACACGATGCAAGAGTGTCGCGAGATCCTGCAATGCTGTTTCAAACGACAGGCTGCGCTCGGTCATGCGATCCGCAACAGCCACCAGGCCGACGCCGTCGCGAATGCGCAGCGCACGCAGTATGTCATGCAGGAATTCCTGGTCGGCGCTGCCGAGCATCGCTCGTACCGACTCCTGGTCGACACGTCCACCACCATGCGCAATGGACTGGTCGAGCAAGCTGAGCGCGTCACGCATGCTGCCGTGCGCGGCACGGGCCAGCAGCATCAAGGCGTCATCATTGCTTGCGACGCCCTCCACACCCGTAATCTTCTTCAACTGGTCCCGAATCTGTACTTGCGGAATCTGTTTGAGATTGAACTGCAGGCATCGTGACAGCACCGTGACCGGTATCTTTTGCGGATCTGTCGTTGCCAAAATGAACTTCACATGCTCGGGCGGTTCTTCGAGCGTCTTCAGCATCGCATTGAATGCGTTGCGAGACAGCATGTGCACTTCATCGATGATGTATACCTTGAAACGACCGATAGTGGGTACGTAGAACGCGTTTTCCAGAAGGTCGCGCATGTTATCGACCTGCGTGTTAGACGCCGCATCGAGCTCTATCAGGTCTACAAAGCGCCCGCCGTCAATCGCGAGACACGCGCTGCACTTACCGCAAGGCGATGCGGTGATACCGGTTTCGCAATTAAGCGCTTTTGCGATGATGCGCGCGAGCGTGGTTTTGCCGACGCCGCGCGTGCCGGTAAACAAATAAGCGTGATGAAGGCGCTGCCGGCTCAGCGCATTCGTGAGCGCTCTTACAACGTGCTCTTGCCCGACCAACTGATCGAAGGTCTTGGGACGCCACTTGCGCGCGAGAACCTGACTCACTTCTAAAGGCCGTTATATGTGCTCTGCCCCGAGGCGGGGCTTGAATCACAGGTGTGTGAGACGCCGGCCGCCCTTAGAAATGGTACTGCAGACGCACTTGGTTGAAATTGACGCCCTGATTAGGCTCCTTGATGCCGGCATTGGACAAATGCTGATAGCGATAGCCAAGATCGTACTGACCCTTGTCACCAAAGCGCACACCTATGCCAATATGATCACCAAACTGGAAGCTGCTGCCAAACTGGCGCTCGGGACTAAGCGAAGTTGCTGAAAGCAGATGCACGCCGATGCCGCCTTCGAGGTAGGGCGCCAATGCCGACCGTCTGGTCTGCTGAATACGGAAAACGGGCGTAAACCCGAGTTCGAAGATGCTGGCATGCGTGCGCGCAGCACTATTATTATCCCAGTAGCCGGCAGTCGTCTCCCAGTAGCCTCCCAGGTTCCAATTGCCGAACTCAAGGAGTTTCTTGCTCCAGTCCCATTGCGCATTCAGTCGGTAAAGATTGACGTTTGCGTTCGTCGAATCGGAATGTCCGTATTCAAGGGACATGCTGTCAACGGCATACGCCACAGGACTTACGGCCATCAAAACGGCAAGGACTAGATTCCTGATTGAGGTCACAGCGTATCCTTCATCTGGCGTGTTCGATAACAGCGCTTTCCGTATGATATCGCAAAAGAAAAGGGGAGGCGAGCCGGGTCCCCGGCACTTGCAGAGAATAGCTTTGGCTGCTTCCTTCCGGACCTGACCAGGTTCACTACCATGCAATGCGGGGGGGCCCGCCGTAATTGGTTTGCTGTACGTTCGCAGCGAAGCACTATTATGCCCGTTGTCGCGGTTGGCTGCGAGCACAGACACGTCGATCGAGCAGCGCCCGCAGCGATGACCGCGCGAATGCGCGTGATACAATTTTTGCTCAAAATAAAGCCGACCTAGATTGCACCAGCGGCTTTCACCAGCGGCGATGCGTTCGCGCAGTGCCGCTAAGATTCCACGGTTCGGAGGACAGGATGTCAACGCAGACGATTGAATCAGTACTCAACGAGACGCGGACTTTCCCGCCGAGCCCGGAGTTCGTCAAGCAGGCAAACATCTCGGGCATGGCAGCTTATGAGAAGCTGTGCGCGGAAGCGGAAAAAGATTTCACCGGTTTTTGGGGCCGGCTTGCGCGCGAGAACGTGCTGTGGCAGAAACCCTTCAGCCAGATACTCGATGAATCAAAGGCGCCATTCTTCCGCTGGTTTGCTGATGGCACGCTGAACGCGTCCTATAACTGCATCGATCGTCACCTCAAGACGCAACCTGACAAAGTTGCGATGATCTTCGAAGCAGATGACGGAAACGTCACCAAGGTCAGCTACAAGGACCTGTACCGCCGTGTGTGCATGACGGCCAACGGACTGAAGAGTCTTGGCATCAAAAAAGGTGACCGCGTTCTTATATACATGCCAATGTCGGTTGAGGCTGTAGTCGTGATGCAGGCGTGCGCGCGTATCGGTGCCATCCACTCAGTGGTCTTCGGCGGCTTCTCTGCGAAGAGCGTGCAGGAGAGAATCATCGATGCCGGCGCGGTTGCTGTGATTACCGCCGATGAGCAAATGCGTGGCGGCAAGCCATTACCGCTTAAGGCCGCAGTCGACGAAGCGCTCGCGCTTGGCGGCTGCGACTGCATTAAGAGCGTGGTGGTCTATAAGCGCACGGGCGGCGATGTGCAGTGGGATGCCAAACGCGACGTTTGGCTGCACGAGCTGCTCAACGGGCAGTCCGATACATGCGAGCCGGAATGGGTCGACGCGGAGCACCCGCTCTTTATCCTCTACACGTCGGGATCCACGGGCAAACCCAAAGGTGTTCAGCACTCGACGGGCGGCTTCCTGTTGCAAGCCATCCTGACGATGAAATGGACGTTCGATTATAAGCCCACCGATGTGTTCTGGTGCACTGCAGATGTTGGCTGGGTTACCGGACATACGTACGTGTGCTACGGCCCGCTCGCGGTCGGCGCAACTGAGATAATTTTCGAAGGAGTGCCAACGTATCCGGACTCGGGACGGTTCTGGCGCATGATCCAGAATCACAAGGTGACTGTGTTTTACACCGCGCCGACTGCCATACGCTCGCTTATCAAGCTGGGTGCTGATCTGCCCAAACAATTCGATCTGTCATCCCTGCGTATCCTCGGTACTGTCGGAGAACCGATCAACCCGGAAGCCTGGATGTGGTATCACGAGACGGTCGGCGGATCGCGCTGCCCGGTCGTCGACACGTGGTGGCAGACGGAGACCGGCGGCCACATGATCACACCGCTGCCAGGCGTGGTAGCAACGAAGCCAGGCTCGTGCACTTTGCCGCTGCCGGGCATCATGGCTGCTATCGTCGATGAAGCCGGACATGATGTCGAAAAGGGCAAGGGCGGCTTCCTTGTGATCAAGCGGCCGTGGCCTTCGATGATCCGCACGATCTGGGGCGATCCCGAACGCTATAAGAAATCGTACTATCCTGACGACTTCAAGGGTAAATATTATCTCGCAGGCGACGGCGCCAACCGCGACCTCGACGGCTATTTCTGGATCATGGGCCGCATCGACGACGTATTGAATGTATCCGGTCACCGGCTCGGCACTATGGAAATCGAATCCGCCCTGGTATCTAATCCGATCGTTGCAGAGGCCGCGGTCGTCAGCCGCCCTGACGACTTGACCGGTGAAGCGGTGTGCGCGTTCGTTGTGCTCAAACTCGCGCGCCCCGAGGCCGATGACGCCCAGAAAATCGTCAAGCAACTCCAGGATTGGGTCGGCAAGGAAATCGGGCCGATTGCCAAGCCGAAAGATATTCGCTTCGGCGACAATCTGCCGAAAACCCGGTCAGGAAAAATCATGCGGCGATTGTTGCGTTCGATCGCGAAGGGCGAAGAGATTACGCAAGACGTTTCGACGCTCGAAAACCCCGCCATATTGCAGCAACTTAAGCAGCCCATCACTAGGTAATCAGTCGCGGCGCCCATTCGTCGCTGACACCTCGGAGTAAGGAACGTCTAGGCATCCGCACGAGTCTGCGTGCGCGTGGCCGGCATCGCGTGGCCTTAGCCGCTTGAACGTTCGCACTACTGATGGGTGAGGCCCTGAGTGCGAGCTTGCTGGCTTCGCGGCTACCTATATGCGACGCGGCTACCGTGGCGATACACAAGTGAAAACGGAATCGCGGCCCGCAACTCGGCTCGAGTCAGAGTCGTTGAGAGCGTCCAGTCCGCTGCCCTGGCGACATAGCGTCAGCCGAATTTGTCTGACAGCAGAAAGCGACCTTGTCTGCTTCGCCGCCGCCCTGGTTCCGCCGAGTATGAATGCCAAGGACGGTTATGCCTGAATCACACGACATACAGCGCGGTGACCTAGTAGCTGTATGTACGCGGCCATGAGTGCATTGTGAACTCCGTTGGCGGTATCCCATTCACCGTAAGACAGGTGGAAACCCTAGCGGTGCCCGGCGTTTTCCTTGTGTGCCAGCAATGTCGCTATGCTGAGCGTGCTGCGGGTGTTCGTTATGTATGCGACGAACACGGCAATTATCTGCCGCTTTCTTGGCTTATGAAATTTCCACCAGTCGAGGAGCCCGGTACAGTCGAAGACGAAAAGACATTGGCGGTGTAAATAGCCGTCGACACATCGCAATCATCGACGTCAAATCAGAAAGTAAATGACAAGCAATCATGAATACTTACAAACAAAATGCGCATGATCGAGTCTGGATGAACGAACCTGTGTTCTGGGGCGTCTGGACCGCATGGACGATCGCGCTTCTGTTGACCTACCTACAGCGGTAATCGTGCCGCTCGTCGGAGCAGTCACCGCGGTTGCGGTTCTGCTCTACTAGTGCCCACCGCGTACTGATGGGTACAGCTTGATTCACCATTAATTCGCCCGCATGTTTCGCGAATACGATCAAATCGTCGTCCGCAGGCTTATAGCCATCTTGTACCGCTGGCAATAGTCCTGTCGTTATCGCGATTGCTGGCGACGCGGCACTCCAAACATCCGCCGCTCGCATGTCGCGGTCGAATTAGAAGTCAGCGGCCGTACCCGCCACGACTTCGCGCTCTATTCACCTGCCGCTTCACCCGCTACACTGCATAGATGTTGAGTGGACAGCGAACCGTTGCGGCTATAGTCCTAATTGCTGCGATGCTTTGTGGGGGCGCGGTGGCGGCGCCATACAGGATTATCGGAGCGCCGGGCTGGTACATACATCCGTACATTAATTCGTATTCGTATTGGTATCCTTGCGTGCTGCCCTACCACTGCAGCGATCCGATCCAATTTCGCATAGAACTCGAACGCTACCGCCATATGCAAGACCTGCGAGAGCAAGGCAGGCAATCGGATGGGAGCGTAGACGCAGCTAGTGACGGACCTTGGGGTCGCCCCCGCTACATTCCGCCGCCAACGCCCGAAGCCAACATTCAGCCGGCATATCGAGGCAAGAGCCAGCTGCTGCCGCAATACGAACTCGTGCAACCGCCGAACTAGTGGAACGGCGCGCGCGCTAGTGAAGCGTCATTGCTGGCGCAGATCACGCCGGTCCACGTTTTTAAAAACTCACCTGCGACTGCTCCCGCCTTATGGCGCCTTGCGTTCACTAAGCGTCCACAGAAGTAGAAAACAACCGACGACCACGGCACCGATGCCACCCAGCAGGAGCGTGCCCGTTTCGTAGCCGCTGAACGTGTAACGACCTCCCAATCTGACAATAACGGCGACCGTCATCAGCAGGACGCCGACCGCACCCACTAGTTGTCCGCCTCGCAGTAGCAATGAGTTCATTCGCATTCCCTCCGTTCCAGGCGACTTGACCGCTCGATGGCGGAGAGAGTGTCCGCCCAAAGGCAGTTTCACAACGTTTCAGACTGTTTCATAAGTCTCAAGCATTCAGATACTTAATTCACATTGTTGTTCCACCAAGTTCCTTGAGGTTTCACAACATCCCACATATTATGTGGGGCATTATGTGGGGAAACGTCTATGAGATCCGTTGACAGCGCATCCTGATAAGGCCCTCTCGGCTATTTCCGTGCGTGGAATTAAGAGGCCGGGACGGCACGCCGATGGTAACGGATTATATCTCGTCGTCGATCCTTCTGGCGCCAAGCGCTGGCTTTTGAGAGTGGTCGTAAATGCCAAGCGGACCGATATCGGATTAGGAGGCATCAAAGTCGTCACCCTCGCCGCAGCTCGCGAGGAAGCGGTGAGACTGCGCAAGATTGCTCGGGATGGCGGCGATCCCCTCGCTGAGCGACGAGCTGCTAAACGTGTCACACCAACGTTCGAGCGGGCTGCCGTAGAAGTGCACGCGTCGCTAAAGTGCGATGGTCCACATAATGTGACCGACGCTGGCAGGGATCACTGCCACCCATCCCCCAGCGTCAGCAACCGCGTTGACGATCTCACCCGTCCCCATCTGCCCCGAATACGCTGATGTCGATAGCAAGCGCAGTCGCTTGTCCTTGCAGTCAAATTCGAATTGCCGCTTAACCGACCTGTATGGATTAGTTTGGTCAGGAACGACTCGATAATCCGTCAGCTCCCACATAGTTACCTTATCGGCCGATCTGACAATCGTGGCTGGATCTACGTAGCCAGTGCCAGCCGTGCTCTCGCTGGCCTTGGTCCAGGCTGCATTAGCGCCGGTGCTAATAGATAGCAATAGCACCAGCACAACAGCATTTCGCATCGCGAACCTTCCTCAGAGCCTAAGTCTGCTGCGCTTCTATGCCATAGCTCTGAGATTGTTTGTGCGGGCCGTCAAAGGGGCCGCACGTAACGCCAACCCGTTCCTGTGCAGCCGCAGCACAGGAGGCCAGATTGCTGCCCCGTTGCATTACATCGCACACATTCTGTCCAATCATCGCGGGAACCAGCCGCGGCATATATGCCGGCACATCGCTGGCCTCGGAAGATATTCGTGCAGGGCTTATTAGGTTCGCTTGACTGTCTGCGGCACCGAGGACAGACAGCTGTTGGCTGTTGCAGTTTGTGCATCGCGCTCTCCCGGCAGGGACCGCCATGTTACTGCGACACTCATGTGCGACCTGTGATGTATTGCGCGTGTATGGCGGCATATGCGTCCGCAATTCGCGGGAGGTTCAAGGGCGGCCGGGGGGCATACCAAGATGGCGAATGAAGAGGAGCAAGTCAGCGACTTAGGCAAGGTCTCTAATGTAATGCCATCCGCGACCGGCACAACCATTGCACTCGCTTGCAATTTCCATTCCGGTAGCGTTGCAACGTCTACACGGTGTCCAATAATCGGGCGACTCAGCAGCGATGAAAACGCCTGGACAACCCGCTGCCGCATGGACAGTCGCGCACCGATGTCCGATCTCGTTGCCGTGTCTCCTGCATTCAGAACATATCGCGATCGGCTGCGGCTTTCTTTTGAATACGTGTTCCATGACTAGGCGCGATTTTATCCGATTGGAAAACAGGGACGCGATCGCGCTGCCTCTCATGCCGGCGCAAAGGAACCACGCAGCCATAGTGCCCGCGCCGCCTTCCAGCGTCTCTACCACTGCCCAAGCACAGACAAACCGCGCGGTGCGTGCCCCGGCTACGTTATCGACCACGTCATACCGATGTGCGCCGGAGGCTACGATGATCCGTTGAATATGCAGTGGCAGACGATTGCTGAAGCGAAGGCGAAGGATCGCGAGGAAGCGCGGGAATGTCGGGCGCGAGTGCCGTAAGGAGTGATTGGCGGCGGGCTCCGATCCAATGGGACTTTCGCCTATTGCATGTTGCTCACATAGCGAGCACCCTGTTTAATCATTGTAATTTCATCTAGCAACCCGGGCTTCGACTGGCCGCCTTGCGCAACCGCGAGATTGGCCATGTATGCCCTGCGTCGAGCTGTAACGCGCTCACCGCCCAGCCCACTTCGCTACCACCTCACACCGCACTTATCCCAAAGGGCTTTAACACCCTGCGCGGTGCGGTATCCGAACTGACGTATTACTGCAAAAAATGTGGGACGCAATGGCTCCGCCGCATGCCGGCTTACGGCCCTAAGCTTGGCGTGCATGTTTGGACCGCGGCATGAAATGCGCCGCCTGCAAAAAACTGTTTGCCGAGCCGACCACGAAGGCCGCTCACGATCGATTGATCCCCGATAGTGTTGGGATCCTGCAGCCGCCTGGCGATCTTAATTACCGATGCAGAGACTGCTCGACACGATGGCTGCGACCCTCGGGCAAAACTCAAATGCGTAAGGTCTGGATTCAACGACGCTGAAGGTGCAGACCCGCGTTAACACGCTCTGACGCCATATGGGACCGCCGCCGCCGCGGGAATTTCCCGTGAGCGGCCGTTCGCGTCAACACGCCGAAGTAGCGATGACGGTGGACGCGCTGCGGCGGCACTAAGCGGCGAGGCGGTCTGTGAGTTCCAGCGGCGTCAGGCGCAGCGGAGCGTTCCTGCTCGGGCCGGGCTTTAGTGCTCTCGTAGAGCAGGCGCTCGGGATCGCGCGGCGGTCCATGGTGAATGGCGCGCGGGCGCAGTAACGCAGCAGCCGCCCGCGCCCCCCGCGGTCGGCGTCATGAAGCTGCTGACCTGGCCGCATTCGCGACACCGCGTCGAAATTGGTGGCGGGTTACCAACGACAACGGCTTACGAGCTGACGTGATCCTTGCGCTTGACCAGCTGACATACCGGTACAGTCCCGCTCTCCGGGCGGAGGCAGGGGCCCGCCCGGCCTCCTACCCGATCCTGTGCACGAACCTAGCGGAAGAAGATCGACAGACCAAAGAAGAGTCCTGTCTGGTTGTCGCCCTTCTGCAGATCGCGCCAGCGCAGTTCCCCAAAGGCGGCGACGTTCGGGTTAAAGAAGTATTTTGCTCCGCCCTGTGCACCCCACGAAAACGAGTTATCGAGACCCGACCCGCCAGCGCTTCCGGCGAACAGGCCTACGTAGGGCAACCACGGTGAGGCCGTCGGAAAGTGAAAGTTTCCGAACACGCCCGCATCCCAGAAGTCTGAGCTGCTACCGTTCTTCACCTTGGTGTAGGAAGCGTCAAGGCCGAGCTCAAGATTGCGGTTGAGGAAGTAGCCGTAGCGGCCAACCACCCCATACGAATTATTGGGTTCAAAGTTGATTGTCGCTGAGACGCCAACCTCGCTCGTGCCTTTATCGGGAAGATATGATGGGGGCACTAGCTGCGCATGAGCGCCGGTCATCAATGTGGCCGCGAAAACGCTGGTGGCACCAAGTTTTGTTAGTACATGCATGACGTTCTCCGTAAAGGTATTGAGGTGTGTATTTGTGATGAGGCCGCTTGTTACTATACGCGGCGTCACACAAGCAAGGCCAGACATTCGTTAAGAGAGACGTTACACACTGTTGTGGTCTTGCAACATAACACCGCCGGGCTGACAACAACTAGCGGGCCCCCCCGTGACTCGTGCAGCCGCGCGATTATGTCGGACGAAGTCTCACGATGCGAGATACTATCCTCTTACTTTGGCGAGGTGGATATTAGGCTCACTTTGTATATATTTGAATCGCGTCGCTCCAATTCTCGCCGCAGCATTCTCGAGGCGCCATGGATGTTCTCCGCTGTTTCCAGTGCAATCACGAGTTGCGCGAAGAGCCCTCGCAATCAAGTACCGGCGATTGGCTCGCATCCTGCGAAACTTGCGGAGCCACCAACAAGCTTTATCTGAGCGAATCGGGCAACGCGCCTGCCAAGTTTTCTATAGTCGGCGTGCAGTATTTCGATCCAAAAACAGAATCGATAGGCGCGAGCATCTTACGCTTCCATCAGCGGCATCCGATAGCGCAGTTCCGGCATGAGTTCAGCATGCAATTGCAGGCTTCGGCCTGTTTCCCTCGCCTGATCACGCTTCAACGCGGACTTACGCCTCTCTCTCAAACGCGGGGCATTTTATTTGCACCAAGCGTTCTAATACGTGCGGGTTTGCGAGTCGCCTTCAAATGTCGGTTTGCGTCTAGGCGATGGCATTCCGGATCGCTCCTAGCAACAGGTCGGCGTCAACCGGCTTGCTCAGATAATGCTGCACGCCATTACGCTTCGCACGAGCGAGCGCCCCGAGATCGTGCTCACCGGACATCACTATCACTGGAATGTCTGCGTTGGCACGGCTCAGATGACTCTGAACTTCCCAACCGTTCATCTCCGGCATATTCACATCGAGCACCACGCAGTCCGGCTCACGGTCGTCGAGAGAGCGCAGGAACTCGTCTCCCGATGAAAAGGTTCCACTTGAAAGCCGCAGGAACGGATTACTCTCGTTAAGGCGCGGCGCACGGACGAGTCATCGTCCACGACAGCTACCAAGAGCTCAGGCCAAATGCGGGCGCAAGGGCGCGCCGTAGACGTCAAAACGGAGCATGAGATATTGAGGGTTCAGGCGAATGTAAAAATTTTGTAGACGCTCGGGAGCGTTCGCACAATAGTGCGAACGGACCACTCCAACACGCCTACACATGTATCGGCGCGAGCCGGATAGCAGGAAGTCAGCGACGACGTGAGAGTCGTGACGCAGGCTTCGGCCTGTGTTCACCCCTGATCCGCTTGAATGCGGACTTATAGGCCGCTCTCTTAAACGGGCGGCCTTTTTTTGCGCCAAGCGTTCCTATACGTCCGGGCCGCGAGTCGCTTTCTCATGTCGCCCTGCGTCTAGAGTCGATGGCCATCCGGATTGCTTGTAGCAGTATGTCGCCGTCAAACGGCTTAGTGAGATAGGTCTGCGCACCCTCATGCTTCGCGCGAGCATGCGCACCCGGATCGTCGTGACCGGAAATCACTATCAACGGAATGTCTCGGTTGGCACGCCTCAAGTGACTCTGAACCGCCCACCCGCTCATCTCTGCCATATGCACATCGAGCACCACACAGTCCGGCTGATGGTCGGCGACAGAGCGCACGAGTTCTCTGCCCGACAAAAACGATTCCACGCGATAGCCGCACGAATGGATTAGCCTCATCAAGGCGCTGCACACCGCCGGTTCGTCGTCGACAACCGCTACCAATGCAGGGGCGTTTACGGGCGGCCT
Organism: uncultured beta proteobacterium; assembly: GCA_963829085.1. Lineage (GTDB taxonomy): Bacteria > Pseudomonadota > Gammaproteobacteria > Burkholderiales > SG8-41 > PALSA-1004. The sequence continues at coordinate 6,638 of CAWHHJ010000015.1, read as the reverse complement.
TTTTCTGCGCTGACGATATCGTATGCGCGCCTGCGCGCGTCTCGCCTTCGCAACGTTGGTCTGCATCTCGCACATGATCACACGTGACTTATCGGCACCGTCACTCAAGCGCTGAAGTAGAAGGCGTAGCTCTTCCATCCCTCTTTCAATGTCGCCCCATTGACGCGATCCCCGCATGCCGCTTCCCCTGTCAAGCGCGTGAGCAAGATGCGAGCGTAATACGTATTGAACTGATAATGCGAAATGATTTGTGTCAAGCGCCGTTTATAACGGCGCACTTAAACACAGCACAGCCGTGCTTAAAGTCGAAATGCGTTGCGTTCGAAGCTCGCCGCCCGACATTCAACCGAACAGCGACGAGTTGCCGTGCTCTGTCAGGTCATCGTATGGGCGCAACTCAGGCGCGCGGCGAATACTTGTGGATCATAGTCGTGAAAGACCAAACCCGCCAAGCGGGTATTGAGCGTGGCTGTTTCAGTCAGGCCTGACTGCGACGGCTCGCACCGATACCGACAACGGCGAAGCCAAGGAGCGCGAGGCTCAGTGGGTTCGCGGAACGGCTCAGTCGTTGGTATCTGAGCCCCGGCGATCGTTAACGCTGGTTGTATGATGTTGGTGGTGGGGGTGCCTCGAATATTTTCGCCGAAAGTTGCGCGCAAATCCAATTGCGCTGGTCACGGCGCTAGGGATGCCGACAAAGTACAGGACTAATCCCTTGCTGGAAACAGTCCTAACTGCAGCGGAACCCGTTGCTGAGGTCACACCCGAACAGTAGGGTCAGTTCGAAGAAGCTAGACTCACAAATACAGTCAACACTAGTGAAAACCATCTCCGGCTTGAAGGCTAACGGTGCCCAACACGTTGCTGAAAAGTCGCCGGCGCGGCTACAGATGCGCCAGCACGCACGTTCCGGTGATCGTCCCGCCACGGTGTTCTTGCGTGTATTGAAGAGTGGTCCCCAAACCGTTCGGCTAATTTGGCGTCGATGATGGATGCCTGCGCCTTCGGCCGTAAGTGCATGATGGTCGCGGATGCGCCGCTCCGCTGTTCAGTCGACGCGACGAGCGCAATCAGCGTTGCCCAAATCCGTGCCTGCCATCGAGCACGACTCCAGCCGAGCTGAGCGTTGGTTAATATGTTAGAAGCAACGCTGAACTAGTCGATGTTATGCATTAGGCTCCGGATGCGCATAACGCGTGAAATGACTAAACAAGCACAGATCAAGCCGACGTCATATTAAACATGGTTTCAAGCACTTAACTTTTTACCATAAGCGACGTCGTAAAAATACCCGACATGTCAATGTCATAATACGCCACGCCACCTTCGCCCTCAAGCGAAGTATCAGCGCAGTCAGCTCATGCACATGACCATCGACGCCACTTTGACGCAATCGACGCCATAGAAGAGAAGTCTCCGACGACGTTGGCAGACGAGCCGCGTAGTCACCCGCCGGCGACCATGGGCACTTACGATGTGCCTTAAGCGTCGCTGAAACCGAAGATTCTGAACATGAGTTGCTGCGCGTCTTGCAGATTCTTGATGCGCACCGTTATCTCATCTTTGCGTGGCGTATCCACGTCGGCGAAATATTGTTTCAGGTCTTCGAGCGGAAACGGTATGACAGCAAGGTTGCGCAAATAGAAGAGCAAGTCCTTTTTATTAACAATGAATCCGAACCGCTGCTTATCTCCGCAGTAGTATCTGACGGCGCGCACCTTACCCTTCATGTTTGGTAAGCACGTATATGCGACCAAGCCTTGTGCTGTGCGCACGACGTAAAGATACGCTGCTATGGCGTCTCTTCCTCTAAGATGGCTCAGATTGTCAGCATGTGACTCGTCTACGCCTGCCATCGTGCAATCGCTCTCTTATACTTGTGGTTATGGAGCCTTGTGTTGCCTTTGCTAAAAGTGCGTCTAGCAACTCATGACGATACGCGGCACGACGATCATCGCTTCCTGCTTGCTAACAAAAGCCGAGCGATGCTATCAGCGCAGTCAGGCTGATGCACATGACCATCGATGCCATTTTGGCGCAATTGACGCCAGAGGAACTGAAACGGAGACCGGCCTAAGGATGTTGCTCATGCGCGCAGATGGCGTAAGCGCTCGTCGTCGACTTGCATACCTGCTGGAGTCTTGATCTTCAGCCAGTCGCGTGAGGGACCAGCTACATAACGCGAGTTGGCGCGTTTGCACACGATGCCTTCGAGCGCGAGCTGCGACACTTGATCGTAGAACGCTTCGCCGTCTTCTTCTATGTGACTTGCAAACTTGATCCGCGGACATCGCGCCAACACCGGCTCGAGTGCTGCCTTGCGCTCGATCAACGGACGTTTGCGCAGGTCTTCACCGTCGAGCATCAGCAAGTCGAAGGCGAATATCGCAGCCGGTTCATTCTCAGCCGCATGGATGACTTCTTTATGGCGTGACATGAGCGCACGCCAGCGAAGGCGCTCGAACTGAGGTGCGCCCATATCGTTCAGCACAACAAGCTCGCCGTCGATTACGAGATCCGGCAGGTCATGCAAACACGCAATCAGTTCAGGAAAGCTATGCGACATGTCGCGGCCTCGGCGTGATAGCAGCCGCAGTCTGTTTCCCGTGCTTGACGATCAATACGCGGAAACCGTCGTATTTAAGCTCGAACAGCCAACCTGAGCGCGTGAAGGGTTTGCCTGTTGCCGTGCATAGCATCAGGTCTTGATGGCCGAACATAACCGCTAACCCGACGTGCGACGCGTGCCGCGAATGGGCTTCGCTGTAAGTGCGCGTTTAGGCCCGATGCGCTGGCCTGCGAGCACCATGCGATCGCCCACGCGAAACCACTTCGCGCCGCACTCCGGACAAGTGGCGGGGCCGTAGGTCTCGTGCTGGGAATGAACTAGCTGAGTGGGATTGCGCTGCGATCGGCCGTCGAGTGCGGCCGTGCAGTCCTTGCATAAATCCATAGCGCCAGTGAGACAGCGCTGCCGGCTTAAAAATTCATCAGTGCGTCAGGCAACAAAAAACCCGCCGTCCTCTCGATGCAGCACGTGCGAACCGCGATGCTGGCGACGTGGCACTCAGCGTTCCACCACAACATATTGCGATGTAGTTATCCACTAGGTATAGGCTGCGCTTGTCACGAGGAGGACTCGATGATTGCGGACCCTAGGGACGAGACGGGACGGCAGCCCCTTATAGCCGAGGCAGTCTTTTGGGGCGTGTGGGCTGCCTGGACCGCCGCTCTGCTACTGACCTACTTCTACCGATAGCGGTTGCTCTGGTTTCTCGGTGGTGCTGGGCGCTGCTCGTCGGGTAATGTACCGCCGCAATCCGAAAAAGCACACCACCAAGAAGACTTCAAATAGAACCGTCCGCCGGTGGTTGCCGACAACGGCGTCGAGGAAATCAATCAGATCGGTCGGCGTCATAGCATAACTAATACGTTGTCACGGGGATTTCATGTTCATACACCGTCATGGTCATCTATCGGAGTCAGCGAGGCGATAGCACCAAAGGATTAAGTTCCGCCCTTACTCATCGTAGCTAGTAGAGTCCCGCTGCCATGACTGGAAGAACGGTTCAATTTGAGCCACATCTATTACGCCCCATGCGTAGTCTGATGCGAAACTTTTCAGCTCTACTGACAACAAGTGAAACCATCGATGGCAATGTGCAGGGCGTGCGTGGGCCTTCTCTACAAATCAACAAAAGAAGTTCAGCCACACGCGACGTTGAAAGACGTTTTTCAGATCAGCAGGGCATCCTGCACTTTCTCGTCTGCACGAACAAAGATTGCGGCACGCGCTGCGACGGCTGGTGCGGCAGGACGCGTTCGGCGCTCGTCATGTATGGAAAGTCGCGACACATGAACCACAACTGGGACATCTTTGTGATGCCAAGCCATCGTAGAACTGTAAATGTATACAGGACACAGTTAAACTTGCCGGGTGCCGAGTAAACGCCCCGCCCCTTTGACTGCGTCGCAACTGCGCGAGATTCAGACCCGATGGGGCAAGGACCGCCTAACGCGTGTATTTCTCTGGGAGATTTCGCGCCTGCGCGAACTTGTGAGACTGCTCTATCGCCAGCTGTGCCGCCTCACGAAGTATTCAGAGAACGGCGATCACATGACGCTCGACAGCGCGCTGGAAGAAGCGTTGGAGGACGAACCTATCGTTGAAGAAGAAGATCGCAAAGACGCTAGTGGGTTTAACCACAGTCCGCAGAGGCGATGGCCGCATATGTCGGAAGAAGCCGAAGCTAGGCTGCACGATGAGCTCAGTGGCAAAGACGCCCGTGAACTGAAGCGTAAAGCACGCGAATCGCGATGAGTATTTTCGTGGACGCGAACCGAAGATGGCAGGTGACGCGGCGAACGCGTCTATTGTTTCTATGCGTCGCTTCGCCGCTGCAATATTCAACGCCTTTGAAGGGCGATAATAATGTGGGTTAAAATAGAGGGGCATTAGAGGCCCCCTCCAAACTTACTGCGCGTTCTCAAAGAGTTACATGAAGAGATGGCGGAGAGAGTGGGAGAAGCCGCCATTTTTGCACAACTCCCTGATTCCTAGTAGATTCAGCACTCTACCCCGCTTCTAATGTGGTAATCTGATGTGGTCATATCGTCCCCGACCGCAACACCACATTGGAAAGTCTATCACTCATGGCCAACCACATCGAGCGGCGTGCACAACCTCTGGTATGCAACACTCGTGATTCCTCCTGACGTTCGTGAGAAGCTGGGCAAGTTCAAGTTCATTCAATCGCTGGGAACACCCGACAAGCGCCGTGCCACAGCTTTGGCTGCACCACTGGTGGCCAAGTGGCGGGCAATAATCAGCAGGCGAGCGTGGCGAAGGCGATGCGATAACCACGGAGGCAATGAAGTGGCGCGAGGTGCTGCTCGCATCCTCCCCCTACGACACGGGCAAGGAAGCAGAGCTCCAGATTGTCAGATGGCAGAGCGCATTGAGCGTGACGCTGACTACACCACCGCAAAGCGGTTCGCTGACATTGCGCTGGGCGTTGCTGTGCCCTCGGAGCTGCACTATCACCCGTGGATAGCACAACTGAAGCTGGCGCCTAAGACAATGGACCAGATGAAGAAGGATGTGAGTCTACTGGTGAAGCGGTTCCCTAGCCTCCAGAGCATCAGCCATCAATCGGTGAAGGGATGGCTTGATGAGTTGACCGCGCAGCAGGTTTCACCGAACTCACAGCAGCGCATGGTGTCCTTCTGTCGCAACTACTGGGGCTACCTCCAGACACTCAATGCGGTCCCTAGTGATTCACAGCCGTTTACCAAACAAGCCGGTAACAAGAAGCGCAAGACGACGAAGAAGAAACGAGGGGCCGACGGTGACGGCGGTCCACGGTTGCCCTTCACTGCCACCGAGGTGGTCAAGCTGTGGAAGGCGGCGCACACCAGCGAGGATGAGCAACTCGCTGACCTCATCATGCTCGGTGCATACAGTGGAACCCGTATCGAAGAGCTGTGCTCACTGAAGGTGGAGGATGTGTCTAACGCATCGTTCAAGATCACCGATGCGAAAACAAGAGCGGGCATCCGTGAAGTTCCGATTCACAGCAAGATACGGGACCTCGTGCAGCGGCTCAAGCGCAGCTCCAAGGATGGCTACCTGGTATCCGGCCTTACCTTCAACAAGTATGGCGATCGTTCAAACGCCATAGGGAAGCGATTCGGCCGACTGAAGACAGCGGAAGGCTTCGGGGAACAGCATGTGTTCCATTCATTCCGCAAGACGCTTATCACCCTGCTGGAGAACGCTGGTGTCCCCGAGGGTGTAGCAGCGGACATCGCGGGCCACGAGAAGAAGACCATGACGTATGGCCTCTATTCAGGCGGAGCAACACTCGACGTCAAGGCCAAAGCGATCGAGCGCGTGAAGTATCCATTCGGTAGCGCAGCTGCGTAGCGTCTAGTGCAGTGTTCTGTGTTCTAAGCGCTCGACGTTACCTTCACAAGGGACGCAGCGTATTCCAGAGTGTCTCGCACCTGCGGCTGGCTCTCGTCGCTCACTGCAGCGGCCCGCTTCAATGCCCCACGAAATTCATTGAACAAAGGAGCTGGGTCGCTCGCCCTGCTACGGGAGAAATGGTCGCACGCTTCATGGACAAGGCACTCGACTTGCGACGTCACGTTCTCGCCTTTGTGAGCTTTCACGGCCAGCAGCTGCACTATCTTGGTGTATTGAGCAATGAAACCTTTATCGTCGTGTCGTTCCATCGTCGGATATCCCTAAGTGGTCTCGCTTATCGTGGATCGTTGCGCATTATGCGCTGGCGGCATAGCTCACCCACGTATATTTGCCGCATATTTTCCAAGGGTCTTCGATAACACGACCGCCAGCGGATACCCCCATAGGGTCGGCCGCGGCCACAGGGACGGTCAGCCGGGACCACAGCGGACAGCCACCTCGTTGCGCAGGGCCATCGTCGCGCTTTCTGCCGTGCGCACTGAATTCCTTTTGCTAATCGTTCAACTTCCCATCCGTAATCACGCAACGTTAAGCACACCGGCCACGCATCGCGCGAACTGCGCCGCAATTTTTAGCGAGTCCTGCACGAAGATGCGCATCCAGTTATATCCAGCAATATGCTGCAATTTTTTAAACGTTACATAAACAT
>CAWHHJ010000014.1:0-289635 GCA_963829085.1 uncultured beta proteobacterium | reverse complement strand
GTGATTGAGCACGTGATACAGGTTGTAGAGTTGTTTGCGCACCGCGTAGCCTGCGTCGAGCGGGTACACGCTTTGATACACGGCGTAAAACGCGGCGCTGAAGCCGCCGAATAGTTCGGTCATCGCAAGGTCCGCTTCGCGGTCGCCGTAATACACGGCCGGATCGAAGATGACCGGCGACCCGGTACCGTCGAACCCTACGTTGCCGCCCCACAAGTCGCCGTGCAGCAACGCCGGCTTTACATCGCAGGTAGCGAAAAACACGTCTAATCCGTCGGCGAGACGCGCGCCTTTGTCCAACAAAGATTTGGGCGCAGCGTTGTTTGCCGCAAGCGTGAGCTGGTGACCAAGCCGCTGTTTGCGCCAGAAGGATGGCCAGTCCGCCGTCCGCGAGTTGGGTTGCGGCGTGGCGCCTAGCGTGTTGTCTGAAACCCAGCCGAATCGATCGTCGGTGTTGCGATGGAGCGCGGCGAGCTGCTCGCCGAGTCGCGTCATGCCAAGTGCAGCCGGCTCGACGAATTCGATATGTTCGAGGACGAGCCATGCGCAGTCATCCGTTGTTCCAGGCAGATGACTGACGGCACGCGTATGGTCGCTGTGGCGGCCAGAGCAGCGAGTCTGCGGCCTCGCCTTCAAATATGGAGCGGTTGCGGCTGGAATTGAGTTTCACGAAGAACATCCGTCCCGAACCGGCGATTCGATAACACCAATTGATGGAGCCTCCTGCCACGGCGGCACGCATCTCGATCTTGAACGACGCGCCTGTGGCAGTGGCAATAGCGGCGCAGACGTCCGCCCATAAGCGTGCGTCAGTCGAGAGCTTTGCGGCCTTTGGCAATGGCGGCCTTTACGCGCTCGGGAGCTGTGCCACCCGGGTGGCTTTTCGCGCCTTCAGCGCTCTTCAAGCGTCAGCGCATCGAAGACGTCGGCTGCGACCAGGGTCGAAACGCTGCAGGTCCGATAGCTCGAGATCAGCAAGATCACAACCGCGCCGTTCCGCAAAACGCACCGCCTTCGCGACCACTTCATGGGCCTCGCGAAACGGCAGTCCTTGCCGCACCAGGTAATCGGCGAGGTCGGTGGCGGTGGCAAACCCGCGCCGCGGCTTCGCGCATGCATCTCGGTCGCGGCTGATACGCCGGAACCATGTCGGCGAACGCGCAGCGGCAATCGAGCACCGTGTCGATGGTATCGAACAGCGGCTCCTTGTCCTCCTGATTGTCCTTGTTATAGGCCAGCGGCTGGCCTTTCATCAGCGTCAGCAGCGCGATCAGATGGCCGTTTACGCGGCCGACCTTGCCGCGTACCAGTTCCGGCACATCGGGGTTTTTTTTCTGCGGCATGATGGACGAGCCGGTGCAAAACGGTCCGCGAGCTCGACGAACGCCAATAGCCTCGAGGTCCACAGCACCAGCTCTTCGGACATGCGCGAAAGAAGTCATCAGCAGCGCGGCCGCGGCGCTGAACTCGATGGCGAAATCGCGATCGCGAGACGGCGTCCAGCGAATTCTCGCGACGGCCGTCGAAGCCGAGCGCCGCGCCGTCTGCGCGCGATCGATCGGAAACGTGGTGCCAGCGAGCGCCGCGCGCCCAGCGGCGATTCGATTGAGGCGCGCCCGGCAGTCGATCAAGCGCCGCCGTATCGCGCTCAGCATCTCGAATCCAGGCCAGCAGGTGATGGCCGAACACGACCGGCTGCGCGGTCTGCAAATGCGTGAGCCCGGCATGATGGTGTCGGTATGCCGCTGCGGCGAGTCGACGAGGCGCCGCTTGCAGTGCGCATCGCTCCGGCGATGCCGTCGATCGCCGCGCGCAGATACAGGCGGATGTCGGTCGCGACCTGGTCGTTGCGCGAGCGCGCGGTGTGCAGTTTCTTGCCGGCTCGCCCATCAGCCGTCAAGCGCTTTCGATATTCATGTGCACATCTTCACGTCGACCGACCATTCGAAGTGCCCGTGCTCGATGTCGGCGCGTACGACCGAGCCCGCATTCGATGGCGTCGAATTCCGCCTCGGTGATTACGCCGACGGCCAGCATGCGCGCATGCGCCAGCGACGCTTCGATGTCGAAATGCGCGAGACGCCGGTCGAATTCTACGGATGCGGTATAGCGTTTGACGAGTTGCGGAACCGGTTCTTCAAAGCGGCCCGACCAGGGCACAGACGCGTCTTTTTGTCCTTGCGTCACGTGTGGCGCTCTCACATAATCAGCCGGTGAGTATAAATCAAAACGCCGAAACGAGCGCTCTACCGAACTTTCACAACCTTGGAATTTTGCTGCGCATACTGGTAATCGTCGACGGTATGAGTCTCGCGGCTGCGCTCCTCAAAACGCAGGAGCCGCTGTCCGCGATGCAGGAACTTATCGAGGTTCTCGCTCGTTCAGCCGATTCTGATTCTCAGTCTGCTCATGCTGGCAGCGTCGAACGATTGGCTGCACCGCCTGCAATCTGGGGCCGTACCATCGGCGTTATCGTTGCGGCCGAGCTCGTAATCGCTACTGCGGTGTATTCGTTCGGCGCACCGTTGCTGAATAATTCCAGTGCGCTCGCACGCTGCTTGCTCTTTACGCTGATCGTCACGGGACTGCTTATCGGCTATTTCGACTTGCGCGGCCGCGCGCTCTCACCCGCCTTAACGGAAGCGCGTTTGCAGGCGCTGCAGGCACGCATCCGGCCGCACTTCCTTTTCAATAGTCTGAACGCGGTGTTGAGCCTGATGCGTCACGAGCCGCGGCGCGCCGAGCGCGTGCTCGAAGACCTCGCAGACCTGTTCCGCGTGCTGATGGCAGACAACCGGCAGCTCACACCCATTGCGCGTGAAATTGATCTTGCGAAACAGTACCTGAACATTGAGTTCGTGCGACTCGGCGACCGGCTGCGTGTGGAGTGGGACGACGCGGACGTGCCGCCTAACGCCTTGATCCCGCCGCTCGTGTTGCAGCCGCTGCTGGAAAACGCGGTGTATCACGGCATCGAGCCGCGCAGCGATCCGGGCACGATCCATATCACGATCCGTGCCGAAGGCCCGCAGATCAATATTATCCTGCGCAATCCGTATCGTCTGCACAGCGGTCACCACGCGGGCAATCGCATGGCGCTTGCCAATATTCGCGAGCGTCTGACGCTGCACTTCGATGTCGAGGCGAGCATTAAAACGAAAGCAACCGACGACACGTATGAGGTGCACATCGTGATTCCATACCAGAAAGGAGCCGTGTGATGGAAGACGACCAGCCTTTGCGTGTGCTGATTGTCGACGACGAGGCGCCGGCGCGCGATCGCTTGCGCGATCTCATCGCCGATTGCTCGGCAAGTATGTCGGTCGAGATCGCAGGTGATGCGGCGAGCAGCCGACAGGCGCTTGAAATGCTGCCGGAGTGTGATGCTGACGTTGCCTTACTCGATATTCGCATGCCCGAAATAGATGGCATTGAACTCGCCGAGCATCTGCAAAAACTGGACGCACCGCCCGCCGTTATCTTTACAACTGCCTATGACGCATATGCGCTGAAAGCATTCGAAGTGCACGCCATCGACTATCTGTTGAAGCCGATCCGGCAAAGCCGCCTGCTCGACGCGTTGTCGCGTGCACGCCGCATGATGCCCCTGAGACTGGAGGTGCTGCGCGAGATCAAGCCGGACGCACGCAGTCACTTGTCGGTCAACGAGCGCGGACGTATTCATCTCATACCGCTTCCGGAAGTTGTTTTCCTGAAGGCGGAATTGAAATATGTGACGGTGCGTACTGCGAGACGCCGTACCTGCTCGAAGAATCGCTCGCGCGCCTTGAGAACGAATTCGCCGGACGGTTTGTGCGCATCCACCGCAACTGCCTCGTTGCGAAAGACGCCATCCGCGGGTTTGAGCGCGCCACCGATGCAGAGGGCGAGCGCCATTGGGTGGTCGTGCTGCAGAATGCGACGGAGAAACTCGCTGTCAGCCGCCGCCAGCAGCATATCGTGCGCGAGCTCGGCAGGATCCTTTAATCGCTTCGTGAACAGTTCAAGCAGTTCTTCGTCGCTCGAGACCTCCCGTCTGCCCGGACTTGGCACTATGCGAGTGTTAAAATCGACTGCCATCCACGTTGTATTCCTCATCCCCGCAGAATTACCGCGTGACTAGCGCTGCTTCGCCCAAGCCTCCGTCGCGCCTCGTAATCGCGTCCCGTGAAAGTCCACTCGCCTTATGGCAGGCGCGCCATATTCAGCAGCGGCTATCGCTGCTCTATCCGCACACCGAAGTGTCGATTTACGGGATGACAACGCAAGGCGATCGCGTACTCGATCGCGCGCTCGACAAGATCGGCGGCAAGGGCCTGTTCGTCAAAGAGTTGGAGGACGCACTGGCAGCGGGCACGACGCAGATCTTAGCCGTGCATTCGATGAAAGATGTGCCGATGGTATTGCCGGACGGGTTTGCTATTGCTGCAATCAGCGAGCGCGCTGATCCGCGTGATGCGTTTGTATCGCGCGAGTATCGACGCTCAGTGACTTGCCGGCGGGAGCGCGCATCGGCACGTCGAGCCTGCGCCGCGAGAGCCAGATCCGGGCCAGATTTCCGGAGTTGATCGTTGAGCCGCTGCGCGGCAACGTGCAGACCCGGCTTAAAAAGCTCGATGACGGGCAGTACATAGCCATCGTGCTCGCTGCCGCGGGGTTGAAGCGGCTGGGTCTTGACGATCGCGTCACCGCAATCCTGACACCCCGAAGAAAGCCTGCCTGCGCCGGGACAGGGTGCGCTCGGCGTGCCGAATGCCGCGCCGATCGCAGCGATCTAGCGACGTGGCTGCGGCCCCTCAATCATGAGCCAACCGCTGCGTGTGTGCGCGCGGAGCGTGCGCTGAGTCGTGCGCTATCCGGAAGTTGTCAGTTGCCGCTCGGCGGTTACGCGCAGGACGAAGGCCGGCAACTGCGGCTGCGCGGGTTCGTGGGCACACAGGACGGCAGTCGGATGCTGCATGCTGAGCTTACGGGCGATGTGGCCGACCCTGAATCGCTTGGATCGGCGCTGGCGGCCAGTCTCTATGCTCAAGGCGCGGCTGACATTCTTGCGGGCCTGCAGCATTAGTAATGACAGGCGGTAAGAGTGGCATGTCATGAGCCGTGAATCCCTAAGACCTACGGGCGATGACAGCAGCTGACGGCGACAAGCCGCTTGCCGGCAAAGGGATTGTCGTCACGCGGCCGGTTCATCAGGCCGGTTACCTCCTCGAGCACATCCGCGCCCGCGGCGGCGACGCGCTGCTGTTTCCGGTGATCGCTATTGCGCCCGTAAATGACACGGCGCCTTTGCGCTCGCTCATTGAGCGGCTCGATGAATATGACATCGCGATCTTCGTCAGTCCCAATGCGGTCGAACAGGCGATGCCGATCATCACGACCGCTCGCGGCATACCGCGCGGCTTGAAGTTTGCGGCAGTGGGACACAACAGCGTGCGCGCGTTGGCACGCTTCGGAGTGTCGAACGTCATCGCACCCGGCCGGTTTGATAGCGAGGCATTGCTCGACCTGCCGGAACTGAAAAAAGTGACAGGCTTACGCGTCGCAATATTTCGCGGCGTAGGGGGACGGGAACTGCTGCGCGACACGCTGGCAGCGCGCGGCGCAGTTATTGAATACGCGGAATGTTACCGGCGCGTGCAACCGGACATCGATCCGCGGCCGCTGCTGGCCGCATGGGAAAACGCTCAGGTGCATGCGGTCACCGTCACAAGCAGCAACGGGCTCAAAAACATGTTGGCCATGCTCGGCGCCGCAGGACGCGCGCATTTGCAGCACACGCCGGTATTTGTGCCGCATACCCGCATTGAAAAGGCAGCACGGGAGCTCGGCCTTGCGACGGTCGTGCTGACGTCGCAGGGCGATGATGGCATTGTGCAAGGACTCGTGCGCTGGTTTGACGGCAGGCAGTCCTCAACGTGACTGTTTACAGTGAGACGGGGTCTCATTAGAGTCGGCGCATGGAAGAATCCGTCTCTCCGGCTCCAGCCGCTGCGGCAAGCCCTGTTCCAGCAGAACGGTCGGCGCGTTGGTCAGACATATCCCGCTACCGCGCTCGCGCTGATCGCCGCGCTGATCGCCGCCTGGCAGTGGTATGACAGCCATAGACAGATCACGGACCTGCAGCAGGAACTTGCGCGCCGGCTCGCTGCCGCCGATGTGCAGAACAAGGAAAGCCGCAACGTGGCCGATCAGGTGCGGCAGGCGACGCAGGAAGCGCAGGTCAAGCTCGGCATGCTGGAAGCGAAGTTGCAGGAATCGCAGAATCAGCAGATGGCGCTTGAAGCGCTGTATCAGGAGTTGTCGCGGGGACGTGATGAATCCGTTCTTGCCGACGTCGAGCAGACGGTGCTGCTTGCCAATCAGCAGCTGCAAGTTGCGGGAAACGTAAAATCCGCCTTGATCGCGCTGCAGGCGGCCGACGCGCGACTCGCGCGCCTGGACCGCCCGCAACTCGGCGCGTTGCGCAAGGTTATCGCGCGCGATCTCGAGCGTCTGAAACTCGCGCCGGCCGTAGATGTAACCGGCATCAGCGCGCGCATCGATAACCTTATCAGCTCGATCGACTCGTTGCCCCTTGCGATGGAAGTGCGTCCGCCCGCTGTCGATGCGGCGCGCAAAGCAGCGGCAGAATCCGACAGCAATGCGTGGACACGCTTCATGCGCGACTTGTGGCGAGAGTTGCGCGAGCTCGTGCGCATCGAAAACATCGAGCAACCGGAGTTGCCGTTGCTGGCGCCGGCACAGACTTACTTTCTGCGGGAAAATCTCAAACTGCGGCTGCTCGGCGCGCGGCTGGCATTGCTCTCGCGCGACGAGAAAAGCTTCAAGGCAGACCTCATAGCCGCTGGCGACTGGCTCGGGCGCTATTACGATCCGCGTGATAAAGCGGTGTCGAGTGCCGCGAATCTCGTGCGTCAATTGTCCGCAAGCCAGATCAGCATCGAACTGCCCGACCTTTCGCCGAGTCTGGATGCGATTCACAACTACCGGTTAACGCGCGAGCGTCGCTAATGGCCCTGATTGCGATCAGAGCGGCAGCGGGGCCGGCGCAAACTTGTCAGTCGCGATGGTTACCGTCGCCCGATCGGTTACGGCGTCCGCTGGCGTAGCATGCGCTGGGTATTCTGGATCCTGAGTCTCTTTGCGCTTGCGGTGGCGGTAGCGCTTGCCTTGCGTTCAAGCCCCGGCTATGCGCTGCTCGTCTGGCCGCCGTATCGGGTCGAGCTGTCGATCAATCTCCTGGTGCTGCTGTTGGTCGCGGGGTTTGCGGTGGGATATTTATACTGCGTTTTATCTTGGGCGCCATTGCATTGCCGGCACGCGTGCGCGCCTATCGCGAACGCCGCCGGCGTGACAATGCACGTGCAAGTCTGATTTCCGCCATCCGGGCTTTTCTCGAAGGCCGCTATGGAAAAGCGGAGCAAGCAGCAGTCGTCGCAATGAAATCGTCTGAATCGCCTGCGCTTGCCGCAGTCATCGCGGCACGCGCGGCCCACGAATTGCGTCAGTGGGATAAGCGCGATGGGTATCTCGAACGGGTGGAGTCAATCGCACCGGCCGACACGGCGTTGCGGGCGGTTACCAGCGCCGACGTCATGCTCGATGAGCGACGCTTTGATGACGCTCTAGCGGAGCTGAAGACGTTGCCGGCCAAACATACGGCGGCTTTGCGCCTCGAGCTGAAGGCGCAGCAGCTAGCAAAGAACTGGGACTCTACTTTCCCGCTGGTGGAGCAACTGGAGCGGCGCGGCGTTTTCGACGGCAATCAGGCGCGTCAGTTGCGCCGTTACGCGTACATGGAGAATCTACAGCGTAAGTCGCTCGACCGGCGCTCGATGGGCGAGTGCTGGCAAAAAATACCCGCTGAGTATCGCCGCGATGCGAAGGTTGCCGCCGCCGGTGCGCAGGGCTTCATCGCATTGGGTGACGGCGTGAAGGCGTGCGAAATCATCGAGGACGCGCTTGACGCTGAATGGGATTCAGAACTCGTCGGTCTTTACGCCGAGTGTGCCAACGAAGACACTGTACGCCAGATCGAACGCGCCGAGTTATGGCTCACGACGAATCCGGGAGATGCGGTGCTGTTGTTCACGCTGGGCAAATTGTGTGCACGGCAGGAACTATGGGGCAAAGCACAGAGTTATCTGGAAGCAAGCATCTCCGTCGACCCGATGTATTCGGCGCATTTGACGCTTGCCGAGCTGCATGAACGCCTGGGCAACAGCGATGCGGCACGCCGCCATTACCGCGCAAGTCTGGAATTGGCCGTCGATCAGCTCAGAAAATCGAGCGGTGGACGGCGGAGAACACCGCTGTAAGCACCAGCGGCGATGCTGGACAGCCGTTCACGGCGACGGTGCGGCCGGCGTGAACGCGTCCGAGAAAAATTCGGCTTCAGGCAAGCCGCAGCGGGATGTGAAATCGCGGTGCGCGGATTCGACCATCAGCGGCGATCCGCAAGCGTAAACCTGGTAACCGCTGAGGTCCGGAAGGTCCTGCATCACCGCCTCGTGGACGAGCCCGGTGCGCCCGCTCCAGTTGTCGGTCGGCAGCGGTTCGGACAACACGGGCACGTACCGAAAATTTTTGTGCGTCAGCGCCCAGCGCTCCGGCAATTCAGTCATATAGAGATCGGCCCGGACGCGAGCGCCCCAGTACAGCACGAGCGGGCGCGCGTTGCGCGCATGAAAAGCGTGCTCGATCACTGACTTGATAGGAGCGAAACCGGTGCCGCTCGCAAGCAGCACAGCCGGTTTGTTGCTTGCATCGCGCATGAAGAAAGTGCCCAGCGGACCCTCGAAGCGCAGAATGTCGCGCTCTTTCATCTTGGTAAATACGTGCTGGCTGAACGGCCCGCCGTAGTCACGAAGATGCAGCTCCAGGAATTCATCGTCGTGCGGTGCATTGGCCATTGAAAGGCTGCGACGACTGCCGTCTTTCATCAGGATGTCGACGTATTGCCCGGCCAGAAACTGCAGGCGTTCGGCAGCCGGCAGCTTCAGGTACAGAACCATGATGTCCGATGCGACGCGCTCCATCTTCTGCACACGGCAGGGCAGGGTTTTAATCTGCAGGTCGTTGGCGGCGTCCACCTCCCGCCCCTCAATCACGATGTCGCTGAGCGGTTTGGCCTGGCAGAAGAGCGCCATGCCCAACCGTTTCTCGGCGTCCGTAAGAGCGGTTTCCTGGTAGGTGCCATAGTCGACCGTACCTTCGACTACTTTGCCTTTGCATGTTCCACACGCGCCGTTGCGGCAGCCGTACGAAAGCACAACGCCTTCACGCAACGCCGCATCGAGTACGGTTTCATCATCGAGCGCGTGGAAAACGTGGTTGCTGGGACGGACAGTGACTTGATTAGGCATGGCAAAGCGCGATTACTCCGGCCGGGCTGGTAACCGCTTTTTTACGTTAGAATTCGGGCCACTATGCGGCGTTTGTTGATCATTGGTTGCGGCGACGTGGCCCTGCGTACACTCGCCTACTTACGCGCGCGTTACCGCATTTTCGGCCTGACACACGATCTCGCCCGTATGTCATTACTGCGCGCAAGCGGCGTAGTGCCGATAGCGGGAGACCTCGATGACCCGGCCAGTCTGGAGGGACTCGCCGGCATTGCCCATGACGTTTTGCATAGCGCTCCGCCGCCGCAGCACGGAACGCGCGATACGCGCACCGGACACCTTATCGCCACGCTGGCAAAGGCTAAAAGTCTACCACAGCACCTCGTCTACATCAGCACGAGCGGCGTCTATGGAGATTGCGCAGGCGAGTGGGTTGCTGAAACGCGTGTGACGCGTCCAGCCACCGAACGTGCACGTCGCCGTGTGGATGCCGAGCGCCAGCTTCGCGACTGGGGCAAGCGCAGCGGCGTGCGAGTGTCTGTTCTTCGCGCGCCCGGCATTTATTCCGAGCACCGGTTGCCGTTGCAGCGCCTGCGCGCGGGCACTCCGGTTTTACGTGCCGACCAGGATGCGTACACCAATCACGTGCACGCCGACGATCTTGCACGCATGGCGGTCGCCGCGCTGCGTTTCGGCCATCCCGGGCGCATGTATAACGCGAGCGACGACAGTGCGCTCAAGATGGGCGACTACTTCGATCTGGTTGCCGACCGCTGGGGCTTGCCGCGGCCGCCTCGCTTGTCGCGCTCAGAAGCCGCTCAACGCATTCCGCCGAATGTGCTGTCGTTCATGAATGAGTCGCGCCGCCTGTCCAACCGCCGCATCAAGCAGGAGCTGCGCTTCCAACTGCAGTTTCCGACGGTGCATGACGGTATCGCCGCCATGCGACAAGCCTAAGGCTGACAAATGAGCGCGCTGATCGTCATCACCACGACACCCGACACAGCGGTTGCAAACAAAATTGCGCATGCGCTGGTGGAGCGCAAGCTCGCGGCCTGCGTCAACGTTCTTGCAGGATGCACTTCTGTTTATCGCTGGAAGGACAAGATTGATACCAGCCAGGAAGTGCCTCTGCTGATCAAAACGCGGGCGGCTATTTACGCCGATGTCGAAGCCGCAATCCGCAGTCTGCATCCCTACGAACTTCCCGAGATCATAGCGGTCCCTGTGGAGCACGGATCGGCGGAGTACCTCGAATGGGTGAACGCGTCGACCGTAACAGAGATCGGTTAAGGGTGAAGTTCTCCGTCGTACTGCGAATAGCCGTCGCTGCGCTCGTCTGGTTCGCATGCGTCAGCAGCGCCGCTGAGCCGGACTTGCTCGAGCCCGATCAAGCGTTTCGGTTCTCGGCGAGGCTCGTCGATGCGGATCGCATAGAAGTCCATTACCAGATCGCGCCCGGATACTACCTGTATCGGGACAAGTTCAAGTTCCAAGCCATTCCTGATGCGGTAGCCATCGACGCGTCGCAACTGCCACCGGGCAAGGTCAAGAAGGACGAATTCTTCGGCGATGTGCAAACGTACCGGGGCGATCTGAAGTTCACGTTGCCGGTCAAAAGCGCCTCCTCAAGTGCGCGCTTTACGCTCAAGGCGGTATCTCAGGGCTGTGCTGACATTGGCGTATGCTACCCGCCGCATGAACAATCCGCAGAGTTAGTGCTCGCTGCGCTCTCCTCAGCCAGTCCGGATGGTGCGGCTTCACCATTCACTCGACGGTCTCCGGCTGCGACACTACCCGCCGCGCCGCCGACGCAATCCGAGGAATCGTTGATCGCGGGCTTGTTCAAAGGCGGGCTTGGTGTATTGATCGCAAGTTTTTTTGGATTCGGGCTGCTACTCGCATTCACCCCGTGTGTATTTCCAATGATCCCGATCCTTTCGGGAATACTCGTCCCGCACGGTGAGCGGTTGACGCACGCACGCGGTTTTGCGCTTTCGCTCGCTTACGTTTTGGGCATGGCGCTCGCCTATGCCGTTGCAGGCGTTGCGGCAGGCATGCTCGGCACGATGCTGTCCGCAGCACTCCAAAATCCATGGGTGCTATCCGCGTTTGCACTTGTCTTTGTCGCTCTGGCCTTTTCGATGTTCGGTTTTTATGAGCTTCAATTGCCGTCAGTGCTGCAAAGCAATGTAGCTGCGACGACGAGCAAACTGCATGGCGGCCACTTCGCGAGCGTATTCGCGATGGGCATACTGTCCGCACTCATTGTCGGACCGTGTGTCGCGGCGCCGCTCGCGGGCGCCCTCCTGTACATCAGCCAGTCAGGCGATGCCGTACTGGGCGGATCAGCGCTGTTCGCGATGGCGCTCGGCATGGGCGTTCCTCTGGTCGCGGTCGGCGCCTCAGCCGGCGCGCTGCTGCCGAAGGCCGGGCCGTGGATGCAAACCGTGCAGCGCTTCTTCGGTGTCGTACTGTTAGGGGTTGCGATTTACCTAGTATCGCCGCTCCTGCCGGCGGTGGTTCCGATGATTGCATGGGCGGCGCTGTTGATCGTGTTTGCGATCTATGTGCACGCGATCGACCCGCTGCCGCCCGGTGCTCCCGGCTATCGCAAATTTTTCAAAGGCGTTGGTGTGCTGGCACTGGTTGCCGGCGCATCGCTCCTGGTGGGCGCACTCTCCGGCGGGCGTGACTTGCTGCAGCCGCTGTCGGTGTTGCGCGGCGCATCGTCGGCCGCTGAGTCGGGCCCCGCGTTTCAACGCATCAGCAGTGTCGCCGAGCTCGACAGCGCGCTAAATGCGGCTGTCGGCAAACCGGTGCTCCTGGATTTTTATGCGGACTGGTGCGTCTCGTGCAAGGAAATGGAGCGCTATACGTTTTCAGATAAGGCGGTCCGCGACCGGCTTGCGCGCATGTCGATTTTGCAGGCCGATGTCACGGCGAACCTCGATGACCACAAAGCGCTACTGAAACGCTTCCATTTATTCGGGCCGCCCGGCATCGTGTTTTTTGATCGGGGCGGCCGTGAGATTGATGGCGTGCGCGTCGTTGGCTTCCAGCCTGCCGAGAAATTTGCCGCGACGCTCGACCGGGCGCTGCAATGAATCGCAAGCTGCAGACCGTCCTGATCGGGACGGTCGCGCTGCTGTGTGCGGTAAGCGGCGTATGGTTTTACCAGTCCTCACAGGCCGACAGGCCGCCAGACGCCACTGCGGCGGGGAACATGGTGCTCGGCGCGAAGCTGATGGGCGTCGACGATCAGGTGCATCCCTTCGAGCAATGGCGGGGGAAAGTGCTGATTGTTAATTTCTGGGCTACGTGGTGCGCGCCGTGCCGGGAGGAAATCCCTGGCTTCGTAAAATTCCAACAGGCGTACGGGCCGGCGGGTCTCCAATTCGTCGGCATCGCAATCGACCAGAAGCCGCGGGTAATACCGTATGCGCAAGAGATGGGCATCAATTATCCGTTGCTGGTCGGCGGCCTCGAGACCATGGACTTCGCGCGCCAACTTGGCAATCGTATGAGCGTCCTGCCCTTTACGCTCGTCCTCGACCGGACTGGAAAGGTCGTGTTGAGCGAGGTTGGAATATTGAAAGCCGATAAGCTCGAGAAGACTGTTAAACCGTTGTTATAGCCCGGCGCTTCGGGCGCGGAACAGCGCGCTAATTACTTCACATAGCCGCAAGTTCCACGATATGCACGTAAATTCGCACGGATCTCGCACAAGTCGATAGTGGGCCTCAGTACCTTTGGCAGTTCCATAGCGCGGTGCCCGAGACGCTCAACTATCGCGAATATGGCTTAAAAGTGGACAAACTGCGTCGATCAGCGGCAAAATCGCGGCTTGACCACGGGAGAACGTGAAAAAAGACCGGATTGCGCGGTCACCGTCCCATAGGCCCGGATGGCTAAAGCAAAAAAGATCCTCGTAATCCATGGTCCGAACCTCAACTTGCTCGGCAGCCGTGAGCCGCAGCACTACGGTGCCCAAACGCTGCAGCAGATAGATAATCATCTCGTTGATCGCGCGCGCAATCACGGTGCGGACGTTGCGGTATTTCAGAGCAACAGCGAGGCAGAACTGATCGATCGGATTCACCACGCGCGGCTGGAAGGTGTAGAGATAATAATTGTTAATCCAGCGGCTTTTACCCATACCAGCGTGGGCCTGCGCGATGCGCTCGCGGCTGTCAGGATCCCATTCATCGAGGTGCATTTGTCCAACGTCTTCGCCCGCGAGAAGTTTCGACACCATTCTTACTTCAGCGATCTCGCGCTGGGCGTGATCAGTGGCATGGGCGCCACAGGCTACGAACTCGCGCTCGATTACGCACTAAACGAGGCGGGAGAGTGACATGGATTTACGCAAACTCAAAAAGCTGATCGATCTGGTGGAAGAATCGGGCATTGCGGAGCTCGAAATCACCGAAGGCGAAGAAAAGGTTCGCATCAGCCGCAACATGTCGGCGAATTCTCCGGCGACAGCCACGGTGATACCGGTCGCTACGACGCTTACCGGACCAGCGCCGGCGCTTGCTGCCGGTGCGACTATTCCCGGCGTGGCCACGGAATTGCCGCCGCCGCAGGCGGAAGGCCATGTCCTTAAGTCCCCAATGGTCGGCACTTTTTACCGTGCACCGACGCCCGACGGCAAAGTGTTCGTCGAAGTCGGCCAGTCGGTGACGGAAGGGGACACGGTCTGCATTATTGAAGCGATGAAGCTGCTCAATGAAATCGAAGCGGACCGGTCCGGCGTCATCAAAGCTGTTCTTGTAGAAAACGGCCAACCCGTGGAGTACGGCCACCCGCTCATGGTCATCGGCTGAGCCGATGACCGTCGATGCAGTAGCGCAAGAATGCGCAGCGCCGCGCAAGAGGCAGCCGTTCGGCGACATAGACGCACAAAGACCGCATGTTTAAGAAGATCCTGATTGCCAATCGCGGTGAGATTGCGTTGCGCGTGCAGCGCGCGTGCCGGGAAATGGGCATCAAGACGGTGGCGGTCCACTCGGAAGCGGACGCGGACGCCAAGTACGTGAAGCTTGCCGATGAATCGGTCTGCATCGGGCCGCCACCTTCGGCACAGAGCTATCTCAATATACCCGCCATCATCAGTGCAGCTGAAGTTACGGACGCCGAGGCGATACACCCGGGCTATGGGTTCCTATCCGAGAACGCCGATTTTGCCGAGCGTGTCGAGAAGAGCGGATTTGTCTTTATCGGTCCACGCGCCGAGACTATTGTGCTCATGGGTGACAAGGTAAGCGCCAAAGCGGCCATGAAAAAAGCGGGTATTCCATGTGTGCCTGGTAGCGAGGGAGCGCTCCCGGACGTGCCCGAAGAAATCATCAAGATGGCGCGTGCAATCGGCTATCCGATCATCATCAAGGCGGCCGGCGGCGGCGGCGGACGCGGCATGCGTGTCGTTCATACCGAAGCTGCGCTGCTCGGTGCCGTGTCATTGACCAAGGCCGAGGCTGCGGCGGCTTTCGGCAACGCGACGGTTTACATGGAGAAGTTTCTCGAGAATCCGCGCCACATTGAAGTTCAGGTGCTCGCGGATAAATTTCGAAATGCGATTTACATTGGCGATCGCGATTGCTCGATGCAGCGCCGCCATCAAAAGATTATCGAAGAAGCACCCGCGCCGCACCTGCCGACACGCGGCCGCATCCGCGTCGGCGAACGTTGCGCCGAAGCGTGCCGCAAGATCGGTTATGAAGGCGCCGGCACGTTCGAGTTCCTCTACGAGAAGGATGAGTTTTATTTCATCGAGATGAATACGCGCCTCCAGGTCGAGCATCCGGTGACTGAGATGGTTACCGGCATCGATATCGTGCAGATCCAGATTCGCATTGCGGCGGGCGAACGCATGCCGGTCAAGCAGCGCGACGTTGCGATCAAAGGTCACGCCATCGAATGCCGCATCAACGCGGAAGACCCTCACAAGTTCACGCCGTCTCCCGGGCGCATCACTTCGTGGCACATGCCAGGCGGACCTGGCATCCGCGTCGACTCGCACGCCTATAACAACTACTTCGTGCCGCCGTATTACGATTCGCTGATTGGCAAATTAATCGCCTATGGCGAAACCCGCGAGCAGGCGATTGCCCGTATGAGTATTGCGTTGTCGGAAGCGGTCGTGGAGGGCATCAAGACCAATCTTCCTTTGCATGCGGAACTCATGCAGGACGCGGAGTTTCGTGCGGGCGGCACCAGCATTCACTATCTCGAGCAGAAGCTCGCGAAGTCGATGCGAGTCGAGTGATTCTCGAGCGGCGATGTCTTGCTGCAAGGGTGACGCTCTCAGACTCGTGAACACATGCCTTGGTTATCAATCACGATGACTGTGACCGCGGCGGAGGTCGAAGCACTATCCGACGCGCTCGTGGCAGCCGGCGCACTGGCCGTCGATGTGACAGACGCTAACGCCGGCACAGTGTTGGAGCAAGCACTGTTCGACGAGCCTGACCATTGGCCTCAACGAGAGTGGGCGCTCACAAAGGTAAATGCGCTGGTCGCCGCGGACACAGACGTAAATGCGTTCGTATCAACCAGTGCGACCGCGGCCGGACTGAAATCGATGCCTCGTTTCGAGGTTGCGCACGTCGCCGAGCAGGACTGGGTACGCACGACGCAGCAGCAGTTTCAGCCCGTTCGCATCGCACAGCGCCTGTGGGTGGTGCCCACATGGCACGCTGTTCCCGATCCAACCGCGGTCAATCTTGTCATCGATCCAGGGCTCGCCTTTGGCACCGGTACCCATCCGACGACGCGGCTCTGTCTGCGATGGCTGGAGCGCAATCTGCGTGCCGGCGATAGCGTGCTGGACTACGGTTGCGGCTCGGGAATACTCGCAATCGCGGCAATGAAACTCGGTGCGCGCTCGGCCGCAGGTGTCGAAATCGACCCCGCGGCGCTGGTTGCTGCGCACAACAATGCGATGCAAAATCAAGTGAACGTGGATCTCACGCCTGCGGCAGCAGGACCACCGCCGGCAGTCAACATTGTGCTCGCGAATATTCTCGCCAAACCCCTGAAGTTGCTTGCACCGCTGCTTTCGCGGGCGACGCTGCCGGGCGGGCGCATTGCTTTGTCGGGCGTGCTAGAGCATCAAGCGGATGAAGTAGAGCAAGCGTACCGTCCCTGGTTTTCGATGGCGCCACGCGAGTACGATGATGGCTGGGCACTCTTGACCGGCACGCGCATAGAGGGCGCGCTGTCATGAGCATGATCACCCGCTGTCCCAACTGTTCGACGACGTTTCGTGTTCAGCCCCAGCAGTTGCAGGCTCGAAACGGCACAGTTCGGTGCGGCCAGTGCGCTCATGTGTTCGACGGCTTCAAGACGCTCGACACGCTCGCCGATGTGGCGCCGCCAACAGCGCAGCCTGCCGTTGAGCCGCCCGTTGTGGCACCAGCCGAACAGCCTCCACCCGTGCCGCAGGTTACCCCGCCCATCGGAGAACCGGCCGCCGCGGCGGCGTTCGAGCCGATTCCTCCGCTGGAGACACTGCGGAAACTACGCCGGAGCCAGCGTGTCCCTGAGCCGGATCCGCTACTCACTATCGCACCGCCCGCGGACATCCGTCGGCGGACGTTGGGCTGGAGCGCCGGTGTAGTGGCGCTCATGATCGCGCTGGCGTGCGAGATAGCATATTTCTATCGCAGCGAGATTGTCGCGCGTGTGCCCGAAGCCCGGCAGCCGGCCGAGCGTATATGCGCAGTCATGCATTGCGTAATTGCCCTGCCACAGCACCCGCGCCAGATCAGCATCGAGGCGTCCGACATGCAGGCACGCGATCCGTCGACGCCCGGGTTGATCGCATTAACCGCAACCATGCGCAGCCAGGCTGCGTATCAACTGGCTTATCCTGCGCTCGACGTGGTTCTGACCAACACCAAGGAGCATACGGTCGCGCGGCGTATATTCCTGCCCGCCGAGTACCTCGGCGGCGGTAAGGACCCACGCGCAGGCATTCCGCCGAACGGCGAGATCACGGTCAGGCTCGACCTCGACACGGGCGACCTTGGCGCGGCCGGATTCCGCCTTGATTTGTTGCCTGCGCCAGCGCTATGACAAGCCGGCGTAAGCAGTGCAGCACCGCGGAAAGAACAACCCATTGAGCGAATCGACGCTTAAAACGACGCCGCTCAACGCGCTGCACCGGAAGATGGGCGCGCGCATGGTCGACTTCGGCGGCTGGGACATGCCGCTCCACTACGGTTCTCAGATTGATGAACACCACAAAGTAAGGCGCGACTGCGGCATCTTCGATGTCTCGCACATGCTCGCCATCGATGTGCGCGGCAAGCGCGCGCGCGACTTGCTTGCTCACACACTTGCCAACGATGTTGAGCGTCTGCAGCAGCCCGGGAAGGCGCTCTACTCGTGCATGCTGAATCCGGCGGGCGGCGTCCTCGACGATCTCATCGTTTATTTTTTTAATGAGACAAATTTCCGGCTCGTCGTGAATGCGGGTACCGCGGACAAAGATTACGCCTGGCTCACCGCACAACGCGACAAGGTCGCGTCGGACGTTGAAGTCACGGCCCGGCGCGACCTGGCGCTCATTGCGGTCCAGGGGCCGCATGCCCGCGCAAAGACGTATCTCGCGCTGCCCGCCACACAGACAGCAGGCGAAAGACTTGCGCCTTTCAGCGCTGCATATGTTGGTGAGACGATGATTGCGCGTACCGGTTACACGGGCGAAGACGGTTTTGAAATCGTGTTGCCTGCGGCTGAGGCCGTCATTGCGTGGCAGCGGCTGCACGAGCTCGCTGTGACACCAGCGGGTCTGGGGGCACGCGATACGCTGCGTCTGGAAGCAGGTATGAATCTGTATGGTCAGGACATGGATGAATCGACCACGCCGCTTGAAACCGGCCTCACGTGGACAGTAGACATGCGAACGGCGCGTGATTTCATCGGCAGGAACGCGCTGGAGAATCGCACGAGTGCGCGTCATGCGGTCGGGCTGGTATTGCTCGACAAAGGCGTTATGCGTAGCCACCACGTTGTGAACACCGCGCATGGTGCCGGTGAAATTACCAGCGGCGGCTACGGTCCGACGCTGGATCGCTCGATCGCGCTCGCGCGCGTACCTAACGCCGTGCAACCGGGCGCTGACGTGACCGTCGACGTCCGCGGCAAACCGCTGCGGGCGCGCGTTGTCAAGCCGCCATTCGTACGCAATGGAAAAGTCCGCATAGACCTTTAATGACACGAGAAACGCCGCGTGCTCATTCAGGATAAAATCACGCCGCGCATTCACGCTGCATCGAGCGTTAAACTCTGGAGTAACTGTATGACCACACCGGCCGATCTCAAGTACACCGCTTCGCATGAGTGGGTTAAGCAGGACGCGGATGGTACTGTCACCGTTGGCATCACCGATCATGCACAGGAGCTGCTTGGTGACCTCGTGTTTGTCGAGACGCCGGCGGTCGGGCGCAAGCTCAAGCAAGGCGAGGAATGTGCGGTTGTTGAATCGGTGAAAGCAGCGGCGGATGTCTATGCACCCGTGTCCGGTGTGGTGACTGCTGTAAATACCGAACTCACGGATGCACCCGAGAAAATAAATCAGGACTCATATTCGGCGTGGTTGTTCAAACTCAAAATCGATACGCCGGCCGAGGTTGCGGCGCTGCTCGATGCCAGTGCTTATCAGGCCGTTGCAGACGCTGATAGTCACTGAAACGCGGTATGCACACGCGCCGGCGCACACACGCATCGGCAAAGGCATAACTCGCGCGGCGCCGCTGAAGAGCATCTGAAATGCCATTTATTCCGCACACCGAAGACGACGTTCGAGCGATGCTCGCGGCGATCGGCGCTAACACGATCGATGACTTATTCGACGAGATCCCTGCGTCGCTGCGCAGTGCCGGGTTAACGCAGGTACCGCCGGGTGTCGGCGAAATGGAAATTACGCGCGTCATGCATGAGCGCGCTCAACGCGACGGACACTGGCTCAGCTTCCTCGGCGCCGGCGCATATGAGCATCATATTCCGGCAGCGGTCTGGCAGATTGCAACGCGTGGTGAATTCTATTCGGCGTATACGCCCTACCAGGCGGAAGCAAGTCAGGGCACGCTGCAGTTGCTGTACGAGTATCAAACGATGATGACGTCGCTTACAGCGCTGGACGTCACCAACGCAAGTCTGTACGACGGCGCCAGTGCACTCGCAGAAGCGGTATTGATGGCCGTGCGTGTACACAAGACTTCGAAGCGCGTGCTCATGCCCGCGACAGTCCACCCAGTCTATCGGCAGGTCGTGCACACGCTGGTCGAAGATCAGGATATCGAAATCGTCGACGTGCCGTATTGCACCGACTGCGGTCACGTCATTCCATCGGCGCTGCGCAAATATGCCGGCGGCGATTACGCGGCGCTCGTCGTGTCGCAGCCAAACTTTTTCGGCGTCCTCGAACCCGTTGATGAACTGACTGCCTGGGCGAAAGAAAACAACATGCTCACTATCGCGGTGGTGAATCCGGTTTCGCTCGCGATCTTGCGTCCGCCCGGCGAGTGGGGCGCCGGCGGTGCAGACATCGCATTGGGCGAGGGTCAGCCGCTGGGCGTGCCGCTCGCGAGCGGCGGCCCGTACTTCGGTTTCATAGCGTGCCGCCAAAAATATGTGAGGCAAATGCCGGGCCGTATCGTCGGACGCACCTTGGACCTCGAAGGAAAGGTCGGATATACATTGACGCTACAGGCGCGTGAGCAGCATATACGGCGCTCGAAAGCGACATCGAATATCTGCACGAACCAGGGGCTTGCCGTAACTGCGGCGACCATCTATCTCGCGCTCGTCGGGCCTACCGGGCTTGCGCGTGTCGCGCAGGCGTCTCATGCAAATGCAAACACACTGGCTCAGCAACTCACTGCGCTGCCCGGCGTGAAACGGGCATTCAGCGGCGCCGTGTTTCATGAGTTCGTGGTCGAGCTTGATGCGCCGGTCGGTGACGTGTTGCAGGCGTTGGAGGCGCAAGGCATACTCGGCGGCCTCGATCTCACGGACCACTATCCGGAATTGGGCAACGCGCTACTCGTGTGTGTGACGGAAACGAAGCGCCGCCAAGATTTCGATCGTTACGTGGATAACATGCGGCGCTTTGCGGGCCGCCGTTTGCACAGCGCGCCGCGTGCGCTGACACCTTCAACATAACTCAGGAGACCTCGATGTCAAACGTAACGCTTGGCGGCAATGCCATTAAAGTCGGCGGAAAATTTCCGAAACCTGGCGACAAAGGACCGGACTTTACGTTGACGGGTAAAGATCTGAAGGACGTCAGCCTCAAGGATTTCGACGGCAAGCGCAAGGTGCTCAATATCGTGCCGAGTCTTGACACACCAGTGTGCCAGACGTCGACCCGGAAATTCAACGAAAGAGCGGGCAGCCTGCCCAACACCGTCGTGCTCGTTATTTCTGCTGACTTGCCGTTCGCCATGAAGCGCTTTTGCGAAGCCGAGGGCATCAACAACGTTGTGACACTGTCCACCATGCGCGGGCGCGACTTTCACAGCGCCTATGGCGTGGATCTGGCGGACGGTCCCTTGAAGGGCGCTACTGCGCGCGCCGTGGTGGTGCTTGATGAGAACAACACGGTCAAGTACTCGCAGCTCGTGCCCGAGATCAAGAATGAGCCGGATTACGACGCAGCACTTGCCGCACTCAAGTAGCGAGCGCCTTTCAACCAGCGTCAATGCCGCACTGTTCACGTCCTCTGTTGCGCGACGACGGGCATCAATGCTGATCTTCGAGTTATCTCGACCCGGGCGCCGCAATTCCTCGCAGATTCCGTCGGCCGAAACTGCGCCGGTTGAAATACCGGCGCAATTTCGGCGCGCAGCGCCGCCCGTGCTGCCGGAAGTATCCGAGCTCGACGCGGTTCGCCATTACACGAACCTGTCGCGTAAAAACTTTTCCATCGATACCCAGTTTTATCCGCTCGGATCGTGCACCATGAAATACAATCCGCGCGCCTGCAATCACCTGGCGATGCTGCCGGAATTTCTCTCGCGCCATCCTGCGGCTCCCGCGACTACAGGCCAGGGCTTTCTCGCCTGTATGTTCGAGCTGCAGGAGATGCTCAAAGACGTTACTGGCATGGCGGGGGTAAGTCTCGCGCCGATGGCCGGCGCGCAAGGAGAGTTTGCCGGCGTCGCAATGATCCGCGCCTATCACGTGGCGCGTGGCGACAATCTGCGCACGGAGATTCTGGTACCGAACGCGGCACATGGAACCAATCCGGCATCCGCGGTCATGTGCGGCTACACGGTGCGCGAAATTCCAACGGACCGCGAAGGCAACGTGGAGTTGTCTGCACTGAAGGCCGCTGTGGGTAATCAGACCGCCGGCTTGATGCTTACAAATCCATCGACGCTGGGCGTGTTCGAGCGGACGATACTGGAGATCAAGACGATCGTGCACGAGGCTGGCGGGTTACTCTACTACGACGGCGCCAACCTCAACGCGATACTCGGCAAGGTGAAGCCTGGAGACATGGGATTCGACGTGATCCACATGAATCTGCACAAAACGTTTTCAACGCCGCATGGCGGAGGTGGACCGGGCGCAGGTCCCGTTGGTGTCGCCGCTAAACTTGTGCCGTACTTGCCGCTGCCGGTTGTGAAGCAGGACGGCGATTGCTACGAATTTGCGGACGAGAGGGACTTGCCTGAATCCATCGGCCGCCTGTCGGCCAATATGGGCAATGCCGGCGTACTGGTGCGCGCGTACATCTACGCTCGTCTGCTCGGACGGGAAGGCATGCAGCGGGTGGCCGAGTATGCGACTCTGAACGCGAATTATCTAATGGTGGAATTGCAGAAAGCCGGCTTCGAGACCGCGTTTCCAACCCGGCGCGCCAGCCATGAATTTATCGTGACACTGCGCGCGTTGAAGGAAGAGACCGGCGTCACAGCGATGGACTTTGCGAAGCGGCTGCTCGACAAAGGCTTTCATGCGCCGACCACATATTTTCCACTGCTGGTGCCGGAGTGCCTGCTCATAGAGCCGACGGAGACGGAGTCCAAGCAAACGCTCGACGCGTTCGTTGCTGCAATGAAAGAGATACTTGCTGAAGCGCGCAGCCAACCGGACCTCGTGAAAGGCGCGCCGCACACGCTGCCCGTTCGACGCCTCGACGACGTGAAGGCGGCGCGCGAGCTGGATCTGGCGTGGCGACCTGCGTCATAACTGCCATGAGCATGCATACGCCATACAAAGGAAGAACCGGCATCAAGCGCATGTGGAATGCGCTTTTTTATTCGCTCGATGGTTTTACGTCGGCGTTCAAACATGAGGAAGCATTCCGCTTGGAAGTGCTGCTCGCGCTGATTCTCATTCCGCTATCGTTGTCAATGCACACGAGCGGAATTTCAAAGGCGTTGATGATTGGCAGTGTGCTGCTCGTATTGATCATAGAGCTTATCAATGCCGCCATCGAAGCGATTACCGATCGGGTTTCACTCGAAAGTCACGTGCTTGCAAAGCGAGCGAAGGACTGCGGCAGTGCCGCCGTCATGCTGAGCCTCATCAATATGGTCGTAATTTGGGTATTGGTGCTGGTTGGCGCGAGCGGCCTGATGCTGGAGTGATGGCATCGCCTTGCGCGATGTTATTCCTTCAGCGAGTCTCTTATATCGCGCAGCAAAACGATCTCTTCGGGTGTAGCAGGTGCTTCTTGCTCGCGTAACTTGTTGATCATCCGTATCAGCAGGAAATCAGAAAACGCGATGATGAGGAAGATGATACACGTGTTGATGAACGCACAGTAGTTGAGCGTTACGGCACCCGCTTTTTGCGCTGCATCGATGGTCGGATAGGGCGGCGGAACGCCTTGCTTTAGTACTACGAAGAGATTTGAGACACGGTGCTGTGCCGGCAATGCGCGGAAGGCGCATACCCCGGTGATATAATCGCCCGCCTTCCACAGGACAATCCATGCACACTCTGATTTGCGGCTCGATCGCGTACGACACGATCATGGTATTTCCGGGCCGCTTCAAAGAACACATCCTAGCCGAGCAACTGCACATTCTGAATGTCGCCTTTCTGGTGCCCGACATGCGGCGCGAGTTCGGCGGCTGCGCCGGCAATATTGCTTACAGCCTCAACCTTCTTGGCGGCAAGCCGCAAATCATGGCTGCGGTCGGCGATGATTCGCAGCCGTACGCAACCCGTCTTAATGATCTGGGACTGTCGCGCAGCCATGTGCAGGAAGTGCCCGGCACATTCACTGCGCAAGCATTCATCACGACCGATCTCGACGATAACCAGATCACCGCTTTTCATCCAGGCGCCATGAATCATTCGCATCGCAATCACGTCGGCGATGCGGCGAACGTAACGCTCGGTATCGTTGCGCCCGACGGTCGCGACGGTATGCTCCAGCACGCGCGTGAGTTTCATGCCGCCGGCATTCCCTTCGTCTTCGATCCGGGTCAGGGATTGCCGATGTTCAACGGCGACGAGTTGCTCGAGTTCGTGCGCATGGCCGATTACCTGACAGTTAATGATTACGAAGCGCAATTGCTGCAGGAAAAAACCGGGCAGTCGCTTGAGGCGCTCGCGCGGCGCGTCAAAGCGATGGTGGTAACACTGGGTGCGAAAGGCTCGACGATCTACACGGACGGACGAAAGATCGAGATACCCTGCGCGAAACCGGAAGCGCTCGTCGATCCGACTGGCTGCGGCGACGCCTACCGCGCCGGACTGTTGTATGGCATCGCAAACCGCATGGACTGGGAGCAGACGGGACGTGTTGCCTCTGTGCTCGGCGCGATCAAGATCGCGCATCGCGGCGGCCAGAACCACACGTTCACCCGCGATGAAGTAGCGATGAAGTGCAAGCAGAACTTCGGCTCCAATCCGTGGTGACCCGGCCTGGTTGACTGGCGTAGCTGTCGGTTAGTTGCATCACATAATCGACCGCGACTGTCTCCACGCGAAATGCGCTTGAAGAGGGCCGGCCCTGCTCGGGGCCTAAGTGGTCACGTTGCACGACGAATCTCCCAACACCTTAGTTCGATGTAAGCGCTTCGCGCAGGCGCTGCTCCATCTCGTGCGCGGCATGGCGACGACGCTTATCGTCTATCCGTTTTGCAATCAAGCGCAGCGTGCCGCGCATGTGCGTGAGTGGTGCGCGCAACTGCTTCACATCCTTAGCGTGCGCATGCATGTTAAGGGCACGCCGCCGGACGGGTCGGCAGTGCCGATGATGATTGTCGCGAATCATGTGTCCTGGCTTGATATCCTTGCCATCAATGCGGTACGCACAGTGCGTTTTGTGGGCAAGGCCGAGATCCGGCGCTGGCCGGCGCTCGGATGGCTATGCGCCAACAACGGCACGCTGTTCATCGAGCGCGAACGCCGGCACCATCCTGCGCGTATCAATGCACTTGTCGTGTCTGCAATGCGCAACGGCGACATCTTTGCAGTGTTCCCCGAAGGCCGAACCACAAGTGGCGATCGGCTGCTGCCCTTTCATGCGTCACTGCTCGAACCAGCAATTGATTGCCAAGCGACACTATGGCCGGTTGCTTTGCGTTACACGCGCGCGGATGGCAGCCTATGCAGTGAAGCAGACTATGAAGGTGAAAAATCGCTTGTGGATTCCTTGCGGCTCATCCTCACCCAGCGTGTTATTAACATGGACCTTCAGTTTCTTGCGCCGATCGATTGTGCTCATCGGAACCGCCGCGAACTCGCGCAAATGGCATCGGCCGCTATAGCGAGCGCGCTCGCTGTGCTGGCGCCGCGGCAGAGCTCTGGAAAAGCGTCCGGTCCGAAAGCCTGAGCGCCGTCAGATGTCGGCCCCAAACGCAGCCCGTGTCGATGCCGGCAACGTTGTGATTTATGTAGAGGCCCAGCGCGGCCCAATGCCCGAACACGACGGTGGTCGAGCGATGCCGTCGCCGTGGCACCGTGAACCAGGGCACATATCCGCGCGGTGCGTCCGCCGGACTGCCTTTATGCGCGAATTCCATTTTTCCGTCGGCCGTGCAGAGGCGTAAGCGCGTGAGCACGTTGGTAATCACGCGCAGGCGATCGTAACCCTTGAGACTCTCACGCCAGCGATCGGGTTGATTGCCGTACATGTGGCGGAAGAATTCGTCGCAATCCTCTCCTCGCAGTGTGACTTCGACTTCACGCGCGAGCTTGAGCGCCTTTGCAATGGTCCACTGTGGTAGCAGCCCCGCGTGCACGATGGCGTAGCGACCCGCCGCGTGCATCATCTTGCGACGTCGCGTCCAATCGAGAAGCTCATCCCGATCGGGAGCGCGCAGTATGGCGTCGAGGGTATCGCCGTGATGTATCTTCGCGTGGCCCGCAGCCACGACAAGTAGATGCAGATCGTGATTGCCCAGCACCGTGATCGCGCGTGTGCCGAGGCTTTTTACGAAACGCAGAGTGGCAAGCGATTGCGGACCTCGATTGACGAGATCACCGACGAACCATAAGCGATCGCGCGCCGGATCGAAGCGGATCTTATCGAGCAGACGCCGCAATGGCGAATAACAGCCTTGCACATCACCGATCGCGTAGGTTGCCATGCACTAAGGCTTCGTGCAGATCGTGCGCCGCGCAAGACAAACCATGCACTTGCCGCAAGTAAGTGCCTCAGCCATGGGTCTAGCGTTGCCTGAGTGACGCCATATCGGCATCGCTCGCGGTCAGCGCGCGGCCCAGCAGCGCAGCGGTCATCATCGCGGCGGAACGTAAGTGTGAGATATCGACCTTGTCGCGTGTGTCACTGCGGGTCAGGATGTATTTGATGTTCGACTCGGGCCGATCAAAACCAGCGACGAGGCGCAGCGCCGGTATGCCATGGCGTGCAAAGTTGTAATGATCGGAATTCGACATCATCGGCTCATAAGTATTCAACGCCATGCCCACTGATTCGGCGGCGTGCCGTACGAATGGGACAAGCAGCGGAAATTCACTGGTAAGCGCCGTCAGATCGCTGTCTCCGCCAACAGTATCGAGGTTGATATTGACTGCGATCGCGGCGCGGTCGTGCTCAGCCATGCTGTCCAAATACTGCCGCGATCCGGCCAAAGCCCATTCTTCGGCACTGAAGAGACAGACTTTAAGTCCGCGCCGCCCGTTTGCGACGAGCGGTGCGAAAGCGCGTGTAACCGCGAGTACCACAGCAACGCCGGTTGCATTATCCATCGCGCTTTGCGCGAGGTCATGCCCATCGACATGCGCGCTCAGTGCCACACATGATTGGGTCTGCCCCGGAAAGTCGAGCGTCACAACGCTAGTGCGCGCAGCGTAATCTTCGCCTCTGATGAGCAAGTGCGCGCGCTGCGAGCCATGCGCAGCAGTCAGCCGCGCGGCCGATTCGAAGTCGACGGATACGGCCGGTATGCCCGCCATGCCGCCGCGACCCGAGGAGCCTGACATGGGCCCGGCGCCCGGCAATGGATTGGCAATCACGAATCCGGCCGCGCCGCGCTCCATTGCCCACCCGTATTTACGCCGGCGATGGATGTGGCTCGCCGAGAAAGGGTACTCATGCCGCACGAGGACGAACTTTCCCGGTATGTAGCGTGCGGATCGCTCAAAGTCTTCGAGAGCGCCCCGTCCGAGGTCGATTACTTCAGCGCTAATACCTTCAGGCGTCGTCGATGCTGAACCAAGCAGCGGATTGCAGATAAGTTTGTCGCCGTTAAGAGTGAAAGCGGCTTGAGAGCAACGCCAGCCAGCATACTCGACCGGCTCGACTTGCGCCCGGTGGTCGATTGACGCCATGCGAGAATGTACGAGCTCCAATGCCGCGCGCTCGCTGTCCGTGCCGGCACGCCGACCGCCACATTCGCAGAGCGCGATGAAATCGTCATGCATCTGCATATCGCGGGTCAGCGCTGAAACCGCCGGTGCGAAGACGTTATCGCTCATTGCAAAACGCAGACGAGCCGCATACACCTACTCGATGTGGATTCCTGCATCCTTGACGACCTTTGCCCAGCGCTTGACGTCGCTTGCCAGCAGGGCGCGAAACTGCTCCGGTGTGGTCGTGCGAGGTTCGACGCTCAGCGCAGTGAAACGCTCGCGAACCTCCGGCGAATTAACCGCGTTGACGATTGCAGCGCGCAGTTTGTCGATGATGGCCTTCGGCACGCCGGCGGGCGCCATGACGCCCCACCAATGCTCTACCACCATGCCGGAGACGCCGCTTTCCTCGAACGTCGGCACATCGGGAAACGCGGCCATGCGTTTACTCGTTGTAACGCCGAGTATGCGCAGTCGCCCCGACTTTGCGAATGGCGCCGCGGTAGCCATTGAAGTAAACGTGGCAGGAACCTGACCCGCGACAACATCGCTCAACGCGGGTCCCGCGCCCTTGTATGGCACATGGTTCAGCTTGATTCCGGCATGCGTCTGCAGCAGCTCCGCCATGAGATGCGTCGTGGCCCCGGTTCCGCCTGAAGCGATCGCGATCTTGCCCGGTTGTGTCTTCGCGAGTGCAATGAACTCTTTGATGTTCGTAGCCTGCAGTGAAGGATGTGCAAACAAAAACATCGGCGAGACACCGATCAGAGTAACCGGTGCAAAGTCGCGGATCGGATCGTACGGCACTTTTGCGTAGATGCTCGGATTTATCGTGTGCGGCATGTCCGAGAGAATGATGGTGTAGCCGTCCGCCGGCGACTTCGCGGCGATATCCGTGCCGATCATGCTGCCGGCACCCGGCCGATTGTCGATGACGAGCGTTTGTCCGAGTGCATCGTTCAATTTCTGACTGATCGTGCGTGCGAGCACGTCCGAGCTGCCGCCCGGTGCATAGGGCACGATGAAGCGAATGAATTTCGTCGGATACGAGGGCGGCGCGTTTTGGGCGCTCGCATCCACGAAGGTGAGCGCAAGCAGTGCGACGATGCAGCTCAGAACTCTCATGGCATGGCGATGCTGCTCAGTAAGGCGATAAAAAAGGCGCAGCAAAAGCTGCGCCCATGTTGGAGGTAAGCCCGGCGCGTTTACTTGGCGAGCCCGGTAAGATAATCAACGGCCGCTTTGACGTCGGCATCCGGGAGGGCGCCGTTGCCCCCTTTGGGCGGCATCGCGCCTTTGCCCTTGAGCGCACTCGTGTAGAGAGTCTCCATGCCCGTCTTCAAACGCGGCGCCCAAGCTGCCTTATCACCGGCTTTTGGCGCGCCTGCGATGCCTGCTCCATGGCAAGCGACGCACGTTGCGTCATACGTGGCTTTCCCGCCTTTCGGTGCATCGCCTTTTGCGGGAGCGGCAGCAGGCGCCGATGAAGGCGCAGGCGCAGCTGCGACTTGCGCTGGAGGAGCCGCGGCCGGTGCGACGGCTGATGCGGGCGCCGCCGGCGCTGCTTTTGCAGGTTCCGGTTTCGATGCGGGCTCCTTGAAATTGGCGCCCGACTGATTCGCCATGAATGCGACGGCACGTGTCACTTCAGTGTCGCTCAAATCGGGATTGCCGCCGCGCGGCGGCATCTGGCGGATTCCTTTGATTGCATTCTGCGCGAGATGATCGAGGCCTTCGCCAAGATGCGGGGCCCATGCCGTCTTGTCACCGATTTTCGGCGCGCCGAGCGCGCCGGTTCCATGGCAAGCGCTGCAGACTGCGTCGACAACTTCCTTGCCTGACTTCTCGACTTTAGGCGCGTTGGGGTCGACGACTTGGACCTGGCCCACCGGTTTGAGGCGCGCCGCAACCGACGCATCGTTGAGCGCGGGATGATCTCTGCTGGCGTTGATGCCGGTCGTGACGAGTTGCGACAACATTACGATGATGGTGATAGGAATGATGAACGACAGCGCGAGGACGGTGATCAACTGCTTCGGCGTCTTGATGGGCGACGAGTGCTCGTCGTGCGTTTCGACCATGGATTTTCCTGCGGCAAATCGTTGGAAAGGCGCACATTATAGCGGCAATCAATGCGCATCGACAGACGCGGCGACCGCAGTCGCGATGGACGCTATAGGGGAAAACCGCTATCCTTGGCGCGCTCGATAGTCCTCACACCGCGCCTGTAGCTCAGCTGGATAGAGTGTCGGTCTCCGAAGCCGAAGGTCGTGGGTTCGAATCCCGCCGGGCGCGCCAAAGCTTCCATACACGTAACGAACTCGCAAGCCGTCTTACTTCGAGGCACTGAAGCGGATTCCTAACTGTACCATGAGTCCGTACAACACGCAGCTGAGAAAAGCGGGCTACATACTGCTGCAGATGTCGTTCGATTACTGAGATCTGCGAAGAAGCGTCTGACGCCATCAATCGCGGCTGAAAACACCGCAGCGGGTGTTACGAGAAGAAAAAGCGATTCTCGCCTTCCAGCCTGGATTGCAGTTCAACGCTTTAATTGAACTCGAAGTTCGGCAAGCTCCGCCTGCATTTTGCTAAGCGCGGCCAGGGCTTCATCCCCGCGGGCCTGTTGCCGGAGCACTTCGCTTTCCAGTTCAGCGATAACCTGCGCTTGCTCTTTTATGCGTTGCTCCTGCTGTTGGTGTCGATCAGTAGTGCCACTGATCGTGATGATACGGCTCTCGCTTTGTTCCATTGTTCCCTCCCCGCAAGCACGACGCTCTTAATTACGGCATCAATGCTACGCGCACGCATAGGAGCGGCAGTAGGCATAATTGACCAACAGATCTTCGACGTTCTGTGAGTAATCAACTATGCCGGCGGTGCAATCGAGCGAATTAGCGCTTCCATCTCGCGCGGCGCATGAGGTTGTCTCGCTGTGCCTTCACACGCGTGATACCAACGGACGAAGGCACTCCAACTGGCGCGCTTTCATCCCAGTAATGCATCAGCGCGCAGCGGAACTCCGCCGGCATTTTGGTGCCCGCCGCTGGTTGCCGTTTTAATTGCTCGCCAGATCGAACTTCGGCGGCTGCGCCGTCGGCATCTCGAACAGCTATCGGACGTGTAGTCTCATTAGATTATCGTGGCCGATGAAGAATTGGAATCGCGCGATCCGAAAGCCTGTGAAGAACTGGAATGGCGCCATCCGAAAGCCCCGAGACCAACCACCATACTCCGTTTGCATACGCCCGACAATCAGCCAATCGGCCGTACGTAAACGCTGGTCCGGAGCTAGATTCTTCGGCGCAAAAACGTTATCGTCAATGATCAGTATTCACGTGTGAATCTGACTATAGTCAGAAGCGCCAATACTTGTAGTCATTGGTCTTCGGTATAAGTCCCCGCGCTTAACTGGCGATCAACTGCCTTGGCTCAAGCCGGATTTCGGTTTCAAGGGCTACGCATGAGATGTTTGTTGCTGCTATTCGGCGCCGTTTTGTTCTGTGCGAAAGTCACAGCGAGCCCGGGCGACTCGTTCCACACGCTTCACACGCAAGCAATCTCATCCGAAAACGCGCAACCCGTTATTGGCAGTAGCCCGCCGGTACCGCGGTTGCCTCAGTCGGTCGGCGAGCTGGTCGCCCTGGCAGGGGTTACCAGCGTAACGCCAGTCCCGGCGCCCATTGAAGAAGAACTGATTATTCAGACGCCGGTTTCCGCGTTCATCGTCGATGCGGCGTTCAAGGAGTTCACGCAGTACGCGAAAGAAAAGTGGAACGTGACCGTTAAAGCAAGTGCACTGCACGCCGGGACGCCGGTGTCCTACGAAACAATCGTGAAGTGGAAAGGCAAACCGCAAGCAGACATCTTCTGGGGCGGTGAATCCGCGTTGTTCGACAAGCTCGCGGCACAAAATCTAGTGGTGAGGCTCGAGCTCCCAAACGAAGTATGGGAATCGATTCCTGCTTCGATCGGTAAGCCTAAACCGGTGCCGCTCAAAGACCCGGCGGGCTATTGGGTAGGAACGGCGCTGGAGATTTACGGTTTGGTTTACCACCCGAGGCTTCTCAAGCGGCTCGGGGTCCCGGAGATAAAGGACTGGGACGACGTGTTGAACCCGAAGCTTAAGGGACAGATCGCGCAATGCACGCCTGCGCGATCATCATCGAGCCATGCGACATACGAGATCATCCTTCAGGGCAGGGGAGAAAGCGAGGGATGGAAGTGGCTCAAGAATCTGGCCGCCAACACAGGGATGTTTACGCCTGGCAGTCGGGATGTTGCGACGGTCGTGGCCAGAGGCGAATATGCTGTGGGCTTTGGAGTTCCTTCCTATTTTGCCTTTGAGGAAAAGCTTGCCGGGTTTGATATTCGGTTCGTGGCTCCGAAAAACGCGTTCGTCACGCCGGAACCGTTTGCCATTCTTGCAGGAGCGAGGCACCCAAAGGCAGCGCGCGCTTTTATGGAATTCTTGCTCTCCGAGAGAGGTCAGCGCGTATTCATGGAGCGAGGTCTTTTCCCCATAACTCCCAAGTACAAGGTACGCGGACCGCCCGGTTCGACAGCGGAGTTAGCCGTGGAACTTACTGGTGGAATCCGTTCATTCTTTGAAGCACCGGTTTCAAAGATTGACGACGAAGATATCGCTAGACAGCGCTACCGCGAGGTTAACGAGAAATTCGAGAAAGAGATCGGCAGCGTGTGGGACCAGGCTAAGAAAAAATAATAGCGCGCGCTCATGGACAGGCTTGAACCACAAGGCGGCAAGCAGCGACCGATACTGGAGCAGCAGTGGGCTCCACTGGAAACACTTGCCCGAATTTTCGGCAAGCGAAGACGTGGACGCCTGCTCCGGCATTACTTTGTGATGTCTGTGATCTTGATCGGTGGCGGCCTCATCATAAGCGGCATTTGGGAAATTTATTTCCGTTACCACGAAGTAAGGCAGCACATCGCTCTACTCCAGCAAGAAGTGGCTTCTGGAGCCGCATTCAAGGTCCGCCAATTCATTCAAGAAATACACGGCTCGATGAAAGCGGCGACCATGAGCCCCGACGTTACCGCCGAGAAGCTGTCACCGGAATATACGTTCGAAGTCGAACGATTGTTGCTCGTGGCCCCTGCAATCGCTGAAGTGGTGGTGCTCGACAGTCAGGGCATGCTCCGTGCGCATGCTTCGCGGTTGCGGACGGTCCTGCCTGAGGGACAAAGGGACTTCTCGAACGCACCCTCCTTCTTGCAGGCTAAGCAAGGCCGCTCCTACTTCAGCCAAATTTACTTTGTCCGGGGCTCTGAACCCTATATGACGATTGCTGTTCCTATTGAGCACTTAGCGGGGAAAGTCATGGGAGTGCTTCAGGCAGAGGTGAACCTCGTGTATATCGGCGAGAACGTGGTCTCCGGAATTCCCGTCGGAGACGCGGGATATGCATACGTCGTCAGCCGATCCGGCGACTTGATTGCACATCCGCAAGTGAAGCTCGTATTGCAACGGCGCAATGTGGCAGCTTTGCAGCAAGTGAAAGAGGCATTTGGCGCCGCGCCCGCGACGGCCGGCTCGGAGGGGACTGTGACGCGCAATCTTCAGGGCGAAAAGGTGTTCAGCTCCTATGCGCCGATTCCAAATCTCGATTGGGCAGTGTTCATCGAACAGCCGGTCGAAGAAGTATATAGGCCGCTTTATGCGTCAATAGTGCGAACGTCCACCGTCTTTCTGCTCGGTCTCATCATGGCTCTTGTTGCGACATTTTTTGTCGCCCGACGCGTCCTTCGTCCTTTGGATGTACTTCGGCATGGTGTTGCTCGAATCGGCAACGGAGATCTTGATTTTCGAGTCCATCTGAAAACCGGAGATGAGATCGAAATGCTCGCCGAAGAATTCAATAAGATGACCACCTCGTTGCAGGAGGCCTACGCCGGGCTGGAGCACAAAGTCGCCGAGAGGACGCAAGAACTGGTCGGGCTTAATCAGAAGCTCGATGAAGCCAACCGGTTAAAGTCCCAGTTTCTCGCCAATGTCAGTCATGAATTGCGCACGCCGCTGAACGCCATCATGGGCTATAGTGAAATGCTGATCGAAGACGCCGCTGAATTGGGCGCTGAGCAGTTCGTCGCAGATCTTGAAAAGATCAACACTTCTGGTAAGCACCTGCTCGAGCTTATCAACACGCTGCTCGACATCTCGAAGATCGAGGCCGGCAAAATGGACCTTCATCTTGAAACCTTCAACGTCGCCACGATGGTAAAGGACGTCGCCGCCGTAATTCGACCCCTCGCACAAAAGAAGTCGAACCGCATGGAAATGAGCTGTGATAAAGATGTGGGCTCGATGCACGGTGACCTGACGAAGGTCCGGCAGGTCCTTTTCAACCTCTTGAGCAACGCCTGCCGGTTTACGGACCAAGGAACCTTCGCGCTCACTGTCGCACGCGAGAAATCGACCGGAAAAGACTGGCTCGTGTTTCGTGTATCAGATACCGGAATCGGGATGACGCCACAGCACATCGGCCGATTATTTCAGGAATTTTCCCAGGCGGACGCTTCGACGACCCGCAAATATGGAGGCACCGGGCTGGGGCTCGCATTGAGCCGGCGGCTTTGCCGCATGATGGGCGGCGACATCGAAGTGCAGAGCGAAGCCGGCAAAGGCAGTGTGTTTACGGCGCGACTGCCAACCCAAGTCATGAGCGCGCAACCAGACGTAAGCTCCATAGCCGAAGCTGAACCGCAAGCTGTGTCGGCTAGCGCAAGCACCGTGCTCGTCATCGACGATGATGCAACCGTTCGCGACTTGATGCAGCGCTTTCTTTGGAAAGGCGGTTTTAGAGCCGTGGTGGCGCGCGATGGAGAGGAAGGCCTTCGGCTCGCACGGGAAGTACATCCCGATGCCATTACGCTCGATGTCATGATGCCCCACAAGGACGGCTGGGCGGTGTTATCTGCGCTGAAGGCTGACCCGCATGTGGCACACATTCCGGTAGTCATGGTTACTATGGTTGACAATAAGAACATGGGCTACTCGCTCGGTGCCGCGGACTATCTCACGAAGCCCATCGAGCGGGAACGCTTGATGACAATCCTAGATAAGTACCGAAAGCACCCGCCGAACCCGTCTGACATACTCACCATTCTGGTGGTCGATGATGATCCAGCGGTGCGCCAACTCATGCGTCGAATTCTGGAAAAAGAGGGCCATACAGTGATCGAGGCGGAGAACGGCCGGATCGGACTCGAGCGCATAACAGAACGTGCGCCCAGTCTAATATTGCTCGATCTGATGATGCCCGAAATGGATGGTTTCGAATTCGTAGCCCGACTGCGCAAGCATGAAGTGTGGCGGGAAATTCCCGTCATTGTGGTGAGCGCGAAGCATCTGTCCGCAGAGGAATGGCTGCAGTTGAGCGGCGCAGTTGAAAAGATTTTGCAAAAGGGCGCGTACAGCGTCGATTCGCTGCTGTGCGAAATCCGTGAGAAGGTAGCGGCAGGCGCGCGTTGAGCACATCCGGGAGGAACGCCTCATGTCGAAGATTCTACTGGTTGAAGACAATGAGATGAATCGTGACATGCTATCGCGCCGTCTCTTAAAGAAGGGCTACCACGTCAGCATCGCCGTGGACGGTGCAGAAGCGATTGCGATGGCGCGATCGCACCTACCGGATGTCATCCTGATGGATATGGGCCTGCCTGTGCTCAATGGATGGGACGCGACCCGACAGCTCAAATCGATGCCCGAGACCAAGAATATTGGAATCATTGCCCTTTCCGCACATGCGCTGTCCGACGACCGCGAAAAAGCGCTGGCGGCGGGCTGCGACGACTTTGACACAAAACCGATCGATTTCCCACGGCTCTTGGGCAAAATCGAAAGTATGTTGGCGAGGAAGCCGCATCATGACTAGTGAACGAGTGACGCAGGCTTATTTTCGCCACGAACTGCGCACGCCGCTTAATCACATCATCGGCTACGGGGAAATGCTGCTCGAGGACGTGGACAG
Source organism: uncultured beta proteobacterium (assembly GCA_963829085.1). Lineage (GTDB taxonomy): Bacteria > Pseudomonadota > Gammaproteobacteria > Burkholderiales > SG8-41 > PALSA-1004. The sequence continues at coordinate 254,501 of CAWHHJ010000014.1, read as the reverse complement.
CAGTGAGAGGGCTGACTTCCAACCGTCGCTTCAGCGCATCCTTGAGGAAGCACGTAACTTGCTGCAGCACGTCGATCACTTTCTCGCGCCGATGAGAACCGATAGCGAACTGATGGACGTAAAGCATGTGCCGCACGAGCTTATCGCGCCGTTAGACCAGATCGTCGCAAGTACCGAGGACCTCAAAAAGCTCGCCAGCGAGCGGCGCGCCAATGATCTTGTGCCCGACCTTGACCGCATCCTGATCGCAGCGGCGTACTTATCAGGCTTGGTACAACACGGTATCAGCGCCCCATCGGGGCAGCACGCCGCGACGGTCGCGGCAGGCGATCTTCCTGCTCCGCGTGCGGATGCATTCGGGCGGACCGCCAATCACGGCGCGGTTTTGGTCGTCGATGACAACGACGACACTCGCGAAATGCTTTCCCGGCGCCTTGCGCGAGAGGGCTACACCAATGTTGCTAGCGCAGCGGGCGGGCAGGAGGCGCTCGAGTTGCTGCAGTCGCAGAAGTTCGACCTTGTCCTGCTCGATGTGATCATGCCGGGTCTCGATGGCTTTGCGGTCTGCGAACGTCTGCGCGCCCAGGAAGCAACCCGCGACGTTCCAATCATCTTTCTGACCGCGCTTGACGATACGTTCGATAAGGTGCGTGCCTTCTCAGCGGGCGCGGTGGATTACATCACCAAGCCCTTCCAGCCGCAGGAGCTCCTGGCGCGTGTCGGCACGCATCTATCGCTTCTGCAGGCGCGCCGCGCCCTGCAAGAACAGAACGCACGCCTGCGCGACGAGATCGAAGCCCATCATCGTTCAAAGGCGACGATCGAATGCCTCGTCGACGAGATACACTCCAGCCACAACTTCGCGGACATTGTGGGCGAGTCGCCAACACTCATACAGCTTCTCGGAGAAGTAAAGTTAGTCGCCGCCACCGACAGCACGGTGCTTATCTTAGGTGAAACTGGAACCGGCAAGGAACTCATCGCCCGTGCTATCCATCGCCATAGTGGTCGCCGCGACCATCCGCTGATCAAAATTAACTGCGCCACGTTGCCGCGGGATCTGGTCGAGAGCGAACTGTTCGGCCACGAGAAGGGCGCATTTACGGGTGCGACGCAGCAGCGCCGCGGACGCTTCGAACTCGCCGATGGTGGCACTCTATTTCTCGACGAGATCGCCGAGCTACCGCTCGAAGCCCAGGCGAAGTTGCTTCGTGTGCTCCAAGATCAGGAATTCGAGCGTGTTGGTGGCACGCGCAGCCTGCGCACTGATGTGCGCGTGATCGCCGCCACCAATCGCGATCTTGACGACCGACTAAAGGCAGGGACATTTCGTGCCGATCTCTACTATCGACTCAATGTATTCCCGCTGACATTGCCGCCGTTGCGCGAACGACGTGAGGACATCCCTCACCTAATTCGGTATTTCATGGGCCGTGCCGGCCGCAAGGTCGGTAAACACTTCGAGGATGTTGCGCCTGCGTTGCTTGAGAAGGCGATGGCTCACGATTGGCCTGGCAACGTTCGGGAACTCGAAAATGTCGTCGAGCGCGCGGCAATTTTGTCGTCGGGGCGCATCTTAGAGGCGACGAGAGTATTCGCCTTATCTGACAGTGTCACTTCAATGGCGAAGGCCCCTCCGCCGTCTCAAACGAGTTTGGACGAGATTGAGCGCACCTATATTCTTCGCGTGCTCGAGCAGACGCGCTGGGTAATCGAGGGCGATGGAGGCGCCGCACGCATACTTGGCATGAATGCCAGCACGCTGCGCGGCCGGATACGCAAACTGGGCGTACAGAAAACGCTCTGAATATCTCCACGGCGTTCGTCTAACCGACTTGGCAAGCCGTCGCATTTGACGGCGCCGTCTTATTTGACGGCTGCCCGATTCGCATAGCCGCGGCAGATCTTTGCGTAGATTAGCTAAGTCATTGCGTTGTAGAAGTTTTGGGTGACTTAAAGCGGTCGCGTGCAATTGGCACGGAGCGTGCGAGAGCTGGTGTGATACACCACACAGGAGCTCCTCATGACCGTTCACAAATATTCTCCTACGCGAGCGCGCGGCATCAGTGAGTTCAGCACAGGGCATGGCATCGTCGCTGTAATCGCGGTGCTCGCTGCAGTGATGCTCGGCGTCACGCAATGGATGCAACCCAGTCGCGGCGCCCCAAGCATCGATTCCTCGCAACAAGAGTCGCAAGTCCCCAACCCTACGGCCAACTCCGCAACTGCCGCAGCCAGCCAGCTAGTTAGGGACATCGGATATTTTCCGAGTCAGCATGTAAACCAGGCGGCGCAAACGGAAAAACACATCGAGGCGTTCTGACGCATCGGGCCGACGTCTACGCTTTTCTTGCACTTGATATGCCGGAGGAAACAAATGATTAGTCAGCGTGAACGAGCGCGATTGATGGAACAGTTCAAGGACGACCCTGTAATGACCAGAATACTTGTTCTTAAATGCGTAGCTGGGCTTTTGATACTTAGCGGCTTGGCAGTTATAGGTGTTGGAACTGAACTACCAGCAGACAACGTTACCGCGTCGCAGGCGTATCGGCAGCGGAATGCGCTGAATCCGCTCGCCAGTGAGCCCGTTCAGCAACAAGCAGTCGTCGAGTCAGTGCCGCGTCGAACGACCATTGATATTTCGTCCGCCCACGCTGCCGAACCGCTTCGGCTGGATTCAGCCGGTTTGACTGTTCGTGCAGAGCAGTTTGGTACTCAGGGCAAGTGATTGCTCGCGTTGCAGCATGAGTGTGATGCGATCCCACCCCAATCGAGCATGACAGATATAAAAATCCGTTTGTAAAGTCAATGAGAGTTCATCATGCATACCGCCATCGACTCACTATTAATGACTTTTGGACAACGTAGCCCGAGGAGCGCCACCGTAAAGTCATTCAGTGTCGCAATCAAATACGGCGCGGCGGTCCTCGCCGTCACAGGACTGCTTTACGGAACGATTTCGGCCGAGGTTGAGCTCGCAAACGACGGCTATATCATCCAACCGCCGTACTGACACGCGCAGCCTTAACTAATTCCTTTTAATGGCCCTTTGCCGACGCGTCGCTACTGCTCGGTAATACCGCGCTGATATACCGCGACCGATCGTGCCGCCAAGGGGGCGGGCGGGATGTAGATGGTTTCCGGGTTGGAAGCGACCCCAAAAGAATTTAGGCAAGACACTCTGCCACGCCGCCAGCGACAAAAGCGCACGAGGTCGAGTGGTGAATTTCGCGCCGGGCGCTCGTGCGGGGCACCCGGACACTCCCCGTGACACGCCGCCTCGTCACAAGCGGGTCAATGCAGTAGCCACATTCGTCGAAGGTCCAGTCGTCCTCATTGCGACTGCAAGTGGCGTTGGTGCAACGCGCCACAATTGACATGACTAATCTCATCGTCAGTCGTTAGCATCGACGCACTTTCAGCGGTTACTTGTCGCGGCGCGACTACGGCTCGTAGGTCGTAACTAGCGCCACCAAAATGCGACGCGACATCGCACAAATAATGTGACGCGTGGTTGTAACCCCCGCAACCGTTGAATGCATTCGCTGCAGACGTGCCAAACCGCACACGCGACGCTTCGATTGATCAGTCTGAGCTATTTACCGGCTACGTGCGGCCGCCTAACCTCCGTTCACTGAAATGACGCATGCAACTAGCGTGGCCCCGAAAGCCTTTTCAGTTAACGGGAGTGCAATCACAAATGATCTCAATATTAAAAAGAGTGCAAAGCACAGCGTTTTTGATCTGCGCGACCCTGCTCGGCTCTCAGCCGGCTGCGGCGGGAATTCTGACCTTTAACGGCTTCGAATACGGTTCAACTACTGTCGACATCGGTTCGATTCCAGCGCCCATCATCACAACGCCGAGTGCGGAGCGCTTTTAACGAGTGTCGATGGCGGTACGCCCTTCGAGTCATTCTGCATCGACATCTGGCAATGGTTGGGCGGCAACGACTACACGTTTCATCCATCCGCAGTCGGTGTTGTAACAAATATCGGCACGATCACGCAGACAACGGTCAACAATCTCAACCGGCTGTATAACGAGGCGCACGGGTCTATCGTCAACGACGCAATCGATTCAGCGGCTTTCCAGGTGGCAGTATGGGAAATCGTGTACGACACACCCGTTGGGCTGAGCCTGACCGATGGAAACTTTTTTTCCACGGGGCCGTCGGCGGTTACCAGCATCGCCACTGGTTGGTTGAATAACCTTTCTAACTACTCTGCCGAAGGTTACACGGTCAGTGCCTGGACCAGTCCGGCACAGTAGGATGTAATCCTTTTCACGGCCGTACCAGAGCCAGCGACATACTCCCTGCTATTGCTGTCGCTTGGCTTAATCGGATTTCAGGCGCACACGCCACGTAAGTTACGCCGCACGAAGTGAACGGCGTATTGGCGGCTTACGTATAGCTGCCCGCCGTATCACCTGTTTCTCCATACCTTCGCTTCGCGGCGATAGCGCAGTAGCAGGCTAACCGTTCGTGCAACGCCTTCTGCATAGGACATGACTCAGCTTCGAACGGGAGTCTGCATGGAAGCGGTTGTGCGAAAGCAGGATGGCACCGTTCTCAGCGTAACGCCCGGACACGCGCCAACGACGCCTGACATTATCGTGTCCTAAGTGCGCGTAGCGTGAGTGCATCTTGGATGGTGCAAACCAGACGGTCACAGGGGAGCGTTCGGCCGCGTCACGCATCACAACTGACAGCCGAAGAGCCACGCGACCTGCGTCATATCTTCTTAGTCGCAAACCGGATGTCGAGCTCAAAGCCAAAAGCTGACCTGAGCTGAAATGCGTCGCCCATGGGCGTAAAATACAACAGGTGTGACGCGCAATCCCTTTATTACATTGACATTTGCGCTGGCGGCCCCGTAGACTCGAACGTGGAAATAGCTCTGACGACGGGAATCAACACGTCGTTAACGGCGGCTAAGGGAGCGGATGCTGTTCGAGATCACCAAACGGTATGCGCGATATCTCGCCTGGGTTCTGGTGCCTTCGGCTGCGTACGCGGCGCCCGTCGACGATCTCAAAGCTCTGCTCGACGATGGCAAAGCGGCTGAGGCGTACGCGGAAGCAAAAAAGCATCCCGAGCAAATCGGTGATCCGACATTCGACTTTTTCTACGGCGTGGCGGCGGTCGCAACCGGCAATGCGGGTGAAGGTGTGCTCGCGCTCGAGCGCTATCTTCTCGCCTATCCGGATAATGTAACTGCCCGTCTGCATCTCGCGCGCGGTTACTTTTTGCTCGGTGAAGACGCGCGGGCACGCGAGGAATTCGAGGCGCTGCGCCAATCGAGCCCGCCGCCTGATATTGCAGCGACCATCGATCGCTTTCTTGATGCAATCCGTTTGCGGGAGACGCGCTACAGGCCGAGCGCAGGCGGCTACGTAGAACTTGGCGTCGGTAACGATTCGAACGTTAACTCGGGCATTTCGGGTTCGACAGCATTTCTGCCGACTTTTGGCCCTGTGATCATCAGCCAGAACGGACAAGCGATACGCACCGACTTTGCCAGCGTCGGTGCCGGCGGTTACGTTTCATATCCGATGGCACCGGGCGTTGCGCTTTTCGGCAACGCCGCACTCGAACAGAAATTCAACGACGGCAACAGCCAGTATCAATTCGGCACCCTCGATCTTGCGGGGGGCGTGTCGGTGCTGCGCGAAAAAAATCTTTACAAGGTAGCGCTGAGCCAGGGTTACATAACGTTGGGTAACCGCGGGTATCGCGACGCCACCGGCGCGGGGGCGGAAGTACGACATCAGCTCGACGAGTTGAATTCGGTCGGTATAGGTGCGCAGTATGCACAGCTTCGATATAACGACCCCAACGGCCCGCAGGATGCCAATTTCTGGGGGATCAACGCCGGCTATCGTCATCAGTTCACGGGCAGTTGGCAACCTGCGGTCACATTCGCCGCGAATTACGGCGAACAGCATTCGACGCAATCGCGCCCCGATTTGGTCCCCCGTAGTAAAGGCCTGGCCGCGGGTCTCACCTTCACGCCCGCCGCAAAGTGGGGAGTTGCGCTCGGAGTAAATTACCTGGCGAGTGATTATCTCGACATAAACTTTCTCGCCGGTGAAGCGCGCCGTGACCAGTACAGGACGTTTAACGGCATCATCTCGTACTTGATCTCGCGCAACCTGTCGATCAGAGCCGAAGCGTTGGTCGCGAGAAATAGCTCCAATATCGACTTATACGCATTCCAGCGTGAAGTGTTCACTCTGAAAATGCGGTATGAATTCAAGTAATACGCTCTCAGACTACCCGTTTGGATTGTTCTTTTAGTCATCGGCCTATTAGGGCCGACCGCTGCGATCGGCCAGGAAGCCGCAGGTCGCATGGTTGCTGCTGCTGGCGACGTAACGATCGTACGCGGCGCTGAGCGCAGCGCGGCCAAGATCGGGGCCGAAGTGCGCAGCGGCGATGTCGTACAGCTCGGCGAGCAGTCGAACGCACAAATCTACTTCACCGATTCATCAGTGGTCGCACTACGGCCGGAAACCGAGTTCCGTATCCGTGACTACGCTTTCCAGGCGCAGCAGCCGGAAACCGGTCATGCGTTCTTTAACCTCATCAAAGGCGGCACGCGCACGGTCACCGGCCTGATCGGCAGGCGCAATCGCGAGAGCTACTCCGTAGATACGCCCGTAGCCACCATCGGGCATACGCGGCACTCATTACGGCCTCGTGCATAACGATGCAGGCTTCAAAAATCCAAACGGAACGACAGCGCCCGCCGGCACTTACGGCGCGGTCACCGATGGTCGCATCGGCGTCACAAACGCGAGCGGTTCTCATGACTTCGGTGCCGATCAATATTTTCACGTTACTACCGCCAACACGGCGCCGCAGCAATTGATTGCTCCGCCTGCTTTCCTATCTGACCGGCTTGAGGGCCGTTCTCGGCAGTCTGCAACGCAAACCGCGGCAGAAACCGGCGCAAGGCAGGACGCGGGCGCAAGGCAAGTGACGCAGCAAAGCGAAAGCACGTTTGCGCCCACGGGCCTGAACGGTGGCACGGGTGATACGCGCGTGTCATCGTCCACCGCACTGCCTGCGACACCCATAATGCTGCAGTCAACCGCTTTCCAGGTTACGACACAGACGACAACGTCGGCGCTCGGTCTTGCGTCAGTAGTGCAGGTGCCGCCGACATTCACGGGTACCGTCTTTTACTATCTCGTCGGCGCTTTGAACATCCCGATCACGTGTTCTAACCCGCCGTGCGGCTCACTTGCGGCCGGCGAAATCACGCTTGCCATAAATACTTCGCTGGGCCGTGCGACGGTCGCGGCTAACGTAATAGACCAGAGCGGAGGCATTGCAAACTTTTCGACGCCGGCGAATTCAACAGGCATTCCCGTTACCGTTAACGGTGGCGTCGTAACATTTAACGCCACACTCGACCATGCGAACTTTCCACTGAGTAATGGCTCATTCCGTTGCAGCGACTGCACTGCAGTCAATACGCCCGGTTTCGCAAATCAGCTTTCATTCTCGGGAACCGTTAACGGCGCACAAGCAACTGTGACAGTGTCGGAAGTAGATGCCACTGGTAGTGCGAGTATCACGGCAACATTGCAGCAGACGCCGACGCCCAACAACTCGGCGGCTCCGATCGCTCTACAGCGACAAACTGGGGGGACGGATACCCGATCCTCTTCCTATTTCAACGTAATACTCGACGCTTCGGGCAGTCCATTGAGGGTAGGCCCGCTGGTTGGCGCAGAAAGCGGGTTCGTTGGCAGCGCCACCAATACGATTGTCGGCAGTGCGCCGGCAGTGGGCAATCTTGTGTGGGGCAAGTGGACGGGACCGGGTGCGTTGATAACAGATTCCAATTATGCGACCTATGTGACAGGCCCCGGCTCGGTGCAACCGTGGATCACCGGCGCTGCGACGAATTCAATCCCGACGTCACTCGGCACGCAGACTTATACGATGATCCCCGGTGCGTCGATTGTAAATAACGGCACCGGTACGATGAATGCTGCGACACTGACGGCGGGTTTTCTCAATCGTACGATTAACCTCAACCTCAACGCGACCAATGTCGGGTCAGGCAATACGTTCCAGATGAATGCGCAAGGATTGTTTTCGCCGACCACCGCGCGCTTTTCGCAAGCGTTCAATACGGTCAGCTGCTCAGGCCCGTGTACTGGCGGAGCGCCAAGCGGCAGCATGGCCGGATTTTTCGCCGGGCCTCAGGCGGAGGGCGCGGGTATTGCCTTCAGCGCGGGCTTTGGCGGCACCGGCACTGGCGTCACCGGTGTCGTCGGCCTCAAGCGTTGAACGGATTCAACGCTTAGCAGTTCCACTAGCACAAAAAGCAGCGCTCGCGCTGACAGACGCGCGTCATTTGGATCGCGCAACGCGCTTCACTTTTTATATCGTCGCGCTCGGCTTATGGTCCGCCGACAACGTCGTCGCTTTCTGCACACGATGTGCCGAGTTTGTGATTTGACCGCGGGTTAGAATCGCGGGCGATGCCTTCGCCCCAAACAAAATACGACGCAGTAATCGTCGGCGGCGGACATAATGGTCTGGTCTGCGCATGTTATCTCGCGAGTGCCGGGCATCGTGTACGCGTGCTGGAGCGTCGCGGTGTTGTTGGCGGTGCGGCGATCACCGAAGAATTCTATCCCGGGTTTCGCAATTCAATTGCGAGCTACACGGTCAGCCTGCTCCACCCCGCGGTGATCCGCGATCTGCACTTGCGCGAACACGGTTTAACGCTACTCGAGCGCCCGATCTCGAATTTCGTACCGCTGGCGGACGACAACTACCTCAAGATCGGCGGTGCATTGGACGTTACGCAGCGAGAGGTGGCGAAATTTTCCGCGCGCGATGCGGCAACACTCCCGGCGTATTACGCGATGCTCGAGCGCGTCGCCGATGTGATGCGAGAGCTTGCCATTCAGACACCGCCTAACATCGGCGGCGGTTGGCGCGATGCGCTCGCAGCGATCGTCGCCGGTAACCGCGTGCGCCGACTCGACCTGGCTGCGAGACGCGATCTGCTCGATCTGTTCACCAAAAGCGCAGGTCAGGTGCTGGATGCATGGTTTGAATCCGACGCGCTCAAGGCTGCTTTCGGGTTTGATGCGATCGTGGGCAATTTTGCAAGTCCGTATACGCCCGGGTCCGCCTATGTGCTGTTGCATCATGTGTTCGGAGAAGTCAACGGGCGCAAAGGCGTATGGGGCCATGCGGTCGGTGGCATGGGTGCTATCACGCAGGCGATGGCGGCCGAGGCGCTTGCGCGGGGTGTGGAAATCACTACCGATGCGGAAGTGCTTTCCATCGCGGTAGAGGATGGACGCGCGCGAGCCGCAGTGCTCGCCGACGGCAGCGAGATAGAAGCGCGCTGCGTGATATCGAACGTAAATCCCAAACTGCTGTATCTGAACTTGATCGATGCGGCTGCGCTCGACCCCGATTTTGTTACGCGCATACGCAATTATCGATGCAGTTCCGCGACCGTCCGTATGAACGTGGCACTGAGCGAACTCCCCAATTTCAATGCGCTGCCGGGAACGAATACGCAAGAGCACCATCAGTCAGGCATCATCATGGCGCCATCGCTTGAATATATGGAGCGTGCCTACTTCGATGCGCGCACTGAGGGATGGTCCGCGTCACCGGTTGTAGAGATGCTGATTCCCAGTACCGTCGACAACACGCTCGCTCCGCCGGGACGTCACGTCGCAAGCCTCTTCTGCCAGCACTTCAGCTACGATCTTCCGCACGGCAGGCGCTGGGACGATTGCCGCGAACAAGCGGCTGATATGGTGATCGACACCGTCAATCGTTATGCGTCCAACTTCAAGTCCTCGATATTGGGCCGTCAGGTGCTCACACCGCTCGATCTCGAGCGCAAGTTCGGTCTGACGGGCGGGGATATATTCCATGGCGCGCTATCGCTCGACCAGCTCTATAGCGCGCGGCCGATATTGGGCCATGGCGCCTACCGCGGTCCGCTCGCCGGTCTCTATATGTGCGGCGCCGGCACGCATCCGGGTGGCGGCGTGTCCGGCGTGCCAGGCATGAATGCAGCACGCGAAATCGTGAACGATATCGGACGAAGAACATGACGGCGAAGTGGCTCACAGCAGTGGTATCGCATCGGAACCTAAGAAGGCATGCATTGCAGGGCTGCATGCGCCAGTCGGGCAGGTGCTAGTGGCTGCACCCAACGCTGTACGATTAACGGTGCTGATGTGCGTCGCCGAAACGTTCAGCATGACCGGCTTCGCGTCCTACACGACGCTGTTGCCGGTGATCATGAAGGAGTGGGGACTCAATAATTCAGAAGCGGGGCTCATCGGAGGTTTTTTCTACACCGGCTACATGCTTGCGGTGCCGGTGCTCTCGAGCTTGACTGATCGCGTCGACTCCCGGCGGATTTATGTTTTCGCGTCGGCGCTGTCTGCGCTCGGCGCTGCTGGTTTTGCGTGGCTCGCGAACGGATTGTGGAGCGCTTTGTTTTTCCAGTTCTTGATCGGAGCAGGACTGGGCGGCACGTATATGCCCGGACTGAAAATGCTCACCGACCACCTGCAAGGCGCTTCGCAATCACGCGCCACCGCGTTTTACACCGCCAGCTTCGGCGTGGGTTCCACGATATCAATCATCGCCAGCGGAAAGATCGGAGCGCTGTATGGGTGGCAGGCGGCATTTCTGTTTGGCGCCATCGGTCCCGTAGTGGCGGCACTTCTTGTCATCTTCGCGATGCCGCGAGGACGCGACCAGGCGCGCCACGACAGGTCGCCTGCGCTGCTCGATTTCAGGCCGGTGCTCAAGAATCGCACGACGATGCTCTACGTCCTCGGTTACTCCGTTCACAATTACGAGCTGTTCGGCCAGCGTTCGTGGATGGTCGCGTTTCTCGTATTCGTCGGCACGCTGCAACCAACAGGTCTGCCGCTTGCCGCCGCAACCCTCGCGGCAACGATCAATATACTGGGACCGGTTATGAGCGTCACAGGCAACGAGCTCGCCTTAAGGTTTGGCCGCCAACGCACGATCTTTCTGTTCATGTTTATGTCAGGCGCGATGGCGTGCGTGATCGGTTTCACGGCATCCTGGCCATGGCTCGTAGTGTTCTTCCTGATGTGCCTGCATTACGGATCGATGCTCGGCGACTCGGCGGCACTGACCGCGGGAGTAGTAGCAGCCGCGCCCCCGGCACAACGGGGAGCGACGATGGCCGTGTATTCGTTTGCCGGCTTCACCGTCGCGTTTCTTGCGCCGCTTGTGTTTGGCGTGGTGCTCGATCTCGCCGGCGGGAATAAAAGCGTGACGGCATGGGGGCTCGCATTCGCGAGCATCGGCATCTTCGGTGTCTTAGCGCCGTTGGCACGGCGCTTTTACAAACAACCAACGCCCTGACATGAAGAGCCTCGGTTAGCTCGTGAGCCGCTCTTATTCCGTGCCTTTGTAAAATTGCGGCCAACGCTGTTTTACTGCGGCGCTTTTGTCGTCGTACATGTGGCACGCGTTGAGCTGATAAGGCTTCTTCGTGAGCGGCTTGCCCGCATTGTGCTGCTCGCGCGCGCGGCCGGTCGCCTGGAATGCGGTAGTGCCTAGCGGACCCAGCAGCTCGACGAGATGCGTGCATCCCTGGATGCCGCCCAGCAGCTCCAGCGTTTTCTTGCGCCAGCCCGGACCGATGGTCACGCCTGCGAGACGCGCAAAATTTGGTGTGATGTCGCCGCACGGCGCGTACGGGCCTGCATCGGTTGACGCTTCAGCCGACTGTATCTTCATGTCGAGATCGATCGTGAGCCGCAGCCACATGTTGTGTACCGGCTCGCCGGGCTGACGCGCGCGACCGGTATCCCGCGCTGAAGTCGGATACGTTTTCGTATCGACGAGGTGGCCTTCAATATCCCACAGACCATCTTCACGCTGATATCCGCGGCATTCGATTGCACGGTTATGCATGAGTGTACGCGGCGCGGATGACGACAACGGCATGACTGACTCCGGTTAAACAGATTCCGAATGATGTGGAAAAGGCGCAGCGGCTTTGCGGTTGGCGAGAACTTCGAGCAGCGCAACCTTCTCCGTCCGCGTGTAACTGGCCCATCGCGAAATTTCATCAAGTGTGCGATAACAGCCGCGGCACACGCTGCGTGTTTCGTCGACTACGCAGATCCTTACGCAGGGTGACTCGACGTCATCGTCCATTGGCGGTCTTATGCCGCTTTCGTCTTCGCGGCTATCGCCCGCGCCGCGCGCGATAGCGTCGGGCGTCCAAGCACGTTGCAGATGAAGTCGCCTGCTGCTATCAGCTTCGCGAGATCGACACCCGTTTCGATGCCGAGTCCATCGAGCATGTAGAGCACATCCTCACTCGCGACGTTACCGGTTGCGCCTTTCGCATACGGACAACCGCCGAGACCGGCGACTGAACTGTCAAAGGTCGCAACGCCGCATTCGAGCGCTGCAAGCGTATTCGCAAGCGCCTGTCCGTAAGTGTCGTGAAAGTGGCCCGCCAGTTTTTCGACGGGCACATATTGGGCCACGTCTTCGATCACCGAGCGCACCTTGCCCGGCGTGCCAGTGCCGATCGTGTCGGCGATCGTGATTTCATAACAGCCCATTGCGAAAAGCTCGCGCGCTACACGTGTTACCTGCGCGGGCGGAACATCGCCCTCGTACGGGCAACCGAGGCAAACGGAAACATCGCCGCGCACGCGCAATCCGCGCGCGAGAGCTTCTGCACATACCTCGGAAAATCTGGCAAGCCCTTCGTCTATCGAGCAGTTCGTGTTGCGTCTGGAAAACGCTTCGCTAGCGGCGCCGAACACAACGACTTCATCGCAGCCTGCTTCAATTGCAGCGTCGAGTCCTTTGCGATTCGGCACGAGCACGGGATACTGCACGCCCGGCTTGCGCTTGATGCCGGCCATGACAGCGGCGTTGTCTGCCATCTGCGGCACCCATTTCGGCGACACGAACGCAGTGGCTTCAACGACCGGTAATCCGGCGTCCGTAAGACGGTCTATTAATTCGATCTTGACCGCGGCCGGCACGTTCTGTGCCTCGTTCTGCAAGCCATCGCGCGGACCGACTTCAACCATTTTGACTTTTTCAGGAATGGGCATCGATGGCTCCATAGCGCGTGCCGCTACGCGACGGCGAAAGGCGTAAAGCGTTATCCACGGTGGCGCTTCTGTTTGGCTTTGCGTTTCGCTGGCTCAATCCATGCAGCCTTGCGTTTTTCCAGAAATGCTGTCAGTCCTTCGCGTGCTTCCTCAGTGGCGCGAACCTCCGCAATTGTGCGCGCAGTATCGGCGACGACGTCCGCAGTTATAGGCAGGTTGGCCACGCGGCTGATCTGCCGTTTCGCCGCCGCGATCGCTTGTGGTCCGCCGCAATACACATTCGACAGAATACGGCCGATCGATTCGTTCAGATCATCCACTTCGACGATATCGTGCAAGAGTCCGATACGAAATGCTTCCGCTGAGTCGAACTCCTCACCGGATACAAAATAACGACGTGCATGGCGCTCGCCGATCGCCGCCACGACATATGGACTGATCATCGCCGGGATAATGCCAAGACGAACTTCGGACAAACGAAATGTCGCGTTACGCGAGCCCACGGCGATGTCGCATGCAGCTACGAGGCCGATGCCGCCGCCGCGCACCGCTCCGTGCACGCGGGCAATCGTTGGTTTGCCGAGCGTATAGAGCGTATGGAAGATCTGCGCAGATGCGAGCGCGGCCTTGCGATTCTGCTCGCGCGTGAAGCCGGCGCTCTTGCGCATATGGCCGATATCGGCACCTGCTGAAAAGCTGGCACCCTGCCCCATGAGCACTACAGCGCGCACTTTCGGATCTGCGTCGAGCGCCTTGAGGGCGGTGATGAGTTGCGCGCCCATTTCAGGATCGAAGGCGTTGTGCATTTCAGGCCGATTGAGCGCGACAGTCGCGTTGCCGTCCCTGTCAACCTGGGTCAACACTTTCTCAGTCATGGCGGCGTTTACGCAGAGTCATACGGTCTGTTACGGGGGAACCAGTGAGTGTTACATGCGGCAAGTCGCATTATAGCGGCGGCATGGCGATCGATGATGCACTCACTACATGCGAAAGACCCCGAACGTCGTTTTTTCGATCGGCGCATTCATCGCCGCTGACAGGCCCAGAGTAAGTACTTTGCGTGTCTCGAGCGGATCGATAACACCATCGTCCCATAGTCGTGCCGTTGCATAGTAGGCGCTGCCCTGACGCGAGGACTGTTCAAGGATAGGCGCTTTGAACGCGGTCTCTTCGGCCTCGCTCCATGGATTGCCGTTTTTCTCGAGCGCATCACGCCTCACCTGTGCCAGAACATTCGCGGCCTGTTCTCCGCCCATGACGGAGATGCGCGCGTTGGGCCACATCCAGATAAAACGTGGATCGAACGCGCGACCGCACATGCCGTAATTTCCAGCGCCGAAGCTGCCGCCGACAATGACCGTGAATTTTGGAACCTTGGCGCACGCGACCGCGGTAACCATTTTTGCACCGTCCTTCGCTATGCCGCCGGCCTCATACTTGCGGCCGACCATGAAGCCGTTGATGTTCTGCAAGAAAATGAGAGGAATAGAGCGCTGGCTGCAAAGCTCGATAAAGTGTGTTCCTTTGAGCGCCGACTCTGAAAAAAGAATGCCATTGTTGGCGATGATCCCAACCGGGTGGCCGGCAATCTGCGCAAATACCGTGACGAGCGTAGCGCCGTAGCGCGCCTTGAATTCATCAAACTCCGAGCCGTCAACGATACGCGCAATGATCTCGCGTACGTCATACTGTTGGCGTGGATTGACTGGAATCACCCCGTACATTTCCGCTGGGTCGAGCGCCGGTTCGCGCGCTTCAAGAATGGCGCGTGATGCACTATTGCGCCGATTCAGATGGCTTACTGCGCGCCTCGCTATCGCAAGGGCATGTGCATCGTTGTCCGCAAGATGATCGGCGACACCCGACGTTCGTGTGTGCACGTCTCCGCCGCCCAGTTCTTCAGCCGTGACGACTTCACCGGTTGCCGCTTTTACGAGAGGCGGCCCGGCGAGAAAGATGGTGCCCTGATTTTTGACGATGATGGTTTCATCCGACATCGCCGGAACGTACGCGCCGCCTGCGGTGCACGAGCCCATCACAACGGCAACCTGCGGGATACCCAGCGACGACATGTTCGCCTGGTTATAGAAGATACGGCCAAAATGATCGCGATCCGGAAACACTTCATCTTGGCTCGGCAGATGTGCGCCGCCGGAATCCACCAGATAAATGCATGGCAGCCGGTTCGCCTGTGCAATCTCCTGTGCGCGCAGATGCTTTTTCACTGTGAGCGGAAAATAAGTTCCGCCTTTGACCGTTGCGTCGTTCGCGATCACCACGCATTGATTTCCCATCACACGGCCGATGCCGCTAACGATGCCGGCCGCAGGCACTGAATCTTCATAAACGTCTAAGCCGGCCAATGGCGATAATTCGAGCCACGCTGAATCGGAATCCAGCAGTTGCTTGATCCGGTCGCGCACGAGCAGCTTGCCGCGCCCCGTATGTCTCTCGCGTGACGCGTTATCTCCGCCTTGCGCGGAATGCGCCAGCTTGTTGTTCAGCTCGTCAACCTGCGCGCGCATCTGTGTGGCAGCGGCCTTGAACTCCGCGTCCGCTGGTTTGAGTTTTGAACGGAATGCCGGCATCGTGCGTTAGCAGTTATTCCGCTGACGACGCGATGGTTCTCTCGTAAAGCTCATGTGTCGCGCGATCGAAACAAGCGAAGATGATCTTTTCGAACTGCGGATGATCGCGCACATAGGTGGATGTTTCGCGCACGGCGATGCCGACCGCCTGCTCGATCGGATAGCCGTAGACGCCGCAACTGATGGCCGGAAACGCGACCGTGCGCAGTTCATGCTGTGCCGCCAACGCGAGACTCGACTTATAGCAAGAGGCCAGCAGCTCGGGCTCACCGCGGGTCCCGCCATTCCACACCGGCCCGACGGTATGGATGACATGTCGCGCCGGCAATCGATATCCTTTTGTGATCTTTGCGTCGCCGGTGCGGCATCCGCCCAGTGTTCGACATTCTGCAAGTAGCTCCGGACCCGCTGCGCGGTGAACTGCGCCGTCGACGCCACCGCCGCCCAATAGCGACGTATTTGCGGCATTGACAATTGCGTCGACGTCCAGCGTAACGATATTGCATTGCCGCGCTTCCAGCTTGTCACGCATCGCAAAATTAAAACGGGCCGCGGGCGAGCCAGCGTTCCATCTGTTCGAATCGGTCGATGCCCCAGAACGGTTCGCCCTCAATTAGCATATAAGGCGATCCGAACACACCGATCTTGATAGCCGCGTCAACAGCGCCTTTCAGTTTCTCTTTCACCGCGCTGTCGTTGAGCGCGTTCAGAACATCATCGCGCTTTAACCCCAATGTTGCCGCAACATCGGCGGTAATCTCGGGGCTCGAAATGTCATGGTCGGTGACGAAGTACGCCTTGTACAGCGTTTGCGCGAGCTTGCGCGCGAGTGCTGAGTCACGCGCGTCCAGCCAATAAAATGCGCGCGCCGGCGCCTGCGTTGCAATCGGAAACTTGCCTGGATACTTGAACGGTATTCCGTAGAACCGCGCGGAACGCGCGATATCGACTTTCGCATAATCACCTTTGAGCGGCAGCGATGGCAGCGGCTGCGCGCCGGTCACCTTGAACGCGGCCCCGAGCAGGATCGGCTTCCAGTTCACGGTGCGGTTGAACCGCGCAGCGAAGGCGTCGATCTTCATCGCAGCAAAATAGCCGTACGGCGACGAAAAGTCGAAATAGAAGTCGATGGGATTACTCATATCGCCTAAAAGTGTTAACGGTGCCCGGCGAGGCTAGAGACGTTCCACTGCCAATGCCGTTGCTTCACCGCCGCCGATACACAAGGACGCAACGCCCTTCTTCAAGCCGTACTTCTCGAGCGCCGCCAGCAGCGTGACGATAATGCGCGCGCCGCTTGCGCCGATAGGATGACCCAATGCGCAGGCGCCGCCATGGACGTTAACCTTGTCGTGCGGTAATTGCAGATCATGCATGGCTGCCATCGTCACTACGGCGAACGCTTCGTTGATTTCGTAGAGGTCAACCTCGTTCGTGTTCCAACCCGTTTTTGCAAACAGTTTTTGCATCGCGCCGACCGGAGCGGTGGTGAACCAGTTGGGCTCGTGAGCATGCGTGGCGTGGCCGACTATTCGGGCAAGCGGCCGCATGCCGCGTTTTTTCGCCTCCGACAGTCGCATCAGAACCAGCGCTGCGCCGCCGTCCGAGATCGAGCTTGAATTGGCGGGCGTCACGGTGCCGTCTTTGCGGAACACCGGTTTCAATTGGGGAATCTTGTCGGGATTGGCTTTGAGCGGCTGTTCATCTTTAGTGATGGTGGTTTCACCTTTGCCGGCCGCCACTTTGAGCGGCGTCACTTCAGAGTCGAAGAAGCCGTTCTTGACCGCGTCCTGCGCCCGCTTCAGTGACGTGATGGCAAAGCCATCTTGCGCCTCGCGCGAGAATTGGTACTTGGCCGCAGTATCCTCGGCAAACGTACCCATCAAGCGCCCGCGATCGTAGGCGTCTTCGAGACCGTCGAGAAACATATGGTCCTTTATCTCAGCGTGACCCAGGCGCAGTCCGCTGCGAGCTTTCGGCATCAGGTACGGCGCGTTGGTCATCGACTCCATACCACCGGCGACCATGATGGTGTTGGCGCCTCCGATCAGCAGATCGTTTGCGAGCATCGCCGCCTTCATGCCGGATCCGCACATCTTGTTAATCGTCGTCGAGCCGACGCCGAGCGGCAGCCCGGCGCCGATCGCAGCCTGACGCGCCGGCGCCTGACCTTGCCCTGCAGACAAAACGTTGCCCATGATGACTTCATCCACGTCTTCCGGCTTGATGCCCGCGCGATCGACGGCGGCACGGATCGCTGCAGCGCCGAGCTCGGGTGCCGTTACGTTTTTAAAGTCGCCCTGGAAGGCACCCATCGGAGTACGGGCGGCGCCGACGATGACAACCGGATCATCTGGCATTGCAATCTCCTGTTAGAACGACATCACCTCAGAACCGCAGCAATCGAGCATGCGACCAGCTTGGTTTCGCTCGCTGCGATCACTAATCTGTTTATTTAGTTTCGTTGAACAGCTCTCTGCCGATCAGCATACGCCGGATTTCGGACGTGCCGGCGCCGATTTCATAAAGCTTCGCATCGCGCAGCAGCCTGCCGGTTGGATAGTCGTTCGTGTAACCGGCACCGCCGAGACATTGAATCGCTTCGAGCGCCATCCATGTGGCTTTTTCGGCGGTATACAGAATGACTCCGGCCGCATCCTTGCGCGTCGTTCTGCCGTCGTCGCACGCGCGGCCGACTGCATAAGCGTATGACTTGCACGCGTTCATGGTCGTGTACATGTCCGCGAGTTTGCCCTGCATCAGCTGGAATTCGCCGATCGCCTGGCCGAACTGTTTGCGCTCATGAACATACGGCAGCACCGTGTCCATGCATGCCTGCATGATACCGAGCGGCCCGCCGGCGAGTACAGCGCGCTCGTAATCAAGCCCGCTCATGAGCACGTTCACCCCTTTGCCGACCGTGCCCAGGACGTTCTCAGCCGGCACTTCGCAATCCTCGAATACCAGCTCGCAGGTATTCGATCCACGCATCCCTAACTTGTCCAGTTTCTGCGCTGTGGAAAAACCTTTGAAGCTCTTCTCGACTATAAATGCGGTTATGCCGCGTGCGCCCGCCGTAGTGTCGGTCTTTGCATAGACGACGATGGTCGAGGCATCCGGACCATTCGTGATCCACATCTTCGATCCGTTGAGCACGTAACGGTCGCCTTTGCGGTCGGCGCGCAATTGCATGCCGACAACGTCTGAGCCCGCGCCCGGTTCGCTCATCGCAAGCGCGCCCACGGCGTCGCCTGAGATCAACGCAGGCAGATAGCGGCGCTTCTGCGCTTCACTGCCGTTGCGCCGGATCTGATTGACGCAGAGGTTGGAGTGCGCCCCGTACGAAAGCCCGATGGACGCTGAAGCGCGGCTCACTTCTTCCATGGCCACGACATGTGCGAGGTACCCCATATTCGTGCCGCCGTATTCCTCTTCTACCGTAATGCCGAGCAGTCCCAACCTGCCAAGACTCGGCCACAGGTCGAGCGGAAACTCGTTGCTGCGATCGATCTCTGCGGCGCGCGGCGCAATCTCGCTGTCCGCAAAGTTGTGAACCGTCTCGCGTAATATCGCTAGCGTTTCCCCCAACCCGAAATCCAGCGACGGGGAGTTCACGCTTTGATACCGGAGTTAGACATGTTCGAATTCTCGCACTCGGACTGTGGCGACATTACCTTAACGTAAAGGTAATCAGTGTGAACTTACCCGGCGTTGTCGACGGCCTGACTACTCAGGAGTTTGCGGCATTGCCGTTCAAAAAACGAAATTTCCTCGAGCATGACGTCGATGTCTTCGCGTTGCTGCTGTAGCAAGTCCCGCCGTTTTTGCAGCTTGGTCAAGAACTCCTCGAGCTGGAGCTTTTCTCCGTGCGCCAGGTCATACATATCGAATAGCTCGCGAATCTCTCCAAGCGTAAACCCCAGGCGAGCGCCTCGCAAAGCCAGCTTGAGCCGGACCCGATCGCGCTTGCTGAAGAGCCGGTTTTGTCCCTTTCTAGCGGGCGAGAGCAATCCCTGATCTTCATAGTGTCGGATGGTGCGCGTAGTGATGCCAAATTCCTGCGCAAGATCGCTGATGCTCAGGGTCTTATTCATTGTGCTTCGCAATATAACGTTGTAAAATAACGCCGTTTAATAATGGAACCTTTACGTAAACGTAAGGTAACGCAGCAAACAAGCAAACGCAAGTGGAGACACGCTAAGTGAGTCAGGAAAAGGTGGAGCCGCCGTTCGATCCGGCGCAGTTAACCAAGACGTACGCGGAGATTGCGCAAAGGGCCAGCAAACTGGCGAGCGAATTTGTCGTCCGCCAGACTGCGGCCGGCATACCGTCGTTCACCGACGACTTGGGGGTGGCCAAGGCGTTCTATGAAATGACCACGAAACTGATGTCTGATCCGATGAAGTTTGCGGAATTGCAGCTCAATTTGTGGCGCGATTACGCGTCACTGTGGCAGAGCTCGATGCTGCAGTTCTTCGGCCAGCCGGCGCCCGCGGTCATCGAACCGGCAAAAGGCGACCGGCGGTTCAAGCACGACGACTGGCAGCACAACTTTATTTACGACTACATCAAGCAGTCGTATCTGATCGCCGCCAAGCATCTGCACGGCACTGTTGCAAGCGTCAACGGGCTCGATGAGCAGACTGCAAAAAAGGTGGACTTCTACACTCGCCAGTACATCGATGCGCTGTCGCCGAGCAACTTTGTGCTGACCAATCCGGAAGTGCTGCGCGAGACGGTGGCCTCCAGTGGTCAGAATCTCGTGAAAGGCTTAAACCATTTGCTTGAAGATCTCGAGAGCGGTCAGGGCAAGCAGTTGCGCGTGAAGATGACCGACTCGACGGCGTTCCAAGTCGGCAGCAATCTCGCCATGACGCCCGGCAAGGTTGTATTTCAGAACGATCTGATGCAGTTGATACAGTACGCGCCGCTCACCGAGCAAGTCTATCGGCGCCCATTGCTCATCCTGCCGCCATGGATCAACAAGTACTACATTCTGGACATGCGCGAAAAGAATTCGCTCGTGCGCTGGGCAACGGAGCAAGGCCACACGGTATTCATGGTGTCGTGGGTAAATCCCGACGCAAGCTTTGCGCAGAAAACGTTTGACGATTACATGATGCAAGGGCCGCTCGCGGCATTGACTGCGATTGAGCAAGCGACGGGCGAACGCGAGGTCGATGCAATCGGCTTCTGTCTGGGGGGCACATTGCTCGCATCGGCGCTGGGCTACATGGCAGCGACAAAGGACGATCGCATTAAGAGCGCGACGTTCATGGCGACGATGATCGACTTCGTGGAACCCGGCGAACTCGGCGTGTTCCTCGACGAAGAACAAGTTTCGAATCTTGAAAAGAAAATGCTCGAGCGCGGCTTCCTCGAAGGGTCGGAGATGGCGACGACCTTCAACATGCTGCGTGCGAATGACCTTATCTGGTCATTCGTGGTGAATAACTACCTGCTGGGCAAGGACCCGTATCCGTTCGACCTGCTGTACTGGAATTCAGATTCCACGCGTATGCCTGCAGCGATGCATGGTTTCTATCTGCGCAACATGTACATCAAGAATCTGCTGCGCAAACCGGGCGGAATTGTGCTCAACGGTGTGCCGATCGATCTTTCCAAGGTGAACGTTCCGCTTTACTTTGTATCCACGATCGAAGATCACATCGCGCCGTGGAAATCCACGTACGCCGGCGCCAAGCTCTTCCCGGGGAAAGTGCGCTTCGTGTTGGGCGGTTCCGGCCACATTGCCGGGATCGTTAACGCGCCGGCGGCGAATAAATACGGGTACTGGACGAACGAAAAGTTTCCGGACAGTCCTCAAGAGTGGTTTGACGGCGCCCGGCATAACCCGGGCTCATGGTGGGCTGATTGGTCCAAGTGGGTTGCTCCGTACGCCGGCGAAAAGGTGCCCGCGCGCATGCCTGGGAAGGGCGCATTGAGAACCATCGAAGACGCTCCCGGATCCTTCGTGCAGTTGCGGCTCGATGCAAAAGCCGCCGCCTGATCAAGTCGCGCCCAATCTTAATTCCTTCAGGTAGCGTAAGCCGCTGATTGCACGGCTGCCGTACCAGGACGTCATTTCACCGTCGATGAGTTGCACTCGTCGGTGTCTGTCGTGCGGAAGCAATGCGGCGATCTCGGCGATATCGCGCGGACCGAAGCGATACGGCTCGCTGCTAAGCAGAACGTAGTCAAGCCCGTTGAGCGTGGCTGCGTTCAGCTCGATTTCGGGGTAGCGCGACTGCGTGATCTCCGGCGACGTGTCCCAACCGATCAGGGCCAGCATGCGCGAGATGTAAGTGTCGCGGGAGAC
This sequence comes from uncultured beta proteobacterium, assembly GCA_963829085.1. GTDB lineage: Bacteria > Pseudomonadota > Gammaproteobacteria > Burkholderiales > SG8-41 > PALSA-1004. The sequence goes on along the minus strand of CAWHHJ010000014.1, from coordinate 232,463 downwards.
CGTCATCCATGGCTTGCGCCATATGAGATACAGCACATCCCGGCGAGGCAGAGCGCTGCACGAGGCGACGACATCGTCATAAGCGTCAATAAACTGCGCCGCGAGCTTCTCGGCCATTGGCAGAACGTCGAAGATGCCGCCGAGCAACCGATAAAGCGCGACGTTGTCTAGCGGCGTGAGCGGGTGGGTGGCGATAACGTGCGGAACAGTCTCCCGTATCTCGTCGACGGTCGGCTTTTCATTTTCATCGATATTGACGATAACGTGCGTTGGTGCAAGCTCACGCAGCCGACGCAAGTTCACATCCTTCGTTCCTCCCAGCTTCGGGATACTGCGCACCATCGCGCGCGGATGAACGCAGAATCCGGTTCGTCCGACCAGCGCTTTCGACAGTCCCAGATCGCAGACGAGTTCGGTGATACTAGGCACAAGGGAAACGATACGCGGCGATGCGGCGCGGTCATGATACGTGCCGGTAGCATCGATAAACTCAGACGGAGAGCGGTTTTGCCTTGGTGGGGGCACCGGCGTAAGCTAGCGCGGACGTTAAGCCCATTATGACTGATCTCAGCGTTCAGCAGCGAACCACGCAGCGCGGGTACTCCGCCAAGCACAAGGTTCGGCTCATCACCGCCACGAGCCTATTCGACGGCCATGATGCGTCGATCAACGTGATGCGGCGCATCCTGCAGGCCAGCGGCGCCGAAGTCATTCATCTCGGCCATAACCGGTCAGTCGACGAGATCGTCACTGCCGCGCTTGACGAAGATGTGCAGGGCATCGCCGTCAGTTCATACCAGGGCGGCCACGTCGAATTTTTCAGATACATGATCGATCTCCTACGGGAGCGTGGCGGTGCGCACGTGAAGGTGTTCGGCGGCGGCGGCGGTGTCATCGTGCCGGCGGAAGCCGCTGTACTTCATGCGTATGGTGTCACGCGAATCTATACGCCGGAAGACGGTGCCCGCATGGGCCTGCAGGGCATGATCAATGACATCCTCATTGCCTGCGATTTTGACCAGAGTGCGGCTGGCAGTGTCGAATTGCAACGGGTTGCTGAAGGTGATCGGCGCCAGCTCGCGGGCTTGCTCACCTTGCTCGAAAACGGAACCCTCGACGCCCACGCTCGCGCCAATCTTAGGGAGCGCGCGCTCGCCACACGCAATGTCCCGGTGCTCGGCATCACGGGTACGGGCGGCTCCGGCAAATCATCGCTGACCGATGAGCTGGTCCGCCGCTTGCGGCTCGATCAGAACGACCGCCTCAAGGTCGCATTGATCGCCGTGGATCCATCACGGCGCAAGAGCGGTGGAGCGCTCCTCGGCGACCGTATACGCATGAACGCGATTTACAGTCCGCGCATCTATATGCGCTCGCTTGCGACGCGCGACTCGCGCCAGCGAACTGGCAACCTGCGCGCCCGATGTCATCGCCGCCTGCAAAATCGCCGGCTTCGATCTGATCATTATTGAAACGTCGGGCATCGGCCAGGGTGATGCCGGAATCGTTCCGCTCGTCGATACGTCGCTGTATGTAATGACGCCGGAGTATGGTGCGGCGAGTCAGCTCGAAAAAATCGACATGCTCGATTTTGCCGACTACGTCGCGATCAATAAATTCGATCGCAAAGGCGGCGAGGACGCGTTGCGCGATGTGCGCAAGCAGGTGCAGCGCAATCGCGAGGCGTTCGGCAAACCCGCGAGCGAGATGCCGGTGTTCGGGACGATCGCGGCGCGGTTCAATGACGACGGTGTGTCGGCACTGTATCAGGCGTTGAAACCGGCATTGGCGGCGCATGGACTCAGGTTTGAAGCCGCGCGCATGGCCGCAGTGACTGTTCGTGCTTCAACTGGAAACCTATCGATCGTCCCGGCGTCACGTACTCGTTATCTCGCGGAAATCGCGGCGGTGGTGCGCGCCTATCATAGCCATGCGCTAAATCAGTCGCGCATTGCGCGCGAGCGCCAGCAGTTGATGGAGACCAAGCGCATGCTGCAAGAGTCTTCCTCATCGCGGCGCACGCAGGACTCCCCTGTGTCGGCGCATTCGCTTGGCGAAGATCTCAGCACACCACTCGATACCCTGATTGCAGAGCGCGACGCAGCGCTCGCATGCGGGCAGCAGGGAGCTTCTCGCGCAATGGCCGCGCATAAAGGAAGCGTACTCGGGTGACGAGCATGTCGTCACCGTGCGCACCGTCAGATCGCTACCGGGCTTACGACTGCGACGTTATCCGGGACGCACCTGCGCAAGGTCGCACTACCGAAATACCAGGATCACGGTGAATTGTTGAGTTGGCTGCTGCGCGAGAATCTGCCGGGTTTTTTTCCCTACACCGCCGGCGTGTTTCACTTCAAGCGCGAGACTGAGGACGTCACGCGCATGTTCGCCGGCGAGGGCGATGCGTTCCGCACGAATCGACGGTTCAAAATGCTGTCCGGGCATGCGCCGGCCAAGCGCCTATCGACGGCGTTCGATTCCGTCACGCTGTACGGCTGCGATCCGGATGAGCGTCCGGATATCTACGGCAAGGTCGGGCAACTCGGGCGTATCGATTGCGACGCTCGACGACATGAAGGTGCTTTACAGCGGCTTTGACTTGTGCGCGCCTGACAATTCGGTTTCGATGACGATCAATGGCCCGGCGCCCACCATACTTGCGATGTTCCTGAACACGGCGATCGATCAGCAAATCGACGCCTATGTAAATAAAGAAGGGCGCCAGCCGGATGCCGGGACGATGGCGAAGCTGCGCGTCGACGCGCTGCAGAAAGTGCGCGGCACCGTGCAGGCCGACATCCTCAAAGAAGATCAGGGACAGAACACGTGCCTCTTCTCGACGGAATTTTCTCTCAAGGTGATGGCCGACATTGCGGAGTACTTTACGCGCGAGCAGGTGCGCAACTTTTATTCGGTCTCGATATCGGGTTATCACATTGCGGAAGCAGGTGCGAATCCGATTTCTCAGCTTGCTTTCACGCTCGCGAATGGTTTCACTTATGTGGAAGCTTATCTCGCGCGCGGCATGCACATTGACGATTTCGCGCCGAATCTCTCGTTCTTTTTCTCGAACGGTATGGACGCCGAATATTCGGTCATCGGCCGTGTTGCGCGGCGTATCTGGGCGATCGCGATGCGCGATCTTTACGGTGCCGGCGAGCGCAGCCAGAAATTAAAATACCACACGCAGACATCCGGACGATCGCTGCATGCCCAGGAAATCGACTTCAACGACATCCGCACGACGCTGCAGGCGCTGATCGGCGTGTACGATAACTGCAATAGCCAGCATACCAACGCATACGACGAAGCGATTACTACCCCGAGCGCTGAATCCGTGCGCCGTGCGATGGCGATACAGCTCATCATCAATCGGGAATGGGGTCTCGCCAAGAATCAGAACCCGAACCAGGGCTCATTCATCATCGACGAGCTGACGGAGCTTGTCGAAGCTGCGGTGCTCGATGAATTCGAGCGCATCGCCGAACGCGGCGGCGTTCTGGGCGCCATGGAGACGGGTTATCAGCGCGGCAAGATTCAGGAAGAGTCTCTTTATTACGAAACGCGCAAGCATGATGGGACGCTGCCCATCATTGGCGTCAACACGTTTCGAAATCCTCAGCCTGTCGAGGCCGGGGATGTTGTCCAGCTCGCCCGCTCGACAGACGAAGAAAAGCAAAGCCAGCTAAGGCGTCTGCGCGACTTCCAGCACCGGCATCGCGACGAAGCGCCCGTAGCTTTGGGGCGCCTGCAGGAAGTGGTGCTGGCGAACGGCAATGTGTTCGCGGAGCTCATGAATGCGGTGCGCGCGTGTTCGCTCGGTCAGATTACCAATGCTCTGTTCGAAGTCGGCGGCCAGTACCGGCGCAATATGTAGCAGTTAAGGTTGTCGGCGGTGAGATAGGGTAACCTCGTAGCGGACGACGTTCCGAGCTCAGATCAAATACTGGTAGCGTTGCAGAGGAGCCGGCGATGCCGGGGCAACAAAGCGAACCCGATACGTTTTCGCGCCTGCTGTTGCGCAATGCACAGCGCTGGCACGATCGTCCTGCAATGCGCGAGAAAGACCTGGGTATATGGCAGACGTGGACCTGGGCGGATGTTGCAGGTGAAGTAAAGACCCTCTCGTGCGGACTTGCGGCGCTCGGTTTCAAGCGCGGCGATCGGCTTGCCGTCATCGGCGACAACCGGCCGCGCTTGTATTGGGCAATGGCGTCTGCCCAGGCGCTCGGCGGCGTGCCGGTCCCCCTGTATCAGGACGCAGTCGCGAGCGAGATGATCTACGTATTGCAAGATGCCGAAGCAAAGTTCGCGGTTGTGGAGGACCAGGAACAAGTCGACAAGCTGCTCGAGATTCTGGCGCAGTGCCCGAAGCTCACGCATATCATCTACGACGACCCGCGCGGTATGCGGCATTATCGTCATCCCCGCTTGTACAGCTTCGATACGCTTGTCGAAAAAGGCCGCGCGCACGATGCGGCTTACCCACGATACTTCACGGACGAGATCGATAAAGGCGATACGAGCGACCTCGCGGTGATTCTCTACACCTCGGGCACTACGGCTAAACCGAAGGGGGTGTCCCATACGCATGCGGCATTGCTTGCGACAGTGCGGGTGCTGGTCCAATTCGACCAGTTTTCAGAGCGGGATGACATCCTCTGTTATTTGCCGATGGCGTGGGTCGGTGACTTCCTGTATTCGTTTGCGCAGGCACATGTCGCCGGATTCTGTCTCAACTGCCCGGAGTCTCCGAACACCGTGATGCAGGACATGCGCGAGATCGGTCCGACGTATTTTTTTGCCCCGCCCCGCGTGTACGAGAGTCTGCTTACTACGGTGATGATACGTATGGCCGACGCCGCACCGGTGAAGCGCGCGGTGTTTGACTTTTTCATGCGCGTAGCCAGGCGCGCCGGGCTGCGCATACTCGAAGGCAAGCCCGGTGTCGCGTTCGTTGATCGCGCGTTATATGTGCTCGGCGAGTGGCTGGTGTACGGCCCGCTGAAAAACATGCTCGGCATGTCCCGTCTGAAGGTCGCGTACACCGGCGGTGAAGCCATAGGCCCCGACCTCTTCGATTTTTATCGCTCGCTCGGCATCAATCTCAAACAGCTGTATGGCATGACCGAGACGTGCGTCACCGTGTGCATGCAGCGCTCGGGCGACGTGCGGCTCGACACTGTCGGACCTCCGATGCCGGGCGTCGAAGTCCGGGTGGCGGACAATGGAGAAGTACTGGTGCGCTCGCCCGGGCTCATGCGCGAATATCATCGCCAACCCGAGGCGACCCGGGAAGCAATCGACACCGATGGCTTTTTTCATACGGGAGACGCTGGATACTTCGATACCGACGGACATATCAAAATTATCGACCGCGCCAAAGACGTCGGGCGCATGGCGGACGGCACCCTCTTCGCGCCGAAATACATCGAGAACAAGCTCAAGTTTTTCCCGTACATCAAGGAAGCCGTGGCTTACGGCGACCAGCGCAACGAGGTGTGTGTATTCATCAACATCGACGTCGCGGCAGTCGGTGATTGGGCGGAGCGCCGCAACCTTGCGTACTCAGGGTATGTCGATCTCGCCGCAAAAGCCGAGGTTTACGATCTGATCGCCGATTGTGTCGCCAAGGTGAATGCCGATCTGGCGCGTGATCCGGCGATGGCCGGGGCGCAGATCCATCGTTTCTTGAACATGCACAAGGAACTGGATGCGGACGATGACGAGCTGACACGCACGCGTAAAGTCAGGCGCCGATTCATCGCTGATAAGTATGCGCCGCTGATAGAAGCGCTGTATTCGGGAAAGAGCGAATGCCCGATCGAGACCGCGATGAAGTTCGAAGACGGCCGCACGGGTGTTGTGCGCGCCGTCGTAAAAATACGCGAAGCAAACGTATTTACACCTGAGCAGGTCAAAAAGGCGGGCTGAACGTTCGAGATGCAAGCCGCGCGACACCTCGGGGATGCAATACTCAAAATCGAAGATATCGCGCTCGCGTTCGGGGGAGTCAAAGCGCTGACCGACGTCAGCTTCGACGTGCGTGAGCACGAAATCCGCGCAATTATCGGACCGAACGGCGCCGGCAAAAGCTCGATGCTCAACGTCATCAACGGCGTTTATCATCCGCAAAAGGGCAGGGTCACGTTCAAAGGCGTGACACGCAAACAAATGCGGCCGCATGAGGCGGCAAAGCAGGGCATCGCACGTACCTTCCAGAACATTGCGCTGTTCAAAGGCATGACCGTGCTCGATAACCTGATGACCGGGCGCAACCTCAAGATGAGCGCCGGGTTGTTGGCTCAGGCGCTGTGGTTCGGGCCGGCGCTGCGCGAGGAGATTGAGCATCGCAAAGTGGTCGAGCGAATCATCGATTTCCTGCAAATCGAGAGTATCCGCAAGACGCCGGTCGCGCGACTTCCGTATGGATTGCAAAAGCGCGTGGAGCTTGGGCGCGCACTCGCTGCCGAGCCCGACCTGCTGTTACTCGACGAGCCCATGGCGGGCATGAACGTCGAAGAGAAAGAAGACATGTGCCGGTTCATACTCGATGTCAACGATGAATTCGGCACGACTATCGTGCTTATCGAACACGACATGGGCGTGGTGATGGACTTGTCAGACCGCGTTGTAGTGCTCGACTACGGCCGCAAGATAGGCGACGGCACACCGGAAGAAATACGCAACAATCAGGCGGTGATCGATGCGTATCTGGGCGTGAAGCATTGAAGGCGATCGTAAGCAAGCGGCGTCGCATTCATCGCTGTCGCAACCCGCTGCTGCACTTCCGAGCGTCTGTTGCCGCCAAGCTCTGACTGACCTCATGGGTTTCTTTCTTGAAGTCTTGATCGGCGGCCTCATGTCCGGCGTGCTGTATTCGCTCGTCGCGCTGGGTCTGGTTCTAATATTCAAGGCGTCGGGCGTTTTTAATTTCGCACAGGGAGCGATGGTGTTGTTTGCAGCGCTCACGCTCGTACGCTTGATGGAAAAAATGCCGCTGCCAGTGGCGCTGCTTGCTACCTGTGTGGTCATGTTCCTGCTCGCCTATGTCATCGAGCGCTGCGTTCTACGTCCGCTCGTTAATCAGCCAGGCATCGCACTGTTCGTCGCTACGCTCGGCGTCACATTCTTTCTGGAAGGCTTTGGTCAGATCGTCTGGGGCAGTGACATTTACAAGCTCGATCTGGGAATCCCGAAGCAGCCGATCATCATGCTCGACAAGGTCTTCGATGGCGGCATCCTGGTCAACAGCGAGGATCTGTTCGCCACGGTGGTGTCCGGCGTGCTCGTAATCGGGCTGGCGATTTTCTTCCAAAAAACGCGCATCGGCCGCGCGCTGCGTGCCGTAGCAGACGATCACCAAGCGGCGCAGTCGATTGGCATACCGCTCAACCAGATCTGGCTCATCGTGTGGACGGTCGCGGGCATTGTTGCACTGGTCGCAGGCATCATCTGGGGCTCGCGGCTCGGTGTGCAATTCTCATTGTCACTGATTGCACTAAAGGCGCTGCCCGTCGTCATCCTGGGCGGCTTCACTTCCGTGCCGGGCGCCATCATCGGTGGACTCATCATTGGAGTCGGTGAAAAAATGTCCGAAGTCTATCTCGGTCCGCATATCGGCGGCGGTATCGAGAACTGGTTTGCGTATACGCTGGCGCTGGTCTTCCTGCTCATACGGCCCGAGGGGTTATTCGGTGAAAAGATTATCGACAGGGTATGACAGAAGGCCAACGATGGTCCGTGCACTGATAGCAAGGAATCTACGGGCGGTTGCCGCACATCGCGGTGAGCATGTTTCATCATCAGCAGCTCATCGTCCTGGTCAGGCCGCATAGCGCATGTTTTACCGCGAGGTTGGCCAATTCAAATCGAGCTACCGTGCGGACCAGGTTATTTTTCCCGTCCGCCAGGACCGCTATTTCGTATGGGCCCTTACGCTGTTCGCATTTGTCGTGGTGCCGCTGTTTGCAAACGCCTATTGGTTCAGCGCGATCCTCATTCCGTTTCTCATACTTTCGCTGGCGGCACTCGGGCTAAATCTGCTTGTCGGCTACTGCGGTCAGATCTCGCTTGGAACCGGTGGGTTCATGGCAGTGGGCGCATACGCCGCGTACAACCTCACGTTACGCATACCGGCCTTGAATCCGCTGATTGCATTCCTGCTCGCGGGCGGTTTCGCGACGCTCGTTGGTATCATTTTCGGCATCCCCAGCCTGCGCATCAAAGGCTTCTACCTTGCTGTTGCGACACTTGCGGCGCAATTCTTTCTCGACTGGGTATTCAGCCGCATCCCCTGGTTCACGAATTACACGCCATCCGGGTCTCTGAACTCGCAACCCGTGACGTTCTTCGATTTCACGTTCGACACGCCGGCGCGCAAATATCTGCTGTGCCTTGGTTTTGTCGTCGTTTTTGCGGTGATCGCGCGCAATCTCGTGCGCGGCCGCATCGGCCGTTCATGGATGGCCATTCGAGACATGGATGTCGCGGCTGAAATCATCGGCATCCGGCCGCTATATGCCAAGCTTTCCGCTTTTGCTGTCAGTTCGTTTTTTATCGGCGTTGCAGGTAGCTTGTGGGCGTTTGTACATCTGGGATCATGGGAGCCGCTCGCGTTCGATGTGAACCGGTCTTTCAGCCTGCTGTTCATGGTAATTATCGGCGGGCTGGGGTCAGTGCTCGGCAGTTTCCTTGGGGCGGCGTTCATCACGTTGTTGCCGCTGCTGCTGAACCAGTTGCCCGCATGGTTCGGCGTACATATGTCCACCGCTGTGCTGTCGCATCTGGAATCCATGATATTCGGCGCTTTGATCGTGTTCTTCCTTATTGTGGAGCCCCTGGGACTCGCGCGCCTATGGAGCATCGCGCGTGAAAAGCTGCGACTGTGGCCGTTCCCGCACTGATACGCCAACGTGCCGCTTGCTTGCATGCAACCGGAGGCGCCAATACACTGCGCTAAGTCGTATCACGCTGGCGGGCTGCGCAATCATCACAGGCGAAATGCCGCGACGGCGCTATAACAGCTACAGCCAAAGGAGGCAACAATGAACATCTCTAGACAGTGGAACATTGCCGCTGTGTGCGCGCTTGCAGCCGGCGCACTCAGCGCGCCTTCGCTTGTTTACTCGCAAGCGAACGAGCAATTCATTCCCGTGTTGGTTTATCGCAGCGGCGCTTACGCACCGAACGGGATTCCCTGGGCAAACGGCTTCGTGGACTATTTGAATCTAATTAACGAGAGAGACAAGGGTATCAACGGTGTGCCCATCGCTTATGAGGAGTGCGAGACCGGCTATGCGACGGATCGCGGCGTCGAATGCTACGAACGCCTTAAAGGTAAGGGACCGACCGGCGCGGCGGCGTTCAATCCATTGTCGACGGGCATTACATTCGCATTAACCGAGAAAGCACCGGTCGATAAGATCCCGGTAATCACGATGGGTTACGGCCGCTCGGAATCCGCGGATGGCAGCGTATTCACGTGGAACTTCCCGCTGCTCGGCACCTATTGGACCGCGGCGGATGTGATCATGCATCAGATCGCCGACAAGGCCGGCGGCTACGACAAGCTCAAAGGCAAAAAGGTAACGCTCGTGTTTCACGATTCTCCGTACGGCAAGGAGCCTATACCGCTGTTGACCGAGCTCGCCAAACGCCACGGCTTCGAATTCAAATCGTTGCCAGTCACGGCACCGGGCGTCGAGCAGAAGGCAACGTGGCTGCAGATACGGCAGGACCGCCCGGATTATGTGCTCCTGTGGGGATGGGGCGTCATGAACTCCACTGCGATCAAAGAAGCTGTCGCCGTGAACTATCCGCGTGATCGCATGTATGGCGTCTGGTGGTCGGGCGCGGAGCCGGACGTGCTGCCCGCGGACGCCGGCGCTACCGGTTATAACGCGGCCGCGCTTCAGCATTCATCGGGTCAAACGTCCGTGCACAGTGAAATCATCAAGTATGTTTACGACAAGGGCAAAGGTGCCAGCGGTGTAGCCAACAGTGTTGGCACAGTCTTGTACAACCGCGGCATGATCAATGCAATGGTGACCGTCGAGTCGATCCGAGCGGCGCAGGCGAAGTACGGCAAGAAACCGCTGACGGGGAACAGGTACGGTGGGGTATTGAAAACCTGAATCTCGATCAGGCACGGCTGCGCCAGCTCGGCTTCGGCGGTCTGATGCAGCCGCTGAAAGTTTCCTGCAGCGATCACGAAGGCGCGCGCATGGCGCGCATACATCAGTGGGATGGCAGTAAGTGGGTTTACGTCTCCGATTGGATCGAAGGCAATAACAAACTGCTGCGCCCGATGGTGGAAGACGCCGCAAAAAAATATGCGAAGGAAAAGAACATCACGCCGCGTGATTGCTCGAAAGTAACGTGACCTGAACACGTCTCACGCAGCGAACATGATGCAGCGCAAGCGTTTTTCGATCACGGCGGCGACTCGACGCTTGCAATGACGATGAGCGCCGCAGTCGAGACCGAACCTGCACGCGCGCTGCTGGCGGTCAACAATATCGAGGTCATCTACGACCACGTCATCCTCGTCCTGAAAGGTGTTTCACTTCATGTGCACGAAGGCTGCATCGTGGCGTTGCTCGGCGCGAATGGCGCCGGCAAATCGACGACACTCAAATCGATTTCAAACCTGCTGCGCGCAGAGCGCGGTGACGTGACCAAAGGTTCGATCGAATTCCGCGCGCAACGCATCGATCAGCTCAGTCCCTCCGAGGTCGTCAAGCGCGGTATCGTGCAGGTAATGGAAGGGCGTCACTGCTTCGCGCACCTCTCGATCGAAGAGAATCTCCTGACGGGCGCATTCACGCGCAGCCGGCGCGGTGACGTCAACGCCGACATCGAAAAAGTGTACGCGTATCCTCCCGCGTCTCAAGCTACGGCGCACGAGCCAGTCCGGCTACACCTCTGGCGGAGAGCAACAGATGACTGCGATCGGTCGCGCGTTGATGGCGCGGCCATCGATGATTCTGCTCGACGAACCGTCGATGGGGCTGGCGCCGCAGATCGTCGAGGAAATTTTTGAGATCGTGCGCGACCTCAATCAGAAAGAGCGCGTCAGCTTTCTGCTTGCCGAGCAGAACACCAACGTGGCGCTGCGTTATGCCGATTACGGGTACATCCTGGAAACCGGGCGCGTCGTGATGGATGGTACGGCGGAAAAGCTGTCGTCAAACGAGGACGTCAAAGAATTCTATCTCGGCTTGAGCGCCGGTCAGCGCAAAAACTATCGCGATGGCAAGCATTATCGACGTCGCAAGCGTTGGCTCGCCTGACCTCGTAGCGAATGGCGTTCTACGACAAGCTCGAAACACGCGATCCGCAACTGCGTGAGGACGAGCAACTCGCCGCCGTCCGTGCGCAGATCAGTCATGCGCAGCAGAAGGCCCCCTATTTTGCACGTGTCCTGGAGCGTATTGACGCACGCGACATCAAAGATCGTGCGACGCTCGCGCAGATTCCGCTCACGCGCAAGGCAGATCTCATCGAGTTGCAGAAATCCAGTCCGCCGTTTGCGGGCATGACCTCGATTCCGATGTCCGAGCTCGGGCGCGTTTACATGTCGCCGGGACCGATGTTCGATCCTGAGGGAAAGCGCGAAGATTACTGGCGGTTTGCGCGGGCGATGTTCGCGGCGGGATTTCGGCGCGGCGATCTTGTGCATAACACGTTCGCCTATCATTTCACACCCGCCGGCTTCATGGCCGATATGGGTGCTCATGCGCTCGGGTGTCCAGTTTTTCCCGGCGGCACCGGCCAAACCGAAATGCAGGTCAGCGCCATGGCGCAGCTCAAGCCGCGCTGTTATGTGGGTACACCGTCATTTCTGCGCATCATCCTCGAGAAGGGCGATGAGCTGGGAGCGGACTTGTCGAGCCTTGATAGAGCGCTCGTGTCTGCGGAGGCGCTGCCTGCTGCGTTACGTGCATGGCTCGTGGAGCGCGGCGTTGCAACGCTGCAATGCTATGCGATGGCCGATCTCGGTCTGGTGGCGTACGAGTCCTCCGCTCTCGATGGCATGATCGCCGATGAGGCCGTGCTCATAGAACTGGTTCGCCCCGGCACCGGTGATCCGGTGCGAACCGGTGAAGTCGGTGAAGTTGTCGTCACCACTTTGCTGCCAGAATATCCGCTGATTCGTTTTGCCACCGGCGACTTATCCGCGGAGCTGCCCGGTGCAAGCCCGTGCGGACGCACCAATATGCGGATCAAAGGCTGGCTGGGACGCGCTGACCAGACCGCGAAAGTGAAAGGCATGTTCGTGAAGCCGTCGCAGCTCGCCGAGGTCGCTAAACGTCACGTTGAAATCCGCAAATACCGACTCGTGATCGATCACGACGCCAGAAATACCGATCACATGACACTACACTGCGAAATCGAAGCGCCCGGCGATGAAGTGCTCGCGCGCACCGTCGCGGCGACACTGCGCACGGTTTGCAACCTGCGCGGTGATGTCGTATTCGAAGCACCTGGCGCGCTTGCGAACGACGGCAAGGTGATCGACGACAGGCGGAAATACGACTAAGCGACAAGTGAACATCAGCTAGCCAGAAAGTCTAGAATTGCAGACTCTTGCGCTGGTTCGTCTCGCGCAACCACAGCCCCGCGTATTCGCCCGCTTCGACGAGACTCACTTTCGCAATGAAAATTAAAGAGAGCGTATTCCTGATTCCGGGCGGTGCATCCGGTCTAGGCGCTGCGACCGCGAGACATCTGGCGGCGGCGGGTGCCAAGGTCGTTCTGGCGGACCTGAATGCCGAAGCGGGTGACAAGTTTGCCGCGACCCTCGGCGACGCGGCGCGCTTTGTATGCGCCGACGTTACAAACGAAGCACAGATTCAACACGCTATTGATGTCGCACTCGAATCTTTTGGCGGCTTGCATGGTTTGGTCAATTGCGCCGGTGTCGCGCCAGGCGAACGCGTCGTAGGAAAGAACGGCCCACACCGGCTCGAGACGTTCAGCCGGGTCATCAACATCAATCTGATCGGCTCGTTCAATGCGCTGCGACTTGCGGCCGCGGCGATGGCGCGCAACACGCCTGATGCGGGCGGCGAGCGCGGCGTAATTATCAACACTGCGTCGATAGCTGCGTTCGACGGACAAATCGGGCAGGCCGCGTATAGCGCAGCGAAAGGCGGCATTGTCGCGATGGCGTTGCCGATTGCCCGCGAACTCGCACGACTCGGCATCAGAGTCGTTACCATTGCGCCCGGCATTTTCGACACGCCGATGCTGCAGGGCATGAGCGAGGAGATTCGCGCGTCGCTGGGCGCGCAGGTGCCGTTCCCGTCGCGGCTCGGTGAGCCCGCGGAATACGCGCGACTCGCCGCATTCATCGTCGAAAATCCGATGCTCAATGCGGAAGTGATCCGTCTTGACGGAGCAATCCGCATGGCGGCAAAGTAAAACGCCTTGCAGCAACAAGCGATCGCTTACTGATATTCTTCAAATGCCCTCCTAATAGCCGCTCGTTACATGGCCGACTATCAAAACATTCTCCTGCAACGTCCTGAGCGCCGCGATTGCGATACTCACCGTCAATCGCCCTAAGCGCTTTGAACGCATTGAACGCGGCAACGCTCGATGAGATCGCCGATGCGGTCGCGGCGGTCGCGGCGGATGTGAATACACGCGTGCTGTTGCTGACAGGCGCCGGTGAGAAAGCGTTTGTCGCCGGCGCGGATATCAGTGCGATGCGTGACATGAGCGCGCTTGAAGCGCATGCGTTTTCGGCGCGCGGCCAGCAAGTGATGCACGCGATCGAAGCGTTGACGATTCCCGCCATCGCGCTCGTCAACGGGTACGCGCTCGGCGGTGGTTGCGAGCTCGCGATGAGCTGCGATTGGATCATCGCGTCGGACCGCGCGCTTTTCGGCCAGCCGGAAGTAAATTTGGGCATACCGCCAGGTTTTGGCGGCACTCAGCGTCTTGCGCGCATCGTGGGTCGGGCGCTCGCGCTCGAGCTTGTCATTACCGGACGCCAGATCAAGGCAGATGAAGCCCTGCGCATCGGCCTCGTCAATTCGGTAACGCCGGGCGCCGAGCTCATGGATAAGGGTCTGGAAATCGCACGCCAAATTGCGGCGAAAGCGCCGCTGGCCGTGCGTGTCTGCAAACAGGCGGTGCAGCGCGGGCTCGACGTTGATCTTGCCAACGGCTGTGTGCTCGAGTCGAGCCTATTCGCATTTGCCTTCGGCAGTAACGATCGCAGGGAAGGCATGACGGCGTTTCTGGAGAAACGTCCCGCGATCTTCCGGGGGCAATGAGCATGAATACCGCGGCGATTAGTCGTTACCCGGTGCCGGAGCTGGCGCAATTACCGCAGGATATTCGGGAGCGCATCGAGAAAGTTCAGCACAAGGCGGGCTTCATCCCGAATGTGTTCATCACGCTCGCTTACCGTCCCGCCGAGTTTCGCGCGTTCTTTGACTATCACGACGCGCTGCTCCTCAAGGAGGGCGGGCTCACCAAGGCCGAGCGTGAGATGATCATCGTGGCCACGAGTGCGGCCAATCAATGTCATTATTGTGTGATCGCGCACGGCGCCATTCTTCGCGTGTACGCAAAAAATCCGCTCATTGCCGATCAAGTGGCGGTCAACTACCGCAAGGCGGATCTCACCGTTCGCCAGAAAGCCATGCTCGATTTCGCCCTGAAGATCGCGCTTGCTTCCCACCAGGTCAACGATAGTGATTTCTCGCTTCTCGGGGAGCACGGCTTCTCCGCCGACGACATCTGGGACATTGGCGCAATCGCGGCGCTGTTCGCTTTATCCAACCGGATGGCGAACCTGATCAACATGCGGCCCAACGAAGAGTTCTATACGCTGGGCCGGGCGCCAAAAACATGACGCGTGTGGCGCAGCTGCACACCACCAGGCACAGGCCGGTTCTGCATAGCGGCGATGCTATAATCCTCGTGCATAGCGCCATCTCCAATACGCATATCTGAAGCGTCCGCCCGGAGCGGCCGCAGCACACCCCGAAGGTAAAAGCCATGGATATGAACGACATCGTCACTGACGTCGATCCGCAGGAAACCAAAGAATGGCTGGATGCGTTTAATTCAGTGCTCGAGGTGGAGGGCAACGAGCGAGCGCATTATCTGCTCGAGAAGCTTGTCGATAAGGCGCGACGCAATGGCGCCCATATTCCATTCAGCGCGAACACCGCTTATCTCAATACGATCCCACCGCATCTGGAAGAACACATGCCGGGCGATCCGGGCATGGAAGCAAAGATCCGTGCGCTCGTGCGCTGGAATGCGGTCGCGACCGTAATACGTGCCAACAAGGAAAAGTCGGACCTCGGCGGACACATTGCAAGTTTCGCGTCGGCGGCCACACTTTACGATGTTGGTTTCAATTACTTCTTCCGCGCGGCGAACGAAAAATTTCTCGGCGATTGCATTTATATCCAGGGGCATTCGGCGCCGGGAATCTACGCGCGTGCGTTTCTCGAAGGTCGCATCACCGAAGACCAGCTGAATCATTTCCGTCAGGAAGTCGACGGCAAGGGACTTTCGTCATATCCCCATCCCTGGCTAATGCCCGACTTCTGGCAGTTCCCCACCGTATCGATGGGCCTCGGGCCGTTGATGGCGATTTACCAGGCGCGGTTCATGCGCTATCTGCGCGACCGTAGCATCGTCGAGCCGCAGGGGCGCAAGGTGTGGGCATTCATGGGTGACGGCGAGATGGACGAGCCGGAGTCCCTCGGTGCGATTTCGCTTGCAGGGCGCGAGAAACTCGACAATCTCATCTTCGTCATCAACTGCAATCTGCAGCGTCTGGACGGTCCGGTGCGCGGCAACGGCAAAATCATCCAGGAGCTGGAATCGGATTTTCGCGGCGCCGGCTGGAACGTCATCAAGGTGATCTGGGGTTCGTACTGGGATCCGCTCATCATGCGCGACAAGAACGGCGTTCTGCTCAAACGCATGGAAGAAGCGGTCGACGGCGAATATCAGGCTTTTAAATCCCACGACGGCGCTTTCGTGCGCAAACATTTCTTCGGCAAGTATCCTGAATTGCTCGAGATGGTCGCCACGATGTCCGACGACGATATCTGGCGCCTTAACCGTGGCGGACACGATCCGCACAAGATGTACGCCGCATACGCTGCAGCGGTGAAGCACACCGGTCAACCGACCGTCATCCTTGCCAAAACGATTAAGGGATACGGCATGGGCGAAGCGGGCGAGGGCCAAAACATCACGCACCAGCAGAAAAAGATGGGCACGTCCTCGATCAAGGCGTTTCGCGATCGGTTCAACGTGCCTATCCCCGATGACAAGCTCGAGGACGTGCCGTTTTACAAACCCGCCGAAGACAGTGCCGAGATACAGTACCTGCGCGGGCGCGTGACCGCACAGGGCGGCGCGTTGCCGGCGCGTCGGCGCAAGGCAGCACCGCTGGAAGTTCCGCCGCTATCGGCGTTCGAAGGGCAGCTTAAGAGCACGGAAGACCGCGAGATCTCCACCACGATGGCGTTCGTGCGCATGCTGACGACGTTGGTGCGGGATAAGAACATCGGCAAATACGTGGTGCCGATCGTACCCGACGAATCGCGTACTTTTGGCATGGAAGGCATGTTCCGCCAACTGGGTATCTATTCGCATGTCGGCCAGCTGTACACGCCACAAGATGCTGATCAGCTCATGTTTTACAAGGAAGACAAGAAAGGTCAGGTGCTGCAGGAAGGTATCAACGAAGCCGGTGCCATGTCATCGTGGATTGCGGCCGCGACGTCTTACAGTACCAACGGCATGCCGATGATCCCGTTTTTTATCTTCTATTCTATGTTCGGATTTCAGCGCGTCGGCGATCTCGCGTGGGCCGCCGGCGACATGCGGGCGCGGGGATTTCTATTGGGTGGAACCGCGGGCCGCACAACGCTGAACGGTGAAGGTCTGCAGCATGAGGACGGCCACAGCCATATTCTTGCGTCGACCATCCCGAACTGCGTCAGCTACGACCCGACGTTCTCGTACGAGCTCGCGGTGATTCTGCAGGATGGACTGCGCCGCATGTACCAGAGCAGGAAGACATCTATTACTACATCACGGTGATGAACGAGAACTACGCGCATCCGGCTATGCCCGACGGAGTCGAGAAGGGCATACTGAAGGGCATGTATCTGTTTCGCGAAGGCAAGGCGAAGAAGAATGCTCCCAAAGTGCAATTGCTCGGCAGCGGCACCATACTGCGCGAAGTGATTGCAGCGTGCCGAGCTGCTCGAGAAGGATTTCGGCGTTGCTGCGGATATCTGGAGTGTCACGAGCTTCAACGAATTGCGCCGCGACGGCCTCGACGTGCAACGCTGGAATATGCTGCATCCCGAATCGACACCGCGGGTTGCTTACGCGGAGTCGTGCCTGAAAGATCGTCAGGGACCAGTGATCGCCGCGACGGATTACATCAAGCTGTTCGCCGATCAGATTCGCGCGTTCCTGCCTGTACATCAGTATGTCGTGCTTGGCACCGACGGCTTTGGCCGCTCCGACACGCGCAGACAGTTGCGTAAATTTTTCGAAGTCGATCGACATTATGTCGCGGTCGCCGCACTCAAGGCGCTGGCGGACGAGGAAGCAGTCGCCGCGCGTTAAAGTCACCGAAGCGATCCGCAAGTACGGCATCGATCCGGAAAAGCGCAACCCGGTGACGGTCTAGAACGTCGGGCGCTGCGCATGGTGCGTTTCCCTTTCGCTAGCACTCACTCCGGATCAGCGCGATGAGTAACGTCCTCGAAGTTAAAGTCCCGGACATCGGCGACTTCAAGAATATTCCGGTGATCGAAGTGCTCGTGAAGCCGGGCGACCGAATCGATGCCGAAACGCCTCTGGTAACGCTGGAATCAGACAAAGCGACGATGGAAGTGCCCGCGCCGCAGTCGGGCACCGTCAAAGATATCAAGCTGAAAGTCGGCGACAAAGTTTCCGAGGGCACCCTCGGTGCTGACCGCTCGAAGCAGGCGAAGCGGCGCCTCAATCCGCCGCAGCTCCCGCAGCGCCGGTCGCGCCCGCGCCCGCAAAACAGGCGCCTGCACCGCCGCCCGCACAGGAAGCACAGTCGCCGCGCCCGGCGCCGCCTCCCACTGCCACACTGGAACCCGTAGAGCCTTCGCACGGCAAGCTTGCACATGCGAGTCCGTCGGTGCGGCGCTTCGCGCGCGAGCTCGGCGTTGATCTATCGAAAGTGACAGCGAGCGGCCCCAAAGGGCGCATTCTGCAGCGAGGACTGTACAGAATTATGTAAAGACGGAGTTGAGCCAGCCTCGCGGGCGACTGGTGGGGGCTTTGGTCTAAATCTGCCGCCGCTACCGCAAGTTGACTTCGCGAAATTCGGCGCCGTCCAGGCTCAGCCGCTGTCCCGAATTAAGAAGCTCTCAGGCGCAAATCTGCACCGCAATTGGGTCAGCATTCCGCACGTAACTCAAAACGATGAAGCGGATGTCACGGAGCTCGAAGAGTTTCGCAAATCGCAGGTCCGATGAAGCGAAGAAGCAGGGCATCCGCATTACGCTGCTCGGCTTCCTGATCAAAGCGGTGGTGGTCGCACTCAAGCAGTATCCGAATTTCAATGCGTCTCTGTCACCGGATGGCGAGAATCTCATCCTCAAACAGTATTTCCATATCGGCGTGGCGGTCGATACGCCGATGGGCCTGGTCGTGCCGGTGATTCGTGATGCCGATAAGAAGGGATTGATCGAGCTCGCAAAAGACCTGGGCAGTGTCAGCGCCCGCATGCGCGATGGGAAGATCAATCCAACGGATCTGCAGGGCGGCTGCTTCTCGATTTCGAGTCTTGGCGGTCTGGGCGGCAGCTTTTTCACGCCCATCATCAACGCGCCCGAGGTGGCGATCCTGGGCGTCGGCAAGGCGGTCACGAAACCTGTGTGGGACGGCAAAGCGTTTGCGCCGCGGCTCATGTTGCCGCTTTCACTGTCCTATGACCATCGCGTCATCGACGGTGCACAAGGCGCACGTTTTATCTCCTTCCTGAGCGGCGTCCTCTCGGACATCCGGCGTCTGGTGCTGTAAGGCAGCCGCTTACTTCGTTGCTCGTTCAGCGTCGCACCTTACGATCCCTCAGTTGCGGAAACACGCATGTCTATTGCGCCCATTGGAATTTTCGGCGGCACTTTCGATCCTATTCACTTCGGCCATTTAAGGCTGGCTCAGGAGATTGCGGAATTCATTCATATGGCGCAGGTGCGGTTCGTGCCCGGCGGTACGCCACCGCATCGCGCAGCACCGCAGGTGACGTCCCTGCAACGGCTCGAAATGACGTTGTTGGCAACGGCAGACAACGAGTTATTCCTGGTCGATGATCGCGAAGTCAAACGCAGCGGCCCAGGTTTCACGGTGGATACGCTCACAGAGCTCAGGCGTGAAGTCGGGGCCGATCGCCCGCTATGCCTCATGCTGGGAGCCGACGCATTCATCGAGCTCGCCACGTGGCATCGCTGGCATGAAATCTTTTCGCTGGCGCATATCGTGGTGGCCCATCGCCCGCGCTTTGCGCCTGAAACATGGCCGCAACGCATGCCTGAGCCGCTGGTGCGTGAATACACCAAGCGTTTGCTGCGCCAGCCGTATGCCGTTCACCTATCGCCGGCCGGTGGCATTGCCACGCAGGCTATCGCAGCACTTGATATTTCGGGATCGATGATCCGCGAATCGCTCGCACGCAGCGTGAGTCCGCGCTATTTGCTGCCCGATCCGGTTCTCGACTATATTCGTAAGCACAACCTTTATGTTACGCAGGAGGTGAATGAGGATCGATAAGCTGGTGAAGGCCACGGTGGATGCGCTCGAAGATATCAAAGGTCGTGACATCGTGGTGCTGGACGTGCGCCGCCTGACGGCGCTGTTCGATAAAGTCATCGTTGTAACAGGTGATTCGACGCGCCAGAACAAGGCGCTTGCCAACAACGTCCAGGAAAAGATCAAGGCGGCGGGCGGCAGCGTGCATGGTGTCGAGGGCACTGACAGCGGTGAATGGGTCTTGGTCGATCTCGGGGCGGTGATAGTGCATATCATGCAGCCGGCGATCCGCCAGTACTATAATCTCGAAGAATTATGGGGCGGTACGGAGGCCGTGCCGAAGCGGCGCGCCGTCAATAGCGCGCGTTAAGCGCGCCGCCCGATGAAGTTGCGGATTATCGCGGTCGGGCACAAGATGCCCGCCTGGATCAACGCGGGTTTCACTGAATACGCGCAGCGCATGCCGCGCGAAGCGCGCGTCGATCTCGTCGAAGTGCGTCCCGCCAACCGCGCGGGAAGCGGCGAAAAAATTATCGAGCAATGGCTGGCTATGGAAGCCGACCGTATACGGGCGGCATTGCCGGCGCGGGCTTACAAAGTGGTGCTCGATGAAAAAGGCAAGTCGCTCGGCACGCTGGACGTCGCGCGCCGCATCGAGCGCTGGAAAAACGACGCCACCGACGTAGCCTTTGTCATCGGCGGTGCGGACGGAACCGCGCGAGCGTTACACCACGAGGCGGATCTGATATGGTCCCTGTCGCCGCTCACGCTTCCGCATGGTCTTTGCCGTGTCATGCTCGCCGAGCAGCTTTATCGCGCGGTGTCACTGCTTGCCGCGCATCCGTATCATCGAAGCTAGCCGCTTGATGGCAATCGTGCTCCGGTCGCGAGCGACGCGTGACTTTCGCTCGTGCGCGTGAGATGAGCACGATCGATAATTCCATTTACCTGGCGTCGCGCAGTCCGCGGCGGAAAGAGCTTTTGCAACGCATCGGCATACGTTTCCACGATTTGCTCGAATCGGCGGATGGAGCAATACAAGTCGATGAGACGCCCGCCACCTCTGAAGATCCCGCTGAGTACGTTATGCGGCTGGCTCGCGCCAAGGCGGGCGCAGCGATGCACTTTCTTCAAACACGGTCTTTGCCAGTCTGTCCCGTGCTTGCTGCAGATACCACGGTTGCGCTCGGCGGGCACATATTCGGCAAGCCTGCCACCGCGCGACATGCCGCAGCGTTCCTTGCTGAACTATCCGGTCGCACGCACTCGGTGTTTACCGCAGTAGCCGTCGCGTCCGAAAGCCGCATAGAAACTGAGCTGTCAGCCTCTGCGGTAGAATTCCGTCAACTAAGCGACATGGACATTGAGCGTTATGTGGCGACCGGGGAGCCGCTCGACAAGGCGGGCGCATATGCGATTCAGGGCGAAGCCGCGGCGTTCGTCCGCGCCTTAAATGGAAGTTACTCCGGCATCATGGGGCTGCCCGTTTTCCAGACGCTCGCTTTGCTTCGCCGCTTCGGCGTCACACCCATGTGATCTTGCAGCGAGTGACGCGTGACTGACGAAATCGTCATCAACGTCACGCCGCAGGAGACCCGCGTTGCGGTCATCGAGCAGGGTGTCGTGCAGGAGGTGCAGGTCGAGCGCGCGTCTGCGCATGGCTTGGTCGGCAATATTTGTATGGGCCGCGTGGTCCGAGTGCTGCCCGGTATGCAGTCGGCGTTTATCGACATCGGCGGCGCTCGGGCGGCGTTTTTGCATGTGGCCGATATCTGGGCGCATCGTCAGGAGGGCGCCGAGCAAAAACCGATTGAAAAGCTCCTGAGCGAGGGGCAGAACCTGCTCGTGCAGGTGGTCAAAGATCCGATTGGCACTAAAGGCGCGCGTCTGTCCACGCAGGTCAGCATCGCCGGACGGCTGCTCGTATATCTGCCGCAGGAGTCGCACATAGGGATTTCACAGCGCATCGCCGATGAGGAGGAGCGGCTGCATCTGCGCGAGAAGCTGCAGCAACTGTTGCCGCCGACGATCACCGGCGGATTTATCATACGCACGATGGCCGAGGCTGCGACGGACCGGGAGCTGCTGGCCGACGTTGAATACCTCGGCAAGCTGTGGCAAGACATTCAGGAGAAAGCGAAAACTGCGGCGCCCGCTGCGTTGCTGTATCAGGATTTGAATCTCGGCATGCGCGTACTGCGCGATTTCGTCAACGATGAGACGTCGCGCATCCTCATCGATTCGCGCGAGACGTTCCAGAAGGTCGAGGCATTTGCCCAGGAATTCATGCCGAATGTCGTCGCGCGCCTCGCGCACTATACCGGCGAGCGGCCGATATTCGATTTCTATGGCGTCGAGGATGAGATCGAAAAAGCGCTGGCACGCCGCGTCGATCTAAAGTCCGGCGGTTATCTCATCATCGATCAGACCGAGGCGCTTACCACTGTCGACGTGAATACCGGCGGGTTCGTTGGCGGCCGCAGTTTCGACGACACCATATTCAAGACCAATCTCGAAGCGGCGCAGGTCATCGCACGCCAGTTGAGGCTGAGAAACCTGGGTGGAATCATCATTATCGATTTCATCGATATGGACAGTGAAGAACATCGCAACGCCGTCCTCAACGAGTTCCGGAAGGCGCTCGCCCGCGACCGCACTCGCATGACGATCAACGGCTTTACGCAGCTCGGGCTGGTCGAAATGACGCGCAAGCGCACGCGCGAAAGCCTGGCGCATGTGTTATGCGAACCGTGCCCGGTGTGCCAGGGGCGCGGGGAGCTCAAAACAGCGCAAACAGTATGCTATCAGGTGCTGCGTGAATTGCTGCGGGAAGCACGTCAGTTCGAGGCGCGCCAGTACCGCATCCTCGCCTCACAGCAGGTGATCGACATGTTTCTGGACGAAGAGTCGCAAAGTCTCGCGATGCTTTCCGATTTCGTCGGCAAGTCGATTTCGCTGCAGGTCGAGTCGCAATACAATCAGGAGCAGTTCGACATCGTGCTCATGTAGCGGCGCGGCAACCCTGGCATATCGTCATGTTCGAATCTGCAGAAGTTGGGCACCGTATCGCCGATCGCGAGTACAAACGCGCGGTCACCAAGCTACGCGAGGAGTTGCTCAAAGCGCAATACGATTTGATTGCGCGAAAAAGCTTTCAGCTCATCGTGCTTACCGGCGGTGTCGACGGCGCCGGCAAGAGCGAAACAGTAAATGTGCTGAACGAGTGGATGGACCCGCGCGGCATCAGTACTCACGCCTTCGGCGCCATGTCGGAAGACGAGCGCGAGAGACCGAAAATGTGGCGCTACTGGTGCGCGCTGCCGCCAAAGGGCCGCATGGCAATTCTGTTTGGCGCATGGGATGCGGATCCGATCGCCGAGCGCGTGCATGGAGATACGGACGAGGCCCAGTTTGAGCTCGCGCTTGGCAACATCGTCGGCTTCGAGCGCATGTTAGCGAATGAAGGCGCGCTGATTCTCAAGTTCTGGTTTCATCTGTCGAAGAAGGCGCAAAAAAAGCGTCTCAAAGCACTCTCGAGCGATCCGAAGACGCGCTGGCGGGTGACGGACGCGGAGTGGGAGCGCTTCGAGCACTACGACAAATATCGCAAGGTGTCCGAAATTGCCGTTCGCGAAACCAGCACTAGCTACGCACCCTGGATGATCGTCGAAGGCACCGATGCGAATTATCGGTATCTGACGGTCGGACGCATGCTGCTCGAAGCAATGCGCAAACGTCTTGCGGGCAAAAAGCCGGTGATCACCCGTACGGCGGTGCTGCCGCCGCCACCGCTCGACGGCCGCTCGCTGCTATCCCAAGTCGACTATCGCGCGTCTCTCGGCGACAGTGAGTACAAGCGCATGCTCGAAAAATATCAACGTGAGCTGAATCTGCTCATGCGTCACAAGAAGCTGCGTCGAAAGTCGATTATTGCTGTTTTCGAGGGCGTCGACGCGGCAGGAAAGGGCGGCAGCATCCGGCGTGTGACCGGCGCGCTCGACGCGCGGCAGTATCAGGTAATACCCATCGCCGCGCCGACAGACGAAGAAAGCGCCCGGCCCTACCTGTGGCGATTCTGGCGTCATCTTCCGCGCAAAGGCCGCATGACAATCTTCGATCGGTCCTGGTATGGCCGCGTGCTGGTGGAGCGCGTCGAGAAACTGTGCGCGGAGGATGACTGGATGCGCGCGTACGAGGAGATCAATGACTTCGAAGAGCAGCTTATCGAAGCCAACTGTGTGGTAACCAAATTCTGGCTGACGATTTCAAAGCAGGAGCAGCTCAAACGGTTTCGCGCGCGCGAGAAAACACCGTTCAAAACCTTCAAGATTACGCGTGACGACTGGCGCAACCGTGCGAAATGGGATGACTACGAACGGGCTGTTGGCGACATGATCGAGCGTACCAGCAACCGGCCGGCGCCGTGGATTCTCGTACCCGGCAATGACAAACATTGGGCACGCATATCGGTATTGAAGACGCTCTGCGAGCGCATTGACGCAGCGCTGTAACGCTTGGCGAAAATGCTGTTTAAGCGACGCGGGCCATGGGTTGCGTCCGCGTATCCATGTCCATGTCCGCCGGCTCGCCGTCGAGATCGGCTTTGATGCGTGTGAGCACGTCCGATTGCTGTCGCAGCGCCGTCTGAAGTTTCTGCAACTGCTTCATGCGGTCTTCGACGGAACTGATGTTGTCGCGGATTTTTTTGAAGTTCTCGATGCGTTTGGCGAGAACCTTCTCATGTTCCTTGATCTGCAGGTTAAGCGGCGCGAGCGCCGACTTGAGCCAGCTATCTGCGTCGAGGCGGGTCATTTCGAATATCTGCCGCGCCTCGGCCACGAGGCTGTCGTAAAAGCGGCTCACGACAAACCCTTTGTACTTGGCCATGTTGACCGGATCGCTGCAGAACTGACGGGCTGTTGCCTGCATGCCTGTCATTGTCAGCGTGTGTTTCTCGAGATTCAGGACCGGCGGCGACAGTCGCGCGAAACCGAATTTCTCGTGGAAATGCACATAAGTAGCATCAACGAGCGTTTTGATCTGGTTAGCGAATGCCAGAATTTTCCCGGATACGCCCGTAAAGTGCTGGAACAAGGCCTGCATGTTCTTCCACAGCCCGGCGGTGGTCCACGCATCCTCGATGTATTTCCTGTCTGTGTTGACGATTTCGTTCAGCCGGTCATCATCGAGTTGCTTGAGCAGCGTCGACCCCTGATTCATAACCGTGTTATAGGTGCTGCGAAACGTCTGCATGGTCTCGTGATAAATCTTGCGATCCGTCTCCAGGCGCGCCACCATGGTCTGAGCCATGCTACGGCTCTTGCCGGACATGCCGTTGAGCTGTTTGATCTCGGAGTCCGCGGTTGCAAGCTGCGTGGAGACGGCAGCCTGGGACGCTTCTACCATGCTGCCGATCTCACGCTGGACAGCGGCGCGCATGATCTGCTGCTTCGCGGGAATGATCTCGGATGCCAGCAGGTGCTCGAGCTGTTCGACGCCGCTCTTGGCGAGCATCGCATGGTCGTTGCGCACGCGTGCGAGCAGCGCCTTCTGCGCAGACAACGCGAGGACGTGGGTGCGCGGCAATGCGAGCATCACCGAGGTCTGCTCGAGTTGCCGCTCGACGTCCGCGGCGATCTCGCGGTCGGTTTTGAGTTCATCCCACATGAGGTCGATCTTATTGAGCACCGCAATCCGGCGCGTCGCGGCCGGCTGCACATATTTCTGCCACACTTCGAGATCGGACTTCGTGACGCCGGTATCCATCGCCAGAAGAAACAGCACCGCATGCGCGTTCGGAATCATCGAGAGCGTGAGTTCCGGCTCCGTCCCCAGCGCGTTGAGTCCCGGCGTGTCCAGCACCACGAGACCGCTCTTGAGCAGCGGGTGAGGGTAGCTGATCATTGCGTGGCGCCACGCGGGGATCTCCACTTTCTCGATGCCCTTTATGGCGGCGGCCGAAACCATGGTGTTCTCGTCGCTCCACAAGCCCAACGACTTGGCTTCTTCGATGCTGACTGACTTGACTTCGACGAGATGCTTCATTGCCTCGGTCATCTCTTCCCGCGACTCGACATTGAGGCGTACCTTGATCCATTCGACGTTCTGCCGCTTGAGAGCGCTCACGCTTTCCTGACGGTTGCGCGTCTCGATCGGCAGCAGCCGCAAGTACGGCTCCTCCGCTGCATCGTAGAATATTTCAGTCGGGCACATCGTCGTTCGTCCGACGTTCGAGGGCAGCAGGCGCTGCTTGAAGTCGGAAAAGAACATTGCGTTGATAAGCTCGGTCTTGCCGCGCGAGAATTCGGCTAGAAATGCCAGGGTCATGCGGTCGTTACGCAGGCTCTCTATCAGGTCGTAGATTCGGAGTGATTGCTGAATGTCGGCGTAACCATTGGCATCCAGCCAGGTTTTGTAGCACTGAATGCCGGCAATCATTTGCTCGCGCCAGTGCTGATAGTGAGCGACTTGTTTTTCTAATTGGCTCGTCATGTCTGCTCTAAGAGGCGCGCAATTCTCGTGACACCAAGTTCGGTACGATTACGAGCCGTGTCCGGCGCTTTCGTCGTTCGCGGCAGATCATGACCTTGTTCGGCCGGCGCGCAAGCCGCGACCGGTTGACACTTCCATGCCGCATGCGATCAGCGCGCGGCCACCTGTTTGCCATCCGGTGCGCTCTTCGCTGCCGCCGGCGCATTAAGCGAGAGATTCGCGCGCAGAGCGTCTAGATCCTCGCCTTGTTTTTTAAGCGAGATGCGCTGCTGATCGAGTTGCTTGAGTCGCTCCTGCACAGACGTTAGATTGTCCTTGAGGTTGCGCAGGCTCTCGACCCTTTTGAGCATCAGCGTCTGCCGTTCCACGATCTGGCCGTTCAGCGGTCCCAGCGCGCCGCGCAGCCAGTGCTCCGTATCGAGCCGCGTGAGCTCGAAGGTTTGGCGTGCTTCCTCGACCAAGCCGTCATAGAACTTTTTCACCAGGTAGTCTTTGTAGGTCGCGATGTTGATCGGATCGTGACAAAACGCGCGTGCGTTGGTTTCAAGAGCATGCATGGTCTCGAGGTGCTTAGCGAGCGTCAACGGAGGCGGCGACAGTTTCGCGAGACCGAAATTTTCATGGAACTGCTGGTACATACGTTCGACCGATTCGCTGAGCTTCGCGGCATAGTTGAGTATTTTCTCGACCTGCGTCGTGAAGTAGCCGAAAAGGCCTTGAATGTTCTTCCACATGCCGGCCGTCGTCCATGCGCCTTGTATAAATTCGCGATCGTGCGCAAGAATCTCCTCAATGCGCTCGTCGTTCAAGGCCGCCAGCAATTCCTGCCCCTTCGCCATGAGATCCGTATACGTGACGTTGAACGCGGCGACACTTTTTTGATACGTTTTTCGCTCGGCTTCGAGCCGTGTCAGCATGTCCTGTGCAACGTTGCGGTTTTTTCCCGAACTGGACGTCAGATCCTGCATTTCCTTGATCGTCGAAATAAAACGCGCAGCTACTGCCTGCCTCGCCGTCTGGACGAGAGGGCCGATTTCCTTCGCTACTGCCGACAGCAGCAATGCGCGCCGTTGCGGTACCAGTTTCTCGGCGTGCAGCTTCTCGATATTCTCCATTCCTTCGTCCGGCTGTCCTGCCGTTTTATGGCCAAGGCGCGCGGCAACGACTTGCTTGATCGCGACTGACAGGACGTTTGAGCGTGGAATGCCGAGCTTTGCGGCGACGCTTGTCTCGTCTGCCTCACTGGCTCCTGCGCCGCGATCAAGAACGACAAACTTGTGCGCCTGAGCATTGTGGACGTATTGCTTCCACACGTTTTCCGCCGCCGGCGCCAGGTCTTTTCCGAGCACCATCAGCAATGACTGGGCACTTTGCGCCACCCTTAGTGCAATTTCGGGCTCGCACGAGAGCATTTGCGAGCCGGGACTGTAAAGCGCAATCAAACCGCTTTTGAGCATGCGATGCGGCAGGTTGATCAAGGCGTAACGCCAGGCCGGAATCATTACTGCATCGCCTGCGCGTTCCACATTTGTGAGGCCCAGCAATTGAGCTTCGTCGACGCTGACGGCCCGCGATTCGACGAGGCTGCGCGTCGCTTCCGCGATCGACTCGTTCGAGTCGGCATTGAGCCGCATCGTTATCCACTCAATCGGAGTTCGCCGTAGGGCAGCGATGCTCTCGTGACGCTTGCGTGTCTCCATCGGAAGTACCCGCACGTACAGGCGACTCGCCGGGATCGTGAAAGATCTCCGTCATGCAGAGAAATTCGCAGTTGTGGCCTACCGGCAGCAAGCCGCCCGGCAGGTCTGAAAACAGCAGCGCGTTGATGAGACCGATCTTGTCTTCGGCGGACTCGCCCATGAACGCAAGACGTATGCGGTCGTTTCGCAGGCCCTCGACGAGGTCGTAGATGCGCAGTGTTTGCTCGATGTCGGCGTGACCATACGTATCCTGCCATGCCCGGAATTCATCGATCGAGCGGACGAGCTTTTCGCGCCAATCGGTAAAGTGGGCGATGCGCTGTTCCAGTTGGCGCGACATTCCCTAGTGCCCGTCCGTTCTTATTATTGTGTGACTCATTTCGCGTTTGCGGGTGTGCGCCGCCTCCCGATTCGTGTCAGGGCCGGCGCCGACTAGAACGTTGGAATACGCAATTTAATCAGCGCGACACGGAATTATAGTCACGCGATACTTTGAATTTATACGCTATAAGTCACGAACATCTCTATAAAAGGCGCGCCACATTCGCTTCGAGCCACATTAGCGGAACAGACAAAATGAGCTGACAGGTGATCAACAGAAAGAGTGGAGACAAGTCGACGTTGGCGATGGGAGGCACCAGCCGTCGAAACGGACGCAGCACTGGACGCGTAACCGTGTTGAGCAATGGCGCAATCGGACTGTCCGGGTTAACCCAACTCAGTATCGCCTGCAGAACCACCGCCATCATTACGATATAAAGGCTGAGACGTATCAACGAAAGTATGCCGAGCAACGCAACTACGATGATGGCGGTCCCGGGCGCGGCGCCAAGCGCATTCCCTTTTAGCAGCAGCACAAGAGACATCTCAAGTGCCGCTGTAAGCCACGCTAAAAACAGGCTCGACAAATCCATACCCCACAGCCCGGGCAATACGCGCCTCATGGGTCGAACCGCGAAGTCGGTGAGCGCGGCGACGAATAGCGATAATTGATTACGAGCCGGAGCCCGCAGCCATTGCAAGATAAAGCGCAGCAGGAACGCGATGACCAGCAAGTCGCCAAGCGTTGTGATCAGAAAAATAAGCGTTTGCGCCAGCATTCTCAGTCCTTACCGAGTTCTTCGCCAAGCACGCGCGAACGCTCGTCAGCCGCTCTCACGGCGCGCTTAATGGCGTCATTGACAGCGTCGTTTTGCATGCTCGTAAGTGCGGCCGCCGTAGTGCCGCCTTTCGAGGTGACGCGTTCGCGCAAAACCGCAAGCGGATCGCTCGACTGGGCGGCAAGATGGGCGGCGCCGATGAAGGTTTCCAGCACGAGCTTATGCGCAATCTCCGCCGGAAGATCAAGCTCGCGTGCCGCCTCCTCGACCGCCTGCATAAAGAAAAATACATATGCGGGTCCGCTTCCCGACACGGCGGTGACCGCATCGAGCAACTGATCTCCGCGCGACTCGTCGAGGATACGCACGGTCTGCCCGACAGCGCCCAGGATGCGCTCCGCGGTTTGCAGCTCGTTTTCGGTGACGTGTTGCGGATATCCGTACGGATAGAGCGCAGTGATGCCGCGGCCAATTAACGCCGGCGTGTTCGGCATCGCACGTATCAGTTTGGTATGCGACCGCAGCCATCGCGATACGTCCGCCAGCTTGATGCCGGCAGCGATGCTTATGACCAGGTTTCCATTCGCGGATAGCGGCAGATTTTGCGCGACATCTCTCAACTGCTGCGGCTTCACCGCGAGCACAACGACGTCGTCACTCAAGATCGCTTTGCGTGCATCGTTGAAGCACTTCACGCCAACATAGTGCTGTTCGATCCTGCTACATGCGGCGAGGTCTGTATCCACGACACGCAATGCGGCCGCCGGGTAATCCTTTTTCAGAAGACCGCCGATAATCGCGCTTGCCATATTGCCGCCGCCGATGAACGTGATGTCGACGGGTCTCGGCGGCGATTCGCTGTTGTTTCGTCTGCTACTGTCGATCATCGTGTTATCTCTTCGATTCTTTTTGAAGATCGAGCAGCGCGCGGGCCGAAAATCGCCGTGCCAACGCGCACGATAGTCGCACCTTCGGCGACCGCCGCCTCCAGGTCGCCGGACATGCCCATGGAAAGTGTGTCGAGCGCAATACCAGCCGCCGTGAGGTCGTCTTTGAGATCGCGCAACATTGCGCAGTAACGCCGTTGTTGTGCCCGGTCGTCTGATGCGGGCGGAATCGCCATCAAGCCTCGCAGCTTCAATCGCGACAATTTCGAGATGGAGCGTGCAAGCGCCAAGCGTGTCCGCAGGGCTTACGCCGCCTTTTGTCTGCTCGTCACCTATGTTCACCTGGATACAAACCTGCAGTGGCGTGGACAGGGACGAGCGTGCGGCATCAAGACGCTCGGCCACTTTAATGCGATCGATGCTATGCACCCAATCGAAGTTCTCAGCGATCAGGCGAGTCTTGTTGGTTTGAATCGGACCGATGAAATGCCACTCCGGACGATGCGCATCGCCGTCTGTTGGTTCTGACGCCACCACAGGGTTAACCGCTGCTATCTTCTCGACCGCTTCCTGAACGTAGTTTTCGCCGAACGCGGTTTGGCCGCATTTGTATGCTTCTATGACAGCATGAGCATCGAACGTTTTGCTCACCGCGAGCAGATAAATGGTCGACGCATCACGATTGCAAGCAAGGGCCGCATCGGCAATGCGTTGTCTGACAGCTTGCAAGTTCGCGGCGATTGGAGACATACTTCCGTTGGAATTTAGTTATTTACCGGACATAATTAATGTCCTGACGCATCTTGGAACGATTTGCCGCGACGAGGAAATTATAATGGACATAGCCGAACTACTCGCGTTGGTCGTCAAGAATAAGGCCTCGGACCTGCACTTATCGTCCGGGCTGCCGCCCATGATCCGCGTCAACGGCGATGTTCGCCGCATCAACCTGCCAGCCATGGAACACAAGGATGTGCATGGCATGGTTTACGACATCATGAATGACGGCCAGCGCAAGTTCTACGAAGAGAACCTGGAATGCGACTTTTCGTTCGCTATTCCCAATCTCGCGCGGTTCCGGGTTAACGCCTTCGTGCAGCAGCGAGGCGCTGCGGCGGTGATGCGGACCATTCCGTCGAAGATTCTTTCGCTGAAGACCTCAAGGCACCGAAGATTTTTGGCGATATCGCCGACCAGCCTCGCGGTTTGGTCCTCGTGACTGGCCCGACCGGCTCGGGCAAGTCGACGACGCTGGCAGCGATGGTCAATCACAAGAATGAAACGGAATACGGTCACATCCTGACTGTCGAGGATCCCATCGAATTCGTGCATGAGGCGAAGAAATGCCTGATCAACCAGCGGGAAGTCGGCCCGCACACTCTGTCGTTTTCGAATGCCCTGCGCTCTGCGCTGCGTGAAGATCCCGACGTCATTCTGGTAGGCGAGATGCGCGATCTCGAAACAATACGTCTGGCGATGACTGCCGCGGAAACGGGGCACCTTGTTTTCGGCACGCTGCACACGAGTTCAGCGGCGAAGACAATCGACCGCATCATCGATGTGTTTCCGGCGGAAGAAGAAGAAATGGTGCGCGCGATGTTGTCTGAAAGCCTGCGTGCGGTCATCTCGCAGTCTCTGCTCAAGACCAAGGATGGCATGGGACGCATCGCAGCGCATGAAATCATGATGGGTACGCCTGCCATCCGCAATCTCATTCGTGAAGCGAAGGTGGCGCAGATGTACTCGGCGATTCAGACCGGGCAGCAGTTCGGCATGCAGACGCTCGATCAGAATCTGCAGGAGCTTGTGAAACGCAATGTGGTCTCGGTCGATGAAGCGCGTTCCAAGGCCGCGAACAAGGACAATTTCAGATAACCGGTCGCTGTCCGCCGCACAATAATCGCCGCCGTTCAAGAGCGGCCGCATCAACGAAAAGGGGATAGGTCATGGATCGTGATCAGGCCGTGCAGTTCATGCACAACCTGCTGCGCGCGATGCTCAGCAAGAAGGCGTCAGACGTTCATTCATCACCGCCGGTTTCCGCCGCCTTCAAGGTCGACGGCAAAATGACGCCGGTGTCGAATCAAACGCTGACACCGCAACACGCCGCCGATCTCGCCCGCGCGATGATGAATGACAAGCAGGCGGCGGAGTTCGAGCAGACCAAGGAGTGCAACTTCGCAGTAGCGCCGGCTGGCATCGGGCGTTTTCGCGTGGATGCGTTCGTTCGAGCAGGCGCGTGTCGGGATGGTGATGCGCACGATCACAGCCACCATTCCGAAAATGGAAGATCTCAAGTTGCCGCAAGTGCTCAAAGACGTAGTGATGAGCAAGCGCGGTCTTATCATGTTCGTTGGCGGGACGGGCTCCGGCAAATCGACGTCGCTGGCGGCGATGATCGGCTATCGAAACGAAAACAGCTATGGTCACATTGTCACCATCGAGGACCCGGTCGAGTTTGTCCACGAGCACAAAATTGTCTCATCACTCAGCGTGAGGTCGGCGTCGATACTGATTCGTGGCACGTCGCATTGAAGAACACGCTGCGGCAGGCGCCCGATGTCATTCTCATCGGCGAAGTGCGCGACCGGGACACCATGGATCATGCCATTGCGTTTGCCGAGACGGGCCACCTGGCGATGGGCACCTTGCATGCGAATAGCGCGAACCAGGCGCTCGACCGCATCATCAACTTCTTCCCGGAAGATCGTAAGGCACAGCTCCTTATGGATCTGTCACTCAACATGCGGGCAATCGTGTCACAGCGGTTGGTGCCGATGAAGGATGGCAAAGGAAGACGAGCGGCGATCGAGATACTGCTCAATTCACCCTTGATTTCGGATTTGATCTTCAAGGGCGAAGTACATGAGATCAAAGCCATCATGGCGAAGTCGCGTGAGCTCGGTATGCAGACCTTCGACCAGGCGCTGTTCGACTTATACGAGGCCGGTGAGATCAGCTACGAAGATGCGCTGCGTAACGCAGTATTCTGTGAATGAGCTGCGTCTCAATATCAAGCTCAATAGCAAGGAATCGAAGGACAAAGACGTAATGTCCGGCATCGAGCATCTGAACATCGTCTAAAATAGCTGCACTACCTGCAAGCGCAGCGGCGACCCGGCTACGATCGCCGAATAAGCGCCGCTGCGAAGCGCGCGCTGGCAAATGAACATTCCCTTCGAGCTGCATACGCTAGCAATCACGGCGCTGGTCGTTGTCGCCGCCTACATTATCTTCGGCATCTCCGCCTTCGGCGCCGCACTGTTCACGGTGCCGTACTTCACACTTTTATCCGCTCGACTTTGTTTGCCCACGTGCGTGCTGCTTGACGTCGCTGCAGCACTCGCGATCGGCACACGTTTCTCGCGTGAGGCCGATATCGGGGAGTTGAAATGGATGGCGCCTGCATCGCTCGCGGGCGCGGTGCTGGGAGTAACTCTGCTGCGTGAGTGTGCCGCGACAGGCGACGCTCTTTGCCTTCGGGCTGTTCCTGCTCGCCTATGGCGTCTACGCGCTGCGTCCGAATACGGGTACTGCAAAAATGATCAGCCGCGCGTGGGCACCGGTAGCCGGATTCGCCGGCGGCGCGACGGGTACGCTGTTCGGAATCGGCGCGCCGCCCTATGCGATTTATCTTACACGCCGCATTGAAAGCAAGACGGCGCTGCGCGCCACACTTTCAAACATGGTGCTGCTGTCGACGACAATCCGCGCGCTCGTCTTCGCAGTCGGTGGCCTCATGCTCGCGGACCGTCTGCTCATGTTCGCCATTCTTGTTCCATTCGCATTGGTGGGTTTGTGGATCGGTAACCGCCTGCATGCACGTGTCTCGCGCGAACAACTCGCACGCGTGATCAGCGGTATCGTGCTGTTGATCGGCGTTTCAGTGCTTGTCCGCGCGTTTTCCAGTTAAATCTAGCGCCGGCGAGTGAATTCGCGCAGATTGGGATTCAGTCTGTCGATGTCTGCTTTTACTTGTTCACGGCTGCGTTCGTAGACGATCTCGCGTCCCATGACCTTACCCGCGTAGCCCTGGCCGTTGCGGGTCGGCGTCAACTCACACTTAACGCTGTGAACGCCTTCGCCAATCACCACTTCGATGCTTTCCGGCCGCTTGCTGAACACGACCACTTCCATGATTTGGCCGCTTTCGGTCGCCCGTACCTTGATCTTTTCAGTGTTCATGGCCGCCTATGTCATTTGAACGGACAGTCAGGTTAGCATGATCGTTGCGCGCAACGGCCGATCAGTCGTCCCGATGCGGCAGAGATCAGCCTGTCCACGAAGACGCGTCCTCGTCGCACTTCCGGCAATCGAGCATTTCGCCGAGTTTGCTGTCGCGGCCTTCTCGGCGTTGTGACCCACGGACGGTTGATCCACGGCGGCTGGTGACGGACATGCTGCTCATGTCCGCATTCGAGTTCAGCGACCCAGTGGTGCTCGTCGTCGAGATGATAGCCGACGATACGTTTTTTCATATGATGGTGGCGACTGCAACGCCGTGTAACCGCTCCGTCAGAAAAGATTCGGCCGTTCGTTTGGCTGGTTCACGTGAAAAAAGCTGTGGCGCAATCCATACCGGTGATAGCGTGCCGGCACAAGGCTGATCGAGTGCACTCAAAGGCCGCTCTAGTCGAAGCGTCACTCTGTAAATTGGCGCGAGCCCCACAGCGATATGAAGCGCTCATCGAGTCGGCCCCTCTGCGCCGGCCGGTTTAACACGCCGCATGCTGCCGGCGACCAGCTTGAATTCATAGAGACGGCATTCGATCGCGCCATTGAACAGCGGCGTGCGTTTGGATGCGGAGAGCCGGATCAGCCGCGGTAGTTCACGGTCGCCGGTAAAAATGTAGGCACGCCAGCCGCTGAAACGCTGCTTCAGCGCATCACCGAGCTTTGGATAAAGGGCAGCGAGGTCATTCGAATCACCGAGACGAACTCCGTATGGCGGGTTGGTGACAATGACGCCGCTTGCCGCGGGCGCCGGTATCTCGACCACATTCGCCTGTTTGAGCTGAACAACGCCGTCCAGTCCCGCGGCGCTGACATTCGAGCGCGCAGTCTTCAATTCATCGCCGTATAAATCGCTGCCGTAGATGGGCAACGCCTCGCGCGCAAGCTCGTTAGCGTTCGCAGTCACCCTCATTTGCTCCCACTGTTCGCGCTGGAAGTTATGCAATTTTTCGAAGGCAAACCTGCGCCGCGCCCCTGGCGCTGAGTTCAACGCCATAAGCGCGGCTTCGATGACGATCGTGCCGCTGCCACACATCGGATCGAGTAACGATTCTCCGGGTCGCCAGCCGGCGAGACGCACGAGACCCGCCGCAAGGTTCTCACGCAGAGGCGCTTCCCCGGTCGCCGTGCGGTAGCCGCGCTTGAACAAAGCATCACCGGACGTATCGAGATAAAGCGTGAAGTCCGCCGCCGTCAGGAATGCGTGGATGCGCACGTCCGGCGTCTGCGTATCTACGTTCGGTCGTTCGCCGGATGTTGCACGAAATGCGTCGCAAACAGCGTCCTTTATCCGCAGGGTGACAAAGTCGAGGCTTCTTAACGGAGACCGTACGGCGGCAACACTCACGCGAATCGAGCGAGTGACGTCGAACCATCCAGGCCAGTCGAGCAAGCGCGCTACCTTGTATATGTCTTCTTCAGTTTTGTATGCGGCGCCACCGATGCGCCAGAGCACGCGACTAGCGATCCGGCTATGGAGATTCACCGCATAGGAGAGCGTAAACGGACCCGCAAAATGCACGCCGCCGTCGGCGGTTTTGACGCGCGTTGCGCCCAGCGCAGTGACTTCGTCTGCGAGAACTGCTTCCAATCCGCGTGGGCACGGGGCGAAGAAGTCTTCCATGCGCTAAATATGAAACTACAGCTTTACGAAGACTTCGAACTCGATACGCTGCCAGGCCTTGCCGCTTTCGCGCAGCTTGCTGATGCGTGCTTCGATATTGACGCCGCGATCCATGTGTTGTGCGACCGCGCGATTTTCGCGGCGCGGAATATAGCCGAGATGATGGCCGCGCCATTCCACGCGCACCGCATTGCCGTCATGCGGATTGTCAGCTTCGCGCACGAGCGCGAGCGCATCGCCGGCTTTCATTTCGTCCCACAGCAGGTTCGCCTCGTAGAACTGAAATCCAGCGAGCGGCGAGCTTTGCACGAGCATGCGGACTTCAGCGGTTTGCGCGGGGACCTGCGTTGTCGTCAGCGCTGCGACAACAAGCGCGCGCATTACCAGACGCGCTGAGCTAAAACGGTTTGACGACGACAAGGATGACGATACCGATCAGGATCAGGGTTGGCAACTCGTTCAACCAGCGGTAGAAAACATGTCCATGCACATTGCGGTTGTTTCTGAAATCAAGCATGACTTTCCAGCAGTACAGGTGGTAGATGACCAGTATCCCAACCAATCCGATCTTGGCAAGCAGCCAGCCGCCCTTGAACCCGAAGCCGACCCATAGCCATACGCCCGATATCAGTGTCAGGACAGCGCCGGGTGTCATGATGCCGTTGAATAGCTTGCGCTCCATTATTTTGAAGCGCTCGATCGTCGCAAGGTCGGACGACATTGCGTGGTAGACGAAAAGCCGCGGCAAATAGAAGAGCGCGGCAAACCATGTGACCACGAAGATGATGTGCCATGCCTTGAGCCAGAGCATGATTAGTGCAGCAGGCGCTTACGAGTCAGCACCAGCGCAAAGTAAAAACCGCTCGCCGCGTATGCCAGTAGCACCAGCACATGCAGCGGCCA
Organism: uncultured beta proteobacterium; assembly: GCA_963829085.1. Lineage (GTDB taxonomy): Bacteria > Pseudomonadota > Gammaproteobacteria > Burkholderiales > SG8-41 > PALSA-1004. The sequence continues at coordinate 195,736 of CAWHHJ010000014.1, read as the reverse complement.
CGTGCCCGGCACTGTGTCGTGCATCAGGGGACGCACCAACTCGACCGCGTGCGTCAGCGGCAAAAAAGCGGCGAGCTCCTGCATTGCGCGTGGTAGCTGGTTGAGCGGGAAAAACACGCCGCAGAGCATCATCATCGGTGTTATGAACAGCGTAAAGTAATACATAAAAAAATCATAGCTCGGGGATAGCGCAGTCATGATAAGCCCCAGACTGCCAAACGCAAGCCCGATCAGGAACATCACCGGCACTACGCACAATGCCAGCGGCGATTGGACGAGACCCAGCGCAGTCGCGACCACCAGCACCGCGCTGCCCGCCATCACACTTTTCGTGGCCGCCCAGATCGTCTCCGCAATGACGATGTCATCGAGCGTAACGGGCGCGTTCAGGATCGCATCCCACGTCTTCTGCACATGCATGCGTGAAAATCCCGAATACATCGCTTCGAACGACGCACTCATCATCGTGCTCGAACAGACCGTGCCGGCGGCGAGGAACGCGATATACGACGTGCCAAAGACGTCCGGAAGTATGCGCCCCAGCCCGTAGCCGAAGCCGAGCATGTAGATCATCGGATCAGCCAGGTTGCCGAGCATCGACGGCAGAGCGAGTTTTCCCCACACCTGCAGGTTCCGCCGCCAGACATGGATGAAGCGTGCGCTGACGTGGGGCGCGCGCCAGAGGTTCACGCTCATCAGTCCCTGAGATCGCGACCGGTGAGCCGCAAAAAGACGTCTTCCAGATTGGCCGGCCGGTGCAGATAGCGCAGCGTCGTTCGAGCGCTCAAATCATTAAGCAGCGGGTCCACGCGATGTGCGTAGCAGAACACTGTCTCACCCGTCTGCTCGCAGCGCTCACATAGGTGTTTGCCGTGCTCGATAGCCCATGTTTCCGCCCCGTCGCCGAAGACTTCAACGACCTGCGGTTCGATATGCGCGCTGATAAGTGCCGGCGGCGAGCCGCTGGCCATGATGCGGCCGTGGTCCATAATGGCGAGGCGATTGCAAAGCCGCTCGGCTTCGTCCATGAAATGCGTCGTGAGAAAAATCGTTTTACCCTGTGTGAGGAGTTGTCTCAACCGCTGCCAGATGACGTGCCGCGCCTGTGGATCGAGGCCCGTGGTCGGCTCATCCAGAAAAATAAGGTCCGGATCGTTGATCAGCGCGCGTGCGAGCGTGAGCCGGCGTTTCATGCCGCCCGATAGCGCTTTGATATTGTCCTTCGCGCGGTTGGTCAGACCGGCGAATTCGAGCAGCGACGGTATGCGCGCTTTGATCTGCGCAACCTCAAGGCCGAAGTAGCGGCCATAGGTGAGCAGATTCTCGCTCACCGTGAAATCCGGATCGAGATTGTCCATTTGCGGCACCACCCCTACCCGGGCGCGTGCTGCGCGCGCTTCCGCGGGAATGGGCAAATCGAACATAGTGATCGATCCTGCATCGGGCTCGGTAAGTCCAAGGCATAAGCGCAATGTCGTCGTCTTGCCTGCGCCATTCGGGCCGAGCAGACCGAAGCACTCACCGGCTTCCAGTTCGAGGTTGATACCTGCAACGACTTCCTGGCCGCTGTAGGACTTGCGCAAGTCGCGCGTGATGAGATGCTTCACCGGCAATGGTGTGTCACGATCTGCTGCAGTACGTTCAGGCGGCCGTGGAAAAAATGCTCGCCGCCCGGTACGACCACGATCGGCAGATTTTGCGGCCTCGCCCAGTCGAGGTACTGCGCTCAGCGGTACCACGTCGTCGACCTCGCCATGGATTACGAGCGTGCCCGCCGCGACGGCTTCGGTATTGAAGCGGTTTACAGCCGGTGCCACCAGTATCAGTTGTTGCGGGTTGATCTGCTTCGCGACGCGCGTCTGCACGAAGCTGCCGAATGAAAAGCCCGCACACACCAGCGGCAGGTTGCCGAAGCGTTCCTGAGCGTAGTGCACCACCGCAATCAGATCGTCGGTTTCGCCGCGTCCTTCGTCGTGAGCGCCCGCACTCCCGCCGACGCCGCGAAAATTCAGATTCAGCGTCGCATACCCCATGGCGTACAGGGTGCGCGCCAGCGTCGTAACGACCTTGTTATCTTTGGTGCCGCCCATCAGCGGGTGAGGATGCGCAATGACCGCAATCCCCCGTCGCTCGACAGTGGAAGTTGCAGCAGGATCAGCGACATCAACCTCGATCGCGCCGACGGGGCCGTCGATCAGTTCAGTTTTTGCTTTGAAGGGGGGCATTCAGAAAATCGGCAAACTCGTTCGCCCCGTGATCCGCATCCCTGGTACGAAGGCGCTGACCAAGTTCGAGGCCGCGCCTAAATCTTAAGGCGTTCGACTACGCGTCCGTTTTGCAGATGCTCGGTGATTATTTCGTCCACATCTTCCTGGTCGACGTATGTATACCAGACCTCTTCAGGATACACGACGATGACTGGACCCTGCTCGCAGCGATCGAGGCAGCCGGCCATGTTGATGCGCGCCTTGCCTTCACCCGCCAATCCGAGCGCCTTCACTTTCGTTTTCGCATACTCGCGCATTTCGGTGGCCCCATGATCGTTGCAGCACGCCTTGCCCTCTTCGCGCTGATTGCAGCAGAAAAAGACGTGATGCTTGTAATAGCTCATGAGATCATTAGCGGCGATGAATTTGGACGCGGCGCCGGTTCAAGAAGCGCGCGGATGACCGTCGATTATAGTTGATTAGAGCTCACTGTACTTACGTGCGTTGCCACGCGCTTTCGCAACGGGGTATTTGATTGCGTTCTCGCCCAGCTTGCGCTGCGCCGATTCGAGTGGATCGATGTCCAATACATCGGCGAGCCGGATCAGATACAGCAGAACGTCGGCGATCTCATCTGCAACCGCGCGTTTCTGGCGTACGTCCAGTCGACTGCTCTGGGCGGCCGTCAACCACTGGAAGTGTTCGAGCAGTTCCGCAGATTCAACGCTGAGCGCCATGGCTAAGTTCTTAGGTGTATGAAACTGCTGCCAATCGCGCGCGGCGGAAAAACGGCGCAGCGCAAGGCGCAGGCTGGCATGAGTAGGTGATCGTCGCCTCATCGGATCCGTCCAGTGTTGGAATCGTGTCAGTGCGCCGTTTGCGCGGAACCGGCCCGCGTCAGGGCGAGCAAAAGCAGCAGCGCTGCAAGCGGCCAAATCTGCGAAAGCGCGCGCAGGATCGAACCGAAATTCGTCAGATGAGTCTGCTGGATGCCGATCATGAATGGCGGGACCAGCAGATACGGGTTGTCAGGCGTAATGTTGACCAGGAAGACACCCGCAAGCAGGCACAACGCAGCGACGGCGGCGCGTCTTCTTAGCGCAAGGAACATAAACACAGCGAGCAGTATCACGCCGGCGGTAAAGCCGGCTGCGATCCCGGGCGTCACCCACTGCAGCCAGTTTGCGCTGCGGGTGAGCGACGCGGCCGCAATGGACTTCGCTGCGATGGTAAGTGCCATTGTCACCAGCATGACACGGCCCGTGTAACGTCTCGATTGCGTGATCAGAGAGATCAGCAGTCCGAGCACCACAACCGCAAGTCCGACGACCGCAGTCTCCGCAAGCCAATACGCCTGTGATGTGTATTGAAACATCGGCCGTATGCCAAGCGCGTCACGAAAATCGCCGCTGCTAAACGCGAGCGGCGCCGGATGAAACTGGATTACGATCCATAACGCGACAACCAGCAGCCCCCAATCTCCGAGTGCGTCAGCGCGCAGCATGCGCCGACGCAGACTGTCGAGGGGATTGTTACCGATGGTAAGCAGCAATGCGCCCAGCGCACCGATGGCGGCGCCTGCTGTATTCGAAATCAGATCGACGTTCGATGCGATTCGGGTCGGCAGGAACATCTGCGCGCTTTCAAGCGCGAGACTTAACGCTGCAGAGATGATCGTGGCAGCCAGAAAGGCAAAAGCAGCAGCGAGGGGCGGCCGCAGGGCAAAAAAAAGCAGGGCACCCAGCGGCAGATAAGCAACGATGTTGAGCGCGATATCAGCCGCAGTGATATAGCGCGGCCATGGCGCAGTAAGAAAATGCAGGACGGGATCCGGCGGCATGCGCCAGCCCGCAAACGGCCGCAAGCTGGCATACACGATGACCAGTGTGTAAGCTAGCGCGAGATACTCTGCAAGCTTCGGCCCTCGTGACATGACTGTATTTTATGATGTTTTCAACGGCGATGCGGACGGCATCTGCGCTTTACATCAGTTGCGCTTGAGCGAGCCGAGAGCGAGTGTTTTGATCACCGGCGTCAAGCGCGACATCGCATTGCTGGAACGAGTCAAGGCTGACGCCGGCGACGAAGTGACCGTTTGCGACATCTCGCTTGCGCGCAATTCAGCAGCGTTGCATCAGTTGCTCGCGCGCGGCGCGACGTGCCGTTACTTCGATCATCACTTTGCGGGTGAAGTCCCGTTACATCCAAATCTCAAAACACATATCGACACATCACCCGGGACATGCACGAGTCTGATCGTCGATCGCTATCTTGAAGGCAGCCACAAGGCGTGGGCAGTCGTCGCCGCGTTCGGTGACAATCTGCCCGAAGCCGCGCGCGCGGCCGCCGTCTCGTTGAAGCTCAACGAGCTGCAACTTCTCCAGTTGATGGAGCTTGGAGAATGCATTAACTACAACGCGTACGGCGAACGTATCGACGATCTTCACTACGAGCCCGCTGATCTGTATGAGACGCTCGCGCGTTACCGCGACCCGTTTCAGTTCATGACCGGTGAGCCGGTGTTCGACATCCTTCGCGCGGGCCGCGCCGATGACCTGTATCGCGCCAGCGAGATCGCACCCGTCATCGAGACCAGCGCGTATTCAGTCTACGTGCTGCCCGACGCAGCGTGGACGCGTCGGGTAAACGGTGAATTCGCAAACCGGCTCGCGAACATGGAGCCGGCTCGCGCTCACGCGGTGCTTACGCGGCGCAGCGGAGGTTATGCAGTGAGTATGCGTGCGCCGCGTGCGCAACCTTATGGCGCCGACCAATTATGTCGCCAGTTTCCCGACTCTGGCGGCAGGCAGGGTGCAGCGGGAATCAATTTCCTGCAGGAAGCTGATTACGACCGTTTCATTGGCGCGCTAAAAGCCGCTTACGGCTCGGCTAAATGAGCAGCGCCGCCACGGGAGAACACGTACAACGAGGATTGGACCATTAGCGCTGCCCGAGTGCTGCTGTCAATCGGTGTGTCGCGATTTGCCGAACAGAAACGTGACATTCACGCGCCGGTTGCAGTAACCCGATTTGAAGTGGATTTCATCGGTGGTATGAAACAAAGTCGAGTCAAACAGAACGCACCGGTTCTCGTGGTACGGAACGCGTAGCGGCCTGGCGTTATTCTCCTCGATGAACGCTTGCATCTTTCCGGAGTTGCCGTTGTAATCCTCGAACGTCCAGTTCGCCGGCGCGGGCACGTCATAGACCACCATGCCGCCGGTTGTTTTGTCTTCGCAGCCGTCGTCGGGCGTGATCCAGAAGTTCACATTCACATTCGCAAAGTCCGCATGCATGTTGATGCCCTGCATGCGCTGATCGTACTTGAAGGCCCACGCCTGCGTTAATGGCGCATCGCCGATGACCTTCGGCATTGCCTGCTTGAGTTCGTCTGCGATCGCCAGCAGTACACGTGCACTGAAGCCGCCGGGCAAGGTCGTGCCAACATAGCCATTGTCGAAATACGACTTCCATATCGTCGCCTCTTCGCAGAACTCGCGCAGATTCGCGAGCGCGGACGGTGATAGAAAATTGTCAATGACAACGAGCTTCGGATGAGCGCTGAAAAACGACGATTCGATGGCGGTGTAGTCATTTTCGCCGAGCGCACGTCCCGAAAACGGGCTATCCGGACAATGATGAAAGCCCGCAAGGGCACCTCTCAATGCCTCGCCTGCGGCGCCTGTCGGGGCGAAACTGCGGCGAACGTCGTTTGTCGGATCATGGTACTGAGTGAGAACATCGAGCGCACGGGCGCCGCTTTCACTCAGCTTTCCCCCTTGCTTTAGTAAAGTGAGCTGCTCATAGTCATGACGGAGCCGCGGTTCCGGAACCGGCCATTGCAGTGACGTAAGCGCAACCTCGTGATCGCGGGTCAATGTGAAAGCTTCTCTAAACAGGCGGTAACTCGCGTCGAGATCGCGTTGCAGCAGGCGATACAGCGCAAGGGAGTTGACCGATTCGATATCACCATGCACATCGCCGCCATGCCGCGCCAGCAGGTCTTTCAATTCCTGTTCCGCACCCGTATTGATGTAGATCTTCAGGAGGCCCTTGATTGCGGTGATCGGTTTATGCGTCGAATCAAGAGCCGTGTTGTACGCCTCGATCGCCTTCCCGATAGCACCGAGCCGCGCATAGGCGACGCCGTGTTGCGCGTGAATCTCCGGCAGAATCGACTTCTCTGAGCTGACATTGCGAAAGGCAGACAACGTTGAATAAAAATCGCCGAGCTTGTTATAGCAGCGCATCAGCTGAAGGGTCGCGGGTTGACCGTTTGGATTAACGCGATTCGCCCGCATGGCGTTGCCCAGCGATTCATGGATGTTGCCGAACTCGTAGTTCGCCATGCTCGAAAACACGAGCGCACGGTAGTTGTTCGGATCGACGGCCAGGACCGACATTGCCAGTGTGTACGCGCGCATCCAGTCGTTGGTCGCGACTGCAATCTCTCCCAATACCGTCAGCAGAAGAATTTCGTCAGGCGGCGGATTCTGCGCGTGCTTGCGCACGTAAGCGGCTGCATCATCGATGAGGCCGTTTGCCTGCAGCAGTATGAGGTAAACCGCTACTGCATCCCAATTTGCGCCCGGTTCACCCGCTGCGGCTTTGGCGAGCGCAAGTGCGGCTGCCGGATCCTTGCGCAGGATCATGCCGGCAAGCGCCTGGCTTGCCTTCAGCGGCCAGCTCTGGCGCCACCTGTAAGTGCCGCCGTGTTTGAGGACGTTTTCGAAATCGCCGGCCGTGAAAGAGCAGATGACGGCTTCAAACGCATCTTCGTCCGATCTTAGTTCGCTCGCCGCGATGAGGTTAAGCGCGGCGGCGTAATTGCCCGCCGACCGGAATTTTTTAACTTGGGTGAATGTCTGGGAAAGCATGGGTGTGCGGTGGTTCGGTAATACCGATTCAATTACTCGGCTTTGATATTCGCATCCTTGATGACTTTCGCGTACTTGGCATTCTCAGCTTTGATGAATGCCGCGAACTCCTCCGGCGTATTGCTCGACGGATCGCCACCCAGAGCAATCAGGCGCTCTTTCACGCTTGCATCAGCGGCGACGCGTTTTACATCTGCCTGCACTTTGACTATGACCTCTTGCGGCGTGCCGGCGGGCGCAAGAAAGCCGAACCACTGTGTCGAATCGAAATCGATGCCGCCTTCATGCAGCGTGGGGATGTCGGGTGCGGCTGCGCTGCGCTTCGCTGCCGTCACGGCCAGGCCGCGTATGCGTCCGGATTTGATGTGCGGAATGATCGGTGCGAGGCCCAGTATCGCCGTCGGAATTTGTCCACCGACGAGGTCGGTTACGGCGGGAGCCGCGCCCTTGTATGGAACATGTATGTAGTTGATGGCCGCATTGCTCTTCAGCCACTCCCCGGCAAGGTGCTGCGTGCTTCCCGTTCCGCTCGAGCCAAACGGCAGACCGCCGGGCGATTTCCTCGCGAGTGCAACGAGTTCTCTGACTGATTTTGCCGGCACCGACGCGTGAACGACGATCATGTTGGGATAAGTGGCAGCGAGCGAAATGGGCGCAAGCTCCTTGAACGGGTCGTAGCTCATGCGCGTGTATAACGCCGGATTGAGCGCAATTTCTGCGGGCGAGCAGATGAGGAGTATGTAACCATCCTTGGGCGAACGCGCGACCGCCTCGGCGCCGATCATGCCGCTCGCACCTGGACGGTTCTCGATGACGACCGTCTGGCCCCAGTATTCGGCCAGCTTCTGGCCGAAGGCGCGTGCCGTAATATCGAGACCGCCGCCGGCGGGAAACGGCACGATGACGCGCACCGATTTGGCAGGGTAAGTTTGCGCATACGCAACACTGAGACAACAAAATAGCAGCACGCAGATGCGCTGAAGGAAGGTGACCATGGGTTCCCTTAATGAATGCCGATACTAAACGAAATTAATGGTGGCAGTTCACACCGCGGCATTGCGCCGGTTTAGCCGCAAGCAGTTCCATCTCGATGAACACGAATGCGGCCAGCCATAGCGCCGCATCATAGGCGTCGAACCATTCACCTCTTGTTGCCCAAATCACGACGAGGACACCAAGCCCGGTATACAGGGCGGTGGCTGTTACGGCGAAGGACCTACGATACGCGGTGCTCACATGCGGCTTGCGCACCTCAAGCTCGAGGACAATGACGACGCCAATCCAAAGTGCGGTATTGATAGCGTCCAGCCAATCGCGTTCGGAAATGTAAGCGACACCCGCCGCGAATACGGCGGCCGCGGCGACGAGTCTCGCGGAGCGAATAAAGAAGGGCGCTCCTGTTGATCGCAATTCTTGTGAATAGGACGTCTCGAGCAGGAACAGTGCGAGCAGTGCCAGCCACGCGACCGAATCGAGACCTTTACTGTAGGCTTCCGACGCCACGTAATAGGCGGTATTGCAAACGAGCAGCGCGAATAGTGCGAGAGCGAGCGAAGGGGACAGCAGGCGCTGAAGAGTCACAGTGTGATTGCAGCGGCGCTAGGCTACGGCGCGACGCCGAGACGAGTGGTGATGCGTTGCGACGCCGTATCTTTGCGGCACGAGCGAGCCAAACACCATGCCGATCACGCTTGCCAGCCAGCCGGCGAACTGCGGCGGCAAGAAAGGATCAGTTGGCAACACGCCGCGTGCGATGAACACTTCGCAGATGATCCATACACCCAGACCGAGTGCTATTGCGCAGGCGGCGCCCTGCGTAGTCGCGCGCTTCCAGTAGATTCCAAAGGCGAGGGGCGTGAATGCAGCCACCAGGGTGACCTTGTATGCGCTTTCGACCATGCCGTAAATCGTCGAGCCGGAATTCATGGCGAAGGTGAGCACGGCCATTGCGAACAAAAATACGATCACGCGTAATATCAGCAAAAACTTTCGGTCGGCGAGCTTCGGCAGGAAAGGTTTCAGCACATTTTCAGCGAACGTGACGGAAGGCGCGAGCAGCGTAGCGCTCGAGCAGCTCATGATAGCGGCGAGCAATGCGCCGAAAAAAATCACCTGTGCGAAGAGTGGGGTGTGGGCGAGCACCAGCGCCGGCGAGTATGTACTGCGAGTCACTACCCATGTGCTTAGTGACAAGCGCCGGATCGATAAGCGTCGCCGAGTAAGCCAGGAACATCGGAATGAACGCAAAACAAAAATAGATGCAGCCGCCAAGCACCGACCCGCGACCTGCCGTCTTTTCATCTTTTGCCGCCGAAACCCTCTGAAAAACGTCTTGTTGGGGAATCGAGCCGAAGCCCATCGTAATCCAGGCGGCGATGAAAGCAATTACATCGCGTGCTTCCAGCGCCGGGAACAACTGCAGCTTGCCCGCATCGTGTGCATGCGCGATCACGACCCCTGCGCCGCCCGCAAGCCCGCTGACAACCGATGCGATATAGAGCATGCCGAGCAGGATTACACCCATCTGGAAAAGATCGGTGAACGCGACCGAGAACATTCCGCCGGCGAGTGTATAGACGAGCACGATGGCGGTGCCGATCGCCATGCCCTGCCATGGTGAGATAGCGCCGTTCGTCACGACCGAAAAGACCAGGCCGAGTGCCGTGATCTGTGCGGACACCCAGCCTAAGTACGAAATCACGATGCAGATAGACGTCGCAAGCTCGATCGCGCGGTTATAGCGCGCGCGGTAGAAATCCCCGATCGTGAGCAAGTTCATGCGGTATAACGGCCGCGCGAAAAAAAGACCCACGAGGATCAGGCACATGCTGGATCCGAACGGGTCGGCGACGATGCCGCGAAATCCCTCGTTTAAAAACTTGGCGGGAATGCCGAGCACGGTCTCGGACCCGAACCACGTCGCGAATACGGTCGCGATAATAAATGGCAGCGGCAGGTGATGACCGGCGACAACGTAATCCGAAGTCGTTTTGACGCGGCGCGCGGCGTATAAGCCGATCGCGACAGAAACAGCGATATAGAGGATGACAAACCAAATCAGCATGTCACTGCAGGCACACGGTGGAACATTGCAGGATTATACGGGCGACACTATCAGCAGCGTCTCCTGGCGGCGTATTTCCAACTGACGTGCACCGCTTCAAAGCGCCATGTAAATGATCATCGCAGCCGTCACGACGAGTGAGATCGCTATGATTCCCAGCCATGCGGTCTGGCGCTTGTTCTCTTCGTGCAGTCGTTGCAGTAAGACGTGCAGCTGCGCGGAGTCTTTATTCTGGAGGAACCCATGCACGAGACGGGGAATCTGCGGAAGCAGCGCATTCCATTCGGGCGCCTCGGCACGTATGTTGCGCACAAGGCCGCGCCAACCTATCTGTTCCGACATCCAGCGCTCCAGATACGGCTTGGCAGTGGCCCATAGATCGAGATCGGGATCGAGTTCGCGGCCGAGGCCTTCAATGTTGAGCAGCGTTTTCTGCAGGAGTACCAATTGAGGCTGCACCGGCATATTGAACCGGCGCGCGGTCTGGAACAGTCGCAACAGCACGCGGCCGAACGAAATGTCTTTGAGCGGCCTGGAAAATATCGGTTCGCAGACCGCGCGTATCGCGGTTTCGAACTCATCGGCGCGTGTGTCCTTTGGCACCCATCCTGATTCGATATGCGCTTCGGCCACCCGTCGATAATCGCGGCGAAAGAACGCTAGAAAGTTCTGTGCGAGGTAATGTTTATCGAACGGGGTAAGCGAGCCCATGATGCCGAAGTCGAGGGCGACGTAGCGCCCGTCCCGCGTAACCAGAATGTTCCCAGGATGCATATCAGCATGAAAAAAACCATCCCGGAACACCTGGGTAAAGAAGATCTCGACACCCGCGCGCGAGAGCTGCTTCATGTCTATGCCCTGCTCACGCAGGCGACTCACTTGCGAAACCGGTGTTCCATGCATGCGCTGCATGACCATCACTTCAGTCGAGCAATAGTCCCAGTGAACCTCGGGCACGAGGAGTAGCGGCGAAGTCTGGAAATTGCGGCGCAACTGGCTTGCATTCGCTGCTTCCCGCATGAGGTCGAGTTCGTCTTCGAGGTGTTTCGCGAATTCGGCCACCACCTCATGCGGCCGCAGGCGCCTGCCGTCCGCCCACAACAACTCCACCAGACTTGCGGCCGCATCAAGAAGCGCGACGTCCTTGCCAATGATGTCGCCAATACCGGGCCGAAGTATTTTGACGGCGACCTCGCGGCCGTCGTGCAACCGGGCTAAATGCACTTGCGCTACGGAGGCGCTCGCGATGGCGATCGCGTCGAATTCGGCGAACACCGGTACTCAGCGGACGCCGGTATGCGCGTTCCAATGCGGCGGCGACGTGTTCCCCGCCGAATGGAGGCACCTGATCCTGCAGCTTCGCAAGCTCGTCGGCGATGTCGGTCGGCAAGAGGTCGCGCCGCGTTGACAGCAACTGCCCGAACTTTACGAAGATGGGACCGAGCGCTTCCAGCGCGAGGCGCAGTCGTTCGCCGCGCGGCGCTTCCAGGCGGCGCCAGAACAGCAGTCGTGTCAGCGGCCAGCGTAAAACACGGACGCGCTCATGGCCGAGGATGAATTCATCGAGGCCAAAGCGCAGACTGACGCCGATGATGCGGAGCAGGCGAAACAGCAGCATGGGCGGATTCTAACCGCCGCACTGCTCGCAAGGGAGGAAGCGCGCAAAACCGACAGCACGCATTGGCACCGCTTGTGTGCTTCTAGCTCCGGGACAACAGACGGTCGATGCGTTTCTCGAGTCGTGCCGTGTCGTCTCTCAGATCATCGACGGCGCGCACATAGTTTTCGATGTCATCGCGCGACGCAATGAGCGGACGTTCTTCGGTGAGATAAATCGCAGTCGAACGGGCGAAGCTGTCGACAGTTTTATGATGCCAGCGGCGCAGTTCGTTTGCGCCACGTATGACTCTGTGCGCAGCGATATCGCCGATAAAGCGGCTTAAATCTTCCTCGGCGTCCCAGCGCAGATTCTGTGCGAGGTACAAGATGTCACGAGCCAGCGCAGTGTCGCCGATCACCTGAGCGCGCTGCCATGCATCAGCGTGGCCGGCCAGCATTCTGATCGCGATGCCGGGCGTCAGCTGAAATACAGCGTCTGCGCTGCTGTCTGCCGGTGCGTAGGCGACTTCGCCAGAGTCGAGGATGACAAGCGTGATCGAGAAGGGAATTAACTCGAAGCGCGCGACTTTGCGCGCATGCGGCATGAGCCGTTCGCGCGCCCATGACGCACGTCTCAACAGATGATTGATGGCTGCCGAAGTCGGCAGCCGGAATGGGCCCGCGCGTCGCGGGCCGGCATCTGCTTCGCTGGCTGCCGGCCCCGACATCGATATGATGCGATTAGTTCTGCTGTATGCCGCTGATGACCCAGCCCGTTTTGCCGTTCACGGGTTTTTCGAGGTGCCACAATTCACTGAATGGCGTCGCGGCGCCGTCGCCATCTTCACGAATCATGCCGCTGAAGCGTACCGTAGCGACATAACTGTCACCTTCGGTGAGGACCTCGAGAACTTCCGCATTGAGCGTAACAACATCTGTCTGCTGCGGCGCGTTGCCGCGTGCCTTCAACTGGTTTGCAATCTCCGCATACAGCGCGGGCGTCATGAAATCGCGCATCGCTGAGAGATCACCGCGGTCGTTAGCGGCCTGCAGTTGTGTGAAGTTGAGTTTCGCGTGGTGCGTAAACTGCGCCTCGTCGAATCCAGGCGGGAAGCGATTTGCCGATGGCGCAGAGCCGCCACCGAACCCGGTTGAGATGTCGGCGACGCGCGGCACTGACGACACTCTGGGCTCCGTGCCTGCGCCTGCACCCGCATAGCGCAGTGGCTCAGCCGGCCGCCTCGACCGCAGCATACGGATCGCAAATACGACTGCGGCCACCACGAGCAACATCATGAGGATACTGCCGAACGCGCCGCCGAAACCGTTGCCCGCGAACATGGACGCGAGACCGGCGCCGATTGCGAGTCCCGCGAGTGGCCCGAGCCATCTACTCATGCCCGACGGTTGCTGCGCGGGCGTTGCCGGTGCTGCGGAAGGCGCTTGCTGCGCTGGCGGCTTGGCCGGCGGCTGGGTGATCGTGCTGCGTTGACGGCCTACGCTGGACCCGCCGCCGAGCCGTTTTGCATCGGCTTCCTGAGCGAGCAGACCCAGACTCAACAATGCTGCCATCACCATCATGAATTTCTTCATTTATCTCTCCTTTGCCGACATAACATCGGGGACATCATTCTAACAACACTTGATATGGGGCCGGATTGCAGTTTGCAATGGCCAGACCCCTTTATTCTCGCTTGATCCTGCGATTACGCCACTTAGAGATACAGCGGCCGCTTAAAGTTGCACTTTAGGACGGTTTGCCGCACCGAACATGAAGAATAGATCCGCCGACTGACCGTGGTAGTGGGTATTGCTGCAAGCGGCTTATAAGCGGTAGCCCCGATGCAGCGCCACGACGCCGGCGCTGAGGTTGAAGTATTCGACCCGCTCGAGGCCTGCTTGCTCGAGCAGCGTCTTCAACTGCTCCTGGTCGGGATGCATACGGATGGATTCGGCAAGATAACGATAACTTTCGCTGTCATCAGTGATCAGTTTGCCGAGGCGTGGAATGACATTGAATGAATACGCATCGTAGAGTCGCTGCAGCGGTTGCCAAACATGCGAGAACTCGAGCACGAGCAGGCGTCCGCCGGGCCGTAGTACGCGATGCATCTCTGTTAGCGCGCGTAGCTTGTCAGTCATGTTGCGCAAGCCGAATGCTACGCTGACGCAGTCGAAACTGCTGTCCTGAAACGGTAGGTGCTCGGCGTCGCATTGCACCGCAGGCATGACGTTACCTGCATCGATCACGCGGTCGCGACCGCGTTTCAACATCGCCGCATTGATATCGGTCAGCACCACTCCACCGGTTGGACCTACGCGCTTCGCGAATTGAATTGCAAGGTCACCGGTGCCGCCGGCGACGTCAAGAACCCGTTGGCCCGGCCGCAGGCCGCTTTGATCTGACAGTGAATCGCTTCCACAGCCGATGCAAACCGGCAGACATCAGATCGTTCATGAGATCGTAGCGCGATGCAACCGAGGAGAAAACGCCGGCTACGCGTCCCGCTTTCTCGTCCGCAGGCACCTTTTCGAAGCCGAAGTCCGTAGTGTCGGTCATGATGCTAATCGCTGACTGCGCGTCCGGCGTTTGATTCGGTATGAATGCAGGCTACAGCTTGGCGCGGCTTGCGCCGGCATCTTTCAGGCGATTGAGGTAGTGCTGCCACATTTCCGGTTGACGCACTCCATAGTCGTAGAGCAGGTCCCACGAGTAGATGCCGGTATCGTGGCCGTCCGAAAAAAACAGTTGGACGGCGTAAGTGCCGACGGGTTCTATGCGCGTGATAGCCACATCCTGCTTGCCTGTCTGCAGCACTTCCTGGCCCGGACCGTGACCGCGAACTTCGGCGGAAGGCGAGTGCACACGCAGGAATTCGCAAGGCAGGCTAAATGTTTTGCCATCGGCGTAGGTAATTTCCAGCATGCGCGACGCCTGATGCAGTTTGATTTCGGTGGGCGTCGGCGCATTTTTGTTCGATGCGGCCATCTGCAGCACATCTCATCCAGAATCGGATATGCATGATAGCCCAGTTGCGCAGCACAAGGGCGGCTGCGCGGCGTGCTAACCGTAGTCTCAGACGAAGGTCACTGCACAGCGATCGAAATCGCTGCCTTTCTCAAGCAGCGTGCCGAGCCTCGCGACGTGTTTTCGCTCATCGAAGATATCGATGAATCGTCCGGCCTGGTACCAGCCCGTCGGTAAAATCAGTGATAACGGCGTTGCGGGCGCGACTATCTCCGGCAGCAGCAACGCGCGCTCACAGCCGTTAATGCCCGAAGGCGCAATGAAATTGGCGGGTCGCGCAACTACGGCGCGTGCCACCCCCGGCAGCAGACGTACGCCAACGGATAGCTGTTCGGTTTCTTCGACGCGCAGCCATTGCACGAGGCCGAGATTGAAATGCCTGTTGCTCGCGCGGCGCACCGCGACCAGTTGATTGTGGGCGATGCGCGTTTCTGCGTCAGTGTCACGCAACATGCACATGAATCCGGAATTGCTCTGATTCATGAGTTCCCAGGATTCGACCGCCGCGCTCTGGCCTGAGGCCAGCATGACCTCCGTTCGATCGCTGATGTGGCCGAACATCTGCATGTCGCTTTCTTCTTCAGGCGTGAGGCTGCTCCCCGGCATGCGGAACGCACGTCCGCTGATGTAGAAATGTGCCGCATGTATGCCGAGACACACTTGAGCCTTTTCGGTCACGGTGTCACGCTGCTCGCCGCGTCCAGTGCCGGCGCGGCACCACTGAATATATAAGAGCATCACGAGGTTCTCGCAGCCTGGCTGACGCGCGTCATCACCGAGCCCAAGCTGAGCGGGCGTGTGCCCTTGTTTGAGCAGCGTCATGGTTTGACGCAGCGACCGGCCGATCGCTTCGACATCGAGGTAACGCATGCTCAGACTTGCCTCGCGCCCGGCGAGGAGAAACGGACCAGTGCTCGCGGCGACGTCCACTGCAAGCGGCGGAATTGCAGAAGAAGGCAGTGGCTGCGATGCGACACTCAGCAGGCCGGACCATTGTTCGATCCAGCGCGCGACGAATTCCATTTGGCGTCCGGAAAGTGCGAACGGATTCGCCATATGAGCGAGCAAGGCGCGGCAGTAAGCGGCGCCGCAATTTGACTCGGGCGCATCAGGGCTGAAGGAATCGACGACCGGTGTGCGCAGAAATCCGCTTTCTTCCGCAAACACATAAAGCCGGTGCAGGTCGTGCCACAAGTGCCCCGGCACCTGGCGGTAAATGCGATAGTGCTCGAACATGAGCGTGCCGGTGTAGCGCAGAGCGCGCATGACGATGATCGCGCCGCAATTTCGCAAAGGCAGATCGCCGTGCACATGCGCATCGCGGCACGTGAGATAACAATCGACGAGCTCCTGCCAGAGACTCGCCGCCTGCGTCCACAGCGCAGTGGCGCCGGCGTCAAGCGGCAAGGGCTTCGCGCTGTATTTGCGCGCAAGCTCGCCCTGCACATAATGAATCGGCTCGCGCAGAATCTCTAGGATGCGAAACAACTTGCTCGGCGCGACACCGGCTTGGCGCAATGTTGCAAGCTGCAAAGTCAGCGACCGCTGTGCTGACTGCACGTTGGTAAGGGGCAGCGATTCTATCCAATGCCTGCAGCTCGCTTCATCTGTGAATTGCAGTTTGATTAGATTGAGCGATTGCCCTCGCGCCATCTCAGCCCCGCCTCTCATAATGATTTGTGTACCGGCACGATCGAGCGTCCGCACCGGGTGCCGCTAAGTACTAATAAGTTTTGCGACTTCACTCGGACGCCGGTACCGGACTGACTCGTGGAGAGTAACGGAGCGGTCGTGCGCGCGTATGTGAAAGAGATCACGCGACGCGGACAATAGCACGCGCTTCGGAAATTATTCACGCGAGATCTTTTTGATCCGGTTCAAGACAGCGTAGCAGACGCGATGTGATATCGGCGCGAACTCGTGCATCATCACGCATGCTATTTGGCCGCACGGCCCGCTGCGTCTCTCCCCAGACTGACAGCGGAAAATGTGCGTCGTCCTCAAATCTCGGAATGACGTGCCAGTGAACGTGTGGCGCCACATTGCCGAAACTCGCAAGATTGATCTTGTGCGGCCGCAGTAAGTCTCGCAACGTCCGCTCGACCGCGAACACGACGTTCATGCAATGCTCACGCTGCTGCGCCGATAGATCCGTCATCTCGCGCACGTGCGAATTCCAGATCACGCGGCAGTATCCGGCGTACTCCGGATCGCTTACGAGTACTACGCGGCACAGTTCGTCTCGCCACAAAGAGACTTCGCCGGTTTGAGCGCAAAGCTCGCAGTCACCGACATTTGGCTTGCCGCCGGTATCCTCTTTTTGCAGCGCCATTCTGGATCCCGGTGTCGACGCTACAAGAGCACGCGCTCGATGCCGCCACGGTTAGCTTTTGCGACGTAATCGGACATCCAGTTCTCGCCGAGAACGTTCTTCGCAATTTCGACCACGATGTAGTCGGCGTCGGTCGCTGAGTCGTTGCTATAGCGCGCAAGGCCTTGCAGGCACGAGGGGCACGACGTGAGAACCTTGATGGGCCCGTCGAAACCATCGGCGCGCAAGGCGCCGGCGCCTTTGCGCATCTCTTCTTCCTTGCGAAACCGCACCTGAGTCGCGATATCGGGACGTGTTACGGCAAGCGTCCCGGCTTCCCCACAGCACCGCGTGTTGAGATCAACGCGCGTAGCCATGAGTTGATTGACGACTTTGAGCGGGTCATGCGTTTTCATCGGTGTGTGACACGGATCATGGTACATATACCGCACGCCGCGAAGCTGTCCATCGCCGCCGAGCCTGACCCCTTTCTCCAGCAGATACTCGTGGATGTCGAGCAGCCTGCAGCCCGGAAATATTTTGCTGAATTCGTATTTTTGTAACTGATCCATGCACGTGCCGCACGACACGATGACCGTCTTGATGTCGAGATAGTTGAGCGTGTTGGCAACACGATGAAACAGCACGCGGTTGTCGGTGCTGATCTGCTGACCTTTCGCTTCGTCGCCCGCCGCGGTTTGCGGATACCCGCAGCAGAGATAGCCCGGCGGCAACACACATTGCGCGCCGATTTCGTACAGCATCGCCTGGGTCGCGAGCCCCACCTGGCTGAACAGCCGCTCGGAGCCGCACCCTGGAAAGTAGAACACGGCATCGGAGTCTTCGGTCACCTTGGATGCGTCGCGAATGATCGGCACGACGCGCGGGTCTTCGATATCGAGCAGGGCGCGCGACGCTTTCTTGGGCAGACCGCCGGGCATCGGCTTGTTGATGAAATGAATTACCTGCGTTTTGATGGTGGGCGTGCCGACTGTTGCGCGCGGATGTTGTGTCTGGCGCTGCGCCACGCCAAGCGCGCGTGCTGCCTGAAAGCCGAGTCGCTGCGCCTTATAGCCCCAGTTGACCATTACCTTGCGCACCGCTTTGATCGTATTCGCATCGGTCGCGTTGAGAAATAGCATCGATGCCCACGTGCCTGCACTGAACCGGTGATGACCCTGGCGGCGCAGAAAATTTCGCATTGCAATCGACACATCGCCGAAATCAATATCGACCGGACAGGGATTCGCGCATTTGTGACACACCGTGCAATGATCAGCAACATCGCTGAATTCATCGAAGTGATCGAGTGAAACGCCGCGCCGTGTTTGTTCTTCGTAAAGAAACGCTTCCACGAGCAACGAGACGGCAAGGATCTTGTTGCGCGGACTGTAAAGGAGATTGGCGCGCGGAACGTGCGTGGCGCAGACCGGCTTACACTTCCCGCAGCGCAGACAATCCTTGATGGAGTCCGCAACCTTGCCGATTTCGGATTGCTCCAGAATCAGACTTTCGGTACCCAGCAGGCTGAAACTCGGCGTGTACACGTTCGTAAGATCCGCCCCGGCCAGTAATTTGCCGCGGTTGAAGTGTCCGTTGGGATCGACCTGTTCCTTGTATGCGCGGAACGCTTCTACCTGCTGCGCATCAAGGAACTCCAGTTTAGTAATGCCGATGCCGTGCTCGCCGGATATCACGCCATCGAGGGATTGGGCGAGCCGCATGATGCGCGCTACGGTACGGGTGGCATCCTGCAGCATCTCATAGTTGTCTGAGTTAACCGGTATATTCGTGTGTACGTTGCCGTCGCCAGCATGCATGTGCAGTGCGATGAAGACGCGGCCCCGCAGCACGGTGCGGTGCACTGCATCGCATAGCTCGCGCACCCGCTGAAATTGCAGACCGCTGAAGATATCGCACAGCGGCGCTCGCAGTTCCGTTTTCCAGGAAACTCTTAGCGTATGGTCTTGCAGCAGGTGCCATACGTGATCTGATGCGTGCGCGACGAATGCTGAAGGCGCGATCTCAAGCGGCGTTTGCGGACGCACGTCTGCATCGCGCAGTCGTGCCAGAGGCGTATCAAGATTGTCGGCAAGCCATTGCCAGCGCCGGCGCGTCTCCGCTATCAGCGCACGTGCGCGCTCGACTCGATCGCCAAGCAGCTCAGCGGCATTTACCGTCACTTCCGATTGCTGCAAAGGCAGATCATGATTGAGCGAATCTTCGAGCGCCGAAAGTAACTTGAGCTTGTTAGCGATCGAAAGCTCGATATTGAGGCGCTCAATACCATCCGAATAATCGCCCAGACGCTCCAGTGGAATGACGACGTCTTCGTTGATCTTGAACGCATTGGTATGCTTGGAGATCGCGGCTGTGCGCGCACGATCCAGCCAGAATTTCTTGCGCGCTTCGCCGCTGACCGCCACAAAGCCTTCGCCCGAGCGCGCATTTGCAATGCGCACGATATGCGATGCGGCCGCAGCGACCGCGTTTTCATCATCGCCCACGATATCGCCGAACAGCACCATCTTCGGCTGTCCCGACCGCTTGGCCTTTGTTGCGTAGCCGACTGCCTTCACGTAACGTTCATCGAGATGTTCGAGACCGGCTATCAACACGCGTCCTGACGCCGCATCTTGGCGCTGTGCGCGCATGTAGTTCACGATTTCGACGATGGCCGGCACGGCGTCGCGTACTTGCCCGAAAAATTCGAGACACACGGTGCGGATGTACGGCGGCATTTTGTGCAGGATGAACGTCGCTTCGGTAACGATGCCGTCGCAGCCTTCTTTCTGTACACCCGGCAATCCCGAAAGCGCTTTATCGGTGACATCTTTGCCGAGACCGGCCTTGCGGAAATGGCTGCCCGGGATCTCGAGTATTTGTTCGGACAACCGCGTCGTGCCATCGCGTTTGAAACGTGTGATACGAAAGCGCGCGAGCGCAATGTCGTGAATCTTGCCCAGGTTGTGATCGAGGCGCTCGACTTCCATCCACTCCGAGTCGGGCGTAACCATGCGCCAGCTGGCGAGATTGTCGAGAGCGGTGCCCCATAGAACCGCCTTTTTGCCGCCCGCGTTCATGGCGACGTTGCCGCCGATGCATGAAGCGTCTGCTGAAGTCGGATCGCAGGCGAAAACAAGACCTCGTGCTTCTGCCGCTTCCATTGCCCGGCGAGTCACGACGCCGGCGCCGCAGCGCACCACTGACACCGGTCTTGGAGCGCCAGGTAGTTCTACGCCATCGATCACCTCGAATGCATCGAGCTTCTCGGTGTTAATAACCGCGGAGCTTTTTGTCAACGGAATCGCGCCGCCCGTGTAGCCGGTGCCGCCGCCGCGCGGAATAATGGTAAGTCCCAACTCGATGCAGGCGGCAACGATGCCAGCGATCTCCTGCTGGGTGTCAGGGTTGATGACGACGAATGGATACTCGACGCGCCAGTCAGTCGCATCCGTCACATGCGACACGCGCGCGAGGCCATCAAACTGGATGTTGTCGCGATGCGTGAAACGCATGAGACGATTTCTCACCTTGCGCCGCAGCGCTAAAGTCGCGTCGAATTCCGACTCGAATGCATCGACGGCGGCATGCGCCGACGCCAAGAGGGTGGACACGTTGTCGTTGGCGTCCTGCCGGCGGGCCTCGATCGCTTTCAGACGGTGGCGCAGCGCAGCGACCAGCGCCGCCCGCCGCCGACGGTTGCCGAGCATGTCGTCCTGCAGGTAAGGGTTGCGCGATATAACCCACATGTCGCCGAGCACTTCGTAAAGCATACGCGCGGAGCGGCCGGTCCGGCGCTCGCTCCTTAGCGCATCGAGCACGTTCCACATCGGCGCACCGAGCAACCGGATGACGATCTCACGGTCCGACAGCGACGTGTAGTTGTAGGGTATCTCGCGAAGTCGAACCGTCATCGTAAGCTGCGGCGTATTGCGGCATTTGTATGCATGATCGAATTGTACTTCAAGGCTTCACCTCCGCCCGTTGTCGGAGCGATGCGTCATACAGAAAACAGGCGCGCTCCACTTCGCGTGCGCACCTAACGTAAAATCGTGCACCCCATGTGCATCGGCAATCAGTAACAATGCTCTCGCCTATTGACGCCACCTTGCAGCGCGCCGCCGCGCTTCATTCGCAAGGCCAGCTCGCCCAGGCTGAGCCGCTATATCGCCAGATACTGGCTCAAGTGCCAAAACATTTCGATGCGATGCATCTGCTTGGCGTGATCGCGCTGCAGACCGGACATGCGCAGGCTGCGGTCGATCTCATTCGTGACGCCATAAAAATCAACCGCAAACATCCCGCGGCGCATTTACATCTGGGCAACGCATTGCTCGAAGTGCAGCGAGTCGACGAAGCGCTCGTGAGCTATGAGCGCGCGCTCAAGCTCAAACCCGACTACGCAGACGCCCTCAGCAATCGCGGTAACGTATTTCTGCGCATGAAGCGGCCAAAAGATGCGCTGGCGTGCTACGAGCGCGCGCTCAAACTGCAACCACGCGACCCCGAGTTGTTCAACAATGCGGGCAACGCACTGCAGGAGCTCAAGCGGTCCGGCGATGCGCTCACAAGCTACGCGCGTGCACTCGCCCTCAATCCGGACTACGCCGAAGCGCTGAGCAACAGCGCCAATGCATTGCTCGCCTTAAATCGGCCCGAAGAGGCGCTGGCGGCGCTTGATCGCAGCGTTGCGCTCAAGCCGGACTTTCCTCAGGCGCTTCACAACCGGGGCAACGCGTTGCTCGCGTTGAAACGGTACGAGGATGCGATCGAGAGCTACGATCGCGCACTTGCAATTAACCCCGCGATTCACGAAGCGCATTACAACCGCGGCAATGCATTCAAAGATCTGAAGCGCTTTCAGGAAGCGCTCGACAGCTTCGAGCATGCGCTCGCGTTGAATCCGCATGATCATGAAACGCTCAACAATCGCGGGAGTGCATTACTCGGCCTGCAACGGCACGCCGAGGCACTATCGAGCTACGAGCGCGCGCTCGAGCTAAAACCGGACTACGCCGAGGCGCATTATAACCGCGCCAATGCGCTTAAGGATTTGCAGAGATATGTCGACGCGCTGCAAAGCTATGACCGCGCTATTGAACTCAAGCCCGATTACGCCGAGGCGTTCAACAATCGCGGCAATTTGCTCGAAGATATGAGGCGGTTCGACGAAGCGCTGGCAGACTATGACCGCGCAGAGGCGATCGATCCGAACTACGCCGCTGCGCACTGGAATGAAGGCCTGTGTCGGTTACGCTTAGGCGATTTCGAGAGGGGCTGGCAGAAATACGAATGGGGATCACAGACCGGCGAGCGGGTAAAGTCCATGCGTCAGTTCGAGCAACCGCTCTGGCGTGGCGCTGAAGCTCTCGACGGAAAAACGATTCTCCTTTACGCAGAACAGGGTTTGGGAGACACGCTGCAATTCTGCCGGTATGCCGCCATGGTGGGTCGGCAAGCAGCCGGCGTGCTACTCGAGGTTCAGCCACCGCTCAAGTCGCTGTTGGCGCAGATCGAAGGCGTGCACGTGCTTGCTCGAGGCGAAGCACTGCCGGATTTTGACTATTATTGTCCGCTCGTAAGCTTGCCGCTCGCCTTTCATACGAAGCTCGACACGATTCCTGCGCCAGAGCAATACCTGCGCGCAGACGGCTCCAGGGTTGAGATATGGCATCGCAGACTTGGCCAGTCGCAAAAACGCCGGGTCGGACTCGTGTGGAGCGGTAGCGCCAGCCACAGAAACGATCGCAATCGATCGATCCCCTTATCGCAAATGGCGCAGCTCGTCTCCGCTCAGTTCCAATTCATCAGTCTGCAAAAGGAATTGCGACGCGGCGACGAAGACATACTTCGCGAGAATACAAATATCGAACACGTTGCTGCTGAACTTGCGGACTTCGCGGACACAGCGGCGCTCATCGACCTTCTCGATCTCGTGATAACTATCGATACGTCGGTGGCACATCTTGCAGGGGCTATGAACAAGCCGGTATGGATTCTGCTCCCATTCAATTCCGACTTTCGCTGGTTGCTAGATCGCGACGATAGTCCCTGGTATCCGAGCGCGAAGCTTTTCAGACAGTCTGCCATGGGCGACTGGGAAAGCGTATTGACCAGTGTTAAGCGCGAACTCGAGCGGACTATTCCGCCGGCGCGCTAACGCGCTCTCAGCTTGCTATGTTTGCCACGACCGCATAGCGCGCAAATTTTCCGCATGCCATCCACAGCGCTGCGAATGCAGGATTCAAGCGCAGCCATCCGGCAGCAACGCACAGCGGATCACCGATGATCGGCACCCACGAGGCAAGCAACACGGGACTGCCATAGCGCCGGACCCACGCTGCGCCTTTAATGTTTTCGCGGCGTGGTATCAGGCGGCCGATCAGATATGAAGACATGCCACCGAGTGTGTTGCCGACAGTTGCGACTATCAGCGCCGGCCAGTATTGGTGCGGCGTTGAGCCAACGACTGCCGCGAGAACAAACTCCGATCCGCCGGGCAATAAGGTTGCCGCCAGAAAACTGCTCGCGAACAACGCCCACAAGCCGGATGATTCACTCATCAACGACATTGTGGCATGCGCGCCCGGATCGCTGCCAACGCGACACACGGGTTTGACGCTGCATAAACGTTTCCCCGATAATTCCGCTCTCGTAATTGCAGTAATTCCCGCAAGCGGCCGAGTGTCTGCCGTCACCGTCCCCGGTGTGACGAGCCAGCCTTTCATGCAGCGGCTCCTCTACACCCTGGTTAGAAAGGCTGGACATGAAATACGCAATTGAAATGGGACCGTTGCCCGCGCTACCTGTGGTCGGCAGCAGCGAGCAGTTTCCCGTCGGCCGCATTTATTGCGTCGGCCGTAATTACGCTGACCATGCGCGCGAAATGGGCCACGACCCTGACCGCGAGCCGCCATTTTTCTTCATGAAGCCGGCAAACGCCATCGTGCCGAACAATTCAACGATACCCTTTCCGCAGGCGACGAAGGACTTGCATCATGAGATCGAGCTGGTTGTTGCCCTGAGCAAGGGCGGTGCCGAGATACCGGTGGAGAAAGCGCTCGATCACGTTTGGGGCTACGGCGTTGGACTCGATATGACGCGTCGCGATCTGCAGGGCGAAGCCAAGAAAATGGGACGTCCCTGGGAAATGGGTAAAAGCTTTGACAATTCTGCGCCGTGTACTGCGCTCGTTCCTGCGTCCAAAAGCGGGCACCCTTCGAAAGGCGCGATCTGGCTTAAGGTGAATGGGACGGTAAAACAAAAAGGCGATCTCGCCGAGCTCATCTGGAACATCCCGGAAACGATCTCGTACCTTTCAGGGCTCATCACATTGCAGCCCGGCGATTTGATTTATTCAGGCACGCCGGCGGGCGTCGGACCGGTGAAGCCGGGGGACCAGCTTGAAGGTCACGTCGACGGCTTTGCTGATTTAACGATCACCTACGCGAGATAGACGCGTAATAGAGCGGAGAAATCCTATGGAGCTACGCAAGCTCGGCACGGACGGTCCGAGCGTTTCAGCGCAGGGACTGGGTTGCATGGGCATGTCCATCAGTTATGGCGAACCCAATGACGCGGAGTCTATTGCCACCATTCATCGTGCGCTCGACCTTGGCGTTAACATGATCGTAACTTCCGATGCGTATGGAAATGGCGTGAATGAACAGCTCGTCGGCCGGGCGCTCAAGGATCGGCGCAGCCGCGCTGTTATCGCTACCAAGTTCGGCAATCTTGGCCTGGCGGGCGGCAATCCGTCCGGCTTGAGCGGCGGCCATCCGGATTATGTGCCGCAGGCGTGCGAAAAATCGCTGAAGTGCCTCGGCGTCGACGTGATCGATATTTACGGCTTGCATCGCGTCGACCCGGGGGTGCCAATCGAAGATACGGTTGGCGCGATGAAAAAGCTCGTCGAACAGGGTAAGGTTCGATATCTGGCATTATCGGAAGCGGGGCCGCAGACTATAAGACGCGCACACAAGATCCATCCCATCGTTGCAGTCGAAACGGAGTATTCGCTGTGGAGCCGTGACGTCGAAACCACTGTTCTGCCGGCGTGCCGAGAGCTTGGTATCGGCTTCATGGCCTACGCACCGCTTGGACGCGGTTTTCTCACTGCAACCATGAAAACGCTCGACGCGCTGCTGCCGAAAGACCGGCGGCGTGAACACCCGCGCTTCAATCCCGACAACATTCAACGCAATGCAGCTTTGTTAGCGCCACTCGAGACGATCGCTGCTGCACGTAAGTGCGCGCCGGCGCAGGTTGCGCTGGCATGGGTGCACGCGCAGGGCGCTGACGTGTTTCCGATACCCGGCACGAAACGGCGCGATTACCTCGAGCAGAATGTTGGTGCTCTCGATATTAAGCTAACCGCGGCCGATATCAACGCGCTGACCGACGCTTTTCCGCCGAACGTGACCGCCGGTACGCGTTACCCGGAAAAGCAGATGAAGGCGCTTGGCATTTAGAGCGCCCAGAAGCTTTAGTGCGCACGTCCTGCATGTCAGACGCGACTGCGCTTGCGGTATGAATGTTAATGCGCAAGGTCAACAAGTCTATTCCGTCGAATGACCGGTGAGATGATTGAGGTACGGCTCGACGACGCTTTGAGATTATGCCGGGCAGGTGACTTCAAGCGGGCTGAGCAAGTCTACCGCGAGCTGATCGCCGATGATCCGGGGACGCCGGATGCATGGAACAATCTCGCGCTGATTTATTATCAGCAAAACCGTTTAGCCGAAGCAGCGGATGCAGTAAAGCGCGCGACGCAACTGCGGCCGAATATTCCGCAGTATTGGCTTATGCGCGGCAATATCGAGATGGCGCAGCACCGCGGAAACGATGCGCAGGAAAGCTTCAGCCGCGCCATCGAACTTGCTCCGCAATTCGCTGAAGCACATTACCGTCGCGCGCTTGGCTACCATCGGGAGTACAGCTTCCCGCGGCGATTGCAGCGTATCGCCAAGCGCTGCGAATTGCGCCGGATGTCGCTGAGATTCATTTTCAGCTGGCGGAAGCGCTCGCGCTACACGCGCGCTATGAAGAAGCGATGGGTGCGTATGAGCAGGCGTTCTTGCGTGATGTCGACGGCGAGTTCGACCGGCGTGGATGTTTCGAATGCATGCGGAATCTGCAATTCGAGTCGCTGCCTGAATTCTGGCGATTGGAGATCACGCGTTTTTTCGCTCGCGGGGACATAGATAAGACTCGTTATGTCGGCGTCGGACTGCAGGCGCTCGCGGTAAAGCCTGCATTTCGCGCCATAGCGCGCCAGTCCGATACGGCGTTTGCGGCGGATGCGTTCGCATTGAGCGACATCACCTGCGATAAGCTGTTCATGCTCTTGCTGCGCGACGCTTTGATTGTCCATCCGGAGTTGGAGGCTTTTCTCACGCGATTGCGCGCCCGCGTGTTGCTGGACGAAGCATTGCGGACGCAACTCCCGCTGGATTTTTTATGCGCGCTCGCAATGCAATGCTCGAACAACGAGTACATCTACGTCGAGACTGCGGTCGAGTCTGCGCGAGTCGAGAGCTTACAGCGCGAAACAACAGACGCGTTACAGCCGCTGATCGACACCCCGGACTCGTTTTGGCGCGCGGTGGTTGTGCTATTGATGTACCGGCCGCTGCAGTCAGCCGGCGACTTGCAACAACGGGTGACGCAGGCGAGTGTGCCGGCGGCGACGACGCCGTTGTTCGAACGAACTATTACCGACTTAAAGACAGAACGGGATCTGCGACAGCACGTTCGTGTAGTCGGAGACATCAGCGATGGTGTGTCACGAGCAGTGCGCGGAATGTACGAAGAGCATCCTTATCCGCGCTGGTTCGCGCTCGACCGATGGCCGCCGCTCCCGTATGCAGAGTGGCTCGCGCGCGAAGTGCCGATGTGGGCCGGAGGGGGCGAATGTGCCGCTGCGCCGCGGATATTGGTTGCCGGGTGCGGCACCGGTCAGGATGCGATCTGGCTCGCCACCGACATTGTCGATGCCCGCGTGCTGGCGATCGATCTGAGTCTATCGAGCCTTGCATACGCGCAACGCATGGCAGACGCGCTCCACGTCGAGAATATCGAGTTTCGCCAATGCGATATTCTCGGAGTTGGAGCCCTCGATGAAAAATTCGATCTTGTGTACTCCAAAGGAGTGCTGCATCACATGCGCGAGCCCGCGGCCGGTCTCTCTGCGTTGCGCGCGGTCATGCGCGCAGGCGGTTTGTTCAAGGTTGGCTTGTACAGCGAGAGCGCGCGCGAAAGCGTGAATGCCGCTCGCGCCATTGTTCGTGAGCGAAAGATTGAGCCCACCACGACGGCGATTCGGGAGCTTCGCCAGTACATTTTCGAATTACCACCCGACTCGCCATTGCTGCCTTTGATCGCCTGCAACGATTTTTATTCGACTAGCATGTGTCGCGATCTGATGTTCCATGTGCAGGAACATCAGTTTCGGTTGCCGCAGGTCGTCGCCATGTTGCGCGAGCAGGGTTTGACGGTGCTGGGGTTGTCTGATTTGCCGCGCAATGCGGTTAGCGCGTATTGCGAGATGTTTCCGCAGGCGAGTGTCGCGGATAACTTCGAGAACTGGGATCACTTTGAACGGCGGCATCCGGCGACATTCATGAGCATGTATCAGCTATGGTCCCGCTCGCCGGATATATGAGCAATAGACAACCGCGCGGAGCCTGCGATTGTCATATGCATATTTTCGACAGTCGTTATCCGGTAGCCGCCAAAGCGCGGCGGCAGGAGCCGGACGCCTCGGTCGCTCAATATCGCAAGTTACAGCAGGCGCTCGGTCTTAAACGCGTTGTGGTTGTGCAGCCCACGACGTACGGAACGGACAATCGTTGCACGCTGGAAGCCATTCAGCAGCTTGGCTCCGGCGCGCGTGGTGTTGCAGTGGTGGACGACTCGATCAGTGACGCTGAGCTACAACGCCTCACCGCTGCCGGTATGCGCGGGGTGCGCTTTCGCATGACTGGAAATCCCGAACTGCCGTGGGACATGCTTCCACGCATGGCCGCGCGTCTTGCGCCGTTCGGGTGGCACATCCAGTTTCAGATGGATGGACGCGAGCTACATACGCGGCTTGATTTTTTAAGCAAGCTCCCTTGCGACGTCGTGATTGAGCACATCGGCAAGTTCTTTGAGCCGGTCAATGCCGATCATCCAGGCTTCCAGGCGCTGCTTCGACTCGTCGATGGCGGCCGCTGCTGGGTCAAACTGTCAGGCGCTTATATGACGTCGAAAAGCGGGCCGCCGGCGTACGCTGATGTGGGCGTGCTCGCCAAGGCGCTGGTCAAGCATGCACCTGACAGACTCGTGTGGGGGAGCAATTGGCCGCATCCTATGTCAACTCCGGAGAATATGCCGGACGACGCTCTGCTGCTCGATCTATTTCTCGACTGGGCGCCCGACGAGTCTATACGTAACCGTATCCTAGTAGACAACCCCGCTGCGCTGTACGGTTTTTGAACTTCGGGTGCGAGCCTCGATAGGGCAGTTAAAGACTCGAGATATGTTTTTGGTATGCGGGCCGGGTGCAAAGCCTGTCGTACCACGCTTTGAGATGCGTCAACGGCGGATGCTCGATTGGAAACTTGTACCATCGGTGGATTGCATTGCCCAATGCGATGTCGCCGACCGTCAGTTGATCGCCGGCCACAAATGCTGTTTTCGAAAGTTGCGTATCAAGCATTGTCCACACTTTTCCGCCGAGTGTGGCAGCGGCCGCCAGTTCACCGGCAGGTATATCGTCTTTCGGCTTCTTCAGCATCGCGCGGAACAAAGTACCGATGGGCGCGTTCACCGTTGAGAGTTGCCAATCCATCCATCGGCTGGCGCTCGCCGCGACTTGCAAGTCCGCGGGCCACAGCTTCCCCTTGCCGTATTTCGCGGCGAGATAGCGCACACACGAATTAGATTCCCATAGTACGAAGCCGTCATCGTTGATGGTGGGCACGAGACCGTTCGGATTGAGGGCAAGATATTCCGGCGCTTTGTTTTTGCCGAATTCGCCGCCTACATCCTGGCGGTCAAACGGCAATCCGATCTCTTCGCAGCACCACAACACCTTCTGAACGTTACTCGACGTCTTGCGACCCAGGATCTGCAGCATGTCTTTTCTCCGGTGAACATTGGAAACATCATAGCGTGAGCATTCCGCAACGAAATGCGGCGGATCGACATGTTAGAATATTTTTCGACGATTGCGACGGCCTGCGATCGTGCCTTCAAGGCGGCTCGATGAGCGAATCGACTCTGATCACCGAGGAATACCGGAAGATGCAGCAGCAGCTGCATGAGAATCCGAATTATGGCGTGGCATCGGTGCAATACGCACCGCTCGTCGCACAAGTTATCGACGGCGTCGGTGCCAAAGAGTTGCTCGACTACGGCGCAGGCAAAGGGCGGCTTGGCCTAACGTTGAAGCAAACGCTCAAGCGGTCGCTACCAATCCGTCACTATGACCCCGCTATCCCTCACTGGTCTGCGCGGCCGGAACCGTGCGAGCTCGTTGCATGCATCGACGTGCTCGAGCATATCGAACCGCATCTGCTTGACTATGTGCTCGACGATTTGCAACGCGTCACTGCAAAGGTCGGTATTTTCACTGTCCACACCGGCGCTGCGGTCAAAGTGCTTCCCGACGGGCGCAACGCCCACCTCATACAGGAGCCGCCGTCATGGTGGCTGCCCAGGTTTCTCGAGCGCTTCGAGCTCATGACGTTCAACCGCATGCCCATGGGTTTCTGGATCGTAGTTGATCGTAAGCAAGCTTAGCTTATTCAATCAGCTGCGCGTTGCATTGTAAGCAGGTCGTGTTGCAGTTTGGAAAGTGCGAGACTGAAATCTCCCGTGGGCAGCTGTCGATACACAACGCTGCCGGGAAACCACGGTGAAGAGCGGCCGGTGTGCATCCAGCGCCAATCCGGTGGGCAAGGAACAAGTACGCGGCTTGGCCTGTTTGCGCTTGCACGCAGGTGAACGTTGGTATTGCTGACCGCGACATACTCGTCGATAACGGATAAGAGCGCGAGCATGCCTTCGAGATCCTCGTTTAAGGCGCTTAAGTCCTGTACCTGACGCCCAAGCTCTTTGCTCAGCGTTTGGATCTCACCGGGTTGCGGGCTTCGTTGAAGCGCGATGAATGTTCCGTCGATTGGTTTGAGTGCAGCCCCAAGCGGTCGTATGCCGATTTCTTTAAACAGCGCCCAGATCACAAGCCGCTGCTCCCGCGGGGGCGTTCCGCCTCGCCACGTCAAACCGATATACGGTGGTGCGCCGAAGGTCGCAAGGCGCCGGCGCATCTCATCTTTACGCTCGGCCAGCGGCGTTAATGTGATCGGAAGCGGTACTTCAGGCCAGAAGACTGAAATTTTTTCCGCGAAATGCTCCGAGTGCGCACCGACGGTTTTAGCGTCCTTATTGTTATGCAGTGGACTCGTCTGGTACAGACTCAGTATGTAAGGAAGATCCGCTACCAGCATCGTCGCGTCGGCTTCCGGCAAGCCAGCGCTATCATCGACCACTCGCTGTATATATGGCGAGCGCGACAATAAACTCGCGAGCTTCGGGCTGCCGACGTATGTAATCAGTGCGCCCGCACCATGCAGTTCGGGCAAGAAACGCAGGAAGAAGATTTCATCGCCTAACCCCTGTTCCTTGACGATGCATAGACGCTTTCCCGCGAGTTGTGGCGGCAATGTGCGCGTCAACGCGGTGCCCGGGTAAGTTTCGCTGAAAGTCCGCGGCCACGGCCGATAAGCGTAGCCCGCCCAACCTTCAGCGAAGCAGCCATGCCCCAGCAACGCTTGACCGAGCAGTAGATGTGATGACGCCATGTTCGGATTCAGAGCAATGGCACGGGTAAGCGCTTGCGCGCCTTGCCTGAAGTATCCACAGTCAGTCAGGATTGAGCCCAGGTTCTGCAAGACCTTCGGATCGTCGGGCGCTAATCGCAGTGACCTTCGATGGCTTTCCAGTGCCTCCAGTAGGCGTCCCTGATGGGCGAGTGCCGCACCGAGATAACGATGTGCAGGTTCGAAATCAGGAGCGCGCGCAATTACCTCTCTGCAAATCGCTGCCGCGTCATCAAAGCGTCCGATGTCGATGAGCACAGACGCGAGGTTGCAATAGCCGAGCAGGTAGTCGGGCGCGATCTCGATGCAGGTCCGGAACTCTTGTTCGGCTTGCTCGAAGTCCAGCATCCGATGTAGCGCACCGGCGAGATTGTTGCGTGCGTCCACAAGTTGCGGATCGAGCTTGATGGCTGATCGATAGCATTCGATCGACTCATCCGCCCGCCCCTGATCGCGCAGTACGTTGGCAAGGTTGAAGTAGGCAAGAGCGCTTTGTGGGAATAACGCCGTCAACCTTTTCAGCAGGGTCTCCGCTTCACTCAACTTGCCTTGCATCGCCAGCGAATTCGCGATGCCGAGCTGGTACTGCATCTCGCGCGGATTAAGGCGGCTCGCTTTGCGGAAAGCCGCGGCTGCTTCTACATATTGCTTCGTTGCGAAATACGCGTGTGCAAGATTTCCTATAAACGCAGGATTGTTACGTTGAAGGTCAACGGCGCGGCGCAGGTAATCGAGCGCGCATTCGGCCTCGCCTAGTTGGAGCGATGCAACACCCATCAAGTGCAAGGCATCGGGCCGGTGCGGCGAAAGCTCGAGCGCCCGCTTATACTCTGCGATCGCCAAAGCCACATTGCCTTCGTTGTGGGCGGCCAGACCCCGCTGTATATATGCCTCACACTGTCCATTCATGGTCATGCTGGTAGTATAACAGGTTGAATATCATCGACTTTTCATGAGAATTGCGCCTTCGGCCAGCGCTTTTTTCAAATCCGCGGACGTCGTTGCTCCAAAAACCGGCCTTTCGTCACGGACGCGTCCGCCCCTTTTGTTGCACACCTGCAACAAATCGGGCCTGCAAACACCCGAAAATCGCTGTTTTTGTTGAGTTACATATAGGGGTCTCGGCATACTTCGCATAACCCTTCGGATTGCGGGGGAGCGCCGGATTTTCGCAAAAGTTGTTTAGTGGGAATGACGGCATCTAAAACTGAACAGGAGAATCTGCATGAATAAGAAAATCATGGCACTCGCTGTAGCAGGCGCCTTCGGGGCACCGGCCGCAGCTCTGGCGCAAGCCAGCAACGTGCAAATATTCGGCACGGTATACGTCGAATATGCGTACGCGAAGCAAGGTCACGCGGGAAACGCAGCGGGCAACCAGACTGGCGAGCTGGTTAACATTGACTTCCTGCAAACCCCGGGCAGTGAAATCGGTTTCAAAGGTGAAGAAGCGCTGGGCGGCGGCACGAGCGCGTGGTTCCAGTGCACGAGCACCATGGACGTTCGCGGTTCGGCACCGCAAGGTTTCTGCGGCCGCAACAGCGCATTGGGCGTTAAAGGCGGTTTCGGTAACTTCTTCGCCGGTAACTGGGACATGCCCACCAAGCGTACCGCGGGTGCCGTTCGTATCCTGAGCGATACCGGTGTGTTTGGAACAGGCTTCCTGTTGTTCAACAACTCATCGACTTTCAACGACAACGCAAACCCGTCTGCTTTCTCACGTCGTCAGAACAATTCAGTCTTCTACGACACGCCGAATTTCGGCGGCTTCCAGGGTTACTTGGGGATGAGCACGCCTTCGACTGCACTGGCACGCACCGGCGCGACCTCGGGTGCCAAGCCTCGCGTCTATTCGTTGGCCGGCAATTACACCAACGGTCCTTTGATTCTTACGGCTGGTTATGAAGTTCACAACAACTTCTCGACCGGTGGCGGCGCAGTGCAACCCGCCGGCCCCAACCCCACGCTGTATGGTGGTGACGATACGGGCTATCAGTTGGGTGCGGCGTATCAGTTCGGTCCGTTCAAAGGCGGCCTCTTGTATGCGCACCAGAAGATGGAGACCAGCCCGGGCACGAGCCTGAGCGTGTCCTCGTATAACATAGCCGGTGAGTGGAGAATCGCCGGGCCGCACGGCTTGCGCGGCGGCTACACGAGGGCGAACAACACCAGCGGCAATTTTGGCGCTGTTAACCCGATTACCGGCGCCTGCGCAGGGCTGGGTCTCGCCAACACAGGCAGTGGTCAGCGCATCGGCAATTGCGGCGCCGGCGGTACCAAGGGTGAGTTGTTTCAGATCCAGTACGTGTTTCAAGCATCGAAGCGTACCGAGTTCGATGTTGGCTACGTATATCTGAAAAACGACTCGAACGCGCGCTACTCGCTGGGTGGCTTTACTCAGCCCAGCTCTGGCGAAAATCAACAAGCGTTCGCCATCAGCATGAAGACCACGTTCTAATCAGTCTCACAAGCAATGCGAAAACGGGCGCTTCGGCGCCCGTTTTTTTTCGGTGACCGTTTTCAGTGTCGCTGCAATGGTCGGCTCAGCACGCCGCAGTATAAATTTTCGAGATCGCGCGTAAAGGTCAGGGAGTCGAAGAGCGGCGCTGCAGTATGCGCCGATCGCAGCCGTTCTCGCATCTCGCGTCTAAACGGTTGGTCGTTCGCCAGTCTTAGAGCAACGTCCCGGTATTGATCAGTGGAATATGTGATCAAGTCATTCAAGCCGCATGCAGAAACAAGGCTGCCGGAGACACGGGCAGCAAATGTGTCGCCGCACAAGGCCACCATCAGGCACCCCGCCCACAGCGCGTCAGTTCCAGTCGTATGAGACGTGTATGGAAACGTATCCAGTGCAAGATCGGCAACGGCATACCGCGCTAGATGTTGTGACACCAAGGGGAGCCGCGGCGCGAAATGCAGCCTCCCGCTGTCCATACCGTGCGCATGCGCCGCCGCTTCGAGATTCTGCCGCGCACGTAATGAGTCCTGCGCGAGCCACAGTACGCTGCCCGGTGTTTGTTCGAGCACATCCATCCATACTTCGAATATGTCGGGCGAAATCTTGTATGCCTGCGCAAAGCAGCAAAATACAAAGCCATCTTCCGGCAACCCGTAGGCGGCGCGAGTGAGCGGCGGATCGATCGCACGTGTATGGTCGTGCGGAATGTAGCAATGCGGCAGCCGCAGAATGTGCTCTGAATATGCTGATCCGTGCTCCGCCGGCACGACAAACTCATCGGCAATAAGGAAGTCTATAAACGACGCGCCCGTCGTCGCCGCATATCCAAGCCAGCTCGCCTGCCTGGCGCACGGTCGAAGAGCCAGTATGGGCGTTCTCGCGCCGCGCGTGTGGCCATTGAGATCTACAAGAATGTCTAATTCGTCCCGGCGAATACGGGCAGCCGCGCGGTCGTCGGAATAATTAGCGATATCGACGAAGTGCTCGCATGCGTTGCTCAAACGATTACGCATAGCACTGTGATCGTCCGGTCCATGTGAATACGCGAATATTTCAAACCGCTTGCGGTCATGGAGTTCGAAAACTTCGGCGACCAGGTCGGCGATCGCATGTTCACGCAAGTCCGATGATAGATAGCCGATACGCCAACGGTCCCGGGTTGGATTTGCACCAATGTCGGGTGTCGCGGGTTTGGTTGCAGTGCCGAATCGTCTCGCGCACCAGGTGCGGGTGCAGGCCAGTTGCTGTTCAGCGGTAGTCGGCTCACACAGTAGTGAGAACGGTCCAATCAGGTCGATGCTGTGATCGAGCACGGGCGTGATTTGCTGCCAGACGGCGTGCCATCTATCCCAGTCACACACCCGCCGGTAATTGAAGGTCAACGCGCCTAACAAGTTGTTGTCGTTCGTGCGCTCGTAACCCATCTCAAGGATATGGATCGCCTCGTCGACTTCATTGCGCGAGGCGTGGAATTCCGACAGCACTGCGTAAGGTTCCACGGCGGTCGGGTCGAGCTCAGACGCACGCTGGGCGGCTACTCGTGCTGCGTCGGCTTGTCCCGTTTTGAACAATGCGTCTCCGAGCGCTGCGAGACTACCAATGTGATTCGCCTCTGCGCCTAGAATTCGGTGGAGTTCCTGAATGCCGTCATCGTAACGACCGAACGCCAGGTAGGCGGAGGCGAGAGCGAAGCGGGCGCCGGTCATCGTCGGCTGGATAGCGAGTGCTTGTTGGAGGCAAGCGAACGCACGTACAGGATAAAGCTGTTTCTGCAGGACTACGCCGAGATTAACCAATGAATCGACATGGCGCCCATCAACGGCCAGTGCACGCTCGAACCAGCCACGAGCCTCATCGAGCGCGTCGCATTCGAGTGCGATAACGCCGAGGTTGTAGATCGCATCGGTGTGATCCGGAGCTGTCTTGAGCACACTCTCGAATTCGTGGCGAGCAGCTACAGGGTTGCCCATACGCGCCAACGCCTGGCCCAGATTTAGATGGATATCCGCATCTCGGGGATCGAGCTTGAGCGCGTGATTAAGCACGTCGATCGCTTCGGCATAGCGTCCCTGATTAAGGATCGCCGCGCCAAGACGCATAAACACCGATGCCGGGGCATGCGGTGACTTCGAAGCCGTCGCCAGTACGCGCTCCGCTTCGCCGAACGCGCCTAACATGAGATTCGCGAGGCCTAAGTTTTCGAGTGTTGGGCCGTGAGACGGCCGAATGGCCAGCGCTTCGTGCAAAGCACGGACTGCCACAGCGGGATTGCCTGCAAGAATACAACTCACGCCTGTTAAGTACAGCGCTTCCGGATTGCGCGGCGCGCGCGCTAGAACGTCCTTGCATGCAGCTTGCGCACCTGCCGCGTCACCGGCGCGCAGACGCTCTTGTGCCAGAGCGAGCTTCCGTTGCAACGATGCAGACATGACTGCCGAACCGCCGTTATCGCCGGACCGTCGGCGCGCTGACGTTCAAAAGCAGGCTCTCCAGATGGCGGGTGAACATGCCGGAGTCGAACAAGGGAGACGTTCCTCTCTCACTTGTCAGGCGTGTGCGCATCGCGTTTCGAAATGGCTCGTCCTGCGCAAGGCGCAGCGCAAGCCGTTTGTATTCATCGAGTGAACCGGTGATCAGCTCGGGCAGGTCGCACGCGGCAAGAATACTGCCTGAGACACGCGCAGCGAACGTGTCGCCACACAATGCGACAAGCAGGCAACCGGCCCACAAAGCATCGCTGGCAGTCGTGTGGGAGGTATACGGAAAAGTATCTAAAGCAAGATCTGCCACCCGATAGCGGGCGAGATGCTGCGACAGCGCCAGTCTCGGTGCGAATATCAGTCGTTCGCTGGCGATACCATGCTCAACCGCTACGTCTCTTAGATTTTCAGCCGCCCAACGATTATCTTCGAGCAACCAGAGGACGCTGCCCGGTATCGTCCGTAGCAGGTCCATCCAGCATGCGAACACCTCCGGCGTGATCTTGTAAGCCTGATTGAAACAGCAGAACACGTATGCGTCTGGTGGAAGCCCGTACGCCGTGCGCGAAAGCGGAGTATCAATTGTCCGCTTACTGTCATTCGGCTGGTAGCAGTGCGGTAGCCGCAGCACCTGTTCTGAGTACGCGGATTCGTCTGCCGCGCGAACGACAAAGGGATCTGCGATGAGGTAGTCGACGAATGGTGCGCCCATAGTTCCCGGGTAGCCGATCCAACTCATCTGAATTGGCGCGAGTCGGCGCGCCAACAGTGAGGTCCGTGCGCCGAGCGTGTAACCCTTGAGGTCGATGAGAATATCAATGTTGTCATTTCGGATATGACGCGCAGCGATGTCGTCGGGCTCGCGCGCTATGTCTACAAAATGTTCGCAAGCTTCGCGCAACCGGCTACGCATCGGGCTGTGATCCTCGGGCCCGTACGAGTAGGCGAAGACTTCGAATCTCGCCCGGTCGTGCAGCTCGAGAACTTCGACCAGAAGATAGGCCGTAGCGTGCTCGTGAAAGTCGGACGATAAATAGCCGATCCTCAGTCTTGTACCATCGACTGCTCTTGGCGACGGCGTGGTGCTGCCTGCAATTACCCCGGAGTGATTTTCCGACCATCGATGCGCGGCCAGCAGTTGTTGCGCCGGCGTCGTAGGTTCGCATAAGAGCGAAAAGGGGCTTATTCGTCCGGCGGATTCAACCAGCGCGTGTTCAAGTTGCGACCAGGTCGGCTCCCATCGGTCCCAGTCGCAGATGCGCCGCAATGCGAACGCAAGGCTACCGAGTAAGCCTTCGTCGGCGGTTTGTGCAACGCCTGCGGTAAGCGTCTCGATGCCACGGTCGAGCTCGTTTCGCACAGTATAGATTTCAGCCAGCGCACTATATGCGCCGACTGCACTTGGCTTCAGACTGACTGCACGCAGCGCGGCACTTTCTGCGCCGTTGAGATCGCCCATCTGTAGTAATGCTTCAGCCAGGACAGCTGCGGCTTCGCCGTTGTCAGGCTCCGCCTTCATCACCTGCTCTAGGGCGATGATCGCTTCCTTAAATCGGCCCAGCGCAAGATTGGCCGACGCAAGCCGTTCCTGTGCAGCAACGAGATCGGGCGATGCGCGCACTGCGGCCAGAGCGTGACTACGGGCGTCCTCCAGCTTGCCTTGCAACAGCAAAACTTTCGCGAGATTGTCGTGGGCCACCGCCATGTCCGGCCGCATTTTCAGCGCGCTCTGAAAGGCGGAGACGGCCGCCTCGAAATCAAGCTGTCTCTGCAGCACGACGCCGCGATTGACCATAGCATCGATATGCCGCGGCTCCGCCGCTATCGCGCGCTCGAACCACTGGCGCGCCGCCTCGAGCTCGTCCCGTTCGAGCGCGATGACCCCGAGGTTGTATAGTGCATCAGCGTGTTCGGGCGCCAAACGCAGCACATGCTCGAACTGGTCCTGAGCCCCGGCGGAGTTGCCCGTGCGAGCGAGCGCCTGGCCGAGATTCAAGTGCACGTCCGCGTTGGCAGGATCGAGCTTCAATGCACGATTAAGCATCTCGATTGCCTCCGGATAGCGTCCCTGATTAAGGATCGCGACACCGAGACGCATAAATACGGACGCAGGGGCACCGCGCAATCCCGATGCAGCGCGTAGTGCATGCTCCGCGTCGGGAAACGCGGACAGCATCAGATGAGCGAGGCCAAGGTTCTCGAGCGCTGCACCATGGCGCGGCTGTACAGCAACAGCCGCTTTAAGCACCGGGACAGCTAAAGCCGGCTCGCCCGCCATGAGATGACTGATCGCAAGAAGCGAGAGCGCGTCCGGATTGCGCGGAGCGCGTGCAAGCACTTCGTTGCAGGCCGCTTGCGCTCCGGCGAGATCACCTGCGCGCAAGCGTTCCTGCGCTGCGCTTAACTTACGTTGCAACAATGCAGACATGAAATCGGAACGTGCGATGTGAACCGCGTAATTATGCCGGTTCTATCTACGACGGTCTTTGCTAACCAATGCTTAGTCACTACAATCGATTGCCCGCCGGTAGCCTTGTCTAACTCAAGATTCCACGGCACTCAGCAACATCTAACCGTGTGCAACGATCCAACGTGTGCAGGCAATGAGCGAAGTTGACCAAGAACAGCCGACCGTACACGACCACCTCGAACAGGTGGTCGACTTATTACGTCGGCATCAGACGGCGCGCGCGCAGATCGAAGAGCATGAATCTTCGGGGCGTGAGCTCGTCGACAGCCTGGCGGACACTCAAGACCTGGCTGAGCTGCAAAAAAAGCTCGAACGCCTGCACCCTGCGGATGTCGCGTATGTGCTGGAGGCGCTGCCACTCGAAGAACGGCTGACTGTATGGGATCTCGTAAAGGCTGATCGCGACGGCGAAATTCTGCTCGAAGTTTCCGACGCGGTGCGCGAAACGCTCATCGCGCATATGGAGACCAAAGAGCTGGTCGCCGCGACCGAGCAGCTCGATACCGACGAGATTGCAGATCTTGCACCGGATCTTCCGCGTGAGGTCATGCAGGATGTTTTCCGCTCGCTGTCCGCGGAAGAGCGCGAGCAACTGCGCTCGGCGATGTCGTATCCTGAAGACGCGGTCGGCGCGCTCATGGATTTCGATATGATCACCGTGCGCGACGACATCACGGTCGAAGTGGTGCTGCGCTACCTGCGCCGCCTTGATGAAATGCCTGATCACACTGACCAGCTTTTCGTGGTGGACCGCCAGCAGTATCTGCGCGGCCTGTTGCCCGTCAGTCGCTTGCTGGTGACCGATCTCGACGCTCCGGTTACGACGATCATGACGCCGGCGACGGTCAAGCTGGAGCCGAATGAGAATGCGCAGGAAGCGGCCACCGCATTCGAGCGCTATGACCTCGTCTCGGCGCCAGTGGTCGACAGTGACGGCAAGCTCATCGGCCGCGTAACTGTCAATGCCGTGGTCGATTTCATACGCGAAGAGACGGACAGTGAGAAACTTTCAGCCGGCGGCTTGAGCGAAGAAGAGGATTTGTTCGCCTCTGTGTGGAGCAGCGTCAAGAACCGCTGGACATGGCTGGCGATCAACCTCGTAACGGCATTCATAGCGTCGCGCGTCATCGGCATATTCGAAGGATCCATCGAGAAGATCGTCGCTCTGGCTGCGC
The DNA here is from genome assembly GCA_963829085.1 of uncultured beta proteobacterium. Classification (GTDB taxonomy): domain Bacteria; phylum Pseudomonadota; class Gammaproteobacteria; order Burkholderiales; family SG8-41; genus PALSA-1004. The sequence goes on along the minus strand of CAWHHJ010000014.1, from coordinate 156,196 downwards.
TCATGCCGATTGTCGCAGGCATCGGGGGCAATTCCGGCAACCAGACCATCACGATGATCGTACGCTCGCTCGCGCTCGGTCAAATTACGATGTCGAATGCGCGCAAGCTCTTTGCGAAGGAGATCGGCGTCAGTTTCATTAACGGGCTGATCTGGGGCGGCGTCGTCGGATTATTCGCATTCCTGATCTATCACCGGTGGCAGCTTGGCCTTGTTATGACTGGCGCGATGGTGCTTAATCTGCTGCTCGCGGCCGTCATGGGTGTCACGGTTCCGTTGGTAATGCAGAAGCTCGGGCGCGATCCGGCAGTCGGCTCGAGCGTTATGATTACCGCCATCACAGATAGCGGCGGTTTTTTTATTTTTCTGGGTCTAGCCACACTATTCTTAGTGCCGTGATCCAACGTGAAGTCAGCGTTTCGAGGAAGGGCCCGGGAATAAAGCGTGCCACGCCGTGTTTACGCTCAACACGATTCAGCGGTTCACAGGAGATCCAAATGAACACAACGATATTTCGAAGATGCGCGGTCGGTGCGGCGGTGCTTATCATGCTCGCCGGCTGTACTGGTATGGGCGGGCCCTCGGTCAGATATTCGAACGAAGTCATGACGAATGAGGCGGGCATGACGCTTTACGTGTTTGATAAAGACGTTCCCGGGTCGGGCAAAAGCGTATGCGTCGCGCAATGCGCAAAGAATTGGCCGCCATTTACAGCGGCGCAAAACGACCGCGAAGCGGGCGATTGGACAGTGATCACGCGCGAGGACGGCGTGCGCCAGTGGGCCTACGCCGGCAAACCGCTTTATTTCTGGAGCAAAGACCAGAAGGCGGGCGACAAAACGGGCGATGGTGTCAATAACGCCTGGCATGTGGTCAAAGTTCCATTCTCAACGCCGTTGAGCCGATAAGCGATGGAGGGTCGCGGCGGCGACTTCATCGAGTTCATTCCGCGTTTACGGCGGTATGCGCGTGCGTTGACGGCGGACCGCGCACGCGCGGATGACCTGGTCCAGGACACTTTGGAGCGCGCGCTCGTCAAATACGACTTGTGGCGACCAGGCAGTGATCTCCGCGCGTGGCTCTTCACCATCATGCACAACGTGTATATCAACCAGGTTCGGGCCAGCGCAGGAGGCGGCATGACTACGGCGCTTGATGACGAGACGGTTCAGCCCGCGATCCGCGCAACGCAAACAGACAGGCTCGAAGTTCGTGATTTGCAGGCTGCGCTGCTGCGCATTCCGGAGGACCAGCGTGAAGTCCTGCTCTTGATCGCGCTCGAGCAGCTCACGTATGAAGAAGCGGCCGGTGTACTCGGGATTCCAATCGGCACCGTGATGTCGCGTCTATCCCGCGCGCGGGACCGCTTGCGCACGCTCCTCGCCGGCGGTGAACAACATTCCCCATTGAAGGTGGTCAAATGAGTGCTCAGGTGACGGAAGCCGATCTTCACGGTTATGTAGATGGCGTCCTGTCGAGTGAGCGCAGGATAGCGGTTGAAGCTCATATCGCGGCACATCCGGAAGAGGCACTGCGCCTTCGCGCATGGCAGGAGCAGAATCAGGCATTGCACGCCGCATTCGATCCGGTGCTCAGTGAATTGCTGCCTGCGTCGACGCGTCCCCGACCGTGGTTTCGCCACATTCCGTTTGTTCGCTATGCGGCAGTTGCAGGTTTGCTAATTGCCGGCGGCATTGCAGGCTGGTACTCGCATGCGTACAACATCGCCAAATCGGCGGATGGTTTGGCCTTTGCGCGTCGGGCCGCCGTCGCGCACGTCGTTTACACGCCCGAGGTCCGGCACCCTGTTGAAGTCGGCGCCGATCAGGAGGCGCATTTGGTTGCTTGGCTCTCGAAACGCCTGGGTGCTGCCGTGAAGGTCCCGCATCTCGGGCAAATCGGCTATCAGCTCGTAGGCGGCCGTTTGCTGCCGGGCGAGCAGGGTCCTGTCGCTCAGTTCATGTTTCAGTCGGATAGCGGACAGCGATTGACGCTTTACGTCCGCACTGGCGCCGGCGACAGTAAAGAAACGGCATTTCGCTATGCGCAGGAGCGCGGGATCAGCGTCTTTTACTGGATCGATGGCAAGTTCGGCTACGCTTTGTCGGGCGAGACCGACAAAGCTGAGTTGCTCCGGGTCGCACGTGCGGTCTATCAGCAATTGAATCCGTAGAGACTGCGACGTTCGGCGCTGCTACTCACGTGCGCGCGCTGAACGAAATTTTGCTTGCGCGAACTAATCGCGCTCCAGCGATCGATCGATTGTTTAATCAGTGGCGAGCGACTCACAAGCGTCGACAATAGACGCGACACCGTGTTGGTCTGACTGGTTTTCAGAAGCGTTGCTCGTGGTGTGTGCTTCGTCCGCGATGACGAAAATCATCTAGTAGATAACGCGGTGTGAACGCTGTGTACGTGCATTCCAGCGCGATGAAAGAAGGACGCAAAGCCACTTGATCACGCACGCTCAATGCGTGTGCAATCAGACACTTAGCACGTAGTAATTGAGCCGATTGAAACGAAGGACTGAAGGGGGAAGACGCTGTCGTTGCGCGGAGGAGGATTCTGACTTCGACTGCGCTGGCTGCAGTCGCGTACTACCTTGAAGCAAATAACGGGAGCCGGGGAGCCCAGCTCCCGCTCAAGCAATTGCCGTTACTACTTCTTCTTAGCTGCTTTCTTTTTCTTTGCTTTTTTCTTCGCTGCCATTTGTTATCTCCTTACGAGTGGTTTGATTGACTGCAGTGCATACGACAGTATTGCTGCACTCCCAAATCATCGTTCACGTTGCTGTCTTGTGATCATGTTTTGTTTTCAAAAACATGATTACGACGCTTGGTGCGCCAATTCTAAGCTACCTACAAAAAAAAATGCAACACTTTTGTAAATAAAGCGACGTACTGTGGTAAGAGTGTTGCGCATATGCCGTCGGTATTTCGATCGGGCGATGACAAATCACATAACGATTTTTAGTTACGCAGCGACGCTTTCGTCATCGCGCAGCGCTGACAACGTGCAATGATCGATGAAATTTCGACAGTTATAGTTTACGTTTCACGGCAACCGGTGTTCTTGCGCGATTAACTCTTCGATCGTTTCACGCGCGCGAATCAAATGCATTTCATCTCTATCAATCATCACTTCGGCGGCGCGCGGACGTGTGTTGTAGTTGGAGCTCATCGTCATGCCGTATGCGCCCGCTGACATGATTGCGACGAGATCGCCCTCGACGACGTTGAGATCACGCTCGTGCGCCAGAAAATCCGCCGTCTCACACACCGGCCCCACTACTTCATAGCGCCGGACGGGCGTGCGGCGATATGCAACCGGCTTGATCTCATGCCACGCGTTGTATAGAGCGGGACGTATAAGATCATTCATCGCCGCATCGATTACCGCAAAGTTGCGATCGCCACTGTGTTTCAGGTATTCCACACGCGACAGCAGAATGCCGGTATTGCCGACGAGTGACCGCCCCGGTTCAAACATTATCTTGAGGCGGCGATCTCCGAGAGGTCTTGTTAGCGCACGGAGGTATTCTGCAACTGGCGGTGGTGATTCGTCGCGGTAGCGTATGCCGAGTCCACCGCCCATATCGATGTGTTCGATGCCGATGCCTTCTGCTGCCAATCGGTCCACCATCCCGAGAAGTTTTTGCACTGCGGTAATAAATGGCGCTGTCGACGTCAGCTGGGAACCGATATGGCAGCCGATACCCGCGACACGGACGTTCGGCATGCGTGCGGCATCCCGATACAGTTGCAGGGCATCGTCGAACGGAATGCCAAACTTATTTTCCTTGAGTCCCGTTGCGATGTACGGGTGCGTCTGCGCATCGACGTCCGGATTTACGCGCATGCTTATAGATGCCGTCGCGCCGACTTCACCGGCGACCCGATTCAGGCGTGCGAGCTCACTTGACGACTCGACGTTGAAACAAAGTATGCGCGCGGCTAACGCCGACCGCATCTCGCTTTCAGTCTTGCCGACGCCCGAAAACACGATCTTGCCGGGGTCCCCGCCTGCCGCAAGGACGCGCGCAAGCTCGCCGCCGGATACGATATCGAAACCGCTGCCAAGGCGTGCGAGCAGATTGAGGACCGCGACGTTGGAATTCGCTTTAACCGCATAACAAATGAGGTGGTCACGCCCGGCGAGCGCTTGCTCGTACGCGCGATACGTGTCTTCAAGGGCCGCTCGCGAGTAGATGTAGCACGGCGTTCCGAACGAGGCTGCAACGCGGTCGAGCGGGACGCCTTCGACATGCAGCGTCTCGTTGCGGTATGCGAAGTAGCTCACTTCGCGCCTGGATTCTTTTCGCTGGTATCGGGAGTCGAAGCAGGTGCAGGTGCAGGTTAGGAGCAGGTGCGGCAGCCGCTGGAGGCGCAGCAGGTTTCGGCGGCAGGTAGAGTGGACCTTTCAGACCGCAGGCCGACAGTATGATCATCGACATCAAAATTGCTACTACATTACGCATCATTCTTTCCGCGCCAGTCTGCACGTCGATGTTAGCACAGGCTCGTGTCCGCCCTGATCATGCCACGAGGTAGCGATGACTGTCATGGCGCAACATGCGGCGCCGATCGCGATAATCCGGCAGCACAGATGCGACCCAGCCCCAAAACCGCGGCGAGTGGTTCGGTTCCCGTAAGTGCGCAAGCTCGTGCACCACGACGTAATCGATCAAAGGTGAAGGCGCCTGGATGAGACGCCAGCTCAGGTGTACCCGGCCGTCCGGGTGACATGTACCCCATCGCGTTTTTGCGTTGGACAGATGGATGCTCGGACGACGCACCTTCAGAATGTCCGCAAAATGTGCCGCGCGCTGTTCGAACCAATTTTGCGCGTTAGTGCGAAGCCAGTTGACGACCTGCCCTGCCACTTTTTCCGGGTCATCCGCAGCTACATCGACGTAGAGACGTGACCCGTCACGCCTTGTTACGCCATGCATTGGGTCGACATCGAGAGTAAGCGGTTCACCGATGACCATGAGCGTTGCGCCCGGCTGCCAGATCATCGGCCGCGGCCGGCGCGTCTCCCATTCGTGCAACTTGCGCAGGATCCATGCGCCATGCGACCGCAGCACGGACTGGATTCGCTCGTCCGATGCGCGCCAGGGCACGCCCACGCGCAAACCGTTTTCGTCGACCGTGAGTGAGATACTGCGTCGACGGCGGCTGCGCTTAAGCGCGTATTCGATTGGCGTTCTATCGAGAACCCATCGATGGCGGGTGGTCGAGATCGCGGACGAGTCCGCCCGAAAAAAATCAAGCTGGAACGCTGTGCGCTTTGCCATTGTCCAGGTGCTGCATTTCGCCTTCGATCCAATCTTCAACTTCCTGTGTCAGCGCATCGGCTTTCTTGTTATGCGTGTCGATTGGTTTGCCGATGCTTACTGTGATCGTGCCCGGGTATTTGAGAAACGCCTGCCGGCCCCAGCAAGTGCCGGCGTTGTGTGCGACCGGTAGAACGGGCACATGCGCATGTATGGCAACTGCCGCACCTCCGGTCTGATATCGGGCGCGCGCGCCGGGCGCAACCCGCGTCCCTTCGGGAAATACGATCACCCACAATCCGCTCTGCAGACGCTCGCGGCCTTGCTCGAGCAGTTGCCTCATCGCCCGCATTGCGGAACTGCGTTTGATCGCGATGGGCGACAGCATCGCCAGTCCCCAGCCGAAAAAGGGAATCCATAGCAACTCGCGCTTGATCACCCACACATGCGGCGGAAAAATGAGCTGAAACCCTAGCGCGTCCCACGCGGACTGATGCTTTGCAAGGACCACACACGGCATGTGCGGGATGTTTTCCCTCCCGATGACGCGATAACGTATGCCGCAAATCAACGCGAGCGCGTGCAAAAGCAGTCGCGTCCAGGCGGTAATAATCCGGTAACGCGTCAGCGGGTCGAATGGAAATGTCAGCAGCGCGATGAAGGCAAACGGCGGCGTAATGAGAATCTGAACAGCGGCAAACAGAGTGGAGCGCAATGCGACGCTCATTGCGCGATCGACTTCACCGCCTCCCGCAGATCCGGATATGTTCGTGTATCCGGTGGCAGGCCGCCGGCTGCGGCCGTCTGAGCGCCTTTGCCGGTAAGCACGAGTATCGGCTGGGCGCTGACTGCGTGAGCTGCCTGCAGATCCCTGAGCGAGTCGCCTACGCACGGCACACGCGTGAGCTCGGTATTAAAGCGGTGTGCAATGTCCTCGAGCAGCCCGGCTTTCGGTTTGCGACAGGCACAATCCGCTTCCTGCGCGTGTGGACAGTAGAACACTGCATCGATCCGGCCACCGACGTGACCGAGCGCCTTGTGCATCTTGTCGTGAATAGCGTTGAGAGTGGCCATATCGAAGAGTCCTCTGCCCACCCCTGACTGATTGGTGGCCACAACGACGCGAAAGCCATGCTGGTTGAGCTGCGCGATCGCTTCGAGGCTGCCGGGAAGCGGCTTCCATTCGTCCGGGTTCTTGATGAAGTCCGGGCTCTCGTAGTTAATTACGCCATCACGGTCAAGAATGATGAGCTTCATAGAAGCAGCGTTCGAGTCTTCGCGAGGTGTCCAACGATAACGACAGGCCTTTGCATTATGCGGCAAGCTTTGACAGATCGGCCACGCGATTCATCGCGAGCCGCAGATCGCTCAATAGCGCGAGCCGGTTTCGCCGCAGCTCGCCATCGTCGACCATTACCATGACGCTGTCGAAAAAAGCGTCTACCGGTGTCTTTAAAATCGCAAAAGTCTTGAGGTAGCTGGTGTAATCGTTGCGCTCAAATAGCGGCGCCGCTTGGCTAACCGCAGCCTGAATCGTCTCATACAGCTCGCGCTCGGCTTTTTCCTGTAATTTGCCTCGTTCAGGGCGCCCGATCAGCTCGCCTTTGGCCTCCGCCTGCTTGAGGATGTTGGCAACGCGTTTGTTCGCTGCGGCAAGACTTGCGGCTTCCGGCAATAGCGCGAACTCGCGCACTGCAGCCAGTTGCGACGGGACCAGATTCAGGCGAACTGGCAACATACAGAGCAGCGATTCGATCTCGTTTGCGGTGTAACCGCCGTCGCGCAGGTAACTGCGTAAGCGCTCATATATGAAACCCTGAACTTCCGTATGCGCTTGGCCCAACAACCCGTGCGGGAACACTTCAAACGCCATATTTACAAGATCGTGCAACGATAGCGCAAGATCGGCCTCGATCAGGATCCTGATCACTCCTAATGCATGCCGGCGTAGCGCAAACGGGTCTTTGTCGCCGGTGGGCTGCTGGCCGATACCGAACATTCCGGCGAGCGTTTCCATCTTGTCAGCAAGCGCGAGGGCGATTGCTGTCGTGTTGTCGGGCAATGCGTCTCCCGCGAAACGCGGCCGGTAATGCTGCTGAATAGCGTCCGCGACCGCCGCGTCTTCGCCATCGGCCAGGGCATAGTAGCGCCCCATAGTGCCCTGGAGCTCCGGAAACTCGCCAACCATATTCGTAACGAGATCCGCTTTGGCGAGCAGCGCTGCGCGCTCGGCTAAGCCGCCATCTGCGCTGGTCTTTTCCGCGATCCCTCTGGCCAGTTTGCGAACGCGCTCGACACGATCGAGCTGACTGCCCAGCTTATGGTGGTAAATGATCTTTCCCAGCATCGGCACGCGCGCTTCGAGTCTCGTCTGCTTATCGGTTTCGTAGAAAAAGCGCGCATCCGCGAGGCGCGGCCGTATCACGCGCTCGTTGCCTTCGACGATATTTTTTGGATCGGTAAGGCGCATATTGCTTACGATCAGAAACTTGTTGATGAGCTTGCCCGCGCTATCGAACAGCGGGAAATATTTTTGGTTCTGTCGCATCGTGAGCACAAGGCATTCGGGCGGAACAGTAAGGAACGCGCTTTCGAATTCTCCGGTATATGCGGCTGGCCGTTCGACCAGCGCTGTGACTTCCTCGAGCAACGACTCATATTCGGCCAGCGGCCCCAGCGATGCCTCGAGTTCAGCGGCATTCTTCTCTAACTGCTGTCTGATGTCGGCGAGCCGCTCCTCGAATGACGCGATAACATTGCCGTGTGCCGCGAGCGAGTCAGCGTAGGCCTCCGCCGCCGGAATCGAAATGTCATTGACGCCTTGAAATCGGTGCCCATGCGTTATGCGCCCCGCTTCGAGGCCTAATATGCTTACCGGTACGACTGCCGTACCATGCATTGCCACCAGCCCTCGGGCGGGACGCACGAACTTAACCGTGGTCGCGCCGTCGGCAAGCTGGTAGCTCATCACCTTGGGAATCGGCAGCTCTTCAATGGCGTCTTCGAGTGCGCTCACTAAGCCGATCTGCAGCGACGATCCACGTACTACCTGGTTGTGGAAAACATACTCCGCGCCAGCCTCAGTGCGACGCTCGATCCGATCCGCAGGAGCATGTCCTCCCGCGTATCCTTCCTTTTCGAGACGCTTGAGAAGCGCGGTGGTGGGTAGACCATCTGCGCCATAAGCAACCTTTACGGGCATCAGCTTCCTGCTTATAGCAGCATCCGCAGCGCGGGAGAGCACTTTGGTAATAGTGACTGCGAGCCGCCGTGGAGTCGCGAACACGACGCTGTCAGCATCTTTTGTTAGAAGTCCACGGTCCGCGAGGCCTGAATAGATACTTGCTGCAAACGCCTCGCTGATGCGCCTCAGCGCTTTTGGCGGCAGCTCCTCCGTAAAGATTTCAACGAGGAGCGTGGCGCTCATGCCGCTTCGCGTTCGTGCAGCGATGCGTTAAGCGCATCGAGATCGATACCCAGGCGCTCGAGCTCTCCAGGCGGGCACATCGGGAAATTCTGGCGCAACCGCGAATCGAAATACGACTGAGAAACGCTGCGGGCGAGATTCCTGATGCGTCCGATATACGCGGCGCGCTCGGTAACTGAGATCGCGCCGCGCGCATCGAGCAGGTTGAACGTGTGCGCAGCTTTGAGCACCATCTCATACGCTGGCAAGGCCAGATTCGCGCGAATCAGGCGCTGTGCTTCAGCTTCGTATTGACCGAAATGTTCGAGCAGCATTTGCGCGTTCGACTGCTCGAAGTTGTACGTGGACTGCTCCACTTCGTTCTGATAATAGACATCACGGTAAGTGACGCCCGGCGTCCATATGAGGTCAAACACGTTCTCGACGCCTTGCAGGTACATCGCCAGGCGCTCGAGTCCGTATGTGATTTCGCCGGTGATCGGCTTGCAATCGATGCCACCGACCTGCTGAAAGTACGTGAACTGCGTGACCTCCATACCATTGAGCCAAACTTCCCATCCCAATCCCCATGCCCCCAGGGTCGGATTTTCCCAGTCGTCTTCGACGAACCGGATGTCATGTACCTTCGGATCGATGCCAATATCTTCGAGCGAACCGATGTACAACTCGAGTATGTCGAGTGGCGACGGCTTGAGAACCACCTGGTACTGATAGTAATGCTGCATCCGGTTCGGATTCTCGCCGTAGCGCCCGTCTTTCGGACGTCGCGACGGCTGAACGTACGCCGCCCGCCAAGGCTCGGGTCCGAGCGCACGCAGGAACGTTGCAGTGTGCGACGTGCCTGCACCGACTTCCATGTCGTACGGCTGAAGCAGCGCACAGCCCTGCTTGTCCCAATATTGTTGCAGCCGCAGTATGAGTTGCTGAAAAGTCAGCATTAATTTTTGATTCTGCACATTGACGTCACAGGCTGCGAATTCTACTGGCATCACGCGACCGTAGCCACCCGCCTATGCATGCAAGTGCGAGCGAGATGGCGATGATCAAACCATTGCCCCAACGCACGTAGGGCGTCGCGCCCTCGTAGCCTTGCGCAGTGCCGGTGACCACTGCCTTGGTATACCCGGGCGCGACATCACGCACGCGCCCATGCTGATCGATGATGGCAGTCATGCCGGTGTTTGTCGCGCGCAGCATGTAGCGGCCGGTCTCGAGCGCCCGAGCCTGCGAGATTTGCAGGTGCTGCATGGGAGCCAGGGAGCGGCCGAACCATGCCACATTACTGACGTTAACGAGCAACGTCGCATCCGGCAATTGACGAATTATTTCGCCGCCGAAGGCGTCTTCGTAGCAGATGTCGACTGCGATCCGCTGCCCGGCCACTGTGAGCGGTTTCGGCATCTCCGTACCGCGCGTGAAATCGAGCAAAGGTATGTTCGTGACTTCGAGGAACCAGCCGAACAGCGGCTTCAACGGTACGAATTCTCCAAACGGAACCAGATGCGACTTGCGGTATGACTGCGTGGGCGCAGCGCCGAATGACAACACGCTGTTGTAATAATCACGGGCATCCGTACGCTCGGGCACGCCCACGAGTATGTCACCATGATTGCTGCGCGCGTGAGCGGCAAGTCGAGCGAGATAACTGACGGGCAGGTCATGCAGAAACAGGGGTAGCGCAGTCTCAGGTGTCACAATTAGCTGTGCGTCCGTTTTTTCCGCAAGTTCGACATAGGTATCCAACGTCGCTTTGATTTCGTCGGGACGCCACTTGACCTCCTGCGCGATGTTTCCTTGTAACAGACTGACCTTAACGGGCGCTCCGACCGGATTTGTCCATTCAAAGTGTTTGAGCAGAAAACCGCTCACCCAGACGACGAGCACAATCGCTGAGTACCTGAGCGCGTTGCCGAAATGATTGCGGCGATTGAAACGCTATTACCAGCATAGCCGCAGTCATCACCGTTAAGTAAGTTGTCCCATAGGTTCCGAGGACCGGGCCAAAGCCGGCGAGGGGACTGTGCGGAACCTGCGCGTCACCCAGGGCCAGCCAGGGAAACCCCGTGAAGAGCCAGCCTCGCGTCCATTCAGTAAGCGTCCAGAACGCCGGCAACACCGCAAGCGTTATAAACATCGACTGTGTGCCGGCAATGCTGTACACGCCAACCGCAAATCGCCGGATAGCACGCGAGGATCAGACAGAAGAGCAGTGTCATGACAGCGGCGAGCGGCGCAGGCATCATGCCGAACGTGTGCAAGCTGACATAAATCCAGCTGACGCCAGTCAGGAAGAACCCAAGCCCGAAACAAAAGCCGATCAATGCAGCTCGCCGCGTGCCCGACGCACGTTGCCACAGCACGATGAGAACGGCGAGGGTAACGACCGGAACTGGAAAAAGATAAAAAGGGGCGAAGCCCGCGACCGTCATTGCGCCGGCGAGCGCGGCGACAGGCAGCACCGGCAAGCGCGTCAGGATCGCCGTCAAGTCGAAGCGCATCGGCCGTTACTGCGGGCCTGGCGTTTTTTCTACCAGCAGTAAATGCAAACGTCGGCTGTCTGCGCGTAGTACCTTGAAGTTCAGGTTCTCAATCGACAGTTGTTCACCGCGCTTGGGCACGCGACCAAACTGCTTGAGCACAAGACCGCCTATAGTGTGATGGTCTGTTTCGCTGAAGTCGGTGCCAAACGTCTCGTTGAATTTGGCCATCTCAGTCACCGCTTTCACGCGCCAGGCGCCGCTCTTATCCGCGATGATGTCGTCCTCGGTCTCGTCGAAATCATATTCATCCTCGATGTCGCCGACGATTTGTTCGAGCACGTCCTCAATTGTCACCAGCCCGGCGACCCCGCCATATTCATCCACCACGATGGCCATGTGGTTGCGATTAGCACGAAAGTCTTTGAGCAGCACGTTGAGCCGCTTGGATTCCGGAATGAAAACCGCAGGCCGCAGCATCTCGCGTACTTTGAATTCTTCCTCGCCTGCGTAATAGCCGAGCAAATCTTTGGCAAGCAGGATGCCGATGACGTGGTCCTTGTCTTCTTCGATGACGGGAAACCGTGAGTGGTTGGTCTCGATCACCAGCGGAATGAACGTCTCCGGCGGCTCACTGATGTCAATCACATCCATCTGTGCGCGCGGAATCATGATGTCGCGCGCCTGCATCTCGGCTACTTGCATGACACCTTCAATCATAGACAGCGCATCGCTGTCGAGCAGACTCCGGTCGTATGCAGAACGCAGCAGTTCGATAAGCTGATCGCGGTCTTCGGGCTCGCGCATGAGCAGCGCGCCAAGGCGCTCAAGCCAGCTTGGTTTAGGGAGACTATCGATCATTTGTTATGTACGCAGGTGTGGGTCAGCGAAAAGGACAATAAGTAAGACGAATCAGCAATTAATGCCCGAACACCGAATGTCGAGGGGCTATCAAGCCGCCTTCTGGATGAAATCGCGCGTCGAATACGGATTCGGGTAGCCCAGTGAATTGAGAACTTTAATTTCAAGCGCTTCCATGCCACGCGCATCACGTGCGCGTTCGTGATCGTAGCCCTGTAAATGCAGGAGTCCATGCACGATAAGGTGTGCATAGTGAGCATCGAGTGAGATAGCGCGGGTACGTGCTTCGCGGCTCACTACCGGTGCGCAGATCGCGATGTCGCCTTCAAGTCGCATGTTGGTCGTATAAATAAAAGTAAGCACGTTCGTAGCGTAATCACGGCCGCGGTATTTGCGATTGAGCGCTTGAGCCTCGCGTGCGCCGATAATGCGCACAGTGACGCTGGCATCCGTTCTCAGTGCAGCGCTGGCCCATCGCCTCACCTTGGCAGGCGCCGGCACTCCAGCACAGCGCGTGGCATATTGGACGGTCAACGCGAGTTCACGCTTCGGGCGTGTTCTGCGCTTTGGCGTGGCGTTCATAGGCATTAACGATGCGCTGCACGAGCGGGTGGCGCACGATATCGCTTGGCTGAAAATGGGTAAATGCGATACCGCGCACGCGCTTCAACACGACGCTCGCCTCGATGAGACCGCTTTTGGTGCCGCGCGGCAAATCGATCTGCGTAATGTCGCCGGTAACGACTGCTTTGCTGCCAAAGCCGATGCGCGTGAGAAACATTTTCATCTGCTCGGGTGTCGTGTTCTGCGCTTCGTCCAGAATCACAAACGCATGACTTAAAGTCCGGCCGCGCATGAACGCGAGAGGTGCGACTTCAATCGCGGTTCGTTCGAGAAGTTTGGCGACTTTGTCGTAGCCCATCAGATCGTACAAGGCGTCATACAACGGACGCAGATAAGGATCGACCTTCTGCGCCATGTCGCCTGGCAAAAATCCCAGCCGCTCTCCGGCCTCGACGGCCGGTCGCACGAGCACGATGCGCTTCACATAGTCGCGCTCAAACGCATCCACAGCGCACGCCACCGCCAGATATGTTTTCCCCGTACCGGCCGGCCCAATCGAGAAGGTTACATCGTGCGACTGTATCTGCTTCAAGTAACCGACCTGGCGCGGCGTGCGCCCATGCAGATCCGGCCGCCGCGTTTTCAGATGCGGTGTTTCGCCGCTTGGCCCGGCCTTCGCACGCGCGGCTTCAATGAGACCCAACTGCACATCTTCGACCGTGAGGTTGCGCGTCGCCTGCGCATAAAACCGCTCGAGTGTGCGTGCGGCAAGTTGTGTCTGATCGTCGTCACCCGATACCGCAAAGTGCTCGCCGCGGCGCGCGATGACAACGTCAAATGCATTTTCGATCTGACGCAGATTTTCATCCAGCACGCCGCAAAGATGCGCGAGCCGCTGGTTATCAACCGGCGTGAAAGAAACTTCGACGGGCTTCAAGCGTGAACGAGCTCGAGCTTGCCGCGCAGCGTGTGCGCAAGCGCCGCGGTAATCACGACGTCGACGAAGTGCCCCTTTAACCCGGGTCTGCCGACGAAGTTCACGATTCTGTTGTTATTGGTGCGACCGGCGAGCTCGCGCACGTCTTTCTTCGAAGTACCTTCGACCAGCACCCGCTGCACAGTACCAATCATGGATTCGCTGATCGCCTGGGCCTGCGAATCGAGCAATGCCTGCAGCCTTTGCAGCCGCGCAAGCCGGACTTCGTGGGGCGTGTCGTCTGTCAGCGCGGCCGCCGGCGTGCCCGGACGCGCGCTGTACAGAAAACTGTAGCTCGCATCGAAGTGCGTGTCTGCCACGAGTTTCATCGTTGCGTCGAAGTCGGACTCGGATTCGCCTGGAAAGCCGACGATAAAGTCTGAGGAGATGCAAATATCCGGACGAACTTTGCGCAGTCGGCGAATCATGGATTTGTATTCAAGCACCGTATAGCCGCGCTTCATCGCCGCAAGCACGCGGTCGGATCCCGATTGGACCGGCAGGTGAACATGGTTCACGAGCTGCGGCAGGCGTGCATATACGTCGATCAAGCGTTGCGTAAATTCCTTTGGGTGCGAAGTGGTATAGCGCACGCGCTCAATGCCGGGAATCGCCGCGACGTATTCCAGCAGCAGTGCGAAATCTGCATTGATCGCTTCACTTCCGTCGAGCGTGACTGTGCTTCGATAACCATTCACATTTTGTCCAAGCAGCGTCACTTCTTTGACGCCCTGGGCAGCAAGCTCGGCGACTTCCGTGAGCACATCTTCGAGCGGCCGCGAAAATTCCTCGCCGCGCGTATAGGGAACCACGCAAAACGAGCAGTACTTGCTGCATCCTTCCATGACGGAAATGAAGGCGCTGCCATCCGTTACGCGCGCGGGCGGCACGGCGTCGAACTTTTCGATTTCAGGAAACGAGATATCGACCTGGGCCTTACCGTCCGCACGTTTTGCGTCGATCAGGGCGGGCAACCGGTGCAATGTCTGCGGCCCGAACACCAGATCAACATACGGCGCCCGCGCGACGATCGCTTCGCCCTCCTGACTTGCGACGCAACCGCCCACGCCGATGATTACTTCCGGGCGCGCACTCTTGAAGTGCTTCACGCGGCCGAGTTCATGAAACACTTTTTCCTGCGCCTTTTCGCGGACCGAGCACGTGTTGAACAGGATCACGTCCGCATCTTCGGGTGTTGCCGTCGTAACCATCCCGTGGGTCGCGTGGAGTACATCCGCCATCTTGTCCGAGTCATACTCGTTCATCTGGCATCCGTACGTCTTGATGTAGAGCTTCTGCGCCACGCTGGAACTATCGCCTTTGGTTCAACTGGGCCTGTTCTTGTGGCGTCAATACATAGATGCGCCCGATGTCGCCGTTGATGTCGGTGGTGTAAATAACATCGGCGCCGACCGGCAGCGCAGTATGGACGATCATTCGGTTGTTCTGGTCGTAGATCACGCCGCCCGGTGCAAGACGCGCGACCGTGCCACCCAAGCTTATGAGGGGTACGGCAAGTTGTTGCGCATCGACGGTCGCGCGTTTGCCTTTCTCGGGTAGCGCGCGCATCTGCGCTTGCGCGGCAAACGCCACTAGCAGCAGGGCGACGAAGATGGACAGGCGCTTAAGCATGTGTGCCCTCGCCCGAATCAAAGAGAAACGCTTTCGAAATCATGGCCCTGTATTATAACCGACGTGGAGTGCAATCCGAGGTAGCCGATCACGATCAACTACGGACAACTATTCAGACCGCTGTGGAAACAACGATGCAACGCGCGGAAGGAAACTTCGCTCAGCCGGCGAAAAAGGCTCCGCGAAAGGGCGCCTTTTCCACCGTATTCTGGTGGTGATGGGTGGAATTGAACCACCGACCTTGGCGTTATGAGTGCCACGCTCTAACCGACTGAGCTACATCACCAAATGCTGGATTCTCGTTGCAGGTAGCCGACCCGTCAATTGCGCCTCACGCTGCGCTTGGCGAGTGAAGGCGCGCGAGTCTAAGTTTGGACTTTCGATTTGTCAACAAAGGCCAAGCGCGGGCTCCCGCTCATCGCGGGTCAGGGACCGCTGGGCGGGGCTTTTTGCGATCGTTAGGATCGGCTATTAAACTCCGTCTTCTTTCTTGCGATGATGTCTCAAGCTATGGAATTCGGTGTAATTGTAGTCGGCGCTGGCTTGGTCGGCCTGAGCCAAGCGCTCGTGCTGTCACGCGCAGGCGTCAAGGTCGCACTTGTTGATCCGAACACGCCGCCAGCGTCTGAGACCGTTGCGACCGGCTGGGACTCACGAGTGTATGCGATCAGTCCTGGCAGCGTCACGTTTCTCGCGGAGTGCGGCGCATGGCAAGACATGGACCCCGCACGGGTTTGTCAGGTCGAAGACATGCATGTGGTGGGCGACGATGAAAGTTCGAGAATCGACTTCAGCGCATATGCCTCCGGCCTGCGCGAACTCGCCTGCATTGTCGAGAACCGGGAACTGCAGCGGGTCTTATGGAGCGCGGCGACACGCGCAAGCATCGAGATCATCGCGCCGGCGATGTGCGGCGAAATCGCATTTGGCGATCGCGCCGTCCGCCTGACGCTTGCTGATGGCCGATTGCTCGTCGCGTCGCTTGTTATCGGCGCCGATGGCGCGGAGTCGTGGGTACGGGCACGTGCGGGCATCGATGCTACAACACGCGGCTACCAGCAAACCGCGGTCGTCGCAAACTTTGCGATCTCGCGGCCGCATCGTGGTATCGCTCGACAGTGGTTCAGGCGGGATGGCGTGCTCGCGCTGCTACCGCTGCCGGGTGACCGCGTATCGATGGTATGGTCGACGGACGACGCACATGCGGCGCAACTGCTTGCGCACAAAGATGCGGAGCTCGCAGCGGCAGTAGGTGCCGCATCGCATGGAACAGTCGGCGATCTCACCGTTATTACGTCTGCGGCAGCCTTTCCCCTGCGCGTGCAGCAAGTCCGCCGCCTGATTGGTCCGCGTCTTGCGCTGATCGGCGATGCTGCGCACACGGTACATCCGCTGGCCGGTCAGGGCGTTAATCTGGGTTTTCGCGATGCGCGGGAACTCGCCGACGTCTTGAGTGCGCGGGGTGCTCAGACGGACTGCGGAGATTACTATCTGCTGCGGCGATATGAGCGTGCGCGACGCGAAGACATCGCGGCTATGCGTTTCACTACCGATACTCTGCAACGCCTGTTCATGCACAATGACGTTACGATAGGTCGGCTGCGTAACCTGGGCTTGCGCCTTGCGAACCGTCAGCCACAGCTTAAAAAACTTTTGACCCGGCGTGCGGTCGCATAGTCTCTAGAATAAAACGAACTCCTTTGAGGATCATCATGCAAAAAGTCATCTCCTGGGCTGCCGCTGCAGTGCTGGCCAGTATCAGCGCCGGCGTAGCCGCGAATGAAGCGACGGTAAAAGCGGAGCTGCAGAAGAAATACCCTGAAATCGTAGTGGAGACGGTTTCCAAGTCACCGGTGCCGGGGATTTATGAAGTGTTTGCACAGGGCCAGATGATTTATACCGACGAGAAAGCGGCCTACCTTTTTGTGAACGCAAACCTCATCGACACCGAGAAAAAGTCGAACCTGACCGAAGAGCGCATGAGCAAGCTCACGGCCATCAAGTTCGATCAGTTGCCGCTGAATCTCGCACTGAAGAAAGTGAAAGGCAAGGGAACCCGCAAACTGGCGTATTTCGGCGACCCGAATTGCGGCTATTGCAAAAAGTTCGAGCAGGATTTGACCAAGATCGATGACGTGACAATTTATGTTTTCTTGTATCCGGTGCTTGGTCCGGACTCAACGGAGAAAGCAAAGTCGATCTGGTGCTCTAAAGATCGTATCAAGGCCTGGGACAATCAATTGGTGAACGGCGTAGCGCCGACCGCACCGACCACCTGCGACACGTCATCGATCGATAAGACCGTCGCCTTCGGCAAGCAAAAGAATATTACCGGCACACCGACGATGTTTTTCGTCGACGGACAGCGCATCCCCGGCGCCATCCCGGTTGAACAAATCGAGCAGCGCCTCGCAGCCGCCAAGTAAGCGGCGTGCCGGCTAGCGGCGGCGCGGATTAACCATCGGCCATGGTTTCTTCTCGCGCCGGGTTGCCCGCCATGTCGAGAACGGCCCGCGCACGTCTGTTGCTCGCCTGCGTAGTTTCCTTCGTCGTTCACATGGCCATACTCGTCGGCATGCCGGTGAATCCCACCGGCGGCACACCCGATATCGTTTCCGTGATAACAGCGAGGCTCGAGCCAGCGGCTGTTGTTGCGGATGTAGCACCGTGAGCGAAATCGTCCCGCTCGCTGTGAGTCAGCCGTCACCGGCACCATCGTTAACCGCGGAAGCGAAGCCCATCAAGCGTGCGCCGGCAATTGCGCGCGAAGTCTCAAACCCCGTTCAGCAGGCGCCTTCACCCAGTACCGGCGTCGAGCTGCCGCTCATTCGCGACCCTACGTATTACCCGGCCAAGCAATTGGACGTCTATCCCGAACCTCTCGCCGCCATTCGTCTCGATTACCCCGATACGGCCTCAAATGCGCGCATCGATGGACGGTTGACGGTGCAGTTGCTGATCGATGAGTTCGGCGTCGTGAACGAAGTGTCAGTCGTCGATGCCAAACCGGAAGGCTATTTTGAAGAAGCGACGTTGGCGGTTTTTCGTGGCGCCCGTTTTTCGCCGGCGCAGAAGCAAGGGCACGCGGTCAAGAGCCGGGTGGTGCTGCAGGTGAAATATTTGTACGGCGAAAGCGTGGGTGCCCAGCGTTGATGAACTCAGTTAGTTCGTGCCTGCGAGCGGGTATCCGTTCGGCAGCAGGACCCACATTTTGCCGGTTTGCCGCATGCGCCCGGCCATAGTGGCCGCCTCATCTCCGAATCCCCAGAAAAAATCCGCACGCACCGCGCCTCGAATTGCGCCGCCGGTGTCCTGCGCGAGCATGAGCTGCTCCAGCGGTTCGCGCGCATTAGGCGCAGTAGTCGACAGAAATACCGGCGCACCGAGGGGAATGTAGCGAGCGTCGATGGCGACGCTGCGCCGGGCGCTAAGCGGCACGCCGAGTGCGCCGATCGGACCGGGCGCATTGCCGGGCATCTCGCGAAAGAAAACGAAGCTCGAGTTGTAATTCAGCAAATCCTGCAGCTTGTCGGGATGTTCTTTGGCCCATGATTTGATGCCTTGCATCGATGCTTTTTCGAGCGGCAGATCTCCGCGCTCAACGAGCAGGCGCCCGATGGAGCGATACGGATACCCGTTCTGATCCGCGTAGCCCACGCCGATCATGCCGCCCTTATCCAGCTTTATGCGGCCGGAACCTTGCACCTGTAGAAAGAATAGCTCGACCGGATCTTCAACCCACGCGATTTCCTTGCCGGCGAGTCGCGCATCACCGTTGTCGATTTCGCTGCGGTTGAAATACGGGACGATTCGCCGGCCCTCGAGCCGTCCACGCAGCCGCATGTTTTTCAATTCGGGATAGACCTCACCCAGATCGACGACGAGCAGATCATCCGGCACGCCGTACACCGGCACGCGATAACGCGCGCTGCGTGTTCGACTGCCCTGCAACAGGGGCTCGTAATAGCCGGTGACAAGTCCGCTATCTGTGCCGTCGGAATTGACGACCCTGTACGGCGTAAAATTGCTCTCGAAAAAACGCTGAACCATTTCTCGCGACGGTTCAGCAAGCGTTGCAGCGACGGTACATACCGCCTGCCACGGCGGTTGGTTTTTAAGCTTTGCGCAACCGGCGATAAACGCGGGCCATGCGAGCTGTAGGTTGTCGGAACGCCAGCCGTTGATCACATCCCAGGTCGTCGCCTGTAATGCAGAGCCCGGGACAATCGGCTTGGTTGTTGGCGTCTCAACAACAGGCGGCGTAGCAGGCGTAGTCGGCGCCGGCGGCGGTGGCGTAGTCGGTGGTGTCGGCACTGATCCGCACGCCGCCAGGAAGACGAGCGCAGTAAGGGCAATACAGCGGCGTATTATGTAACTGACACGAAGCATGCGAGTGAGACGAAGGATCCTGCGAATCAGTATAAGGGAAAGTTCTGCGGTACAAATATGCTGTGGCTGGTGCTCGAAGCAGGTGTTGCGCTTGCGATTCTGATTTTCATCGTATGGTGGACGTGGCCACGCAAGCCGTAAGCCTGGGCTCATTTATCCACGCGCGCTTCAGTTATGCATCTAGTTTTAACGAGCTCGATACTGCGAAACCAACCGCCAGCGAGCAATGGCGTATCGCTGATGAGCTTTAACCCGGGCACTGCGGCCAGCACATCTTCGAACACGACGTCGAGTCGGGTAACCAGGCGCGCCATGACCGGACTCGCAAGTCTGCGCAGAGGCGCGAGTTGCGCCTTACGCAGGAATTTGTCGAACACTAACACCCGGCCTCCAGGCCTTAGAACACGCGCGACCTCACGTAGCGCAGATGTGGGCTCCGCCACAATTGCCAATATCAGATGCAGCACTGCGACGTCGAAGCTTGCATCACGAAAAGGCAAGCGCTCGCTGTTGCCCTCGACAAGTTCGATATCCGGCGATTTGCTGCGGCGTACGGCGCGTAGCAGCATGGCGTGAGTGATATCGAGACCGACATATCGATTGCCCGCCGGCAAGAGTGGCAAATCGAGACCCGTACCGATTCCATCGATAAAGACATCGAGTCCCCGCGCTGCGGGAAGCCGGGCAATGCTGCGTCGTCGCGCGTGGTCGAGCGCACGATCGATCACGAGGTCGTAGAACGGTGCGAGCACCGTATAGCTCAGCCGGAGAGACATGGGTCAGAAAAAGTCAAACTGCCGCGACCGCCGAGGGGATTCGAGCGCCCAGGCCCTCGATGATCCCGATCAGTGCAGAACCCGTGGCATTGAGAGCGTGAACTCGGGGATCGGCGCCTCGAACTGGGAGCCGTCTTCAGCGGTCAGCTGATAGCTACCCTTCATCGTGCCCACGGGCGTTGCGATTGCGCTGCCGCTCGTGTATTCGAAACTTTCTCCGGGCTTAAGCGTGGGCTGTTCGCCGACGACGCCGAGACCGCGCACTTCCTGCACTTGATTGTTGGAATCGGTGATGATCCAGTGCCGGCTTATCAATTGGGCGGTGACGTTACCCGTATTCGCGATGCGTATGGTGTACACAAAGACGTAGCGCGCTTTCTGGGCATCCGACTGCTCAGCTACATAGGCGGTATTAGTCGTGACTGTGATTTCGTATTTTTTCTCGTTGGCCATGAAAACGATACGTATGAGGGCAATAATCGACGATCAATTATCCCATACAACATTAGCGGCTTGCCAAACCGTCCACCGCCAACCGTCAATCTAACGGTGCCGCTCGAATCGCAGGTACAATGCCGCGCATGCATCGCATAGCGCCCAGCATACTGTCTGCGGATTTCTCACGGCTTGGTGACGAGGTGAATGCAGTGGCTGCCGCCGGTGCCGATCTGATTCATTTCGATGTAATGGACAATCATTACGTTCCAAATCTCACGATCGGTCCGCTCGTATGCGAAGCTCTGCGGCCGCATACGCAACTGCCAATCGACGTGCATCTGATGGTTAAGCCGGTCGATCGCATCATTCCCGATTTTGTGAAGGCGGGTGCGAACATCATTTCATTTCATCCCGAAGCGACCGAGCACATCGATCGCACCATCGGGCTCATCAAAGAGCACGGGTGCAAAGCGGGACTGGTCTTCAATCCAGCCACGCCGCTGGATTATCTCGACTATGTGCTCGATAAGCTCGATCTCGTGCTCATCATGTCAGTGAACCCGGGGTTTGCCGGGCAGAAGTTCATTCCGACGGCGCTCGACAAACTGCGCGCGGTACGGGAGCTCATCGACAAGTCGGGTCGGGACGTCTGGCTCGAGGTCGATGGCGGCATCAAGACCGACAACATCGCGCAAGCGGCGCGCGCCGGCGCTGATACCTTCGTCGCAGGATCGGCGATTTTCGAGGCTGCAGACTATCAGTCCGTAATTAAAAAAATGCGTGCCGAGCTCGCCCAAACCTAAGGCCGCATCCTCATAACTTTGCACCACCGCCCGCCCGCGGCGGTTTTTTAGCGATGAACAAAAACAAACTGCCGCTGCGCGTAAAAGCGGTCATGATCGATCTCGATGGCACGATGCTCGATACGGTTGCTGACCTTGCGGTGGCCGTCAACATGCTGCTGGAGCAGCTTGAGCTTCCGCCACTCACTGAGACAGAAGTGCGCACGTTCGTCGGCAAAGGCATCCCGAATCTTGTGAAGCGTGCACTCACGCGAGCGATCGACGGTAAAGCCGATGACGCGCTCTTTGCGCGCGCTCTGCCGCTATATATGGACTGCTATGAAAGCGTGAATGGCAAACAGACAGTTATCTATCCGGGCGTGCGCGAAGGACTCGATGCGCTTAGAGCTGCCGGCTATCCAATGGCTTGCGTTACCAACAAGTCCGACCGCTTTACACGGCCGCTTCTCGAGCAAACCAGGCTGGCGGACTATTTCACGATCGTTGTTGCAGGTGATACGTTGCCAAAAAAAAAGCCCGATCCGCTGCCGCTCACGTATGCGTGCGAGCAGCTCGGCATAGCGCCGCGCGACATGCTGATGATCGGCGATTCGCTGAACGACACACTCGCGGCACGTGCGGCCGGGTGTCCGGTGTTCTGCGTGCCCTATGGTTATAACGAAGGCAGGCAAGTGCGAGAGCTTGATGTTGATGCTATAGTACCAACGCTATTCGAAGCGACAAAGCTGATTACAAAGTCATAACCACTCATGATCCCCACGACGACAGGAAGAACGATCGATTGCTCGCACGGACGCTGGCGTCCGTGGCGCAACGAGTTTGCATGCTGGCGCGCATAGCGCGCACCGCCTGCTGTTCTTACGCTGTTGTCCGCAATTCTGATGGAGTGGAGACATGACGGAGTCACAATTCAACCAGCTTGCGGCTGAGGGCTATAACCGCATTCCGCTGGTACTCGAAACATTTGCCGACCTCGATACGCCGTTGTCGGTCTATCTGAAGCTCGCCAACAAACCGTATACCTATCTACTCGAATCGGTCGTAGCGGGCGAGCGCTTCGGCCGTTTTTCCTTCATTGGCTTGGCTGCCGCCATTCGCATTGAAGTGTATGGTAATCGTTGCACTGTATGCGAATCGCATAAACCCGTCGCCGCGCAGCACTGCGATGATCCGCTGCAATTCGTGCACGACTATCTCGCACAATTCAGGGCGGCACCGCAGACGGGGCTACCGCGATTCTGCGGCGGGCTCGTCGGATATTTCGGCTATGAGACCGTCCGCTATATCGAGCGCCGCCTGGCGAAAACACAAAAGCCCGATCCGTTGGGTGTTCCCGACATTCTCTTGATGTTGTCGCAGGAACTGGCGATTGTCGATAACTTATCGGGCAAGCTGACGTTGGTGGTTTACGCGGATCCGGCACGAGCCGGGGCTTACAGCGAGGGCCGGCACCGGCTGAATGAGTTGCTGCAGATGCTGCGCGCACCGGTAGCCATTCCTGCAGCCGTGCCCGCGAAATCGGACGCGGCCGTATCGAGCTTCGGCGAAGGCGCATACCTTCGCGCAGTTGAACGTGCGAAGCGCTATATCTTTGACGGCGACATCATGCAGGTTGTGCCGTCGCAGCGTATGTCGAAATCGCTTAAGGCGAGCCCGCTCGCGCTCTACCGCGCGCTGCGCACGATCAATCCGTCGCCTTATATGTTCTACTTTGACTTCGCTGATTTTCATGTCGTCGGCGCCTCGCCAGAAATCCTGGTTCGTCTTGAAGGCGATGCCGTCACGGTCAGGCCGATCGCCGGGACGCGGCGTCGCGGCAAGACGAGCGAAGAAGATGCGGCACTCGCCGCTGAGCTCCTGGCCGATGAGAAAGAGCGCGCCGAGCACATCATGCTGGTTGACCTCGGACGCAATGACGTCGGACGTGTGGCTCAAACCGGCAGCGTGCGCGTCACCGAGCAGATGGTCATCGAGCGTTATTCACATGTCATGCATATCGTCTCGAACGTCGAAGCGAAGCTGCGTCCCGGATTGAACGCAGTTGATGTTCTGCGCGCGACGTTTCCCGCCGGTACCGTGAGCGGTGCGCCCAAAGTACGCGCGATGGAAATCATCGACGAGCTCGAGCCTGTAAAACGCGGTGTCTACGCGGGCGCCGTCGGTTACCTGGGTTTCAACGGTGATATGGACGTGGCGATAGCTTTACGGACCGCCGTCGTCAAGGACGGCCAACTTCATGTCCAGGCCGGCGGTGGCGTCGTCGCGGATTCCGAACCTCAGGCGGAATGGCAGGAAACGCAGAACAAGGCCAAGGCACTGTTGAGCGCGGCGCAGATGGCAGAAGCCGGATTAGACAGTAAGTTCGAATAAGAAGAGGAGCGACAAGTCGTTTGATTCTAACGGCGAGTCGTTCCTGTTCACGGCAGCTCGCCTAATTTGATGCAGCCGACATTCTCGAACACATAGTCCGGCTCATAGGCGCTATGTTTAAGTTGTTCACGGGACGTGATACCGGACAGAACCAGTACCGTTGTCATCTGTGCCTGTTCGCCGACGTCGATGTCGGTATCGAGGCTGTCGCCTATCATCAACGTTTCCAGCGGGTTGATGCCGAACTCACGTTCGACGTTGCGTATCATAAGGTGATTAGGTTTACCGACTACGTAAGCCTTGCATCCGGTCGCGCTCTCGATGGGCGCGATGATGGCGCCGCAGCCAGCCTTGATTCCGTTCTCCGTAAGGCTTTTCTTCTCGTCGCTGGCGGTAATGAATTTCGCGCCGTGTGCGACGAGCTCAATCGCCTTATCGATCTCATCGATGCCATAACTGCCGCCACTCGCAAAGACGACATAGTCCGGACGCCGGTCAGTGAACTGCGCGCCAATGCCAGCGAGCGCGTCGTGTAAGGCACGGCTGCCGACCATATAGACTTTAGGTCGCTTGCCGTGCGCACGAAGGAAGGACGCCATCGTCTGCGCTGACGTATGGATGCAAGACTCGGGGATGTCCATACCCAGTTTCTTAAGGCTCTTACGAAGCTCAGCGGGGCTGTGATCAGGAGAGTTGGTAAGAAACAGATATTTTCTGCCGCTGCTTAGTAGATCGCGCACGAAGCGCCGACATCCGGGTAGCGGACGTGACCCGCGGTGCAATACGCCATCCAAGTCGGAGAGAACGCTGAAACGCCCGGCCATTGCTGTATCTACGTAGTCGCCCGGCGGCTGCGGCGCTGGTTGTTGCGTCTTATGATAGGAAACACGAACCAGAGAGACGAGCACAATACCAGTGTGAAAACTCCAAGCGCCACCCCGACCGGACGACTCTCGGTGACAAGCTCGCCGATTACGAATAAATCGAGAGCTACGCCGAGGGCGAGCGGTATCATGCCGCCGGCGATAAACATAGACGCAAGATTGACGAAATATGTGGAAACCTGATGGCGCTCGGCTATGCGGTGATAGGCGGCCGGTGCCATCACAAGCGCGACCGCGATGGTAACCAGCGCAACGGCGATTAGATGCACGATCTGCAGCTCGGACCGCATCAACTCGAAGCGCTGGTTGAATACGGCAATCAACTGGAAACCGAAGAGCGCCTGAATCCCCGGCAGTACCATGCGCGCCTCTTCGAGCACATTGCGCGCCTGATCCTTAAGGGATGCGGGCTCGGCTTTCGACTCTTTCGCGGCAGGCTGATTCATGGTGACGCAGTTCTTGAACGCGCGCTCGGACGGCGCGCGACCTTTTCACCATGGAACCAGTGACGCTTCGTCCATACCATCGGAACTTGTCCGATTCGTATGTCGGAGTACTTGGTCAATGCGTCGGGTCGACGGGATGCCTCGGCATATTAGCCAGTATGACGATGCGCCTGGGCGGTAATTTACGAAGCTTCCGCGACAACAGGCGGAATGAGTGTGGCTCGAATGCCGGTCGCGGCGCTTCAAGCAGCGCTGATACCTCGTGATCGCGCGTCGCGGTGCCCAAGAAGCGCCAGTTATCAATAACGTGAAGGTCCGAGCGCTCCCGTATGCCAATGGCCCCGTCATATGGCCATGGGGGCAACTGCTCGCTGCACAACGCCGCGATGGCGCGCGTTAATTCCCGCAAGCGCCTGACTTTGGAACCGCAGGCCGACACGCTGCCGTCGCCCGCACATGCGAGGCACTGCTCGACGTTTGGGCTCGACACGGCAAGCAACGAATGACAAAGCCTGTGCTGCGCAGCCATGCGGTGCAGGGCGTTGTGGGCCTTTTTCCGCGACTCGAATATGCCGAACATGTAACCGTGGATTAGAGCGTCGGAATCAGAAAGCGAAACCAACTCCAGCGCCGGATAGTTATCGGGGACGATACGCCACGAGAAGTATCCTTCGCACATACTGTTCCTCCGGCGCTTGGCCAGCGCCGCCGACGCACTTGCAAGTCTTAGTTGTGCACCAAGCGGACCCCGTGTGGTCGTCCATGTGATATTGGAGATTCGATGCGATATCGCCAGCGCCTTGGCGGAAGTGCGGTCCAGACGGAAATACGCTTGAACATGCAGACGCAGATTGCGGGCGTTGCCTGCGTGGATCGGCGTTCCATCCTGATCGTGAACTACATAAACACCCGGGGCATCAGGCAAGCGATCTATTAACGACGGGTCGAGATGTGGGGGCAGCAGCGGCCCGGCTAAGAGCGTATTGATTGCCCCTGTCACTGCTTCACCTGAGAGGCTACGGTGAGCCGTCTGCCAGAACTGCCAGATGAGGTCGGCGTCGGGCAGTGCACGATGGCGCGTAGTTGCAGCTAACGCATGCCGTTCAATGAGCGAATCGAGATCATGCCGGGCGCAGTCAGGATAAAGCCGGCGCGATAGCATCAACGAGCACAGGACGCGCGGATCGAAATTCAACCCTGCGCGTTCGAATTCAGTCTTCAGAAAACTGTAGTCGAACCGCGCGTTATGCGCGATGAACAACCGTCCGTCCAGGCGGCGGCCCAAATCGGATGCGATTTCCGTGAAGGTGGGAGCATCGCGGATGCCGGCGTCCAGCCTGTTCTGGCAGCGACGTGACTCGCCGGATTCGCGACGCCCGGGGTTTACCCAGGTGGTCCAGTGTTCGACATGTGTTCCGCTGACCGTGACGACGCCGATCTCGGTCACCCGATCATGAAGCGGATCCACGCCGGTCGTCTCGACGTCTACAAACGCGAGTCGCATTTCTCATGTCAAAACAGTCGTTCGATATTATCGAACAAATATTCGACCGGCGTCGAACGCCTTTGCGGAACGTCGCTGCCAGGTTACGAAGCGTTCAATTTATGCTGGTAGAAGAAGCGCAGCATTTCATGCGAGGCGTCCGGCCCGCGCGGATCCGTGTGCGAACCTTCGCTGTTGCCGCCGAACCAGGCGTGACCACCGCCATGCACGAGCCAATACTCGACTATTACTTTACCGGCCTCATCGCGGAGCTCCGTCCGTGTATACGTGTGGCCGCGCGGCACGCGCCCTTTGTCGGAACGAGGATGTGCTCCATTACGCTTGTCATGCGCCGCGAATGCCACTTTATGGCCATTGTCCGGATGCACTGTCTTATCACGGTCCCCGTGTACGACGATGGTCGGTATCAAAGGACCGGAAGCGTGCGTGGAGGAGACGGTTTGCGTGTGCTTGCCCTTCATAGCAGCGAATGCAGAGGCCGCATCGTGTGCTGCGGCAAACGGCAGACCCGAATGCACGCCGATCGCAGCGTAGACGTCGGGGTACAGCTTCTCCCATCACGACCGCCATCGCTCCGCCGGCGGACAAACCGGCGATGTAGACACGTCTCGCGTCGAGGTCGTAGGTAGTGACGATTTCGCGCGTGAGCCCGGCGATGATGGCGGGCTCGCCGCTATCACGCATCTGATCGGAGGACCTGAACCAATTCCAGCACTTTGATCCGTTAGCCGACTGTGCTTGTTCGGGATAGAGCACAAAACAGGGACGCGCGGCCGCTAGAACGTTCATACGAGTACCGCGTGCGAAATCGTCGGCCGACTGCGTGCAACCATGCAGCATGACTACGAGCGGCAACGGTTCGCCTTGATGGCCTCCCGGAACGAACAGTTTGTATTGCCGCGTACCGTGGTCGCTTGAGAAAGAGCCCGTTATGAATCGGTCGGGCGCCGTGTCACGCGGTGGTGTCCAGGGCGTTTCACGTTTCGGTGGAACGAACGCGGGCGCCGGGGCGTCATGGAACGTGCGATAGCTTCCCTCGATGGCGTCATCGAATGGCGGCGCTGTGTGAACGTGCGGCGCTGGTTGTAGTCCCGTCTTGATTGCGGACGTGGCGGCGCCCAAGTTGCCGGTTTTTAGAAGGCGCATTGCTTCCCGCATGGTGGCGGCTAGTCGTGCTGTCATGAAAATCCCCGTGTGGCGCTGTCCTGTATGCGTACGGCCAGCTCACGTGCATTGTTGCACTGCAACAAAGTATTTACAACGGAATTTTCGCCACTTATTTTGAAAGGCAAAGGCCTACACCGCGGTGTTCAAACTTAATCGACGGCGACCTGTATGCAGCCGTCATCGAAAGGTTAGAACGAAGCGCGTTGGCGGGCAGTAAGTGAAGTTCAGCGGCGCGCGAGGGCACGACCTGCTCGCTGGCAAGCACTTTCAGGCGCAGGCGCCATTATCAGTGAGCCAGCAAAAAATCTCGGGTTCCGCTCTTGAAAACCCGCGGGGCGCCAACATTTTCGCGATGAGCGGCGGTGGCCGCTGACGACTTTTAACCGGGCTCCCAAGCGGCCTGTTTTATAGGAGGATCGAAAATGCTAGGTTATTTGACTACCTCGGATAGCGGTCTGTTCGACCATTTCCGCGAACTTCATCAACAGATGGACCGGCTGTTTGCAGGGACGCCGGCACCTGCGAGTATTCGCGCGGTAGCACGCGGCAGCTATCCCCCGATCAACGTCGGTGTTACGCCCGGCGAGGTCGATGTATTCGTTTTTGCTGCCGGACTGGATCCAAAAAACATCGATGTCTCGATTCAGCAAAACGTGCTGACGATTTCCGGCCAACGAATACCGGATGAAAAAACTGATGGCAATTACTACCTGCGCGAGCGCTTCGGCGGGGAGTTTCGCCGCGCGGTAGCGCTTCCAGAGGATGTCGACGTCGACAAGCTCGAGGCAACGTATCGTGATGGCGTCCTCAATGTGCGCATTCAACGGCGCGAGGCAGTGAAGCCGCGTCAAATTCAAATTAACTAATCACTGATATATACAATTGGAGGCCAATATGGATGGAACACAAGGCGTTGCGAAACAGCCAGCGCAGAACGTTGCAAACCAAGGGAACGGCAAACAGGAGCAATCCACTCAACGCACCGAGCCGCAGTTTACGCTTAGGCCGCTCGTAGACATATTCGAAAACGAACGCGGCATCACTCTGCAGGCGGATCTACCCGGAGTTACCAACGATCGACTGAATCTACAGGTGGATAAAGATACGCTTCGCGTGACTGGCGAGGCGGCGATTGGCACTCCTGAGGACATGGAAGCGCTGTGGGCCGAAGTGCGTTCGACCCGTTACGAACGCTCTTTCGCGCTGAGCTCTGAGCTCGACACGGAGAAAATCTCTGCCC
Organism: uncultured beta proteobacterium; assembly: GCA_963829085.1. Lineage (GTDB taxonomy): Bacteria > Pseudomonadota > Gammaproteobacteria > Burkholderiales > SG8-41 > PALSA-1004. The sequence goes on along the minus strand of CAWHHJ010000014.1, from coordinate 126,968 downwards.
AGATGAAGAATGGTGTACTGACCATCGACATCCCGAAGCGCGCCGAGGTGCAGCCGCGCAAGGTGGAAGTGCGCGTCGCCTAAAAGCAATCAACGATGTTTATGTAAGCGTTCCGGCGTGCACGTCGCCGGAACGCTTTCTTTATGCTGACGTACTGCAGACCTGCACTGGTCAGCAGGCAACGGGGCGCGTGAAACTTTTACGCTGCGCTGTAAGAAATTCTCGTTTTGCGTCGTTACGGCGCTGCTCTGGCGCTCTTAAATACTGGTACATGGATTGCGTGTCTCTTGAGTGACGTATGGCGGCCGGTCGGCCATTTTCAAAGCGATTTGCTGCCGACCGGGCGCAGAACTCAAGGATAGAAATTATGATTTCCATCGGTCACATCTGGGGGCTCTTTAAGGAAGCGGCCAGTCGCTGGGTCGAAGACCGTGCGCCTAGCATGGGCGCCGCGCTCGCCTACTACACGGCGTTTTCCCTGGCACCATTGTTGATCATCGTGATCGCTATCGCAGGCTTGGTTTTCGGCCAGGAGGCTGCGCAAGGCGCCATCATGGACCAGATTCAAGGCCTGCTGGGCGAAGAAGGCGGCCAGGCGATTCAATCGATGTTGGCCAACGCGAGCGATTTGGGAACCGGTATTACCGCGACGGTGATCGGATTTGCCGCACTGATCCTCGGTGCAACCACCGCGTTCGTCGAGTTGCAGGACGACCTTGACCGGATATGGAAGGCGCCGCCGCGCGCCGGCAGCGGCATCATCAATCTTATTCGCTCACGTCTGCTGTCGTTTGGAATGATTTTGGGAATCGGATTCCTGCTTACGGTATCGCTTGTTCTGAGCGGCGCCATATCCGCTCTCGGCAAGTACTTCTTCGCCGACATGGAAGCCGTTTTGCAAGTCGCGAACTTTGTCGTTTCGTTCGGCGTGATTACGTTGCTGTTCGCCATGATCTATAAAATCCTTCCCAACATTCAAATTGAATGGAAGGATGTGTGGGTCGGCGCGGCAATCACCGCACTGCTGTTTGCGCTGGGAAAATCGCTGATCGGACTCTATATCGGCAAAAGCTCCGTATCTACATCATTCGGCGGCGCCGGTCCGTTTGTCGTGATGATGGTGTGGATCTATTATTCGACGCAGATATTTCTGTTCGGCGCCGAATTTACGCGTGTCCATGCGGGCAAGACAGAGCCTGAAGGCGCCCGCCAGCCGGGCGCTCCTGGCGTCATTCCGAACGCCGCTTCACCTGCCGCTTCGCACGTTGCACCAGCGCGGACCGCCACGCCGACGATTGCATACTCGCGACGCGCCGTGCTGCGAAGTTCAGCTCAGCCCGGGCTGTTGCGTCGGCTCGGAGCTGTGACATCCGCGGGCTTTGTGAGCGGAATTCTGGTCAATCTGTATCTCGACCGGCGCCTCGGCCACCGCAACTGATCGGTCGTACAGCGACGCGGTACGTCGCGGCGTCTAAACGGCGTACCGCATCGCGCCACGCGTAACAGAAGCGCACGGGGCAGCAGTACAATGTTGCTGCCTGTCGTGAGACCGCCTTGTGCCCGCCCAGCTGCCAAAATCCGAGACACGCCCACTTCTAAGTGTCACCGACATGATGCGCGGCGGAATTTCGCGCGCACCGGTCACGGCTGCTCTGATTGGCATCAATCTGGCCGTTTTCGTCGCGATGCTCGCGAACGGCGCGGGCTTCTGGCACTCGACGAACACCATCCAGCTGGCATGGGGCGCAAACTTTGGTCCAGCGACGAAAGATGGCGAGTGGTGGCGTCTCGCGACCGCAATGTTCCTGCACTTCGGTATCTTGCACCTCGCGCTGAACATGTGGGCGCTATGGGATGGCGGCCGGCTGGTCGAGCGGCTCTACGGCATGCGGCGCTTCGTCGCGATATACCTTATAAGCGGCGTCGTCGGCAACCTGCTCTCGCTCATCGTCCGCGGGGACTATGCAGTGTCCGGCGGTGCATCGGGCGCCATTTTCGGCGTGTACGGAGCGTTGTTGGTGTCGTTATGGCGCGAACGGCAGCAGATCGAGCCGTATGAGTTCCGTTGGATGTTTGGCGCGGCCGCGATATTTTCAATTGCCACCGTCTGCCTCGGCTTCATGATTACGGGAATCGACAATGCGGCGCATATCGGCGGTCTGATCACCGGAGCCCTCACGGGCGTTGTGCTGACGCGACGAGTAACTTCGAGCAGTCCTCGTCCTGGACGCAGTCGCTGGGTGGCGGCGGCGTCCTTACTGGTCGCCGTCGCAACCATGATCGCGCGAGTCCCCGCGCCGGCTTACCGCTGGCATGATGAACTCGAAGCTCGCGCTATGGTGCAGGAGTTTCTTGCCGATGACCGACGTTACAGCGACCGTTTGCAATCGATCTTGACAACAGGCCGGCGGAGAGGGGAGTCGTTCGAACAACTTGCCGGTCGAATCGAATCTGACGTTGCCCTTGAGTATCGGGACAGCTTCGAAGAGTTGGCCGGCGTCGACCTCGACAGCATGGCGCCGTCTGTTAAGACACTGGAGATACTTAAAAACTACGCTCTGGTGCGGGGTGAGGCGGTGCAATCACTCGCGGAGGGCGTGCGCTTGAAAGACGAGAAACGTATTCTGGAAGCACTGGAACAGGTAAAGAAAGCACCACTGGCGGCGAGTGGCGCATCGACTGCACCGGCCACCCCGTAACGGCGGTCGGGTAGTTCGTGTTATGTTTTCTTGCTGTCGCTGGTTTGAAGCCGCTTCATAAACAGGACATTGACGTTATCCTTTGACTGCCCACGGCTTATGGCGGTTTTGAGTTGCTCACGCCGCAAGCGCATAAAGGTCCGTCTTAAATTTGTCTCGGTGCTCGGCGTATACTGAAACGAGCTGTCCAGAATGGATTTCATTGCTAGCTCCTATGCAGAAATCAAAAACCGGGCGACCCCTACGTTTTGACTCTAGTGACCGAGCGACCCGACGGCAATAGCTCCTTAGGCCGAGAAAGGCCTCGTGGAAGTAGGCAGCGGCCTACATTGCATGTATTGTTAGGTGCGATGAGCGCTCCTGCGAACGAAGCGGCGTACGGGTCATCCGCTAAACGCGACGACAGCCAAGTGCGGTGCCGCCGTGAAAGCGATCGCGGGCACTCCTCTACAGCGGGAGGTCCACGGCAGATGGGCAAACGATGTCGCAGCTGTGACGTAGAAAATGTCGATGAAGCGAAATTTTGCCTGCAGTGTGGTAGTTCGCTTTCCGACGAGACACCTCCCATGCGTTCGGATATCGCGCCTCACGTTGCGTGCGCTGCATGCGGTCATATCAATGTGGAACTGTCCGCTTTTTGTTCCGAATGCGGCGAACATTTGGAATCATCCGCTTCGCGCCCGCCGGGTCGCAAGGCGTTCGGCATACCACCGCGCTTTGCGCGTCCGCTTGCCGCAGCAGTTGCAATCGTCGTCGCCGCGCTACTGGTCGGGGGCATGGCTTCATGGATCCAACAGGCCAGCAATGCCGAGCAGGTGTCCGGCTGGTGGCACGGGCGTTCCGCAACTTCGTCAGCGCTCGCTGAGGCTAAGCCCGCCGGCGCAGCGCCGATGCGTGAGGCGACTTCGCCGGAGGAAGAACACAGCCAGCAGCAAAGTAAAGGGGACACTGGAGGAGCCAGGTACAGCCCGGAGCATGCTGCCAGCGTATCCGCAACGCAGAGTGGCGAGCCATCAGTTACGCCCGTCCCCGCGAATGCAAAGCGAACCGCTGCAGTACCTGAGATGGCAGGCCGAAAGGAGTCCCCCAGGCAAGCAGGCGACGAGCCGAGCCGCGGAGTTCAAAACGAATCGGCGCCGGTCGCGGACGTTGCTGATCCGATCGAGATAAAGTCCGAGCAAACGCGCCCGCGCAAGCCGCCGACCGCCCATGTCGCCACCGCCAGCGCCCGTTCAGAGCGCACTACAGCCGTTCCGGGAAACCGTACAGCAAAGGAATTGTGCGCACACCAGACCAATTTTATCGCTCGCAGCGTGTGCGAAGGCTCCGAGTGCCAAAAGGCCGTGCATCAGGACGAAGCCATGTGCAGGACGCTAACCGAGTCAGTGCAACGAAAGGCGAACTCGGACTGACGACGTTTTAGATGCGTCACGCTTTCCTGCCAGGTTAAAAAGGCCAGCCCCGGGCGGGATCCAAGCGCAGCATAAGTGTATGCCGAAATCATATGGCACCGGCACACTGGGGGGCTGATTGAGCTGCGCATCAAGTCGCCAATACGTCGTTCCTCGTGGCTGGATATCACGCAATGGCGTGTGAGTCGAACGAGCTAAGTGTGTAGCTGCACGATGTACGGATTACTGAAATTGGAAGAAGGCGTCAGTAAGCACCTCAGGGGCGACACCTGCAACTGTAAGCAGCGGGACGTATGAGTTGCCACCTCCATTGGCGTCTACCCACACGACAGCATCGCTTGGAGTCGCACCAGTGGTGACAGTCAGAAACCCATCGGCGCGCGCGGTCGTACCTGTGTAGCCGAGCGCATCAAACAGCGGTCTGAGATCAATGCTGTCAGTATTGCCCGCCCGCGTATCAAATCCATAGATGATGTCACCCGCATCGGCCATCGACGTGTAGACGAAAGTATCGTTGCCAGTCGTCGCTGCAGGGCCGCCGACGTTCGAACTATCACCTGAACCCACGAGGATGTCAGCACCTCCGCCGCCGGCGACGTAATCGTTTCCGTTGCCGCCATCGATGATGTCGGAACCATTGCCGCCATAGATAAAATCGTCTCCCGCGCCGCCGTAGATCAAATCATTGCCGTCGTCGCCGTACAGCGCATCGAGCGCGCCCGGCGCAGTGTGATCACCCGATTCGCCCATAATGATATCGTCGCCATTCTCACCATGCAGCGTGTCGCTGCTGAAGCCGAACGTCGTGGTGAGTCCGTCGCCGAACAGGATGTCGTTGCCGTCGCCTCCCATCAGTTGATCGCTGCCTTGCCGGCCATCCATGTAATCAATGCCTGAGCCGCCGTAAATCAGATCGTCGCCGCCTTCGCCGACGAGCACATCGATTCCATCGCCGCCCGACACCTGATCGTTGCCATCGCCGGCTAACACCGTGTCGTTCCCTGCGCCGCCGTCGAGCGTGTCATTGCCGGCCGTTTGTCCTGCCGGTAATGGGTCATTGCCGCTTTCACCTTCCAGCCAGTCATCGCCGAAGCTGCCGACGATGGTGTCGGCGTCGCCGAGCCCTTTCAACACATTGCCGACCTCATTGCCTGTGATGAAATCTCTTCCCGGGCCGCCCGTTGCGTTCTCAATGATGGTGTTGAAGGCAATCACCGATTCCCCACCGTCGTAGCTAACCCCGCCCTGCCTCAGGTCCAACGTTGAGAAACTTGAATTTGTCACTAATGTATCGACCCCTCCTCCGTCCCAGATCGTCGCACGCACGCCTAAGCTCTCGTCTATAGAGGACCCGTATTGCGGGAACTGGCCGACCGTCCACGTATCATCTCCCGCGTGGAATCCCGAATTCGCCCCATACAAATACTGGACGGCAAGAATGTCATACAACATCGGGGACGCGTCCTGCACGCGATCACCGTTTGGATAGTTCACGTCGGTGTAACTCATCACCGAGTAGAGATTGTTCTGAGCGTCTGGGGGCAATTGCACCGCGCCTTCGAAAGGATGCTTGAGCCCGACCGCGTGACCAATTTCGTGCGTTATCGTCTCAACGCGACGCATGTAGTTATTCGGACCGTCTTGTTTCATGTAACCGACGTCCCACGACAACCACACATCGCCGGCTTGAGGTGCACGTCCTGGAAAGTACGCCTCTGCGGAAGTAGAACTGCCCAGGGACGAGTACAGCGAAACGGAGGTCCCCCACGCTTTGGGACGTCTCCGCCACCTCCGTGAAAGACAGATTCGCGACGTCTGACCAGATGGTCAGTGCCTGACGCACTTCACCCGCGATATTCGAGGGCACTTCGCTGAAGCTATGAAACGTCGCCGGTTCGCTTCCGTATCCTGGCGCATAAGCATTGCTTGAGCTTGCGAAACTAAATGTCAACGCGGCGCCGGTGCCCAATGCGCCGCCCCATTTGACGTTGTCAGCGAGGGCATCGATGGACGCGTAGCCACTCGAGGGAACAGATGATGAGGGCGTGCCAGTAGTGGGTGTCGGCATCGGTTTCCTTTACGTCATGACGAAGAGAAGACCGACTACTAAACGAGTCAACAAAACAAATCGCCGCACTGCGCGCGATACATCTTAATCTGCCATGACTGGGAAAAGCATCGCATACAGTGGACTGCCCGGTAAAGGGCCAGACGCATTAAAAAGATCAACGCCGTTAAGACCTCGAAACGGATGGAAAGAAGTAAAATGAGGCCACGGCCAAGCAGGCAATGTTGAAGGAGACAAAATGAGCAATCCGAAGCGGTTTGCGTTGGGCGCTGTGGCACTCCTGTTTACGCTCGGAGCGGCGGCGCAAAAACCGGTGATCTATCCGGCGAAGGGACAAAGCGCGCAGCAACAACAGAAAGACGACGGCGAGTGTTACAGCTGGTCCAAAACAAATACGGGCATCGACCCTGCCGCTGTTGCACAGACGCCGCCTCCTCAGCAGAAACCGGGCGGCGAGCGCGCCAGGGGTGCTGCACGCGGCGCCGTAGTTGGTGAGGTGGTCGGTGACAATCCCGGCGGAGGAGCGGCAGCGGGCGCCGTCGTGGGCGGTGCCAGGGCGCGCAATAACCAGGCCGCGCAGCAACAGCAGGCGCAGGGCCAGAAGACGCAAGCGATGGACACGTTCTACCGGGCCTACGCCGCTTGCATGGAGGGACGCGGGTATACGGTGAAATGAGGAGGAAAGCCGGCGTAGCACAGGCCCCGTCCCCCGAAAAAATCATGGTACTTGGGGGGAACCAAACGACATAGCGCTTAAATAAGCCGTGGATTACATGACGTTAAGACTACTATGTTGCTGATGATCGACAACTACGACTCGTTCACGTACAACCTCGTTCAGTATTTTGGCGAGTTGGAGCAGGACGTTTCCGTATACCGCAATGACGAAATAACGCTCGATGATGTCGCGGCGCTGAAGCCGCGGCACATCGTTATCTCGCCAGGACCTTGTACGCCTAAAGAAGCTGGCATTTCCGTCCCGCTCATCAATGAATTTGCAGGCAAGGTGCCCATTCTCGGTGTGTGTCTCGGTCATCAGTCGATCGGTCAGGCGTTCGGCGGCAACGTCGTGCACGCGAAGCAGGTAATGCACGGAAAGACCTCGGCGATACACCATCATGCGACCGGCGTATTCCGCAATATGCCGGATCCTTTGCAGGCAACGCGCTATCACTCGCTCGTGATCGAGCGCCACACGCTGCCAGAATGTCTCGAAGTGACCGCATGGACTGACGACGGCGAAATCATGGGCGTCCGGCATAAGCACCTGGCAGTCGAAGGCGTGCAGTTTCATCCCGAGGCGATATTGACCGAGCGGGGACACGCGTTGCTGGCCAATTTCCTGCAGGCAGAAAGAGCTTGACGCCACAGGCAGCGCTGGTTCGAATCATCGAGCACCGCGAGATTTTTCATGAAGAGATGTTGCTCCTCATGCGGCAGATCATGCGCGGTGAGGTATCGCCGACACTAATCGCGGCGATCATCACGGGACTCCGGGTAAAGAAGGAGACGATCGGCGAAATTGCCGCAGCGGCACAGGTGATGCGCGAATTTGCGACCAAGGTACCCCTGGCGAGCGCGGACCACGTGGTCGACACGTGCGGGACCGGCGGCGACTCGGCGCATAGTTTCAACATTTCAACTGCTGCAGCGTTCGTCGCGGCTGCAGCCGGCGCTAAAGTGGCCAAACACGGCGGTCGCTCGGTGTCCAGCAAATCCGGCAGCGCAGACGTGCTCGAAGCACTTGGTGCAAACATCAACCTGAAACCGGAGCAGGTTGCGCGTTCGATCACTGAAGTCGGCGTCGGGTTCATGTTTGCGCCCAACCATCACGGCGCTATGAAATACGCAGCACCCGTGCGCAAGGAACTGGGCGTGCGCACGATGTTCAACATCCTCGGCCCGCTCACGAATCCGGCCGGCGCGCCGAATCAAGTCATGGGTGTCTTTCACCCCGACCTGGTGGGTATACAGGCGCATGTACTGCAGCGCCTCGGGAGCCGGCATGTGATGGTCGTTCACGGGCTCGAAACTCTGGATGAAATTTCCGTGTCCGGTCCGACGATGATCGGCGAGCTCAAGAACGATGAGGTTCGCGAATACGAGATCAAACCCGCGGATTTCGGTCTTCAAACACACAACGTGGCCTCGATATCAGTCGATGGTGCCGAGCAATCGAAAACCATGCTGATGGCGGCGCTTGACAATAATCCCGGTGCCGCCCGGGATGTCGTGGCGCTCAACGCCGGCGCAAGCATCTATGTTGCGGGTCTTGCGGATACGCATACAGCGGGCGTTAAACGTGCGGTTGAGGTCATCGCAAGCGGCGCGGCACGCAGGAAGCTTGATCAGTTCATCGCATTTACGCGCGGCGCAGTATGAGCATACTCAAGCGTAAGGCGACGCTCGCGCGGACGCCGAAGTATCCGCAAACCTGAGCGATGCTTTCCGCCATCCTGAAGGCCAATGGCCACGACCTTGCGTTCAATGTGCTTGATATCGGCGCCCTGCCGCTCGAGGGAGAAACCGAACCCTATCATCAGCTGCTCGCGGCTTTTCCATCTTCGCGTTTGTCTGGTTTCGAACTTGACGCCCGTCTCTGCGCGGAGTTAAACAGCAAATGCGCTGCCGGCGTTCGCTACTATTCGTGCGCACTTGGCAAAACGGAAGAAAAACGCGCTCTCTATAACACCGCGCACCCCATGTGCACGTCTTTATATCGCCCGGACGAACGATATGCCGATCTCTTCGGTAAGCTGGACGTCATGCGCCTGCAAAACACCAGTGAAATTACGACGACGAGCCTCGATCGGTTCGTCGGCGGACAACGATATCGGGCCCGTCGATTTCGTCAAAATCGACGTACAGGGCGCGGAGCTGGATATATTTGAAGGCGGCACGCGGACGCTGCATGATGCCCTTTTCGTTGTAAGCGAAGTCGAGTTCGTGCCGCTCTACGAGGGACAACCGCTGTTCGGCGATTTATCGACATGGATGCGGTCCCGCGGAATGATGTTTCACAAGTTTCTCGGCATGGCGGGCCGCGTCATGAAACCGCTTACTGCACATGGCAGCGGCGTATATCCGGTCCAGTTCATGTGGTCAGACGCTGTTTTCGTGCGCGATTTATTTGCATTGAAGGCGCTGGAGATCCAGCAATTGCTCAAACTCGCAGTCCTCTTGGATTTGTATGAAAGCAACGACGTCGCGCTGCATGCGCTGCGCTGCTATGACGCGGCGACGGGCGATGATCTAGCCGATATTTACCTGCGCGATCTCACGAAGAGCGGGCCGTGGCAGCTTGTGGGAAACGCGCAACCTCAAACGTCGGCGCGATGACTGATATCCTCGAACGTATTGTAAAAGTGAAGCACGACGAGCTCGCGGCTTCCCGGTCGCGAACACCTTTGAGTGCGGTGCGTGAAGCAGCCGGGCGCGTTCCGGCGGCACGCGACTTCGCCGGCGCGTTGCGCGCCAAAGTTAAAGCCGGAAACGCTGCCGTAATCGCAGAGATCAAGAAAGCGAGCCCGAGCCGCGGTGTGCTGCGGGAACATTTTGAGCCTGCGCTAATTGCACAGAGCTATGCGGCGCACGGTGCGACCTGCCTGTCGGTGTTGACGGATGCCCAATTCTTCCAGGGCGACGCTGATCATCTGCGTCAGGCGCGCGCTGCTTGCGAGCTGCCTGGTATTGCGCAAGGACTTCATGCTTGACGTGTACCAGGTGTATGAGGCCCGCTCAATGGGTGCGGATTGCATCCTCCTGATCGTTGCCGCGCTGGAGACCGAGCGTATGCAGGAACTCGAATCGGTTGCGCTCGCGCTCGGAATGTCGGTGCTCGTGGAAGTACACGATGCCAACGAGCTCGAGCGCGCTCTCGAGCTCACCACGCCCCTGATCGGCATCAACAACCGCAATCTGCGCACGTTCGAAACGCGGCTGGAGGTCACGCTTGGTTTGTTGAAACGCATCCCGCTCGACCGCATCGTGATCACCGAAAGCGGCATTTTGCAGCCGGACGATGTCACGCGCATGCGTGAACATCATGTCAACTGTTTCCTCGTCGGAGAAGCGTTCATGCGTGCCGAGGACCCCGGCGTGGAACTTGCCCGTCTCTTTGGCGGTCCCGAGGAAACACAGTGATGCCCAGCTGAGGAATATCCATGTTGACGCTCGATCGGCTGATTGTCGCGTTCGATACCGGACTGCGGACGCTGCTGGCACCGGCGCATAGCGCCCGACCGGTGCCGGGTGAAAACGCGCCGCAGGTAGACCTGACCGAGAACGAGCGCCGACTCGCAGCCGCACTGATGCGAGTCAATCACACTGGTGAAATATGCGCGCAGGCCATGTATCAAGGCCAGGCGCTGACCGCGCGCAATCCGCTTACCCGTGCGGCGCTCGAGCAAGCTGCACGCGAGGAGACCGATCATCTCGCATGGACTTCACAGCGCGTTGAAGAGCTCGGCGGGCGGCTCAGCCTGCTCAATCCATTGTGGTATGCAGGCGCGTTTGGATTGGGTGCCGCCGCAGGTCTACTGGGCGACAAATGGAATCTCGGATTCCTCGCCGAAACGGAGCGTCAGGTCGAGGGACATCTCGAAAGCCATCTCGGCCGTTTGCCGGCGCACGATGAGAAGAGCCGGGCGATTGTCGACCAGATGCAGCGGGACGAAGCGCAGCACGGGGCGATTGCAATCGAGCATGGTGCCGCGGAGCTGCCACAACCGGTCAAAGTCGCCATGACGCTTGGATCGCGCTTGATGACGGGCGTGACGCACTGGATCTGAAACGTCGAGCGGAATCGCGGCCGTCGAACCTCCAGCGCCGCGTGTTGCAGCGACAAGCGTGGCTGATGATATGCCTACGATTACATTGACAATTTTAGGCTTTGCGCGTACTCTGACACCTCTGCGCCGATTTTGAGCTTTGCTTGCGGGCGCCGCCGGTGATGAGCTGGCGTAAAACAAATGCTGCTAAGCGGCGTGACCCGACCGGCGCCCGCTGATCGGGTTTTTTCATTTTTGGTTCTGGTATGGATCGCACAAACGCACTGAAAAACCTTTTGGCCGAGCGCATCGTCATTCTCGACGGCGCCATGGGCACGATGATACAGGGCTATAAGCTCGACGAAGCCGGCTATCGTGGCGACCGTTTTGCGGAGTTCGGCCGCGATTTGAAGGGCAACAATGATCTCTTGACCCTGACACAGCCGCAGATCATTCGTGAGATCCACGCACAATACTTCGCGGCGGGCGCCGACGTCGTTGAGACGAACACGTTTAATTCCACCGCGATTGCGCAGGCCGATTACGCGCTCGAGCATCTCGTTCACGAGTTGAATTTCGAAGCAGCGAAGCTTGCGCGTTCCGTCGCTGACGAATTCGAAAGCAAAGACGCTCAACCGCGATTCGTTGCGGGGGCGCTCGGACCGACCAATCGCACTGCGTCGATCTCGCCCGATGTGAACGATCCGGGCTTCCGCAACGTCACCTTTGACCAGCTCGTGACGACGTACACAGAGGCGATTCACGGCCTCGTTGAGGGTGGCGTCGATTTGCTGCTGGTTGAGACGATATTCGATACGTTGAACGCGAAGGCGGCGTTGTTCGCAATCGATCAGTATTTCGCTCAGCACAACGTACGATTGCCGATCATCATTTCGGGCACGATCACGGATGCATCCGGGCGCACGCTGTCCGGTCAGACGACTGAGGCGTTCTGGAACTCCGTGCGGCATGCGCGTCCCCTGGCCGTCGGGCTCAATTGTGCTCTCGGCGCGCAACTGATGCGGCCGTATATCGAAGAGCTTTCCACGATCGCCGACACCAACGTCTCGGCATATCCGAATGCAGGACTGCCCAATCCGCTTGCTGAAACGGGTTACGACGAAACGCCTGCGTACACAGCCAGCCTGATCAAGGAATTCGCACAAAGCGGATTCGTGAACGTCGTCGGCGGCTGCTGCGGTACGACGCCGGCGCATATCAAAGCAATTGCGGACGCGGTGCGCGGCATTCCGCCGCGGCCGATTCCGGTAATCGAAAAACGCATGCGGCTATCCGGACTCGAGCCGCTCAATATCGGCGACGATTCGCTGTTCGTGAATATCGGCGAGCGCACGAACGTAACCGGCTCGAAGGCGTTTGCGCGTTTGATCCTCGCGGGCAATTTCAGCGAGGCGCTGTCAGTTGCGCGCCAGCAGGTAGAGAACGGTGCGCAGGTGATCGACATCAACATGGATGAAGCGATGCTCGATTCGAAGGCCGCAATGACGACCTTCCTGAATCTCATAGCGTCGGAACCTGATATCTCGCGCGTCCCGGTAATGATCGACTCTTCGAAATGGGACGTTATCGAGGCGGGGCTCAAATGCGTGCAAGGCAAATGCGTCGTTAATTCGATCAGCATGAAGGAAGGCGAGGAGCCCTTCGTGCAACAGGCTACATTGGCGCGCCGTTACGGCGCTGCAGTCGTTGTAATGGCCTTCGATAAAAAGGGCCAGGCGGATACGCTGGACCGTCGAAAAGAGATTGCGAAGCGCTCGTACGACATTCTCGTCAATGACGTTGGTTTCCTGCCCGAAGACGTCATCATCGATCCGAACATTTTTGCGATTGCGACCGGCATCGAAGAGCACAGCAATTACGGCAAGGACTTCATCGCGGCGACGGCCTGGATACGCGAGAATCTGCCGTTCGCCAAGGTTAGCGGCGGCTTGTCGAACATCTCGTTCTCGTTTCGCGGCAACGATGCGGTGCGCGAGGCGATTCATACTGCATTCCTGTACCACGCGATCAAGGCCGGTTTGACGATGGCCATCGTGAACGCCGGCCAGATCGGTGTCTACGACGAAATCCCGAAGGACCTGCTCGAGCACGTCGAGGACATCATCTTCAACCGCCGGCCCGATGCTGCTGAGCGCATGGTCAAACTCGCCGAAACGGTCAAGGGCGGTGGCAAGGTACAGGTCGAAGATCTGGAATGGCGCAAGGAGTCCGTCGAATCGCGGCTCACCCACGCACTGGTGCGCGGCATCACCGACTACGTTGTCGAGGACACCGAGGAGGCACGGCTGAAGATGGATGCAGCCGGCGGGCGTCCGATACAGGTGATCGAAGGACCGCTCATGGACGGCATGAATGTCGTCGGCGACTTGTTCGGCGCCGGCAAGATGTTTCTGCCGCAGGTCGTGAAGAGCGCGCGCGTCATGAAGCAGGCGGTAGCGCATCTGATTCCGTTCATTGAAGCAGAGAAAGCGAAGTCGGGCGACGTCCGGCCGAAAGGCAAGATCGTGCTCGCGACGGTCAAAGGCGACGTGCACGACATTGGCAAGAACATCGTTGCAGTCGTCCTTCAGTGCAATAACTACGAGGTCGTCAATCTCGGAGTGATGGTTCCATGGCAGAAGATCTCCCAGGTCGCCCGTGAAGAAAAGTGCGACATCATTGGCTTGTCGGGGCTCATAACGCCGTCGCTCGAGGAAATGGCGCATAACGCGCGCGAGATGGAGCGCGAAGGCTTCAACATTCCGCTTCTCATCGGCGGTGCCACCACTTCGCGCACGCATACAGTCGTGAAAATCGTCCCCGGCTACCACGGTCCAGTCATCTGGGTGCCGGACGCTTCCCGCAGCGTCAGTGTGTGCAGCAACCTGCTTTCGGACGAGTTGAAGCAAGGTTATCTGGCGGACGTGCGCGCTGAATACGTGCGCATCAAAACTCAGCACGACAATAAGCAGGGTCCGGGACCGATGCATAAGCTTGCGGACGCTCGTCAGAACAGATTCAAGACGGACTGGAGCACGTACAAGCCGCCGGTGCCGTCGTTCCTGGGACTTAAGCACCTGAAGAATTACAACCTTGCTGAGATCGCTGAACACATCGACTGGGCGCCGTTCTTTCAGACGTGGGAGCTGGCAGGGTCATATCCGAAAATACTGGACGACGAAATCGTCGGTGACGAAGCGCGCAAAGTCCTCGCCGACGGCCAGGCGATGCTGAAGAGAATCATCGACGGTAAATGGCTTACCGCGAATGCGGTCTTCGGCATTTTCCCGGCCAACAGCGTGAATCACGGTGATGACATCGCAATCTACGCTGACGAAAAGCGTGACCGCGTGCTCATGACCTGGCACAACCTGCGGCAGCAGAACGTGAAGCCGACGGGGCGCCCGAATCTCTGTATGGGCGACTTCATCGCGCCGAAAGAGTCAGGCGTTAAAGACTATATCGGTGCATTCGCCGTCACTGCAGGTGTTGGCATCGACAAACGCGTCAAGGCGTTCGAAGACAAGCACGATGATTACAATGCAATCATGCTGAAGGCCATCGCCGATCGGCTGGCCGAGGCATTCACTGAGCTCCTGCATAAGCGTGTGCGACGCGAATTCTGGGGCTATGCAGGCGATGAAAAGCTCGACAATGAAGAACTGATCGCCGAGAAGTATCGCGGCATTCGTCCCGCGCCCGGTTATCCGGCGTGCCCCGACCATACGGAAAAAGGGCCCCTCTTCGATCTGTTGCGCGCGCCCGAAGTCGGCGTTACGGTAACGGAAAGCTATGCGATGTGGCCGGCGTCATCCGTGAGCGGGTTTTATCTGTCGCATGCGGAATCTCAGTACTTCGCTGTCGGCAAGCTCGCGCGTGATCAGGTGGAGGATTATGCGCGGCGGAAGGACATGTCCATCGCTGATGCCGAGCGGTGGCTCGCGCCGTATCTCGCGTATGAACCAGCGCCGGTCGCACGGGCGCCACAGCCCGCCGTAGTCTAAGCAGGAAGTGTTCTCCGCCGCCGAGGTTAAGGAATTTGACCGCGACGGCTATGTCGTCGCGCGCAGCTTTGTTCCTGACAAGGAATGCGCGCAGATCAAGGCGGTCGCGCAGCGTGATCTCGATGCGGAGAAACAGCCGGTTGAGTACGAAACCGATACCAAATATCCCGGTGCGCCCGTGTCGCTGGACGCGCCGGGCGGTCGCACGGTGCGCCGGCTCCTGCAGGCGTGCACGCGTGATCCCCTCATCGCGCACTGGGCGATCCAGCACGGTTTGGCCGAGCGTCTGCGTCAACTGCTGGGTCCGCGTGTCGAGCTGTCGCAGGCGCATCACAACTGCATCATGACCAAGAATCCGAGCTACAGCAGCATCACGAACTGGCATCAGGACATACGCTACTGGTCCTTCACGCGGCCCGAGCTGGTCTCGGTCTGGCTCGCGCTCGGACGCGAGTATTTCGAGAATGGCTGTCTTCTGGTCCTTCCCGGTTCGCACAAAATTGACTTTACGCCCGAGCAGGTCGACGACGCGCTTTTTCTGCGTCCGGATGTTGAAAGCAATAAGCCTGTGATTGCCGCTCAGCGCCGGGTCGAGCTCGACCCCGGCGACGTGTTGTTCTTTCATTGCCGCTTGTTTCACGCCGCCGGGCACAACCAAACAGCGGATACAAAGTTTTCGCTCGTGTTTACCTATCATGCGGCGGATAACCCGCCCGTTCCCGGCACACGCTCGGCTTCGATGCCCGATATTGCGTTGTAGCGCGGCTCACAGCGCCACGAAGGGCGTTTGCTCCGCTTACTTAAGACGCGCCGCACTAGAATGCGCGTTTCTCGCCTCAAGGAAGACTCATGCTCAATATCGCCGGCCCGGTGCCTTTGACAGTGGTGATGCTTACTGCGTCGAACCTGTTCATGACGTTCGCGTGGTACGGGCACCTCAAAAATCTCCACTCGAAGCCGTGGTTCGTTGCCGCGCTCGTGAGCTGGGGCATCGCGCTGTTCGAATACTTGCTGCAGGTGCCGGCCAATCGCATCGGATTTAGCGCGCTATCGCTGGCACAGCTCAAGATCGTGCAGGAAGTAATTACCTTGGTGGTGTTCGTGCCATTTGCGATCTTTTATATGGACCAGAAAATAACGGTCAACTACATTTACGCGGGCTTGTGTCTCGTCGGTGCGGTATATTTCGTTTTCAAAGCGTGAACGTTTCAGTCACACAAAAAAACAAACAACACTCGCGACCTGATGCACATACATATCCTCGGCATCTGCGGCACGTTCATGGGCGGTATTGCCGTAATTGCGACGGCGGCCGGACATACAGTCACCGGCTGCGATGCAAATGTGTATCCACCGATGAGCACGCAGCTCGAGGCGCAGGGCATCAAGCTCATGGAAGGTTTCAGCGTCGATCAGCTCTCCCTCAAGCCGGACGTCTTTGTCATCGGCAATGTCGTAACGCGTGGTAATCCGCTGATGGAGGAAATCCTCAATCGCGGATTGCCCTACATTTCCGGTCCACAGTGGCTCTCGGAAAATGTGCTGCGCAATCGCCGGGTACTCGCCGTCGCCGGCACGCATGGCAAGACGACTACAACGGCAATGCTCGCATGGATACTCGAGCATGCGGGCTTCAGGCCCGGTTTCCTCATCGGCGGTGTGCCCGAAAATTTCGGCATCTCGGCGCGTATCGGCGACGCTCCCTGCTTTGTCATCGAGGCGGACGAGTATGACACCGCCTTCTTCGATAAGCGCTCCAAGTTCGTGCACTATTCGCCGCGCACGGCAATCCTAAACAATCTCGAATTCGATCACGCCGATATATTTCCGGATCTCGCGGCGATCGAGACGCAGTTCCATCATCTGGTACGCACAGTGCCAGCCAACGGATTGATTGTCAGTAACGGCGGCGACGTGAATCTTGAGCGCGTGCTCGAACGCGGCTGCTGGACACCGGTTGAGCGGTTCGCTGCACGCGGCGCGTTGGCACGCCGGTCAGCAGTCCGCGGACGGCCGGTTTACCGTTACGTTCGACGGACAGCGTCAAGGCGATGTGCAATGGCCATTTGCTCGGCGTACACAATCAGTTGAACGCGCTTGCCGCGATCGCCGCCGCCCGCCATGCCGGCGTCGCGCCCGCTTTATCAATTGAAGCGCTGGGGACTTTCGCGAATGTTAAACGGCGCCTGGAGTTGCGTGGAGTAGTGAACGGCATCAGCGTGTACGATGACTTCGCGCATCATCCGACTGCAATTCGCATGACGCTGGACGGACTACGCAACAAGGTCAACGGTGCCCGCATTCTCGCGGTCTTGGAGCCGCGCTCGAACACGATGAAGCTTGGCGTGATGAAGGATGCGCTAGCCGGAAGCTTGGCCGACGCAGACCGCGTATTCTGTTACTCAGCGGGCCTGGGCTGGGATCCGTCGACTGCGTTGGCCGCGCTTGGCGCCAGGGGCGAGATCCACGGCGACATGACGACGCTGGTTACAGCGATCGCAGACACCGCGAAGGCGGGCGACCACGTGCTCATCATGAGTAACGGCGGATTCGGCGGGATACATGAAAAGCTGTTGGCGCGGCTCAATGCCGCGCATGGCTAATTCGCTTCACAACCTACGAAATAACCATGCGCGCTCCGTCTCTGCGGCGAGCCGGCTATCAACCGGCCTCCGCCATCTGCCCCATCTTGCCATTCTGATAATCGATGATGGCCTGCTGGATCTCGGCGCGCGTATTCATAACAAACGGTCCGTGTCCCACGACCGGTTCGTTGAGCGGCTGGCCGTTCAGTAACAGCAGCGTTGTATTCTCCGATGCCTCAACAGTGAACGTTTCGCCCGAGCGCTCGAGCATCGCAAGCTCTGCTTCTCCGACTGATTCGCCGCCCGCGAGCCGGACGCCGCCGCGCAGCACCAGCAATGCAGTCGTGTAACCGGCCGGCACATTGAACGTTGCGCGCTTTCCCTTATTCACACGCACATCCCATACATTCACCGGCGTGAATGTACGCGCGGGACCTTTCGTGCCCTCGTAGTTGCCCGCAATCACGCGCACACTGCCTGCTGAATCAGGCAACTCGACACGCGGAATCTGCGCGCTGGTGATGCCTTGATATCCCGGCGTTGTCATCTTATGCTTAGCAGGCAGGTTTACCCACAGTTGCACCATCTCAAATGGACCGCCGCGTTTCGCATAGCCGGCGCCGTGATACTCCTCGTGTACGAGTCCGCCGGCAGCAGTCATCCACTGCACGTCACCCGGACCGATAACGCCACCGCCGCCTGAAGAATCGCGATGCTCGACTTCGCCGTCGTACACGATAGTAACCGTCTCGAAACCGCGGTGCGGATGTTCGCCAACGCCCTTGCGTTGGGTCGTGGGTGGAAATGTCGCAGGCCCTGCGTAATCGAGCAACAGGAACGGCGAGAACTCTGCTGCGCGGTCGTTATACGAAAAAATGCTGCGCACCGGAAAGCCATCGCCTACCCAGTGGCGCTGGTTGTTGCGTTGGATGAATGAAAGTTTTTTCACTGGTCGAGCTCCTCTTTCGTTCAGATCGTGACACTCTTATGTGCGGGCGGGTTGTGAGATTCGCAAGGACACTCACGCTGCCAGCGGCATCGCTGCGTCTTCAGCCGCATGAAGCTGCTCGATCGCTTGCTTTGCCCGTGTGACCGCGGCTTGTTTGCTCGCGTCGCTGATGGCTATACCTTCCGCATATACGAACTCGATGTCGGTGATGCCCAGGAGACCGAGAAAGTTGCGCAGATAAGCGCTCTGTGTGTCGGCTGCGGTGCCTGCATAAGCGCCGCCGCGCGCCGCGAACACATACCCTTTCTTGCCCTTGAGAAGCCCTTCAGGTCCTTGCGCCGTATAGCGGAACGTCGAACCGGCGCGCCCGATGTGGTCGAAGTATGCCTTGAGCGTCGAAGGGACGTCGAAGTTGTACATGGGCACCGCAAGCACGATAACGTCGGCGCGTTTCAATTCCTCGATCAGCGTATCGGAATAACCGGCATGCGCACGTTGTTCGGCCGTGCGCTCTTCAGGCTTCGCCAGGAAGGCTTGGAAACGTTCAGCCGTAAGATGTGGCACCGGGTTGCGCGCCAGATCGCGGACTGTAACCGTCGCAGCAGGATGGCGCGCACGCCAACCGGCGACAAATTCGTTTGCCAGCATCGTCGATTGGCCGGCATTGGAAAACAAACTGGAATTCACTTGCAGCAGATTGGTGTTCATTTGGCACTCCTGAATGATTGAACGACAATGCCATTTAAACATTTGCAATTTAGATAAAATAGCGCAATATTTAGCTCGTTATTATCTAATTAGCTGATCAATGTCTGACCCGGTCGCACCGCACATATCGCTCGAACAATGGCGCGCCCTTATTGCTGTGGTCGACGGCGGCGGCTACGCGCAAGCGGCCGCGGCAATACACAAAAGCCAGTCCGCCGTCACCTATGCCGTGCAGAAGCTGGAATCCATCCTCGGCGTGAAGGCCTTCGAGGTGAAGGGCCGCAAAGCGGTGCTCACCGCGACCGGTCAATTGTTGTATCGGCGAGCACAGGCGTTACTCGCAGAAGCCGGCGGCCTGGAGAAAACGGCGCGCTCGCTGTCTGCGGGATGGGAGGCCGAAATACGGCTCGCAGTCGAAGCGCTGTTTCCGACATGGCTGATCCTCGATTGCCTCGAGCGCTTCGGCAGTGAAGGCCCGGACACGCGCATAGAGCTGATCGAGTCGGTGATTAGCGGCACGCAGGAGGCGTTGCTCCAGGGCAAGGTCGAACTTGCGATTGCCAGTGCGGTGCCTGCGGGGTTTATCGGCGATCCGCTCATCCGCATGAAGATCGTGCTCACCGCAAGTCCGCAGCATCCACTGCACAAGCTCAAGCGCAAGGTGACGCCGAAGGATCTGCGCGCTCACCGGCAGCTCGTTGTCCGCGAGACCGGGCAGGACCGCAGTTCGCCGACAAGCGTCGAAGCAACGCAACGTTGGACCGTCAGCAACATGTCGACTTCCATCATTGCGGTGCGAGCGGGTTACGGTTACGCGTGGTTGCCCGAGTACAAAATACGCGACGAACTCGAAGCGGGAGTGTTGAAGCCGCTAACGCAGCGGGATGGCGGCGATCGATATGTCGAGCTGTATCTGGTATTCGCTGATCGGGATGGCGCGGGGCCGGGCACGTTGCGCCTTGCGCAAATCATCCGCGAAACCGTAGCGGCGGCGTGCACGAAGGAGAAGAAAAATCGAAAGACATGAATTATGCGTTCACGCTAAGCGCGGCCAGATGCGCTGTCCGACCGCAGGCGATCGCGGCGCATGCCTAAGCTGCGGCCGGACCCGCCCCATCCATGTATTCGGATCGCGCGCTTCAGCTTCGTGCGGACCGAAATGACGCTCGCGCAGTTCCAGTGAAGTGAACTCATGAAGTATCGCGTGCTTGAATGCGCCGACGGTCGCGAGCATCTTGCGCGCGCCGACGCAGCCGGGCAGTGACGCGAGCAATGGCAGGCGCTCTTGCGCGTACCACGCGCCAAGGTCGTCTTCGACCGCCGGATTTGCAGCGTTGTAATTACCCATCTGAATTACGGGCGCTGCGGTCATTGTGCTGCCGCGTTTGCCGGCATCCGGCCCATCAACGCGCACTTCTTCGCTAAGAATGCACGCAGCAGGCTGTTGACGCATATCCATCATGCGCTTCGTTTCCGGGCTTTGACGCTGCAGCAATTGCGCAGGGCTGGGATTTAAAAATGTGTATGCAGTGTCAGCCGCAAACAGAGCGAGATAACTGGTGGTCTGTGCACCAGGGATTAACGTGTAATGTGCCGCCCATACGTAGCCCGGCCGCGAAAGCTTCTCAGGGATATGCACGCTGTGAAACCAGTCGAGGTACTCCGATTGATTGTCATCGGCGATTTCGTACCATATAGCCCAGATGCCGCGGTCCATGCGTCTCTCCCGTATGCCGAAACGGGAGAGTGTAAAGGACTGCCGGAAATCTTACCGCAACGCTCGCCGATTACACGTGCCGCTGCATCGCGGAGTCGCGTTTCGTGTCACGCATGAACAGATAGACGATGAGCGAGATGCCAATCATCGCCGTGAGGTAATAATAGAACCACGTCTCGTGGCCGTGGGACTTGAATGACAGCGCGACTGAATCGACGGAGCCGCCGAAAATCGATACCGTCAGCGCGTACGGCAGCCCGACTCCGGTCGCGCGCACGCTGGTTGGAAAGAGCTCGGCTTTCACAACGGCGTTGATCGATGTGTAGCCCGATACGATCATCCAGGCTGCGGCGATCAACAGAAACGCCTGGAGTGGACCGTTCGCCGCCTGCAATCCCGTCAGCAGCGGCACCGTAAAAAGCACGCCGCAGACGCCGAACCCGATCAACAGCCACTTGCGGCCGATGTGGTCGGAGATTGCGCCGTAGATCGGTTGCAGGAACATGGCGAATATCAAGGTGCCGGCAGTAACCATCGTGGTTTGATGATCGGTGAGGCCGACGGAGAGCTTGAGGAATTTCTGCATGTACGTCGTGTAGGTATAGAAGGCCGCCGTGCCTCCCGCCGTTAATCCAACGACGAGCAGAACTTCGCGTGGATATTTCATCAGCGCGCGCAGCGACGATGTTCGCTTCGCCACTTTCTTGGCAGCCTCGAACGCTTCGGTCTCCTGTAGATTGCGGCGCATGACGCCGGCCACGACTGCGAGTCCGGCACCGATGAAGAATGGAATGCGCCAGCCCCATTGGCGGATCTCGTCATTAGTCAGAAAAACGTTTTGCAGGACGAGTAGTACGACGAGGGCGCAAAGCTGGCCGCCGATCAGCGTCACATATTGGAAGCTCGAATAAAACCCGCGGTGGCGCTGGTCAGCGACTTCGGTGAGATACGTGGCGCTCGTTCCATATTCTCCGCCCAGGCTGAAACCCTGGATGACGCGCGCCAGCCCGAGAATGATTGGCGCCCAGATGCCAATGCTTGCATAAGTCGGCGTGAGGGCGATCAAGAGCGAGCCGAAGCACATGAGCGCAACCGACAGCATGAGTGCGATGCGGCGGCCATAGTGATCCGCGATATGTCCGAACAGCCAGCCACCGATCGGGCGCACAATGAAACCGATCGCGAACAACAGTGCCGCGTTGAGTTGCTGGACGACTGGATCGTGTCCGGGAAAAAACGCTTGCGCAAAATACAGCGCGAACGCCGCATAGGCGTAGAAGTCATACCACTCGACAAGATTGCCAATCGAACCGATGAAGATCGCTTTGAGTCGCCGCTGCATATCGGCGCGATCGATGTGTTCGGCGGCGGGCGCGCCCACCCCTCTGTGCATAGTGTCGTAAGTGGTTGGCATGGCATCGCTCCTGCAGGAGCGATCAGTATGGCAAACGCCGACGTGCGAGTAAGTCGGAGTCAGGGTGGTCACGCGGTAGGAGGAAGGCGGAGCAGCTCAAACCGGTTGCAGTGCGTCACCTGAACCGCTATCTTAGTTGCGCCGACATGCACAAGGATCACGACGTGAATATCCGCTTTCCCGCAATGCTTGCTGCGCTTGCGGTCAGTGTCACCGCTTATGCGCATCACGGCTGGTCGGAATACGACTCCGGGCAGGTGCTCAACTTATCGGGCACGATCGTCGAATCCGGTTATGAACACCCCCACGGCCATGTGCGGCTGCAAGTGCCCGGCAAGACCTGGCTCGTGGTGCTGGCGCCGCCTTCGCGCATGGAAAATCGCGGATTGCCTGCCACCATGCTCAAAGTGAATACGCCGGCGACGGTGGTCGGGTATCCGAATCGAAATAAGCCGGAAGAGCTGCGCGCCGAGCGTATTACGATCGATGGTAAGACGGTCGAGCTGCGCTGACTGAACGAAGCGTGCAGGCTCAACGCGGAGGCGCGCACATACGTAGGGGTGACGTAAATCGCACTAAGGGCGCTCCCGAATCGCATCATGGTGTTTGCCGCCGGGCACGCGGCTAAGTCGTGCATCCACTGTCGCCTGTAGAAGGTCTCGTCGTCGCGCGTTGGATGCGCGAATCGCTGTGGGCTTATCCGTGCGTCGAGATAACGCACATCATTGGCTTTGTCACGCTTGTCGGCTCGGTTGCAATCTTCGATCTGCGCATCTTCGGTTTAGTGCGCCGAATTGCAGTGACTGACCTTGCGCGCCTCACGCTGCCATGGTCGCTCGCCGCGCTGCTGATCATCGTGCCGAGCGGGCTCTTGATGTTTTCTGCGCACGCGACTGACTTTATTGCGAACCGCGTGTTTGCGATCAAGATGATGTTGCTGTTCCTCGCCGGGTGTAACGCCGTGTTCTTTCACGTCGGGCCATACCAGACGGTGCAGGGCTGGAATACGGACGCATCGGCGCCGTTCACTGCCAAGGCCTCGGCGGCTGCTTCGCTGGCACTGTGGATGGGAGTCATCTGCTGCGGCCGCTTGCTCGCCTACGTCTGATCGAATCTAGCGAACGACACTGTCCCATGCGGGGCACTCGCGATCCTCAATGCTGCGGTCCCACGGCGCGCAGTTCTCTTTGTGCACGACCTGCACCGGTAGCAGGATTTGTTTGGGCACACGTTCGCCGTTTAGATAGCGCACCGCTGCTTCGGTCGCGACGCACGCAATTTTCATTGCGTCGAAATCCGCAGTCGCGACGAGACGCCCGGCTTTGATTGCGCTCACTGCATCGGGAATGGCATTCACGCCGACTACCTTTGCGGTGCGGCCCGCTGCTGTTAAGGCTTCAAGCGCGCCGAGCGCCATGCTGTCGTTGGTTGCTGCAACCCCGTCGATGCGCGGAAGTTCGGCAAGCAAAGCTGCCATAGCACGTTTGCCTTCTTCGAACAAAAACATCCCCGCCCGCGCTCCTGCAATGCGAATGCCCGGATACCTGCACGCGATGTCGCGGAAGCCGCGAGTGCGTTCGGCGCTTGTTATCGTGCCGGGCGTTCCCTCCAGGATAACGACGTTGCCTGTGCCGTTCATTGCGTCGTAGAGGAACGCGCCGGTGTGTGATGCGAGCTGGTGATCGTCCGCCCCGACGAAAGTAATGTAATCGTCGGCATTGCTAAGCCGGTTAATCATGTTGAATAGCGGCACATCCGCCGCCCGCACCTTTTGCACAGACGCATCCATGAGTGTGCCATGCACCGGCACGAACACGAACGCGGACGGACGTAGCGCGAGTGCTTGATCGATGAGTGCGCGCTGTTCGTCAACATTGTCCGGCTGCTGCGGCACGTAGTGCAGCGCGGCTGCATTCATTCGCGCTGCTACGCGATCGGCGCCGAGCCGCGCGGCATAATAGGCGGGGTTGAGTCTGTTCTTCGTGAATACAGCGAGCGTGTGGCGCGTCACATGGCCTATCGTCCGCGAAACACCGGCGCGCGTTTTTCGACGAAAGCTTTTACGCCTTCCTTGAAGTCTTCGGTGTCCTTGCAGATGCCTTGCGCAAACGTCTCGAATTCGAGCGCGGCGCGAAGATCGGTATTCTGGCTGTGTTGCAGCGCGCGCTTGGAGAGTTGAATCGATACCGGCGGGCCGTCAGCGATTCGCTTCGCGAGCTTATACGTCTCCGACATCAAGTCTTCGGGCGGTACGACTTTGTTAACGATGCCAAGCCTTAGCGCTTCCGCCGCGTCGAGCGTATCGCCGGTAAAGATCAGCTCGCTCGCCTTCGCCATGCCAACGACACGCGGCAAAAAATAAGTCCCGCCCCAGTCCGGCGCAAGACCGCGCTTAACAAACGCCTGTGAAAATTTTGCGGTATTCGATGCAATGCGGATATCGCACGCGAGCGCGAGATTCATGCCGGCGCCGGCTGCAGCACCGTTGACAGCCGCGATGATCGGCTTCATACAATCGCGCATAGCAGCGAGAACTTGATCGCGCAGCGGCGCCCAGCGTTCGCTCGGCGCAGCAACCTCACCTGTTTCGTTGCGCTCGCTCATTGATTTAACATCGCCGCCCGAGCAAAATCCGCGACCGGCGCCGGTAATGACGATTACGCGCACACTGGCATCGGCGATCGTCCGAGTGACCGCAGCGAGCAAGTCCTCGCGCAAGGTATCGCCCAACGCGTTCAGCCGTTCGGGCCGATTCATGGTGAGCGTTGCGATGCCGTCTTTGACATCATAGAGCAGGCACTTGTATGACATGAACGTTTCCTTGGTGATGAATCGTGACGTGCGTGCGGTGCTTAATCCGTCGCCTTGATGCCGGCCGCTTTTATGGCCTTCGCGGCACGGGCGCGATCCTGCTGCATGAACCGCGCGAACTCTTCCGCTGTGCCAGCGGAGACATCAAAGCCGATCGCCGTTAGCCGCTCCTTCAACTCGGCGGTCGCCAGTGCAGCGACGATTTCCTTATTCAATTTATCAACGATAGCTTTCGGCGTTCCCGCGCGCGTCACGACGCCGAACCACGTGCCGGCCTCGTAGCCTACGAGCCCTGCTTCACCTGTGCAGGGGATGTCGGGCCACAACGGATGCCGCTTGTCGCTGCCGAAAGCGAGGATTTTGAGTCTGCCGCTTTTCCAGTGCTGTATCAATGTGCCGACACCGGTAATGACGAAGTGTACTTCGCCCGAGAGGACGGCTGTCGCCGCCGGCGCAGAGCCTTTTGTACGGGACGTGCAGCAGCTTGATACCCGCCATCGTTTCGAGCAAGGCCCCCGCCACGTGATTACTCGACGCGGTGCCCGGCGTCGAATACTTGATGGTGCCGGGATTTGCCTTTGCGAGCGCAATCAACTCCGTAATGGTGTTTGCGGGCACGGAAGGGTGCGTCGCAATGACAAACGGAACATACACTGCGGAGCTGATGGGCGCGAAATCGCGCACGGCGTCGTAAGGCAGTTTCGGAAAAACCTGCGGGTTGATCGACATCGTCGTCGACGTCGCAAGCAATAACGTATATCCGTCCGGTGCCGACTTGGCGGCCGCTTCCGCGCCGAGGATAGTGCTGGCGCCGGCGCGATTATCAATGACCACCTGCTGACCTGTCCGCTCACTAAGTTTGAGTGCGATGCCGCGCGCTACGATGTCAGTCGTGCCGCCAGGTGGATAAGGGACAATAAACCGGATCGGCTTAGTCGGATACGACGATGCGGCGTTGGTCTGCGCTCTGGCAAACGGTACGAACTGCAACAAGAGCAGCGCTGCGAGCGCGGTCAAAGGCTCGCGACGGATCATAGGTAAGGCCGGCGCAGCGCCATGTGCAATTGTCTCGTAGTTGCTCTGCAAAGGAATGCGAAAATGGTATCACGCGCGTTAGTGCATCGTGCCCGCGAACCGCGTGCGAATCGCATTGCTAGCGTATCTATTCGACCTTAACATGGAAATATGAGCGCTGAAATCGACCATTCGCGCCGCCGCGCATTGACTGCGGCTGGCGGTCTGACGCTGACTGCGCTGCTGCCCGACTTCCTCGCGGCCGCGCAAGCGGCGGATGAGCCGCTTACGACGCGTCCCATACCGCATAGCGGCGAACAGTTGCCGGTAATAGGCATCGGTACCGCAGTTATCTTCGACTTTGAGAACGATCCGGTCAAATTGGCCGAGCGCCGCCAGGTTCTGCAGAATTTTGTGGCCGGCGGCGGAAAGCTTATCGACACTGCTTATTCTTATGGGCGCGCCGAAGACAGGGTGGGTGACCTGGTCACGGAGCTCAATATTCGCGAGAAGCTTTTCCTCGCGACGAAATATTCGTATCGAGCGGACCGCTCTGCCGCGACAGCATCCGTTGCAGTCTTCGCTGAAGCGCCTGAAAACCAATCGCGTCGATCTGATGCAGGCATGGAATGTCGGCGATGAGAATTACGACTTCGGACTTTTGCGGGAATGGAAGCAGCATGGGCTGTGCCGCTATGTCGGTATGACGACAAGCTTCGCGGGCCAGTATGGCGCAATTGGCAAAGTGCTTGCGCGCGAGAAGCCCGACTTCTTCCAGATAAATTATTCTTTGGGTGACCGCGAGGCAGAGCAGTCGCTGCTGCCGGCTGCGCACGACGCGGGCGCGGCCGTTCTTGTCAATCTTCCATTCGGGCGCAACTCACTGTTCCGCAAAGCCGCGAATCGTGCGCTGCCGGATTTCGCCGCTGAGTTCGGCGCGAAAACGTGGGCTCAGTTCTTTTTGAAATTCATACTCGCGCATCCCGCGGTTACCGCCGTAATTCCGGGCACCGACAAACCTGAGTACATGCTCGACAATCTGCAGGCGGGTCGTGGCGCGCTGCCCGACGCGGCGATGCGCAAACGCATCGTCCAATACTGGGACGCGTTGACATAAAGCGCACAACCAGAAGCCAGGATAGATCGGAGGAGTATCGCAGTGACAGGAAAGTCCAAGTCGGCGCGTGACGCGCTCACCGGTTTGTGTGCGCGGCTGCGTTTCATCGCGTACGCGCGATCGATCGGTGTTGCGGCTGGCCCTCGCTGTTCACAGCGGTTACGCCGCCGATCAAAGTTATCCGATGAAGCCCGTGCGCATCATCGTTTCGAATGCGACGGGCAGCTCGCCGGAGATCACCGGACGCATCCTTGCCAACAAATTGAGTGCGCAGACCGGCCAGCAATTCGTAGTCGATGCGCGTCCCGGCGCGAGCGGCATCATCGGCGTTGACCTCGTGAAGACGGCAGCGCCCGACGGATACACGCTGTTGGTCGGCAGCACGACAGTATTCGCGGGACTACCGGCGTTGAAACCCAATCTGTCATATGACATGGAACGTGATTTCATTCCGCTCACGCGGATAGCTTCGGTCGCGAACGTCATGGTGGTGCAAGCGTCGCTCGGCGTCTTCAACGTCGCTGAGTTCATCAAATACGCGCAGGCAAATCCAGGCAAGCTCAACTGCGGACATTCGGGCAACGGCACACCTGCGCATCTCGCCGCGGCGCTGTTCAACGTGATGGCGAAAGTCGACATCCCGCAGGTGCCGTACAAGGCGCGGCTCAGGTTCTGAGCGATCTGATTGCGGGTCACATTCAGTGCCAGTTCACGTCACCGGTGGTCGCAATGCCACACGCAAAAGGCGGCCGTGTCCGCGTGCTCGCGACCACCGGCGTTGGACCGGATCCACTGGCACCGGAGTTGCCTACGGTTGCCGAGACACTGCCCGGTTATGAAAGCACACAGTGGTTCGGTATCGCTGCGCCGGCAGGCACGCCGAAGACAGTTGTTGACATGCTTCACGCGCAAATTATGCGAGCCCTGCAAACACCGGAAGTGCGCGATCTGTTACGCCGGCAAGGCGCGACGCCGCAACCGGAATCGCCCGCTGCATTTGCCAAGTACATACGCGAAGAACGTGAGCGCATTGCGGGTCTCGCTAAGGGCGCCGGTATAACGATCGACTAGATGGCGATTCACAATCGATTGCATGCGCGCCGAATGTCGAGCGACTCGCAATCAAGTGGTCCCACCGCCAGGCAGTGCAGCTCGCAAACAAGTCGTCCCCCCCAGCAGTGCATCGGACGCGCAGCTCATCGCTTGTCGCCCGCGTGTACTTGTGCGGCATATAAGGTACGCACTGTCTCGATCGTATCGGCCTCCTCGGGCCGCTTGTCAGGCCGATAACCTTTAACGCGAGCGAAGCGCAGCGCGAGTCCCCCTGGATATCGCGAGCTCGCCTGAATTTCATTGAATGCAATCTCGACGACGATTACCGGGCGCAGATGAACCGCACCTGCGCCTTCACGGGTCGCCAGCTTTTTGAATTCCTGTGTCTGCCACTCGAGCATCTTGTCCGTCAGGCCTTTGAACGTTTTGCCCAGCATCACGTAGCCATCGTTAGCAGCGTCGCGTGCGCCCAGATGCAAATTCGAGAGCCAGCCTTGGCGGCGTCCGTTTCCCCATTCCGCCGCAAGCACGACGAGATCGAGCGTGTTCGCACGCTTCACCTTCACCCAGCCCGCGCCGCGGCGGCCGGCTTCGTACGGGGCCTCGAGTGATTTCGCCATGACGCCTTCGTGCCCATGGTCGAGCGCCTGCTCGAAGAATCGCGTCGCCTCTGCGTTGTCGGCAGTGACGATGCGAGGAATGATGACGGCGGAAGGTAGTGCATCTTGAAGTGCACGAAAACGCTCGTGCGCCGGATGATCAGCAAGCACTTGGTCATCCTGCAACAGGCAATCGAAAAAGAACACTGACAGCGGTAGCTCGCGGCGCATCGCGTCGACTTCGAGCTTGCGGCCAAAGCGGCGCATCGTCAATTGAAAGGAATGCGGTGTGCCGTCTGCTCTCAGAGCAATTGCTTCGCCGTCGAGTATCAGTGCATGCCGCCGGGAAGCGCGCACCGCATCAACGATTTCCGGCACGCGTTCAGTCACATCGTTGAGATTGCGCGTGTAGACCCGAACGTCACTGCCGGCTTTGTGCACCTGGACGCGCGCGCCGTCGAGCTTCCACTCGAGCGCGGCGGTGCCAAGATTCTTGAGAGCGGTCTCGGTGTCGGGCGCAGACTGCGATAGCATCGGCAGAACAGGCTGCATGAGACGTATCGAAAAGCGGCCAAGCGCGGCGCCACCCTGGGTGAGCGCGACCTGCGCGACTTCGCCGATGCCGCCCGCTGACATCGCCGCCTTGCGCAGTTCGGCGACAGGAATATCCGCTGCGGATGCGATCGCTTCGAGTACCAACGCCGCAAGTGCACCCTGGCGCAGCTCACCAACGATAAGGCGCGCGAGGAAGTCCTGCTCATCGTGTGTGGCGCGCGCAAACAGTGCTGAAAGGCGCTCGGCGCGCCTTTCACTGGAGCCGCTGCCTTTGATGGTCAACAGTTCGGCGAACGCATCATCGACTTCATGCAATGTCAATGACGGCGTCGCCGCCGCATGGCCGCCGGCCCCATGCAGCGTCGCGTAGCTGACGCCCAATTTTCCCTGTCGCGTTTCTCCGCTCAGAAATGCGATGGCGATGGGAATTTCGTCGTCCGCCAGTCCGCGCACGTAATCAGCGAGCTCGCGCCGCTTGGCAAGCCGGCTGGCGGTGTCAGACACGCGCTTGGATGTGGCGGTCAAGTTTGCGAGTAAGGTCATGTCAAAATAGCCTGCGCGCTCAAAGCGCTCTATCAGGTTGACATGCCGGCGTCGCAATCATTCACACGCCGTGCGTTTAGCAACACCTCCCGCTTCAATGCCCAAGCACTGGTCTCCCCGCCTGTGCTGCGGGTGTCACCAATCACAGTGATGGTGCAACCAGTCGTGTCCCGCGAAAAAGTGCAGGTCTCGTTTATCCCTCGAGAGCGGGTCGTCTGATCAGCTCTGTTCGACTTTGCGGCCGTTCAAAGGCTGCACTGGACGGGCATTCATCTGGTAGAGCTTGCGGAAGGCTGCAATCTGCGCTTTCGAGACTTCGACTGGCCGTTTCAATACTTGCCAGCGAACGCCTTCGCTGCAAGGCGGCGTCGTCAGCGAACCGACATATTTGAAATAACCGCGCTCGGCAGGAAGAAGGTCAACGGCATTGAAATTGGCGCCGAGTGTTGTTTTGCCGCCTTCCGATGGCGGCAGGTTTTCAAACAGCGGATCAAGTGCAGTATTTTCTTTCCCCTGCGTCAAGAGCACGGCCACGACGGCCAATTTCCCTTCGACATTCTGGTGGACCAAATGAGCAACCATCGGGTACGCTTTCCCATCGATCTTTTCTTCGCTCGGGGTGTGAAAGTGAAATTGCACAAGCTTGTATGAGACGCCGTCCAGGTTCAGCACGCCGCCATCGGCCAGACTCACCTGAATGGTATGTCCATTGTTGATAGCCTCGGCATTACTTTGTTTGTAATTGAAATCGAGGGCGGGCAAGGCGCTTTTTTTTGCGTTGCGAATATCGACAGGGGACTGCTCTTTGCCGAGCTTGCATTGCGAAAACCCGGCTTCCATATCACCCCATTTCGCGGGGCCATGTTCGCCACGATAACCCCAATGAGGCGCGTGATCGGCTGCATGTGCGGCCAACGCAGCGGTGACTAGCAACGCGGTAAGAGCAGATATGATCTTCATGTCATGCCTCCTTAACACGTTCAAACAAAGCAGCGCGCGCCGAATAATGGCGGGCATCCTTGGGAAGTTCCTTCAATTCCGTGGTGCGATTCAGAACGTCATGAGCGATGCACGGCGCCGTGCCTACGAGCGCCCTGAGGTCCGTTGGCGATCGTATGCAGATACGAAACGTTCATTTTTACGCTCGGGCAATGCGGCCAGGCATTGGACCATGGTCCAATGCCGGTGTACCGCAGCGGTCAGACCAGGGCTCGCGGCTGGTAGTATGCTAGGTCTGTCAAAACGACTGTCGGCACGCCATCGTGACCGTCTCCCCGGATAATCTTCGCAGTCAACTCACAGAGGGCGCGGCCTTGCGGCGCTCTCGGTGGGCGCGCAAGCTCGTGTGGTGGATCATCGGCATCGTCGCCGCCATAGGCGTGTTCGGCGCGTTGCTTGCACCGCCGCTGGTTCGTCATAAGCTCGAGAGCGACCTCAGCGCTGCGCTGCATCGCAAAGTCAGCATCGAATCGTTGCGCATCAATCCTTATGCCTTGACTGCCACCGTGCGCGGCGTGCGTATACAGGAACGCGACAGCGATGCGACGGCTGCTGCGATCGACGGGCTTTACGCCGATATGTCGGCCGCCTCGCTGTTCCGGCTCGCACCGGTGCTTGCATCGATGCGCGTGGACAGACCGCAAATCAAAATTACCCGCATCGAAGGCAGCCGCTATAACTGGTCCGATCTGATCGATGAATTTTTGGCTAAGCCCAGGGATCCGAATCAGCCGCCGCCCCGCTTTTCTGTGGCGAACATTGAAATCGCAGACGGCGCTATCGAGTTCGATGACCGTCCCGAGAAGAGCAAACATGCGGTCACAGGCCTGCAGCTGGCCATTCCCTTTATTTCGAGTCTGCCGGTCTATCAGGACATCAGCGTCGAACCCAAATTCAGCGCTCAGGTTGACGGCGCCCCGCTCCAATTGAATGCCGAGGCCAAGCCGTTCAAGGACCCGCGCGACGCAATCGTCAGCTTCGATCTGCACGGACTCGACCTCACCAAATATCTCAACTATATCCCCGGGCTGCCGGCCGTGGACGTGCGCGCGGCACGGCTTGAGACCGCCCTCAAGCTGACTTTCGCTAAAGCGAAAGATAGTGCCCCGACCCTCGTGTTGTCCGGCAGCGTCGCCTTGCGCGACGTCGATCTCCAGGAGCCCGGCGGTGCGCCGCTAGTCAAGTCTCCCAGGGTGGACGTGGAATTACGCTCAATCGAGCCGTTGCTGCCGAGAGTAGACATTGCAAAGATCACCATTGAATCCCCTCAGATACGCGTGCACCACCGTGCAGATGGCGAGTTTTATCTGCTGCGTTTGTTCAGACCCAAGTCGGGTTCCGAAACCACATCATCTTCGAGGCCGGCGGTAGCCTATAAGATCGATCAAGTCTTGATCAACGATGGCAAGGTCGATGTGCTCGATGAGCGCGGCGCGCGTCCGGTACGCCTGCAATTCGACCAGTTCAAATTTGCCATGCACGACATATCGAGCGCCGCCGCTGCGCGTGCGCGAGTCGACGCATATCTGCATTCAACTTCCGATGCTGCAGTGACGCTGGCTGGCACCCTCGCAATCAGGCCATTGAGTGCCGACGGAACGATCAAACTGGAGAAGGTGCACGTGTCCACGCTGTGGCCGCTTGTCGAGCCCTTCGTCGCCATTGATGCGCTTGACGGTGAAACCGACATCACGAGCGCGTTTACCTATAGCGCTGTTAACGAAATACCCAACGTGGTGATGAAGAACGTCGAGATTGCAGTGCGTTCGCTTAAGTTGCGCCAGCGCTGGGACAAGCAGGACCTATTGATCATTCCGTCGCTGGCATTGCATGGCGGCAGCTTTGATCTGGTCGGCCGGACCATCAATGTCGTAGAAGTCACCTCGAACGGCGGTTTCGTCGCGCTGCGGCGCGACAAGCATGGCAAGCTGAACCTGCGGAAACTAACCGTGGCAAATGCGGAAGAGAAGATAGGTACAGCGGGGCTGGCGCCATCCACAGCCGATGCTGCCGCTACCGCGAAATCGTGGAGCGTGGCTGTGCAGAAGGTCAACGTGGACGGCTATGTAGGCACCTTCGATGATGAAAATGCGGGTCCGGCCGCCGCCAGCGCACGTATTGAAGACTTGAGCCTCACAGCAAGCGATGTTTCCACTGCAAAAGGCCAGCGCAGTAACATTGCGCTCAAGCTCAAGCTCAACAAGACGGGCTCGCTCGCGGCAAGCGGCCCGGTTTCTTTTAACCCGGTCTCCGCGCGCTTGAAGATTGATGCACGCAATCTTGGCATAGTGCCGGTTCAGCCCTACTTTGCCGGCTACATTAACGCCATCGTGTCGAGCGGCGACATCACTACCGCGGGCGAGGCTGCGGTCGACGTGCCTGAACACGGCACTCCGCGTGCAACCTACAAGGGCGACATAACGATTGCAAACTTTGCGTCGGTGACCAAGGGCGGGAATGAGGACCTGTTGCGCTGGAAATCATTTCGCTTTGGCGGGGTCGACTTGAACTCGCAGCCCCTTAAGGTCGCGATCGCCGAAATCGCACTGTCCGATTTTTTCACGCGTCTGGTGGTCACGCCCGAAGGCCGGCTCAATCTGCAGCGCCTGCTGGTTTCCACTGAAGCGTTGCCGCGAACTGCCGGTTCGCTTCCTGCACGGGTTGCGTCCGTTACCCCACCTCCGGCGGCCACGGACCCCGGACTGGCCGCGCCGCGTCACCGAAACTTCAAGCAAACCTCCGCTCAACCTACAGATCGGCAAAGTCACGCTCGCCAATGGCAACGTCAATTTCAGCGATTACTTCGTCAAGCCAAATTATTCGGCCAACCTGACCGGACTCACCGGCAGCGTTTCGGCGATGAGCCGCGAGGTCGCGGGCGATGTCGCCCTGCAGGGCCACATTGATGGCACCGCACCCGTGGTGATCGCCGGCAAGATCAATGCGCTCGCCGAGAATCTGTACCTCGATGTCAAAGCGGAGGCGACCGATATCGAGCTGCCGTCCTTGACGACGTATTCCGAAAAGTACGTGGGCTACGGCATCGAGCGAGGCAAGCTGTCGATGAAAGTCGCGTACCAGTTGGAAAATCGCAAGCTCGCCGCCCAAAACAAGATCATCCTGAACCAGCTTACGTTCGGCAACAAGGTGGACAGCCCCACCGCCACTAAGCTGCCGGTACTATTTGCGGTATCGTTGCTCAAAGACCGCAACGGCGTCATCGATGTAGACCTGCCCGTCAGCGGCTCGATCGATGATCCGCAGTTCAGCATGGGCGCCATCATCGGACGCCTTATCGCCGATTTGATCGTGAAGGTCATCACCTCGCCATTTGCGCTTATTGGCTCGCTGTTTGGCGGCAGCGGCGGCGAAGAGCTGTCGTATATCGAGTTTGAGCCTGGTTCAGTAGCGCTCACGCCGGCCGCTCATAGCAAGCTCGACCAACTCGGCAAAGCGCTTAACGACAGGCCCGCCATCAAGCTCGATATCGGGGGTCGTGTGGATGGCGCAAGCGACAATGAGGGGCTGAAAAGAGCCGCCCTCGACCGCAAGGTGAAAACACAAAAACTGAAGGATACGGTCAAGGACGGCGGGGCGGCCGGTTCGCTCGAACAAATAACCGTCGAACCCTCGGAGTATCCGAAATACCTGTCCAAAGCTTATGCTGAGGAAAAATTCGACAAACCGCGCAACATGATCGGCTTAGCGAAGGAACTGCCGGTACCGGAAATGGAACAGTTGATGCTCGCCAACATGCAAGTCAGCGACGCAGACTTGCGCGCGCTGGCCGATCACCGCGCGCAAAAGGTGAAGGACTACCTGCTCGAAACCGGCAAGATTCCGGCCGATCGTATCTTCCTCGTGTCGCCGAAACTTTCCGCTGACGGCATCAAGGACAAAGGCAAGCCCACGCGCGTCGAGCTCGCGCTCAAGTAGCGCTGCCCGTGCAAACGCACGCGCAGTTTTCCGTTCGTCGCAACGCTGTTGTTGCAGTAAGCTGTTCGAGCGGGGCACCGTTGGGTCGCCTGTTCAATCCGCTTTAATGTTGGCTGCCTTCACGACATCGCCCCACTTCTTGAGCTCTTTCGCGATGAAAGGCCGGAAGGCATCCGGCATGAGTATCATCGTCTCGAGACCCATGCCCCCAAAACGCTCTTTGACGTCTGGCAGTTCCGCAGCACGTGCGATTTCTCTGCTCAACTTGTCGACGACAGACTTTGGCAGACCGGCGGGTCCCTGATAGCCGTACCAGATGAACGCATCGAAATCCGCCACACCGCCTTCCTCGATCGTCGGAATCTTCGATACAGCCGCCATGCGATTCCTGGTGCAGATGCCGAGCGCACGCAATTTGCCTGTGCGCACAAGCTGCAGCGCCGCCGGAATGCTGCTGAACAGAGAATCCACCTGACCGCCCGTCACTTCCGCCAGCGCCGGACCCAGACCTTTGTACGGCACATGCGTGAGATTCACGCCGGCGCGCATCTTGAATAATTCAGCCACAACGTGAGAAGACGCACCGGTGCCGGCCGATGCAATCGTAATTTTTCCGGGCTGCGCTTTAGCAAGCCTTATGAAGTCGGCGAGATTTTGCGATGGAGACGCAGCGGGAACGACGAGGATCAGTGGCGAGGAGCCGACCAGCACGATCGGTGTGAAATCGCGAATCGGATCGTAAGGCACTTTCGAGAATACGCTCGGATTCACGACGAAGGGCGAGTCGGCAACCATCAGCGTATGTCCGTCGGGTGTTGCGCGTGCCACGAGCTCCGCGCCGATCATGCCGGCGGCGCCGGCGCGATTATCCACAATGAATGTCTGTCCGAGTCGATCGGTGAGCTTCTGTCCGATGATGCGTGCGATGATGTCTGTTGAGCCGCCGGGCGGATAGGCAACGATAGTGCGCACCGGCCGCTGCGGATACTCCTGCGCGCTGGTCATAGGCGACGTCATTGCGAGCACGAGGTACAGGACGTTCGCAAGCGTTCGCATGATCGCTCCTTACCGAATGTCGAGCTAGCGGTTAATGACCGGCCGCGCCGCCATCGCTGCGAGGATCGAATCCCGCTTCGAGTGCGCCGTTCGCTTGGCGGGCAATGCCGCCTGCGTGGCCCATCAATTCATCGTACGGTTGCAAGATCTCAATCTCGTGGCCGCGCTGTTTCAATAAATCGATGACGTGGCCATTGAAGCGCGATTCAAGTTTCAACGTATCGCTGGTCTGGCCCCAGGTGCGTCCGAGCAGCCAGCGTGGGGCGGCAATCGCCTGCTGTAATCCCTGCCTGAATTGAACGTAGCGGGTGAATACCGCTGATTGCGTCTGCGGCTGACCGTCGCCACCCATGGTGCCATAGACGAGTGTACGGCCGTCGTTGAGTCGGGCAAGCGACGGGTTGAGCGTATGAAACGGCTTGCGACGCGGACGCAGACTATTGAGCGCCTTCGGGTCGAGGGAAAAGCTGCAGCCGCGGTTCTGCCAGTTGATGCCGCTCTGGCGAAGCACGATGCCGCTACCGAACTCGTAGTAGATGCTTTGGATGAAGCTGACGGCGCGGCCATGCGCATCGATGGCGCCCATCCAAACGGTATCGCCGTGCTGAGATTGTGCGCCCCACGGCATCGCGTGTTTGACATCGATCGCTGCTGCGTGCCTGGCCAATGCATCAGTGGTAAGCAATTGCTGTGGATCGACAGTCATATGCGCCGGGTCCGTTATGTATCGATCGCGGACGAGAAACGCCTGCTTGATCGCTTCGACGCACAAATGCACATAGTCGGCACTTTCGGGCTCGACATTCGAGATACCGAGCCGATCAAGGATACCGAGAATCATCAGCGACACCGTACCTTGTGTCGGCGGCGCTATGTTGTAGAGCACGCCAGTGCTGTGCTGTATTGATACGGGCGGTCGAAGCTCGGCACGATGGCTTTCGAAGTCGGCAAACGCGAGCGGGCTGCCGAGCGCGGCCAGATCGGCCGCAATCGAATGCGCGAGCTCACCGGTATAAAAATCGGCGAGTCCCTTCCCGGACAACTGCCGCAGTGTCTGCGCCAGCGTTCGCTGTTTCATCAGTGAGCCGGTGTTCGGCACAGCGCCGTCGACCAGGAAGCGCTGCGCGAAACCAGGCACGTCCATAAGCTCGCTCAGCTTCGCACGCGTGACACACGACTGACTTTGCGTCACGACGATGCCGTGTTCAGCGTAATGCACGGCGTCTTCCAGCAGACGCGCGATCGGCAAGCGCCCGCGCCATCGAGTCCGGCTATAGTCGTGAGCGATCGACCAGCCGGAGATAGTCCCCGCGACGGTATTTGCCGCGAGCGGTCCGCGACCGGGAATCGAGGACGCCTCGTGCTCACGGTAAAAGTCGGCGCTGGCGCGCGCTGCCGCGCGCCCGCAAGCATCGATCGTCACGACGTCCGCGCCCGGCTCGTGTATCAGCCAGAAGCTGTCGCCGCCGATACCAGTTCATATGCGGATAGACGACGGAAACCGTCGCGGCTGCTGCAATCATTGCTTCAAGCGCGTTGCCGCCCTCCCTGAGAACAGCAAGGCCCGATTGTGCTGCGAGGGCATGTGGCGCTACGACCATGCCTTGAGGTGCCCACGTCGACCTGATTGCCATGCAGTCGCTCTTTAATCCGCTATAACCCGAAGTAGAAGATTACCTGATGACGCGAGCCGGCCGTTGCGAAGCATGCGCGAAGAAAGTGCATGGCGCACTATCTTGGAGCGCGTCCGCGCTTCTCGCTGGTTCGCACCCGAGTGCGCGAGCATGCGTCTGATGAAACCGCCACCGAAACAACGGGCCGCATGCGGCGCAGCAGTCCGGCACGGCGTATGCTACGTCTGCCCTGTTCCGCACAACTCGGAGGATTCTCATGCGTTCACTCATCGCACTCGCAATCATTCTGTCGTCTATGGCGGGCGCTGACGCCCAGGACATCAAGATCGGGTTTGTCGGTGCGCTGTCCGGACTTTCGGCGAAGTCGGGTGAAGCGATTACCCGCGGCATGGAAGTCGCGATCGATGAGATCAATGCGAAGGGCGGCCTGCTCGGCGGACGCAAGCTCGTGCTGGTCAAGCGTGACGACGAATCGAATCCTGCCAAGGGCCAGATTGCCGCGCGTGAGCTCATACAGAATGAAAAAGTGGCTGCGATCTTCGGCGGCATCGATACACCGGTGGCGATGGCAATCGTACCGATCGCCAATAAGGAAAAGACGCCTTACGTCGGGACATGGGCAGCGGGCACTCTCATTACGCGCAACGGCGCAGCACCCAACTATGTATTCCGCGTGTCGGCGGTCGACGTGCTCGTCGACAAGGCGCTCGTCAATTATGCATCGAAGGCGTATAGCGCAAAAAAGCCCGGCATGATGCTGATCAACAATCCATGGGGTGAATCGAATGAGAAGGGCCTGACCGCCGCCCTCGGCGATACCAACATCGCGAGCGCCGGTGTTGAGAAATTCGAAGAGAAGGACATCGACATGACGCCGCAGCTGGCGCGCCTGAAAGCAAATGGCGCGGACGCAATATTCCTCGTATCGAACGCCGGCCCCGGGGCGCAAGTCATCAAGTCGATGGAACGGATGAACTGGAATGTGCCTGTCATCTCGCACTGGGGCATTTCCGGGGGCCGTTTTCCCGAGCTGGCGGGCGCCTGGTCGCAGAAAGTGGTGTTCATCCAGACCTACAGTTTCTTTGGCCAGCAGAACGACGTCGGCAAGCAGAAAGTGGCCGCGCTCATGAAAAAGTATCCCGACATAAAGTCCGTTGCCGATATCACGCCGCCAGTCGGCTATGCGAATGCGCACGACGCCATGCAGCTGACGGCGATGGCGATCGCTGCGGGCGGCGGCACGGAAGGCGACAAGATTCGCGAAGGCTTCTACAAGGTCGGCGAATACAAGGGTCTCATCAAGACGTATAAGCAGCCATTTACGCCGGCCAACCATGATGCGCTTAGCGAGAACGATTACATTATGGTGAAGTACCAGGGCGAACAGATCGTGCCGGTCAAATAAGCACCGCGCGAATCAGAGACCAATGATTGCAGCGATGCGGCCGCTACGACCGGCGGCCGCGCGACCGGGGAGGACGATCGCTTGATCACGCTCGCGATCATCTCGGGGCTGGGGCTCGGCAGCATATATGGCGTGCTCGCGCTCGGTTACTACATCACTTACGCCGTTTCGAATACGGTGAATTTCGCGCAGGGCACGTCGATGATGCTGGGCGCCGTGCTCTGCTTCGCCTTCAAGGTGAAGCTCGGGTGGCCGCTGCCGGCGGCGGTCTTGCTTGCGCTGGGACTTTGCGCGCTGTGGGGCATGCTCATCGAACGCTTCGCGGTGCGTCCCTTCGTGACCGCGCGTTCGAACGCGTGGCTCATGTCTACCGTCGCAGTGGGCATTGTGCTGGAGAATGTCGTGCTCTTTACATTCGGCAAAGAACCGCGCAGCCTGCCGCCGCTCTTCGCGGTCGAGCCGTTCACGATCGGTGGCGTGGCTATCTCGCCGCTGCAAGTTTTGATACCGCTTGCCGGCATCACGGTCGCCGTCGCGCTGCACCAGTTCTCGTCGCGGACGAAGACCGGCAAAGCGCTGCTCGCGATCGTTCAGAACAGCGAGGCGGCCAGCCTCATGGGCATCAGCGTGTCGAACGCGATCATGTTGTGCTATGCCGCGTCGACGGTGTTCGCCGGCCTTGCCGGTATCCTGATTGCGCCGCTGTTTGCGGTATCCGCAGACATGGGGACGCTATTTGGGATCAAGGCGTTCGCGGTTGCGATCCTGGGCGGCATATCCAGTGCGCGAGGCGTCGTCATCGCCGGCTTCCTTTATGGCCTCACAGAAGCGTTGATTACTTCGTTCGCCGGATCGAGCTACACGAACATCGTGACCTTCACGCTGGTTATTGTCGCGCTCGCAGTGCGGCCGCACGGCTTGTTCGGTCACGCGGCGGTAAAAAAAGTATGAAGGGCGAGCACGCGGCGCTGTGGGTTGTCCTTGCCGCAGCGGTTGTATATACAGCCGATGCGAACAATTACCACCTGTATCTGCTTACCACCGGCGCATTGACCGTGATTGTCGCGGTGGGGCTCAATGTGCTTTATCGGGCTGTCGGGGCTGGTCTCATTCGGTCACGTCGGCTTTTACGCGCTCGGCGCGTACACCGCAGCGATACTCACGACTGCGGCCGGCTGGAGTTTCTGGCTGACGCTGCCGGTCGCGGCAGCCATTTGCGGTGCCGTGGGCCTCATGCTGGGAATTACGGCTTTGCGCGCGTCGGGCCCTTACCTCGCCATGGTGACGATTGCATTCGGCTTCATCGTCGAGTACGGCGCTATCGAATGGAAGACGCTGACCGGCGGCGCGAACGGTCTCATGAATATCCCGCATCCGTTCATCTTCGGCGAGGAATTGAGCGATCGCGCCATCGCCTACACTGCTGTGGCTCTCGACGGGCGCGGCGCTGCTGTTTTACCGCAGCCTCGCTGCCAGCCCATGGGGACTTGCCATGCGCGCCGCACGGGATTCAGAGGCGGCCGCAGCCGCAGTCGGCGTCAATCCAGTGGTCGTGCGCACGCTAGCGTTCATGATATCCGCCATGCTCGCGGGCGTCGCGGGTGCGCTATTCGCGCCGCTCACCACCTTCGTCAGTCCGTCGAGCTTCTCGTTCTTTCAGTCGATCCTTTTTCTGCTGGTCGTAATCATCGGTGGCGCCGGGCGCCTGATGGGTCCCGTCATCGGCGCCGTCATCGTGATTGCGCTGCCCGAGCTTTTGTCGGGGCTCGCCGAATATCGAGTCCTGCTGTTTGGAGTGCTGCTCGTGATTGTGCTGTGGATTGCCCCCGGCGGAATTGCGGGTATGGTTCGTTGGCCGACGCGACCAAACACCGAAAACAAACTGCGCCGACTGGCGTCACTCATCGCACCGGCCATCAGCACCGAGCCGTCAGCTCTGAGCGTGCGCGCACTCGGCATCAGCTTCGGCGGCGTGCGGGCGGTGGCGGAACTCGGGTTCACAGCACGCGGCGGCGAGATCACCAGCCTGATAGGGCCCAATGGCGCCGGCAAGACGACGGTGCTCAACCTTGTCTGCGGCTTCTACGCGCCAGACACGGGCTCTATCCGGCTCGGTGCGTGCGAATGCGCGACGTCGAGCGTGCACGCTATCGCCCGCGCCGGCATTGCACGAACATTCCAGACAACGCTGCTATTCGGCAATCTGAGCGTGATGGAGAACATGCTGATCGCGCATCAGCGCGGTCGGCTGGGTTCACCGTGGCGCTCAGTACGTCAGGACGAGCCCGCGACGCAACGTGCGCTCGCATTGCTTCAATTCGTAGGCTACAGCGGATCTGTCGATCGTCTCGCGTCCCAGTTGCCGCATGTGGACAAGCGTCTGGTCGAAATCGCGCGTGCGCTCGCGCTGGGCCCGCGGGTTCTCATGCTGGACGAGCCCGCTGCAGGTCTCGGGCCGTCCGATACCGAAAAACTTGGCGTGCTGCTCCGCGCGGTGGCGGATGCGGGCATTGCAGTAGTGTTGATCGAACACGACATGTCGCTCGTTATGCGCATCTCGGATCAGGTGGTCGTAGTGGATGCCGGCAGGAAAATTTCCGCAGGAAAACCTGATGAGGTGCAGGGCGATCCGGCGGTAATTGCCGCGTACCTGGGCACAGGTGCATTCGCTGCGCGTCCGCGCGCCGGGGCATGGAAGCCGTCCGGCGAGCGCGTGCTCGCGACGCGTGCAGTGAGCGCAGGCTATGGTGCGGCCAAAGTGATAAGCGATATTGATATCGAGGTTCGCACAGGCGAGCTTGTCGCGGTCCTCGGTGCAAATGGCGCGGGCAAGTCGACGCTCATGCGTTCCCTGTCAGGACTATTGCGGCCGATCGATGGACAGGTCACGCTCGCGGGAGCTGAGGTGTCGGCGCTGCCCGCTCACCAACTCGCGCGCATGCGGCTCGCGCTCGTGCCGGAGGGCCGTCAGGTTTTCCCGGAGCTGTCAGTGCTCGATAATTTGCGGCTAGGCGCATACACGCGGCGCGACTTCGACGAAACAGAGATCACTGCGCTGCTCGAGCGTTTTGCTTCATTATCGAAGCGCAGGCATACCAAAGCCGGCTTGCTGTCGGGAGGAGAGCAGCAGATGCTCGCGATTGCGCGCGGATTGCTCGCTAAACCGCAGGTGATGCTGCTCGACGAACCGTCGCTCGGACTTGCGCCCGCTCTCATTGCGGATCTTTTCAGTGTGCTCGTCGAATTACGCGACGCCGGCATTACGCTGCTCCTCGTAGACCAGATGGCTGTGCTTGCGCTCGCCGCTGCGGATCGTGGATATGTGCTCGCAGCGGGGCGCATCGTTCAAGCGGGCAGCGCCGCGGCGATCCGCGATGATCCGGCGCTCACGCAAGCTTATCTAGGAAAATCGTGAAAGGACGGGCATGGACCTGACATTGCGTAACGCGCGTCTATTGGGCGGCGTGAGCACCGAGCCGCCACTGGACATCGGCATTGAAGACGGTCGCATTGCGGCCATCGGGCCCAAACTCGGAGCTGCGGGCAAGCAGCTTGATCTCGGCGGCAAACTGGTCGCGCCGAGCTTCGTGGAAACGCATATCCATCTCGACAAGTCATGCATACTCGATCGCTGCGACTCGAGCACGGGCGATCTCGAAGAGGCGATCAAGCAGGTGGCGCTCGCCAAGCAGCAGTTCACGGCCGATGATTGCTACCAGCGCGCACGACGCGCGCTCGAGAAGTCGATATCACATGGCACCGGGCACATGCGCACGCACGTGGAAGTCGATCCGACCGTGGGTCTGCGCGGCATAGAGGGGGTGCTGCGCCTCGTCGAGGAATATAAGTGGGCCATCGACATTGAGATCTGCGTTTTTCCGCAGGAAGGACTGCTCAATAACCCGGGCACCGACGAACTCATGGTAGCCGCGCTCGAGCGGGGAGCGACCGTGGTCGGCGCTGCGCCATACACTGACAGCAATCCGCACGGGCAGATCGATCGCGTGTTCGAGCTGGCGCGTGAATTCGACGCGGACATCGACATGCATCTCGATTTCGGCAATACGGCGGACTATCTCGATATCGAGTATGTGTGCGAGCAGACGCGGATATACAAGTATGGCGGGCGCGTCGCCGTAGGCCATGTCACGAAGCTTTCGACCCTGCCGCCGCAGCGGATGGACGAAATCGGCCGCCGTCTAGCAGACGCCGGCGTGGCGGTCACCGTGCTGCCAGCCACTGATCTCTACTTGATGGGCAGACACCAGGACCACAGCGTCTTGCGTGGGGTTGTCGCGGCGCACAAGCTCTTGAAGCTCGGCGTCAATTGCTCGCTTTCTACCAACAACGTGCTGAACCCTTTCACGCCGTTCGGCGATTGCTCATTGATTCGCATGGCCAACCTGTATGCCAATATCTGCCAGGTAGGCACGCGCGATGACATACGTGAATGCTTTGAGATGATCAGCGGGCGCTCCGCGCAACTGCTGCGACGCGCCGACTATGGCATTGCCACCGGCAAAGCAGCAGACCTCGTCGTGCTCGATTGCAGCACGGCTGAAGAGGCAGTAGCCGAGCTTGCTGTGCCGCTGTATGGGTTCAAGCGTGGACGCATGACGTTCGCGCGCCATGCGGTGGAAATGTATCGGCCGTAACGAAGCGGTCGACGAAATTATTTTTCCGGAAGCTTCCGCAACTCCGGCAGAATCTGCGACGCGAAGAATTGTGCGCCGATCTTTTCGATGCGCCGCGGATCAACGCGCTGCATAATCGCGGCCTCCGAGCCGGCGTTTTTCCATTGCGCGTAATCGTCGGCGGGCGTCTCGATGCCCATCGATTCTGTCAGCAGATTGACGTAGTTCACGACCTTGATACCGTCGGTCGTATCAAGCCCGCAGAGCAAACGCTGGCAGGAGTGAAATACCGTGACCAGAGTATCCGTCGCATGTTGCTTCATCAGCTCGACTGAGTGACGGACGACATCTTTGAGCGCTGCCGGCACCGGTGCAAGCGCTGAACACATGTGGCCAGGCGCGGCATAGTCTGTCACCACCACTTCGAGTCCGGGTATCAGGCGCAACAGGTCCGCAACAAGCGGATTCGCGTCGACTTCGTGAAACCCGGAGTGCGTGTGCAAGACCACTTTGCGGTCGATGCGCCGCCTCAACAGCGGTCGCAGTGCATCCTGGCGCGCGTGCAGCATCTCAGTGATATGTGCCACTTCGAATTTCGGCGGCGCGATGCCGGACATAAAGGTACCCATATGGCGGTGACACGACGGACACCAGGTCACGACTTTGTCCCGGCCGGTCGCGTTGAATTTTTCCACCGTGCGCGTCGCCATGCCGGCTGCCGCCTGCAAGTTGCCATCCTTGATCGTGCCGCAACAGTACGCTGGTCCGCCCGCCGGATCCGATTCGATGCCGACG
Organism: uncultured beta proteobacterium; assembly: GCA_963829085.1. Classification (GTDB taxonomy): domain Bacteria; phylum Pseudomonadota; class Gammaproteobacteria; order Burkholderiales; family SG8-41; genus PALSA-1004. The sequence goes on along the minus strand of CAWHHJ010000014.1, from coordinate 82,492 downwards.
GCGCGCAAGAGTGCGATTGCGCTGTGGATGATATCGCCATGACGCAGCGCATTGCAGCCATACCAGAACACCGACGCGCTCGCTCATCGCTGCCACTCCGCGAGTTCCGCTTCACTCAATTGCAACGCTGCGAAAGCGTTAATGCGGCGAAAGAAATTAGGATCGCGCTTGTTGTCCGGCAACACAGCGGGTCTTCCGGTCGAGCCGAGCGCCGTAATGCGCGACAGCCGCAGCATCAGCATCGGGTTCACATTTTCCGGACACGCAGGAATGCACGTCGCGGACTGGGTGCAGACACGCGTCCACTCGGTTGCTGCCGGCGTAGCACTTTTGCCACGTAGGATATCCAAAACACCGTCAACGACTTCGCTGCCTTGTGCGCCGGCAAGCTTATCCGCGTACCTGGTCATCGGACACACGTCGAAGCATCTACCGCAGCTCGTGCAGTCGTTGAGGGTGCGTTCGATATTGCTTTCGATGTAGGCAAGCAGGGCGTCGGTATTAGTTTCCATAAGACTGACGTGACTGATGAACAGGAAATGTTAGCACACGACGCGCGGTCCTCTTCCAGTTGACGCGCAAGTGACGGTTGCTGCGTCTCCGACGTGGACGCAACGAACGTCAGTCACACGCTCACAGTACAATGCAATCCTGGAAAACATATTTGCACGCGACACAATCGGCGCTTTCTGCCGTCACACGCATGTCGAGATTCCGGCGCGTGCTGATGGCGCGCTCGCTCGCCTGAGCTGCGGCATCAAGGATCTTTACGATGTCGCCGGCTACAAGACCGGTTTCGGCAATCCGGATTGGCTTGCGACGCATGACGCTGCTGCAGTAACGGCTCCGGCGGTGCAGAGTCTCCTCGACGCCGGTGCGCATATTGTCGGCAAGACGCACACTGACGAGCTCGCATACAGTCTCAATGGCGAGAACGCACATTACGGCACGCCGGTGAACGTCAACGCCGCCGGTCGCATACCCGGAGGATCGTCGAGCGGTTCAGCTGCGGCAGTCGCCGCAGGGCTCGTCGATTTTGCACTCGGCTCGGACACCGGCGGCTCAGTGCGCGCGCCTGCCAGCTTCTGTGGCATCTATGGCATGCGTCCGACGCATGGACGAATCCCTCTTGACGCTGCGTGCCCGCTGGCGCCGAGCTTCGATACCGTCGGCTGGTTTGCGCGCGATGCCGCGACGCTCGGGCGTGTCGGCCGCGTGCTCCTGAAAGACGACAGCCCGCTGCAAAACCGGGCGCCTTGTTGTTGGCGCAAGACGCGTTTGAAGTCGCCGGTGACCGGGTCACAGGGGTTTTCAAGCCAGCGCTTGAACGCACTTTCGCGGCACTCGGTAAAGCGCGGCACATCATGGTATCCCGCGAGGGCCTCGCCCAATGGTTCCAGGTCTTTCGTGTGTTACAAGCCGCGGAGGTGTGGGCGCAGCATGGGGAGTGGATAAGACGCGTCAAGCCGAAGTTCGGACCGGGGGTGCGCGAGCGGTTCGAATGGGCGTCGAGCATTTCTGCGGCTGACGTTGAGCCTTTGAAAGCGACGCGCGAAGCGATCGCACGGCGTATGGCGGAAATGCTGAGCGACAATGCGATACTTGTTCTGCCGACGGTACATGCGATTGCGCCGCTGAAAAACACGCCGACTGTTGATCTGGATGACTTTCGCGGCCGCGCCATGAGCCTCTTATGCATCGCGGGTCTTGCGCGTTTGCCGCAGATAAATCTGCCGTTTACAAGCCTCGATGGATGCCCGATCGGGCTTTCACTGGTCGCTGCGCGCGGCGGCGATACCATGCTGCTCGAAGCTGCTCGTCGTATCACGTGATCGTCTATATTCACGGATTTAACAGTTCACCGGCATCGTTCAAAGCAAGACTGGTGCAGCAACACTTGGCAGCGCTTGGCAGAGCGCATGATTTCATGACGCCGGAACTACCGCATTCGCCACGGGCGGCAAGTCAGTTGCTTTCGGACCTCGTTAAACGCCATCCGCACGCCGCTCTCATCGGCAGTTCGCTAGGCGGTTACTACGCCACATGGCTGGCTGAACGCTACTGCTCGCGTGCCGTGCTGTTGAATCCGGCGGTCAGGCCGTATGAACTGCTCTCGGGATACGTCGGACGGCAAAAAAATCTGCATACAGGGGACGAATATAACTTCACGGCGCAGCACATAGAGGAAATGCGCGCACTCGAAGTCGACGCGATCACGCCCCAACGGTATCTCTTGATGGTCGAAACCGGAGATGACGTGCTCGACTATCGCCAGGCGCTCGAACGCTATTCCGGTGCGCAGCAAATGGTCATCGACGGTGGCGACCACGGCTTTAGCGACTTCTCCGCGCATATGGGCAGAGCACTCGAATTCTGTGGGGTAACGACCGGCTGAGGGCGTGAGCTATAATCCGCGCCTCGTTGCATTACGCCTCCCGCGGCTGGCGCCGCATCGCTGCTCATGAATGTTTTTTACGAAGAAGAAGGCACCTTCAAGGTCGGTGCCATTCTTGCTGACAACGACACTTCGCTGCAGGTCGAGGCGCCGCACGGCAAACGCAGCAAAGTAAAGTCATCGGCCGTATTGCTGCGGTTCGGTGAGCCTGCACTGCAGTCCTTTGCGGCCGAAGCCCAGCATGCCTCGCAGGAAATCGACGTTGATTTTCTGTGGGAGTGCTGCGGCACCGATGAATTTTCATTCGACGCACTCGCCCGCGAATATTTTGGACGGCCCCCGACGCCGCTCGAGTGCGCTGCGCTTCTGCATAAGCTGCACGGCGCGCCCATGTACTTCTACAAGAAAGGCAAGGGCCGTTACAAAGCAGCACCGGCCGACGCACTAAAAGCCGCGTTGGCGAGCGTCGAGAAGAAGCGTCTGCAGGCCGAGCAGAAAGAGCAGTGGCGCGATGAACTCGTCGCGGGCCGGCTGCCGCATGAGTTCGCGCCCCTCGTCAACCACTTGTTGTATGCGCCCGACAAGAACAGGATCGAGTGGAAGGCGCTCGAAGCTGCGTCCGAGCAGATGAAAATGGCGCCTGCGCGCGTGCTCGTGCAGTGCGGCGCATTGGCGTCGGCGCACGACTACCATCTGAACCGGTTTCTCTTCGAGTACTTTCCACAAGGCACCCGTGACATGTATGCGGCCGCAGTTGCGACGCCTGCGGACTTGCCGCGCGCGGGTGTCAAGGCCTTCAGCATCGATGATGCCACCACTACCGAAATCGACGATGCGTTTTCCGTGACGCTGCTCGGCAACGGCAACACGCAGATCGGCATCCATATTGCGGCACCGGCGCTGGGAGTTTCGACCGGCTCCGCACTCGACGCCATCGCACGCCAACGCCTTTCCACCGTGTACTTTCCGGGCCGCAAAATCACGATGCTGCCCGAAGCCGTCGTAGCGGCATACACCTTAGGGGAGGGTCAAGAGCGTCCGGCGTTATCTTTGTATGTCGAAGTCGCCGCGGATATGAGCATCGTTGCGACGCGCACCGTCGCTGAGAGTGTATTGATTGAAGCGAATTTGCGACATGGCGAATTGGAGCAGCTATTCAATGAAAGGACGCTCGAGAGCGGGGACGTCGCTCACGCGCTGGGCGGTGAGTTGCAAATCTTATGGCGGTTCGCTCAATACCTGCAGATTGCGCGCGGCAAGGCGGATGAAGCAGAGAATCAGCGCACGGAATACAACTTCTACGTTGCCGATGAGCGCATAGAGATCGTCGAGCGACTGCGCGGGTCGCCGGTCGATAAGATCGTCTCGGAATTGATGATTTATGCGAACGCCGAATGGGGCGGTCAGTTGGCAAAAGCGGAATACCCGGCTATTTACCGCGCGCAAAGCAATGGAACCGCACGCATGACGACCGCGCCGTCGCGGCATGATGGCCTTGGCGTCGCGCAGTACGCATGGTCGAGCTCGCCGTTGCGGCGTTATGTCGATCTGATCAACCAACGTCAATTGCTCGCGTTGGTCGGCGGGCAGGCGCCCGTATATCGTCCCAGCGACGAGTCGCTTTTGGCGGCGTTGCGTGACTTCGAGGTTGCCTATGACGCATACGCCGAATTCCAGCGCAATATGGAGCGCTATTGGTGCCTGCGCTGGATCGAGCAGGAGAACGCCTGGGTGCAGACAGCTACGGTGCTGCGCGACAACCTCGTCCGCTTCAACCGCCTCCCCATCGTGATGCGCGTGCCGTCACTACACGACGTGAAAAGCGGCGATCAGGTGAGTTTGGCGATATCGAAGGTCGATCTCTGGGAACTGAGCCTGCACGCGGAGTTCGAATCGCTGGTTAGCGTATTCTGACCTTTTGCCGCCCGTGGCGGCGCACTACACTCTACGTTAGCTGTATATTGCAAATATATGGCAAGCAAGCTATTTTTGCGAGACACACGTCGTGCCGCGTAGCATAACTGCCTATGAGCGCTATTGGCTCCCTGAGACTACTGCCTTTCGGGCGAAGCTCGATTCCACGGGATCGGTTGCCGCTCGATGGAAGAGCTGTATCGCAGCGCAAGGCGGCTGGCATGAGTGACTTGTCACGTTTTGAATACGCGATAGTGGGTTCGCTCGTCGTGCACGCCATCGTGCTCTTCGGCATCACCATACGGCCGTTTACCTTATCGAAGCTGGAAAATTCTTCACCGGCGCTCGAAGTCGTACTCGTAAACGCTAAATCAAGTAAGCAGCCGGTGCACGCCGATACGGTCGCTCAGCACAATCTCGACGGCGGCGGCAACACCGATCTCGATCGCCGCGCTAAGAGTCCGCTGCCCGTCACCCGCAACGACAAGCAGACGACTCAACTGACCATGGAATCGCGGCGAGTTGAGCAACTCGAGCAGGAAGCGAGGAATCTCCTCACTCAAGTGCAGTCGCAGGCGAAAGTAGAAGCGGCGCCGCCGCAGCCCGAGGCGCAGACCGAGAGTAAGGTCGGGCCGAATGCCGCCGATATCATGAGCAAGAGTCTGGAGATCGCGCGGCTGGAAGCGCAGATTTCCAAGGACTGGGACGCTTATCAGAAACGTCCGCGCCGGCGTTTTCTGGGAGCGCGCACACAGGAATTCCGCTTCGCGCGCTACATCGAGGACTGGCGCCAGAAGATTGAGCGTGTCGGAACGCTCAATTATCCGGAAGCAGCGCGTGACCAAAAAATTTATGGGAGCCTGCAGTTAACGGTGTCGATCAACCCGGACGGCAGTGTCGAGACCATTGAGATCAACCGTTCATCCGGGCACAAGATTCTCGACGAGGCGGCACGACGCATCGTGCAGCTGGCGGCGCCTTATGCGGCCTTCCCGAGTGATATCGCCAAAGACACCGACATTCTCAGCATCACCCGCACCTGGACTTTTACGCGCTCGGACCAGCTTTCTACGGAGTGAAACGTGTCCGGCCCCCGGCACTAGAATAGCGGCTATGACCGACCGCTACGCGGTAGTGGGCAATCCGGTTGCGCATAGTCTATCGCCGCGCATCCACACTGCGTTCGCGCTTGAGACAAGTCAGGCTATCGAATACACGAGGATGTTGGCGCCGCTTGACGCCTTCAAACCTGCGCTGCTGAAATTTCGCGATGACGGCGGCAGAGGTGTCAACGTCACGTTGCCATTCAAATATCAAGCGTGGCAATTCGTGGACGCTCATGCGCGTGGCGCGCTGGAGGCCAGCGCCGTCAATACCATCCATTTTCACGACGGGAAAAGCACCGGTTACAACACTGACGGCGTCGGTCTAGTCACTGACCTTCAGAAAAATCTTGATTTCGCGATTTACGGTAAGCGCGTGCTCGTCATGGGCGCCGGCGGCGCTAGTTATGGCGTGATGTATCCGCTGCTCACTGCGCGACCGCAAACGCTGGTGGTAGCGAACCGCACGTTCGAGAAGGCGCAAGGGCTCGTCCGGCATTTCGAACGCTATAAGGATCTGGCGCGGGAAGGCATCAGCGCCCGACGCTACGGAGAACTCGCCGGGACTGAATTCGATCTCGTCATCAACGCAACGTCAGCCGGATTGACCGATCAGATGCCCTCGCTGCCGGACAACATATTCGCGCGTGATGCGCTTGCGTATGACATGGTTTATGGAAAGGAAACGCCATTCATGCGCTTCTCCGCGGCGCATCGCATACGCACGACCGATGGGCTCGGTATGTTGGTGGAGCAGGCCGCCGAGTCATTCTGGCTATGGCGCGCCGTGCGTCCGCAGACGGCGCCGGTGATTGCGGCGCTGCGCAGTCATGCTTGATCGTATAGAGGCCTATCAATCGGCAGCGCTGCGGCTGCGCTTGCAATCGCACCATCGCGTGTCACAAGCAGCGTGCTGAGAACATTGTGGCGAGCGGTGTGGGTCTCTTTTCTGCTGGCATTAAGCGTACTCGCGCTGGTGCAATTCTGGTTTTTAGTTCATGTCTGGTACTGGAACGATCACAACCCGGACGAGACTGCGTTCATGCACGCGCGGCTCGAGCGACTGCGCGACAAAGAACCGCGAGTGGTACTGAAGGCACGAGTGGGTACCGTACAAACGGATTGCCAGTAGTTTGAAGCGTGCGGTAATCGCCGCCGAGGATGCGAAGTTTCTCGATCATGAAGGCTTCGACTGGGACGGCATCCAGAAAGCGTACGAAAAAAACGTCAAGAAGGGAAAGATCGTATCGGGTGGTTCCACGATCAGTCAGCAGCTGGCGAAGAATCTCTTTCTGTCGGGCGAACGCACGTGGTGGCGCAAGGCGCAGGAGGCAGTGATTACGGTCATGATCGAAACGATCATGACCAAGCGTCGGATTCTTGAGATCTATCTCAATGTGATCGAGTGGGGCAACGGCGTGTTCGGCGCGGAAGCGGCGGCGCGCTATCACTTCGGCACTTCGTCAGCCAACTTGTCGGCGGGACAGGCAGCGCAGCTTGCCGCGATGGTGCCGAGTCCGCGACGCTATGCGCCCGGCAGCGATACTGCGTATTTGCAGCGTAGAACCGAGATCATCCTATCGCGCATGAGCGCCGCGGCAGTGCCATAACCGAACCATTCAATCGACGATAAATAACTTAACGCCCTTGGGTGTATATGAGCGGTGTGCCTCGTGGTCGTCGGCGACCTGATAACTCATGCCCGGTGTGAGCGTAAATTTCCGCCCGTCCGCGAGCTCGCTTTCGAACTCCCCTTCGATGACCAGCACAATATGGCCTTTGCTGCACCAGTGGTCCGCCAGATAGCCCGCCGTATACTCGACCATGCGCACGCGAACATCGCCGAACTGGCGCGTCCGCCAGTAGGCCGTACCGCCGATGCCTGGATGTTCGACCGCGTCGATCTTGGACCAGTCGGTCGTGCCGAACGGAATATCGCTGATCTTCATGATGTCTGCGAAAACAATGATGGGCCGCAAATGTTACCGCACGCGGGTGGGCAACACCGCCGGCAATTTGCGTCCGCCGCGCGTCTTGACCGCGCCAACCGGCCGGAATAGGCTGCTTTTGGACTCGAACGTAGCTGGTTCGCTGAACAGCGCGGGGAACCTCGGAGCGTGATTCAACGTCAATCCTTAATCGCACCTACTGACATGGGAACATCGGACGTTCGCATATGCGCATTCCGCGTGGTGTTTGCACTGTTCGGATGTTTGTTGTGCTTTCTCGCCGCGGGCGGCTATGCCTGGGCTGCAGATATGGCTTTGGTCGATTTCCGCGTCGACGGCAACACGATCAAGACGCCGCTTACCGCCGAGCCCGGCGATCCGATGCGGGGACGCGAAGTCGTGCTGAGCCGCGAAACCGGCAATTGTTTTTTGTGTCACGCAATTCCCGACCCAGGCGAGACACGTGTCGGCAACATCGGCCCGCCGTTAGCGGGTGTCGGAAGCAGGCTCAATGCGGCACAATTGCGATTACGCCTGGTCGATTCGACGCGCATCAATCGGGCTACCGTGATGCCGCCGTACTATCGAATCACCGGATTGAATCAGGTCGCATCGACGTTTAAGGGCAAACCGATGCTGACTGCTCAACAAGTGGAAGATGTGATTGCTTATCTGCTTACATTGCGCTGAATGAACACACCTGACAATTCGCATCGACGGTCCTTCATCGGGAGCATGCTGGCTTTGTGCGCATGGCCTTCGATTGCCGCGCGTGCGGCGGACGTGCCGTCCGATTCCGCGGAGACGATGATCGTCAAGCTCACCGGCGGGAAAATCGTAAACGAAGGACGCGTCAAGCTCGAGCTGCCGTTACTCGCGGACAATGGAAATTCAGTGAGCTTGAAAGTCAGCGTAGACAGTCCGATGACGCCGGCCGATTATGTCAAGAGCATCCATCTGTATGGACCTAAGAATCCCCGGCCTAACATTGCAAATTTTTATCTCGGGCCGCGGGCTGGTCGCGCGCAAGTAACGACACGCGTTCGACTCGGCGGAACGCAACGCGTGATGGCGGTTGCGGCACTTTCGGATGGATCATTCTGGTCGGGAACCGCCGATGTCGCAGTGACGGTTTCCGCGTGCTGGGACGCAAGCTGACATGACCGCGCGCATACAGGCTCCTTCGACTGCCAAGCGCGGGGAAGTGATCGAAGTGCGCATTGCCATCCAGCATACGATGGAGACAGGATTCAGAGTCGACGAAGCCGGTCGCCCGATTCCCAAGAACGTCGTCAACAAACTGGTGTGCCGCTATAACGGCACCGAAGTTTTCAGAGCAGAAATGGGCTCGGGCGTTTCGGCCAATCCGTATCTTGACTTCTTTACCGTTGCCGATGCGAGCGGTGAGCTCGTATTTGACTGGATAGACGATGAAGGTACGACTGGATCGGAACGCGTCACGTTAACTGTGTCGTGATGATGAACGCGTTGCTGCGTTTCGCGTGCCGCTGCGCTGGCGGTGGTATCGCTTGCGTCAATCGCTGCAACAGTCGATGCGCCGATCAAACCGCAACCGTTGAAATCGGGGCTCGATTTCAGCGGTAACGAAGTTCGCGACCTGCAGCAGGACGACTTCGCGAATCCGGGCATGTTATGGGTAGCGCGCGGGGAAAAACTCTGGCAGGAGCCGGCGGGCGAAGAACGTAAGTCCTGCGCGAGTTGTCATGGTGACGCGCCGGTAACCATGAAGGGTGTGGCCACTCGTTATCCGCTGATCGACCCGGGCACCGCGCGTCTCATGAACATTGAAGGCCGCATCCAGCAATGCCGCGAGCGGCGCCAGCATGCGGAGCCGCTCAAGTATGAGTCGCCCGAATTGCTCGCTCTCACATCCTATGTCGCCCATCAGTCGCGCGGCATGCCGCTCAATGTATCGATCGACTGGCAGAACCGGCATAATTTCGACGCGGGCCGTGCCCTATATTTCAAACGCCTCGGACAGGCGAATCTGTCATGCGCGCAATGCCACCAGGATAACTGGGGAAAGAAATTGGGTCCTGAGACGATCAGTCAGGGGCATGGCGTCGCATACCCGATCTATCGTCTTGACTGGCAGACGATGGGCTCATTGCACCGGCGATTCCGCAGCTGTCTTTCGGGCGTGCGGGCAGAACTTCTGCCGCAAGGCGCGCCGGAGTTTCTGGATCTCGAGTTGTATCTTGCGGCGCGCTCGCAGGGAATGGCGATTGAAACGCCCGGTGTGAGGCGCTGACCGCGTCGAGCTATTTCGCGGCGGGTCTGCTGTTGAGTACGTCGACTGCGATGCGATGTGCATCGATTGCGCCCGGCACACCACAATACATCGCGACCAGCAGCAGCACTTCTTGTATTTCCTCCTGCGAGCAGCCGTTCGTCAATGCGCCTTGCATGTGCACGCGGAATTCATTCAGATGGTTGCTCGCCGCGGTTATGCCCAGCATGGCGAGGCTGCGCTGTTTCGGGCTGAGTGCAGTGCGACTCCACACATCGCCGTAGATATACGCGTTGATGATCTGCTGCAGCGGCGCGCCGAAGTCGCCGAACTCCTGCATACGTTTGTCGACGGCGTCGCTGCCGAACAGCGATTTACGCAGCGCCAGTCCGCGTTCATAAAGCTCTCGCGTATCCATAGTCACCTTTCGTTATCTCTCCCGGCGCACATTCTATGTGTTTCCAGGTGTGCGGCGTCAGCGCGGATTTGCCTCCTCTGCGAGGTCTGGCTACACTGCATTGAAGCGCTGCGGAGGAGAACGGCATGACAAAAATGATAGCGGCTGTGGTTTTGCTTGCCGCAGCGGCGAGTGCGGCGGCACAGGGCTATCCGGCTCGCACGGTGCGCATTATCGTGCCATTTCCACCCGGCAGCGGTCCGGATCTGATCGCACGCATCGTCGGTCAGCAACTGCAGGACGATTTGCGCCAGACTTTCATCATAGACAACAAGGCAGGCGCGCAGGGATCGATCGGTGCAACCGAGGCGGCGAGGGCGCCTTCAGACGGATACACTTTGTTCGTTCCAACGAATACAACGCATGCAGCTAATCCCAGTCTATTCAAGACGCTCACTTACGATCCGGTGAAGGACTTCGCGCCGATTGCCCGCTTGTGCTCGAGTGCTCTCATGCTCGTCGTTAAACCGGATTTTCCGGCCGCTGACATTAAAGAATTCATCGCAGTCGCAAAAACGCGCGAGCTCGCCGGCGGTTACGGCTCGAGCGCGTCGCAGGTATCGAATGCGATGCTCAAATCGCTGGCGGGCTCAAAGATCATCGACGTCCCGTACAAGGGCTTGCCGCAGGCAGTAACCGATTTGATGGGCGGCCAGGTGCAATTCGTGTTCGCCGACTACGCGGCTGCGTTTACGCAAATCAAAGCCGGCAAGCTGAAAGGTCTCGGACTCACATCCAAAGAGCGCTCTGCGCTCGCACCTGATATGCCGTCAATCGCTGAAACGCTGCCTGGCTTCGATCTGTCGACCTGGTATGGATTACTCGCGCCGGCCGGGACACCGCGCGATGTCATTATCAAGCTGCAGGACGCCGCGCTGAAGGCGATCGATAAAGCAGAAGTGAAGACGCGCTTCGCCGGCGTCAATCTCGATCCGGCGCCGATGCCGGCTCAGGCATTCGGCGAATTCATAAAGTCCGAGGGTGTGCGCTGGGCGCGTCTCATCAAGGAAGCGGGCATCCAGCCCGAATAGCAACCGCATGGCCGAACCCGTCATCGACGCGCATCATCATATCTGGCGGGTCAAAGAAGTCCCCTGGCTCGCCGGGCCGCAGTTGCCGCGAATTTTTGGCGACTATGCGCCGTTGCGACGCGATTATTTGATCGATGAACTGGTCAGCGAAATGGCGCCGCATGGCGTCGTCAAATCGGTTTATATCCAAATCAATGTGGCGCCCGGCGACGAGGTGGCCGAAGTTGAGTGGGTGCAATCCGTCGCCGACCGGCACGGGTTTCCGCAGGGTATAGTCGGCTACGCGGATCTTGCAGCGGCGGACGTCGCCGCAACGCTCGATCGGCAGCAAGCGAGCACGAATTTGCGCGGCATACGACAGCAGCTGCATTGGCACGAAAAACCGCTGTACCGTTTCGCCACGCGACCCGATATCATGAACGATGGTGCATGGCGCAGCGGACTGCGTGAGCTCGAGCAGCGCGGACTCTTGTTTGAGTTGCAAGTGTTTGCAAGTCAAATGGTGGACGCCGCAAGGCTCGCGAACGATTTTCCGCAGGTGACGTTTGTGCTGCTGCATGCCGGCATGCTCGAGGACCGAAGCTCCGAAGGCTGGGCTCATTGGCGCGCGGGCATGCGAAAGCTCGCGGCCTGCAATAACGTTTGCGTGAAATTGTCAGGACTCGGCACGTTCGAGCATCAATGCTCGGTCGAATTGTGGCAACCCGTGATTACGGAAACGCTCGAGACGTTTGACGCTGAACGCTGCATGTATGGCAGCAACTATCCGATTGAGAAACTATGGACGACTTACGGTCAGATCATGAATGTGATGCGCGAGTGCACGGCGCACCTCAACACGCAGCAACGCCGTGCCGTTTTTTACGACAACGCGCAGCGCATGTACCGGCTGTAAGCGCACGCGTCTTGCAGATGAGCAAACAATGATAGCTGCCGCCATCGTCGGTCTCGGCCGCTGGGGCAGGAATTTTGTCGAGTCCATTCAGGGCCGGAGTTCGCGCCTGCAGTTCGTTTGCGCCGTCGATGCCGCACCTGAAAAAGTGCGCGACTTCGCAGCCAGGCACGGTCTGGAAGTGCGTCCCGAACTTGCGCAAGCTCTAAATGATCCGCAAATTCAGGCGGTAGTTATCGCGACGCCGCATTCTTTGCATCGTCCGATGGTTGAGGCAGCTGCGCGGGCCGGGAAGCAGGTCTTCTGCGAGAAACCGCTCGCGCTCAATCTCGTTGACGCCGCGGCGATGATCGATGCGTGCGATCGCGCGGGCGTTATCCTCGGCGTCGGACATAACCGGCGCCTATGGCCATCGATGCAAGCCCTTAAACGCATCGCGCGCTCAGGCGAGCTCGGCGATATCCTGCACATTGAAGGGCACTTCAGCAATGAGCATTCGAACAACACGGCCGGAACATGGCGTGACTCACCGGCCGAATCGCCCGGCGGCGGCATGACCGGAGCAGGGCTGCACATACTCGATGCCTTTATCAATACGATCGGTCCCATTCAGCGAGTAAGCGGACAACTGGTTGTGCTCAAGCCGCCGCCCGTCCCGCGTGATGTGGCGACGGTCCTCGTTCAATTCGCGAATGGCGTCAGCGGCACGATCGCGACCGTGCGCGCGACGCCTTTCTTCTGGCGTGTCCATGTCTTCGGCGACAAGGGCTCGGCAGAATCTCTCGAGGAGCACGAGTTGGTGCTGCACAAGAGCGGAGTGCGGCCGCAACGCCTGGTGTTGGACCCGGTCGACGCGCTGCGTATCGAGCTCGAAGTCTTCGCCGACGCCATCGAAGGCAAGGCGGCGTTTCCTATTGCACGCTCGGATATGCTGGGAACCGTCGCGGCGTTCGAAGCCGTGGTCAAGGCGCTGGAGACGGATGACAGCGTCGAAGTGCAGCCATTGCCCGGCATGGTGGCCCAACGGTCGCGATGCGACCGTCACGCAATTAGTGCGCGTTTAACGCTCAGCGCAACGCAGCGTTAATTTTCTCGAGCGCGACTGAACCAGGGCAGAGTTCGCGTTCGCCGAGGCGATTCAACGGCGTCTCGATTGTATTCAGGTGCTCGTGTAAATCCGACGACTCGGGGTCGACATACAGCAGTCCAGTCATAACCTCGCCCGCCGCGGCGCTCTGTTGCAGCAGATTCATGACCTTGATGCGGTCAGTCGCGTCGTAGTCGTGAGCGAGCTTGCGCAGACGCAGTTTCGAGCCGTCATGCTGCGTAACGATGGTGACGGTCCCCGGCTCGTAGTCGGCAGTGATCTCTTCGCGGCCGGTGATGAAGTCCAAGCGGTTCACGGCGGCGTTGTGCTCCCGCACATAATCGTAGCTCTTGGTCGAGCCGGAATGATTGTTGAAGGCGACGCACGGTGAAACGACATCGATAAACGCCGCGCCTCTGTGCTCTATCGCGGCCTTAACCAGCGGCACGAGTTGATTTTTGTCGCCCGAAAAACTGCGTGCGACGAAACTTGCGCCAAGTTGCATCGCCAGTCCAACCATATCAATAGGCTCATCGCTATTAGCGATGCCGCGTTTCGATTTGGAACCCTTATCCGCCGTCGCCGAGAATTGACCCTTAGTCAATCCGTAAACGCCGTTATTTTCGACGATATACACCATGTTGACGCCGCGGCGCATGCAATGCGCAAATTGACCTATGCCGATCGACGCGGAGTCGCCATCGCCGGAGACGCCGAGGTACAGGAGATCACGGTTGGCGAGATTGGCGCCTGTCGCTACGGACGGCATGCGTCCATGCACGCTGTTAAACCCATGCGAATTGCCGAGGAAATAGTCCGGCGTCTTCGATGAGCAGCCGATGCCGGAAAGTTTTGCCACGCGATGCGGCTCGATATCCGTCTCCCAGCACGCCTGGATGATCGCGGCGGAGATCGAGTCGTGTCCGCAGCCCGCGCAAAGCGTGGAAATGCGGCCCTCGTAATCACGGCGAGTGAAGCCGACGGCATTTTTGGGAAGGTCGGGATGATGTAGTTTCGGTTTTGCCAGATAAGTCATGATTAGCCTTGTGACTGATGCGCTGTAGCGGGTGTACGCGTTGACGCCTTAGGACACCACTTTTTTCAATGGCACAACGGTGCGGGCTGCGGCGTGCTGCGAAATCTGCTCAACAATGAAACGGGCCGTAATCGGTGTGCCATCGTAGTGCAAAACCGAAAGCAGCCGCGACGGGTTCACCTTCGCTTCGTTGACGAGCAGAGATTTGAGTTGCGCGTCGCGATTCTGCTCGATCACGAAGACCCACGGATGTGATGCGACGAAATCGTTGATCTCGTCCTGGAACGGAAAGGCGCGTACGCGCAGCGCATTCACGTGTATTCCGCGATCGGCAAGCACGTGCAGCGCTTCCTGCATCGCGGGACTCGTCGACCCGAAGAAAATAGCACCGAAGCGCGCGGGCCGTTCCGCCGGGTAGAGTAAAGGCGCAGGCACCAGTTTCTTGGCGGTCTCGAATTTGCGCAGCAATCGCTGCACGTTGTCGATGTAATCGGGCCCCGTCTCGCTGTAGCCGGCGTAACGATTCTTCGTGGTGCCGCGCGTGAAGTAACCGCCGCGGTCCGGATGCGTGCCGGGATAGGTGCGAAACGGAATGCCGTCGCCGTCGACATCGAGGTAACGGCCGAAGTCGCGACCGGCTTCGAGCATTTCGGCGGTCATGATCTTGCCGCGATCGTAAGTTGCTTTGTCGTCCCATTCAAACGGCGCGCACAGGCGCGTGTTCATCCCGATGTCCAGATCGGTCATCATGAATATCGGTGTCTGCAGCCGCTCGGCCAGATCGAACGCTTTGGCGGTGAATTCGAAACACTCGGTTGGATCTTCCGGGAACAGCAGCACATGCTTGGTATCGCCGTGCGATGCGTACGCACAGGCGGTGATGTCCGATTGCTGAGTACGGGTCGGCATGCCCGTTGAGGGGCCGCCGCGCTGCACATCGACGATTACCGCGGGGATCTCCGCGAAATACGCGAGGCCGATGAATTCGGTCATCAGCGAAATGCCGGGCCCTGACGTAGCGGTGAACGCACGTGCACCATTCCAGCCGGCGCCGATGACCATACCGATAGACGCGAGCTCGTCTTCTGCCTGCACAATCGCAAACTTGCTCTTGCCGGTCGCCGGATCGACGCGATACTTCTGACAGTATTTGATGAAAGCCTCGGCAAGCGACGACGACGGCGTAATCGGGTACCAGGCACAAACGGTCGCACCGCCATAAAGGGCGCCTAAGGCTGCCGCGCTGTTGCCATCGATGAATATTTTGTGCCCGACGTTGTCAGCGCGTCTGACTTTGAGGCCGATCGGACCGCCGAGGTGCTGCTGCGCATAGTCGCGTCCGAGCCTTAGCGCCTTCACGTTGGATTGCAGCAGCGCTTCCTTGCCTTTGTACTGCTCGGAAAAAAGCCGCTCGATTTCGTTCGGGTCGATCTCCATCAATGCGGACAATGCGCCGACGTAAATGATGTTCTTGAATAACTGGCGTTGGCGCGGATCGGTGTAGGTGGAGTTGCAGATTTCCGTGAGCGGCATGCCGATCACGTTGATGTCCGGGCGGAACTTCGATTTCGGCAGCGGCTTGGTGTTGTCGTAGAAGAGATACCCGCCTTCATCGATCTCTTTTACATCGGCGTCCCATGTCTGCGGATTCATCGCGACCATCAGGTCAACACCGCCGCGCCGTCCCTGGTAGCCGGTTTCAGTAACCCGCACCTCGTACCATGTCGGCAGTCCCTGGATGTTAGAGGGAAAAATATTGCGCGGTGCGACCGGTACGCCCATGCGCAGAATCGAGCGCGCGAACAACTCGTTGGCTGATGCGGACCCTGAACCGTTTACGTTCGCAAACTTGATTACGAAATCATTGACGGCTTCTACGCGTTTAGCCACGGCCGCCTCGTGTATCGATTAAAAGCATTGCACATCCTTGTCGCTTGATCTTGAGCTAGATTGCATCCCTGCGTTCGCGCATTCGTGCGGTCTTTACGCAGCTTTGCGCTGCGGCTTATTGCGGCAGCCCGGTCCGGCATGCGTCATTTCGAGCAGAAATTTCTGCATGTCCCACGCCCCGGTGGGGCAGCGTTCGGCGCAGAGTCCGCAGTGCAGGCAGACATCCTCGTCCTTGGCCATGATGCGGCCGGTTTTCAACTTTGACGACACGTAAATTTCCTGCGTCAGATTGTCCGCCGGCGCGTTAAGGCGCGCACGCAATTCCTTTTCATCGCCATTCTCGGTGAACGTGATGCAATCCATCGGACAGATATCGACGCAGGCGTCGCATTCGATACACAGTTTTTCACTGAATACCGTTTGCGCATCGCAGTTCAGACAGCGTTCCGCCTCGGCAAACGCGAGCGTGGGGTCAAAGCCGAGCTCGACTTCGACTTTGATATTTTTCAGCGCAATTTTTTGATCCTTCAGCGGAACCTTGTAGCGCTGATCATTCGAGATCGCGTTGTCGTAGCTCCACTCATGGATGCCCATCTTCTGCGACATCAGATTGACCATCGGCGGCGGACGATCATTGACGTTCTCGCCACTACAGAGTTTGTCGATGGAGATTGCGGCTTCGTGACCGTGTGCCACCGCCCAGATAATGTTTTTCGGGCCGAACGCCGAGTCGCCGCCGAAAAAAACATTCGGTATCGATGATTGCATCGTCACTTTGTCGACGACCGGCATGTTCCATTTGTCGAACTCGAGGCCGATGTCGCGTTCGATCCACGGAAATGCATTTTCCTGACCAACCGCGACCAGCACATCGTCGCACTCGAAGAATTGATCCGGTTCGCCGGTGGGCACGAGTTGCCGCCGTCCTTTCGCGTCGTATTCCGCTTTCACTTTTTCAAACAGCATGCCGGTCAGCCGGCCGTTGTCATGGACGAATGACTTCGGCACAAGAAAATTTAGAATCGGAATGCCTTCGTGCTGCGCGTCTTCTTTTTCCCACGGACTCGCCTTCATCTCCTCAAAGCCGGAGCGCACGATGACTTTTACGTCCTCGCCGCCGAGACGCTTGGACGACCGGCAGCAATCCATCGCCGTATTGCCGCCGCCTAATACGATGACGCGTTTCCCGATCTTGTCGATGTGGCCAAACGAGACGCTGTTCAGCCAGTCGATACCGATATGGATGTTCTTAGCCGCTTCTTTGCGGCCCGGAATATCCAGATCACGTCCGCGTGGCGCACCGGTCCCGACAAAAATCGCATTATATTTTTCACCCAGCATCGCCCTGAGGCTGTCGATGCGTTGACCGCCGCGAAAGTCCACACCGATGTTGAGAATGTAATTTACCTCCTCATCGATCACCGATTCGGGCAGACGGAACTTTGGAATCTGCGTGCGTATCATGCCGCCGGCGCGCGGATCGCCATCGAACACGGTGATTTCATATCCCAGTGGCGCGAGATCACGCGCGACCGTGAGTGACGCCGGTCCGGCACCGATCAAAGCGATGCGCTTGCCGTTCTTTTTCGCGGGCGGCGTTGGCAGCCGGGAAGTGATGTCGTCTTTGTAGTCTGCGGCGACGCGTTTCAGGCGGCAAATGGCGACCGGCTCCGGCTTATTGCCATTATTTTCTTCGACGCGTCCACGGCGGCAGGCCGGTTCACACGGCCGGTCGCACGTGCGGCCGAGAATTCCTGGAAATACGTTCGACTCCCAGTTGACCATGTACGCATCGCTATAGCGGCCGGCGGCGATTAAGCGGATGTATTCCGGAACGGGGGTGTGGGCAGGACACGCCCACTGGCAATCAACGACTTTATGGAAATAGTCGGGCTGGCGAATATCGGTCGGATTCAATTCTTCTCCTCGGGGACGCCTGCGTGCATTAGCCTTTTGCGCTTAGAGTGTTAAACGCATGGGCTTGCATAAAGTGAGACGCCGTTTGCTGGCGTAATGTTACGCCGATGTTTCGACGGTGAAAAGGTCTGCAATTTCAAGTACTAGTGCGCAGTAATATCGCACAGCACCACGATCTAGTTATGGGCGCGGGCAATTCTCATGCAGATGCGTTATCTAAGATAACGTGAGTCCGCCTAAACTGTTAATTCAAAAATGAAAACGGCCGGTTAATCCGCCGTTACCGTGAATGTAGCGGTAAAATGATCGATTCTCCGATCTAAAGGCAACAGCATGAAACCGAAAATCACCGTCGCATGGGAACAATTAGGCGCTGTCGGCGGCACTCGCTACGACTCATCGAAGTGGACAGAGGATCGATCCACATTGTGGGTGACCCTGTGGTCGGATCAATTGAAGCGCGTTAGCAGCGGTGTTTATCGCTATACGCTTTGCGAAGATAAAGACCTGGAATGTGCGACCGGTGCGCGTCATCACGCCAACGTCAGTGAGGCGATCGAACGCGGAGTGCCGGTGCGCGGCTTTCTCGTGTGGCCGAAGAAGGAGCAAACCACGCAGGGTCACCGCGGCGTTGAAGACGCGGACCCGAAGCGTCAGTATGAAATCGAAGTCGAGCGTCGCGAAGGCAATCTGGTGGTCGCTCTCGCTAAAGGCATGTAAGTAACCATGTCATAGCCGCGGCGGCGGTTCACTGCAGCGTATCTTCCGGTGCTATGAGAGGACTTTGCTCCTCGCGGGCAACGCCTTTTTGCCGCGCGTTGAATTGGGCTTGCCGGAAGAAGGCCGCGGCTCGATGCTGAGTTCCGGGCCGCGCAAAAACAACTGCACGCGCAACTCCAGGAAGCCATGCCGCAGGCCATCGAATTCGCGCTTGGGATCGCCAACGTAGTCGGTGATCTGATCGAAGCTTAGCGTCGCGACATGATCGGTGCGAATATTGCGGATGCGCACCTCTTTGACTTCCACCTCCTGTACTAACCAGTCGTCGTCCATGATCCGCAGTTCCGTAACGCCGCGAAAACGGCGCGCCGGCGGCCGCAGCCTGACACGATGATGAATACACTTGGCGAGCTTGGTTTTGCTGACTGCCATGGCGCGAACCGCAACCTGCTCGTCGTTACGGCGCTTCGCTTTCCGGATTCGATTGCGCAGGCGTCGCTTGTGCGGGATCCTCGGCGGCAGGCGCGTTATCGCCTTGCTTGCGCAGGCGTTTTTCCTCTTTCTTTTTCTTTTTTGCGAGTTCTTTCTGGCGCTTTTCAAACTGATAATTCGGTTTGGCCAAGGGCTTATCCTTTTAGGGTGGTGCCTAATTATGCGCCAGGGGACCGTCCTTGGGGAGTAATTCGCGCCTCAAGGCGGTGTGCGATAGACGACCCTGGCATGAAGCAAGCGCCAAGGTCGCTGGATCGACCAGTCGACCTTGCAACGCCGATTTCAGCGCCGGCCGTCACGGGCGGCGATGTGCCCGGCGGGCCGCCATCTTCGGTCCCGCAAGAGCAATCAGCGCCAGTAGCGGTCGTTATGGGTCCGCTGATACTCGCGGAGCTCGTGCCTTCTAATGAATTCACGGCGTTCGACCCAGCGCGGTTCACGCGGCGCATACCATACCGCCGAGCGTGAGGGGACCGCGTAGACGGGCACTGGAGCGACATAAACCGGTGCGCGTTGCCCGAAGTCGAGGAACACGTTGACGCCGGCGAACGCGGCCGGAGCGGCGGCCAGCATGCTCATCATTGCGGCGATTCCTACGATACGTTTCATGATGTCTCCTTTAGTGTGCAAGGGTGATGTGACGCACTAACAATAACGCAGCAGGTGCGCGAAAGCTGTGTCGCGCCGGTAACTGTTGTTGCCGGTTGTAACGGGCATAAAAAAAGCCCGCTCACACGCGGGCTTTTATGCGGAGCTTAACGATTCAGTTCTTCACCGGACCGGTGTATTTCAGTATCCAGACGCCTTGCTGGGCACCGCCGGTCATGAAGATATACCCGCGGTTATCGACGAATACGTCTTCGACCCGAACGAAGTTGCCATACGGCTTGTTGTAGATTTTTTCAGGCAGCGGCGGCAGGAACGATGCGACTTCTCTGGGCAGCCGTTTGTCCGATACGTCGTAGACGCGAAGTCCGCCATTGAACCAGGTGAGATAGGCAAGGTTGCCCTGTTTCTGGATATTCGGGTTGTACTGCAGTTGATTCATGTTGTGCGGCCCGAAGCGTCCGCCTTTGTCGCAGAAATTGGCGTACGGCAAACCCGCCGCGGGAACAGGTACCGGAAACCGCGACACTGGAAACGGCTTGGCCGGATCTGATACATCGACGACAGTTGCGTGATCGAGCGGTCCCTTGCAGTCCGCGACGACCGCTTCAGAGTTGACGTAAACCAGCTTGCGCTTGAAATCCGGCGACACCGTGTGCACACCGAACATGTGCGGCGGCTGGAACCGCAACTGCGAGACCAGCTTTGGATGCGCAACGTCGCTGATGTCGAGCACAACCATGCCGGCGTCGCCATACGAGAGATAAACGAGATTGCCATCGACGAAATTCGGATTGTGCAGATTGACGATGGGATTGCGCTGCGGCTTCTCGCCGCCGGCCTCGTGCTGTCCCGGCACCCACCAGCGGCCGGCTTCGACGGGCTTGGCCGGATTGCTGATATCGAGAATCACATAAATATCGCCGACGTAGCCTTTCATGTCAGCGGCCAGATGGACATAACGTCCACCTTGGTAAGCATTGCGATGCGTGCCGCGCCCTTCCGGTTTGTCGGTATGCCACCGTCCGAGCTCTTTGGGATTAAGCGGGTCCTTCATGTCGATCAGCACGACTCCGGCCTCATAAGGACGCGCCGGGTCCATCCCGACGTCGAGTCGCTCAGTCGGCCGTCCGAGCGCGGCCACGAGAATGTTGTCCGCCAGATCGACCTGATTGGTGCTGGTATTCGCAGGCCCCGGTATGAACTTCGCGACCTTGGGGTCGGCCGGATTAGTGACATCGACCACCGACCAGCCCGGAATGTTGTAATGCCCGACGACAAAGTAAGAGCGATCGCCCGCTTTCGTCATCGTGATTTTGAAGGCCGGATGGCCATTCATGATTGTGTAGCCAACCACTTCCATGTTCTCCGCAGCCCATCCGGCGGGAATTGGATCTGCATGCGCGGCCAGCGCAATCGCTGCACACGCGCCCGCAAGTAAACCCCTTTTCAGCACTGGCAACAGTTTTCCGATCCTCATGACGAACTCCGGGATTGAGTTGTTTTCTTTGGCGGCATCACGTCCGTACACACGCCTTCATAGAGCTCAGCCGCCATACCCACCGATTCGCCGAGAGTCGGATGCGGATGTATCGTCTTGCCGATATCAACTGCATCCGCGCCCATTTCGATCGCGAGCGCAAGCTCGCTGATCAAGTCTCCGGCATGCGTGCCGACTATACCGCCGCCAATAATGCGATGCGTCTCGTGATCGAAGATCAGTTTCGTGAAACCTTCGTCGCGTCCATTCGCGATCGCGCGGCCGCTTGCTGCCCACGGGAATTTGCCGACGCCGATCTTGATGCCCTGTTTTTTGGCGTCGTCCTCCGTGATCCCGACCCACGCGACTTCGGGGTCCGTATAGGCGACCGATGGAATCACGCGAGCATCGAAGAATGATTTCTGACCTGCGGCGGCTTCGGCCGCGACGTGGCCTTCATGCACGGCCTTGTGTGCGAGCATCGGTTGGCCGACGATATCGCCGATGGCGAAGATATTCGATATGTTGGTGCGCATCTGCTTGTCGACGGTAATGTAGCCGCGCTGATCGACGCTGACTCCTGCCTTGTCGGCGCCGATTTTGTTGCCATTGGGGCTGCGCCCGACGCCGACCAGCACCAAATCGTAGGTCTGCGGTTCGGCAGGCGCCTGCTCACCCTCGAACTTGACGCGAATACCTTGAGGGCTTGCCTCAATCCCTACCGTCTTCGTTTTGAGCATGACTTTGTCGAAGCGTGCGGTGTTGAACTTGCGCCATACATTCACTAGATCGCGGTCGGCGCCCGTCATCAATCCATCGAGCATTTCAACGACTTCAATGCGGCTCCCTAGCGCCGAGTACACCGTCGCCATTTCGAGTCCGATGATGCCGCCGCCGATGACCAGCATGCGTTTTGGGACGCCGGGCATTTCCAATGCGCCGGTCGAATCGACGATGCGTGGGTCTTCAGGCGCGAACGGGAGCCGGACGGGCATCGAGCCTGCTGCGATGATCGCTTGCTTGAAGCCAACGACTTTTGTGACGCCGCTTTTGTCCTGTCCGTCGCCGCTGGTCACCTCGACTTCCAGATGGTGCGCATCGACAAACCGGCCATACCCGCGCACGACGGTGACCTGGCGTCCCTTTGCCATTGCGGCGAGACCGCCCGTAAGCTTGCCTACGACTTTGTTTTTGTGCGCGCGGAGTTTTGCGATATCGACGTTCGGCTTGCCGAAGCTCACGCCCAAATCCGCGAAATGCGCGGCCTCGTCCATGACTGCCGCGACATGCAGCAGCGCCTTGGACGGAATGCATCCCACATTGAGACAGACGCCGCCAAGCGAGGCATAACGTTCGACAAGCACCGTCTTCATGCCGAGATCGGCAGCGCGAAACGCCGCTGAATAGCCCCCCGGCCCGGCACCGAGTACAAGCATGTCGCACTCTACGTCGACCGATCCGGTGAATGAGGTGGATGACTTCGCGGCAGGCATCGGCGGTTGTGGCGCGGTGTCAGTTACCGCGGGCTGCGCAGACGAGGCGGTTGGTTTCGCGGACGC
The DNA here is from genome assembly GCA_963829085.1 of uncultured beta proteobacterium. Taxonomy (GTDB): domain Bacteria; phylum Pseudomonadota; class Gammaproteobacteria; order Burkholderiales; family SG8-41; genus PALSA-1004. The sequence goes on along the minus strand of CAWHHJ010000014.1, from coordinate 59,713 downwards.
TGGCGCTGCATCGGCTGCATCCAGTGTAAGAATCAGCGAGCCTTGTGAGACCTTGTCGCCGATTTTTAGCTTGAGCTCTTTCACGACACCAGCCGCAGGCGACGGTACTTCGAGCGTCGCTTTATCCGATTCCAGGGTGACGAGCGGATCTTCCGGCTGCACCGTATCGCCGGGCTTCACTAATACTTCGACGACCGGGACATTTTTGAAGTCGCCGATATCAGGTACTTTCACTTCGACTGGATTGGTCATTACCGAAACCTTTTAAACCTGAAAGGTAGCTTGACGCGCAGCAAGCGCCGGAAGGACTGCTGTCTCTGCGTTGTGTTCCGCGGTGGCACGACGAACTATATCAACTGCGAATTTGCCCGTCGCCGTACACCACCCACTTGAGCGACGTAAGTCCTTCGAGTCCGACCGGACCGCGCGCATGCAGCTTGTCGGTAGAGATGCCGATCTCCGCACCGAGGCCGTACTCGATAGCCATCGGCAAAGCGCGTTGATGCGTTCACGAGGACAGAACTTGAATCGACTTCGCGCAAAAAACGCTGTGCGCGCTGTTTATCTTCGGTAATGATCGCATCGGTGTGCTGCGAACCATAACGCCCGATGTGGTCGATCGCCGCGTCGAGTCCGTCTACCACGCGCACGGAGAGAATCGCCGCGAGATATTCCGTATACCAGTCTTCCTCGGTCGCAAGCACCATATCGGGAACGATGCGGCGCGCCGCTTCATCGCCGCGCAATTCAATGCCTTTCTGCGCGTAGATCTTTGCAAGCGGCGGAAGTACGCGGTCGGCAATGCCGCGAGCAATCAGTAAAGTTTCCATCGTATTGCAGGTGCCGAGACGCTGCGTTTTCGCGTTGTCGGCGATGCGAACGGCTTTATCAATGTCCGCCTTGTCGTCGATATAGACGTGACACACCCCATCGAGGTGCTTGATCATCGGTATGCGCGATTCCTGCATGACGCGCTCGATCAGCCCCTTGCCGCCGCGCGGCACGACGATGTCCACATACTCGTTCATCCGCAGCAGTTCACCCACCGCGGCGCGGTCCGTGGTCTCAATCACTTGCACCGCCGTCTCCGGTAGCCCCGCGCGGATAAGACCTTGATGCACACAGGCGGCAATCGCCTGATTCGAGTGTATCGCTTCCGAGCCGCCGCGCAGGATACTGGCGTTCCCCGCTTTCAGACAAAGTCCGGCGGCATCCGCCGTTACATTCGGGCGCGACTCGTAAATGATCGCGATCACACCAAGCGGTACGCGCATGTGGCCTACCCTGATACCGGAGGGTTGCTGCCGGAGGTCGCTGATTTCACCGATCGGATCGGGGAGCAGCGCGATCTGCCGCAGTCCGTCCGCCATCGAGGCAATGCTTTTTGAAGTGAGCGTCAGTCGATCGATGAGCGGCGGATCGAGCTTCTTCTCATTCGCAGCGGCGAGGTCCTGCGCATTCGCCGTCAGCAGTGCATCCGCGCTGCGCTCTATCGCCTCGGCAATCAGAATCAGTGCCTGGTTCTTTGCTGTGCTGTCCGCTTTGGCGACCAGACGTGCCGCGTCCCGCGCGTGCCTGCCCACCCCGGTCATGTAGCTTTGGATGTCCATGTCGTATGCGGAAGATGAAATTGCAGCGGCTGCTAAAAGCGCCGGAGATGATACCGTGATTCTAGGCGGCTTTCGCAGCCTTGGGCGCGAAGCGCAGTCCGAGCTGCAGCAGCTCGTCCCATACGTCGCCCGGCGCGAGTCCTTTTATGAGGCGGTCGATGCGCGCCGCATGCAGCAGTGCAGCCTCGATCTGAGCCTGGCCATACCGGCTGATATTGCGCTGTAGCAGTGTCTGGCGTGTGCCCCACACCCGGGCATCACGCAGCGCCTGCTGAACCGGCTGACCGGCTGTAACCGCAGCAACCACGCGCGCGAGCGCCCGTACTTCTTCGGTCATCACCCACAATACCAGGGGAGCAGCGGCGCCTTCACCCTGCAGGCCTTCGAGAACGCGCACGAGATGTGCGGCGTCGCCGGACAGCAGTATCTCTCCAAGGCTGAAGACATCGAAGCGCGCGACGTCGAGCACCGCTTCCTTGACCTGCGCCAAGGACAGTTTCCCGGCAGGAAACAGGAGCGCGAGTTTCTGCACTTCCTGGTACGCAGCCATCAGATTGCCCTCGACCTTATCCGCGATGAACGTAAGGGTTGGGTCGTCCGCCGACTGCTCTTGTGCTTTGAGGCGCGTGGCGAGCCAAGCGGGCAGCGCTGCTCTTGTAACCTGTTTGGCTTCAACCAGGATGCCGGCGGCGTCAAGGGCGCCGAACCACGACGCTTTCTGTCCCCGCCAGTCCATCTCAGGCAGCGAGATAAGCGTAACCGTAGCGTCGGGCAAGCGCTCGCAATAACTTTGTAGCGCCTGACTGCCGTCGTTGCCCGGCTTGCCATTCGCGATGCGCAATTCCAGGATGCGCCGGGACGCGAACAGCGATTGCGCCTGCGCCGCTCATTCGTAACTGAGACCAGTCGAAGTGCTGTTCCGCGATCAGCACTTCACGTTCGCTATAACCGTCCGCACGCGCTTTGGCGCGGATGCGGTCCGCTGCCTCGAGTGCGAGCAGCGGCTCATTGCCATGCACTACGTACAAAGGCGCGAGCGAGCGCGTAAGCTGCTGTGATAACTGTTCGGTCGAAATACGCACGCGAATTAAGCCCGCGAACTTCCCATTACGCTACTGGGCCGCGGCAGGCGCCGCAGGCGCGGTTTTCGGTGCAACTTCAAGACGGCGCACCAGTTGCTGCACGGCGTCGTTTTGCATATCGCGATAAAGCAGCGCTTCTTCCTGCTCCTTGCCGAGAACGTCCGTATCACTGTACGTGAGATCGCGCCTGAGCAGGATATCGCTCGGCGCTATCAGGTCTTTCTTTTCCTTGTCGATACACCCGGTATGAAAGACGGTAGCGGATTTGCAATTCGCGCACCCGTCCGCTCGCCGACAGAGAAAGAATCGCGCGGTCTCGCGCTTCCGCCAGGATCTGCAGCGTGGCGTCGGCTTCCTTCTCATTCGCAACCACCTGCGTCGTGGTGCCTGCACGCACAGCGCGCGTCAACTGGACGACAACTAATGGAGAGCCGATGATGTGGATAGTCTCGAAGGGCAACGCGGCTTGTCCACGCAACTGAAAACCGCACGAGCTCAACAGCAGCGCGGCCGCTATGCAGAACAACCATGAAGCATTGGATAAGCCGGACGTTCGTTGCTGCGTGTGCCGCTCTTGTTCCGTTTTCATCCGCTCCCTCATGTTATTCAGACGACCACATTGACCAGCCGCCCCGGCACCACCACCACTTTCTTCACAGGCAAGCCATTAACGTGCTTCTGCACATTCGGATTTTCCATCGCCTGCCGCTCGATCTGCCCGCGATCAGCATCTTTCGCAATCCGCATGTTGCCGCGCAGCTTGCCGTTGACCTGTAGCACCAATTCGATTTCGTCTTGTATCAGTGCAGCGGCGTCGACTTCCGGCCAGCCGGCGGTCAATATGGCTCCGAACTGGCGCTCGAAGCCAAGCGCCTGCCACAGCGCATGCGTGATATGAGGAACGATCGGATTCAGAATGCGCAGAAGTATGCCGACGGCTTCATTCATCAACTGCCATTGGGCGTTCAACGCCTTCGTATCTGCAGTCCCGCTCAATTGCGTGACGGTCGACGGTAGCTTTTCCAGCGCATTCAGCATTTTCATGCCAGCCGACGCGACCGTGTTGAATTGCATTCGCGCGTAGTCGAAGTTCGCCTGCTGCAGGATTTTGTGTATCTCTGTGCGTGCCGCGCGCAGCCGCGCGTCTTCGCGGGTCCAGTCCCCGATACGCGCAACGCTCTCATGGAATGTGATCGAGCCTTCATTGCGCGCGCAGTAGTCCCACAACCGCCGCAGGAACCGGTTCGCGCCTTCCACACCGCTATCCGACCATTCGAGCGTCTGCTCGGGCGGGCTCGCGAACATCGTGAAGAGGCGCGCCGTATCGGCGCCGTAGTCCTCGATCAGCGACTGCGGGTCGACACCATTGTTCTTGGATTTTGACATGGCGCCGATGCCTCCCGATTCGACGGGCTGGCCGTCGATACGGAGCGTCGCCCCGATGCGCTTGCCGTGCGGGTCGAGTTTGATCTCGACTTCGGCGGGGTTGTAGTAAACGACGCGGCTGCCTTCCGGCTTGCGCAGAAAAACCTCGTTCAGCACCATGCCCTGCGTGAGGAGTTTGGCGAATGGCTCATCGATTTTGAGGAGGGCCAGGTCACGCATAACTTTGGTCCAGAAGCGGGAGTAGAGCAGGTGGAGAATTGCATGCTCTTCGCCGCCGATGTACTGGTCGACCGGCAGCCAATAGTCGACGCGCTCATCGACCATCGCGTCCTTTTGGTCCGCACAGGCAAAGCGCAGGTAGTACCAGGACGAATCGACGAACGTATCCATCGTGTCCGTTTCGCGCCGCGCAGGCGCCGCGCATTGCGGGCACTTGCAGTTCACAAAGTCGTCTCGCTTGTTCAGCGGATTGCCCGAGCCATCGGGCACGCAGTCTTCCGGCAGAACGACCGGCAACTGGTCTTCAGGGACGGGAACATCACCGCATTTGGCGCAGTGAATGATCGGAATCGGTGTTCCCCAGTAGCGCTGACGCGAAATGCCCCAGTCGCGCAAGCGCCACATCACCTGTATTCTTGCCGAGGCCTTTTGCTTCAAGATCGGCCGCGATTGCATTGACGGCGCTTGCATAGTCGAGGCCGTCATACCTGCCGGAGTGTATGCACGTGCCGTGTTCCGCATACCATGCTTGCCACGCGTCGAGTGAGTATTGCCGATCTCCAACGGCGATCACTTGCTTGATCGCGATGTTATATTTTTGGGCAAACTCGAAATCGCGTTCATCATGGCCCGGCACGCCCATCACCGCTCCGTCGCCATAACCCCACAGCACGTAATTGCCGACCCAGACCTCGATCTTCTCACCGGTGAGCGGATGCGTTACGTAGACGCCGGTCGGCATGCCTTTCTTTTCCATCGTTGCGAAGTCCGCTTCGATGACGCTGCCGCGTTTACATTCATCAACGAACGCCGCGAGCCTGGGATTGGTCTTCGCAGCGTAGGATGCCAGCGGGTGTTCCGCCGCCACGGCGCAGAAAGTCACGCCCATGATGGTGTCGGCGCGCGTCGTAAACACCCAGAGCTTTTGTTCAGCGCCATCGAGCATGTAGGGAAACGCAAACCGCACGCCGGTGCTTTTGCCGATCCAGTTGGCTTGCATCGTCTTCACGCGCTCGGGCCAGCCGGGCAATTTGTCCAATGCAGCAAGCAACTCGTCCGCGTACTTCGTGATCGCCATGTAATACATCGGAATCTCGCGCTTCTCGACTAGCGCGCCGGTGCGCCATCCGCGACCGTCGATGACCTGTTCGTTGGCAAGCACAGTCTGATCGACGGGGTCCCAGTTCACCGTGCCGGTCTTTTTATATACCAACCCCTTCTCGAGCAGGCGCAGGAACAGCCATTGGTTCCAGCGATAATAGTCGGCCCTGCACGTCGCAAGTTCGCGCTCCCAGTCGATCGCGAAACCGAGCGACTGGAGCTGCTTCTTCATGTATGCGATGTTGTCGTAGGTCCATTGCGCAGGCGGTACATGGTTGGCCATTGCCGCGTTTTCAGCCGGCAGACCGAACGCATCCCATCCCATCGGCTGCAGTACGTTGAACCCGCGCATGCGGTGATAGCGCGACAGTGCGTCGCCTATCGTGTAGTTCCGAACGTGACCCATGTGCAGCTTGCCCGAGGGGTACGGGAACATGGACAGGCAATAGTATTTTGCTTTGCCCGCGATCTCGATGGCGCGGAATGCGCGTTCCTTGTCCCAGTACGCCTGGGCCTCGCGCTCGACGACGTGTGAGTTGTATTTATTCTGCATGCGGGCGTGACGCCACAGCGAAAACGCGAATTATACGCGCAACACACGCAGATACTCCGTGCGCCGGATGCCCATCCAGCACATGCCTTACGCCCTGTTTTATAATCACAGGGCGCACCTGAAAATCTGAATGTCGTCGCCTTCCTTCCTCACCGGTCTGAATGAGCCGCAACTCGAAGCGGTCACGCTGCCGCCGCAATCCGCGCTGATTCTTGCGGGCGCCGGCAGCGGCAAAACGCGCGTGCTGACCACGCGCATCGCGTGGTTGATCCAGACCGGGCAGGTGAGTCCGTCCGGCCTGCTGGCGGTTACGTTCACCAACAAGGCCGCGAAGGAAATGCTCACGCGCATCAGCGCGATGCTGCCGATCAACACGCGCGGGATGTGGGTCGGGCACGTTTCATGGCCTGTGCAATCGTATGCTGCGCGCGCATTTCCGCGAAGCGGGACTGCCGCAGCTGTTCCAGATACTCGACAGCCAGGACCAGCTTGCCCTCATCAAGCGGCTGCTCAAGGCGGCCAATGTGGACGAGGAGAAATTCCCGCCGCGGCAGGTAAGCTGGTATATCAATAGCCACAAAGAGGAAGGAAAGCGCGCTCCCGACGCCGAGGACTACGACGCATTTACGCGCCGCATGAAAGAGCTTTATGCGGCCTATGACGAACAATGTCAGCGCGAGGGCGTCGTCGATTTTGCGGAGCTCCTGCTGCGCTGCTATGAGCTGCTCTCACGCAACGAGATCCTGCGCGATCACTACCGCGAGCGCTTTCGCCATATCCTCGTCGATGAGTTCCAGGACACGAATCGTTTGCAGTATCAATGGCTACGCTTACTGGCCGGCGGGCAGCCAGGCGGTGGTGCGCATGCCTCGCGCAACGCGATATTTGCAGTCGGCGACGATGACCAGTCGATTTATGCGTTCCGCGGCGCCTCGACGGCGAACATGCAGGACCTGCAGCGTGATTTCGGTATCGAAAGGGTAATCAAGCTCGAGCAGAACTATCGCTCGCATGGTCATATTCTCGACGCCGCGAATGCGCTCATTGGCCATAATCGCCGGCGCCTCGGTAAAAATCTATGGACGGCAGAAGGCAAGGGCGAACCGTTGCGCGTTTATGAGGCGGGCACAGACCTCGACGAGGCCTCGTTCGTGGTCGGAGAAGTGAAATCGCTGCGCAACGAAGGCGTTCAATTGTCCGACATCGCGTTGTTATACCGCTCGAACGCCCAGTCGCGTGTGCTCGAGCATGCGCTCTTCAATAACGGCATTGCTTATCGGGTATACGGCGGCTTGCGATTTTTCGAGCGTCAGGAAATCAAACATGCGCTCGCCTACCTGCGTGTGCTCGCAAGCGACGAAGATGACGGCGCAGTACTGCGCATCATCAACTTTCCCGCGCGCGGCATTGGCAATCGCACGCTCGAGCAGTTACAGGATCTGGCGCGCGAGCGTGGCATCAGTCTGTGGACGGCAGCCAAGCAGAAAGCGCTGGAAAAAAACACCCGCGAGGAAGCCGGCGCGCCCAAGAAGGGGCTGGATGCCTTCGTCGCCCTCATTGCCGGCATGCGCGCGGTTTGCGAAGGCTTGCCTCTGCCCGAGATTATCGAGCACGTAATCGAGCACAGCGGGCTCAAGGAATATTACAAGAACGAACGGGAAGGCGCCGATCGTCTGGAGAACCTTGATGAGCTTATCAACGCCGCGGCGGGTTTCATCGCGGGTGAGGATCAGGAAGACACCAGCCTCACCGGATTTCTCGCGCATGCCGCCCTGGAAGCGGGCGACAATCAGGCGCAAGCCGGTGCCGATGCACTGCAACTGATGACTGTGCACTCGGCGAAAGGGCTGGAGTTTCACAGCGTATTCATCAGCGGACTCGAGGAAGGCCTGTTTCCGCACGAAAACAGCTTGTCCGAAGCGGATGGCAAGGAAGAAGAGCGCCGCTTGATGTACGTGGCCCTTACGCGTGCGCGGCGCCGCCTGTACCTCTCGTTTGCACAAAGCCGCATGCTGCATGGGCAGACGCGCTACAGCATTGCTTCAAGCTTCTTCCGGGAAATCCCCGAGCCGCTATTGAAACGCATCAACCGCAGCGGACATTTCGCGAACGCGCCGGCCGCACGGCAGGAGCGGGCGTTTTACGGCCGGTCGGATTATGCGCAGGCGGCTGTCGTGCGTGAAGCAGGCACCATTGATCCCGCAACGCCGTGGCGTATCGGTCAGAACGTGTCCCATCCGAAGTTCGGGACCGGCGTCATCGTTAACGCCGAGGGACGCGGCGCGGATGCGCGCGTGCAGGTGAACTTCAACCGCAACGGCACTAAGTGGCTGGCACTCGAGTATGCGAAGCTCGTCCCGGCTTGAGCGGAGACTGGGTAGCGGCGCTCAGCGCCGTCGCGTCTGGCGCGAACAGATCCTGGTAGCTGACGAAGAGTGACGACACAAGTATCGGCGCAAGCAGCCAGATACCGATTTCCGGCTGACGCGTGAGCGCTGTCGCAAGCTGCATCATCACCATGAGCGGTAGCAGCACGGCCAGTCCATAGACGAGCATCGCCAGCACGTTTTTGATGCACGCGCGCAGACTCAAGAGCATCGCCGCGACCGGTCGCATGTTGTCAAAGAACACAAGCAATGGTGCAAACCATACGGCAAGTATTATCGGCAGCGACACGATCAATCCGAAAATGACGCTCATTAACAAACGTGGCGCTGCCGCACGCATGGCAGTGACCGTGTCTGGCGTCACAGCCCCCGAAGACATAGTGGTCGCGATGCCTGACATCGCCGTGCCGGCCATCGCCGCAATCACCATCAACATAATCAGGTGACCGATTAATGAAACGCCGCCGACCGTCACAAGCGGGCCCGGGTTTTTGAGGAATCCACTGGCGAGGTAACCGAATCTAAGCGGCTTGCCGCTCGCAAGCGCATGCGCACCATGCGTGAGACCGGCAAGAATATTCGGCGCGACCAGCACCGCTATCAAGCCCACGAACGGAAGCGCGACGACAAGGCGGCTTGCTATGTAGAGCACGGCCATCATCAGCAGCCAGTGCCCCGGACTTTTCCGGAAGATCATCATGCCCGAAACCAGCCAATACCAGCCGCGCGATGCGTTGACGGTGCGTATGTTCATCAATGCACCAGGAGCGCCTGGGCGTCATCCGAGCGGCTGACGTGATACGCCAGTAAGCGCTGGAAGGGCAGGGGATCTTTTGCATGCACAAGCTTGCCGGGACGCGGCAGATGCAGGTCGTAGAGTCGCGATAACCAGAATCTCAGAGCGGCGGCGCGCAGCATGGCGGGCCACGCCTTTCGTTCTTCGGTGGAAAACGGACGGACCCGGCCGTACGCATCGACGAGTGCTTGCACGCGCGCGTAGTCGAGCGCCGGACCTTCGCTCAGGCACCAGTCGTTTACGGTGATCGCCACGTCGTAAAGCAACACATCGGTGCACGCAAAATAAAAATCGATGACGCCGCCTATGCGCGCGCCGTCCCACAGCACATTGTCGCGAAACAGGTCGGCGTGTATGACGCCGCGTGGCAGCTCGGCGTGGCGACAGCTGGACTGGAACCGCAACTCAGCCTGAAGCAGCGAAGTCGCGCACGCGTCGAGAAACGGCGCTACTTGTCTGGCGGCCGCATGCCACCATTGAGGTCCGCGCGGATTCGGCATCATCGGCGCATAGCTCTGACCGGCGAGATGCAAGTCGCCGAGTAATTTGCCGACGACTGAACACTCGCGCGCGCCAGCGGTCTTGACATCGGCGCCTTTGATGCAGGTTACAAGGGCTGCCGGCTTTTCATTGAGGTGACCGAGGTACTCGTTGCTTGAACTGGCAATCGGCCGCGGACAGGGAATGCCGCGATCGGCGAGGTGAGCCATAAGGTTCAGATAGAACGGCAGTTCATGCGCTTTGATCTTCTCAAACAGCGTAAGGACATAGCGACCCTGCGTCGTGGTCACAAAATAATTTGTGTTCTCGATGCCGGCGGCAATGCCTTCGAGGTGCAATAGAGATCCAATCGAATAACGCAATAGCCACGCCGACAGCTCGTCAGGCGTAACGGTGGTGAATACGGACATGGAATGAAGCGGTAAGCAATGAAGAGAAATAGGGGAACGGTAAAGTGCAGGACTTTATCGTTTCCCGTGCCTACCGTTTACTGCTCACCGCGCGCGCGATCCTCACCAGGAGTGTATTACCCACATCGGCGGACGCGGGCCAAAGTCGAAACTGTCCTGGCGGGACATCTTGCCATCGCCCCTCTCGTCGATCAGGTAATAAGGTACGCCGGTTGATGGCGTCACCTTGATCATGTACAGCTTGCCGGCGATGCGATATTCCTCGACCGTGTCGGTGCCGCGTTTAAGAATAGTGACCTGCGGCTCCAGCGCCGGGTCGAGTTCGAAGCCGGCGGGCGGCGGCGGCGGGTCCGGCACCGGCTGTAGATTGCCCGGCCGGTCTGCCGCGAATGCAGGCAACACAGCACACAGCAGCAACATTCCCATTCGTTTACGCATGATTCTCCCGCGTTATTGGCCCTCTGGAGGGCCTTTGACCGATGTCATTATTGTATCGGGTTTTCGACTTCAATTATCAAGCGGGATCACCTGACGTACGACAAGTTCAGGGGGCGCGTGTTCGTTTTAGATGTGCTATCTGCCTGCGCTCCTACAACGTGAGGAACGATTCGTGATCTTCGTCGGCAGAAGCGAAGCCGCGTTTCTCGTAATAATCGAAGATAGCGTCGACGACCTCCTGCGGGTCGTCAAGCAATTGCACAAGATCCATGTCTTCCGGCGCAATCATCTTTTCCGCAACCAGCCGGTCGCGGAACCAGTCGACCAGGCCACGCCAGAACGGCGTATGCACAAGGATGATCGGCATATGGCGCAGCTTGCGCGTTTGAACGAGCGTGAGTGCTTCAGAGAGTTCGTCGAGTGTGCCGAAACCGCCCGGCAGCACGACATACGCGGTCGCGAATCGCACAAACGTCACTTTGCGGGCAAAAAAATGACGGAACGAAAGACTGATGTCCTGATACGTGTTAGGGAATTGTTCGCGGGTCAGTTCGATGTTGAGACCGATCGCAGGTGACTTGCCCAGGTAAGCGCCTTTGTTGAACGCTTCCATCATGCCCGGACCGCCGCCCGACATCACACTGAAGCCGGCGTCGGATAAGCGACGCGCAATTTGTTCAGCGAGTTGAAAGTATGGATGATCGACGGCGATACGCGCGCTGCCGAACATGCTGACAGCCGGCTGAACGTTGCCAAGGCGCTCGGTCGCCTCGACGAATTCTGACATAATGGCAAACATGCGCCATGATTCCCGCGCGGACCACCCGGGCTGAGAGGTGACGCGTGGCGGGATTTTGCCGGGATGGTTCATGTTGCACTCCTCGTTGGCCAATACCCTCGATTAGAAATTGATGACAAAGACGTTGCTGCTGGTAGACGGGTCGTCGTACCTGTATCGCGCGTTTCATGCAATGCCTGATTTGCGTACTCGCGCGGGCGAGCCGACTGGCGCCATCTATGGTGTGCTGAATATGCTGCGGCGGCTGCACAAAGACGTCCATGCCGATTATAGCGCCGTGGTTTTCGACGCTAAGGGCAAGACGTTTCGTGAAGACGTATATCCTGAATACAAAGCGACCCGCACTGCAATGCCGGACGAATTGTCGCAGCAGATCGAGCCGCTGCACGCAGCGATTCGCGCGATGGGATGGCCGCTGATCTTGGTCGAGGGCGTCGAAGCCGATGATGTGATCGGCACGCTGGCCGCGGAGGCGCAGAAGCGCGGGATCCGAACCATCATCTCGACCGGCGACAAGGACATGGCGCAGCTCGTTACGCCGCAGGTCACGCTCGTTAATACGATGTCCAACGAGACGCTTGACGAAGCCGCGGTCGAAAAAAAATTCGGCGTGCGGCCGGAGCGGTTCGTCGACTATCTGACGCTGGTCGGTGATGCGATCGACAATGTGCCCGGCGTCGAGAAAGTCGGACCGAAGACGGCGGCGAAGTGGGTGACGCAGCATCAGACACTCGACAACGTTATCGCAAATGCGCATCAGGTAACCGGCGTCATCGGCGACAATTTGCGTAAGGTGGTCGACTGGCTGCCGAAGGCACGGGAACTCCTGACGATCAAGTGCGACGTGCCGCTCCAGGTGACGCCCGAGGAGCTCGCGCACGAAAAACACGATCTCGACAAGCTGGCCGAACTCTTCGAACGTTTTGAATTCAAGACCTGGCGGCGCGAGCTCGATGAGCTGAGGCATGGATCCATCATCGACAGAGGCGGCGCTTCGTCCGGGAGCGCAGATGCATCGACAGCGCCCGAGCGGGTGCCGGTGCGACCGCAGACGCCGCGGGATTACGAAACGATTCTGACCGACGGCCAGCTTGAAGCCTGGCTTTCAGTCATCAACGCTGCGCCGCTTGTTTCAGTTGCGACAGTGACGACGAGCCTTGATCCGTTGACGGCGGACATCGTGGGCCTCGCTCTTTCTGTCGCGCCCGATCGTGCAGCCTATATTCCTCTGGCGCATACCTATGCAGGTGCGCCGTTGCAGCTCGAACGCACCGTAGTGCTGACGCGCCTGAAACCATGGTTCGAGAACGAAGCGGCCGTCAAAGTAGGCCACAACCTCAAGTTCGATCTTCATGCGCTCGAAAACCACGGCGTACGCATGCGCGGCGCTGCGCACGACACGCTTCTCGAGTCATATGTGATTGAGAGCCACAAGCCGCATGACATGGACAATCTTGCCGAACGTCATCTCGGCATCAAGACCCTCACGTTCAATGAGGTGTGCGGCAAGGGCGCCGGCCAGATCTGTTTCGATCAGGTCGAAATTGAGCGCGCCACGCTGTATGCAGCCGAAGACGCCGATGTCACGCTGCAATTGCATGCGGCACTCTATCCGCAGATCGAGCGCGACCCGAAATTGACGCGTGTGTATTCGCACATCGAAATGCCCGTGATGCCGGTGTTGCAGGCGATGGAACGCAACGGCGTGCTGCTCGATAGCGTCATGCTCGATAAGCAAAGCCAGGAACTCGGGCTCAAGATGATGGAGCTCGAAACACTCGCGCACCAGATGGCCGGGCAGCCGTTCAATTTGAACTCGCCGAAGCAAATCCAGGAAATTCTCTTCGATAAGCAGAAGCTGCCGGTCATCAAGAAGACGCCGAGCGGCACGCCGTCCACGGATGAAGACGTCCTGCAGCAGCTGGCGCTCGATTATCCGCTGCCCAAGCAGATCCTCGAGTACCGCGGCATCACTAAGCTCAAGTCGACGTATACCGACAAGCTCCCGCGCATGGTGAACGCGCGCACTGGCCGCGTGCATACGACATACGGCCAGGCGGTCGCGGTGACCGGCCGCCTCGCGAGCAACGATCCGAATCTGCAGAACATACCTGTGCGCACGGCGGAAGGACGACGCATCCGCGAAGCTTTTATCGCACCGCCGGGAAGCCATATCGTGTCGGCTGATTATTCGCAAGTGGAGCTGCGGATCATGGCGCACATCTCACAGGACGCGGGATTGCTGAGCGCGTTTGCGGCGGGAGAGGATATTCATCGCGCCACGGCGGCCGAGGTATTTGCGCTCGAACGCGCGGCAGTGGACGCGGAACAGCGGCGCTACGCTAAAGTCATCAACTTCGGACTCATCTACGGAATGTCCGCGTTCGGTCTCGCGTCGCAGCTCGGCATCGAGCGGGCGGCTGCCCAGCAATACATGGATCGCTACTTCACGCGCTATCCGGGCGTCGCAGAATACATGCGTTCGACGCGCGAAAAAGCGCGTGAGCAAGGTTACGTCGAGACGATCTTCGGCCGCCGCTTGTGGCTGCCGGAGATCCGCGGCGGCAACGGCGCGCGGCGGCAAGGCGCTGAGCGCGCCGCGATCAATGCGCCAATGCAGGGCACGGCGGCAGATCTCATCAAACTCGCGATGGTGGCCGTGCAGAACTGGATTACGAGCGAAAAACTGGCTGCGAAGCTCATCATGCAGGTACACGACGAACTCGTGCTCGAAGTGCCCGACAGCGAGCTGGAGCATGTAAAAGAAGAATTGCCACAGCTCATGGGTGGCGTAGCGAAGCTAGCCGTGCCGCTGGCGGTCGACGTGGGCGTGGGCGCAAACTGGGACAAGGCGCATTAAGTGCGTCGCACTGGCGACAGCGCCAGGACTGTATTCTCTTGCTGCCTTTAATGTGCGCCGCTTGGCGCGATCGTCAGGCGACGCCTGCGTTATGCGCCTGCTGGTCTGCATGGTAGCTCGAGCGCACCATCGGACCGCACGCCGCGTGAGCAAATCCCATGCTGCCCGCCTCACGCTCGAACATTTTGAATCCGTCAGGATCGACATAGCGCAGGACCGGCAAGTGGTGTGCGCTCGGCTGAAGATATTGACCGAGGGTCAGCATGCTCACGTTGTGCGTGCGCAGATCCCGCATGACCTGCAGAATTTCTTCGTCGGTCTCGCCTAAGCCGAGCATAAGCCCCGACTTTGTGGGCACGTGCGGCAGCCGCCGGTTGAACTGCTCGAGCAGCCTTAGCGAATTCGCGTAATCGGCGCCGGGTCGTGCCTGTTTGTACAACCGCGGCACCGTTTCGAGATTGTGATTCATGACGTCCGGCGGTTCGCGCTCGAGAATGTCTAGCGCAACGTCCAGACGTCCGCGAAAATCCGGCACGAGCACTTCGATACGCGTAGCCGGCGACGCGCTGCGCACGGCACGGATGCATTGCGCAAAATGCTGAGACCCGCCGTCACGCAGATCATCGCGGTCGACGCTCGTTATAACGACATAACGCAGTTTTAACGCGGCAATAGTATGCGCAAGATTGGCCGGCTCGTTCGGGTCCGGCGGCTGCGGGCGGCCATGTGCGACGTCGCAGAACGGGCAGCGCCGGGTGCACAAGTCACCCAGTATCATGAACGTTGCCGTGCCTTTGCTGAAGCACTCTCCGATATTCGGACACGACGCCTCTTCGCAAACGGTATGCAGGTCGTGTTCGCGCAGGATGTTTTTGATGTCCTGGAAGCGTTGCGTGTTGCCGATGCGTACCCGTATCCAGTCGGGCTTTTTCAGGCGCTCGGCTGGAATAATTTTTATCGGCGATCTGCCGAAGGCGCGAGCTGTCTTGGCGGCGCCCTTCTGTCTGTCGATGGTATCAGTCACGAGAAACTCATTGCCTTTGCAGCCGTTCGCGCAAATGCTGCACCAACTTGTTGCCGAGCATGTCTGCGGACGCGTCAATGCCGAGATCACGCGTTTGCGTCACTTGCAAGCCGGCATAGCCGCATGGATCGATAGCGCCGAATGGAGTCAAATCCATGTCGACATTGAGCGCAACACCATGGTAGCAGCAGCCGCGCCGGATACGCAGTCCCAATGCGGCAACTTTCGCCTGTCCGACGTAGACTCCCGGTGCATCGGCCATGCTGTGCGCAGCAACGCCGTACGTTGCGAGGAGGTCCGTCACCGCCTGCTCCATGTAGTCTGACCAGCGGCCTCACGCTCGTGCCGCGTCGCTGGAGGTCGAGCATAAGATAGACCACCGCCTGCCCCGGCCCGTGATAAGTGATTTGTCCCCCTCTGTCACTCTTGATGACCGCAATGCCATTGTCGAGCCGTGGCAAGTGTTGCGGCCGCGCCGCAATGCCAAGTGTATATACGGCAGGGTGCTGCAAGAGCCACAGTTCATCGCATGTGGCTTGCGAGCGCTGCAAGGTAAATTCCTGCATCGAGCGACAGCGCCGTCGCGTAATCGACGAGTCCGAGCATGCGAATACGAATCTCATTGCCGGCGCCGAACTGCGCAGGCGTCGCATGCGCCGCGGTCGATGGAAGTCCGGTCTTGCACGACATTGTTCATTGTTCGCTGGACATATCGACTGGCTGTGAGATCACAGAACCATCACCACCATCGGGTGATCGCACAACTCGCGATACAGCGCGTCGAGCTGCGCGCGCGAAGTAGCGTTGATGGTGCAGGTAACACTCAGATACTTGCCGTGCTTGCTCGCTTTCATGCCCATAGAAGCGCCATCGAAGTCCGGTGCGTGGCGCTGCACGATTTCGAGCACGGCCTGCGCAAAACCGGCGCGCGTATGTCCCATGATCTTGAGTGGAAACTCGCACGGGTATTCGATGAGCGATGCGTTTTCCCGGCCTGACATAGGGCAGATGCAGAGAGTTATGCGGCGCGGCGCATCACCGTCTGCTTATAGTCCTGGTAGAGCGAGTGCATGGTGCGAAAAACCGCGCCGGGCTTGCCGCTGCCGACCGCTTTGCCGTCGAGCGTCGTTACAGCAAGCACTTCCTTCGTGGACGAGGTAATCCACAGCTCGTCAGCGGCTTTGACTTCTTGCTCTGTCACTTCGCGCAGCTCAAGTGGAATCTTGTTCGCAGTGGCAATTTCGATCACCACATCGTAAGTGATGCCCGGCAGGATGAGATGATTTTTTGGCGGCGCGATGAGCACGCCGCCGCGCACGATGAATACATTGCTGGCGGACGCTTCAGTCAAATAGCCATCGCGGAACATAACGACTTCGGCGGCGCCGGCGTCTACAGCCATCTGCTTCAAGAGGCAATTGCCGAGCAGCGATACTGATTTGAGATCGCACTTGAGCCAGCGAAAATCGGTCGCCGTGATGCAAGCGACACCTTTGTCGACCTGTTCGCGCGCCGGCGTGACGAGCGGATTGCTCATCATGAATACGGTGGGTTTAACATTGGCTGGAAATTCATGCGCGCGCTTGGCGGCGCCGCGCGTAACCTGATAGTAAATAGACTGATCGTCGCCTGCATTGCGCGCAATAATTTCGTGCGTGAGCCGTGTCCACTCCGCATCAGTCATCGGATTGACAAGACGGATCCCATCAAGACTATGCTGCAATCGCCGCAGGTGCTCGCTCAGTCGAAACGGATTTCTCGAATACACAGGCACCACTTCGTAGACGCCATCACCGAAGATGAAACCGCGATCGAGCACGGGAACGCGTGCTTCGCCAAGCGGCATGAAGTCGCCATTGAGATATACGATTTCGCTAGCCACGGTCACCTCACTTGAACAAGAGTCTGAATGAATCCCAACCGCTGCCGAACATGCCAGCGGGCGCAACGTTTTCGAGGGCCACGACCGGTATCTCGCTGTACGGTTTGCCGTCTATGGTCAATTTCATGACACCGATTTTCTGCCCTGCACTCACCGGCGCCAGCAGCGGTTGCTGGCTGGCGAGACTGGCCTTTACCTTGTCCGCTTGACCTTTAGGAACGCTCACATAGAGGTCGTCAAGAAATCCCGCGTTCACGGTATTGCTGCTGCCCTTCCAGATCTGCAGATTAGCGACCGGCTGGTTCTTTTGATACAGTTTGACGCTATCATAGAATTGAAAGCCATAGTTGAGCAGCTTCTGGCTTTCCGCTGCGCGCGCCGATTCGGAAGGCGTGCCGAGCACTACCGACACCAATCTGCGTTCCGCCCGCTTCGCAGATGCAATGAGACAATAGCCTGCGTTTTCCGTATAGCCGGTTTTCATGCCATCGACTGTCGGGTCAGACCACAGCAGCCGATTGCGGTTGGCCTGCGTAATGTTGTTGTATCGATATTCTTTCATTGAATACAAAGGGTGATACTCGGGGTAGTCGTGGATGATCGCGACCGCCAGCAGCGCAAGATCATGCGCCGTCGAATAGTGCTGCGGATTGGGCATCCCGGTCGAGTTCATGAAGTTCGTCGATTTCATGCCAAGCCGTTGCGCCTGCTGGTTCATCATATGAGCAAACGCTTCTTCGCTGCCGGCAATCAATTCGGCCAGCGCAACGCAGGCGTCATTGCCGGATTGTACGATCATGCCGCGCATCAATTCTTCGACGGTAACCGGCTTGCGCGGCTCGATGAACATGCGGGAGCCTTCGGCCTTCGCCGCTTGCGGTGAAACCGGCACTGGCTGCGTCAGTTCGATCCGTTTCTGTTTCAAGGCAGCGAATGTCAAATAAGCCGTCATCAGCTTCGTGAGCGAGGCGGGCTCGATGCGCTCGTCGGGAGATTTACCGGCCAGTGACTGCTGACTGTAGTAGTCGATGAGCAGGAATGAGCGGGCTGCGATGGCGGGGGCCGGCGGAATCGATGCGTTCGATTGTGCGACGGCTGAGTCAGCTAAACCAGCGCCGAGGCCGAGTGACAACAGAAAAAGAAGACTTCGCATCGCGCGCGGAAATTCCCATTATAACAAAGCATAGTTGCGTTACCGGCGTGGGCTTGAAACAATGCATGCACTTACCAGAGATGCCGCATGTACTCGTTACGCAGATCCGTCTCGGCCGCAGCGCTGCTATGCTCTACCGTCTCGTTTGCGCATGCAGCCGACGTCGCCACAGTCGCCAACGCATGGTCGCGGCCCACAGTACCCGGTCAGAGCGTAGCCGCAGCCTATTTCGACATCACCGCGAACGTTCCGGCAACGCTCATCGCCGCGGACACCTCCGCCGCTGACAAAGCGGAATTGCACAACATGAGCATGGATGGCGGCGTAATGAAAATGCGGCCCGTTGCGCGGCTTGATCTACCG
Organism: uncultured beta proteobacterium; assembly: GCA_963829085.1. Taxonomy (GTDB): domain Bacteria; phylum Pseudomonadota; class Gammaproteobacteria; order Burkholderiales; family SG8-41; genus PALSA-1004. The sequence continues at coordinate 41,149 of CAWHHJ010000014.1, read as the reverse complement.
GCGCATCAGACCGTCAAACTGGGGCCCGGCGGTTATCATTTGATGCTGGTCGACATCAAACACCCGTTGCGGGTGGGGGATCGACTGCAGATAACGCTCACTGTCCAGGACTCGAAAGGCACGAAGTCAACATTGCCGGTTAGCGTCGACGTGCGCAGCACACCGCCGTCCGCTGGAGGAAAGAGCTAACGGCAGTCAATCTCAAGTGGCATCTCCGTCATCGCGTCTGCGACGTATCGCCATGCGAATGAAGTCGAGCTGCCGGCGGAAATTTGTGCATCCGCGGCATATCAGCAAGTGCAGACGAACCCCGGCGTGTTCAAAGAAACCGAGCGGGCGCTCCTGCGCTTGAGACAATAGTTCGGTTACTTCACGGCAGGACAGCATACACAATCAAGAAATATTCGGATTGGCCGGACACGCGTACAAAAGGCCCATGTCGGTGGCGAGATGTGGTTCACGTTTTTGTGCCGCCAAACCACTTGATCTCCAGACATTCACGCAGACTCAGCCGTGCGCGATGCAGCATCACCCAGAGGTTTGTCGGCGTGATAGCGAGTTCCTGACAAATCTCCTCCGTCGTGAGCTCCATGACCTCGCGCAGCATGAACACGCGGGCGGTGCGCTCGGGCATGAGTTTTGAGCAAAGTTCGAAGATCTGCCAGAAGTTGCGGCTTTCCAGCGCTTGCGCGGGGTCACCCCAATTGGCTGGCATGTGCTGCCAGTGGCCATCGGCTTTGAACATTGCATCGACCACTCCCGATTCGACGTCGTCATCATCGGCGCTGAGTGTCTGCTCGCGCGATTTGCGGCGTATGACGTCGATGATCTTGTGCTTGAGGATCCCTGTGAGCCACGTCTTCACCGAGGATGTTCGGGCAAACTTCTCTCGGCCGGCATAAGCCGCAAGCAGCGTTTCCTGTACCGCGTCTTCCGCCTGGTCGTGGTCGCCGAGCTGCAGCACGGCGTAACGCAATAGATAACTGCGGTGCTGCTCGAAAGTATCGTCGCCGGACATCTCAGGGGCAGTCTTGATTTTTCAGGCGTTGGCGCAATTTACGGCGTTTGCGCGTCCTCGACAAGCAGGGCAGCCGTGGAAAAGACGTCTTGAAATTCCGATCCGAATACCCACATAGCATGCAAGGGCCTAGCGCCCATTGCATTTAATGACAGGAGAAACAAATGGCAAACATTGTACGTTTCAATACGTTTGATCGCGCGTTCGATGACCTCATCCGGGGCTTCCTGGTGGGTCCAGCGAGCTATGATCAAAACGTAGCAGCGGCGCCGCTGCGGGTCGACGTGACCGAAAATGATAATGGTTATGTTGTGCGCGCGGAGATCCCGGGCGTCAACAAGGAAGACATCAACGTTGCAGTCGACGGCAATGAAGTTGAAATCAGCGCCGAAATCAAAAACGAGAGACAAGCAAAGGACGGCGAAAAAGTCCTGCGGGCCGAGAGGTATTACGGCAAGGTGTACCGTGCCTTTACGCTCGATCAGGAAATCGACGAGCAAGCGACGGAAGCGAAATACGCTGACGGCATTCTCGAGCTGAAGCTGAGCAAGAAAGCACCTGTCGCGGCGAAGCGCATTACGATTCAGTAATCTTCGGCTAGACGTAATTAAGGCGATGGGCCTCGGGGCCGTCGCCTTTTTTGTTGTCCGCGCGTGTAGAATAGTCAGCGTTTACTTTCCTTCTCATCGCGCATGGCACTGACCGGTACGACAGCCGAGCTCAAAGCAAAAATACTGGCTGAAGCGCTCCCATATATTCAGCGCTTTCATGGCAAGACGATCGTCATCAAGTACGGCGGCAACGCGATGACGGAAGAAAAACTCAAGCATAGTTTTGCCAGCGACGTCGTGCTGCTGAGGCTCATAGGTATCAATCCCGTGATTGTCCATGGCGGCGGCCCGCAGATCGACGATCAGCTCAGAAAAGTCGGCAAGAAGGGTGAGTTTGTGCAGGGCATGCGCGTGACGGACGCGGAAACGATGGATGTCGTCGAGATGGTGCTGGGCGGCCAGGTCAACACTGATATCGTGAATCTTATCAATCAGCACGGCGGCCGCGCAGTCGGCCTGTCGGGTACCGACGGCCCATTGATCCGTGCCCGCAAGATGATGATGCGCGGCGCTGAAAACCCGCATGAGCTCATCGACATCGGCCAGGTCGGCGAAGTCGAGTCGATCGACCCGGAAATTGTCCGCCTGCTGGCGTCACAAAACTTCATTCCGGTGATCGCGCCGGTGGGAGTGGGCAAGGACGGCGAGTCATACAACATCAACGCCGATCTCGTGGCAGGCAAGCTCGCTGAAATTCTGAAGGCGGAAAAGCTCGTTGTGCTGACCAACATCCCGGGCGTGCTCGATAAGAGCGGCAACCTGCTTACCGGCCTGACCGCGAAACGCATCGATGAGTTGTTTGCCGACGGCACGATTTCGGGCGGCATGCTGCCGAAGATCGGCTCCGCGCTTGAAGCGGTAAAAAACGGCGTTAACTCATGCCACATCATCGACGGGCGCGTCGAGCATGCGGTGCTGCTGGAGATCCTCACGAGCGAAGGGGTGGGCACATTGATCAAGCGGCGTTGAGCCGCTCGCCGATCCGACGCAGGCATGAAATTCAACCGGGTATGGGTATTCGATCTGGACAATACGCTGCACAACGCGACGCCGCATATCTTTCCCAGCATCAATACGGCAATGAACGCGTATCTGCAGACGCACCTGGGGCTGGACGAAGCAGGAGCAGGCGATGCTACGGCGGCACTATTGGCAGCGCTATGGCGCTACGCTGATCGGACTCATGCGTAATCATGCGACAGATCCGCGCCATTTCCTGCAGGCGACGCATGATTTTCCGACGCTCGAGAAAATCGTTTTGCGCGAGCCCGGACTCCGACTGACCTTGAGGCGCCTGCCGGGCCGCAAAATAGTATTCTCGAATGCACCCGTGCATTACGCGAGCGCGGTCATTGATGCGCTCGGCATTGCGGATTTGTTCGACGACGTATTCTGCATCGAGCGCACCGGCTACCGACCGAAACCGGACAGCTACGGGTTTCTCAAACTTTTTCGCAGGCATCGCGTGCGCGCCGACGCCTGCATCATGGTCGAGGATACGCTCGCCAATCTTAAAACCGCTAAAAAACTCGGCATGTCGACCGTGTGGGTTGCACGTGCCATGCGTGTGCCCGCGTACGTCGACTTCAGCGTCAAAAATCTGTTGCAGCTGCCACGCCTCGCGTGGCAGCTAAATTAAAAGAGACAGGGGGGAGCTGCATGGCCAAACGGGTCGACCGAAAGTTGCAAATATTGCAGACGCTCGCGCAGATGCTGGAAGCGCCGGCGTCGGAAAAAATCACCACGGCTGCTCTCGCGGCCAAGCTGGATGTGTCGGAAGCCGCGCTGTATCGGCATTTTGCAAGCAAAGCGCAGATGTTCGAAGGTTTGATCGAATTCATCGAGGAAACACTGTTCGGTCTCATCAATAAACTCACCAGCGAAGAAAAAAGCGGCATCAAACAGCTCGAGGCGATTACTGCCATGCTGCTAAGCTTCGCGCAGAAAAACCGCGGCATGACGCGCGTGCTGATCGGGGACGCGCTGGTACATGAGAATGCGCGCCTGCAGCAGCGCATCAACCAGTTGCACGACCGTGTTGAAGCGACGTTCAAGCAGGCGCTGCGCTTTGCGGCGAGCCAGAACGAGTTGCCGGCGATGACAGACCCGTCGGCGCGCGCCAACATCATCATGAGCTTTGTGACCGGACGCTGGCACCAGTTCGCCAAGAGCGGCTTCAAGCGTGATCCGATGCAATACTGGTCCGAGCAATGGCTCGCGCTGTTAGCTGCATGACGGATACTTAACTGCAAAGGGAGACCTTCTCATGAGTATCACGACGCAGCAACTCGCCGAGATTCTGATCGGCGTTGCCCGTTCGCAGCAGGCGATCATCGATGCGGTCGAAGGCATGAAGGCGGGATTCAAGGGCACCTACCTCGGTCCGGCGCTCGAAAGTGCAGCGCGACTACGGTCGGTAGGTCGTGCCGCATCGCTGCAGAACTATCCGTCGCGTCTACTCGTGCAATGCCTGGGACGCGGCCTGCCGAACATGGAACAGATGGTCAAAGACCTCGAAGAACTCCTGTCAGGAGGTGTGGCTCCGTCGTCGGCTGTTGCACCCGCTATCGCGCGGGCTGCCGCTCCTGAGATTGCGCGCGGTTTACCAGCAGGCCCTGCGCAAGCAGTCAACGCGAACACGACGGCAAAACCTGTCGGCGCAGCACCGGTTCAGCAAACAGACAACGATCTGGATATGACGCGGTAAGTCAGAGTTTCGAGAGCAGAAATACGCAGCCGGGCGCTGTCGTGGCCGGATCGCCGCGTATCGTTTGCGCAAACGACTCAGACTCCACTAAGCCGTTCGCGCTGCACAATCTTCGAATGTATGCGACCGACTGAGCGAAGCGGCCGACCGGCTGCAGCACGAAATCGCGTTCGCCAGCCGCTTGTTCGACTGAAAATCCAAATACGCCACCGGCTTTGAGCACTCGCGAAACATCCATGAAGACGCGCGCCAGATCGCCGATATAAACGAAGACATCAGCGGCCAGCACCACATTGTAGTGCGACGATGGGGCGGTGCGCAGATAGTCAGTCACGTCCATCTCGCAAACATCATCATAAATGCCGTGAGCGCTGGCGCGCGCGAGCATTGCGGGCGACACATCCACTCCCGTGAGTCGTTCACACCTTCCTTGCAGCTGCACACCGCACAAGCCCGTACCGCAGCCGAGATCAAGGACGCGCAGCTTGACATCGGGAATCAGCGCCTTCACTCGCTCGGCAAGGATCTGCGGGATGCGATAGCCGAGATCATCGACCAGGCGGCGATCGAAATCCGCTGCGAAATTGTCAAACACGGTGCGTGCGTATGCGGCGGGTGCGCGGCCGGTGGTCACTCCGGTCGCCGCATTGAGCAGATGGCCGAAAGTGTCCGTGTCGACGCCGGCTGAGATTGCCGCGCGATAGCAATCGCTGGCATCTTGTAATTGCCCTATTGATTCGCACAGACGGCCGAGATTCAGATACGGCTGAGTGAAAGGGGGCTTTAAGCTGACGGCCCGGCGGTAACTTGTAAGCGCGCCGTTCAAGTCGCCCTGCAATTGCAGCAGTGCGCCCATGTTGTTGTGCGCTTCAATGTGGTCGGGCGCAAGCTCGGTCGCCCGCCGATAGCTGTTAAGTGCGGCTCCAAGTTGCTGCTGGTCGCGCAGGGCAAGGCCGAGCCCGTAATGAGCCTCGGCGCAGTCCGCATCCAAAGCGATCGCGTCGCGAAACGCCGCTGCTGCTTGCGCGTGATGCCCTTCAGCGCTTAGTTCTTTCCCGCGGGCGACATGCGACTGCGCGGTGCTACAGGCGGGCGCCCGCCAGCGGCCGAGTAAGCTGCGCAGCGGGTTCATGCAGATACCCGTAGCGCGCTGCGCATGCCGCACACTTCGCACTTTGCATCACGCTGCAAGCGCACGGTGCGCCATTCCATTGTCAGCGCATCGAGCAGCAAAAGTCGCCCATTGAGCGATTCACCAATCCCGGCAAGCAACTTCAGCGCTTCCGCGGCTTGCATAGCGCCGATGATACCGACGAGCGGGGCAAACACGCCCATCACGGCACAACGCATGTCCTCGTTATCGCCGCCCTCCGGAAACAGGCACTGGTAACAAGGCGAGTCCGCATTGCGCAGGTCGAACACAGAAATCTGCCCGTCGAATCGCACGCCGGCGCCCGACACGAGTGGCTTACAGTGGGCGACGCACGCGCGGTTGATTGCGTGGCGCGTCGCAAAATTGTCGGTGCAGTCTAAGACTACGTCGGCGCCGCGGACGAGCTCGTGCAATCGGGCGCCTGCAACGCGCTCCGCTATCGCATGCACGTCCACTTCCGGATTTATGCCGATCAACGTGCGCTGTGCCGAAGCCGCTTTCGGCATGCCGATCGCCTCAGTGCGGTGGGCGATCTGGCGCTGAAGATTCGTGAGGTCGACCGCATCGCCGTCACAGATCGTCAGCGCTCCGAGGCCGGCGGCCGCCAAGTATAGACACACCGGGGATCCCAGTCCTCCGGCGCCGACAATGAGCGCATGTGCGCGGCGAAATTTGTCCTGGCCGTCGATGCCGACCTCCGGCAACAGAATATGCCGGCTGTAGCGCAGCAGTTGATCATCGTTCATGGCGCGATGGTAACCCGATGCGGCAAACAAAAACGCCCGGCCTGCGCCGGGCGTTGTCGCGGGGAAACGACGTCGCTAATTCGCGCTGGCACGCGCGGTGGTGCCGCCGCGGGTTTTCAAAAATGCGATCGCCTGCGCCAACTCATAGTCACTTTTGGCGACAACTTCACCCGGCTCGGGCTTGAGATCTTTTTCGTCGACATCCTTGGGCCGCGCCGTCGGTACAAAGTTGAAAGCGTTGGGCGCGCCGGCTACACCCTTGTCTTCGAGTTTCTCATTGGACAAATGTTTGTCGAGATCCGCCTCGCGCAGCTTGAGCGCCGGGTCTCGGCCGGCCGTACCATCATCGAGCAGAATGTCCGGAGCAATGCCTTTAGCCTGAATGGAACGTCCATTCGGTGTGTAATATCGAGCCGTCGTGAGCTTGATTGCCGTGTTGTTGCCGAGAGGCAATATCGTTTGGACGGAACCCTTGCCAAACGTCTGCGTGCCCATGATCACCGCACGCTTGTGGTCCTGGAGCGCGCCCGCGACGATTTCAGAAGCCGACGCGGAGCCGCCGTTGACGAGTACCACCATCGGTACGTTTTTGATATCAGCCGGCAGTTTGCCCAAATAGTCGTCCTTGAGGCGACCGCGCAGATAGTTCTCGGGGGTCGCTGTCAGGCGCATCTTTGCGTCCTCGGTGCGCCCGTCGGTGTAGACAACCAGCGCGTTCTGCGGAAGGAACGCCGCAGAGACCGCAACGGCACCATTCAGCAAGCCGCCGGGATCATTGCGCAGATCAAGCACCATGCCTTTCATGGCTCCCTGGTTCTGCTTGTATAGCGCCTGAATCGCAGCGGCGAGTGTTTCTCCGGTGTGTTCCTGAAACTGGGTGACGCGGAAATACGCATATCCGGGCTCGAGTAATTTCGATTTCACGCTTTGTATTTTTATAATCGCACGCGTTAACGTCACGACGATCGGCTTTGCTTCGCCCTTGCGCACGAGCGTGAGCGTCACTTGCGTGTTTGGTTTGCCGCGCATGCGCTTCACCGCATCATTGAGCGTCATGCCTTTTACCGAAGTCTCATCGAGCTTGACGATCAGGTCACCGGCTTTGAGGCCGGAGCGGAATGCCGGCGAGTCGTCGATTGGCGAAACGACTTTTACGAACCCGTCTTCCATGCCGACTTCAATGCCAAGGCCGCCGAACTCGCCTTGCGTGCCGACTTGCAGCTCGCGAAATGCGTCCTGGTCCAGGTATGCGGAGTGCGGATCGAGGCCGGCGAGCATGCCGGTGATTGCTTCGGTAATGAGTTTTTTGTCTTCGACCGACTCGACATAGTCGCTTTTGATGCGACCGAAGACCTCCGTGAATGCGCGCAGCTCTTCGACGGGCAACGGTCCCAGCACGTCGCGCTGGGCGACCGCCGAGAAATTAAGCGATATCATGACGCCCAGGCACACGCCCAGGGCGATCAGACCAAACTGCTTGAACCTGCTACGCATTCCAAACTCCTAGAAAATTCGCGCGCTAAGCGCGACGGCGCAACCCAGGCGCCGATTACGCAACATGCTTCACCGGACACCGACCCAGGCGAGAGGGTCGAACGCCTTACCCTGGTGGCGAATTTCAAAGTATAAACCTGAATCCATGTTGCCGCCGCTATTGCCGACTGAGGCCACTGTTTCGCCAATTTGTGCCGTATCGCCGACTTGCTTGAAGAGCGACTCGTTGTTGCCGTAAAGGCTCATAAAACCATCGCCGTGGTCGATGATGAGAAGGTTACCGAATCCGCGCAACCAATCGGCGAACACTACGCGCCCTGCAGCAATGGATTTGACTTCCTGCCCTGTCCCGGCGGCAATGAAGACGCCCTTCCACAAGACGCCGGATCCCTCCCTTGGGCTCCCGAACCGGTTCCTGAGTTCCCCACGCACCGGCAGATTCAGCCGTCCCCTCAACTGCGCAAAGGCACCGACGGCTGCACCGGCGTCCGGCACGCGGTCGCTGCGCAAAGCGGGTGACTTCTTACGTGCGAGCATGCGGCTCAACTGTTCGATCAGTTTCGTGAGTCGGTTTTCATCACGTTTAAGCGTTGAAATTTCGCGGCGCTGGTCAGCGATCTGGCGGGACACTTTCGTCAAGACTGCCTGGCGGGCGTTTTTCTCGGTCTCGAGAACCTTACGCTGCGCTTGCTGATCGGCTTCAATCGCTGCAAGTTCGGCGCTTTGCCGGGTCGTTTCTTCCGCCAGCCCGCTGATGCGCTCAAGATTCGAACGCATCGTAACAATGAGGTCGGCGCGCGCACGCGCCAGGTAGGTCAGGTATTGGAGGTCGCGTGCGATTTGATTCGGGTTCTCGTTATTGAGCAACAGCTTCACGACATCAGGTTGAACGCCGATGTACTGCTGATAGAGCAACCGGCCAAGCCGCGCGCGTTGCGCTTCGATATCCGAATTGATGCGGCGCGATTGTTCCTGCAGCTCTACCATCCGCGTGCTTACTACGCGTTGCTCATCCGCAAGCCCGCGGAGGGCGCGATTGGCTTCCGATATCGCGCGCTCGGATTCGCGCAACGCATCGGCTGCTTCATGCTTGCTGTCTTCGGACGCAGCGAGCTTTTTCTGCAGCGCCTCGATGCGGCCGCGTAACTCGGTGAGTTCTTCTTTTCGTGTGTTACCTGGGGCGGTGGCCGCGAACGTCTGAGCACAGGTGACGGTCAGCCACAGTGTCAGCAGCAGCGAGCGCCTAAACAAAGTCGATCAGCGGATGACCCGTCATCTCGGGCGGCGGCGGCAACCCCATCATTTTCAGGAGCGTCGGCGCGACGTCCTGCAGCGCACCTCCTTGCGCCGCTTTGCCGGGACGCCCGATATAAAGCAGCGGAACCACGTTCAGCGTGTGCGCCGTGTGCGCCTGACGGGTCGCGTCGTCCCGCATCATCTCAGCGTTGCCGTGGTCCGCAGTGATGAGAACCTCGCCGCCGATGTCCCGCATTGCCTGGATGACGCGTCCGAGACAGTCGTCCAGCACTTCAATGGCGCGCGTTGCCGCGGCCAGATTGCCGGTGTGACCGACCATATCGCCATTGGCGTAGTTGCACACGATGGCGTGATAGCGCCGGCTTTGAATGGCGGCAACCAGTTTGTCGGTGACTTCGTACGCGCTCATCTCCGGCTTCAGATCGTACGTTGCTACCTTCGGCGAGGGAACCAGCACTCGCTCTTCGCCCGCATACGGCGTTTCGACGCCGCCATTAAAGAAGTACGTTACATGTGCGTACTTTTCCGTCTCGGCAATGCGCAGCTGCTGAAGTCCCTGCTTTGCGAGGTACTCACCGAAGCAGTTGGTGATGCTTTGCGGCATGAATGCCGCGGGCACTTTGAATTCCTCGCCATAGCTCGTCAGCGTGCAAAAGAAACCGAGCTTCGGTGTGTATTGGCGCTTGAATCCGCTGAACGCGCTATCTGTCAGCGCGCGCGTCATCTGGCGCGCACGATCAGCGCGAAAATTCATGAACACACAGGCGTCGCCATTGCGCATTCCGCGTGCCCCGGCGCCCGCCTCTATCGCGGTCGCCTTGACGAACTCGTCGCTCTCACCCCGTGCATATGCCATGTCGAGCGCGGCAATTGCATCGGGCGCCTTGTAGAGCGCCTTACCCTGCGTGATAAGGTCATAAGCAGTTTGCACACGTTCCCACCGCTGATCGCGGTCCATTGCATAGTAACGGCCGACCACACTTGCGATCCGTCCGCCGCCCAGCTGCGCACATTTGCCCAAAATAAATTCGAGCGATGCGCGTGCGCTTTTGGGTGGAGTATCGCGTCCATCGAGGAAGGCATGTATGCACACGTCACTTACTCCGGCGCGCACAGCCATCTCCAGCATTGCCGCTATTTGCGTCTCATGGCTGTGTACGCCGCCGGGCGATAACAGACCCAGAATGTGCAGCGCGGACTTATTTGCCAGGGATGTGTCTATGGCCTGCTTCAAAACCGCATTGTGGGAAAATTCGCCGCTTTCGATCGCCGCTTCTATGCGCGTGTAATCCTGGTAGACGACGCGGCCTGCACCAATGTTGAGATGACCGACTTCAGAATTTCCCATCTGTGCGAGCGGCAGCCCGACCCATTTTTCAGACGCATCTATCGTCGTGTGCGGAGATGTTTTCCAGTAAAAGTTCCAATGCGGCTTGCGCGCCTGACAGATGGCGTTGTCTTCGCATTCTTCGCGATAGCCGAAGCCGTCGAGTATGATCAGAAGTACCGGGGTTACGTCCATGATTCGATTGTCTGCGCTCGTATATAATGCCGCATTATTTTATTCTACTTTCAGCGGCGAACACCCGCCGCCCGCTAGTGAATCTCGCGCAGCGCCTTTAGCGTGACTCGCGCGTGTCAGGAATCCCTTGGATACTTCCTTTTTCGTGTTTCTGCAAAAAAGCCCCTGGAACATGATGCTGTTCGGCACTGCGGTAGTGACGGGCGGCATGCTTATCTGGCCGCTGTTCAACCGTGCGTTCGCGGGGAACATCCAGCAAGTCGGTGCGCTCGAGGCCGTGCAGCTCATGAATCGACGCGATGCGGTCGTGCTCGATGTACGCACGAAACCCGAGTATGCGACTGGCCACATACCCGGTTCACGCAATATTCCTTACGCCGACCTCACCGAACGCATGCGCGAAATCGAAAAGCTGAAGTCGCGCCCCATCATCGTGTGCTCGGAGTCCGGTGCACGCTCGAGCAAGGTATCGGGTGCCCTCAAGAAAATAGGTCTTAGTGACATCTTCGTGCTGCGCGGCAATCTGACTGGATGGGCGGAAGCAAGCTTGCCTCTGGAGAAGTAAAGATATGTCAGCGGTGAAAATGTACAGCACGGGCATGTGCCCGTACTGCGTTATGGCAGAACGCCTGCTCGTCTCGAAAGGCGTCACGGCAATCGAAAAAATCCGCATCGATCTCGAGCCGGCAAGACGCGCGGAAATGATGGAGCGCACCGGACGCCGCACCGTACCGCAGATTTATATCGGCGAAACACACGTGGGCGGTTATGACGAGCTGGCGGCGCTGGAACGCGCGGGCAAGCTCGACGAATTACTTAACGCCTGAACATTAATCAAAGTCTGGAACCCTAATGAGTGAATCAGCACAACCCACGTTCGTGATCGAGAAAGTGTACCTGAAGGATTTGTCGGCGGAAGTTCCGAACGGTCCGGAAGTGTTCCTCGAGCGCGACCCGCCGACAGTCGAAGTAAATCTAAACAGCGCGGGCAGACAGGTGCAGGACGGCGTCTACGAAGTCGTTCTCACTGTAACCATCACCGCAAGGATCAAAGAGAAAACGGTTTTTCTGGTCGAGGCTGCCCAGGCGGGCGTTTTCCAAATCCGCAACGTCCCGCAACAGGATATGGGGCCGCTGCTTGGCATTGCTTGCCCGAATACCCTATTTCCGTATGCTCGTGAAACCATCTCGACCATTACCGCGCGTGCGGGCTTTCAGCCGGTCATTCTCGCGCCGATGAGTTTCGAAGGCATTTATCAACAGCAGTTGCAGCAGATGCAGGCGCAGCAGGGGTCCAAGCCCAATTGACCGCGATTGGAATCAGGCGGCCATGACTCTCAGCGTCTGGCGTGGTTTGAGCATTGCGGTGCTGGCGACGCTTTGCCAGCCAGCAGCGGCGGCCGAATTCCGTTCGGTGGGCGAGACTGCGGCCGTGCTGTATGACGCGCCATCGCTAAAGGCGAAGAAGCTGCACATACTGGGTAGCAAGTATCCGGTTGAGATCATCGTGACCGTCGAGGGTTGGTCCAAAGTCCGTGATGCAAATGGCGAGTTGTCGTGGATAGAAACGAGGAATCTCACCACTCACCGCACGGTGATGGTGAAGGCGAAGATCGGCGAAGTTCGCCAATCGCCTGACGACAAGGCCCCGCTCGTGTTTCAGACCGAGCACGATGTGCTGCTCGATCTTGTAGAGCTGACGGGCAGTGGCTGGGCGCGCGTTGCGCATAACGACGGTCAAGGCGGTTACATCAAACTCGGCGCTCTCTGGGGCGTATGAAGCTCGCGGTGCTGGGCGCCGGAGCGTGGGGCACCGCAATCAGCATTAGCCTGCAGGCTCGCCACGCCGTCACATTGTGGGCGCGCGACGCGGCGCAAGCGCACGCGCTTGCGTCGACGCGCATCAACCAACAATATCTCCCCGGTTTTAAGCTTTCCCCGAACGTCCAAGTCGTCGCGGATTTCGAAGCAGCGCTTGCTGATTGCGAGCTTGCATTGGTCGCGACGCCGAGCGCGGGCTTGCGCACGACGCTCAAGGCACTTGCGAAAGCGAACAACGCGGTGCCCGTTTTGTGGTTATGCAAAGGCTTCGAAACCGACTCCGCGCAGTTGCCGTTTCAAGTTGCGGCAGCTGAACTGCCGGCGCCATCGCAGCGTGGCGTACTGTCAGGACCGAGCTTTGCCTCCGAAGTGGCCGGTGGATTGCCGACTGCATTGACGCTCGCTTCGACTGATACAGCGTTTGGGCAACGCATGGCGCGCGAACTGCATCATGAACGTCTGCGCATTTATTCAGCCGACGATGTGGTCGGCGTGGAAGTGGCGGGCGCGGTAAAGAACGTAATGGCAATCGCATCCGGCATCAGCGACGGCCTGGGTCTTGGCTACAACGCACGCGCAGCGCTCATAACGCGCGGCCTCGCAGAGATTACGCGTCTTGGTTTAAAACTAGGCGGTCGCATCGAGACATTCATGGGACTCGCCGGCGCTGGCGACCTCGTCTTGACATGTACCGGCGATCTCTCGCGTAACCGCAACGTGGGCCTGCAACTGGCACACGGCGATGCAGTTGCTGCGATCCTCGCCAAACTCGGCCATGTCGCGGAAGGCGTTTCTACGGCGCGCGCCGTCAACCGTTTAGCTCAACAACTTGCGATTGAAATGCCGATTACGCGCGCAGTCTGTCGGATACTCGATGAAGAAGTCACGGCGCGCGAAGTGGTTAAGGAGTTGCTCCAGCGCGATCCAAAAGCGGAACATCGCTGACCTCTCTTTGCGCGATGTCGCAGCAGGCGCGGTACTTAATGACGCCTGTTCCACAAAGTCTTCTGCAGCTTCCATCTCTGAATTCAGGAAGATGTGCGGTTGTCGGCAGACACGCGCACGACGCCTGCTCATAATGGCCCGACTTTTTTTTCCCACGTACAAGCGTTTGCTTAGACGGCGACGATTATTAAAAGTGGGCCGCGACGCTGCTGCATGTTGAAGTCCGCTGATGTTCAACCACCGCAGGACACAATGAAAAACGACTCGAAAGAAATCGATGCCATCTTGTCTGTCGCTGGTATTGTTGCGCCGCCGGGTTTACTCGACGGCATGGACGTCGAAAGTGACCTCGGTCGATTAGACGACGTACTGGCGCTCGCGGCCGGCGGGCGTCAGCGCCTCGGGGAAATGCTGTGCGGTGCCGGGCGTATTACGGCTGTGCAGTTGGAAGAAGTGCTTGTTGAGCAAGCTCAAACCGGTCGCAAGCTTGGCGATTTGCTTGTCGAGCGGGGCGCCGTTACAGCACGCGAACGCGATATAGTCCTCGAGTTTCAACGACGCCAGGCTCGACCTGCACCTGCCGCCGGTAAACTTCAACTCGGTGAAATTCTCGTGCGCACACGGCAGATCACGCGTGGGCAGCTCGATGAAGCCTTGCGTCGCCAGGCGATCAGCGGTAGACGATTGGGCGACGAACTGGTCGCTGCCGGACATCTGCGTGAAGGTCAGATCGAGGGCGGGCTACTGCTGCAGCGGAAACTGGTAACCTACGCGCTCACTCTCGCTATGACGTTGGCATCGGTCGCGATGCCGCGTACCGCTCGAGCCGATGCGCCAAAACCCGCCTCCGTTAAACTGCAGATTGCTGCCCGCGTCGCCGGGTTTTTTCGATTGCAGGTTCAACATCAGGCCGCCGGCTTAACGCTGGCACGGCGCGATATCGAGCGCGGCTACATCGATGTTCCGGCCGCGTCGCGCTTTTCTGTCGCGACCAATACGCGCGATGGTTATGTCGTCGATTTTTTTGCGATTGGTGACCTATTTCGCGCAGTGCTGGTGCACGGACTGAGCAGTCCAGTCGAACTGAATGCCGACGGCGGCAGCGTTACCGTCGTCCACGCGGGCAATCACTCGTCCGGAGCAGCGCACGAGCTCGCCTATCGGTTCATGTTGCGTCCGGAATTGCAGCCGGGAACTTACCCCTGGCCGCTCGCCCTATCGGTTCATCCGATATAAGTCACGGCAGGATACTGATGGTCAAACTGTCGCTATAGGTTCCTGCGCTGACCGCTTGCTGTGGCGCTATACGCCCGAAGATCGCTGAGTTTACGGTGAACACGGTGGATCCCGGACAGTTGGTGTTTGTGCTGATCGCCTGTGTGACGACGGAGCCGCCAATCACTCCGTCACCCCATATAGTGCCACCGAACGATCCCGAGTAAAGTTGGTAGGTCATACGATCGGCATTTACAGTGTTTTTCATCTGTCGCGTCGTAATCCTGTTCGCGGCAGTGGAATTCGTGCTGGGACCTAACGCTACACTCAGCGTATCGTTACTGCCAGGCGGATTGCGGCAACAGCTCACCGTAAACGTCGTCGACACGTCGGTATTTGACGTGGAAGTGTCATCGTAGTTGCCGAAGTTGAGTGACACGCCGCCCGGCAGTGTGCACGACAGACTTGCACGCGCAACGCCTGACGCAGACAGCAACAGCATGAGCACGGCAATCTTAAGGTATGCGTTCACAGATGAGATCTCCTAGGTCCGTTACGATTTCATTAGTGTCCGGAACTGACAGCTTCCACCCTGCACCTTTTGTCGTCGACATTCAGCTCGGCAGAATAGCGTCCGGGAATGAGATTTTCTATGTAGAAATTGCCGTCGCGGATGGTACTGATCTGGGCAGTGCCCGCTGTGCCGTCCAACACGAATTTATAGTTTTCGAGCGGAGTCAGGACGCCGTCACTGCGCAGCTTCAACGTGCCGGAAACGGCGCGTATCCGGCGTAGATCGAACCGCGCGACGCTGCCCGCCCTGAATGGCGGACGCATTTTCTGTGCTGAATGGCTGAGCTCGTAATCAAGCGGAATATCTTTCGGTTGAATCGCGACCTCATTTACCTGGTAAGAACCGAGATTCGGGATAAACACGGCTCCCTTAGCGTCAGTGACGCCGACTTCTGCATTGCTTTTGAGCACGCGCACACCGGCAAGCGGCTGGCTCGATATTCACCACTCCAAAACTGTCATTGACAGGGCGACTGAGATAAAAATCGTTGCCAATGTAAACGGCCGCGCCGGTCACCGCAAGCTGGTAAAAGTCAGCGCCCCCGCCCCCGCCATTGACGAAACTTGTGCCTTCGGCGGTGAGTATGGCGTTGCGCGCGTTGTATTGGACAAACGGCGAGATCGTCTCGCTGACCGCGCCCGCACTTACCGAGCGCTGAGTGAATACACGATAGCCCAGACCTTCGCCGATAGGCGGCGTCTTCGCATACTGCAACTGATCTGCAATGTCTCCATCTTTGCCCTTGAAGTGACTCGCACTCGCGGTGTGCCCGTTCGCACCAAAGATTGAAAGACCAACGAACGCGGCATATCCACTCGTATCGGCGTTGACACGGCTTACATTCGCTACGAGCGAGACATTTCTAAATAGTGTGCGGGAGTACCCGACTGTCGTCGAGTGCTGATCATTAACGCCGCTAAATGCGGTCTGTATCGCGTAGCTCAAACTGAACGTACCGGCGAGTCGATTACCGTAGCTGACCGACGCCGAGCCTTGTAGCTTTGGTTTGTCCACAGCGTCGATACCAAGGACTGAATAATCCTCAGTCAAGCGGCGCACGAATAGCTGCGAACTAAACGGACCAGCGATATACGTGTGATTGACGGTCCCCGCCAGTCCCGACCTGGAAGTGACGTCGCGGTCATGACTTGCTGAAAGTGCTGCGGTTATGACGCCCGCCTTGACGGTATTGAATGACGCGCGAGGGCCCAGGTTGATGTGGTCGCGTGTAGCGTCTCCTCCAACGCCGAGCGTGAGCGTGTCGCTGAGTCCGTAGCGATAAAATCCGGACAACGCTGCGGTGCCGTAATCGTTGCTTGTGACGCCGAAATTGTTACGAATGAAGCCCGCGTTGTAGCTGTATTCATCGAGACCCTTCGCGAGCAATTGTTCCGAAAAGAAATAGGGGAAGGCAACGTATTGTTCGCGTCCAAACGCGTCTCTTATCACCACTTCAACATTACGCAGGCCGGTCGCGTTGTAGGCATTGAGGTTCTGTAACGAGAAATTTCCCGGGGCCACCGTCTGCGACTGTACACGCGCCCCGTTCATGTATACGTCTACCGTTGATGGTGCGGTCACCGCACCTGCAAACGACGCCAACGGCGTTTTAATGAAGTATGGATTGATCTGGTATAGCTTTGTAACGCTGATTCCGCCGAGATTGACGGTACTGCCGAGGTCACCCGATGAAGCGAAAGTGTCGCCGAGCGTCCACCGGCGCAACTGGTCGGGTTCGTCATACAGCAGTTGCGTCTGCAGCCTTACTGAACGGTACTGCGATTCAGCAGTGGTGAACGTATGGTTGTCGAGGAAAAGAAACTTGCCGATGTTGATGCCAAGCTCGGTTGCGCCGTTGAACGCTTCAAATCCGCTTTGCGAATGTGCATAGCCGAGCCGGTAATTCAGAAACCCGCCTGCCGTTCGCGGTTGAATCGGCACCGTAGGCAGAGTCGCCCCGAGATTGAGATTCTGGTCCTCCAGCATGCTTGCCGGAAGTTGTATCTCAAGAGTCAGGGTTTTCTCGTTGAAGCTGAACTCGGCGCCGACGATCGATCTCAGCGAGACCACGGTTTCCCCCGCAACTTCGATATTGCGGCCAACGGGCCGTGGCACGCCCATATTCACGAGGTCCTGCTGGAGCAACAGAAAGTCGCCGTCGCGCGTCATATAGACAACAAAATCGCCTTTGCGGACGCTGTTCAAGCGTGCATTGACAACGAGTTGAATCGGCTGGTCCGCGCGGATTGTTGCAGGCGGCTTCAACGAAGGCTGCGGAACGGCGGATGGGCCAGGGGCGTTTTGAGCGAAAGCCGCCTGAAAGCAGAGGGTCAGTAGAGATAGCGCGGCCGCCGCGGTCACCTGCCGGCGATGCTGCGCGGGGTTCAGTTGGCTCGCCCTCGCTTACTTGGAATCGCAGCGACTGGTATCCCAGTCGAATGTGCGCTCGACCGTTCCAATACGATCCGTCTTCATGACGATCTGGACCTTGTCGAGCTTCTTGCACGTATCAGCTGGAATTTGAGCCGTGATCTGTTTGGATGCTCCTGCAAGCACGTAGCCGCCGACGATTTCTTTTGTGTAGGCCGTGCCCGCGCTGACATTGAGGGACTGAATCTGAAAATTCTGGTTCCCGGTATTCCTGACCATAATCAGTGCCGCCGTCGGCGTCGCTTCAATCGCCTCGATCGATCCGGACAACTGCTCTTTGTCAGGACGCACGAAAACCGGTACGCCGAAGCGCAGTACAAACAATACTTGCGCGCCCTTCTTGCCGGGCTCGGCCTGTGGAGGCAGTTCCTCGATGAACAGTCGATAAGATTTTTCGTTCGTGGCGGACGGCACTTTGAGTCCCACGCGAACGACGCGCTGATCCTGTTTGTCGATGCTGAAGATCCGGGGAAAAAAAACGAGATCGTTGCTGTCGACATACACGTCGTTGCCTTTCGAGTCCTGCGTCCATTCCACCAGCTTTAGCTGCATCTCCATTTTGCGTTCAGGCTCGTCGTTGCTGACCGTGATGCTGTCGGTCTTATTCTGGCGATCGAGGTCAAGCCGAATCGGCGAGATACTGAATACACCGGCAATGCAGGTGGCCGGGACAAGTGTGCAAACTGCTGCGGCGGCCACGATGAGTCCGCGCATGTTCCGGACAGGCGCTGTATATGCCATTCTGATTTCCATTCCCCTATCATCGCGCACCCCAACGTTGGGAGTGGCGGGCACCGCGTGCGATCAAAGACGATGAACAGTCGTCGGCAGCCTGTTCAAGGATTGACAGTAATTGTGACGGTATCGCTGTAGCACCTGTCCCGCCGATGTCACCAGAGCATTCTGAAATTGCGCAGGTGTAACCGTACCGTTCACGGTGACGGTCTGAGCCGGCGCGCCAGGTCCGAATCCCTGGCCCGTAAAGCCGGCGTCGCCGCTATAGCTCACCGAATAAGGCAGAAACGCTGTTGGATTGACCGAGTGTTTCATGCGCTTCGAACCGGAAAAATTCAAGCCGCCGTCATCGGTCGCCGCCGTCGATACCGTAGCTTTAGTGCATTTTATTGCGAACGTCGTGGAGGTCGTGACGTTGCTTTTGCCCGAGGGGTCGATCGAGCCGAAATTCAGCAAACCGGGCGGAGTAGTTACCTTGCAGGTCCCGATGACTGTGGATTGCATACTCAGGCTGTTTGATCCTGCGGGCCAAGTAATTGGCGAGTGCAGCGACACGCCAATGGCAAGCACGGCGAGAAAGCAAGCTTTCATGCCGTGCATTCTGCCATAAACGTGTTTACGGATTAACCGTGATTGTCACAGTGTCGCTGTAAACCTGCACGCCGGTCGTAGCGAGCGCGCTGCCGTACTGCGCCGGAGTGATCGTACCGTTAATCGTGACAGTTTGGGACGCCGTAGCGCCACCGAAGCCGGCGCCCGAAAAACCGGTGTCATTGCTATATGCGATCGCGTAACCAAGAAAATTGCCCGCAACAGTGTGCTGCAAGCGTTTCGTGCCCGAGAAATTAAGGCCACCGTCATCGGACGCCGCCGTTGATGTTGTACCGTTGCTGCATTTCATCGTGAACGTTGTGGATGCGGTTGCATTGGCGCCGCCCGAAGGATCTATGGTGCCGAAATCAAGCGTTGCAGGTGCGGCGGTCACTTTGCAAACGCCGGAAATCTTCGCGTTTACAGTCAGTGAGGTTGTGCCGCCGGCGAATGCTGTCGAAGACATCGTGATGCCAATGCTCGCCATCACTATGGATGCGAGCGCGGTATACTGAAGTGCAGTTGCTTTCGTTTTCATGTTCGGGACTCCCCTCTCGGTTTTAACTACCGCCGGACCTCCGTCGGTGCATGTCCTACCCAACGCAAGCGGTGTACCAGGACGCTAGGGTGCGCCATTGGTCCGTTGTGCTTATTGCAATGCGGCTAGAGATGAGTAGGCGGCCTTTTCAACCGAGAGCCCAATAACAAGCGTCAATTCAAACACTTGTACAGCGGGCGAGTGCGCTTGACCTAAGGCTGGCGAAACACCGCTAGCGTGACCGAAATCACAGCTGTAGGACCGATAAAGCTGATGAAATTCAGCCGCCTAGGTGTATTGGCGGCACAACTTTGTCAGGTCCGGCGAGATTTGGCGACTGTTAGTGCTTACTCGCCCTGAGCAAATCCGTGTTGACGCCAAGCCTCGAAAACGACAACTGCGACGGCGTTCGCTATATTTAAACTGCGGCTACCCGGCACCATCGGCACTCGCACGCGCGCGCCTGCAGCAAATCCGTCGAGAACTTCCAAGGGTAGCCCGCGTGTCTCTGGACCAAACACGAACGTGTCGCCGCGTTCATACCGCACTTGGTCATAGCGCGTAGCGCCACGCGTTGTGATAGCGAACATGCGCGCGGAGCTACGCGCTGACAAGAACTTCGGCCAGTCATCATGTACCGCGTAATCGATGCCGGCCCGGTAATCCATCCCTGCTCGGGCAAGCTGTTTGTTCGAGAGTGAAAATCCAAGCGGCCGCACGAGATGCAGTCGGCAGCCGGTGTTCGCCGCCAGCCGCATGATGTTTCCAGTGTTGGGCGGAATCTCAGGCTCGAACAAGACAATCTCGAACATGTAGCTACCCCATCGCAAAAGCGTCGCGCTCTCTACACGCCGACGCTGCATTCCTGACGACGATTGCAGAGTACATACCGGCAACGAGGTGAGAGCCAGTAAACGCGGACAACATCCGATTCTGCGGAGATCGAGAATCAGTCATAAGAAGTTATAGCGAGTGATACGGCGATGCTGCAATACAGTTATCAACCGTCACAGCGGACACGCGCGCGTGGTCGTCGCCCACATTTCTAGCGTGGGAGCGTGCGCGCCATCATCCAACCGTGAACTTCCATCGCGCCCGCCTTGCGCAGATTGCGCGCGATCTCGTTAAGCGTCGAGCCGGTGGTCAGGACATCATCGAGAACCGCGACGCGCTTTCCCGACAGGTCGATATCACAGACGAAAGCGCCGCGGATGTTCTTAGCTCGCGCACTCCAAGGAAGACCTGCCTGCGGCGTGCTGTCGCGCACGCGGCGGCAAGCGCCGCTCAGTAGCGCGATGCCAGTGACGCTGCTCACCTCGCGCGCTATCTCGACTGCTTGATTAAATCCGCGCTCGCGAAGGCGCTGCGGTGACAGCGGCATTGGGATGATAGCGTCCACCGGAGCCTTGATTGACGCAGTGAATGCATGGGCGAAAAAGCGGGCGAGCGCAAGATTGCCCGCGTACTTGTAATGGTGAATAAGCGGCGCAAGCGGCCACTCGTATATGAATGCGGCTCTGACCGCGTCGAAGCGCGGCGGATCACTCAAGCATGCACCGCAAAGACTTTCACTCTGTGTTGGCAGCGCACATTGCGGACAGTGCAATGCCGGCAGCCACGGCAGTTTTGTATAGCACGCGTCGCACACGGCACGACCCGCCGTGCCGGCGCTGCATAAAATGCAGTGCTGGGGCAGTGCAGCCTGGACAAGCCGCGCACAGGTGTTCAAAACAGCCCGCGTCCGGTTTGACAAGGAGCGAGCGATCACTGAAGATGCGAAGCGCATGAAAGCACAGAAGTTTTCACACTTGCCTGAAAGTATTTAGATGGATTCCTATACCGATAACGCGCCTGCACTGCCGGCTGCCGACAAAGGGCATGGGCATTGGACGGTCGATGAGGTCGTACGCTTGATCGCGCTACCTTTGAACGATCTGTTGCTGCGTGCACACAACGTGCACAGAGAGCACTTCGATGCGAATGCGGTGCAACTTTCGACGTTATTGTCCATTAAGACGGGAGGCTGCCCGGAAGACTGCGGCTATTGCCCTCAGGCGGCGCGCTACCACACCAACGTTGCAAATGAAGAGTTGCTCGATATCGGTGACGTTGTATGTGCGGCGCAGGCGGCTAAAGAGCAGGGCGCGACCCGCTTCTGCATGGGAGCCGCGTGGCGCACGCCGAAGCAGCGCGATCTCGACCGTGTGATCGATATGGTTAAGGCGGTGCGCGCACTCGGGCTTGAGACGTGCGCCACACTGGGCATGTTAAAAGACGGCCAGGCGGAGCAACTGAAAACCGCCGGTCTCGATTATTACAATCACAATCTGGATACGGCGCCGGAATTCTACGGACAAATCATCTCGACCCGTACTCAGCAGGACCGGCTTGACACGCTCGACAGGGTGCGTGGTGCCGGCATTCATGTGTGTTGCGGCGGCATTGTTGGTATGGGCGAGACCCGGCGCACGCGCGCAGCCCTCATTGCGCAACTGGCGAATCTCGATCCATATCCGGAAAGCGTGCCCATAAATAATCTGGTTCAGGTCGAAGGCACGCCGCTCAACGGAACGGATGCGCTTGATCATTTCGAATTCGTGCGCACGATCGCGTGCGCGCGCATTGCGATGCCCAAGGCAATGGTGCGCTTATCGGCTGGACGCGAGGATATGCCGGACGGCATACAGGCCCTATGCTTTTTCGCGGGTGCCAATTCGATCTTCTATGGTGACAGACTGCTAACGACGGCTAACCCCCAAGCGGAGCGTGATCGTGTACTCATGCAGAAACTTGGGATATCTCCGATGACAGGTGCCGTCTAACGCGCAGGTTCGTGATTTTGCAAGCGCACGTCGCGCGTTGAGTCGCACCTACTTAGCCACCGCAGCACCAGGATCCTTACTTCCATTATGTTGCCCGCCGACTTGGGCGCTGACCTGGTCGCCCTCGAAAGCAAGGGGCTGAAGAGGCGGCGTCGTGTTATTGCGGGCGCGCAGAACGCACACATCGTGGTCGACGGCCGCGAGGTAGTCGCATTCTGCAGCAATGATTATCTCGGACTCGCGTCGGATCCGCGCCTCGTAGCCGCAGCGACCGAAGGCGCTGCACGGTATGGCGTCGGCGCGGGCGCTTCGCATTTGATCACCGGACATATGTCCGCTCATCATTCGCTCGAGCAGGCGCTTGCACAATTCGTCGGGCTGCCGCGTGCGTTGCTGTTCTCGACAGGTTATATGGCTAACATCGGCGTCGTGACAGCACTGGTCGGACGCGATGACGCCGTGTTTGCGGATCGACTCAATCACGCGTCGTTGAATGACGCGGCATTGTTGTCCCGGGCGCAATTCAAGCGCTACGCGCACGGCGATCTCGGAGCACTCGAGCAGTTGCTTGCAGCAACGCCGGCGCGCCGCAAGCTCGTGGTAACCGACGCTGTATTCAGCATGGATGGCGACATCGCTCGCGTGCCGCAACTCGTAGCGCTGTGCGATCGCTACGACGCCTGGCTGATGCTCGACGATGCGCACGGATTCGGCGTGCTTGGCGCGACGGGCGGCGGCGCTCTGCAGCACTTTGGCGTTGGATCGCCGCGCATCATTTACATGGCGACCTTGGGAAAAGCTGGGGGTGTGTGCGGCGCGTTCGTCGCAGGCGAAAGCGACCTTGTGGAGACGCTTGTTCAGCGCGCACGGACCTACATCTATACGACAGCGACGCCGCCGTTACTGGCGCATGCGCTGCTCGAGAGCTTGACCATCATCGCCAGCGAGTCCTGGCGGCGCGATCGGCTGGAGCAGCTCATCAGACAGTTCACCGACGGCGTTAAGTCTACGCGCTGGAAATTACTGCCTTCGAATACGCCGATTCAAGCGCTGATCATCGGCGGCAATGAACAAACATTGCATGTGTCGGCGGCGCTATCAGCAATGGGCATAGAGGTACCGGCCATTCGACCGCCGACCGTTGCACCTGGCACTGCGAGGCTGCGTGTGTCCCTGTCTGCGGCACATAGCGAGGCGGACGTCGCAAAACTTGTCGATGCCTTGCGTGCGGTACAAAGCTAATTGCAGAAGCGGTGGGTCAGCGCCGAAGTCCCAGGAACGTATTGAAGACTAGCGCACATCCCGTGCGTCGACCAGTCGCTCCGGAACTCATACATGTCGCATGCTTGCCGTTAGATCAAATCCGTGACGCTTCACATTGAAGTGTCAGGCGAAGGTCCCGACATCGTGCTGCTGCACGGATGGGGCGCCGGCGCGGGTGCATGGAACGATGTTGCGCGACAGCTTGCGCCCAAATTCCGCGTACACAACGTGAATCTACCGGGATATGGAACCAGTACCGCATGTGCTCCGTATACCTTGAGCAACATAGCCAGTGTGTTGGCTGCGGCGTTGCCCGCCCGACTCGCGGTTTGCGGATGGTCGCTTGGCGGTCACCTAGCCATGGAGTGGGCGCTCGATGCGCCGGCACAGGTCGAGCGGTTGGTTCTCGTTGCGAGCACGCCGCGATTTTGCCGCGCGCATGACTGGACCTGCGCTATGGAAGCCAGCGTTATAGACAGTTTCGGCGAGCACGTTGTTAAAGATTCGCACAATGCATTGCGCAGATTCGTATTGCTGGAGACACGAGGTGACACAGAGTCCCGCACTATCGCCCGACGTCTACGTGCACTGACGGATGAGCCCCATCTCCCTTCGGCCGAAACATTGAACGCCGGTCTAGAGATACTACGCAAGACCGATCTGCGCGCTCACTTGCCGCACATCACGCAGCCGGTATTGTTACTGCATGGCGAAAAAGACGGCATCGTTCCGCTTATTGCCGCGCGATATCTGGAAGACGCATTGCCGCAGGCGCGCTTGGACGTTTTCGTCGGCACCGCTCATGCACCACTTATTGCGCAACCCTTGCGTACTGCCGCTTGCATCATGGATTTTTGCCATGGAACGTGATGGCAATTTTGACAAGCGCTTGGTCCGGCGCTCGTTCGATAAAGCGGCGCCGGCCTATGATGCCTCGGCCGTCCTGCAGCACGAGGTTTGTCGCCGCATGCTGTCCCGGCTCGAGTTCGTCAAACTCGCTCCGGCGACAGTGCTCGATGCGGGATGCGGCACGGGCAATGTAATTACCGACCTGCGCTCGCGGTATCCGCATGCGTCCCTGTATGCGCTTGATATTGCGCTCGAGATGGTGCGCCATGCAGTCAGCCGCGTACCGGCCTGGGAACGTGTGCTCGGTCGTCGTGTTCTGCCCGTGTGCGCCGACATCGAGCACCTGCCATTGCGCTTCGATTCAATCGATCTGGTGTGGTCAAACCTTGCGCTACAGTGGGTTAACGCGCCGCTTGCGCTTGCAGAGTTCAAGCGCGTGCTGAAGCCCGGCGGTCTCTTAATGTTCAGCACGTTCGGACCTGACACGCTCAAGGAATTGCGTGCTGCTTACGCCGGCATCGACGCATATTCACACGTCAATCGCTTCATCGACATGCATGACTTGGGCGATATGCTTGTGCACGCTGGCTTTGCAGATCCGGTGATGGACATGGAGTACATCACACTCACGTATGGCAACGTGCGTGCGCTGATGCGCGACTTGAAAGCGATCGGCGCTAGCAGCGTCAGCGGCGTTCGCGCGTCCGGCATGACGACGCGCTCGAAAATTGCGGCACTGGAAGCTCGCTATGAAAATTTCCGGCGCGACGGTAAGCTTCCCGCTACATTCGAGGTGGTGTACGGTCATGCATGGGTGCCACGCCCGCGCACGACTGCGGATGGCAAACCGGTAATCCCGATCAAAGCCGCTCGCTGACGCGTACGCCGACCGACGATGCCGACGCACGGATTCTTCATTACGGGTACGGATACCGGCGTCGGCAAAACGTTGATCACATGCGCGCTTTTGCATGCGCTTGCTGCTCGAGGCCGGCGCGTTGTCGGCATGAAACCGGTGGCCGCGGGCGCAGCAGCGACCGTTGAGGGCTTACTCAATGATGACGTCAGATTGTTGCGGGAGGCCAGCAACGTCCAGGCGCCGCTTGCTCTTATAAACCCGTATTGCTTTGCCGCGCCCGTCGCTCCCCATCTTGCCGCCGAACAAGCAGGCATCACCATCGATCTGGCGAACATCGAGAGCGCCTTCTTACAGCTACGCGCTCGCGCCGAGTCGATCATCGTTGAAGGTGTCGGAGGTTTTTGCGTTCCACTCAATCGCAGTGAGGATGGCGCCGATCTTGCGCGGCGCCTTCAACTGCCGGTGCTGATGGTTGTGGGTGTGCGGCTCGGATGTCTGAATCACGCGCTGCTGACGTTGAAAGCGATCAACGATGAGGGATTGGTGCTCGCAGGCTGGTTTGCAAATCGCATCGATGACGAAATGAAGTTGCCCGAACACAATATCGCTGCGCTACAAGAGCGACTCGGTGCGCCGATGTTCGCTGACGTCGCATTCTCACCGTCGATCACATCGCGTGACGTCGCTCGCGCAATCGCATTAGCTCACTTGTTCTGGAGTACGCCGCAGACGTCTGTTTTCGCCTGCTGGTTTCGTGTCTTTCGCGCGTCCGCTCGGTTGCCTAGCAGGCGGCGGTTGTGCTAAATTCCGCCTGTTTTGCCAGCGTTAGCTTATCTATAGGGAACGGGTGCATGGAGTGCATTGCCGAGGGCGAGTCCGGATTCGCGGTGGCCGCCCCTCGCAACAATTCGCTGACATCATCCGGCCGGATTCGCGCTTACGGATTTATCGTTTTTGTCTCCCTCGCCATTGCAATCGCATTCACGTCTCTCGGCGCGTGGCTCATTCTGCCGTTCACCGGTATCGAGCTCGCTGCGCTGCTTCTCGCATGGTGGTGGACCGAACGACACGCGGGCGACTACGAACGGTTGACGATTACACGCGACACGGTCGAGGTGGAGACAGTTTGTGTCGGCCGCGCGCAGCGTTTTGAAGTCAATCGCTACTGGGCGCAGGTCGTGTGTGAGCGCAGTGGCAGCCGGCTCGCATTGCGGGCACATGGTCGAGAAATCAGCTTCGGCCGCTTTCTTACGAACGAGCAGCGACTGCACGTCGCGCGCACGCTAAAGCGACAATTGGGCCGGAATTAACGCCCGTCACCGGCGGTTGCGCCGCACGAATTTACGCACTCTTGGAGTCAAGCATGATCAGTAAGTGGATGAAGCGTTTGGTGGTTGCTGCCGCTGTGGCGCCGGAACTTGTGCGCGCCGCGCAGTACAACCTCCAGCCGCCGCAAACGGTCATTGCGCATGAAATTTACGATCTGCATACGCTGATCTTCGCAATCTGCTGCGTGATATTCGTTGTCGTGTTCGGTGCGATGGCGTACTCGATCATCTACCACCGCAAGTCGGTCGGGCACAAAGCGGCGCAGTTCCACGAAAACACGACCGTCGAGATTATCTGGACTGTCGTTCCTTTCATTATTCTGGTCCTCATGGCGTGGCCGGCCACCAAGACGGTGATCGCGATGAAGGACACATCCAGCCCCGACTTGACGATCAAGGCGACGGGATATCAATGGAAGTGGGGGTACGACTATCTTCAGGACGGCATCAGCTTCTACAGCAATCTTGCGACGCCGCGCGATCTGGTCAACGACAATACGCCCGAGGGCAAGGCCAAGCGCGAAGCATCTGAACACTATCTGCTCGAAGTCGACAATCCGGTTGTGGTGCCCACCGGCAAGAAAGTGCGCATCATCACCACAGCAAACGATGTGATCCATGCCTGGTGGGTACCGGCGTTCGGCGTGAAGCAGGACGCGATACCCGGTTTTGTGCGCGACACCTGGTTCAAGGTCGATCAGCCCGGTGTATACCGCGGTCAATGCGCCGAGTTGTGTGGCAAAGAGCATGCTTTCATGCCGATCGTCGTCGAGGCTGTCACTCCAGAGAAATACACGCAGTGGGTGGCCGAGCAGAAAAAGAAGATGGCGGCGCAGGCCGATGACCCGAACAAGACATACACGCTCGATGAGCTCAAGGCGCGCGGCGAAAAGGTTTATGCGGCGAATTGCCAGGTTTGTCATCAGCCGACCGGCATGGGGCAACCCCCGGCGTTTCCCGCACTGTCAGGCTCGAAGATTGCCACCGGTCCGATCGAGGGGCACATGAACATCGTAATGAACGGCAAGCCCGGCACCGCGATGGCGTCCTTCAAGCAATTGTCGGACGTCGAGATCGCCGGCGTGATTACGTTTGAACGTAATTCGTGGAACAACAAAACCGGTGACATGGTGTCGCCCGCCGACATCAAAAAGTTACGCAAATAGGCTTTAGGAGATCGCACATGCAAGCAACCCACGTCAACGATCACGCGCACGGTCATGATGACCACGCCCATCACCCGGCGGGAATCATGCGCTGGGTGCAAACAACCAATCACAAGGACATCGGGACGCTCTATCTGTGGTTCAGCTTCACTATGTTCCTGATCGGCGGCGTGCTTGCGCTCGGCATACGCGCGGAGCTCTTCCAGCCGGGCCTGCAGTTTTGGAAGCCCGAATTCTTTAACCAGCTAACGACGATGCACGGGCTCATCATGGTGTTCGGCGCAATCATGCCGGCATTCGTGGGCTTCGCGAACTGGCAGATTCCGATGATGATCGGCGCGCCGGACATGGCGTTTGCACGCATGAACAATTGGAGCTTCTGGCTGTTGCCGCCGGCCGCCATTCTGCTCGTGACGTCCTTTTTCGTGCCGGGTGGAGCGCCTGCCGCCGGCTGGACGATTTACGCGCCGTTATCGACGCAAATGGGCCCGGGCATGGATCTCGGCATCTTCGCGCTGCACATCATGGGCGCATCGTCGATCATGGGCTCGATCAATATCGTCACCACCATACTCAACATGCGCGCGCCCGGCATGACGCTCATGAAGATGCCACTTTTCGTGTGGACATGGCTGATCACCGCGTACTTGTTGATCGCCGTGATGCCCGTGCTGGCCGGCGCTATCACTATGGTGCTCACTGATCGTCATTTCGGCACCAACTTCTTCAATGCGGCAGGCGGCGGCGACCCGGTGATGTTCCAGCACATTTTCTGGTTCTTCGGACATCCCGAGGTCTATATCATGATTCTGCCGGCGTTCGGCATCGTCTCGCAGGTCATCCCGGCGTTTGCCCGCAAACCGCTGTTTGGATACGCCTCCATGGTCTATGCCACGTCGTCAATCGCAATTCTGTCCTTCATCGTGTGGGCGCACCATATGTTCACCGTCGGGATGCCGGCGGCCGGGCAGTTATTCTTCATGTTTGCAACCATGCTGATAGCGGTCCCGACAGGCGTCAAGGTCTTCAACTGGATCGCCACGATGTGGAAAGGATCGATGACGTTTGAGACGCCGATGCTGTTCGCTTGTGGCTTCATCTTCGTGTTTTCGATGGGCGGGTTCACAGGCCTGATCCTCGCGATTACGCCGGTCGACATTCAACTGCAGGATACTTACTACGTGGTCGCACACTTTCACTATGTGCTGGTGGCCGGGTCGCTGTTCGCTATTTTCGCCGGAGTCTACTTCTGGCTGCCCAAATGGACCGGCCACATGTACGATGAAACGCTCGGCAGATGGCATTTCTGGCTGACCTTGATATTCTTCAATCTCACTTTCTTCGTCATGCACTTCCTCGGGCTGGCCGGCATGCCGCGCCGGATACCCGACTACTCGATGCAGTTCGCCGACTTCAATATGATCGCTTCAATCGGCGCGTTCGGCTTCGGTTTCACCCAGCTCCTGTTCCTGACGATCGTGATCAAGTGTATTCGGGGCGGCAGCAAGGCGCCTGAGCGGCCATGGGAAGGTGCGGATACGCTCGAATGGACACTGTCCTCGCCGCCGCCGTATCACTCTTTCGAAACGCCGCCGCTGGTCAAGTAAATGAGTGCTGCCATGCCGCGCGAGGGTAACGACAAGTACACGACAGCGCTGATACTTGCGGGCATTGCGCTTGTATTTTTTATCGGCGTGATCGTTCGCCACTGGCTATGGTGACCCAGGCGCAATCCAATCTGCTGACGATGCGCAAGCTCGTCATCATCGCGATCGCGATGTTCGGGTTCGGCTTTGCGCTGGTGCCGTTCTACAAGAAGATTTGCGAAGTCACGGGCATCAACAATGTGCTCAAGGCGGACGAGGCGACCAACACGCAAGTGAACGCGGCGCGTCTGGTCACGATCGAGCTCGATTCAAACCTGCGCAGCAATCTGCCTTGGACCTTCCGCGCGCTACAACCGAGTGTGCGGATACATCCGGGCGAGCTGACGACAGTAATGTATGAGATACGCAATACGGCGGACCACGCTGTCACCGGACAGGCGATACCGAGCTACGGTCCGCAGCTTGCGGTGCGCTATTTCAAAAAGCTCGAATGTTTCTGCTTCACGCAGCAAACGCTGAATCCGGGCGAAGTGCGTGAGATGCCTGTGGTGTTCGTAATCGACGGCGGATTGCCGGATGACGTGAATACCATTACTTTGTCGTACACGTTCTTCGAAGTCGAAGGCACGGCAAAGAGCAAAAGCTGATGGATATGGCGCAAGGAGAAAAGCCGGCGGGCGCGACGCCGTTGCAGGTAGCGAAGACGGTCTTCTGGTCCTTCTTCGGCATCCGTAAGCGCGCCGCGCACGACAAGGACGCGGTAACGCTGAAACCGGTGCAGGTGATTGTCGCAGGCATCATTGGCGCGGTCATTTTTGTTTTGAGCCTCGTCACGCTGGTGCACTTCATCACGCGCTGACGCATGCAATCGCAACGTAAAGATACGAAGGGGACCGCATCATGATGAGCCAATCTGCGCGTTATTTCATACCGGATCCGTCGCGCTGGCCGATCTTCGGCTCGCTCGGCCTGCTCTGCATGGCGTTTGGCGCCGCGGCCTGGATGAACGAAGGGACTTGGGGCAAGTTTCTGTTGATCGCCGGCTTATGCATCCTGTTTTACATGATGTTCGGATGGTTTGGAGTGGTCGCCCACGAAAGCGAAGGCGGTCGCTATAACCGGCAGGTCGATACGTCGTTTCGCTGGGGAATGAGCTGGTTCATCTTTTCCGAAGTCATGTTCTTTGCCGGATTTTTTGGCGCGCTGTTTTATATGCGCGTCTTGTCTATCCCGTGGCTGGGCGACCTGGATAACAAGCTGATATGGCCTGACTTCAATGCCCAGTGGCCTACGGCGGGGCCGGGCCTTGCCGAGAAATTCACCCCGATGGCCGCGTGGGGCGTGCCGGCAATTAACACGCTGATATTGCTCACCTCCGGTGTGACCGTCACGATCGCACACTGGGGCCTGCTAAAAAATAATCGCACTCAGCTCATCATGGGCCTTGCGTTCACGATTGCCTTGGGCATCACGTTTCTGTATCTGCAGGCAACCGAGTACCATGAAGGCGTACACCGATCTCAACCTGAAACTGACCACCGGTGCGTACGGGGCGACGTTCTTCATGTTGACGGGCTTTCACGGCTTCCATGTAACCGTCGGTACGCTGATGCTGATCGTAATCCTGGGGCGTTCGATAGCAGGCCATTTCACCGCAGAGCACCACTTCGGATTTGAAGGCGTTGCCTGGTACTGGCACTTCGTCGACGTCGTATGGCTGCTGCTGTTCGTGCTCGTCTACTGGCTCTAATCGCGCCAGATAAGAGCCGCATCGCTCGAGCGCCGCACGATGTGCGGCGTTTTTTTTCTTAGAGCTTGGTGCTGATCAGCCCGAAGTGATAAGCAAGCATCAGCATCACAAATAGGGTGATCGAAAACACCACGCGCCAGGTCAAAGCTTTGGCGGTGCGCGTTGATGTGCCTTTATCCTTGATCAGGAAATAGAGTGCGGAGCCGAGGCTTCCGAGAATTAGAACGATGAACAAGAGAACGATGATTTTCACTGGCGGCCTCGTTTTCAACGAGTGTAATGGAGCGGCAGCGCGCTGACCAGTCATGGCGCGTTACCGTTTTGACTGGTCGTTATGGCCAACCGTGGCAGCGGTTATGGGAATCGCTTCTACGCTTGCACTCGCAAACTGGCAGCTGTCGCGCGGCCATGAAAAAGAATCGGCGGCCGCGCGCGTTGCCAGTGCAAATCGCGATGCGCCGATCGAACTTGGCGGCAACGAGGTCAAAGCGGACGACGTCGCATGGCGGCGCGTGGAAGTGCGCGGCACCTTTGCGCCGCACTACATGGTCCTCATCGACAACCGGATATTCAATGGCCGGGTCGGCTATCACGTCGTGATGCCGATCAAGATCGCCGGCAGCGAACGGTATGCGCTCGTAAATCGCGGTTGGATCGCGGCCAACGCGACGCGCGATGCCCTGCCGTCAGTAAAGACGCCGGACGGCGTCGTCCGCATTACGGGACTCGCGATGCAACCCAGTCGGCGTTATTTTGAACTGTCTTCGAATGTCACTGAGGGCAAGGTATGGCAAAACCTCACGGTGGAGCGCTATCGCGCCGCGGTGCCGATCGCGATTCAGCCGGTTGTAATCCAGCAGGAGAGTGCCCTGGACGATGGCCTGATACGTGAATGGCCGGCGCCGGATGTCGGCATCGAGCGTCATTACGGCTACGCGTTGCAGTGGTTGGCGCTCGCCGTCACGATTCTTGTTTTCTACGTGGTCACACATGTCCGCAAAGACGCCCGCTAACCGCAGGACGGCGTGGCTGATTGGTGCATTGTGCCTGGCGCCGGTACTGGCATCGTCCTTTGCCTACTACGTCGCTCCGCCTGCGGGGCATACGAACGCAGGCGATCTTCTCGAGACGCGCGCGCTACCCGATCCGCGGCTGCGGCTGCTTGATGGAACGACGTTCCAGCTTAGCCAGTTGCACGGCAAGTGGGTGCTGCTCGTGACGGACGCGGCGCAGTGCGACAGTGCATGCGAACGTAAGCTTTTCACGATACGGCAATTGCGCTTGACGCAAGGTAAAGACATGGAGCGTATCGAGCGCGCGTGGCTGATCAGCGATTCGGCGCCCGTCGCCGCGCCGCTCGCCTCGAACTACAAGGGCATGTGGTTTGTGCGCGCCGCCGACAGCGACCTGCTCAAGCAATTGCCTGCGGCGAGTACACCCGCCGAATTCTTCTATATCGTCGATCCACTGGGCAACCTCGTCTTGCGCTATCCCCAGAGCACCGAGCCCGCAAAGATGATCAAGGATCTGACCCGGCTGCTTAGAACATCGCGGATAGGCTAGGAGATTATGTTTCGAAGACTGCTGACCAGTGCCGTATGTCTGACGTTCCTGGTGGTCGTTGTCGGCGCTTACGTGCGCCTGCAGGAAGCAGGTCTTGGATGCCCAGACTGGCCGGGATGTTACGGACACATGATAGGCGTGCCTGACGAAGCGCATGAAATCGACAAGGCGACGCAGGCTTTTCCCGGCCGGCCGGTGGAGTCGCACAAGGCGTGGAAAGAAATGTTTCATCGCTACATAGCGGGCGCACTGGGCCTGCTGCTGTTGGCAATCATGATTGAGGCATGGCGTCGCCGCCGTTCACGTTTACTCGCCACTGCAGTAGTGGTGCTCGTGGGCTTGCAGGCCACGTTGGGCATGCTGACGGTGACGCTGCTTTTAAAGCCGGTTATCGTCACCTTGCATCTGCTCGGCGGAATGGCGACGCTGGCATTGCTGACGTGGTTAATGTTGCGCGAAACTGCATGGCCGGCAAGCGATCCCGATACACGCCGATTGCGGCCGTTTGCAGCGGTGGGCTTGCTGCTGATTGTTTGTCAGATCGCGCTCGGCGGCTGGGTTTCGACGAATTACGCGGCGCTGGTGTGTCTGGATTTTCCGACGTGTCATGGAGCGTGGCGGCCGGCGATGGATTTTATGCACGGCTTCCAATTTGCCCGTGAGTTGGGCATGACTGCTGCAGGGGCGCCGCTTGGCATCGATGCGTTAACCGCAATTCAATGGAGCCATCGGTTGGGCGCGCTGATCGTGTTCACCTACGTCGGTATATTTGCTGTCGCGCTGAGTCGGACTCGAGGGTGCAGAAGGGTGGGCGCCCTGCTCGCGGCCCTGCTGGTGATGCAAATTCTGCTCGGAATCGCGAACGTCATGCTCACGCTGCCGTTGCCGGTCGCGGTTGCGCACAACGCGGGTGCCGCGGCTTTGTTGGTCTCTATGGTAGTGATAAACTTCGCGCTTTCCCGCAGCCGTAGTCCGCACTAAATGACTTCCCTGGCCTGGCAGCAGACACAATCGCGTTTGGGGCAGTTTCTCGCACTGACCAAACCGCGGGTGGTGTCGCTTATCGTATTTTGCGCGGTGATCGGCATGTTTCTGGCAGTACCGTTCGGCGCGTTAGATGCACGATTTGCCTGGCTCGCGCTTGCTGCGACGGTTGGTATTGCGCTCGTTGCGGGCGCAGCGGCAGCGATTAACTGTCTCGTCGAGCAGAAGATCGATGCCGTCATGGCGCGCACGCGTGGCCGTCCACTGCCGCGCGGCCAGTTGACGCCTGGCGAGACGCTTACATTTGCCGCTATCGTGGGCGGCAGCGGCCTCGCATTGCTGTATTTCGAGGTGAACGCGCTGACCATGTGGCTCACGCTTGGCACTTTCATTGGTTACGCGATTGTTTATACGGTGCTGCTCAAGCCCCTCACGCCGCAGAACATCGTGATTGGCGGCGCGTCAGGGGCGATGCCGCCGGTGCTTGGCTGGGCGGCGGTAACTGGCGACATCACGTTTCAGGCGCTCTTACTGTTCTTGATTATTTTTGCATGGACGCCGCCGCATTTCTGGGCGCTCGCACTGTATCGCAAGCATGAGTATGCGAAGGCGGGCATTCCGATGCTGCCTGTCACTCACGGTGATAAGTTCACGCGTTTACATGTCCTTTTCTATACGGTCATTCTAATCGCTGTGACCATGCTGCCGTTTGCCACCCGTATGAGCGGCTTGGTCTACCTATGCAGCGCAATCGCGCTGGACGGCGTTTTCCTTTATTACGCGATCCGTATCTATCGTGACTACAGTGACCGCCTGGCGCAGACGACATTCCGTTATTCGATCGTCTATCTATCGCTCATGTTCGCGGCACTCCTGCTCGATCATTATCTCCCGCTATAGCGCTGTCATGAAGCATGTGGCGTTCGCGCTGCTTATTGCGATAGCGTTGGTAATCGCCGGATGTAACGCATCCCGCACGCCGTTTGAGTTGACTGATATTACCGGCGCCGGATTTGCGCGTGACTTCCAGTTGACCGATCACAATGGTAAGCCACGCACACTTGCAGACTTCAAGGGCAAAGTCGTTGTCGTTTTCTTCGGCTACACGCACTGCCCCGACGTTTGTCCGGTCACCATGAGTGAGCTCGCGAGTGTTGCGAATGAACTGGGAAAAGAGGCGGAGCGTCTGCAGGTGCTGTTTATAACTGTAGATCCGGCGCGCGACACGCCTGAGATTTTGTCCAAGTATGTGCCCGCCTTCAATCCGACTTTCCTGGGATTGTATGGTGATGCAGACGCTACGGCCCGCACAGCGAAGGAGTTCAAAGTTTTTTACCAGAAGCAGCCGCTGCCGAACGGCGCTTATTCGATGGACCATTCGGCCGGATCATTTATCTTCGACCCCCAAGGTAGAGTGCGGCTCTTTGCTCAGTACGGACAGCGCGCGCAGGCCCTGCTGCACGATATACGCATCTTGTTGCAGGGCTGACTGCGACGGACTGGTAAGGCACCCGGGATCAAGCGGTCACCAAGTGTCCAGCAATAATGACCGCAAAAAAAACGGGAAGCCGAAAGCTTCCCGTTGTATGCAATGCCGCGAGGTATCAGGCGGCAGCCGGCGCAATCAAGGCGCGCATTTTCTGCATGGCCTTGTTCTCGATTTGACGTATGCGCTCGGCGGAGACGCCAAATTCAGCAGCCAGGTCGTGCAATGTCGCCTGATCCGTTTCGCGCAGCCAGCGCGCTTCGATAATACGACGGCTGCGCGGGTCCAAACTTTGCAACGCGGTGTCGAGTCCCTCGCTTTTAAGGCGTTCGGTCTCTTCGTGCTCGATCACGCGGCCCGGCTCCGCGTCGGGATCTGCCAGGTACGAGATCGGCGCGTAGCTGTCTTCGCCATCTTCGTGCAGCGGCTCCAGCGCGACGTCCTGCCCGCCCAAACGTGTTTCCATCTCAACCACTTCTTCAGGCTTAACATCGAGCTGCCGCGCCATCGCACTCACTTCATCAGTGCCTAGCGTGTTCAAGCCGGGCTTCATGCTGCGCAGATTGAAAAACAGCTTGCGCTGCGCCTTGGTGGTCGCAATTTTGACGATGCGCCAGTTGCGCAGAATGAACTCATGCATCTCGGCGCGAATCCAGTGCACAGCAAACGACACCAGCCGCACGCCGCGCTCCGGATCGAAACGCTTCACTGCCTTCATGAGGCCGATGTTGCCTTCCTGGATCAGGTCTGCATGCGGCAGGCCGTAACCAAGAAATCCGCGGGCCACCGCCACAACCACGCGCAGGTGAGAAACGATAAGCGCCCGGCCGCTTCGAGATCCTCATGATCCCGGTAGCGGCGCGCCAGTCTTGTCTCATCCTCCTGCGTAAGGATGGGGAAGCGGTTGACAGTCTGGATATAGGTATCCAGGCTACCGGTCGCGGACGGTATGGGTAATGCGAAGCTAGTCATTAAATAGTCCCCTTCGAAGTAATATTAGCACTCAGCGACTTGGAGTGCCAAGCAGTGTGGAAAGTTCCGGGCGCTCTTGGGAACGTGCGCAGAAAACTGTAGCTGCCTCAGGTAGTTACCGGAGAAGCGTCGACCTTGGCTAGGTGCGTGCTGACCGATGCCCATGCCCCTAGCAGGCTCAACATCAGGGGCAGAACAAACAGCACCGAGGTTTCGCCAATCGTCATCTGTTTCACTTGAATCAGCGATGCGTATACGTGGGACAGTTCACCGAGGTTGCGGTTCGCCAGCCAGACCGCACCTGCAACGATTAGCCATGCAACCACGCCGCCGGCAAGGCCCTGCAGTGCGCCGTAATACAGAAACGGTCTACGTATGAATGCGTCGGTGGCGCCAATCAATTTGATTACCTCGACTTCTTCCCTCTGCGTTAGAACCTGCAGCCGGATCGTATTGAAGGTCAATGGCGACGAGCGCAGTCGCCAATAGCGCCGCGAGGGCCCACACCGCCAGGCGGGCGAAGCGCAGTGAAGCATCAAGCCGACGGGCCCACGCGGCGTCCAACTGAGCGTGCTCAACGCGCGGCCATTGAGCGACCTCATCACGCAGCGCTTGCAGGGCCTGCGCACTACTTTCCCGGCTATTCAACACGAAGGCATCAGGAAGCGGATTTTGCTGGCAGGCTTTGAACGATATCTTCGATGCCCGAAGACCGTGTCAATTCCTCGAGCGCGCGTTCACGCGAGACAAACCGATAGCGCTGTACTCGGGCATTCTGCTTTAGACGCGATTCGATCTGCGCAGTTTCAGCCGCATTCGGCATCGAGCGCCATGAAAATGCTGATCTGCGGCTCGGCGGCCATTTGCCGGGATGATGTTGCAGGTTATCGATGATCACGTAGAGGCCGGCCGGTAAACTCAACGCGATGCCGATCACCACGATGCTGAAGACGCTCGCAAGTGGCGCACGGGCTAGGCGAGCGACGGTTGCAGAAAACGAGCGTGCGTGCTGTGAAATAAGCGCGATCATGCGGCCGCCGCCATCGCGCCATGCTGAAGTGCGATCACACGCGGCGTGAGCCGCGCCAGTAACGTTTGGTCGTGCGTCGCAACGACTACGGTTACGCCGACCTGGTTGAATGAGCGAAACAGTTCGCCGATATCGGCCGCGTAGTCCACATCAAGGTTTCCGGTCGGCTCATCGGCAAGCAGAATTGCCGGTCGATGCACGATCGCGCGGGCGATACACGAACGTTGCTGCTCTCCACCCGAAAGCGTGATGGGCATGGCTTTCTCGGACTTCAGCAATCCAACCTTATCGAGCGCTGCGCGGACGCGCCGCGCGGCGTCTTTGGCGCCATAGCCGGCGATTTGCAGCGGAAGGGCGACATTCGCAAAGACGGTTCGATCGAACAATAGCTTGTGGTCTTGAAAAATCAGACCGAACTTGCGGCGCAAAAACGGCACCGCGCGGGGCTTTAAAGCGCCGACGTTTTGCCCATTCACGATCACAGTACCCACAGTCGGTCGCTCGATTGCGACCAGCAATTTCAGCAGTGTCGTCTTGCCCGCACCCGAGTGGCCCGTAATGAAAGCGAGTTCACCCGTGTCGATAGTGAGGCTTACGTCGTGCAGCGCCTGATGTCCGCCGGGGTAGCGTTTAGAGACATGGCTCAGCGAAATCATTCGTTGGGAGAACATACCGCACCGCGGATCGCGGCGTGTATAAATGCTATGCGGCAATCCACTTGCGCTCACACGCTCAATCGAGCAACGCATCGACAAACTCTTCCGCGTTGAACGGCCGCAAGTCGTCGAGCGCCTCACCGACGCCGATAAAGCGCAGTGGAATCGGCTTATTGCCTGGGGCTGTGGAACGCAAGTGCGCTATGGCGCAGATCACGCCGCCTTTGGCAGTGCCGTCCAGCTTGGTGAGCACAAGTCCGGTGATGCCCACGGCCGCGTCGAACGCTTTGACTTGGCTGAGCGCGTTCTGGCCGGTGTTCGCATCGAGCACCGAATAGAATTTCGTGAGGTGCGCCGGGATACGCTTTAGCAGTGACGCGTTTGACCTTTTTTATTTCCTCCATGAGGTGCAACTGCGTCGGTAATCGTCCAGCTGTGTCCGCCAGAAGGATATCGGTGCCGCGCGCTTTCGCCGCGTTCACCGCATCGAAGATCACCGCCGCGGCGTCGCCCGATTCCTGCGCAATCACGGCAACGTTGTTGCGCTCACCCCAGACCTGCAGCTGCTCGCGGGCTGCCGCCCGGAACGTGTCGCCCGCTGCCAGCAGCACTGATTTTCCCTCTTCCTGATAATACTTGGCGATCTTGCCGATCGATGTGGTTTTGCCCGCGCCATTGACGCCGGCGAGCATGATGACGAAAGGTTTGCGGCCGGCAATTACGAGCGGCACAGCGATTGGCTTGAGGAGCGTAAGCAGCGCCTCGCGCAACGCCTGCCGCAACTGTTGCCGTTCGCGCAGACCACCGCGCCGTACGGCGCTCCGCAGCTCCGAGATCAGGAACTCCGTGGCGGGCACGCCGACGTCACCCGTCAATAAGGTTGTTTCCAGCTCCGAAAAAAAAGATTCGTCTATCTTGCCGCTGCCGAACAGCTCCGTGATATCGGTGTTCAGGAGGTCGCGTGTGCGGGCGAGGCCCTTCTTGAGGCGCGCACCCCAGCCTTCGCCCGTTTTCGGGGCCGGTTTCAGGAAACTAAACATTGATAGCGCAGTCAGAGGCGTTCAGCTTGAGGCGGGATTTGCGCGTCGATCGCGCAAGCGCGGCGGTGCCAATTAACCTAAAATTCTAGCTCGAAAGCTATTCGCAAGCTACTCATCCCCCTTCTCGAGACCCGCATGTTATCTGGAACTATACGGCGAGCGCTCGCCGCGATCATATGCGCCATCGCATCGCTTTCATTGTGCGTTGTGCATGCAGCCGAGACGCAAACGACCGAATACGCGCTCAAGAATGGACTGCGTATCATCGTCAGAGAAGACCACCGTGCGCCGACTGTCGTATCGATGCTGTGGTACAAGGCCGGCAGCATGGACGAAGTCAATGGCAAAACGGGTGTTGCCCATGTGCTCGAGCACATGATGTTCAAAGGAACTGAGACGGTTCCAGCCGAGCAATTCTCGAAAATCATCGCGAATGTCGGCGGGCGGGTGAATGCTTTCACTGCGCGTGATGCGACCGGCTACCACGAGCAGCTCCACAAGTCGCAGTTGCCGCTCGCATTCCGGCTCGAAGCCGACCGCATGGCGAACCTCAAATTATCGCGCGACGAGTTCGACAAGGAGATCAAGGTGGTAATGGAAGAGCGCCGGCTGCGCACGGACGATCGTCCGCAGGCGCTTGTGCACGAGCAGTTGATGGCTACTGCGCTTGTCGCGCACCCTTACCGCACGCCGACCGTCGGCTGGATGAGTGATCTCGAAAACATGACGTGGCAGGACGCGCGCGAATGGTACGACCATTGGTATGCGCCCAACAATGCAATCCTGGTCGTCGTCGGTGACGTGGTCCCGCGGGAGGTCTTTGCGCTTGCCGAGAAATACTTCGGGGGCATCAAGAAGAAGGTTCTGCCCGAGCGCAAACCGCAAAACGAGCCGCCGCAACTTGGCACACGCCGCATTACGGTAAAGGCGCCGGCCGAGCTGCCCTCTCTCGTGATGGGCTATCGTGCGCCGATCTTGCACGACGTCGACAAAGACTGGGAACCGTATGCGCTGGAGATGCTGGCGGGCGTGCTCGACGGTCATGATGCCGCGCGGCTCAACAGTGATCTCGTTCGCCGCGACAAAATCGCTCAGGCCGCTGGTGCCGGTTACGAGAGTCCGCGAGCGCGGCCCCCGGCATGTTCGTGCTGACGGGCGTCCCGGCAGTAGGTAAGACGATTCCCGAGCTCGAACAGGCGATGCGGCGTGAGGTCGCCCGGATTGTGAGCGAGGGGGTAAGCGAGGAAGAACTGAAGCGCGCCAGCGCGCAGGTGGTCTCTTCGCAGGTTTTCCAGCGCGACTCGATCTACTTCCAGGCCATGCTGATCGGCTCGCTCGAAATTGGCGGTTACTCCTACCAGGCGATGGACATCATGATCGAGAAATTGAAGCAGGTGACTGCGACGCAGGTACAGGAAGTCGCGAAGAAGTACCTGATCGACGAAACCCTGACCGTTGCAGTGCTTGATCCGCAGCCGCTGGAAGGCCGCAAGCCGGCCGCCGAACCCGCCGCGGGTGTACAGTCATGTGCAATAAATTGAGGCATGCAATCTTTGCAGCGGCGATGTGCTTGCTGGCGCTGCCGGCGCTTGCGGTGTTGCCGATAGAGCATTGGCAGACCGCGAACGGCGCGCACGTTTACTTCGTAGAAAGCCGCGGCTTGCCCATGCTGGATGTGAGCGTTGATTTCCCCGCAGGCTCGGCGTTTGACACCCGCGAAAAATCCGGACGCGCGTCACTCACGTTGAGTTTGCTGAAACTAGGTGCTGGCGGACTATCCGAAGACGATATTGCACGGCGCATGGCAGACACCGGCGCGCAATTCTCGGGCCGCTTCGACAGCGACCGCGCCGGAATGTCGTTGCGTTCACTGTCGAGTCCCGAGGAGTTGAACCCGGCGGTCGACGTCTTCGCCCGCGTCTTGCAGCATCCTGATTTTCAGACGGGCGTCCTTGAGCGTGAGAAGGGGCGCATCGTCGCTGCAATCAAGGAGTCCGACACAAAGCCGGAAACCATATTGAGCAGACGTTTCAATGAGCTCGCATATCCGAACCATCCGTATGGTTTGCGTTCGTCAGGCGAAGTGGCGACCGTGTCAACACTGACGCGGGACGATCTCGTTGACTTCTACCGCCGCTATTACACGTCCGATCAGGCAGTGGTTGCGATCATGGGCGATCTCGATCGCAAGCAGGCGGCCGCGCTGGCTGAAAAGCTGACCGCCGATTTGCCGCGTTCATCGGCAGCGCCGTCGATTCCGGATGTGCCGCAACCAGCGCGGGCCCAGATGAGCGTTGTACCGCATCCCGCGACGCAAAGCCATTTGCTCACGGGCTTGCCGGGCATCAAGCGCGACGATCCGGATTATTTCCCGCTGTTTGTCGGCAATTATATTTTGGGCGGCGGCGGATTCAACG
>CAWHHJ010000013.1:0-95467 GCA_963829085.1 uncultured beta proteobacterium | reverse complement strand
GGCGCAAAATCGTGCAATGAATCGTAAGCAAGCTTTTTGTAC
Source organism: uncultured beta proteobacterium (assembly GCA_963829085.1). Classification (GTDB taxonomy): domain Bacteria; phylum Pseudomonadota; class Gammaproteobacteria; order Burkholderiales; family SG8-41; genus PALSA-1004. Next base: position 95,425 of record CAWHHJ010000013.1, on the reverse strand, counting down.
AGCGCCGCGCTGACGAAGTGCGTATTGCTGATGGTCAGCAATGTATAGCCGTCGGGCGGCGCCTTCGCGACCTGTTCGGCTCCGATGGTCGAGCCCGCACCCGGCCGGTTATCGACGACGACCTGCTGGCCGAGCGCCTCCGACAACTTCTGAGTGAGAATACGTCCCGGAACGTCAGCAGCACCGCCTGGTGAGAACGGCACTACGAGACGAACCGGACGCACAGGGTAGTTCTGCGCGAACGCAGTTTGAAAGAAACCTACTGCAAGCGCCGCGGCAAATGGAAATTGCCGGCGCCACGTGAGCAAACGCATGTCTTCCTCTGGATTTATCAAAAGAGGCCCCATTAGGGCCAAGAATTGCGCGGATTATAGCGTGGCGAACCGGACGTCGGCAGGCGGCACCTAAGCGCCGTGCAGCTTGCTCTGACTCTATGCGACCTGCAGTTCCTTGAGCGAGCTCAATTGCAACGAAAGCTGACCGCCGAACGAGCGGCATAGTTGACGCAGCACCGAAGAATGCTCCTTAACACCATTCTCCCGTTCGAGCAGCGCAATGAATTCGGCGGACGGCAGCGGACGACTAAACAGAAAGCCCTGCATGACATCACAGCGATTTTCGAGTAGAAAAGACAACTGACTTTCAGTCTCGACGCCTTCGGCGATCACTTTCATGTCGAGGCTGTGGCCAAGCGAGATGACCGCTTTTGCAATCGCCGCGGCATTCGGCTCCTGTTCGAGTTCACGCACAAACGACTGATCGATCTTGAGACTGCTCACTGGTAATCGCTTCAGATAGCTCAAGCTCGAATATCCGGTACCGAAGTCGTCGATGCTCAACTGCACGCCAAGCTTCTTCAATTGCTGCAGCATCGCGATCACGCTTTCAGGGTCATGCATGACCATGCTTTCCGTCAGCTCGAGCTCGACATACTGCGCATCCAGCCCGCTCGCCAACACCGCCTGCTCGACTGCGCGCACGAGATCATAACGCTGCAATTGGCGCGCTGACAGGTTGATGGCGATACGCATGGGTGGCAGTCCGCGCATCTGCAGAGACTTGTTGAATGCGAACGCCTCGCGCATCACCCACTCGCCAATGGACACTATGAGCCCGCTCTCCTCCGCAAGGCGAATGAAATCCTGCGGCAGCAGCAGCGCGCCGTCCGAATCCTTGACCCGCAGCAGTGCCTCCATGCCGGCAATGCGGCCGGTCATAAGGTCTACTTTCGGCTGATAAAGCAACTCGAATTGTTCGTTTTCAACTGCCGCACGCAGCGCTGACTGCATTTCCAGACGTTCCGCGATAACGGAATTCATCTCGGGCGAATAGAACTGGAAATTATTGCGGCCCATTTCCTTCGCCTTGTACATCGCGGTGTCCGCGTTCTTGAGCAATGTCTGCACGTCACGTCCGTCGCGCGGAAAAATGCTGACGCCCATGCTGCACGACATACTCAATTCCCGTTCCTCGATCTGCCAGGGCCGCGAGATTGCCTGCAGGACTCGATCTGCCACTTGCGACATTGCTTCGCCGCGTCCTTCGCCCCACAGCAACAACACGAATTCGTCGCCGCCCAAGCGCGCGACCGTATCAGTCTCGCGCACGCACGAGAGCATGCGCTGGGCAACCGTCTGCAGCAACTGGTCGCCCCGGTTATGACCGAACGTGTCGTTGATCAGCTTGAAGTGATCTAGATCGATCAGAACAACGCCGACCACACCGTTGCTGCGCTGCGCACTCAGCATCATCTGCCGCAGCCGATCATTCATCAACAGGCGGTTAGGCAGGTCGGTGACGACGTCGTGGTTGGCAAGGTGCTCGAGTTTTTCCTGGTTCAGTTTGGACTCGGTTACGTCCTCGACCGTACCTTCATAGAACAGCAGTTGGCCCTGCTCGTCACGAACGGCGCGCGCATTCTCAGAAATCCAGATCTGGTCGCCGCCTTTGCGGCGAATGCGTGAAACAAAGTTCGTAACGAGCCCCTGGGTCTGCATCGACTGCATGAACTCGACGCGGCGCACCGGATCGACGTAGAGTTGATCCTTGATGTTATCTACGCTTGCGATAAGCTCGAGTGGCGTGTCGTAACCATAGATCCTGGCCAGCGCCGGATTGACATTCAGATAGCGGCCGGTGGGCGAGGTCTGAAAGATTCCTTCAGTAGCGTTTTCAAAGATGCTGCGGAAGCTGCGCTCGGCCTGTTGCAACGCCTGGGTTGACAGCCGGCGCTCGGTGACGTTTTCAATAAAACCTTCTACGGTCACGCCGTTGCCGGCACTGTCCGCGACGCCAACGCCACGCTCCGAGACCCACTTAATGTCGCCGTTGCGGCATACGATGCGGTACTCGATTAGAAAACGGCGATTGTCCGCAAGTGCCGCCTCGATTTCTGCGCGCACACGCAAGCGATCGTCCGCGTGCGTCATGCGTGCGTATGAGATTTTTCGATTGAGCAGAAGATCCGAAGGCGGATAACCGGTCAACCGTTCGCATCCTTCACTTACGAATTCCATTGTCCAGTCGTCATCGCTGCGATAACGATAGACCATGCCGTCGAGATTGCTCATCAACGTCGTCAGCATGCGCTCCTTTTCGTGCAGCGCACGGCGCGACGATTCGATCTCGTGCTCGCGCCTTTCGAGCGCATGCACCATGGACACGAGCGAGTCGGGTCCGGGATGCTTGTTCGCCAAGCCGATCGAGCTTTCGCGTAAGGTGAGCATTACTGCCTGCGACGAATTGAGTCGTTTGCAAGCAGCAAGAAGCATTCCAACATCTAACTGCGTTGATTAGATGATGAACGCCTCCTCCGCCAAGTGACGGAGTTAACGGGGGTGGCATGAAGTCATGGCGTCTCGTGCTGCTGTTTGAACGCCATGACTTCCGCTGAGTGTGAGGCGACTGGCCGTCAGAACGGCGCCGTCACCGGTGCGGCAGCGTGAGCCTTCTCGAATCGTATGCCTGTCCGTCCGGCTTCGATCTTGATGTGATCCTTTGGCGCGAAATCACCTTCGAGAATATGTCTCGCGAGCGGGTTCTCGATTTCCGACTGGATCGCCCGCTTGAGCGGCCGCGCTCCGTAGACCGGATCGAAACCAGTCTCCGCAATCTTCTTCAACGCACCGTCGGTGATCTCGACCGTAATCTCCATCTTGGCCAGTCGCTTTTGCAGCAAACCGAGTTGCTGTTTTGCAATCATCGCGATGTGCTTCTGATCTAGGGCATGGAACACGACAATCTCGTCAATGCGATTGACGAACTCCGGACGGAAGTGGCCCTTGACCTCGCCCATGACCGCCAGCTTGATCACCTGATAGTCGCTTCCAGCCATCTGCTGGATCATCTGTGATCCGAGATTCGAGGTCATGACGATCACCGTGTTCTTGAAGTCCACAGTGCGTCCCTGGCCGTCAGTCATGCGGCCGTCGTCGAGTACTTGCAGGAGCACGTTGAAAACGTCCGGATGCGCTTTCTCGATTTCATCGAGCAGGATGACCGAATACGGTTTGCGGCGCACCGCTTCCGTGAGGTATCCGCCCTCTTCGTAACCAACATACCCCGGCGGCGCTCCAATCAAACGCGCGACCGAGTGCTTCTCCATGAACTCGCTCATGTCGATACGGATCATGTGCTCTTCCGAGTCGAACAGGAACTCCGCAAGCGTTTTGCACAACTCGGTTTTGCCGACACCGGTCGGTCCCAGAAAGAGAAATGAGCCGTATGGTTTGTTCGGGTCCGCCAAGCCCGCGCGTGACCGCCGGATCGCATCCGACACAAGGCGAACTGCCTCGTCCTGGCCAACCACACGCTGATGCAGGCGGCCTTCCATAAGGAGCAGCTTCTCGCGCTCACCCTGCATCATCTTTGAAACCGGGATGCCGGTTGCGCGTGAAACGACCTCTGCGATTTCCTCAGCACCGACCTGCGTGCGTAGCAATTTCGGTTTTTGATCCTTCCCCGGTGCCTTGTCCGCGTGCTTGAGTTGCGCCTCGAGCGCAGGCATGCGCCCGTACTGAATTTCCGACACTTTCTGCCAGTCGCCTTTGCGCTTGGCGGCTTCCATCTCGAGCTTGAGCTTATCTACTTCTTCTTTGATGTGCTGCGAACCCTGCACCTGTGCCTTTTCAGATTTCCAGACCTCCTCGTAATCCGCATACTCGCGCTCCAGGCGCTTGATTTCGTCCTCGAGCAGCGCAAGCCGCTTGCGCGAAGCTTCGTCAGTTTCTTTCTTCACGGCTTCGCGTTCGATCTTCAGCTGAATCAGGCGCCGGTCGAGACGATCCATCGCCTCAGGCTTGGAGTCGATTTCCATTCTGATGCGCGATGCGGCCTCGTCAATAAGGTCGATAGCCTTGTCGGGCAGAAAACGGTCCGTGATGTAGCGATGCGATAACTCGGCAGCCGCGACAATCGCCGGATCCGTGATGTCCACGCCGTGGTGCAACTCGTATTTTTCCTGCAAGCCGCGCAGGATCGCGATCGTGCTCTCAACCGACGGCTCGCCGACGAGCACGCGCTGAAAACGGCGTTCCAGCGCCGCATCCTTCTCGACGTACTTGCGGTACTCGTCGAGCGTCGTGGCGCCGACGCAATGCAATTCACCGCGCGCAAGCGCCGGCTTGAGCATGTTTCCGGCATCTATGGCGCCTTCCGCCTTGCCGGCGCCAACCATGGTGTGAAGCTCGTCGATAAAGACGATTGTGTGGCCGGCGTCCTGAGCGAGCTCCTTCAGTACCGACTTGAGGCGCTCTTCGAACTCGCCGCGGTACTTCGCGCCCGCAAGCAGCATCGCCATATCGAGCGAGAGCACGCGCTTGCCCTTCAGGGTTTCAGGCACCTCGTCATTGACGATGCGCTGAGCAAGGCCTTCCACGATCGCTGTTTTGCCAACACCGGGTTCGCCGATGAGCACCGGATTATTCTTGGTGCGGCGCTGCAGTATCTGCACGACGCGTCTGATTTCATCGTCGCGCCCGATCACCGGATCGAGTTTTCCCGCCCGTGCGCGCTCGGTAATATCGACTGTGTATTTTTTAAGTGCCTCGCGGGCGCCCTCGGCTTCAGCGCTCTGTACATTCTCGCCGCCACGCACTGCCTTGATCGCCTCTTCAAGCGCTGAACGGCTGCCGCCATTCTGTTTGAGCAGTCTACCGGTCTCACCCTTGTCCTCGGTCAACGCGAGCAGGAACATCTCGGACGCGATGAACTGATCCCCGTGCTTTTGAGCTTCTTTGTCCGTGACGTTGAGGAGGTTTGAGAGTTCGCGCGACACATTAACTTCGCCGCCCTGCCCCTCGACCTTAGGCAACCTTGCAATTGCCGCAGTCAACGCTGGTTTCAGTCCCGCGAGGTTCACGCCGGCGCGCGACAGCAGCGACGACGCACTGCCGTCCTCCTGCTGGATGAGAGCAGACAATAAGTGCTGCGGTTCGATGTAGGGGTTGTCGTTACCCACCGCAAGGCTTTGCGCATCCGCAAAGGCTTGCTGAAACTTGGTCGTGAACTTGTCAAAGCGCATGTCGGTTCCTGTGCAAGAATTACAGTAGTCAGCACCCAAATGGGGGGATTGCCCGGAAATTCAACCAGTCGAGCATAATTTCCGGGTAGATTTACAGATGAAAACAAACATTAAAGCATGGGTGTTCGACGCCTATGGCACGCTATTCGACGTCCACTCGGTAATTGCGGCCGCCGAGGCGATGTTTCCAGGGAACGGCAGGTCCCTTTCGCAGCTTTGGCGCCAGAAGCAGCTCGAATACACCTGGCTGCGCAGTCTGATGGGACGCTATGCGGATTTCGGCGAGGTCACCCGATCGGCGCTCGCTTATGCATGCGAGGCGATGGACCTGGCTATCACGCCAGGCCAGTCCCACGAGTTAATGTCAACCTACAACCATCTCGCGCTGTTCCCGGACGCCCGCGACGCATTGATCGCGCTTGCATCTTCGCGGCTGGCGATCCTGTCGAACGGGGCGCCAGCGATGCTCGGACCGTTGATACAACATGCAGGACTCGAGCAGACGTTTGCCGCGGTCATGAGTGTCGATGAACTCAAGATCTTCAAGCCGGATCCGCGAGTTTACGCATTAGCGACGCGTCGACTCGGCTTGCAAGCCGACGAAATCGGCTTCGTGTCTTCAAACTATTGGGACGCCGCCGGCGCCAGCAACTTCGGCTTCACCGTGTTCTGGATAAACCGCAATAATGTAACTGCGGACCTAGTGGGAGTACGACCGGATTTTGTGGTCAGGAAGCTGACCGAAGTCGCGTCGCCGATGGCCAGTTAAGAATACGCGGAGCTACATCTGGCTTAACACCCAAGTCGCGAGCTGGCCAAGCTCATCGGCACTCAGCTGAGGGTGCGCGGGCATCGGCACCGGACCCCACGCGCCCGCTCCTCCGTTGCGGATCTTTGTGGTCAATTTATCAAGGGCGCTGTGATCTTGCGCATACCGTGCGGCAATTTGTTTAAACGAAGGACCTACGATCTTAGCGTCAATCGCATGGCACCCCATGCAGGCATTGTCGGCCAGCAACCGCTCCGTTCGAGTTTGCGTGGCTGGAGCGCTTGTGCCCGCGCCGGCCGCCGGGGCAGCGACGTCCCGATTGTAGTACGTGCTGAGATAGTCAATGATGAGCGGTATTTCGCCCGCCGATATGGGCGCGCCGCGCTCGACCATGTTACGTACGTTGTCTTCCCACTCGCCCCGTGACAGTTTGGCACGCGTTATGTGAGTGATGTCGTGGCAGACCGCGCATTTAGCTATCGTCAGGTCGGCACCTCGACCCGGTGCGAGCGATCGCGCCGGTGCCAGATCTTGTGCCGAAAGGGGCAGATTTAAGCTGATGCCTGCGAACAGCGTGACGATGCGCCACGCCGCTGTTCGTATGCCCGTCACGCTTCGACCATGAAACCGACGCGATGGATGCCGTTCCAGAAATAGCCAAGCGGATTCCAGGGCGCAACAATAGGTTGCGTATTGCCGCGGCTGTCGGTGGCCCGCGCAAGCACTGTGGTATATCCGGCTGAGCGCGGGGCATACTCGATACTGAAAACGCGCCATGCGTACCTGTCACCGCCCGAATGCATCGCCGCCCGCTGCCACGACGCGCCTTCGTTGAAAGACAGCTCCACTTTTTCAATGTCGCCTTCGCCCACCCACGCACGGCCCTCGACGAGGAACGGTTTTCCTATCCTCGCAACCGCGTTCGGCGCCGGATACGTGATGATTGACTTCACCGGCCACGCCTCAGCGCTCACCGGATCGGCCGGCATTTTTTCGCCGGGCTTGACAGCAAGCCGCGGCACTCGATAACTGCTGTCCATATAGGTGCCTTTGAAGGGCGCCGCGAGTACTGTGATCGTATGCAGCCACTTGGTGGACGCTGAGCCGACCCATCCGGGAACGACGAGTCGCATGGGATAGCCGTGAATCTTGGGCAGCGGCACGTCGTTCATCGCGAATGCAATCAAGGTGTTTTCTTCCATTGCCTTGGCGAGGGGCACCGAGCGGATTACCGGTGCTGCACTCGCGATGGCACCAAAATCTCCGCCTTGGCCGGACACGTGCGCTGCGCCATTGGCCAGTCCGGCGGACCTGAGGACATCGCGCAGACGGACGCCGGTCCATCGCGGGCATCCCATGCCGCCCGTCGGAGACCACGGTGTTCCACTTGCCGCCGGCACATAGGCAGCGCGTCCGGAGCCCGCGCATTCGAGCATCCCCTGCATCGTGACGACGGGGAACGAGGTACGTAATTGATCAAGCGAGAATGTGAGTTCTTTATCAACGAGGCCCTTGATAACCAGGCGGTGCTTGCCGGCGTCGATGTTCGGTGTCAGCAGGTTGTTGCGGATGAACATGCGGTCATTCGGCGTAACGGCAAAATTATGTTCCTCGGCAGGGACGCTCGCGGTCAGCGGGCGATCTGAATGCGGCTTCAATGCAGGATTTTTATCAGCGAGCACCGCCGCATTCGACACAGTGCCGGCGGGTTCCGGCGGCGTTTTCGGGGTCTCCGCCGTCTGTCCCCAAACGTCTTGCCTGAATGCAGCCACCGTCGCCACCGCTCCGGCACCGGCGATACGCTCGATGAATTGGCGGCGCGACAGCTCACGCCGATGGGATCGCTTCGTTGCTTGTTCAATCTTTCCTGGCATTATTTCTCTCCCTGTTAATAGTTATTCCGGATTGAAGCTTGCGTTCTTGATCGACGCATGGACCCTGTTCTACATCGCTGCAACAACCGGTTTACGCTCCGACGAAGTGCGCGTTGCGGGCGCAGGATACGGATAGAGCATGTTGAGAGCGATGCTCTGGTTCGCAGACGTCACGACGCGGACATGTTCCCGCCGCAGCTCGCGCGCATGACGGCAGCCGCATGAGTGGGCAATCATATCGATTTCCTTGTTCATGTTTTTGACGTAATTCGCGACGCGCAGATATTTCTCTTCAACGACCAGACCGCGCTGCAGCCGCTTGTTGTGGGTCGTCACACCGGTCGGGCAGGTGTTGTTATGGCAGCGCAGCGCCTGAATGCAGCCCAGCGCAAACATAAAGCCACGCGCCGTGTTGATGAAATCGGCGCCGGCGCACAGCGCCCACGCGGCGCGGGCCGAGGTCACCAGCTTGCCCGCTGCGATGACGCGTATGCGGCCTTTGAGGTCTGACTGCACCAACGCATCGACGACGCGTGGTAGCGCTTCAGCGATCGGCAGACTCATGTGATCCATCAGCGTTTGGGGTGCAGCGCCGCTGCCGCCTTCGCCGCCATCTATAGCGAGAAAATCCGGCGCGTCCTGCGGTCCGCGGCGCAGCACTGCCTCACATAAGTCGTTCATGAATGACCATCCGCCGATGGCCGTTTTGATGCCCACCGGGCGGCCGGTTAGCTCGCGTATGCGGGCAACGGAATCAAGCAGGTCATCGATATTCGCAATGTCGTAGTGGCGGTTCGGACTGATCGAGTCGTGTCCGACCGGGATGCCTCGTATCCTGGCGATTTCTTCCGTGACCTTGCTCGCGAGTAGCACGCCGCCTTTGCCTGGCTTGGCGCCTTGCGAAAGTTTTATCTCGAACGCGTTCACAACTTGCGCGAGTTCCTTTGCGCGCTCCGTCGAAAAGGATCCATCCGCATTGCGGATACCATACTTCGCCGTGCCGACCTGCATGATGACGTCGCACTTACCGGTAAGATGATAGGGCGATAGACCTCCTTCACCCGTATCCATCCAGCAGCCGGCCACGGCCGCGCCGCGCGATAAGGCCTCGACGGCCGGCGCCGATATAGCGCCGAAGCTCATGCCTGAAACGTTGACGACTGATTTCGCTTCGAACGGGTAACGGCAACTGTCCTGGCCGATGATGAGAGACGGCGTCGGCAGCCGGTCTTCTTCGAGCACGGGGAACGGATGATTGACGAAAAGAATGGATCCCGGCTCGCGGATGTCATTGGTGGATCCAAAGCCGATGATGCCGCCTTCGTTTTTCGCCTCCTTGTAAACCCACGTGCGCGTTGCGCGATTGAATGGCATCTCGTCGCGGTCGCCCGCGAAAAAATACTGGCGGAAGTATTCGCCCATCTGCTCAAACACGAAGCGCAATCTGCCGATCACCGGATAATTGCGCAGGACAGTGTGCTTTTTCTGCGTTACGTCCTGGATGAACCAAAACACGAGCACGCCGACGAGAGCGAACCCGATCATCGTGCCAATGCCGTATGAGATCACGCCCATGATGCCGGTCATGCTGTGCCTCCGATCGGGTAGAATCGTTGCTCTGTTTTATGCAATATAGTGCAAAATGAATGAGCTGGCATCAGCTATTGGCAGCAATGTCAGTGGCGCGCTGCACGAAGATATCGGCACCGGTGACTGGACCGCACAGCTTATCGCGGCAGACGACAACGCGAGCGCCAAAGTCATTAGCCGTAGCGATGCAACTATCTGCGGGGCGCCGTGGTTCGACGCCTGTTTTCGCGCACTCGATCCATCGGTCGTGCTCGAATGGCACGTTGAGGAAGGCGCGCGTGTCACTGCGAATCAGACGCTCGTGACCATACGCGGCACCGCTCGAGCGTTGTTGACGGGCGAGCGCACTGCGCTCAATTTCCTGCAGCTCCTGTCGGCAGTCTCAACCGCGACGCGACGCTATGTCGACGCTATAGCGGGGACGCGCGCGAAAATAGTCGACACGCGCAAAACGCTGCCCGGTCTGCGCATCGCCGAAAAATACGCGGTTCGCATGGGCGGCGGTAGCAATCACCGCATTGGTCTCTACGACGCGATGCTGATCAAGGAAAACCACATTGCTGCGGCCGGCGGGATCGTTCCCGCGCTCGAACAGGCGAAACGCATTGCACCGCCCGGTGTCTGGACGCAGATCGAAGTGGAAACCTTTGAGCAACTCCATACTGCGCTCGGCGCGGGTGCAAAAATGATCTTGCTTGACAACATGGACACGGCTCGTATGAGAGACGCTGTGCGCATCACGGCCGGGCGCGCCGAACTCGAAGCCTCAGGTGGGATCACCCTGGAGAACGTGCGCGCTATTGCTGAAACAGGCGTGGACCGCATCTCGATCGGCAGTCTGACGAAAGACATCAACGCTATCGATCTATCGATGCGATTCGCTTAGCTTCGCGCTACTTCGAACGGCCCGTCAGCGGCAATAGCGGTCGATGAAGTCCTTCACCGCATCGACGTCGGCATCGAGCACAGTGAAGCGCTGCGGCAGGCGCTCAAGGTTTTCATAGCCGGGCGGGACCACCGGGTCTCGTCCCAGCGCCTCCCGCACCGTGTCTGCAAACTTCACGGGCAAGGCCGTTTCAAGGCAAACGAGCGGCACGCCTTCTTCACGATGTTGCGATCCGACCTTGAGTCCGTCGGCGGTATGCGTATCAATCATGCGGCCCGTTTGTTCATACACACGCCGTATCGTGTCCACGCGATCCTTATGGGTGCTGGAGCCGGAGACAAAACCAAAATCGCTGATACGCGAAAAATGCCGCGTTCGCGCGAGATCGAAGACGCCATCACGCTCAACCTGCTGCCAGAGGCGCCGTACTTCAACGCCATCGCGTCCGATGAGGTCATAGATGAATCTCTCGAAATTCGAGGCTTTGGAAATGTCCATTGAGGGGCTGCTGGTCTGATGCACGTGCTCGCCCGGGCGCACGCGGTATACGCCGGTGCGGAAGAATTCATCCAGCACATCGTTTTCATTGGTAGCAACGATTAGTTTACGAATCGGCAGTCCCATACAGCGCGCGATATGTCCCGCGCACACGTTCCCGAAGTTGCCCGACGGCACAGCGAACGAGACCTCCTGGTCATTGGAGCTAGTGACCGACAGCCATGCTTTGAAGTAATACACGACCTGCGCCACGACGCGCGCCCAGTTGATGGAATTCACCGTTCCGATTTTGTGGCGCTGCTTGAAAGCGAGATCGTTGCTGACGGCTTTGACTATGTCCTGGCAATCGTCGAACACGCCGCGAATAGCGATGTTGAAGATGTTCGGATCCTGCAGCGAGAACATCTGCGCGGTTTGAAACGGGCTCATCTTCTGGTGAGGCGACAACATAAAGACACGGATACCGCGTTTGCCGCGCATCGCATACTCGGCCGCAGACCCGGTGTCGCCGGATGTCGCGCCAAGAATATTGAGTTCGGCACCGCTTTCGCGAAGCACATGTTCGAACAGGTTGCCGAGCAACTGCATGGCGACATCTTTGAACGCAAGCGTCGGCCCGTTCGAGAGCGCCAGCAGGTAAACGCCGTCCTGCAGTTGCGACACCGGCGTAATGTCATCCGAATTAAAAACGTCCTGCGTATACGTGCGCGCGATGATCGCGCTTAGATCCGTCGCGGCGATGTCGTCGGCGTACCGGCGCAGGATTTCAAAAGCGAGCGCTCGATAATTGAGCTTCCGCCATGCGGTAAGCTCAGCGCGGCTGATCTGCGGATAAGCGTCAGGTATAGCAAGGCCCCCATCGTCCATCAGGCCGCCGAGCAAAATATCGGAAAACCCGGCGGCTGAAGCGCCGCCGCGAGTACTCAGATAGCGCATTTCAATTGCAGCCTGACTTTAGGGAACAAGCGAATGCCGACGCACAATCGACCACTTTGGACTGGCCGTTAGTGCGCACCGAGCTGCTCCATGCGTATGCGCGTGACCTTGCCCACGACGACGGGAAGCTGTTCGATACTCGCGATGGCGGCATCAACATTCTTTTCGATTGTCAGGTGTGTAAGCATGATGATGTCCACCTGCTCCTCGCCTTCCGGCGGCTCCTTTTGCACCATCGCGTCGATCGAGATGCCGCTGTCCGCCAGCACCCGCGTAACATCCGCAAGCACGCCGGGTTTATCGTGCACCCGCAGGCGGAGATAGTATGACGTTTCGACTTCCGTGATCGGCAGGATCGGCACGCTCGAGAACTGATCGGGCTGGAATGCAAGATGCGGCACGCGATGTCCGGGGTCCGCGGTGTGCATGCGCGTCACATCCACAAGATCGGCAATCACGGCAGACGCCGTCGGATAAGCGCCCGCCCCTGCGCCGTAATACATAGTCGCGCCCACCGCATCGCCTTGCACCAGTATCGCGTTCATCACGCCTTCTACATTGGCGATAAGGCGCCGCGCCGGAATCAGCGTTGGGTGTACGCGCAGCTCAATACCCTTTGGCGTGCGCCTCGTGATTCCGAGCAGCTTGATGCGATAGCCAAGCTCTTCCGCATAGCGAATATCCGACGCTGTCAGCTTCGCGATGCCTTCCGTATACGCCTCGCTCAACCGCATCGGAATTCCGAAAGAGATGGCCGCGATAATCGTAAGCTTGTGGGCGGCATCCATGCCTTCGATGTCGAAAGTCGGATCAGCTTCGGCGTAGCCCAGACGCTGCGCTTCCTTCAGGACACTGTCGAAGCTCGAGCCTTTCGCCCGCATTTCGGAGAGGATGAAATTGCTGGTGCCGTTAATGATGCCGGCGATCCATTCAATTCGGTTGCCGGTCAGTCCCTCGCGCAGCGCCTTGATGATCGGAATGCCGCCGGCGACCGCTGCTTCGAAAGCGACCATGACGCCGTGCGCCCGGGCAGCCGCGACGATTTCATTGCCGTGGGTGGCCAGGAGCGCCTTGTTGGCGGTAATGACATGTTTGCGGTTTTCAATGGCCTTCAAAATCAGTTTCTGTGCGATCGAAGTACCGCCGATCAGCTCGATGACGATGTCGATCGACGGGTCGTTCACGACTTCATAAGCATCCGCTGTCACCGTTGCCGCGTTGCCAGCGATCTTACGTGCACGCGCCAGATCTTTATCAGCGATCTTCGTAATCACAATACCGCGTCCCGCCCGCCGCGTGATCTCCTCCTGGTTGCGCGCGAGCACTTCGAAAGTGCCGCCGCCAACTGTGCCGACTCCGAGCAGGCCTACATTAATGGGCTTCATTCAGCGATCCTTAGTCGGCTCAGAACCTATCACTTTGTAGAGCAATTACACGCAAACGTGCATCGCCTTAAGACATTCCGTCTTTACGGAACATTTCCTTGATGCCGCGTACCGCCTGACGGCTACGCGACTCGTTCTCGATCAATGCGAAGCGCACGTGATCATCCCCGTATTCACCAAAGCCGATGCCGGGAGACACGGCGACGCGCGCTTCATTCAGCAGCTTCTTTGAAAAATCGAGTGATCCCATTGCCTTATATTGTTCGGGAATCTTCGCCCAGATATACATTGTGGCGCGCGGGATATCGACCTGCCATCCGGCGGACGCGAGACCTGCGCACATTACATCGCGCCTTTTCTGATACGTCGACCTCGCGACCTCGACGCACTCCTGCGGCCCTTCGAGCGCAATGATCGATGCAACCTGAATCGGCGTGAACGTGCCGTAATCGTGATAGCTTTTCATGCGCGCTAGCGCGGTGACGAGTTCGCGGTTGCCCACCATGCAGCCGACGCGCCAGCCGGCCATGTTGTAACTTTTCGACAAGGTGAAGAACTCGACGGCGATCTCGCGCGCTCGAGGCACTTCCATGATCGAGGGAGCGCGGTAGCCATCGAACACGATGTCCGCATACGCAAGGTCGTGCACGACATAGATATGATGTTCGAGCGCAATTGCGATCAAGCGCTCAAAAAACGCCAAGTCGACGCATTGCGTCGTGGGGTTACCCGGAAAGTTGACGATCAGCATCTTCGGTTTCGGATATGAATCGCGAATCGCCTGTTCCAGCGTTTCAAAGAAATCGATGCCTGCGACCATTGGGACGTGACGGATATCAGCGCCCGCGATTACGGGTCCGTAGATATGGATGGGATAGCTCGGATTCGGCACGAGCACGATATCGCCACGCTCGAGCGTTGCGAGCGCAAGATGTGCAATACCCTCTTTCGAGCCGATGGTGACGATCGCCTCGGAATCAGGATCGAACTCGATGTCAAACCGCGTTTTGTACCAATTGCAGATCGCCCGACGCAGGCGCAGGATGCCTTTCGATACCGAATACCCATGCGTATCGGGCCGTTGGACAGACTCGATTAACTTCTCGACGATGTGGCGTGGAGTGGGCTGATCCGGGTTGCCCATGGAAAGATCGATCACGTCCTCACCGCGTTTGCGCGCCGCCGCCTTAAGCTCGCCCGTGATGTTAAATACGTAGGGCGGCAGGCGTTTGATGCGGGGAAATTCTTCCATCGAGATCTCGAAAAAGCAGCTAAGGGCGTGAAAAAGCGTATAATTTTATCCGACCTCACCCCCTGCGGCAATGCGGTTGCAGTGAAATTCCATCTTCAGACCTCCGCCGGTCAAAACACCTTTACCAGCTACGGTCCCGGTTATGTGTCCGTAAACACCGCGCGTCATGACAAGACGCTCGTGATCACACGCGACCGCATAATCGATGACTGGACACCCTCGAGCTTCGATGATCTGAAGGCTGAACACTTCGAGCAATTGCTTGCGCTCAAACCGGAAATTGTTCTGCTGGGTACGGGCGCCACCCTGCGCTTTCCCAAGCCGGCGCTTTGGCGTTCTCTGGTCGCAGCGGGCGTCGGGCTCGAAGTCATGGACAACACTGCTGCGTGCAGAACATTTAATATTCTTGCCGCGGAAGGCCGCAATGTCGCTGCAGCGATATTGTTGTCGTGAACAAACCCTCGGAGGAATACCGGTCCTATCCCGCGCATCTCGTTCGTAGTCTAAGTCTTAACGACGGCACGACGATCACATTGCGGCCGATCCGGCCCGCGGATGCAATGATCGAGCACGAATTCGTGCGCGGACTGTCCGGCGAGACGCGCTACTTCCGCTTCATGGATTCGCTGCGTGAACTGTCTGCCGGCATGCTCAAGCATCTCACGCACATCGATTATCGCAATCACATGGCGCTGATCGCAGTTGCAACGCTCGACGGCGAAGAAGTCGAAGTCGCCGTTGCCCGCTACATCGTTGCTGATGACGGCGAGACGTGTGAATTTGCGATTGTCGTCGGCGACGCCTGGCAGCGTCACGGGATTGCTACTGCCTTGATGAAACTGTTGATTGAAGCGGCTCGCGAGCGCCGCATAAAAACAATGACCGGCGAAGTACTGAGTAGCAATAACAAGATGCTGCGCTTCATTGCAAAACTTGGATTTTCAGTGGAGATGGATGCGCACGACGCAAAACAGGTGTGCGTCAGCATGCTTATCGAACCCATACAACAGTGATAAGTGTGACGCATTACGCATTGAGGGAAGTATCGAGCGGGCATTCAGTGTTTCGCCGCTTGGACGCGTGTCGATCAGATACAATCGTCACTAATGAATCAACAACTCGACAACGTCATACGCCAGGTCGGACGTGTCATTCTCGGCAAAGAACATCAAATCCGCCTTGCGCTTGCATGCATGATCGCTCGCGGACATCTTCTCATTGAGGACATTCCCGGTGTTGGCAAGACCACGCTCGCACATGCGCTCGCGACAACGCTCGGTCTGCAGTTCCAACGCATCCAGTTTACGAGCGACTTGCTGCCCGCTGACATCCTGGGCGTGTCAATCTTCGATCGCGACGCGTCGAACTTTCGCTTCCATCCGGGTCCCATCTTTGCACAACTGATACTCGCTGATGAAGTGAACCGCGCGACGCCAAAAACGCAGAGCGCTCTGCTGGAGGCAATGGAAGAACATCAGGTCACGGCAGAAGGCGAAACACGTCCGCTACCCGAGCCATTTTTTGTTATCGCGACACAAAATCCTTCGCATCAAATCGGCACATTTCCCCTTCCCGAATCGCAGCTCGACCGGTTCCTGATGCGTATCGAGCTCGGCTATCCGGATGCAATTGCGGAGCGCGCGCTGCTGCAGGGCGTTGACCGCAGAGATCTGCTGCCGCAGTTGGGCGCCGCCATGCCGCCGGCGGAACTGGTAGAACTGCAGGGAAATGCGCGGGAGGTGCATGCGTCGAACGCACTACTCGATTATCTGCAAGCCCTCGTCGACTACAGCCGGAAGTCGCCGGACTATATCAACGGCCTCTCGCCTCGCGCCGCGCTTGCGCTGTTGAATGCGGCCCGCGCGTGGGCCATGATGGACGGACGTCGGGAGGTGATCCCCGAAGACGTGCAAGCCATCGTGCCGGGTGTGGTCGGCCACCGGCTTTTTATCGCGCGTGACAACACGCGCATCACGGGTGCAGCCGTGGCTGAGCAACTCATCGAGGCAGTGCCAATCCCGTGACGTCAGCAATGTGATGTCATGCCGGAACGATCCGCCAGCGTTCCGATGACCGGCTCGACGTCTTCGCGCGCCGCAACCTTCTTGTCGCAGTTGACGACTCCTTTTCGCGGACTGCGCTCTATCGTCGAGCGCTGGTTGTTTCAATTCGGCAATCCGCTCACCGCAACAATCGTCCTCGTCCAACGCCGCATCTTCATTCTGCCTTCACGCTACGGCCTGCTGTTCATGTGCGCCGTGCTAATGATGTTGACCGGCTCGATCAATTACAACCTGAGTCTCGGTTTCATACTTACCTTTCTGCTCGCCTCCCTTGGCGTCAGCGCCATCCTCCATACTTTCCGCAACCTCGCCCGCCTCAAGATTTCACCAGGAAAAGTTACGCCGGTGTTCGCAGGCGACGTCGCACGCTTTACGCTGC
The DNA here is from genome assembly GCA_963829085.1 of uncultured beta proteobacterium. Lineage (GTDB taxonomy): Bacteria > Pseudomonadota > Gammaproteobacteria > Burkholderiales > SG8-41 > PALSA-1004. The sequence goes on along the minus strand of CAWHHJ010000013.1, from coordinate 78,272 downwards.
TGATCGATAACCCGACGACCTTGAACGCTACAGCATTGGCGTTACGCTCCACCGACGGGAATCGGTCTACATCGACGTGCCTGGCAGACAGTCAATATCAGTGGGCGTTCCGCTCGTGACGACGCGGCGCGGTGTATTACCGGCCGGCAGATTCACCGTGTTTACCCAGTTTCCGCTGGGTCTTTGCTACGCGTGGGCATACGCAGATTTTGATGTTGAGTGTCTCGTGTATCCGCGTCCTGAAGCGGGCAGAGTGCCGTTACCGCTTGCCGATTCGAATGACGGAGGCGGCGTTACTCGCGGCGCCGGGCAGGAAGACTTCGCCGGACTGCGCTCGTATCAACCGGGAGATTCGCCGCGGCACATTGCGTGGAAAGCGGCAGCGCGGGGCGAAACGTTGTTGACGAAACAGTTTTCGGGCCGTGCTGACCTCGAACTCTGGCTGGACTGGCGGCACACTCCGGAGCACATGGGCGTGGAGGAGCGACTATCAAGGCTGGCGCGTTGGGTGATCGATGCGCATGGTTCGACCCTGAACTTCGGCTTGCGCTTACCTGGATTGACGTTGGCCGCAGCCAGCGGCCATGCGCAACGCGAGCGCTGCCTGGAAGCGTTGGCGCTGTTTAAAGCAGAGACGCAATGACGCCGGGGAGCGACAAACTCGTAGACCGTCACATCTCATGGCTATTGGGTTCGCTGGCGCTGGTCACTGCGCCCCACATCGAACGACTGCCGTGGTGGATCACGCTGCTCGTAGTCACGTTGTTCGCATGGCGCGCATACCTTGCTCTGTACGACCTGCGGCTGCCGCATAAATGGTTGCTGATGCTGATCGCGATCGGTGCGCTTGGCGGTATCTACATCACGTACGGCCGGATTCTCGGGCGCGATTCAGGTGTCGCGCTGCTCATAGTAATGCTTGCACTCAAGTTGATGGAGATGGCGACGCTGCGAGACGCGATGATTTTGATATTCATCGCGTACTTTCTGGTCATTACGAACTTTCTCTATTCGCAATCGATTCCCACCACGGTCTTCATGCTCATCGCCATGTGGGCCATCACATCAACGATGGTCGGCTTTCAATTCCGTCAACGTCAACCCGGCTATCGTTACCAGTTGCGCTTTGCCGGCATCATGCTGCTGCAATCGACGCCGCTTATGCTCGTGCTGTTTGTATTGTTTCCGCGCATGCAGGGTCCCCTGTGGGGCATGCCGCAGGATGCACTCGCAAGCGCTACCGGCCTGTCTGAGGAAATGTCGCCCGGCAGCGTCAGCAGTCTGTTGCTGTCCGACGCGGTCGCTTTTCGCGTGACCTTCGAGTCCGCAATACCGCCGGCCACTCAGCAGCTTTATTGGCGTGGTCCCGTCATGTGGGATTTTGACGGCTATACCTGGACTGCACCGCGCGTTCCTTATCCTACGCCGCGGCCGTTCGACGCGCTCGACAACGAGGTTGCATACAGTGTGACCGTCGAACCGCACGGCAAGCGTTGGCTGTTTGCCCTGGACCTGCCGCTCAGGACGCCCGCGCGGGCATCAATGACGAGCGATTTTCAAATCCTGTTTCAAAGTCCGCTTACCAATCGTCTGCGCTACGACATGCTGTCGACTTTGCGCTATCGGGACAGAAGCGAGCTCCCGCGTTACGAAATGCAGCGGGCGCTGCGGCTGCCGGGCGATGGCAATCCGCGGGCGCGCGCGATGGCCGCCGATATGCGGAAACGTACCGTCGACGATCGGGCCTATATCAACATGGTGCTTGCCATGTTCAGAAACGACAACTTTTCCTACACCACAACACCGCCCTTGCTGCGCGCAGATCCGGTTGATGAATTCCTTTTGAGCACGCGCGCGGGCTATTGCGAACACTACGCTTCCGCATTTACGTTTCTGATGCGGGCGGGCGGCGTTCCTGCGCGGGTCGTCACCGGTTATCAGGGCGGCGAGTTCAACACGTTCAGCAACTACATGATCGTACGCCAGGCTGATGCCCATGCGTGGTCTGAAGTGTGGCTCAAAGACAGCGGCTGGACGCGCGTCGACCCGACCGCTGCGGTTTCGCCCGCTCGCGTACAGACGGGTGTCGCCGCTGCCGTGCCGCAAAACGAACAGTTGCCTCTGATGTTGCGCGGCGAATATCGCTGGCTGCATGGCGCGCGCCTCACCTGGGACTTGCTCGCCAACTCATGGAACCAGCTCGTGCTTGGCTACACCATGGACAATCAACGTCAGTTGATGCAGCGCATCGGCATCAGCGATGCAACGTGGCAAACGCTCGTCATCGTGATGATGCTGACGACGGGCGTCGTCACCCTGGCGCTTGCATTGCTGCTGCTTTTAAGCTTCCGCAGGTCGCGCCCGGATCCTGTCATCGCCGCATATGCGCGGTTCTGTCGCCGCCTCGCTAACCGTGGTGTTACGCGCCATCCAAGCGAGGGACCGGATGCCTTCTGCAAGCGCGCTGCAGCCATTCGACCCGAGATCGCCGCTGCGATCGGCTCGATCAGCCGGCTGTACGTGCACCTACGCTATGGCAGGGAAGCAGGCAGCGATGAAATCAACGAACTTAAGCGCGCAGTAGCAGTGTTCCGCGCGTAAGCGCCGGCAAACCACGGGCGGCTCAGCCCGCGGTTACGGCCGGACGATCGGCTGGGAGAAGCTTGAGCGGATCGATTGGTTTCCCGAACCGGCGAATCTCGAAGTGGAGCTTCACCTGATCCGAATCGCTGCCGCCCATCTCGGCGATTTTCTGACCGCGCGCAACGGTCTGCCCTTCCTTCACGAGAAGCTGACTGTTATGCGCATATACGCTCAAGTAAACCTTGTTGTGCTTGATGATGACCAACTTCCCGTAACCGCGTATGCCATCGCCGCTATAGAGCACCTTGCCCGGCGCGCTTGCGATTACGGCCTGACCTAACTTGCCGGCGATGCCGATACCTTTGAGGTTCGTCGTTTCATTGAAGCTGCTCAATACCTTGCCGCCCGCGGGCCAACCCCAGTCAATTTTTTCGTCGCCGTCTTCAGACGCTGACGGTTTTTCCTCAGGCCGCGGCTCGACCTTAGCTACGACAGGTGGCGGCGGTGCAGGCGGTTTTGCCGTTTGCGGCATCGAAAGTTGCGCCAGCGCCTGGTCTGAATACGGAACCTTCACGCCCTTGGGCTCCGCTTTGATTGCACTGTTTCCTGCAACGGGCGGCGCTGCGAGTGGACCAGCGACCGGCGGCAAGGCGCTGCCGACCGGTTGGCCCTGGACATTGGGCGCAGTCTTCAACGGTGCAACGAGCACGCCTGAGACCGGCGCACGCAGACGCAGCTGCTGGTCGACCTGAATGAGGTTGGGGTTTTGGAGATTGTTCCACTCGACCAGATCCTTGTAATCAAGACCCTGATCGAGCGCTATCGCATACACCGTGTCGCCTTTTTTCACCGTGTAAAACTCGGGCCGCGTATCAGAATCGGGCGCCGGCGGTTGTGTTGACGGTGGAACAGGAATCGGCTTGGCGGCCGGTGGCGGCGCCACGGCGGTTAGGGGGGGCGGTGGCTGCCTCGGGGGCGGCGGCGTGCGCTCGGCCACGGGTGCAGGAGGTCGCGTCATACATGCCGCAATCACGCAGGTGAGCATACAAACGAATACGTTCTTGAGCACGGCGGCTGGCCGCCGAGGCTGCAACGGCCACGCCCGCATTAATTCAATCCTGAAAGCATCGGCACGAATTTCACCGCATCGAGCTTGGACTCGTTATAGCCGCGCGACGTGCGTTCGATGATGCACAGATGCTGCTCGCGCGTTCCCATCGGCACCACCATCTTGCCGCCTATTGCCAGTTGTTGCTTCAAGGCCATTGGCACATGCGTGGCCGCGGCAGTAACCAGGATTGCATCGAACGGACCTGCTTCCGGTATGCCGACATGGCCGTCGGCATGCTTGAATCGCACGTTGTTGATACGCAGCTCACGCAGGTTCTTGCGCGCCTTCGCCAGCAACTGTAGAAGACGCTCGATCGAATACACTTCGCGCACGAGTTTCGCCAGTATCGCTGTTTGATATCCGCACCCGGTGCCGATCTCAAGTACTTTTCCGAGCGGCTGGCCGACAGTCAGCAGTTCGGTCATGCGCGCAACGATGTACGGTTGAGAGATAGTCTGGCCGAAACCGAGTGGCAGCGCGAAGTCTTCGTACGCGCGGCTTGCCAGCGCATCTTCGACAAAAATATGGCGCGGCACCTCATTCATCACATTGAGCACGGCTTCATCGGCGATGCCCTGCTCGCGCAGCCGCTCGATCATGCGCATGCGCGTGCGCTGCGAAGTCATGCCGATGCCCGAAATGCGCGCGCTCATGCGAGCCAGTCCCTGATCATCTGCATTTGTGCGAAGTGCGTGAGATCCATTTGCAATGGCGTAATCGACACAACTGTGCGCGCGGCGGCATTGAAATCCGTTCCTTCTCCCGCATCCTGCGCCTTGCCGGCGGCCCCCACCCAATATACCGTTTCACCGCGCGGCGTGGTGGATTTAACCACGGGCTCTGCCTTGTGGCGTTTACCGAGGCGCGTGATCTCGAAGCCGTTCAAGCGCTCGTACGGCACGTCCGGAACATTGATGTTGAGCAGCGACGGACGACCGAGGGGCGCACGCGCGAAACGTTGCGCGATGTCGCCGGCGACGCGCGCTGCCGTGATGAAGTGATCGTGCCCGTCCGCGACGAGCGAAACCGCCAACGAGGGAATTCCGAGCAGGAAACCTTCCGTTGCCGCGGCGACCGTGCCGGAGTAAATAGTGTCGTCGCCCATGTTCGCGCCGTGATTCACGCCGGAGATGATCACATCAGGCAACTCATCAAGCAGACCCGTTACCGCGAGATGCACGCAGTCCGTCGGCGTGCCGTTGACGTAAAAAAATCCGTTGCCCGCACGGCGCACGCTCAGCGGCCGGTCCAGCGTCAAAGAATTGCTTGCTCCGCTGCGATCGCGTTCGGGAGCGACGACGGTGACCTTACCGAGCGGCGCGAGAGTATCGGCGAGTATCGTGAGGCCGGGCGCGAAATAGCCGTCGTCGTTGCTTAAGAGAATATGCATGCGGCGGGACGCCAAGTCCGTCTCGAAACGGGGTTGCGCTGCAGCCCTGAGTGCCGCCGTAGCTCAGGCACCATCGCAGAGAAAATAGTCAGACCGTTCAAGTGATTTTTCGTAGGAAATTATAACATGCGACTTTTGTGGATCTGCGTCGGGAAATCCGCTGCGGACACATACGAATCAACGCAGCTTGTGCGTTTCCGGTTAAGTCGAGCGATGCCGCTTTTGTTATAGAATCGCGCAGCATGAAAGCGCGCGCGTGTTCGATCCGCTCCCCTGCTCTCCTCTAAACGCATGAGCGGACCGCTGGCCGGCGTGCGCGTGATTGATCTGACGTCCGTCATTCTGGGACCGTACGCAACACAGATACTCGGCGATCTCGGCGCGGACGTAATCAAGGTCGAATCGCGGGACGGCGACAACCTGCGGCACGCAGGACCCATGAGGCACCCGGGCATGGGTCACATCTTCCTGCATCTGAATCGCAACAAGCGCTCGCTTGTACTCGATCTCAAAGCGCCCGACGGACGCGCTGCACTCCTTCGACTCTGCGCAGACGCAGACGTACTGATCTATAACGTCCGCCCGCAAGCCATGGCACGTCTTAAGCTGGCATATGAAGATGTGCGCGCCGTAAATGCGAACATTATTTACGTTGGCGCTTATGGGTTCAGGCAGAACGGTCGCTATGCCGCCAAGCCCGCGTACCGACGACTTGATCCAGGGCATGGTGGCGCTGCCCAGCATTGTCGAAGCGGCGGGCGCTGACCGGCCTCGCTTTATTCCTTCGACGGTTGCCGACCGCATTACGGGGCTGAATGCGGTCAACGCCGTGACGACAGCGCTCTTCTATCGTGAACGCAGCGGCTACGGTCAGGCAGTTGAAGTGCCGATGTTCGAGACCCTTGCCGAGTTTGTGCTCAGTGATCACATGGCCGGCAAAACGTTTGAACCGCCGATCGGGCCGATGGGATATTCGAGACTCCTCGCGGCGCATCGCAACCCGTACGCGACGCGCGACGGCTATCTGTGCCTGCTGATATACAACGACAAGCAGTGGCTGAATTTCTTTTCACTTATCGGGCGTCTTGATTTGCTCGACACCGATCCACGGTTTGCGACGCAGGCCAGCCGCTCCGAACACATCGCCGAGGTATATGCATTTGTAGCGACGCATATCGCGACGCGCACAAGCGCCGAATGGCTGGCCGCTCTCACCGCCGCCGATATTCCTGTGATGCCGCTCAGCTCACTCGAGGATCTGCTCGTCGATCCGCATCTGAACGACACCGGTTTTTTTTCGCTGAGCAATCATCCGACACAAGGCAAGGTGCGTTCGATGTCGGTGCCGAGCACATGGTCGAAGTCGACGACGGACGGGCCACGCCCGGCGCCGCGACTTGGCGAACACAGTCGCGAACTCCTGCGGCTTGCAGGTTATGGCGACGACGCCATCGATAGCATGATCGCTCGCGGCGTCACGCTCGCCGTCGCCTGAAGCGAATGGACTTTTCTTTTACATCGGACCAGCTTGCGATCCGCGCGGCGATCGAAAAAATCTGCGCGAACTTCGACGCCGATTATTGGCTGGACAAAGATAATAACGGCGGCTTCCCGCTCGATTTTCATGCCGCGCTCGCGCGCGATGGCTGGCTGGGAGTGGCAATGCCCGAGCGCTACGGCGGCGCCGGCCTTGGCGTTACCGAAGCCGCGCTTATGATGGAAACGATCGCCGAATCGGGTGCGGGCATGTCGGGGGCTTCTGCGGTGCACATGAACATCTTCGGACTCAATCCGGTGGTGGTCTTTGGGAGTGACGTGCAGAAAGCGCGCTGCCTGCCGCCATTGATCGAGGGCGTCGACAAGGCGTGTTTTTGCGTAACCGAGCCTGATGCGGGATTGAACACGACGCGGCTCAAGACGAGAGCCGTCAGGGACGGTGATCATTATGTTGTGTCAGGCCAAAAGATCTGGATCTCGACGGCCCAAGTTACCAACAAGATGCTTCTCCTTGCACGCACGACTCCGATTGAGCAGACAAAAAAGCCGACGCAGGGTCTTAGCTTGTTTTATACCGATTTCGACCGCGCCTTTGTTACTGCGCATGAGATCCCGAAGATGGGACGCAAGGCAGTTGACTCGAACCAGGTCTTTATCGACAACCTGAAAATTCCGGTCGCAGATCGTATCGGCGAAGAAGGCGACGGATTCCAGTACATCCTGCACGGCCTCAATCCGGAGCGGATTCTGGTCGCGGCCGAGGCGGTGGGTCTCGGCACAGCAGCACTTAAGCGAGCGGCCGATTATGCAAGGGAACGCGTCGTTTTTGATCGGCCCATCGGCAAGAACCAGGCTATCCAGCATCCGCTCGCGCGTTCATGGATCGAGCTCGAAGCGGCGCGTCTGCTCGTGTATAAAGCCGCAAGTCTGTATGACGCCGGCCAGCCGTGCGGTGCGGAAGCGAACTCCGCCAAATATTTCGCCGCGGAAGTCGGCTATAAAGCGTGTGAGACGGCGGTCATGACGCTTGGCGGCATGGGGTACGCGAAGGAATATCACGTCGAACGCTATCTGCGCGAATCGCTCATTCCGCGCATAGCGCCGGTCAGCCCGCACCTCATTCTGTGTTTCGTGGCGGAAAAGGGTACTCGGACTGCCAAAGTCTTATTGACTTGGCCGCCTGCTGAGGCTGATCAACTGCTTTTCAGCGGGTCCGGCGGAGAATAATGGCGATCATGCTCGAGTGACGGCAACATCGCACGCACGCGCGCAACTTCCTCCGGTTTAATTTCCGCTATTATGATGCCTGGCTCGTCGCCCAACTCCGCGACGATTTTTCCCCACGGATCGATGATCAAGGAGTGGCCGTACGTCGTACGGTTGCCGGGATGGTTCCCGCACATCGCCGGTGCGAAAACATAACTGAGATTTTCGATTGCACGCGCGCGCAATAACGAATGCCAGTGTGCGATGCCGGTTTCACGCTGAAACGATGACGGCACGGCGAGGAACAACGCGCCGGCCTTTGCCAGCGAGCGGTACAAATGTGGAAATCGCAGGTCGTAGCAGACGGTCATGCCGAGCGCACCCCATGGTGTCGCTGCAATAACTGCCTTCGCACCGGGGACGTACGCACTCGATTCCCGTATGACTTTGCCGCTCGGCAGCGTGACATCGAACATATGGATCTTGTCGTAGCGTGCGACGATCTCGCCGCTGGCAGCGACGAGATATGACCGGTTGATCATGCGCTCGTCGTCGACTTTTATCGTCAGCGAACCGATCAATAGCCAGGCATTGATGTCGCTAGCGAGAGCTTGCAGGCGCGCAAGCGCCGGATGATCGGCTTCACAGCAGGAGTTCTCGCGCATCACGCGGCCGCTGCCGTCAAGGCACGTCGCGTACTCCGGCAGCATGATCAGGTGCGCACCCTGACTTGCAGCGTCGCGAATCGCTGCTTCCGCCGTCTCGAGATTGGCGGCCACGTCGCTGCCTGAATTAAGCTGGACGCACGCGGCGCGGAACGTCGTCATTGTGCCAACAGTTTAAAAGACCGGAGACCGGTGCGCGCACACCGGTCTAGTGAGTTTCAAACGGCGCTATTTGCGCGCGCCGCCCGAACGTTTCGCGATTTCCGCGAGCACCTGCTCGGTGATATCGACCTGCGCGCTGTTATATACCGACTGCTGGATGATCAGGTCGTACTTGCCGGCTTCGGCGAGGCCTTTGATGATCACATTGACGTCGGCCAAAAAGTCCGCCAGGGATTCGCGCTTGCGGACCTCGACGTCCTCAAGCAGACTGCGTTGCGCCTGTTGGTATTGCTGCGCCATCACGCCAAGGCGCTTCTCCTTGGCTTCGCGTTCCGATGCGGCCATCGTCGCGCCATTCTTTTCCAGATCGGTCTGCAGTTCGATGCCCTGCTTTTGCATCACCTGCAGTTGCTGCTCGCGGGGCGCAAACTCCTTTTTCAGCTTCTCGATCGACTGCTGCGCCATCGCCGACTCGCTTTCGATGCGCGTGACATTGACATAGCCGATCTTCAGTGACTGCGCCGACGTCTGCATCGAGACGACGGCAAGGACCAACAGTGCGCAGCAGATCGAAAGATTTCGCATTGGTTCTCCGGATGACTTGCGCATTGGACTCGAAGCGAGCGGGACCTCGAATCTCACCGGTCACGACTGTGTAACGACGCCGGGTCTGCGCACAAAAAGTATACACCATTACAATGTGGAGCCGGCTTGCGGGGGGAACGAGTGGCGAACATGCAGCGCTGATTATTTGCTGCACTGTGCAGATACATACGCGATATTCGCCAGCGCAAACGCGTGCAGGTTCGCTCTCGAAATAACGTTCGCGTGCTATACTTCGCGTCGATCCGCGTCGCTTACATTCGCAACATTCCAGCACGACATCGAGCTACAACTTTCCGGGAGCCTTTCCGCATGAAACCCCCTGTACGCGTCGCCGTTACCGGCGCCGCAGGTCAAATCGGCTATAGCCTGCTGTTCAGGATTGCGAGCGGCGAAATGCTCGGCAAGGACCAGCCGGTGATTCTGCAACTACTGGAAATCCCGGACGAGAAAGCGCAAAAAGCATTACGCGGCGTCATGATGGAGCTTGACGACTGTGCGTTCCCATTGCTGCACGGCATGTTGCCTGCGAGCGATCCTAACGTCGCATTCAAGGATGTCGATTTCGCACTACTGGTTGGTGCGCGCCCCCGGGGTCCCGGCATGGAACGCAAGGATCTGCTCGAAGCAAACGGGAAGATCTTCGGACCGCAGGGCAAGGCATTGAGCGATGTCGCGAGCCGTGATGTCAAGGTTCTGGTGGTCGGCAATCCGGCGAATACGAATTGCCTTATCGCGATGAAGAACGCGCCGAAGCTGAAGCCTTCTCAATTCACGGCGATGATGCGGCTCGACCATAATCGCGCGCTCACCCAGGTCGCGCAGAAGGTCAACAAGCCGGTTTCAAGCATCAGGAAGATGACGATTTGGGGAAATCACTCGGCGACGCAGTATCCTGACCTCTTCCAGGCTGAAACAGATGGCAAGAAAGTCTGGCCGCTGATCAACGATCAGGCGTGGCTGGAAAATACGTTCATACCGGTGATTCAAAAACGCGGCGCCGCCATCATCGACGCACGCGGGCTGTCGTCTGCGGCAAGCGCGGCTAACGCAGCCATCGATCATATGCGCACCTGGGTGCAAGGCACACCCGATGGAGACTGGGTGAGCATGGGTGTTCCGGCGGACGGAAGTTACGGTATCGCGGAAGGCGTGATGTTCGGTTATCCGTGTACGTGCAAAGGCGGGAAAATAGAAATCGTCAAAGGTATCGAGGTCAGCGATTTCAGCCGCGCACGCATCCAGGGCACACTGAAGGAATTGCACGAAGAGCGCGACGGCGTCAAACATCTGCTCGGTTGAGTTGAGCGACGCGATGGCAAACAAAGGCGGCAACCCGGCGCGGGTCCCGCCTTTTTTTCATTCTGCGTGTTTTGATTTCATGCAGCAGCCAAGGAGGCTTTCATGAGCAGCAATGACACCCCGGCCGCTTTCAAACCGAAAAAATCGGTCGCGCTGTCCGGCATCACCGCGGGCAACACCGCCTTATGCACCGTCGGTCGGAGCGGCAATGATCTGCACTATCGCGGCTACGACATTCTTGACATTGCAGAGCGCTGCGAATTCGAAGAGATCGCGTATCTGTTGATTCACGGCAAGCTGCCGGGTGCGGCGGAGCTTGCGAACTACAAGCTCAAACTCAGGGCGCTGCGCGGACTGCCATTTGCCGTGAAAGCGGCGCTCGAGTGCCTCCCCGCTGCTGCTCATCCCATGGACGTGATGCGCACTGGCTGCTCGGTGCTCGGCAGCGCGCTTCCCGAGAAAGATGACCACAATCTGCCGGGTGCGCGCGACATCGCCGATCGTCTGATCGCGTCGTTCGGGTCAATGCTGCTCTACTGGTTCCATTTCAGCCAGAATGGACGCCGCATTGAAGTCGAAACCGATGATGACTCCATCGGCGGACATTTCCTGCATCTGCTGCATGGCAAACCGTCGCCCGCAAAATTGGTGCGTGCAATGCACACGTCGCTAAACCTTTATGCGGAGCATGAGTTCAATGCATCGACGTTTGCATGTCGCGTCGTAGCAGGCACGGGCTCCGATATGTATTCGGCCATAACAGGCGGCATCGGCGCGCTGCGCGGGCCGAAACACGGCGGCGCAAACGAAGTCGCGTTTGAAGTCATGAATCGCTATGAAAGTCCGGAGGCCGCAGAGAACGACATTGTTACCCGCGTCGCCAATAAGGAAGTCGTGATCGGATTTGGCCATCCCGTATATACGATTGCCGATCCACGCAACAAGATCATCAAGGAAGTCGCGCGCAGTCTGTCGAAGGATACCAACGACATGGCGATGTTCGAAGTGGCAGATCGCATTGAGAGCGTGATGGGCCGTGAGAAAAAAATGTTTGCCAATCTCGACTGGTTCTCCGCGGTATCCTATTTCAAGATGGGCGTGCCGACCGCGATGTTTACACCCATATTCGTCATCTCGCGCACCGCGGGTTGGGCCGCGCATGTCATCGAGCAGCGCATCGATGGCAAGATCATCCGCCCGACGGCGAACTATACGGGGCCTGAGCCGCGCAGCTTTCCCGCGATGAATGAGCGGGTCAAAACGACGGCGAGGAAATAATCACTCGCCACCAGTACGCGCCATTAGCTCCGGAGCACCGTCATGGGATTTACGATAATCAAAACCGTGCTCTCCGCGATGATCATTACGATGGTGTCGGAGATCGCGAAACGCAGCCCGGCATTTGCGGCGCTGATCGCGTCGCTGCCGCTCATATCAGTGCTGGGAATGATATGGATTTACAACGAGACACATGACGTGCCGCGCATTGCCGCCCACGCGCAGGCAACGTTCTGGTTCGTGTTGCCCTCCCTGCCCATGTTTCTGATTTTGCCCGCCATGCTGCGTCATGGCATCGGGTTCTATGTTGCACTTGCCCTCAATTGCGCATTGACCGCACTGCTTTATCTCGCGATGGTGAAGCTCGGCGCCTATTTTGGCGTGAAGTTCTAAACGCATAACAACCGCAGACTCATTCGATCATGTCCAATCACGTATCTAACGTCCGTCCCAAGCCCGACGAAGTCATGACCGACATCGCGGATTACGTGCTCAACCATAAAATTACGAGCGAGGAAGCGTACAACACAGCGCGTCTCTGCTTGATGGACACGCTGGGATGCGGCCTCGAGGCGCTCACTTACCCAGCATGCACCAAGCTCATGGGCCCGATTGTTCCGGGCGCAGTTCTTCCAAACGGCGCCCGCGTACCCGGCACGTCACACCAGCTCGATCCGGTGACGGCGGCCTTCAATATCGGATGCATGATCCGCTGGCTCGATTTCAATGACACGTGGCTTGCCGCGGAATGGGGTCACCCGTCCGACAACCTCGGCGGCATTCTTGCTACCGCTGATTATCTGTCGCGCATCAATGTCGCAGCCGGCAAAAAGCCGCTCGTGATGCGTGACGTTCTCACCGGCATGATCAAGGCGCACGAAATACAGGGTGTCATCGCGCTGGAGAATAGTTTCAACCGCGTCGGGCTCGATCATGTCGTACTCGTCAAGGTAGCGAGCACTGCAGTCGTTACGACGATGCTCGGCGGCACGCGCGACGAAGTCATCAACGCAATATCCAATGCGTGGATAGACGGACAATCGCTGCGCACTTATCGACATGCGCCGAATGCCGGCTCACGCAAATCGTGGGCCGCAGGGGATGCTACGAGTCGCGCTGTGCGGCTCGCGTTCATGGCGCTCAAGGGCGAGATGGGCTACCCGTCGGCGCTTACCGCGAAGACATGGGGATTCTACGATGTGCTCTTCAAAGGTCAGCCCTTTGTCTTCAATCGCAAGTACGATTCATACGTGATGGAACATGTGCTGTTTAAAATCTCGTTTCCCGCCGAATTCCACGCGCAAACGGCGGTCGAATGCGCGGTCAAGCTGCACCCTGCAGTCAAGGATCGCCTCAGCGAGATCAGCAAGGTAGTGATCACCACTCACGAATCTGCAATCCGCATCATCGACAAGACAGGACCGCTCGCCAATCCCGCCGACCGCGACCACTGCATCCAGTACATGACAGCAATTGGTCTCATCAAGGGCAATCTGACGGCCGCCGATTACGAGGAAGACGTCGCGGCTGATCCGCGCGTCGACGCGTTGCGCGAGAAAATGGTGTGCGTGGAGCACAAACCGTGGACGCGCGACTACCTCGATGCGGAAATGCGCTCGATCGCCAACGCAGTGCAGGTCTTCTTCAAAGATGGCACCGCGACCGAGAACATCGAAGTGGAATATCCGCTAGGTCATCGGCGGCGCCGCAAAGAAGGCGTACCCCTGCTCGTCGCCAAGTACAAAATTAATCTCGCGCGCCGCTTCCCGCCGAAACAGCAGGCGGCTATCCTGTCCCTGTGCAGCAATCAGAAGCGGCTCGAAGCCACACCCGTCCACCAGTTCGTGGATCTTTTTGTGATCTGACAAGGATAAACATGAAACGCAATCTACTCTGCAGCATTGCGCTTGCAACGCTCGTCTCTGCAACGCCCTTGTGCGCATCGGCCGCGATGACGCCCGGCCTTTACGAGTACAGCGTCAAAATGAACGTGCCCGGCGCCCCCGCAAGTATGCCCGCCCAGACCTCGCAGCGCTGCCTTACCAGCAAAGACGTTGATGGCAACAAGGCATACGAAATGCCGCCGAACCCCAATAGCGACTGCCAGATGAAAGATCTCGCGCAAAGCGGCAGCCAATTTTCATATAAGGTGGCATGTACGAAGCCGCAAAAAATCGACGGGGCGGTAAAGGGGAGCGTTACCGCCACTGGCATGACCATGGATATGACGATGGAAATGGCCGGCATGGCGGGTACAGTTACCCAATCGATCACCGCCCGCCGCCTCGGCGACTGCAAGTAGCAGCATGACGCCGGTCACTGCCGATGAACTTGATGTGATGTAATCCATACGAGCCGAGACCCGAGAGGCATCATGAGTGCAATTTTGAAGAATGTTGCTTCAGCGGCGCAAGACCGGCTGCCTAATCCGGCCTTGGCCGATTTCGTGCCGCGCATCGTCAACGGCGTGTTGGAACTGCCGGTCTACTACATGCGCGGCGGAACCTCCACCGGCATCGTCTTGTGGCACGCGCACCTGCCACGCGACGCGGCGCTGCGCGAGGAAGCAATCCGCTCGATGATGGGCGTGCCCACCGCCGGTGAGGTCAAGGGCAATAAGCAGACGACGGGTTTGGGTCGCGGACCGTCGACCAGCAACAAGGTGTTCATCGTCGAGCGCTCGCCGAATGACGACGCCGACATTTTGAGCACGCTCGCACAACTCGCCTCTGATAAGGCCGCCATCGACTGGAGCGTTAACTGCGGGAATATGTCGGCGGCATTGACGATGTATGCGCTCGACACCGGTATCTTCAAAGCCGCGACAGGCAAAACGGTGATGCGCATTTTCAACACCAATACGCGCGTCATCACCGATGCAACGGTCAAAACGCCGGCCGGTACGGCAGAAATTCCGTCTGACACAGAGATACCCGGCGTCATGGGAAAGTTTCCCGGTGTCGAGTTGAGCTTGCGCAATCCGGTTGGCGCAAAAACCGGCAAGCTCCTTCCCACGGGAAACGTGCTCGATATGTACGGCGGTGTAGCCGCATCGAGCGTCGATGTCGCAGTGCCGATGGTCATCGTACGCGCCGCAGATCTAGGCAAGACCGGACAGGAATCGGTTGAAGAGCTGGCGCGCGATCACGCGTTGAAACAGCACCTGCAGGCAATATGGGTGGAAGCAGGACTGAAGATGGAACTGCGCCGCAAAAATGGCGAACCGATGAGTGCAGACGACCTCGCGTGCAGTGAAACGATTCCCAAGATCTGTATGGTGGCGCCGCCGCTCGGCGACGAGCACATCCTGGTGCGCTACTTTACGCCGCAAACACCGCATAATTCGCTCGCGGTGACAGGTGGATGTTGTCTTGCCGTCGCGTGCCTGCTCCCCGGCACCGTTGCGCATAGTGTGGCGCGTGGAATGCCTGAAATCGGTGCTGATGAGCGCACGACGGTTGTTCAGATGCGCAACCCGGCGGGTGTGCTCCGCGCGCGAATCACCGCATCGATGCATGCCGATGGCATGAGGATCTCGAGCGCCGCTTACGAACGCAGCTCGCAGATCTTCTTGCGCGGCCACTTTCCGATCTACAACGCATCGCCGGCGCTCAAAGCATTCGGTGAGCAATGGCACGCGTCATGATTCAGTTGAAGGCAGACAGGTTTGGAGGCCGTCGATGTCAAGTCACGATTGTTATAGATGACGAATAACACGTTCGGCGCCTTGCGCGACTTCGAGGCTACCCCCGGGAAAACCGGCCGCTATTACTCGCTCGCCACATTGGAATTGGCGGGACTCGGCAGAATCTCGCGCCTGCCGGTTTCGCTGCGCATCGTGCTCGAATCACTGTTGAGAAACTGCGACGGCAAGCGCGTCACCGAAGAGCACGTGCGCAATCTCGCCGCGTGGCAGGCTGACGGCAAGCGGACGACGGAAATTCCGTTCATTGTCGTGCGCATCGTGCTGCAGGATCTCATTGGTTTCGGCACGCTGAACGATCTTTCTGCGATGCGCGCGGCAGCGGGTCGCCTCGGCGTGTCGCCGGGCCGTATCGAACCGTTGGTACCGGTCGATGTAGTGGTCGATCATTCGGTCGAAATCGACGTCCACAACGCGCCGGATGCAGTGCAACGCAATCAGCAGATTGAATTCAAGCGCAACGCGGAGCGCTATCGCTTCGTGAAATGGGCGCAGGGCGCATTCAAGACCGTGCGCGTCGTGCCGCCGGGCAACGGCATCATTCACCAGATCAACATGGAGTATCTGTCGCGCGGCGTATGGGAAAAGGACGGTGTCTGGTTTCCAGATACGGTGTTCGGCACCGACTCGCATACCACCATGGTCAATGGCATCGGCGTCGTGGCCTGGGGCGTGGGTGGCATCGAAGCTGAAGCCGGCATGCTCGGTCAGCCGAATGCATTTCTCACACCCGATGTCGTCGGCTGCCACATGACCGGCAAGCTGCGCGAAGGTGTCACCGCGACGGACCTTGCGCTGACCGTCACTGAGTTGATGCGCAAGGCAAAGGTTGTCGGCAAGTTCGTTGAGTTTTTCGGCGAGGGCGCTGGCGCGCTGACTGCGGCTGATCGCTGCACCGTGGCCAATATGGCGCCCGAGTACGGCGCGACGATGGGCTATTTCCCGGTCGATGCAAAGACGCTCGATTATTTCCGCACGACAGGTCGCGATGCGGACCACGTCAACGCGATCGAAGCTTATTACAAAGCGCAGGGCCTGTTTGGAATGCCCAAAGCAGGCGATATCGACTACACGCAAGTAATTGAGCTCGATCTTGCTAGCATCGTGCCGAGCCTGTCAGGACCGAAACGTCCGCAGGACCGCGTGAACCTGCCCGACCTCGGACGTGGTTTTGATGCGCTGTTCTCGGCGCCGACGGACAAGAATGGTTACGCGCGCCCGGTCGCCGACCTTGAGCGTCGCGTGCCGAGCGGCCACGCCGGATTCGATGTCGGTCATGGCGATGTGCTCATCGCGTCAATAACGTCGTGCACGAACACGTCCAATCCGGCCCTGCTCATCGCGGCAGGATTACTCGCGAAGCGCGCCGTCGAACGCGGTCTCAAGGTTTCGCCGCGCGTGAAAACCTCGCTGGCGCCGGGCTCGAAGGTCGTGACCCGGTACCTGCGCGATGCAGCGCTGCTGCCATATCTCGAGAAGCTCGGCTTCGGTGTCGTCGCTTATGGCTGCACGACGTGCATGGGCGCTGCGGGTCCCTTGGATGCGAACATCGAGGAAGCTGTCGTCTCAAACGATCTCGTGACGGCAGCGGTGCTATCAGGAAATCGCAATTTCGAGGCGCGCGTCCACGTGAATCTGCGTGCCAACTACCTCGCGAGTCCCGCGTTGGTTGTGGCGTACGGTATCGCCGGCACGGTGCGCATTGACCTGAGTAAAGAGCCTCTTGGCACTGGCACGGACGGCAAACCAGTCTATTTACGGGACGTGTGGCCGAGCGACGCTGAAGTCGCTGCACTCATGAAATTCGCTGCGAACGCTGAACACTTCCGCCGTGAATATGGCGACCTGTCAGGTGCAAAAGAACTCTGGGAGGCAATCCCTACGATCGAAGGTGCCGTCTACGAGTGGGACGCCAAGTCGACGTTCATCAAGGAGCCGCCCTTTTTTGATAACGTCACGCGCGAGCCGGGCAAGGTCACGGACATCAAGGGCGCGCGCGCCCTGGCGATTCTTGGCGACTCGATCACCACCGACCACATTAGCCCGTCGTCAAAGATTAAGACAGGAACGCCCGCCGGCAAATGGCTCGAGGGTTACCACAGCCCGCCGTCCGAGTGGGGCCACTTCGGAGTGCGCCGCTGTAATCACGAACTGATGGTGCGAGGAACATTCGCGAATGTCCGTTTACGCAATCAGGTGGCGCCGGGCACCGAAGGTCCCGTTACCAGGCACCAGCCCTCCGGCGAGCAGATGACAATTTTCGAAGCGTCTGAGCGCTATCTGGCGTCCGGCACGCCGCTGGTCATCTTCGGCGGCGATGATTACGGCATGGGCTCGTCACGCGACTGGGCCGCAAAAGGCGTGCAGTTGCTCGGCGTCAAAGCAGTGATCGTGAAGAGCTTCGAACGCATCCACCGCGCCAATCTCGTCGGCATGGGCGTGCTGCCGCTGCAGTTCAAGGCCGCTGACAGCGTGCAGTCGCTCAGGATCAATGGCAGCGAACTCTTCGCGATCGAAGGCATCAATGGCGGCAACGTCAGGCCACTGCAGGACGTGACGCTGGTAATTACGCGCGCCGACGGCGCGATCGAGCGCGTGCCGCTCACGCTGCGGGTGGATACCGTTATCGAAGTGGACTATCTCAAGCACGGCGGCATTCTGCCGTATGTTCTGCGGCAAATCGTGGCAGAGGCCGCTTAGACATCAATCAGCGAGTACAGCAACCGGAGAGCTTCATGTCACACAATCTATTCGACTCGCGGCGCCAGTTCACCGATGTCGTCCGGCAAGACCGGCAACTACTACTCGCTGGCGGCGCTCGAGAGCGCAGGCCTCGGCAAGGTATCGCGGCTCCCCGTGTGCCTGCGCATCGTGCTCGAATCGGTGCTGAGAAACTGCGACGGCAAACGCGTATCGGAAGCCAATGTGCGTGAGCTTGCGGCATGGCAGGCCGATGCGTCGCGCACGCAGGAAATTCCGTTCGTCGTCGCGCGTATCGTATTGCAGGATCTCGCGGGCTTTCCGGCGCTGGCCGACTTTGCCGCGATGCGCGGCGCAGCGCGCAAGCTGGGCGCCGATCCGAAGCGCATCGAGCCGCTGGTACCCGTCGATCTTGTTGTGGATCATTCCATACAGGTCGACCACTACAATTCCCCGGATGCATTGCGGCTCAACATGGAAATCGAATTCACTCGCAACGCCGAGCGATATCGTTTCCTCAAGTGGGGCATGCAGGCATTCGACACCATGAAGATCGTGCCGCCCGGCATCGGCATCGTGCATCAAGTGAATCTCGAATACCTGGCGCGCGGCGTGCAGCAGAAAGACGGCGTCTACTATCCTGATTCGCTTGTTGGCACCGACTCGCACTTCACTATGATCAATGGCATCGGCGTCGTCGGCTGGGGTGTGGGCGGCATCGAGGCCGAAGCGGGCATGCTCGGCCAGCCGATTTACATTTTGACGCCCGACGTGGTGGGCGTACACCTGACCGGCAGGCTGCAGGAGGGCGTGACCGCGACGGACCTCGTGCTTACCATTACTGAAACGCTGCGCAAGCACAAGGTGGTCGGCAAGTTCGTCGAATACTTCGGCGATGGCGCCGCGTCGCTCGCAGTCACCGATCGTGCAACGGTTGCAAATATGTGCCCCGAGTACGGTGCGACGATCGGATTCTTCGCGGTCGATGATGAGACCGTGCGCTATTTCCGGGCGACCGGGCGCACCGATGAAGAAGTCGACGCCCTCCAAAGTTATTGCAAAGCGCAGGGCATATACGGGATGCCGCAGAAAGGACAATGCGATTACTCGAGCGTGGTCGAAATCGATCTCGCGAAGGTCACCGCTTCGGTCGCCGGACCAAAGCTACCGAATCAGCGCATTGCCTTGCCCGCACTTAAAGAGCGGTTTCGCGCACTGATGGAGCAGGCACCTGTGCAGGGCGGTTACGGCAAAGGCACCGCCGCCATCGGCAAACCGATCGAGACCGGCAAGACCGGCGTCCAGGTGGCGCACGGCGATGTTGTGATCGCTGCGATTACATCTTGCACAAATACCTCCAATCCTGCGGTGCTGCTGGGCGCCGGATTACTCGCCAAGAAGGCCGTCGAGCGCGGGATGAAAGTGAATCCGCGCATCAAGACTTCGCTCGCACCTGGCTCGCGCGTCGTTAGCGAATATCTGCGCCAGTCGGGTCTGCTCCCGTATCTCGAGCAGCTCGGTTTCTATATCGTCGGTTTCGGCTGCACGACTTGCATGGGCGGCTCGGGGCCACTCGACACCGCACTCGAAGACACGATTGCAAAGAATGACTTGATCGGCGTCGCAGTGCTTTCCGGAAATCGCAATTTCGAAGCGCGCATACACCAGGCGCTCAAAGCAAATTTCCTCATGAGCCCGCCGCTGGTTGTCGCGTTCGCGCTCGCGGGAACCGTCGATATAGATGTCAACAAAGATCCGCTCGGCGCCGACAAGAATGGCAAGCCGGTGTACTTAAGGGATCTCTGGCCGACGAACGCAGAAATTGGCGAAGTCATGAAGTTCGCGAACGATCCGGCGAATTTCCGCAGGCTCTATAGCAATCTCGCGGAATCGAATCCGCTCTGGAAAGAAGTGCCTTCAGTCGCCGGTGAAGTATTCGCCTGGGATCCGGACTCGACCTATATCAAGGAACCGCCTTTTTTCGATGGCTTCAGCATGCAGCCGGAAAAGCCGCGCGACATACACGGCGCCCGCGCGCTCGGTCTGTTCGGCGATTCAGTGACCACGGACCACATCAGTCCGATTGCAACCATCAGATCGAATTCGCTCGCCGGCAAGTACCTGCTCGAACGCAATGTGAAGCCGGCGGATTTCAGCAACCTCGGCATGCGGCGCTGTAATCACGAAATCATGGTGCGCGGCACGTTCGCGCACGTGCGCATCAAGAATCTGATGACGCCCGGCATCGAAGGCAGCTCGGCGCTGCACCAGCCGGATGGAACCCAGGCGACGATATACGAAGTGGCGATGCGCTATCAGGCCGAAGGCGTTCCGCTGCTCGTGTTCGCCGGCGAAGAATACGGTACTGGCTCGTCACGCGACTGGGCAGCCAAAGGGACGCAACTGCTCGGCGTCAAGGCGGTCATCGCGCGCGGCTTCGAGCGCATACACCGCTCGAATCTCGTCGGCATGGGTGTACTGCCGTGCCAGTTCCGCGGCGACACGACGTGGCAGAGTCTTGGCATCGACGGCA
Source organism: uncultured beta proteobacterium (assembly GCA_963829085.1). Classification (GTDB taxonomy): domain Bacteria; phylum Pseudomonadota; class Gammaproteobacteria; order Burkholderiales; family SG8-41; genus PALSA-1004. The sequence goes on along the minus strand of CAWHHJ010000013.1, from coordinate 57,539 downwards.
ACGAGACCTTCGATCTGCTCGATATAGCAGGCGACATCAAACCGATGCAGGAAGTCACGCTCGTCATTCACCGCAAGGACGGCTCGTCGCAAAAGGTGCCGCTTACGTTGCGAGTCGACACGCCGATCGAAGTCGACTATCTGCGTCACGGTGGAATCCTGCCGTATGTACTGCGCGAATTAGTGGCAGCGGCCGCGTAGGCGCTATCTGAACAGTCAACGTCGTTTGACTTAGCCTGAAACCGGCGTAGAAAATAACGGCTTACTGTATCGACAAACGTGGCGATGCGCCCGTGGTTCGGCAACAGAGCTTTCGCCGGTGTACGACTGCGCGCAGTTGACCGGCCTCGACTTAACGCACCTATGACGTCCCGGCGCCCTCGCTGGCCGCTTAGCGGTAGAGCCGGGTCGTCGAGTGCTCCGCTCCAAGCCGGCTAAAAATCGCATTCAGGCGATCAAGCGCTGAACGATGCCTTACCGCAGGAAATCAAGATGACGACAAATTTACAAAACGGTTGGGACGCCGCAGCAATCATGGGCGGCCTCTACGGCGACGGGATCATCAGCCTGCAGGGCGCGTTCGACCGCTCTTGGGTAACGCGCATGCGCGAGGACATTGACACGCTGTTCGAGGAAGCGCGCAAGGTACCCGGCGGTGCGCTACCGCGTGGGCCCGAGCGCTTTTATGTCGAGGTGCATCCGGAGCGCGTGCGCGGCTTCGTCGATATCGTGACCCATCCATGGTTTGTTGCCGTATGTGAAGCAGTTCTGGGACCGGAATACAAGGTTGTTGAGGCTGGCTTTGACATTCCTTTTCCCGGCGCTGCTGAGCAGCCCTGGCACCGCGACTTTCCGTCGCCGGATGCCACACTCAAAGGACGACGGCTCAACTCGCTCGCGTTCAATCTTACGGCCGTCGATACGGTGCCCGAAATGGGCCCGCTCGAGATTGCGCACGGCACGCAGTGGGACGATCTCACGCCTTATCCGAATCGCATGTTCCCGCCGCGTGAGTTGTGGCCTCGCTACGAACAACGGAAGGTGCGGAAGATGCCACGCATGGGAGACATATCAGCGCGTTCGGCGCTGACTATCCATCGCGGCACCGCCAATCGCTCGACGCAGGCGCGGCCGGTGTTTGTGGTTGGCGTCGATGCTCCGGACGGGATCAACGCGAAACATCACGATCTTCAGATCACACGCGGTTACGCAGCGAGCGTGCCATCACGCGTGCTCGAACACCTGACATATCGCATCACGGACAAGCTCGAGACAGTCGTTCAACATCATGTGATTGAAGGTCTGCTGAAGCCTGCCTATTAATACATCTGCGCCCCTCGCAGGATACCAAAGCAGGTCCGCATTACGCCGCGAGCGCGGCGCCACCGATTGCCCGGTTTAGAGCAGGCATTACTTTCTCGGCCATCAGCTCCATCGAACGGCGGGCGAGTTGGCGATCGGCCCAATCATGCCCCGCGTAGAGCAGCGTGCCGAAATCGCCAGTCACTTCCCGGAATGCGAGCAACTGATCGACGACGCTGTTTACGCTGCCGCAGATTACGAGCGAGTCGAGCATGTACTCGAGGGTCACTGCGGATGTCGGCATCGCGAGATCATGCTTGAATATATCGACGTTGCCATGACCCATGCGCTTAGTGAGCAGATTCCAATAATAGAACCCATAGGGACCGTTGGGATCTTTGGCGTAACGTTTCGCAGTGGCATCATCGTCAGCTACAAAAACGCTCTTGCACACCCGCCAGTCGCTGCGCTGCGCCGCGTGACCGCCGAGTGCGCATCCTTCTTCATGCTTCGGCCAGTGGGTCGCGGCCCACTTGGGCTGCAGGAAATTCGCTGAGATCGGCTGCCAGCCGCGCTTGGCCGCTGCGATGAGCCCTTTCGAGTGCGGGACGACAGCGGTAACGACAATCGGCGGGTGCGGCTGCTGGTACGGCTTCAGCATGACGCCCTGCCCGACCTTTCCAATCAGCGTCTGCTCGGTGCTGATGTTCCAGAATTGGCCCTTGATGTTATAGGGCGGGTCGTCACGCCACATCGCAAGAATCTGGTCGATCGCTTCGACGAACATCGCATTGCGATCGCGATCGAGGTTACCCATCATCTCCATGTCGGATCGCAGACCGCCGGGGCCGATGCCGAAGATGAAGCGGCCTTCGAGCATATGATCCACCATCGCGACCGTAGCGGCGACCTGCGCCGGATGATTGTTCGGCAAATTGACTGTGCCGCTGCCGAGCTTGATCTGTTTGGTCGCGGACGCAACGCTCGCTATGAAAGCAAGGCACGACGGGATGGACTCGCAGATATCGGTTACGTGCTCGCCAATGTACGCTTCGCTGAAGCCCAGCGCGTCCGCAAGCAGCACCGCTTCGCGATCTTCCTTGAGCGTTTGCGTGTAATTGCGCTCCGGCGGATGCATGGGCATGGTAAAAAATCCGAGCTTCATGCGCTGTCTCCGCTACTGCATTGACGTCTCGTGGACGAGCCGCTGGCCATGCTCGCGCGTGTCGTGAAACCCTACTTTGGGCCAGCGCTCCATTGCGAGCTCGAGATTGTATTTGTTCGGCGCGAGATACACCGGATTGTCGTCGACGTCGCGCGCCATGTTGATCGCGCACTCTTTCTCGAAATTACGACGAACGGTCTCATCGGGAAATGTCAGCCAGCGTGCAGTATAGATATTCGCCGCATCGTAAACCGCATCGACTTTGTATTCGCTTTGCAGGCGTTGAGCAACAACTTCGAACTGCAGCGGTCCGACTGCCCCGAGCAGCAATGACGTGCCGAGTCCCGAGTCAAACACCTGAATTGCGCCCTCCTCACCCAATTCCTGCAAGCCCTTCTGCAGTTGTTTCGCCTTAAACGGATCACGCGGTCGCGCGAGCCGGAAAAGTTCCGGAGCGAAATACGGGATACCCTTGTAGCTCAGCGTTTCGCCTTCCGTGAGCGTATCGCCGATCTGCAGTTGGCCGTGATTATGGATGCCGATGATGTCACCGGCGACGGCGTCCTCGCTCCTCACGCGCTCGTTCGCCATGAAGGTCAGCGCATTGCCGATTTTCATCTCGCGCTCTATGCGTGCGTGCTGTACCTTGATGCCGGGCTGATAGCGGCCGGAGCACACGCGGAAAAATGCAATGCGATCGCGATGCTTGGGGTCCATGTTCGCCTGGATCTTGAACACGAAGCCGGTGAATGGCGCTTCTGCGGGGTGCACCATCCGAACGCCGCTGTCGCGCGGCTGCGGCGGCGGCGCCCAGTCGACTAATGCCTGCAGAATTTCCTGCACGCCGAAGTTGTTGATACCGGACCCGAAGAACACCGGCGACTGTCTGCCCGCGAGAAACTCAGGAAGATCAAAGGGAGGACTGGCGCTGCGGATGAGATCGACGTCGTGACGCAAAGCGGGCATTTCCGCCAAAAAAAGCTCGTCGAGCCGCGGGTTATCGAGTCCCACGATATTCTCACTGTCGTCGCTGCGACGTTCTTCGCCGGGCGTGAAACGCACCAGGCGATCTTTGTGCAGATCGAAGACACCGCGGAAGCTTTTGCCCATCCCGATGGGCAGCGTCACCGGGGCGCAATCGATCTTAAGCACCGCCTCGATCTCTTCGAGCAGTGCGAGCGGCTCGCGCACTTCGCGGTCCATCTTGTTGACGAACGTAATGATGGGCGTTGCGCGAAGGCGGCAAACTTCGAGCAGCTTGATGGTCTGCGCTTCGACGCCTTTCGCGGCGTCGATGACCATCACCGCGGCATCGACGGCGGTGAGCACTCGATAAGTGTCCTCGGAAAAGTCCTCGTGACCGGGCGTGTCGAGCAGATTGATCGTGTGCCCCGCATACTCGAACTGCATCACGGAGCTCGTTACCGAGATGCCGCGCTGCTTTTCGATCTCCATCCAGTCCGACGTCGCATGACGAGCGCTCTTGCGCGCTTTCACCGTGCCTGCCATCTGGATCGCACCGCCGAACAGCAGCAGTTTTTCGGTCAGCGTGGTCTTGCCGGCGTCAGGATGCGAAATGATCGCAAAGGTCCGCCGGCGCGAGACATCGCGCATCAAATCGGCAGGATAAGAAGGTGCGTTCATTCGTTATGTAATCCAGCGCAAACAAAAAACCGCCGGCCGGCATGCGGCGGGCGGTAACCGGCCGGCATTATAGCAAGTCGGCGCATAGCGCCGGCGCGCATTCGGACGATAACCCAACCGCGCAGGGCGCCCGCACCGGCAAGCGCAATCTTTACGGTTAAAATGGCGTCAGTTTCAACAACAAAAAGAGCCCGGCGCATTTGCGTCGAACATAATACTTCAGCGGAAAATCAGATGAATAATCGGGCACTCTACGAACGCGGCAAACGCACGCGCCGGCAGGTCCTCGGCGAGAAGCGCGAAAACGAGATCAAGGCGACCGAAGATGAGTTCTCAATGCCGATCCGCGAGTTCACGACTAAGTACGTGTGGGGCGAAGTCTGGTCAAGCAAAGGCCTTCCGCGCCGGACGCGCAGCCTTATCAACGTCGCGCTGCTGACGTCCCTCATGTCACCGCATGAGCTCAAGACGCATCTGCGCGCCGCGCGAATCAACGGCTGCACCAAGGCGGAGATTCGCGAAGTGCTGCTGCAGGTTGCGGTGTACTGCGGCGTGCCCGTCGTGCGTGAAGCCGTCCGCTGCGCGCAGGAAGTGTTCGCCGAAGAGAAAAAGAAATAACGGTCTGTCGCGACACGTTGCACTGCGTACGCCCGCGACTCGATTGGCGATAGAATGCTGCAACCCGCGTAAAGACCTGCCGTGACGATCGCTGCCCGTTTCGAAATCCCCTATTCGCAGTTTCTCGATGCACAGAGCCAGGTCGCAGCGGAGCTCCCCGCTTTTGCCCAAGATGCTGCAGCGCTCGTAGCGTTGTACAAGGCAATGGTGCTCATGCGCACGTACGATGCGAAAGCGATCGCCCTTCAGCGCACCGGCCAGCTCGGCACCTATGCGTCGATGCTCGGCAAGGAAGCGATCGAGGCCGGCATTGGCGCAGCCATGGCGCCGGAAGACGTCTTTCTGTGCACCTATCGCGAGAACGGTGTGCAGATCATGCGCGGCGTTACCATGCAGGAGCTTTTTCTGTACCGGGGCGGCGACGAACGCGGCAGTGACTTTGCCGGCCCGCGCGGCGATTTTCCCATTTGCATAACGATTGCATCCCAGTGTCTGCATGCAATCGGCGTCGGCTACGCCATGAAGCTGCGGCGCCAGCAACGCGCGGCGGTATGCGCGCTCGGTGACGGCGCGACATCGAAGGGCGACTTTTACGAAAGCATCAATGCCGCCGGCACCTGGCAGTTGCCCGTGATCTTCTTCGCTACCAACAATCAGTGGGCCATATCGGTGCCGCGCAAAACGCAAAGCGCCGCGCAGACGCTTGCGCAAAAGGCGATCGCCGCAGGCATTGAAGGCGTGCAGGTCGACGGCAATGACGTCATTGCCGTGCACTATGCGATGCGCGAAGCGCTCGCGAAGGCGTATGCAGGCAACGGCCCCACGCTGATCGAAGCAGTAACCTACCGGCTCGCGGACCACACGACCGCTGATGACGCGTCACGTTACCGGCCGCCGGAAGATGTTGCCGAGGCGTGGAAGCGCGAACCGATCCTGCGCCTGCGAAACTACTTGAGCGCGCAGGGTGCATGGGATAAGGCGCAAGAGGAGGAATTGCTCAAAGAATGCAACGCGCGCGTACAAGCGGCTGCGCAGGCGTACATCGACACGCCGCCGCCATCGCCGGAACAGATGTTCGATCACCTCTATGCATCCCTTCCGGCGGCCTACGCTGCGCAACGCGATGCAATAGTTCAGCCGGGCCATGGCACAGATAACGCTGGTTGAAGCCGTCAACCTCGCGCTGACCCGCGCGATGACCAATGACCCGGAAGTTGTCGTGCTGGGCCAGGACGTTGGTCGCGACGGCGGCGTATTCCGGGCGACGCTCGGGCTGCTCGATAAGTTTGGCCCTGAGCGGGTGATCGATACCCCGCTCGCTGAAAATCTTATTGCGGGAATGAGCATAGGCATGGCGGCGGAAGGCCTCAAACCCGTCGCGGAGATTCAGTTTTCGGGTTTTTCGTACACGGTGATCGATCAAATCATCAATCACGCAGGCCGCATGCGGCATCGCACGCGCGGGCGCATGACTTGTCCGATGGTATTGCGGACGCCTTGCGGGGCGGGCATCCATCCGCCCGAACATCACTCCGAGAGTCCGGACGCGATGTTCGCGCATATTCCGGGCATACGGGTCGTCTACCCGTCATCGCCGAAGCGCGCTTACGGGCTCCTGCTTGCCGCAATTCGGGATCCGGATCCCGTTATATTCCTGGAGCCGACACGCCTCTACCGTTTGTTCAAAGAGGAAGTCGTGGACAACGGTGAGTCTGCGGCGCTCGATACCTGCTTCACGCTGCGCGAGGGCACGGACGTGACGCTGGTAAGCTGGGGCGCGATGATCTACGAAACATTGCAAGTGGCCGACGAACTTGGAGAACAGGGCATCGCAGCCGAGGTCATCGACGTGGCTACATTGAAGCCGCTCGACACCGGCACCATACTGGCTTCCGTCGCGCGAACCGGCCGCTGCATCATCGTGACCGAGGCCCCGCGCCACTGCGGCGTCGCATCGGAGATCGCCGCCACGCTCGCCGAGCAGGGATTGTTGAGTCTGCTTGCGCCGGTCGAACGGGTGACTGCGCCGGATGTGGTCGTACCGTTATCACGACTCGAACACCGGTATCTACCAAGCAAACAACAGATAACGGCAGCCGTCCGTCGGCTGCTCGAATTCGCTTGAGATAAAACGACGAAGCTCTTGATGTTGCGCGTGAACTGACTCGACCATGAAAATCTTCAAGCTGCCCGACCTGGGCGAGGGCCTGCAGGAAGCCGAGATCGTCACCTGGCACGTCAAGGCGGGTGATACGGTCGCGGTGGATCAGCCGCTTGCATCGGTGGAGACCGCCAAGGCCATCGTAGACATTCCTTCACCTTACGCTGGTAAGGTGATGAAGTTATATGGCAATGAGCGCGATGTCGCGCGCGTTGGGCAACCTCTCGTAGCATTCGAAGGCGGCGACGACGCCGACACCGGCACCGTCGTTGGCACAGTGGCGGTCGGCCAGAATGTCATCAGCGACGCACCGCCCGCCTCGACTCCATTAGCGCACGGGATAAGAGCAACGCCTGCTGTCCGCGCCCTCGCCCGCAAGCTTAACGTCGATCTCGCGATGGTCACACCCACCGGTACCGACGGACTCATCACCATCACTGACGTTCAGCGCGCCGCGCGCATACTTGCGGCGATCGGCCCGCAGGAGGTGCTGCGCGGCGTGCGTAAGGTGATGGCGCAGAGCATGACGCTGGCGCACGCCGAAGTTGCGTCGGCCACGATCATGGACGATGCGGACATCGACGCGTGGCCTGCCGGCACAAGCATCATGCTGCGGCTCGTGCGCGCGCTCGTCGCCGCCTGCGCGGCCGAGCCATCGCTCAATGCCTGGTATGACAGCCAGGCCCCGGGTCGCCGCCTGCTCAAGCAAGTCGACGTCGGCATCGCCGTCGATACAGCTGACGGGCTGCTGGTCCCCGTGCTGAGAAATGTCGAAAAGCGATCGGCAGAAGATCTCAAGTCTGCGCTCGCAAAGCTCGTCCAGGACACGCGCGAACGCAAGGTGCCGCCGGAGGATCTGCGCGCGAACACGATCACCCTTTCGAACTTCGGCACGATCGCCGGACGTTACGCTTCGCCGATCGTGCTGCCGCCGACCGTCGCGATCGTCGGCGCAGGCCGCTTATTGCGCGAAGTCGTCGCGGTCGGCGACACGCCAGCGATACACCGCATGTTGCCGCTGTCCGTGACGTTCGATCACCGGGCGGTCACCGGCGGTGAAGCGGGACGTTTCATGGCAGCGATGATTGCTGATCTGCAATCAGCGAAATAGCGAATGTGAATGCGCCGGTGCGGCGCGGGAGATAACGATGGCCAAACACACGAATGCACCTTCCGCTTTAATCAAAGCAGCCGCTATCGCTGCCATGCCGGAAATGCGCCGTGTGCATCCGCTCAATTCACGCGCGGTTCGCCAGACTAAATCGCTAGGCGATGCGGTTGGCATGACTGATCTCGGAGTTCATCTGGTGCACGTCAAACCCGGCGACGAAACGACCGAGTATCACACCCATTACTGCGATGAAGAGTTCATGTACATCCTGTCGGGTCGCGGTATCGCGGAGATTGGCTCGAGTAAAGTTGAAGTCGCGGCCGGCGACTTCATGGGCTTCACGGCGAAGTCCGAGCCGCACACGATGTCGAATCCATACGACGAGGAACTGATCTACCTGCTCGGCGGCACTCGCAAGGCTATCGACATTTCAGAATATCCGCGCAGCCGCACACGCGCGTATAAGTTTGACGGCAAGCGCCACACCGTCAAGTTTGATGACGTGAAAGAAAGCTGAGCCGATTCGTCGGCTGCGCCGACGATGGAGTAACCGACTATTGCATTGACAACGCGCGTGGATGCGAACCTTGCTTTGCATCCGTGCGGAGCAAGGGCTTGTCGCCTTTGCCTTGTATGCGATGCATCACACGTCTTGCGCCCGCATCGAATGGCTGACGGCGATGCATGACGCAGCGGTTGTCCCAAATGACGATATCACCAGCGCGCCACTGATGATGCCAGGTCAGCGCGGGCTGCGTCGCATGCGCCCATAAGGCGTTCAGCAGGCGCTCTGACTCATCGACGCTGAGTCCATCAATGTACGCGTTCGGCCGCCGGCCGAGATAGAGCGCGTTGAAACCGGTTTCGACATGCGTGCGGACGATGGGATGTTTCGGCCCTGGCGCATCGCGCACATCGCTGACCGGCGAGAAACCCTCACGCAAGTCACCGGCGCTGTTGTACGTCATGTCATGCTTGATGGTGAGTCCCTCGATGCGGCTGCGCAGTTCCGTGGGCAGCGTCTCGAGCGCGCGATACATGTTGGCAAAGCCGGTATTGCCGCCCGACACGGGCACTTCGAGCGCGTAGAGCGCACTGAAGGAAAGCGGCTGGTCACGATACGAATTGTCTGAGTGCCATACCACCTCGGCGTCTCTGAGCACGCCGATTGCCTGACCGTTTTCGATTACATTCGAGACGACAATGATTTCCGGATGCGCGCGCGCTTTTTCCTTGCCGGTCTTCGCGAGCGGTGCCGTGTCGAGATCGCCCAGACGCTGCCCGAACGCGATGAGGTCATCATCGCTGAGTTTCTGTCCGCGAATCATGACGACCAGATTTTCGAGCCATGCACTGCGCAGCGCCGCAACCGCTGCATCGGACAGCGTGCGGATGTCGCCACACATGACTTCCGCGCCCAACGGCGCGCCGGTCGCCGTGACTTGAATCGCCCGGCCGCTACGACCTTCGGCTGTATGTGTTTCGAGCTGCACTTGATTATCTGTATGTAACATCCGCGGGGTATTTAGCGCTTGCCGCTCTTACGAGTCGACTCGTACCAGTCCATGATCTGCTCGCCGGTCCAGAACACAACGCCCGGCTTCTTCTTCAATGCCGCAAGCACCTGCTCGAGATATTTGATGCGATACGGCGTGCCGGAAATATAAGGATGAACGGCGATCGACATGATTTTCGCGCGCGATTTTGACTCCGCGTAGAGCCGCTCGAAGTAATCCATGCACCGTGTGACAAACTCCCGGGCCGGATGGTGCTGCACGATCATCATCGCAATGTCGTTGAGCTCGATGCTGTACGGCAGCGTCAGCAGCGGCCCTTTTTTGGTCTGAATCTCGCACGGCTCGTCATCGACCGGCCAATCGCAGATGTATTTGATGCCAGCTTCCGCGAGGTTCTCCGGCGTATCGAGCGTCTGCGTGAACCCCGGTCCAAGCCAGCCGACCGGCTGCTTGCCGGTGAACTGCTTGATGACTTTCACTGCCTTGCGTATGGTTGCGCGCTGGTCGGGCTCGAGATGTATCGGGCGCTGATCGTACGAATGGCCCATGAACTCCCAGCCACCGTCGCGCGCCGCCTCGGCAATGCGCGGATAGTCTTCGCACACGCGGGCATTCACCGAAAGTGACGGCGTAATGCGATGGCGATCGAGCGCGTCCTTCAATCGCCAGAACCCAACGCGATTGCCGTACTCATGCCAGGCCCAGTGCGGAACGTCGGGCAGCTGCGTTACGCCGGTTGGCGGCGGCAGCGCCTGGCGCGGCATCGCGCGGCCGATATCCCAGACTTCCACATTGACGATCGGCCACACGACCAGGCGCACGCGGCGCGGCAATTTCAGAGGAGCGCGATCGACAATCGCCGAGTAGGCCAGACGCTGTGAAGGAATCATGTCGCGCATTATAAAGACATTCGAAGCCGCGAATTGTGTGCGATACGATTTCCGCGGCTGACTATGCGTATGCAAACCCGCAGGGTGCCAGGCGCTACGATTTGTGTCGGTCCTCTGCTACCATGCGCACGCATGTGATCATGACGCGCGGACGTCGATCCGCGTGCACGGAGGAGCGATGCATCGATCGATATTGTGCCTTCTGGCGTACGGGCTCTGGACATTCATGAGCGCCGCTCACGCAGCTTATCCGGATCGCCCAATCCGCATCGTGGTGCCGTATGTGCCCGGCGGCAATATCGACATCACCGCGCGCACGATAGCGCCGGGACTCTCGCAAGCGCTCGGCGTGCAAGTTGTCATCGACAATCGCGGCGGCGCCGGCGGCACGATCGGCACTGAGCTTGCGGCGAAGGCTGCACCCGACGGCTACACTTTACTGATGGGGTCGACCGGCACGCTGGCGACCGCACCCGCTTTATATCCGCAAGTCGGCTTCGATCCGGTTAAAGATTTCGCTGCGACCTCGCTCGTATCGATTGTTCCCCTGGTGATCGTCGTGCACCCGGCAATGCCCGTGAAGACGGTCAGCGATTTCATCGGCCTTGCGAAAGCGCGTCCCGGCCGCATCACCATGTCGTCATCCGGCACCGGCACGTCCAATCATCTCACCGGTGAGTTATTTCAAAGCGTGACGGGGACAAAGTTCATTCATGTGCCCTACAAGGGCAGCGGACCCGCGCTGGTCGATCTGATGGGCGGGCAAGTCGATCTGCTCTTCGATCAGCTCTCGTCTTCCATCGGATACATACAGGGCGGCCGGCTGCACGCGCTCGCGGTGACTACGTTGAAGCGCGCCGGCACCCTCCCCGCCGTGCCTACGCTCGACGAATCGGGGCTGCGCGGTTTCGACGCCAGCACGACGACCGGCATCATGTTGCCTGCCGCGACGCCGCCGGACATCGTGGCCAAGGTACACGCAGCTCTCATCAAGACACTGCACCAGCCCTCGACCCGCGATAACTTCGCACGCATAGGCGCGGATGTGCTCGAAAGCTCGCCCGACGAATTCATGCGCACACTGCGCGTCGAGATCGCGAAGTGGACGAAGGTGATCCGCGACGCGAATATCAAGCTGGAGTAAAGCATGTCACGAGTCGCATCGGCGACGATCATCTGCGCTTGCTGCATCGTGTTCAGTGCGCAGGCAGCTTATCCCGATAAACCGATTCGTCTCATCGTGCCGTTCCCGCCCGGCGGCAACGTCGACATCACCGCTCGCATCGTCGGCGCGGCACTCACTGACATCCTGCATCAGCAACTCGTCCTTGATAACCGCGGCGGCGCGGGCGGGGTTATCGGGCTTGACCTTACTGCAAAGGCAGCGCCCACCGGCTATACGATGGTGCTCGCTTCGCCGGGACCCATCACCATCGCTCCTTCATTCTTCCCCAATCTGCCGTACGATCCGGTAACGCAGCTCGCGCCGATCGGACTAGTTTCGAATGTGCCGCAAGTGCTCATAGTATCGCCGTCGCTGCAGGCGCAATCGGTGAAAGCGTTCATAGCGCTCGCGAAGTCGCGGCCGGGCGCGCTCAAGATGGCATCGGCCGGAAACGGCACGACCAACCAACTCGTCGGTGAGTTGTTTCAGATCGTCACCGGCACCAAGCTCACCCATGTGCCATACAAGGGGAGCGGACCCGCCATGATCGATATCATCAGCGGGCAGGTCGATCTGCACTTCGACCAGATGACTTCGGCAATGACGTTTATACGCTCGGGTAAAGTGCGCGCGCTCGCCGTGACGACCAAAAAGCGCGCCGCTGCGCTGCCGGAAACGCCGACGCTGGACGAAGCCGGCGTGCCCGGTTTCGATGCTACGACCTACACCGGACTTATCTTCCCTGCCGCCACACCGCGCGCAATCGTCATGCAAATGAATGGTTCGCTCAATCAGGCGCTGCGATTGAAGTCCGTACGCGATCAGTTCGCCAGCTTCGGCGGCGAAACGTATGAAAGCACGCCCGAGCAGTTTGCGAAACTGATACGTGATGACATCGCGCGCTGGGGCAAGGTCATCCGCGATACCGGTATCAAAGTGGAATAGGGACTAAGCGAGCGCAGCAAGATCGAGCGGCGAATAACGCCTGCGATCGCGCTCCGCTTAGAATCTTTTTCTCTGCCGCGCGCATCTTGCCGCGTCGCAACCTCCAGCATGTCGCGCTTGATGAATGCGCGCACACCTTCTGCCTTGGTCGAGCATCGCGCACCTTCTTGTTACATCACGATGCCCGGCGGTAAAGCCACGGCCGTTCGGCGCGATAGTCCGCCTCGAATGCATCAACGCGTTCGCGATACTGCTGAGTGCGCGCAACGTCATCCAGGCCTTCGAGCAGGCATTTCCTGCGCACCGGATGAATATCGAAGCTATGACTTTCACCGGCCGCATCGGTGACGGTCTGCGTATGCAGATCGACCGTAATCTTCGCGCCCGGATGCGTGCGCAACTGCACGCGCATCGCGGCTACTGTAGCTTCGGGCAGGACGACGGGAAGCAAGCCGTTTTTGCCGCAGTTGTTGGCGAAAATGTCACCGAAGCTGGGCGCGATGACGCAGCGAATGCCGAACTCAAAGAGCGCGTAAACGGCGCTCTCGCGCGAAGAGCCGCAGCCAAAATTCCGGTCGGCGACGAGAATGCCCGCGCCGCTATACGGCTCGACATTCAGCAGGTGCTCCTTTTCGCTGCCGTCGACGTTGAAGCGACGATCGTGAAACAGGATGCGCGCATGCGCCGGCCCCCGCGGCACTTTGTTGAAGCGTGTCGGACACAGTTGGTTGGTATCGATGTTCGGCTCATCAAGCGGCGCCGCGACTGCGTTGAGTGTCGTGAATGCCTGCATGGTCATTTTCCCGGGAGCTGGCGCACGTCGGTAAGCCGACCCGTTAGCGCGGCGGCAGCGGCCATCGCCGGGCTTACAAGATGAGTTCTTCCGCCCGTTCCCTGACGGCCGCGGAAGTTGCGGTTCGAAGTGGAAGCGCATCGTTCACCCGGCTGGAGCTGATCGCCGTTGATGGCGGTGCATAGCGAGCAGCCGGGATCGCGCCATTCGAAGCCGGCCGCCTTGAAAATGCGATCGAGTCCTTCAGCCTCGCCCTGGCGCTGTACCGTGCGTGAACCCGGCACGACCCACGCCGTCACTTTGGCGCGGCCGCGTTGGGCAACTGCGGCGGCGGCGCGCAAATCCTCGATGCGGCTATTCGTGCACGAACCGATGAACACCCGGTCAACTGGTATGTCGCTCAACTGGGTACCGGCGTCGAGCGCCATGTAATCGAGCGCGGCGCGGATTTCAGCCGCCTTCGTTGGATCGGTCGCATCACGCGGATCCGGCACTTGACCCGTAATCGGCAGCGCCTGCTCCGGACTTGTGCCCCACGTCACCATTGGTGCGATTTGAGTGCCATCGATCTGCACTATGCGGTCGAAAGCGGCGCCGGCATCGCTCGGCAGCACTCGCCACAAGGCGAGCGCGTCGTCCCACGCTTTAGCCTGTGGCGCATACGGCCGGTTCGCCATATACGCGAACGTAGTCTCGTCAGGCGCTATCATGCCGGCGCGCCCGCCGGCTTCGATCGACATGTTGCAGACCGTCATGCGCGCTTCCATGCTCATCGCTCTAATCGCTGCGCCCGCATACTCGATGACGTGCCCTGTCGCGCCGCCCGCGCCTATCTGCGAGATGATCGCGAGTATCACGTCCTTCGCGCAAACACCGAATCCCGTCATGCCGTCGACAACGATCTGCATTGTCTTTGGCTTGCGCTGCCAAATGGTCTGCGTCGCCATTACATGCATCATTTCCGAGGCACCGACGCCGAATGAAAGGCAACCGAACGCGCCGTGCGTGGACGTATGCGAATCAGCGCCCACAATGAAAAGTCCCGGCTGGGTGATGCCCTGCTCCGGCGGCACGATATGTAGAATGCCCTGCTGCGGATGATCGATGCCAAAGAGCGTAATGCCGTGCTCCTTCGCATTTGCAGCCAGCTTCAGCACCATATTGCGAATCTCCGGAATCGCAATACCATCGACGCCTTTGTCCCGCCCGCTGGTAGGCACGTAGTGGTCGTTGAATGCGAATACCTGATCAGGGCGTGAGACCGTGCGGCCGTGCGCTGCCAGCGCGGCGAACGCGTGCGAAGAGCCTTCGTGTATCAGCGCCCGATCAACATACAGCAGCAGCTCGCCCTGCTCCTCTGCGACCACATGGCGGTTCCAGATTTTCTCGAACATGGTTTGCGGCGCCATGGACGTCCTAGGCCTTCCCATACAGGCGTTTCGATTTCATCGCGTGCAGCCGGTCTGGTCTCTGCGGCAGACAAACGTTATGTCATTGATACCTGCCGGCACGGGAATAAACACCGACCGGTAGTACATGTGATCCGGTCGGCAGGTGCCGCCCGAGCTTCCATTTACGAGGATGTCGGTGAAGACCAGCCCACGCAGCCCGATATGCTGGCAATCCGCGTAATTTACGCCGAAGAGGGTGAGACCGAATGCATCGTCCGTCGTTTTTACGGTGCGTGGACTGACGCACAGCATCGAAAAATCAATCGGCGGGCCGCCGCCTCGCTTATAGATTTTTTGCAGGGTGGCCGCGTCTACGCCCCTGAAACCGCTTGCATTGCGATAGCTCGCGAGAACCTGTTCGACAAGCGGCTCGAAAAACACGGGATCGAGTACCGCACGGTTATGAAAAGGCGCGACTTCATCGATGTATGCCTGCACCTGTTCGCGCGTCGGTTTGGTGACCGGCGCATCAGCCGGCGCAGGATGGAAAGGTCTGACGAAATTGTCGTACCAATCTACGATCTGGTCGCTTGCGTTGCGCGCCGTTGACGGGCCTGCACAGTCCGACGCCGCCAATGCCACGCAGCTGACGCACAACACCGCTGCCGTCAGCAGCCGGATGATATGGCGCAAGAACGTGTTCAAATCCTAAACGCTCGTCGACATCGTTTCGAGAGCATGCACCTGATCGTTACGACATTACAAGCGCAGAACGGCAGGCCGCGGCGAAGCCCATGAAGATGGTCAGGCCGCCGGCTCGTCGACGACTGCATTGACGAGCGTTCCGATCTTCTCCACATCCGATTCGATCACATCACCGGCGTTGAGGTACCAGTCCGGATCAGCCAGCGCGCCGCCGCCCGGCGAACCCGTTGATATCACATCGCCCGGCATCAGCGTCATCTGCGATACGTGAGCAATCAGCTCCGGAATGGAATAAATCATGTCGGCAGTAGTGCCGTCCTGGCGCACTTCACCATTGACCCGCGTGCGGATGCGCAGATTCATGGGATCGCTGATCTCGACCTTGCTTACAAGCCACGGCCCCATCGGCGCAAACGTATCGAACGTCTTGCCGAGCAGCATATGGCCGGCCTCTTTCTCGATCGCGCCCACATCGCGCGCCGTAATGTCGTTCAATATCGTATAACCTGCAATGACATCGTACGCTTTATCTTCCGGTACGTTCTTGCATCTCTTGCTGATGACAATCGCGAGCTCCGTCTCGCAATCGAGCTGCTTGGTAGCGCGCGGTTTCAGAATGTCGCGCCCGGGTCCGACGATAGACGATGGCACCTTGATAAAACACGCCGGCACCTTGCCGGCACGCTTGCCTTCATTCTTTGTGTACTCCGGATAGTTGCGCCCGATCGCAACAATCTTGCTGCCGCGCACCGGCGCATACAGCCGGCATTCAGCCAGCGGAATGAATAAATCCTGACCGCTCAAACCGAGTGCCGCAGGTTCGGACTTTACGAGGTCCGACAACCATCCATACGCTTCCGACAACGCCTCCCAGGCCGGCGCGCCTGCATGCAGGAACTGCGCGATATAGCCGGGCAGGAAGATCGCCGCCAGCTCCGGACCTTTGGCGTTACCGATCTCTTCAATCAGGTAGCGCGCATAGCCCGCGCGCAGGTCGGCGACGAGCTGATCACCGACCAGAACACCCAGCCGTGCACGCGATCCCTTTTCGCCTTTACGGCTGTAACGCATCAGTTTCATCTCGAGTGGCTTTCCCTAAAGTCCTTGCAAAAGATCAGGCGTCGGTTTGACGTCACCGCGTTCGACTTTTTTGACGAGCGCATTCATCGCGGCATGCAGCGGTGCGCGCACGCCAATCTCCTCGCCTTTAGCAGCGACAAAACCGTTGATGAAATCAGTCTCTGTGCGCCGGCCCTTGAAGATGTCCTGCGCCATCGACGGCCGCTGTTCCTCCGACCGCGTCGTTGCAAGCTTGAGCAGCTGGTCGACGATCTCAGTTTTTGCGTCCGCGCTGCCCTCGCCCGCGCGAGCAAGGGTTTCTGCATCCATCACTTGCAGTTTCTCGAGTTGGAAGCCGAGCGCCTGCCCTACGCGCACGGCCTGCGAGCCCAATCGTATCGAAACATCGCGCGGACCTTCACTGGTATCCCGCTGGTTACCGGACAGTCCGGTGGCTGCAGACAATCCATTACGCATCGAGTTGATAACGAGCTTCGACCACCGTTCGCCCCATAGATTGGTCGTGACCTTGGAGCTGTCGGCGTGCTTGAGTATGTTCGCGACTTCTTCGGCGCGAGGGGTGATCCGGCCATGCACTTCGCCGACGCGATAGGTTATGTAGTGAGCGCCGCCCATCGGCATGGTGCGCTTTACGTGGCCTGGCGCATAGCACTCGGACGCGAGCAGGCTCACGATCGTGCCGAGCACTTTGCCCCAGCCCACAATCGCGGCGATGCGCTCTTCGTTGATGCAATTTTGCAGCGATACGACATAGCCGCCGGGGGCGAGATACGGCTTGATCAGGTGTGTCGCCCATTCCGTGTCGTACGATTTGACACTGATGAATGCGATATCAATGGGCTTCTCGCGTGCGAATTGCTGCACGTCGCCTATATGGCGCGCGTTGACTTTGATCGAATACGTCTCGGCGGGCGTCAGTCCGGACAATTGCATGCCGTTGGCGCGGATGTATTCGACGTGCTCGGGCCATGGATCGACGAGCGTTACATCTTCGCCGCCCCGCGCCATCAGGGCGCCCGTGTAGCCGCCGATCGCGCCGGCGCCCACGACTACTATACGTTTCCCACTGCTCATTGATGTCCCGCTATTTCAGTTTGTCCACGATGGCTTTGGTCATTTCGCGCGTCCCTGCGTTGCCGCCGAGATCACGCGTCACATATTTCTTCTCGCGAAGCACCGTTTCGACCGCGCGCTCGATGCGTGTTGCCGCCGCGGTTTCTTCTATGTAGCGTAATAGCATCATGGCTGACAAAATCATGGCCATCGGATTTGCGAGATTTTTGCCGGCGATATCAGGCGCTGAACCGTGCACCGCCTCGAACATGGCGCATTCGAGGCCAATGTTGGCGCCGGGCGCAACGCCAAGCCCGCCGACGAGACCGGCGCCGAGATCCGAAACGATGTCGCCATACAGATTTTGCAGCAGCAGTCCGTCGTACGTTTCAGGCTTGATCACTAGCTCCATGCAAAGCGCGTCGATGACCCGGTTATCCAGCTCAATATCCGGATAATCGCCGGCGACGTCCTGCGCCACTTTGAGGAACAGACCGTCCGTTAGCTTGAGCACGTTGGCCTTGTGCACGACAGTGAGCCGCTTGCGGCCCAGCTTGCGCAGATACTCGAAAGCAAAGCGCGCCATCCGCTCGGACGCGCCGCGTGTAATGCGCTTGATCGCCTCGGCGGTATCAGCGTCCACCATGCGCTCGATGCCGAGATAGAGGTCCTCGGAGTTTTCGCGGAAAATAATGAAGTCGACGTTCTGATAGCGCGATGCAACACCGGGATAGTTCTTGATCGGCCGGACGGCGGCGTAGAAGCCGAGTTCCTTGCGCAGGCCGATCGCCACGCTCGGATACACGCGGTCGCCGACACGCACGGGGTACGGGTCACCGAACGGCGTCTGGGTCGGCCCTTTGAGCGCGAGCTTGCTGCTCTTGATCATGTCAATTACAGATTGCGGTAACGGCGTACCGGCTTTCTCGCCGGCGCGCATGCCGGCTTCCGCCACTTCCCAGCTGACGTCAGCGCCGGAGGCGGTGACGATTTCGCGTGCCGACTGCGTTACTTCAGGACCGATTCCATCGCCCGGAATCAATGTTATGCGGCGCATGTGAGACGACTTTCGCTTTTGTTAGCCAATGAGCTAGGAATCAGTGTCTTCGGGCCCGCTCTGCCACTCTCTCAAGCGCGGCAGGACCACGGGCAGGAGAACCATCACGACCGTCAGGACAAGCAGCGTTATGGAGATTCCGCTGTGAATGAACACTTTTGGATCGGCGCCGGAGATCGTCATCGCCTGGCGGAACGACTGTTCCATGATGCCGCCCAGTACCAGTGCGAGAACCATCGGCGCCAATGGAATATCAACCTTGCGGAAAACATAACCAAGTACACCAAACATCAGCGCCATGTGCAGCTCGAGCGTATTGCCGTTGATCGAATACACGCCAATGGCTGATACGGCAAGGATCAGCGAGAGCAATATGCCGGTCGGTATGTAAAGGATGCGCACGAATAGCCCGATCAGCGGCAGGTTCAGTATCAACAGCATGATGTTGCCGATGTACATACTGTCGACGAGACCCCACACGAGATCCGGGCGTTTCTCAAACAAGAGCGGCCCCGGTTGGATGCCGTACATGATGAACGCGCCCATCAGAACCGCTGTCGAGCCGGAGCCCGGAATCCCGAGTGTTAGAAGTGGCACCATTGAGCCGCACGTCGCCGCGTTATTGGCTGCTTCCGGCCCCGCGACGCCTTCGATCATGCCGGTGCCGAATTTTTCCGGCGTTTTGGAGATGCGCTTCTCGACCGTATACGACAGCATCGTTGCGATCGTGGCGCCGGCGCCCGGCAAGACGCCTTTGAAGAATCCAATCAGGCCGCCACGCACGATCGGCATGATCGAACGCCGCCACTCCTCTGCAGTAAGCCAGAGGCGGCCACTCAAACGAATGATTTCCGACCTGCCCTTGATGTGCTCTTCGAGGTTGCTGAACACTTCGCCGATCGCAAAAAGGCCGACGACGACGACCAGAAAACCGACGCCATCCTGCAATTCGGGCACACCCATCGTATAACGCGGCTGTCCGCTCTGCAGATCGATGCCGATCGTCGCGATCATGAGGCCCAGCACGGTCGATATGATGCCCTTCGCGATCGATTTGCCGGTGAGCGATGACACGGCAGCGAGCGCGAACAGCATCAGACAGAAATATTCCGCGGGCCCAAATTTGAGCGCGACCGCAGCGAGCGGGACTGCGAGCACCGTCAGCGCGACGATACCGAGCGAGCCGGCGATAAAAGATCCGATTGCAGATACAGCGAGCGCCGCGCCGGCGCGGCCGTTTTTTGCCATCTGATAACCGTCGAGCGCTGTCATGACGGAGGAAGCTTCGCCCGGCGTGTTGATCAGTATCGACGTCGTCGAGCCGCCGTACATCGCGCCGTAGTAGATGCCGGCCATCATGATAAGCGCCGAAGTCGGGTCCATGCCGAACGTGACGGGAATCAGAAGTCCGATGCCGGCCGCTGGTCCGATGCCCGGTAGCACGCCGATGATGGTGCCCATGAAGCAGCCAAGAAAGGTGTACCACAAATTGATTGGCATCAACGCGACGTTGAAGCCATTCATGATGTGATGAAGGGTCTCCACTTCTGCCCTTTAGAAACTCAAAATTCCGCGCGGCAAGACAACGCCCAGAATTTTGACGAACAGCACGTAACTGCCGATTGTGAACAGGATCGAAGTTAAAACGTTGGCAATCCACTTACCGCGGTTGAAAACGCCGGTCATCACAAGCAGGTAGACGCTCGTCGATACAAGATACCCGACGGCGTCGAACACCGAGAAATAAAGAACCGTCCATAGCGTTACGCCGCCAATCAGCCACAGATGATGCAGGCTTTCACGCGGTTTTTCTCCAGTGTCGGCAGGATGGGCTCTGAGCGTCTCGATGACGAGCAGAATTGCGCCTAAGACGAGTGCGATGCCGAGCAGTATCGGGAATGCTTTTGGCCCGAGCGGATCGCCGATCTCGAGCGTTGGGATCCGTGAGGTCGCGTACAGGTAAACCGCGGCGAGCAGTAAGGTGAGTCCGCTGATAATCCGGTCAGTGCGCATGAATTACATCTGGTTGTTGTATTCGGCCGGATTGATCCGTGCTTCGATAAGCGTGAAGCGCTTGCTGGTAAGCGCAACACGCGCCGCTTTTTTGAGCTCGGGCACGCTGTTCACAACGAAACCGTTGCCGCCGTACGCTTCAGCCACCATTACGTAATCGGGGCTTCCCATCGCCACACCCGTCTCCGGCAGCTTCATGCGCTGCTGCTTCAACTTAATGAGCGAAAGCGTGTCATCGCGGAAGACAACGATGGTGAGTGCGAGTTTGTGCTCGGGAAGCAGCGCCATTTCACCCAGCACCATATCGAGGCCCGCTTCGCCCATCATCGCAAGCACCGGCCGCTTCGGGAACATGAGCTTGGCTGCAATCGCTGATGGCAACGCATAGCCCATGGTGCCGAGACCATTCGACTGCAGCAATCGGCGGGGCTCGAACGACTGCCACACATGATTGATGAGAATACGGTGGGAGCCCGTGTCGATCGTGGCAATGGTGTCGCGCGGAAAGACTTCACGCAGCGCGAGCGCTACCTGATAAGGGCCGATGCCCTTCGCGGGCGTGCTTGCGATTGCATGCTGAACGGTCCGCCGATAACGGTCGAGGTCCGCATCGAGCCAGCGCGACACCGGACGTTTCGGCGCGGCTTGTACCAGCGCTTGGAGGCAGCCCGTAATACTGCCCGCATACTCGAACTGGCTGCGGTAAACGTGGTGAGCGTTGGGAACGAGGTCGATGTTTACCGATGCTTTCTTCTCGTCCCACGGCGCTATCCAGTCGGACCTCAGTTCGACGGGATCGAAGCCGATAGTGAGTATGAGATCCGATTCGCGCACATGCGCCATATGGATTTTGTCGACCACCGGGCTGAGTCCGGTTGCACCGGCACACAGCGGATGATCCTCAGGCACGACGCCCTTCGCTTTGTATGTTGCGATGAACGGCACACGCCACGCTTCGATGAAGCGCTTCAACTCGCGCTCTGCGCCGTCGATCTGCACACCGACGCCGATGAGCGCCAGTGGCCGCTTCGCCCGCTTGAGCAGTGCTTCGATCGGCGCCCGATCCTCACGGCGCGGCAGCGTGCGCACGGCAACGGGCGCGAATCGACGCGATTCCGCCTGTTCGACCGCCGCGATATCCGTCGGCACATTGAAATGCACCGGACCGGGCATCGGCAGTTTCGCGAGCGCCAATCCCTTGCGCACTTGATCAAACGCGTTGCGCGCGGCGATCGTCGTCGACCATTTGACCAGCGGCCGCAGCAGGCTTTCCTGGTCGATGATCTGGTGCGTATAAATTGACTTGAGCGTCGTTGCGATTTCGCCGGTCAGCACCATCACCGCCGAGCGATCAAGCAGCGCCTGCGCCACCGCCGTCGTCGTGTTTGTAATGCCGGGACCGAGTGTTGCAACCAGGACGCCGGGCTTGCCGGTGAGCTGATACGTGGCGTCGGCCATGATGCCCGCGCCCAACTCCTGCTTGGTGAGTATGAATTTGATCCCGACCTTGCGAAACGCCTCGAGTAATTCGAGCACTTCACCGCCGGGAATACCGAAGGCGTAACGAATGCCGTCTTCATGCAGCGCGCTGGCAATGATCTCTGCGGTCTTCGGCACTGCGCGGTTACTCCTCGACGATCCAGCGCGCGCGGCCGCACCGTTTTCTTTTACGTGTGGGCAGCCGACACATTCAATAGAGCCGCGATAATAGCACGGGCTTTTCAGGGTTTTCGCTGGGAATAGCGAGCTGCTCGCGATCACGTACGCGCGGGCGGCGAATAACAATACCTGCTCGCAAACCGCGCGAATTCAGAGCACGCGTCTTTACACGAAACGCGCTGAGTGGTTACAATTAAAGGCTCGTTTCGATCCCGTTTTTCCGCAAAAAACAGGCGGTGCTTGCAGTCTCCTGCCCTCCTGCTTCTAAGCGAATGGCAACTCGTGCTCGGGCGTTCTGCTTGCCCGGATAACGGCGTATTCGTTTTCTAACGATTGCGCTATTTGTAACCAATGCATGGAATGGCTCGCTGGAGCCCCACACGGAGTGCATGATGAGTCACAACCTTTACGATTCTCAGCAGGAGTTCAAATTCGGCGCAGGCAAAAGCGGCAAGTACTACTCGCTGCCGGCGCTCGAGAAAGCCGGCGTCGGCAAGATCTCGCGGCTACCGATCAGCCTGCGGGTTGTGCTTGAATCGGCGCTGAGAAATTATGACGGCAAAAAAATCACCGAAGCGCATCTGAAGAGCCTCGCGAGCTGGAAACCCACCGCGTCGCGTACGCAGGAGGTTCCGATCGTCGTTGCGCGCGTGCTGCTCCAGGACATGACAGGCGTGCCGCTCGTTGTCGACTTCGCAGCGATGCGCGAAGCGGCGAAGGCGCAGGGCAAGGATCCCGGCATCATCGAACCGCTGTGTCCCGGCCACCTGATCATGGACCACTCGGTGCAGATCGACACGTACGGTACACCTGACGCGCTGAAGAAGAACATGGAAATCGAGTTCAAGCGCAATCGCGAGCGCTATCAGTTCCTCAAGTGGAGCGCACAGGCTTTCAACACGTTCCAGATCATCCCGCCAGGCAATGGCATCTGTCACCAGATTAATCTCGAGTACGTTTCACAGGTCGTGTGGCACAAGGACGGCACCTACTATCCCGACAGTCTGGTCGGTATCGACTCGCACACCACGATGGTTAACGGGCTTGGTGTACTGGGCTGGGGTGTCGGCGGCATCGAAGCGGAAGCCGCGATGCTCGGCCAGCCGATGTACTTCCTCGAGCCGGACGTCGTTGGCGTACACCTGACCGGCAAGTTGAACGACGGCGTAACCGCCACCGATCTCGTGCTTGCGATCGTGGAGTTGCTGCGGCAGAAGAAGGTGGTCGGTAAATTCGTCGAATTCTTTGGTGAGGGTGCCGCATCGCTGACGATTCCTGATCGCGCGACGATCGGCAACATGTCGCCGGAATACGGCGCGACCTGCGGATTCTTCCCGGTCGACGACGCATCCTGCGAATTCCTCCGCATGACAGGCCGCGGCGATATCGTGCCGGCTGTCAAAGCGTACTACGAAGCACAGGGGATGTACGGGATGCCAAAGAAAGGCGACATCGACTACAGCGATGTTGTTGAGCTCAGTCTGGCCAGCGTCAAACCGGCCGTGTCCGGCCCGCGCCGCCCGCATGACCGTCTCGATCTGCCGGCGCTCAAGGGTAAATTCACCGAGCTGATGAGTAAGAGCTTCGTCGACGGCGGCTACGGTAAAGCCAGCGAAATGGATAAACGCGTGCCCACCAGCCAAACGGGAATCGACGTGGGCCATGGCGACGTGCTGATTTCGGCAATCACGTCGTGCACCAATACGTCGAATCCGGGTGTGTTGTTAGGCGCCGGCCTGCTCGCCAAGAAAGCAGTGGAAAAAGGCCTCAAGCCGCATCCACGTGTGAAGACATCGCTCGGACCCGGCTCACTCGCGGTCACCGAGTATCTGAAAAACGCGGGTCTGCTGACTTACCTCGAGCAGCTTGGATATTACGTCGCCGGTTACGGATGCACGACCTGCATCGGCAATTCCGGCCCGCTGGATGCACATATCGACGACGCTGTCAGCAAGAACGATATCGTTGCGGCGGCCGTGCTCTCGGGCAATCGCAATTTCGAGGCGCGCATACACCAGAATATCAAAGCGAACTTCCTGATGAGTCCGCCGCTGGTCGTCGCATTCGGTCTCGCCGGCACCGTCGAAATCGATATGACGAAAGATCCGCTGGGCACCGGCAAGGACGGTAAGCCGGTTTACCTCAAGGATATCTGGCCCTCCACGGCCGAAGTCGGAGCAGTGATGAAATTTGCGACCGATCCGGCCATGTACAAGAAGCTTTTCTCGGCGTTCGGCGAAGGCAACCCGATGTGGGATGAGATTCCGACCTCGGTCGGCGCTACCTACCAGTGGGACGACAACTCAACGTATGTACGCCACCCGCCCTACTTCGATGGCTTCAAGATGCAGGCGGGCAAGGTAAGCGACGTCAAAGGCGCGCGCGTGCTCGGGATTTTTGGCGATTCCATCACCACGGATCACATCAGCCCCGCCGGCGGGATTCGAGCGTCGGCGCCGGCCGGCCAGTATCTGCAGGAACATGGCGTCAGCATCGCCGACTTCAACACTTACGGTGCGCGCCGCGGCAATCATGAGGTAATGATGCGCGGAACGTTTGCGAACGTGCGCATCAAGAATCTGATGGTGCCGGGCACAGAGGGCGGCGTCACCGTGCACTACCCAAGTGGCGAGCAGACTTCCATCTACGAAGCCGCAATGCGCTACAAGCAAGCCGGCGTGCCGAGCGTCGTCTTCGGCGGTGACGAGTACCGGACAGGGTTCCTCGCGCGACTGGGCGGCGAAGGGCCCGCAACTGCTCGGCGTCAAAGCCGTGATCGTACGCAATTTCGAGCGCATCCATCGCGCCAATCT
Source organism: uncultured beta proteobacterium (assembly GCA_963829085.1). Lineage (GTDB taxonomy): Bacteria > Pseudomonadota > Gammaproteobacteria > Burkholderiales > SG8-41 > PALSA-1004. The sequence continues at coordinate 32,458 of CAWHHJ010000013.1, read as the reverse complement.
CGTGTTCATGGGCGTGCTGCCTTTGCAGTTCCGCGAAGGTGTCACTGCACAGTCGCTCAAGCTCGATGGCTCCGAAGTGATCGATATCACCGGTCTCGAAAAAGGCATCACGCCGATGCAGGATGTGACCATGACTGTGCACCGCAAAGACGGAAAGACGGATACGGTGCCGCTCAAGCTGCGCATTGACACACCGATTGAGGTCGACTATTACACGCACGGCGGCATACTTCCGTACGTGCTGCGCGAGCTCCTCGCGTAATCGAAAGCAACGGCGCTGTCGTCGCCGCAAACTGAAAACCGGAAGCGTCACCGCTTCCGGTTTTTTTACATACGCTATGGGGTGATGCGGCGATTGTTATACTGGCGGCCGCAGCGGCGCAGGAAATAAAATCCGCCTGCGACGCTCACGGAGGCAGCTCTAATGTCAGTTCGTCTGCTGATCGGGTTTGCATTGTTCGCTCTTGCTGCGTGTGCAGCGGCCGAAGTCTCGGAAGTCCGGCTGGCACAGCAGTTCAGCATGGGTTACATGCAGTTCAGCATCATGGATCGTTTCAAGCTCGTCGAAAAGCACGCGAAAGCAGCCGGGCTTGGCGACATGAAAGTGTACTGGGATACGTTCAACGGTCCCGATCACATGAACGACGCGCTGCTCGCCGGGAAGGTGGACTTCGTGTCCGGCGGCGTTCCGGGCCTTATAACATTATGGGAGAAAACCGTCGGCACGCCGCAGGAGATGCGCGGCGTTTCGGCGCTCAGCTCGCAGCCGTTTTTCCTGAATAGCCGTGACGCGAACATCAAATCCATCCGTGATGTGACCGCGAAAGACAGGATCGCGCTGCCTGCGGTGAAGGTTTCGGTGCAGGCGGTGACGCTGCAGATGGCGGCGGCCAAAGAATTCGGCGACGCGAATTTCGCTAAGTTCGATGCACAGACGATGTCGCTCCCGCCGCCCGACGCGACGGTGGCGCTGCTGTCGGGCGCGGGTGAGATAAACAATGTGTTCAGCGTGCCGCCGTTCCAGTATCAACAGCTCGAGAAACCAAACATACATACGGTGCTCAACTCGTTCGACGTCATGGGCGGGCCGCACACCTTCACGGTGATTTGGACGAGCAGGAAGTTCCGCGACGCCAACCCCAAGGCGTATGGCGCAGTCATGGCCGCGTTGCAGGAAGCGACGGACATACTCAACAAGGACCGGCGCGCTGCGGCGCAGATCTGGGCAGAATCAACGAAGAGCAAGCTTACCGGCGACTGGCTGTACGACAGGATATTGTCGAATCCGCAGGTGCAATATACGCTTGTCCCGCAGAACACCATGAAGTACGCGGACTTCATGTCCAAAGTGGGAACGATCCGCAAGAAACCCGCAACCTGGAAGGATCTCTTCTTCCCTGAAATCCACAACGCGGCAGGCAGCTAACACACGGCAGAAATCATCGATCAGCTTTCTATGAACGCTCCATCCGAAATCGCGCGCGATATGCGTGCACGCCTCGAGGCTATCGTCGGGCCGCGCGGACTGATCACGGCGCCAGATGAGATCGCGCCGTACCTCGTTGACTGGCGCGCGCTCTATGAAGGCAGCGCGCTCGCGGTAGTGCGGCCGGCGAGCACTGTGGAAGTAGCTGCTGTCGTGAAGCTGTGCGCTGAGACGGAAACGCCCATGGTGCCGCAAGGCGGCAACACCGGCATGTGCGGGGCCGCCACGCCGGACGCGAGCGGCAACGGCGTCGTTGTCAATCTCGGGCGCATGAACAAGATTATCGAAGTCAACGCGCTGAACAACACGATGACGGTCGAAGCAGGTTGCATACTCGCAAACGTGCAGCAAGCGGCGGCAGACGCCGATCGTCTGTTTCCTTTGAGCCTCGGCGGCGAAGGCAGCTGCGTTATCGGCGGCAATATCTCCACCAACGCGGGCGGTATCAACGTGCTGCGTTACGGCAACACGCGCGATCTCGTGCTAGGTATCGAAGCGGTGCTGCCCGACGGCCGCGTTTGGGACGGTCTCAGGGGATTGCGCAAAGACAATACGGGCTACGATCTAAAGCATCTCTTCATCGGCGCCGAAGGCACGCTCGGCATCATCACCAAGGCTGTGCTCAAGCTTTTCCCGCGACCGCATGCTCGCGTTACCGCGATGGCAGGCGTTGACACACCGGACAACGCGGTCGAGCTGCTGGCGCTGCTGCGCGAGCATTGCGGCGATGGTGTGAACGCGTTCGAGCTCATCTCGCGCAATTGCATCGAGCTCGTGTTGCGCCGGATCCCGGGCACACGCGATCCGCTTCCTACACCTCATCAATGGTATGTGCTCACCGAACTTACGGAAGCGCGCGAGACCGGCGCCTTGCGGCAGACTGTCGAGACCGGGCTTGGCGCGGCCCTCGAAAAAGGTCTGGTCGCCGATGCGGCGATCGCGGAAACGCAGGCGCAAAGCAATGCGCTATGGCGACTGCGTGAATCCATACCCGACGCCGCGCGCCTGGAAGGACTTGTCTATCGGCACGATATCGCGCTCGCGATCAGCCGCATACCCGAGTTCCTTACCACCGCCGGCGCCGCGCTCAAGACTGCATTCCCGACAGTCCACTTGATCTGCTTCGGCCATCTCGGCGATGGCAACCTGCACTACAACGCCTTCATCCCCGGACGGGAACGAAGCGATATCGCGGCACGCGCCATGACCGATGTGAACCGCATTGTGCACGACATCGTGCAGCAGTTTGGCGGCAGCATCAGCGCCGAACATGGCATCGGCCAGTCGAAACGCGACGAGCTAGCGCATTACAAGAGCGCGACCGAGCTCGATCTCATGCGCATGGTCAAGAAGGCGATCGACCCGCGAAATCTGATGAATCCCGGCAAAGTGCTCTGACAGCGGCCGGCCTGTGTCCGAACTCACGCACGAGGACGTCGAACAGATACTGAAAATCATCGACGGGATGCATGATTGCGACGTGCATCTCGAAGCAGGTGCGCTCAAGCTGCATGTCACGCGCGGCCATGCGGGTTCACAACCGTTTGCGGCAGCAACAGCTAACGAAGCGCAGAGCCCACGCGGATCTCCAGAGGCAGTTGCTGCACCCGATACAAACACACCGCCGCCGACATATGTGCCTTCCGGACACGTCGCAATACGCGCGCCTACGATGGGTACGTTCTACCGCGCGGCCTCGCCGGGCGCGAAGCCACATGCTGAGATAGGTGACCATGTGGAGCCGGACGATACCGTCTGCGTGTTCGAAGTCATGAAACTGTTCAGCACGCTGAAAGCGGGCATAGCCGGCCGCATCACGGCGTTTCCCGTTGCGAATGAAGCGCAGGTCGAGCCCGACCAGGTGCTGGTGGTGATCAAACCGGACTGAGGCCGTCATGCCAGAGATAAAAGTCATCGATACCACCTTGCGCGACGCACATCAATGTCTCTGGGCAACGCGCATGACAACGGCGATGATGCTGCCTGTCGCCAAGACCATGGACCGCATCGGGCTCGAGTGCATCGATCTCATGAGCGCCATTCAGTTTGATGTATGCGTGCGCTACCTGAAAGAAGATCCATGGCAGCGTCTGCGACTCATGCGCGAGCGCGTAACGCGCACGAAAATGCAATCGGCAATGCGCAGCAAAAGCCTGCTCTCATTCGATGTGCAGCCCGACGACGTTAATTATCTCTGGCTTGAATGTCTGCACAGGAACGGCATCAGACGCGTGCGCGCGATCGATGCGCTGTGCGATCTCGACAACATCGTCGGCATTCTGCGCCGCGTGAAAGAGCTCGGCATGGAATCCGTCGGCTCGATCGTGTTCTGTCAGAGCCCCGTGCATACCGACGATTTCTACGCGGCCAAGACACGCGAGCTCATTGAGCGCGCGGACATCGACGTAATGATGATCAAAGATCCGGGCGGCCTTCTCACACCCGACCGTATACGGACACTCGTGCCGCCGATGCTGAAAGCGTGCGGGAAGGTCCCGCTCGAGCTGCATAGCCACTGCATGACAGGCCTCGCACCACTGGTTTATCTTGAAGGCGTAAAACTGGGCGTGACCCAGATCCAGACCTCGATTGCACCGCTCGCCAACGGTCCCGCGCAACCCGCGACCCAAACAGTGGTGCGCAACCTTCGCAGCATGGGTTATGAAATCAAGATCGACGACCGCCTCGTCGATACAGTCGGCGCCCATTTCCGGGCAGTTGCGGAGCAGGAGCACCTGCCGCTGGGCGTGCCGATGGAATACGATCAGTTCCATTACGAACATCAGTTGCCCGGCGGCATGCTGACGAACATGAAATTTCAACTCGCGCAGGCCGGGCTCGCGCACAAGTTCAACGATGTTCTGGTCGAGACCGCACGTGTTTTCACCGAACTCGGCTGGCCGGCCATGGTGACGCCGTTCTCACAGCTCGTCGGCACTCAGGCCGTCCTCAATGTCATGCAAGGCGAGCGCTACAAGACCGTGCCGGACGAAGTGAAAAAATACGCCCTCGGCTACTACGGCAAAACGCTGGCACCGGTGGAAGCTAATGTGCTCGACCGCATCATAGCGAACGGCTCGCCCAGGATAGCGCTTAAACCGCAGCCGCTCGCACCGGCGGTAGCGGCGATGCGCGCAAAGTATCCCGGCATCAGCGATGAGGAACGGCTGTTGCGGCACTTGTATGCCGGATCACAGGTCGATGATATGCGCGCCGCAGGAGCGCTGCAGACCGAATATCACTTTGACAAACCGGTCGTAAGGCTCATGAAAGAACTTGCCAGGCGGCCGCGCGCCGGCCGTGTATATATCGAGAAAGGGGATTTTCGCCTGACGCTCGATAGCACGGTTGCTAGCTAGCTTGGTGGCAACCGGCAACAGACGCATGTCGTCTGCGTATTCACGACATGCATGGCGTCGCGTCCGTCAAATGGACAAGCGCGAGCCAACACCCGATAATTGCCGGATATGAAATTTCTTTTTGACCTTTTCCCGGTCATCCTGTTTTTCGTCGCTTTCAAGTTCTTTGGCATTTATATCGCGACCGCCGTCGCCATGGCGGGAACCTTTGCCCAGATCGGATGGGTCTGGTTCCGCCACGGTAAGGTAGACACCATGCTGTGGGTGAGTCTCGGCGTGATTGTGGTGTTCGGCGGAGCGACGCTGCTCCTTCACGACGAAACATTCATCAAGTGGAAGCCGACCGTGCTGTACTGGCTGTTCAGCGTATCACTGCTGGTGGCTGAATTCGGCTTCAACAAGAATGCCATCAAGGCGATGATGGGCAAGCAGATGGTGCTGCCGGAATCGGTGTGGCGCAAAATGCTGATTGCGTGGGCGGGCTTTTTCGCGATGATGGGTGTGCTCAATCTCTACATCGCTTTCAATTTTTCGACCGACGCCTGGGTAAATTTCAAGCTGTTCGGTGGCATGGGACTGATGATCGTCTTTGTGCTGCTGCAGGCGGTGTTTATATCGAAGCATATCGATGATGGGCAGGCAAAGTGACGACGACTCTCGAACGCATTGAACAACGATTAGCCGATATTGACGCCGGACAGCGTCGAGCTTATCGACGACAGCGAGAAGCATGCCGGCCACGAAGGCGCTAAAGGCGGCGGTGGACACTTCGAGCTCATCATCGTTTCGCCGCAGTTCGAAGGCAAGTCGACGCAGGCGCGCCATCGCATGATTCATGCAGCGCTTGGAGATATGCTCCAGCGGGAGATACACGCGCTTTCGATCAAAGCGTATACTCCCGACGAAATTTGATTTCGACCCAAGGATACAGGATGAAAAAACGAAATATCTGGAGGCTGCGCGCAATTGCATGCGCGGCCTCGTTCGCCGTTGCGCCGCTCGGCGCACAGGCAGCCGATCCCGTCGCAAAAGTAAATGGCAAAGAAATCCCGCAGAGCCGCATGGACTTCGTAATCAAGGCCAACGCCGGACAGGGGCAGGCTGACTCGCCGGACTTGCGCAACCGCGTGCGCGAAGCACTGATCCGAAATGAACTGCTTGCCCAGGAAGCCGCGAAAAAAGGACTCGACAAAACACCCGAGTACATCACTCAAGTCGACATCGGCAAGCAGGAAGCGCTCGTCAACGCGTACGTGCAGGATTACGTGAAGAACAATCCGATCACGGACGATGCGATCAAAGCAGAGTACGAGCGCGCCAAATCGCAGGCCGGCGATAAGGAATTCAAAGCGCGCCATATTCTCGTCAAAGACGAGAACGAGGCGAAACAAATCATCGCGCAGATCAAGAAAGGCGGCAGCTTCGAAAAAATTGCCGCGCAAAAATCCGAAGATCCGGGCTCAAAGGCCAAGGGCGGCGATCTGGACTGGGCGCCCGGCGGTCGCTATGTGCCGGCCTTTAGCGATGCGCTCAGGAAGCTGAAAAAAGGCCAGATGACGGATACGCCCGTACAAACGCAGTTCGGCTATCACATCATCCGTCTCGATGACGAGCGGCCGATGAAGTTCCCGACGATGGAAGAAGTGAAACCGCAGATCACGCAGGGCCTGCAGCGACAGGCGGTCGAGAAAATGATCGCCGACCTGCGCTCAAAAGCGAAAGTGGAATAAGGCTGCTGCGAATAACGTACTGGCAATTACCGATCACGGCGCCGCGAGGCGCCGTTTTCTTGCCGGCCTAGCGCATCACTGTCAGCTTGTTTTCCACCGCTCTGACGCCTTTCACATGTTCGGCCAGCCGCACCGCCCGCTCGCTTTGTTTGGCATCGCCGATTTCTCCCGTCAGCGTGACGACGTTGCGCAAAGTCTCGACATGCAATCCCGTAGCCTGCAAGTCTTTCGACTTGACCAATGCGGCTTTAACCTTATGCTTGATTACACTGTCGCTAACGTAAGTGCCCGAGCGGCGTGCCGATTGCACGGATTTGAGCTTATGGAATTCTTCGGGGCTCAGCTTGCCGTCCTGGTTTGCGTCGTAAAGCGCAAACTCGCGTGCGGTCGATTTCTCGCCGCTGACCTCCGCATAGGATAGGAAACCGTCGCGATTGAGATCAAGCCGCTCGAAATGCGCATCGCGGCCATCGGCCGCCTGAGCGATGGCGGGCCGCATCGTCAACAGCACAATGCATGCGCAGCCAATCAGCGCGTTGCTGCAAGACGGCGTTCGCATCATTTCTCCCTTCGCGCGAGTTTAACTCGATGCGACCCACTTGCTTGCATTGCGGAAAATGCGCATCCAAGGTCCGTCTTCGCCCCACTCGGGCGGGTGCCAGGAGTTCTGGACAGTGCGAAACACGCGCTCTGGGTGCGGCATCACCACCGTGAAGCGGCCGTCCGTAGTCGTGAGGCCGGTGATGCCCGCGGGTGATCCGTTCGGATTGTAAGGATAGGCCGATGCAATCGCGCCGCGGTTATCCACGAACCGCAGCGTCACCTGCGCCCGCGCCCGTTGGGCGTCCGACTCGAACTCCGCATAGCCTTCGCCATGCGAGACGACGATCGGCAGCCGGCTGCCTGCCATGCCGGTAAAAAAGATCGACGGCGAGGGCGGCACTTCGACCATCACAAAACGCGCTTCGAATTGTTCGGACTTGTTGCGAACGAAATGCGGCCACGCGTCGCTGCCCGGAATGATCTCGTGCAGATTGCTCATCATCTGGCAGCCGTTACACACGCCGAGAGCAAAGCTATCCGGCCGGCTGAAAAACGCAGCGAAGTCGTCGCGAGCACGGCCGTTGAATAATATGGATTTCGCCCAGCCCTCCCCCGCGCCCAGTACGTCGCCATAAGAAAATCCACCGCACGCCGCAAACCCATGGAAGTCTTTCAGCGTCGCGCGGCCGGCGATGATGTCGCTCATATGGACGTCCACCGTCTGGAAGCCGGCGCGGTCAAAGGCCGCTGCCATCTCGAGCTGACCGTTGACGCCCTGCTCACGCAGAATTGCTATGCGCGGCCGCGCCGTCTTTACGTTGGCAAAGCGGATGTTCTCGACAGGATCGAAAGTGAGATGCGGCGTGATGCCGGGATCCGTATCGTCAAGAACACGATCGTATTCATCCTGAGCGCAGTCCGGGTTGTCGCGCATTTGCTGCAAGCGAAACGTCGTCTCAGACCATATGCGCTGCAGCTCCCGACGGTGCTCGGTGAAGATTGGTGCGCCGTCCCACGCTATCGCGATTTGACCGCCGGCGACCGGCTTGCCGATCTCGTGCAACAAATGGCCTAACCCTGCGCTTTTGCAAGCGTCGCGTACGACGGCAAGATCGTGGCGCCGTATCTGCATCACGACGCCAAGCTCTTCATTGAAGAGTGCGGCGAGCACATCCGGGCTTGCTGTCCCTGACTCGAGTGAGATATCGAGGCCGGTGCGCGATGCGAAGGCCATCTCGCACAGACATGTGAACAGGCCACCATCGGAGCGGTCGTGATAAGCGAGAATCCGCCCTTCGCCATTGAGCTGCTGAATGACGGCAAATCCATTAGCGAACATCCGCGCGTCGTCGAGATCGGGGCATACATCACCGAGCTGCCCGTAAACCTGGGCGAGCGCTGAACCACCGAGCCGGTTCCTGCCGGCGCCGTAGTCGAGTAATACGAGCAGCGTTTCACCCTGATCGAGCTGCAACTGCGGCGTCAGCGTGTTGCGCGCGTCCGTCATGCGCGCGAACGCGGAAATGATAAGGGACAGCGGAGCGGTAACTTCCTTTCGCGTGCCTCCATCGCTCCACGTCGTCTTCATCGACATCGAGTCTTTGCCGACGGGGATGCTGATCTTGAGCTCGGGACACAGTTCCATACCGATCGCACACACGGTGTCGTAGAGGACAGCATCTTCGCCGGGGTGGCCCGCTGCAGCCATCCAATTCGCGGATAGTTTAATGTCGCTCAGATCGCCAATCGACGCGGCAGCGATGTTCGTTAGCGCTTCACCGACTGCCATGCGTCCGGACGCAGGTCCATCGATCAGTGCGAGCTGCGTGCGTTCACCGATCGCCATGGCCTCGCCGCGGTATTCGTCGAAGCCGAGCAATGTGACTGCCACATCGGCGACGGGGACTTGCCACGGACCGACCATCTGATCGCGCGCCGTCATGCCGCCGACGGTGCGATCACCGATCGAAATCAGAAATGTCTTATCGGCAACGGCGGGCAGCCGCAGCACGCGCATGCAGGCGTCGCGTAGATCGATTTTCGACAGGTCGATTGGCGGAAGCGGCACGCGCCGATGCACAACGTCGCGCAGCATGCGCGGCGGCTTGCCAAGGAGAACGGACAACTCCATATCGACGGGGGAATTCCGGAAAATGCTGTCGCCCACCACGAGCCTGTCGTCCGCAGTGGCGCTGCCGACGACCGCATAGGGGCATCGCTCACGCTCGCAGATGGCTTTAAACGCATCCAGCCGCGAAGGCATAACCGCCAGCACATAACGCTCCTGCGCTTCGTTGCACCAGATCTGCAGCGGCGACATGCCCGGTTCTTCGTTCGGGATCTTGCGCAGATCGAGGTTTGCTCCGCACGCCGCGCCGTGCGCCAGTTCAGGCAGTGCATTGGAGAGTCCGCCGGCGCCCACGTCGTGTATCGATAGAATCGGATTGTCAGCTCCCAATCCCCAGCACCGGTCAATCACCTCCTGCGCCCGGCGCTCGATCTCAGCGTTCCCGCGCTGTACGGAGTCGAAGTCTAGGTTCTCGATATTGCTGCCGGTTTGCATGCTCGACGCAGCGCCGCCGCCGAGTCCGATCAGTAGTCCCGGCCCGCCGAGCTGAATGAGCAACGTGCCCGCGTCGAACCGATGTTTATGCGCATGCGCAGCCGAAATATTGCCGATGCCGCCCGCAAGCATGATCGGCTTGTGATACCCGCGCATTTCGCCCGCGACCATTTGCTCAAAGCTGCGAAAGTATCCGCATAAATTCGGCCGTCCGAATTCATTGTTGAATGACGCGCCGCCAATCGGTCCATCGATCATGATCTGCAATGCGGACGATATTCGCCCCGGCATGCCGTATTGTTCACGCTCCCATGGCTGGATGAAGTCCGGGATGGAAAGATTGGAGACGCTGAATCCTGTCAGCCCCGCTTTCGGTTTCGCACCGCGGCCCGTTGCCCCTTCATCGCGTATCTCCCCGCCTGCGCCCGTCGCCGCACCCGGGTACGGCGAAATTGCGGTCGGGTGATTGTGCGTCTCGACCTTCATGAGAATATGCGTCTCGTCGTCGACGTATGCGTATTCACCATCTTGCCGCGGATAGAACCGGCGCACACGCGCGCCCTCCATGATTGCGGAATTGTCGGAATAAGCGACGATGGTTCCGCGCGGATGCAATTCGTGCGTGTTGCGGATCATGCTGAACAACGACTTCTGCCGGGACTGCCCGTCGATTATCCAGTCCGCGTTGAAAATCTTGTGGCGGCAGTGCTCGGAATTCGCCTGCGCAAACATCATCAACTCGGTATCCGTCGGATTGCGCTCGAGGCGTGTGAAGTATCGCCACAGATAATCGATTTCGTCTTCGGAAAGCGCGAGGCCGAGGTCGCGATTCGCCGTCTGCAGGGCTTCCATGCCAGCAGCGAGGATGTCGATGTATTTAAGCGGCTGTGGCGGATAATGATGAAACAACTGCACCGCTTCATCGAAGCTGCGGAGCACCGTTTCCGTCATGCGGTCATGGATGTGGGGTAACAGTTCGACCTGTTCGGTTGCCGATAGCTGCTCACCATCGGCCCTGGTTAGATAGAAAGCGGTGCCGCGTTCGATGCGCTCGATTGGGTGGAGGCCGCACTGGCGCGCAATGTCGGTTGCCTTTGATGACCACGGCGATATTGTTCCGAGACGCGGTACCACGAGCAAAAGATGTCCGTCTTCTGCAACCGGTTGCGCGGACGGTCCGTACGTCAGCAAACGCTCTAATACTGTGGTCTGATCGCTGTCAAGGGACTCGCTGCAGCTGACGAAATGCCAGTGTTCGGCGCTGATGCTGGACAGCTTGAGTCGGGCGTTGCGGAGGGCCTGCTGAAGCTTGCGTAACCGGAATTCGGACAGGGCATTGCGCCCCCGCAAGCTGAGGATTTGCGGCATTTAATTCGCGCGATCGTAAAACCGGATTTTACCCGAATCCAGAGCCTGTCTCACCTACATGCGCGGTGTATAGGCGGGAGCATGAGATAACATACGGGGCTCCGGCGCACATGCCACTCGCTATAAAAAAGCGTAACGGGTGCCAGCGCTTGCAAGCAACGTTTTCGCGAAAATGGGTTTTATATCTCGAACGACGCTCCCGGTATATCGCACCGCCGGCATCCGCGAGGTCGAAGCGCGCGCCGTCATTGCCGCGCATGCGCCGTCGCTGATGGAGCGCGCCGGACTCGCCGCCGCTCAAATCGCACGCGACATGATCGCGGACGGAGCGCGTGGTGTACTCGTCCTGGCCGGGCCGGGGAACAACGGCGGTGACGCCTTTGTGGTCGCGCGGCATCTCAAAGAATGGTGGTTTTCGGTCGATGTCGTTTTCGCCGGTGATGAAGCAAAGCTCTCCGGCGACTCGCGTGCGGCACTCGCGGCATGGCGCAAATGTGGCGGCAGCATGCCTAGTGAGATTCCGGCAAACAAACGCTGGGATCTCGTGATCGACGGTCTCTTCGGGATTGGCCTTACACGAGATCTGACTGGCCGCTACGCTGAACTCATAGCAATCATCAACAGTGCTGGCACTCGCATCCTCGCGTTGGACATCGCGAGCGGCCTTGACGCGGACACGGGGCGGGTACTCGGCTGCGCTGTGCGTGCCGATCGCACCGCCACCTTCATTGCATTGAAGCCGGGACTGCTTACATTGGATGGTCCGGACTACAGCGGTGAAGTGAATCTCTGCCCGCTTGATGTCGACGCAGTCAATCTCAGTTCATCGTCCGGTTGGCTGATCGGTAGTGACATCATGCGCACCGTATTGCCTCCGCGCGGTTTGAACACCCATAAGGGTACTTACGGCAGTGCGGCCATCATCGGGGGGGCGCCCGGCATGGTGGGCGCTGCGCTTCTCGCGGGGCGCGCCGCAATCAATCTAGGGGCGGGCCGGGTCTACGTCGGTCTGCTCGCTGACGACGCGCTGGGCTACGATCCGGTTCAACCCGAACTGATGTTGCGGCCGGCGCACGAGATTCCTGTCCTCGATCGGCTCGATTGCATCGCAGTGGGCCCGGGTCTAGGACAGAGTCCGGATGCGTGGCAGGTATTGCACAGCACGTTGCAGAGCGCCGTTCCGCTCGTAGTCGACGCAGATGCGCTGAACATGATCGCGACCGATGCGAATTTGCGCGCGCTTGTTGCGCAGCGCACCGCTGCGACAATTCTGACACCGCACCCCGCAGAAGGCGCGCGGATCCTCGAGTGCACCATCGCAGCAGTCCAGCATGATCGCGTATCCGCTGCGTGCCAAATCGCCACGCGGTTACGGAGCAGCGTCGTGCTGAAAGGCGCCGGCAGCATCTGCGCGTTCGCGGATGGAACATGGTTCGTCAATACGAGCGGCAACCCCGGGATGGCGAGCGCGGGCATGGGCGACGCGTTGACGGGTATGGTTGCGGCGCTACTGGCGCAGGGCGCTGATGCGCATAGCGCGCTGCTCGTCGGCGTGCACATGCACGGTGCTGCGGCCGACATAATTGCCGCCGAAAGCGGCGGCCAATTGGGGATAACCGCGAGCCGGGTCATTGAGAGCGCGCGTAATGTGCTCAACCGCGCGCGCAACGCTGCATCAACTTCGCATTAGTACCCGCTTGAGGAATTCGCATGGATCTGAATCTTAAAGGCCGCACCGCATTCGTTACCGGCGCCAGCCGCGGCATCGGCCGGTCGATCGCGATCGCCTTGGCCGCCGAGGGCGTAAACCTGGCGTTGTTCGGGCGCGATGTCGAGCGCTGTGATGCCGTTGCAGCCGAATTGCGACGCAAACATCCGGATATACAGTGTTCGGTTATTGCGCTCGACCTTGGAGACGCTGCTGCGATTAAACCTGCCATCGACAGTGCAATCGCGCAGATGGGCGGCGTTGATATCCTTGTGAACTGTGCAGGCGGCGCATTTCGCGGGCGGCTGAATGAAATACCTGACGACGCATGGGAGCGCTATTTTGCAGTCAAGCCGCTCGGCCTCATCCGCATGACCCGCGAAGCTCTACCGTTCCTCAAGAAATCGAGCCAGGCGCGCATCATCAACATCTCGGGCACGCGCGGGCGCGAGCCGGGTGGCGTCTCCGTCATGTCGGGCCCCATCAATCTCGGCACGCTCAGCATCACGAAGGCGCTTGCGAATGAATTCGGTCAGTACGGCATCACCGTAAATGCGATCTGTCCGGGCTCGACAGATACGGGGCGTTGGACCGAACTCGTCAACATCACTGCGCGCGAGCGCGGCATTTCCATCGATGCGGCGAAAAAACATCTGACCGCGGAAGTGCCGATGGGTCGGGTGGTAGTGCCCGAAGATATCTCCGATCTGACGGTCTTCCTCGCATCGGCGCGCGCGGGAATGATCACCGGCACTGCCATCAATGTCGACGGCGGACGCACGCGCGGCATCTGACAGCGCATGCAAAAGACCCCGGCGCTCGCATGCTGCTTCATTGCAACGCTGGCATTGATAGCGCACGCCGCTGCGCAAGGTTATCCTGCGAAGCCGATCCGTCTTATCGTGCCATTGGCGCCGGGCGGCGGTAATGACGGCGCCGCGCGGCTGGTCGGGCACCGACTGAGTGAAGCGCTGGGACAGCAGGTCATCGTTGAGAATCGTCCGGGCGCCGGGAGCGTGCTGGCATCCGAGGTGGTCGCCAAATCGCCGCCCGACGGCTATACGCTCTATCTCGTGAGTACCGCATTCACCGTCGCGCCCGCTCTATATAAAACGCTTCCATTCGATCCGCTGACCGACTTCGCGCCACTTACTCGCGTCACGATTGCGCCGGGCGCGCTGATCGTGCACCGCTCGTTGCCGGTTCATTCAGTACGCGATCTGGTAACCCTGGCGAAAGCGAAGCCGGGCGAGATCACATTTGGTTCCGCGGGCGTCGGCGCCGGATCGCACCTCGGCGGCGAACTGTTCAATATGCTCGCGAACGTGAAGCTTGTGCATGTACCGTATAAGGGCAGTGCGATTTCAACAGCGGCGGTCATGAGTGGCGAGGTCGCCGTCGCCTTTACCAATCCGGTTGCCTCCATGCCGCACATCAAAAGCGGACGACTCAGGATGATCGCGGTGACAACTGGGCAGCGCTGGCCCCTGTTTCCCGATCTGCCAACAATTGCCGAATCGGGCGTGCCCGGTTACGAGTTACTCCTTTGGAACGGGGTCTCGGCGCCTGCGGCAACACCGATGACCGTCCTGACAACACTGCATCGTGAATTGACACTCATCATGAGCGCAGCATCAACCGCGGAAGTAACTCTGCTGCTGAAGGGTCACGTCCTTATATAGAGCCGCGGCATGTATTCGCCGCATTTCTCGAACACGAAACCATCAAATGGAAACAGGTTGTGCAGCGCGCGCGAATTAACGCGAACTGACAGCCTGAACTATCACTGGCTTGCTTCCAGACCGGCGACCTTAATCACGGCGGACCACTTAGCCATCTCTGATCTGATGAAAGCGGCGAACTGATCCGGCGTGCTTGCAACCGGTTCTGCGCCCTGCTTGCTCATACTTTCTTTCGTTTCGGGCACCAGCAGACGCGCCGCGATTTCTTTCTGCAGCTTATCCACGATGTCGCGCGATGTGCCGGTGGGCGCTAGCAGCCCCGTCCATCCCGTGATCACGACCGTCTTGTAACCCGCTTCGGTCATGCTCGGCACGTCCGGAAATGCAGCGGCGCGCTCCACGCCACACGTCGCGAGCAGCTTCAGCTTGCCCGCCTTGATATGCGGAACAACGCCCTGCATCGGCGTGAAGATAAGCGCGATTTGCCCACTCAGGAGATCGACGACTGCCGGCGTCTCACCCTTGTAAGGGACGTGCAGCATGCGAATGCCGATCTGTGACGAGAAAAGCTCGCCGCCAAGATGAGTCTGATTGCCGATGCCGAATGACCCAAAGCCTAATTCGCCCGGCCGCGATTTCGCGAGTGCAACCAACTCGCGGACATTTCGAACCGGCAATGACGGATTGATCACGAGGCCAAAAGTATTCGTCGCTGTTTGCGTGATCGGCACGAAATCGCGCAATGTATCGTACGGTATGGACTTATAAACATAGGGATTCATCGTCAGCGAACTCGGCACGCCGAGACTCAGCGTGTAGCCATCCGGCTTCGCCTTGGCGCCGGCTTCGAGACCGATGATGCCGTTGGCGCCGGGACGGTTGTCCACCACGAATTGCTGCCCCCATGCGTCGGTCAGTTTCTGTGCAACCACGCGTGCGGTGAGATCGACACCGGAACCAGCGGCCTGCGGAACAATGATGCGAACCGGCCGTGTCGGATAATCAGTGCGCGTTTGCGCCATAGTGGACATCGGATAGATGCCGGCGCCGATAAGGAGTGGTAGCAAAAACCTCTCGTGTTGCATGGCTTACGTCCCTCGCGCTATACGCTGAGCCATCGTACGGTCGCTATGCCGAGATACGTCATCGCCAGCGAGCCAAGCAAATGCGAGGCAACAAGTATAAATGTCGAACCCAGCTCGCGGTCCATCAGGAGTTCCACTGCTTCGGCAGAGAACGATGAGAATGTCGTGAGGCCGCCGAGAAAACCGACGATTACAAAGAGACGGAATTCGGGCGGCACGCTGTCGTGGTGAAGAAAATATTCAACAGCAATGCCGATTAGGTAACCACCGACCAGATTGGCCATCAGTGTACCGAGCAGAATGTTCGAAAGCAGCGGGTTGAGTCCGATGCCGAGGAGCCAGCGCAGCCATGCGCCCAGAGTCGCACCGGCACCTACTGCAAGGAATCCATAAAGCGTCATGCGGTGACCTCCCGTCACACGAGACCTGAGAATAGCAGGGAATTTCGCGGGCTTGTGACGCGACGCGCACGCCGGCTCGCGCGGGCCGCGATGCTATACTATTTTTTTCGCGCATCCTCTCTCATGAGCAACCGGCTAGCAAGCGAAACAAGTCCGTATCTCAGGCAGCACGCCGACAATCCGGTTGACTGGTATCCCTGGGGAGATGAAGCGCTCGCGGCCGCACGCGAGCAGGACAAGCCCATACTGCTGTCGATCGGATACTCAGCTTGCCACTGGTGTCACGTCATGGCGCACGAATCATTTGAAGATGCGGAAGTGGCGACAGTGATGAACAAGCTGTTCATCAACATCAAGGTAGATCGCGAAGAGCGTCCGGATCTCGACCAGATTTATCAGACTGCGCATAACGTACTGACCGCGCGCCGCGGCGGCTGGCCGCTCACCATGTTCCTGCTGCCGGATCAGACGCCGTTTTTCGGCGGCACCTACTTTCCCAAGACAGCGCGCTATGACAAGCCCGGATTCATGGATGTCATGCCGCAGGTAGCCGCCTCTTATCGCGAACGACGCGGTGAACTCGAACAGAAGGGCAAATCGCTGCGCGATGCTCTCGTGCAGGTGATTCCGCAGGGAAGCGGCGTGCAGTCACTGAGCCCGGATCTCCTCGATAGCGCACTCGCCGGCATCAAACGAATGTTTGACGAGACCGACGGCGGCATACGGGACCCGCTCAAGTTTCCGCATACAGCCGAGTTTGAATTCTGTCTGCGCCGCGCTGTTCTCGGTGATGAGCATGCCATGCGCGTCACGACACTCACACTGACCAACATGGCGGAGCGCGGGCTCTACGATCAACTCCGCGGCGGCTTTTACCGCTATTGCGTCGACCAGCAATGGAAAATACCTCACTTTGAAAAAATCGCTGTACGACAACGGCCCGTTGCTCGCGCTATATACAGACCTGTGGCTGGTTGACCGTCAGCCGCTGTATGCGCGCGTCGTTGCCGACACTGCCGCGTGGGCAATGCGCGAAATGCAGGCGCCGGACGGCGGCTACTATTCGACGCTCGACGCGGACTCGGAGCACGAGGAAGGAAAATTCTACGTTTGGACGCCTGAGGAAGTGCGCGGTGTCCTGACAGAGCAGGAGTATGCCGTCGTTGCACCTCATTTCGGACTCGATGCGCCGCCAAACTTTGAACACAAGTATTGGCACTTGCAGGTCGTAAAACCGCTGGCTGCCATCGTTGCCGGGCTCGGCATCACAATGCAAGAAGCGCAAGCGCGGCTGGACGAGGCTCGCGTGAAGCTGCTTGCATTGCGCGGGCGCCGCGTCCGGCCGGCGCGCGACGAAAAGATACTCACGAGCTGGAATGCGCTCATGATCAAAGGAATGACACATGCGTCACGTGTCTTCGATCAGCCGCAATGGCTCGCGTCAGCTCGCAGCGCTGCGGAGTTTATCCGCGCGAGTCTCTGGATTCCCGATGCAGAACGTGGAAACGGCGGCGGCAGACTGCTTGCCACCTATAAGGACGGCAAGGCTCATCTCAACGCCTATCTCGATGACTACGCATTTTTGCTCGACGCGCTGCTGGAGCTTATGCAGGCGGAGTTTTCGGCGATCGATCTCGAATGGGCGCGTTCACTCGCAGAAGTGATGCTCGACCGCTTTGAAGACCGCGAGCACGGCGGTTTCTTTTTTGTAAGCGACGATCATGAGCAGCTTCTGCATCGGGCGAAGATCGGGCCGCGCAGCGACACACCGTCGGGCAACAGCGTTGCTGCCGTGGCGCTCGAACGCCTGGGTCACATACTTGGCGAGCCGCGCTACACCGAAGCGGCGCGCGCACGTCGAGGCATTGGCTCCGTTGCTCGAAACGCAGCCAAACGCACATGGGACTCTCTGCGTTGCATTGGAGGAACAGCTCACACCGCCTGCCGTAACGGTACTGACTGGACCAGCGGCCACTCGGCTGGAATGGCAGCGACAGCTCAATTCACGGTATCTTCCCGGGGTGATCACGCTCTCCATAGCGCCCGATATGCAGGGGCTGCCGCCGATAACTTATTAAACCGGCAAGTAAGTCGTCGCAGGCGTGGGTGTGCAAGGGCGTGAGCTGCCTGCCGCCGATCAGCGCATTGCCGCCGCTGCTCACAGCGCTTGCAGACCGCGCAGCGTAAGATCCCGCATTAGAAATCGAAGGAACACCATCATCGCTACGAACTTACAAATGTCCGCCTGTCACGCGCTGCCGTATCACGTCCACGATACGACGCACGCAGTTACGTCTGCGCGCGCCGCGTCGTCAGTCATCCGTTCGGTGTCCCGCATGGCGCTTCGTGTAGCATGCGCTTGCCTGCTGCTCGTGACGTTCGTGACCGTCGCGCCGGCATCAGAGCTGTCGATTGGTATGAGCGCCGACGTGACTTCGCTCGACCCGCATTACGTGGCCACGCAGCACAATGTAGCTATCGGCTGGCACGTGTTTGACGCCTTGACACATGTCGATTCGCGCGCCCGCATCATTCCCGGCCTGGCAATATCGTGGCGCGCCATCGATCCGCTGACGTGGGAATTCAAATTGCGCAAAGGCGTGAAATTTCATGACGGCTCTCCGCTGACCGCGGAGGATGTCGCATTCTCGCTTGTGCGGCCGCTGTCGATTGCAGGCAGCCCGGGCGGCTTCGCGGTCTATGTGCGCCGCATCGTCTCCAAGGAGATCGTTGATCCGTTAACCATACGCCTGAAGACAGCGACGCCATACGGCGCGCTGCCGCAGGATCTCAATGCGGTCATGATCGTATCGAAGAACGTCGCGCTCAAAGCGACGTCCGCTGACTTCGATTCCGGCAAGGCGATGATCGGCAGTGGACCGTTCAAGTTCGTACGCTGGGCGCGCGGCGACCGCGTGGAGCTGGCGCGCTTCGACGGTTACTGGGACAAACCCTCCGCATGGGACAAAGTGAGTTTCCGTGCGATGCCGAGCGATCCTGCGCGTACTGCGGCGCTGCTGGCAGGCGACGTCGACGTGATAGAAAACGTTCCGCCGGCGGACCTCGAGCGGCTGCGCAAGGAAGCGTCGCTGCGCATCGCGCAGACCGTGTCCTGGCGAACCATTTTTTTCCACCTCGATCAGTACCGCCCGAACCCGCCGTCAATAACTGATCTCGACGGCAAGCCGCTTGGCAAGAACCCATTCATGGACCGGCGCGTGCGGCAGGCGGTCTCGAAGGCCATCAACCGCAAAGCGCTGGTAGAACGCGCCATGGAAAACGTCGCCGTGCCGGCGTCAAATGTCGTGGCACCGCAGATTTTCGGTTACAACAGCGCCCTCAAAGTGGAGGCCTTCGATCCAGACGGTGCTAAAAAACTGCTCGCGGAGGCAGGCTACCCGAGCGGCTTTGCGCTGAAAGTTTCGGCGCCGAGCGACCGCTATATCAACGATGACCAGGTAGCACAGGCGGTTGCACAAATGCTGTCGCGCGTCGGGATCAAGTGCACTGTCGAGGCGATGCCCTTCAATGTGTATCTGTCTAAAGCCCGCGACCAGCAGTTCGCTTTCGCCATGCTAGGCTGGGGATCATATGCGGCGGACCTCGCGTTGCGCGCGCTTCTCATGACGCCGAATACCGATATGGGCAACGGCGCATGGAACTGGGCGCACTATGCCAACCCGAAACTTGATCGGCTCGTCGAGCAAGCGCTCGATACCGTCGATGAGAAGAAACGTGAGTCGATCGCACGTGAAGCGTCCGCGGTCGCAGCGGCGGACTACGGCATCATTCCGCTCTACCATCAGATCGTAACCTGGGCGATGAAGAAAAGTATCAACTACGAAGCGCGCACCGATGAGCGCTCGCTCGCCGAGTTCTTTCGTCCGCAATAAACAACCGCCCGCGATTACAGCGTAACGGATGCGATTGAGTCCCTCACAAGACGACGATCGTCGTTCGCGCTTGCTCTGGCTCAAGGCACGGTAACGGGGAAAACGTATGAACACTGCACGTCTGCGCGGGCTCGCCTGGGTCAGCCTCGTCGCCGTACCGCTGCTGCTTGCGGTAATCGAATTGTTCCATCCCGGGCAATTCACCGCGGACCCCGGAATGAGCGCTTTTTTATCTCATCCGCATGACGGCGGTATGCCATTCAACGTCATTCGATACTTCGGGCCCGATTGGTGGTTTCTGATGCACATGATCCAGACACCGCTGATCGTGATCATCGCATTTGGGCTCCTGCTGCTGACCGACGCGTTCGGCGATACCGGCGCAGTACGATTCAATGCCCTCGCCTGGGTGTCACGTATTGCGACGGTTGTCTTCATGACCTACTACACCGTGCTCGACGGCATCGGCGGCATAGGTCTCGGTCGCCAGCTTGTGGTCGTGCAGGAAATGACGGACGCGGGGACTCTAACGGCGCAGCAAGCCGACGCCGTGCGCCTCTTTCTTGACCGCATGTGGGTCGACCATTGGGTGGGCGGAGTTGGTTCCTTCATCAGTCTCACGGGATCGTGGGCAGTATTGGTCGCCGCCCTTGCCGCCGGCGCCTATCTTCTGCTGAATCGTAAAGCGACGTGGCTCGAAGTCGCGCTACTGGCGGCGTTTGGCTGGCAACTACAAATTGCGCATGCCAGTTATCACGGGCCGCTCGCTTTAGCGCTGCTGGCGGCTGCATGCGCGCTGCTGCTGTATCGTAAGCGCGCGGGCATTGTGCGCTAGCATACCAGCATCACACGTCTGGCCGTATCGGCGCCGCTACATAACGCTTAACGACAATCGCGCATGCACCGCGTGGACTTTGTGTCGGGTCGGTCATCGACGTAGAAGTTGCCGGCGTTCGGCATCTTTACTTTCGGCAGGGTGTTCTGATCCATTACAGCGTCCGCTGGAATCAGGCCATTCAGATTCAAGATGTACGCCGAGACCGCATAGACCTCATTCGGCGTGAGCGACTGCGGTTTATCCATCGGCATCGCGCGATTGATGTAATCGTAGAGAATGGGCGCGTACGGATACATGCTGCCCGGCGTCAATACGCGCTTTTCAGTTTTGAACGAACCGATGCCGCCGACCATCGTGCCATAGACTGGCCCACCCGCCGCCTTGGCGCCGTGACAGGCTAAACACTTACCGTTGTAGACCTTCTCGCCATCAGCAACCGAGCCGCGGCCCGCGGGCAGCCCCTGCCCGTCGGGCGTACGTATGTCGATGTTCCATGGCGCGATATCCGCTTCAGTAATCGGTTGCCCGAGGCGCGGCTTATCTTGCGCGAAGGCAACGGCGGCGAAGGCCGATAGGACTGAGACGACGAGGATGTTTTTAGGAAGCGATGACATTGCTCACCTCCCCTCTTTCAGTGACCGCCCAGCTTTGAATACCATTGTGATGCTGCACGAAGGCATAAGGATGTATGCCGCGTGCAACGCCTATCTCCTGGATGGTCGGTTGCACATAACCCGTGCTGTCCATCACGCGGCTTTGAAGCACCGCGAGCCTGCCATCCCAATTCCATGGCACTCTGAAAGTGGTCAGGCACTTATCGAGTACGGGTTCCTCAAGCGCCGCTTCGCGCCAGTTTTTGCCGCCATCGACCGAGACGTCCACCTTCGCAACTTTGCCGCGGCCCGACCAGGCGAACCCGCGTATTTCATAAAAGCCGGCACCCGCGAGTTTTTGTCCGCCCGATGGATTTGTGATGACCGATTTCGCGTCCATTTCCATGCTGAACTGGCGCCATTTTCCGTCGGGCATCGGGTCGGTATAGCGCGCCGTTTCACTGCGGAAGTGCCACGGCTGGTCGCCGACCTTGATGCGGCGCAGCCATTTGACGTTGACATTGCCTTCCCAGCCGGGAAAGAACGCACGCAGCGGATAACCGTTTTCGGGACGCAACATTTCGCCATTCAGCGCGTACACCAGCAAGCCATCGGACATCGCCTTGTTGAGCGGAATGCTGCGTGTGTGTCCCGCGCCATCGGCGCCCTCGACCAGCAGCCACTTGGCGCCCGTTGCAACGCCGGCTTCGTCGAGCAGTGTCGAGAAAGGCACGCCCACCCACTGTCCACAAGAGAGCAATCCATGTGTCTGCTGAACGGTGGTCGACGCCGGTTTTGTCCAGTCGGTCAAGCCGTTCCCCGAACATTCCATGAAATAGAATTTCGATACTGACGGATAGCGCATCAAGTCGCTCATCGTGAACACGAGCGGCTGCTTGACCATGCCATGTATCACCAGCTTGTGCGTATCCGGATCGATGTCCGGTGTTCCGTTGTGATGCCGTTCGTAGACGACGCCGTTGGGAGTTACGATTCCCTGCTGGTATTGCAGCGGCGTAAAGCTCCAGTCGGAATGATTTTGCCGGTTAACGAATACATTCGTTCTTACCCGCACGTAGTCTTTTTCAAACTTCGATGGCATGCCGTATTCTTTGGCCGGGATTGGCCGGCCCATTGCTTTGCCGGCTTCCGGTATCGCCAGCGACTCACCGCGCGCAAGGCCCGCACCCATAGTGCCCGCCGCGAATGCGCTCCCTGCCATGGCAGCGCCCTTATGAAGAAAATGACGACGAGGCAGCGACGCGGGTGCAGCTGCGGTGGACGTGGCTGGCTCTGGCAATGTCGGATCGCGCTTCAGATTTGATGGCAACGTCATATTTGATCTCCTCATATGAATTCGCACGTGCCGCACATTTTGTTTTAAGCAGAATAGCATGCGCAGCGGTCCGAAACGCCTCGTTTTACGTCGTGCACCGCAACATGCCCGCAGCCGGGCGCCCAATGCGCTAGCGGTCCAGCGACACCGCCTTAACGAGCGCGTACACCTGCTGGCCCGGACTCAGCGCAAGCTTCTGCAGCGAGAAGCGTGTAATCCGCGCCAGCAGCCGAACGCCGCCGACATCGATGCGGACATTGGCACTTGGCCCCCCTTCGGCATGGATGTCTACGATGCGGCCACTAAGCACGTTGAGCACGCTGATGTCGGGCGGTCGCGTCAGAGCGATCGATACATCGCGGGCCCGTACACGCAACCGTATCTCATGGCCGACGCCGGCATCGGGGGCCGCAATGACAAGCTGGCCGCCATTGAATGCAATCGTCGCGAGACCATATTCGTTATCCTGCGACACTACCTTCGCTTCTATCACCGTACCGCCTTCGAACCGCCCGGTCTGCTCCCGCAACTCCGGCCGTCCCATGATATCGCTGACCTTTCCCGCCGTCACCACGCTGCCCGCTGCCATGATCACAACAACGTCCGCCAAACGCACGATCTCTTCGATCGCATGAGTTACATAGATAATGGGAATTCGGATATTCGCGTGCAGACGCTCGATGTACTCGAGAATTTCCGCCTTGAGCTGTTGATCCAGCGCAGCAAGCGGCTCGTCCATCAACAGCACGCGAGGACTGGCGAGTAAGGCGCGGCCGATAGCGGCGCGCTGTTTTTCACCGCCGGAAAGATTACCGGGCCGGCGATCAAGCAGCCCGCCCAGCCCCAGCAACTCTACGACATGCGCAAACTCGACGTAACGTTGGTCCGCGCGCGTCAGCCGGTAGCCGTAACTGAGATTGCCGCGCACAGTCAGATGGGGAAACAGGCGTCCTTCCTGGAATACGTAGCCGACACGCCGGGAAGCTACCGGAACATCGATGCCGCGCAAACTGTCGTAGAGACACTCGCCATCGACTTCGATGACACCGCGTTCCGGACGCAGCAAGCCCGCAATTGCATTAACGAGAGTCGTCTTGCCTGATCCCGAACGTCCGAACAGCGCGGTAACACCCGAATCACTCGTAAACGAAGCGTTCAGCGAAAAATCACCCAGGCGTTTCGTGACATCAATGTTAAGCATCGCGGCCATGCGAGCGGCGTTGCGCACGCCGCACCAGCATCTCTGAAGTGAGCAGCGCCAGTACCGAAAGCACGATCGAAATGATGCTGAGCCGCATCGCTTCCGCATCCCCGTTCGGCATCTGCGTTTGCGAATAAATCGCCAGCGGCAGCGTACGCGTCTCACCGGGGATATTGGAAACGAAGGTGATCGTTGCGCCGAATTCTCCGAGTCCCCGCGCGAATGACAGTAAGACACCCGTTATCACACCCGGCAGTGCAAGCGGGAGCATGATTGTAAAGAAGACGCGCAGACGACTCGCACCCAACGTGCGCGCCGCTGCTTCAAGGCCCGCATCGATACTCTCGATCGACAGCCGGATCGCGCGAACCATCAGCGGGAACCCCATGATGCCGCATGCGATAGCCGCACCCGTCCAGCGAAATGCGACGACGATACCGAGGTACTGATCGAGCAGCGCCCCTATCGGACCTTGCCGCCCCAGCAGCAGCAACAGGAAATATCCGATCACAACGGGCGGCAGCACGAGCGGCAAATGCACTAGCGCGTCGACCACGCTCTTACCGAAGAAATCGGCGCGGGCGAGCAGCGCGGCGACGCCAACGGCCACCGGCAAGGTAATCAGCACGCTCAAGAGCGACACTTTGACGCTCAGTGCCAGAATCTCCCATTCCGTTGGCGTGAGGAAGACCACTCAACGCACCGCGATGAAGCCGTGTTTTTCAAAGACCGCCCGTGCTCGCTGTGAGCGTAGAAAATCAAGCAGTTGCCGGGCAGCCGGCGCGCGGCTACCGGCAACCATCGCTGCCGGGTATACGATCGGTCGGTGCGTATCCGGCGCAAATGTGGCGACAATGCGTACTTTCTTTTCGGCGTATGCATCGGTGCGATAGACAATGCCCAGCGGCGCCTCTCCCCGGGCGACGAAGTTGAGCGCAGCTCGCACGTTTTCTCCGCGCACGAGCCGGCGCTCGACGCTGTTCCAGACACCGAGCGTCATGAGCGCCGCCTTTGCATATTTTCCAGCGGGCACGCTATCGGGATCCGCAACGGACAGTCGGCCATCGCCAAGCATCTGTGAGAGGCCGAAGCCTGGGCGGATTTCGGTTTGTACGCTGCTCGCCGCAGGCGCTATCAGCACCAGACGATTAGTAATCAAGTTACTGCGTGTGGCTACATCAATTAGCTTGCGCTCCGCGAGGTAGTCCATCCACTCTGTATCTGCAGAAATAAAGACATCCGCGGGTGCTCCGCTTTGAATCTGTCTCGCGAGCGCTGAGCTCGCGGCGTATGACGGCACAACCCGCATATTCGCCGGGCGCTCAAACAGAACCAGCGCCGCATCGAGCGCCTCGTTGAGACTAACCGCCGCGAAGACTGAAACATTTTGCGCGCATGCGACCGTGTGCAGCGAGAGGAGTGTGAGCACCGTTGCCGCTGCTGCGAATCGATACAACGCAGACCAAAGTTTGCAGCCCGGACACATAAACATCCTTGTACTCCTCGCTATATTCCGTCGAATATAACGGAGAGCAGCCAAATGTCAATCCACGGGGCCGTGCTACAGCCCGAGACGCTAACTTACTTAGTATGTTTTGCCCGCAGGTGGCGATTTGCGCAGCAGCAGCCGAAACCGGTCCATGCGGGTTGAGACCGATGCGGCAGCCGCCGCTTCCATCTTGCGATAGCACGTCAGGACATCTTTGCCGAAGCGCGTGATCTGCGCGCCGCCGCCGCCCTTGCCGCCCGTGGCCGTATTGACAACCGGCTCGCGGAAGCACTGGTTCATGGTATCGATCAAGAGCCAGGCGCGACGGTATGACATTCCCATGTTACGTGCCGCAGCGGAAATGGATCCGGTCTCGCTGATTGCCTGCAGCAGATCCGCTTTGCCCGGCCCGATGGCAAAAGCGTCGCCAAAAACGACTCGGATGCGGGTCCTTGCAACGGCGCGCGGCACGCCCTGCTCAATCTTTCGAACGCCAGCGCTCGGCGGCAGCGTCGTCGCTAACACGCGCCTCGACCCAACGCTGACCCTGCGCGGTCTGTTCTTTTTTCCAGAAAGGAGCGCTTGTCTTGAGATAATCCATGATGAACTCGCAGGCCGCAAAGACTTCGCCGCGATGACTGCCCGTCACCACCACCAGCACGATCTGGTCGGTTGGCTTGAGGCGGCCAACGCGATGCACGACGAGCGCATCGAACATACTCCACCGCGAGCGCGCCTGTTCAATGATGCCGGCAATCGACTTTTCGGTCATGCCCGGGTAATGTTCGAGCGTCATCTCCGCAACGTTGTCGCCATCATTGACGTCGCGCACGACGCCGATAAAACTGGCGACTGCACCTACACGCGGATTACCGGCGCGCAGCGCAGCGATCTCATGACCTGCGTCGAAGTCTTCAGTCTGAACGCGAACCGTCATAGCGCACCATGGAGTCGGGCGATGGACATCCATCGCATACTAGCCTCCGGTCACCGGCGGAAAGAAAGCGATTTCATCGCCGTCGCTGATCGCAGTCTCCGATTTCGCCATGTCCTGATTGACCGCCGCGCGTATGCTCGTGCCCTCACCGAGTTCCGTCGCCCACGCCCCGCCGCGACCTCTCAGAAGCTCACGCAGGTCCGCCAGATTCTTCACGTTCGCACGGCAGCGCGATTCGCTCCGAGCTTTTTCCCAGGGATTCGCGTAACCGCGCGAAGTAAATTACGTTCACTGTCATTCGATAATTATGCGCTCGCGGAGCAGCGCGAAAAAGACCGGCGCTTCACAGCCCCAGATGACCGACTACGAAACCGGCTATGCGCGGCGCATCATTCAGGTCGAAATACGGCAGCGGGCAATCTACGGGATAGTCGGCCGCGATTGCCACGACGTGCGGATCACCAGGAAACAGCAAGGGCTCGCTGACGGCTGACCGGCGGACTTCCAGCTTGGGAATCGGCGCGCGCTTATAGCCTTCGATCAGCAGCACGTCGCACGGCGAGATTTTTGCGACGATATCCTCGAGCGGCGGCTCGGCGGCGCCGCGCAACTCATGCATCAACACCCACCGCGCGCTGGAAGCCACCAGTACCTCGGTGCAGCCCGCGTGCCGGTGGCGGTAAGAGTCCTTTCCGGGCTGATCGACATCGAAGCTGTGGTGCGCGTGTTTGATGAGAGAGACGGTAAGTCCCTGTCCGGCGATGATCGGTATCAATTTCTCGATCAAGGTCGTCTTACCCGACCCGGAGTAGCCGGCAATGCCGAAGATTTTCATCGCACCGAATTCTACCAGCGGCTTATTCATCCACCGTAATGCGCTGTCCGGAAACACGCACGCGATTCAGGATTGCCAGACGGATGATCTCCGGATCATGACTCGCAATGACCACCGTGTGATTATCGATGCAAAGCTCGGTCAGTAAACCGAGCACCTGTTTGCGTGCGACGCCATCGAGATTCGCCGTCGGCTCATCGAGCAGCAGAATTGTCGGCCCGAGCACTCGCGCGCGGGCGAGCGCGACGCGCTGTTTTTCGCCGCTCGACAACTTGTCAGGCGGCACTTTGATCGATGCAGTCAACCCGGCCCACTTCAGCGCATCCTGCACGCGTGCACGGCGGTCGGCGGGCGGAAGACTGCGGCGCGCGAGCCCGTAGCCGAGATTCTCTTGCAGCGAAGTGTGAAAGAGGTACGGTTGCTGATGCACGTATACGATGTCGCGCCGCCATGACTCCGGATAATCGGGCGCCCGGACACTCTGCGCGCGGAGCGCCATACGGCCACCATCTGCCGGTTCGAGACCGGCGACTATGCGCAACAAAGTAGTCTTGCCGCTGCCATTCGGTCCCACGAGCACATACCCGCTGCCCGCCTCAAGTCCCAGACTCGCGTCTTTGAATAGCACACGATCCCCGAAGCGCTTATCGAGTCCCTCGAGCGCAAATAGCCAATCGCTCATTCCAGACCGCCGCGTCCCTGCGCCCAGGCGAGCGCAGCGTTGATGCCGACAGCGACTACGATCAGCACACAGCCGAGCGCAATGCCCTGTGCAAATTCGCCTTTGGAGGTTTCGAGCGCAATGGCGGTGGGAATGTTCCGCGTCAGCCCGGCGATGTTTCCGCCTATCATGATCGAGCAGCCGACTTCAGATACGACCCGACCGAAGCCATTGAAGACCGCAGCCATGACGCCGAAGCGGACTTCAAACAACGTGGTTAGCGCTGCACGCACTCGAGATGCGCCGAGACCCCGCGCCGTCTCGTAGACGCGCGGATCTGCGCCCTGCACCGCAGCCAGGGTGAAAACGACGAGCACCGGAAATGCGATCAGCATGTAACCGAGAATCATCGCTTCGGGCGTGAATAACAGCCTCAGAAAACCAAGCGGACCCTGGCGAGATAGCAGCATATACAACACGAGGCCAACGACGACGGTCGGAAACGATAGTAGTGCTTGTATGAGCACCACCAGCGTGCGTCTGGCGGTAAACGTCACCTTTGCGATGACAAAACCGAGCGCAATGGCGGGCGGACTGATAAGCAATAGCGCCGCCAGCGAGCACCATATCGAGGTAAGAATGATGTACCAAAGCTGCGCGTCGCCACTCAACAAAAGTCGAAACGCTTCGCGCGTCGGTTCCAGCAACTCCATCAGGATCGGCTGGCGAGTGATGGCCGGCTTAAAAAGGTCGGACCTTTCGCAATCGCGCTTTTCTCAGGCGCGGCAGCAACAGGCAGCACCGGGCTGAGCGACGAGCGGCTGCTGGCGGTCGGAAAAAACATCTGCACGCCATTGATTTTGAAACCGGCGATCGCGCGCTGCGCTTCGGCAGACGTTATCCAGTCGACGAAAGCCAGCGCACCTCGGGCGTTGATGCCTGGATGGCGCTGTGGATTTACCGCGATGACGCCGTAGGAGTTGAACATCTTGGGGTCGCCTTCGACTAAAACCTCGAGCCCTGTCTTGTATTTGTACGCGGCATAAGTCGCGCGATCGGTGAGCGTATATGCAGCGAGCTCAGCGGCCATACTAAGCACCTGTCCCATGCCCTGTCCCGCAGACAGGTACCAATCGCCGCGCGCACCGATGCCCGCTTCTTTCCAATAACGTTTTTCCATCTGATGCGTGCCGGATTCGTCACCGCGCGACACGAATTTAGCGCCGCTCCCGGCGATCTTTTTCATGGCCGCAATGATGTCACGCATATTCCTCACGCCAGCCGGATCGCTCTTTGGCCCCACTATTACAAAGTCGTTATACATGACGTCGCGGCGCACGGAGCCAAAGCCCGCGGCCATGAACTTATCTTCGAGCGGCCGCGCGTGAACGAGGAGTACGTCCGCATCTCCGTTTTCCCCGAGTTTCAGCGCAGCGCCAGTACCCACCGCTATCACGCGCACTTTGCCGCCGTATTTCGATTCAAAAAGCGGCACGATCACTTTCAGTAATCCGGAGTTCTCCGTGCTGGTCGTCGTCGCAAGCCGAACATCGTCCCCGGCAAAGCAGCTAATTGCTGAGGCCATCGATAGACAAAAGCAAACTAACAAACGCACAGATAAAGGTCCTTTCGAAGGAGCCGCACTTGCACGCTGAACTCATCGAGCGGCGATGATACCGCGAACGTGCGGCGGCTCGATGCTATCAGGTGGCCGATCCGGTAGAATTCGGGGTCGCTGCTATCTGTTCCACGCAATCATGAACGATCCTCACGATTCTTTGCGCGCCGCCAGTTGCGCTGACGATTACGATCCCAACTCGATGCCCGTCGCGAGGGCGCGCGAGATCATTGCCCGCTTTTTGACGCCGGTGTCTGCTGTCGAATATCTGCATATTCGCGCGGCGCTCGGTCGTGTGCTCGCTACAGACATCGTCTCACCGCTCGATGTTCCGTCCCATGACAACTCGGCGATGGACGGTTACGCGGTGCGCTTTGCCGATCTAAAAAACGATGGTGATATCACGTTGCAAGTCGTGGGAACCGCCTTCGCCGGTGTCCCTTTCGACGGCGAACCTCCCTCGGGCGCATGCGTGCGGATCATGACAGGGGGCGTCGTCCCGCGTGGCTGTGACACGATCGTCATGCAGGAACATGTCAAACCGCAAGGCGACCGCGTTACGATCGGCGGCGGCCATCGCAAAGGACAGAATCTGCGGCGCGCGGGCGAGGATTTGAAGAAAGGCCAGACTGCGCTCAAACGCGGGACCTCGTTACGCCCGGCCGAAATCGGACTGATTGCTTCGCTCGGGATCGGCGAAATCGCCGTTTACCGCAAGTTGCGCGTAGCTTTTTTCTCGACGGGCGATGAATTGCGATCCATCGGGACAACATTGGGCGCGGGGCAAATCTACGATAGTAACCGCTACACGATTCACAGCATGCTGACGCGCCTGGGCTGCGAAGTCGTCGATATGGGCGTCGTGCGGGACGACCCGCAATTACTCGAGCAAGCATTCAACACTGCGGCGCAATCGGCAGACGCCGTCATTACCAGCGGCGGCGTATCTGTCGGTGAAGCGGACTTCGTCAAGGAATTGCTCGAGCGCATGGGTGAAGTGGTGTTCTGGAAAATCGCCATGAAGCCGGGGCGTCCGCTTGCGTACGGCAAGATCGGCAATGCACATTTCTTTGGCCTGCCCGGAAATCCGGTATCGGTCATGGTGACCTTTTATCAATTCGTGCGCGATGCTTTGTTGACATTGTCGGGGCGGGATCCGGTGCCGCCGCTGCCCATGTTCAAGGTTCCCTGCACCAGCGTGCTCAAGAAAGCGCCCGGCCGCACCGAGTTTCAGCGCGGCATTCTTACTCAGGATG
Organism: uncultured beta proteobacterium; assembly: GCA_963829085.1. Classification (GTDB taxonomy): domain Bacteria; phylum Pseudomonadota; class Gammaproteobacteria; order Burkholderiales; family SG8-41; genus PALSA-1004. Next base: position 1,876 of record CAWHHJ010000013.1, on the reverse strand, counting down.
CAAAAGGCAACTGGAGCGTGCGTGTCACGGGGGAACAGGGCTCGGGCATCCTGCGATCGATGTCAGAAGCGAACTGCTTCATCATTCTGCCGACCGATCAGGGGAACGTGGACGCGGGAGCGCTCGTGGACGTTCAGGTTATGGACGGGATCGCTTAGCGTCCGGTCCGTCGCACGTGCGGCAGGCACGCAGCGTTCTAAATTTTTAGCAACACCCGACAGGATTTGACATGCCGTCTTACCCGGAATTTGCCGGCCGCGTCGTCGCGATCACCGGTGCAGCGCAAGGAATCGGCGCAGTCACTGCCCGCTTATTTGCTGAACAGCGGGCACGTGTTGCGCTCCTCGATATCGACGATCCTGGCGTGCGCAGCATCGGCGCTGAAATCACTGATGCAGGCGGGAATGTGTTCACTGCGCGCACGGATGTGACTGATGACGCATCGGTTGCGGAGGCGATTGCCGGCACCGTCAGCGCATTCGGTGGCATTGATGTTCTCGTCAACTGCGCGGGTGGTTATGGACGACTTGCCACAATCGAAGACACGCCGCTTGACGAGTGGGATCGCACGATAGCACTCAATCTACGCAGCGTTTTTTTGATGTCGCGCGCAGCGATTCCGCATCTCAAGCGCTCGAAAGCGGGCCGCATCATCAATGTTGCGTCAATCTCCGGCCGTACGGTGCACGCTTCGTCATCGCCGGCCTACGGGTCGGCCAAAGCCGGCGTCATTCAGTTCACGCGTTTTCTCGCGTACCAGCTGGGGCCCGATGGCATTACGGCGAACGCGATTGCGCCTATTACTACGCTTACGCCACGCGTTGCAGCCCTGCGCACCAGGGAAGACGTCGAGCGAATCGCATCCCAGGTGCCGCTGAGGCGTCTGGCCGAATCGCAGGATCACGCGAACGCCATGCTCTTCCTGGCCTCCGATGCAGCGTCATACCTCAACGGCGTCGTGCTGGATATAAACGGCGGCCGTGTGATGATGTAATGACGGCAGCGCAAACCATGCGCGCGCGACAGTTCCACTATCAGCCGGTCGCAAGTCACGTCCATCCTTTTCTAGTCGATCTGTGGGATGCGGTGCGCAACGAAACGAGCGGCCGGCTTGATGTCAGCGTCCATCCGGAGAATGACGGGCTCAAGGCCACTCATGCGGAGATCATCGATAAAGTAAGAAATGGCGAGATCGAATTTTATGCGGTCATGGGCAGCCTGCTGGGGCCGCTTGCTCCGGCATTCGAAATACAAAGCGTGCCATTCGCGTTTACAAGCGAAGCGCAGGTGTATGCGCTTATGGATGGCGCGATCGGCGATTACCTGCGCGCGCACCTCGCCAGTCAGGGCATCTATGCGGTGCCCTGCGGACTCATGGACAACGGGTTTCGCCAGATCTCTACGATCGACCGGCCGGTCAAAACCGCCGATGATGTGGCCGGCCTGCGGATACGCGTGCCGGAAGGCCGCATATTCGACGACACTTTTCGCAGTCTGGGCGCTGAACCGATGGCCATATTCGTGCTGGATCTGCACCGTGCGCTCGCCGAACGGCGTGTCGATGCGCAGGAAAATCCGCTCTCGATTACCGATTCTCTGAAGTTGAATGAAGTCACCCGCTACATCTCTGTGACGAATCACATGTGGTCTGGCTTCAACCTCATTGCAAACCTTGCATTCTGGCGCCGTCTCCCTGAGCACACGCGCGACGTCGTGCTGCGCAATGTGAAGAAGCATGTGGCTCGGCAGCGCGTGCACACGAACGCGCTCAATCGCGACCTCGAGAGCAGGCTGGCGCAGCAGGGCATGGTGTTCACGCGTGCCGACGCCGCAAGTTTCCGCGCGCGTTTGGCCGGTGATTTTTATGCGCGCTGGA